>CANLVH010000009.1 GCA_947494545.1 uncultured Mesonia sp. | reverse complement strand
TAGCCGAGTAGTACTAATAACCCGTTTAGCTTATGTATTCTTCTTCCCTTGGGTTTATCTTAAGGGAAGAAGGGAAAACCTTTTGCAGTGTAGTGTATAAGATGTTTAACTTGTTTTTCTTTGTTTTTTCAATATGTTACCTTATTAGCAGCCGGTGGTGTTGTAGTAGTGAGTACTTAGTAATTAGTATTGAGACTTAATAAAAATTTCTACCGGTTCAAAAGCTTAAGGTGGTTATAGCAACGGGGCTCACCTCTTTCCATTCCGAACAGAGCAGTTAAGTCCGTTAGCGCAGATGGTACTACTATCTTTGTGGGAGAGTATGTCGCCGCCTTTTTTTATAAAGCACTTATCGATAAGATAGGTGCTTTTTTTTTGTTTAAAATTTAAAGCTGTAGGCTGTTCGCTATAAGCCGTAGGCTATAAGAGGACTACGTAGCTAATACGGTTTATAGCAGATTTTTCAAAACTCCCAAAGCACTAAAACACCTCTTAAAAAATAATATAAAATAGCTTAGAGCATAAAGCCTATAGATCCGCGTTAAGGATAGTAGCGGTTACCCTGCAAACAAGCCCCAAGGCTTGTTGAAGCGTAAAAGCGGATAGCCTGGCCCCTCCCCAATTTTTTATTGGGGAGGGGAAACGCCCTAATAATTATTCTTTCTTTAAAATAAAAAAGCCTTCTAAAAACATCGGGTGATGCTAGTTTAGAAGGCTTTTTATAGAGTTGTTAGTTGTTTAGCTTAATTTAAATTTTCTAAGCTTTTATTAATAGCTGCAATTTTATTTTGAGCATCTTCTTGCTTTTGCTTTTCGTTGGCTACCACTTTTTCCGGGGCGTTTTTTACAAAACGCTTATTTGCTAACTTTTTCTCTACTGCTTTTAAAAACCCTTTATGGTAATTTAGTTCTTCTTCTAATTTTTCCTTTTCGGCTTCAACATCTATATTACCAGCCATAGGAATAAAATACTCGTTGGATTTTACCCGATAAGAAAGTGCATTTTCCTCTTGTTGATTGATGTAAGTTATATTTTCTATGTTGCCGAGTTTAGCGACTACTACATCGTAATCTTTCTTTAACTTTTCGTTATTGATGATTTTTAAATCAATACTTTCTTTAAAGGAAATATTCTTATTTTTTCGGATGGTTCTAATTCCTGAAATCACTTCTTTTACCAGTTCGAAGTCGGTGATTAGTTGTTTGTCAAAATCTTCAAATTCCGGCCATTTTTGGATAATTAAAGCTTCTTCGGTTTTTCTTGGCGTGACGTTTTGCCAAATTTCTTCGGTAAGAAACGGCATGAAAGGATGCAAAATAATTAAGTTTTGCTCTAAAAGATTTATTACTTCGTTATAAGTTTTTGCATCTATAGGCTGGCCGTACGCCGGTTTGATCATTTCTAATAACCAAGAACAATAGTCGTCCCAAATTAATTTGTAAGTAGCCATTAATGCATCTGAAATGCGGTACTTTTTGAAATGGTCTTCTATCTCGCGCAAGGTTTTTTGGAAAACATTTTTATACCAATTTAAAGCTATTTGCGAAGAAGCGGGTTGTTCTTTATTCTCGTCTATTTCCCAGCCTTCTAAAAGCCTAAAGGCATTCCACACTTTGTTGCCGAAATTTTTACCTTGTTGGCATAAAGATTCATCAAAAAGTAAATCGTTACCGGCAGCGTTACTCAGAAGTAAACCTACGCGTACGCCATCTGCACTAAACTCATCTATTAATTGCAAGGCGTCTGGAGAGTTACCCAAAGATTTAGACATCTTTCTGCGTTGTTTATCGCGCACCAAACCGGTAAGGTAAACGTTTTCAAAAGGTCTTTTATCTGTATATTCGTAACCGGCAATAATCATTCTGGCTACCCAAAAGAATAAGATATCCGGTCCGGTAACCAAATCGTTAGTCGGGTAATAGTATTGAAATTCTTTGTTTTGCGGATTTCTTATGCCGTCAAAAACACTCATCGGCCATAGCCACGAAGAAAACCATGTATCTAACACATCTTCTTCTTGATGTAAATCTTTCAGCGTAAGCTTAGCATTACCTGTTTTTTCTTGTGCTAATTTTAAAGCTTTTTCTTGGGTTTCTGCTACCACAAATTTGCTTTTATCATCGGAATAGTAATAAGCGGGTATGCGTTGCCCCCACCAAAGTTGTCTAGAGATATTCCAATCGCGTATATTTTTAAGCCAATGACTATAGGTGTTTTTAAATTTATCTGGAAAAAGTTTTATTTCTTTGGTTTTTAAAACCGAATCTATTGCTGGTTTTACCAACTCTTCCATCTTTAAAAACCACTGTTCAGAAAGACGTGGTTCTATAACTGCTTTGGTACGCTCTGAAGTTCCTACTTTATTAAGATGATCTTCTGTTTTCAGTAAAAAACCTTTTTCTTCTAATTCTTTTACAAATTTCTTTCTGACAACAAAACGATCTTGATTTTCGTAATGCAAACCGTACTTATTTAACGTAGCGTCTTCGTTAAAAATATCTATGATTTCTAAATTGTGTCTTTCGCCTAGAGCTTTATCGTTTTCGTCGTGCGCGGGCGTGATTTTAAGGCAACCGGTACCAAATTCTATATCTACATACTCGTCTTCTATTATAGGAATGCTTCGGTTTACAACCGGCACTATAACTTTTTTTCCTTTTAAGTGTGTAAAACGCTCATCGTTGGGATTTATGCAAATTGCAGTATCGCCAAATATAGTTTCAGGTCTTGTGGTGGCAATCGTAACGTAATCTTCTGAATTTTCTATGGCATATTTTACATAGTATAATTTACCTTGCTGTTCTTGGTAGATAACTTCTTCGTCAGATAAAGTGGTTTTTGCTTGGGGGTCCCAATTTACCATTCGGTAACCGCGATAAATGTGTCCTTTATTGTATAAATCGACAAAACTTTTTATAACCGACTCGTACATATCATCGTCCAAGGTGAATTTTGTACGGTCCCAATCGCAAGAAGCACCTAGTTTTTTTAATTGTTCCAGTATTTGTCCGCCATAGTTATCTGTCCATTCCCAGGCATGTTTTAAAAAATCTTCTCTTGAGATGCTATTTTTATCAATACCTTCTTCTTTGAGTTTGGCAACTACTTTAGCTTCGGTAGCTATAGAGGCGTGATCTGTTCCGGGAACCCAGCAAGCATTATAGCCTTGCAAGCGCGCTCGTCTAATCAAAACATCTTGAATGGTATTGTTTAACATATGCCCCATATGCAAAACTCCGGTTACGTTTGGCGGCGGAATTACAATCGTGTAAGGCTTTTTATTATTGGGGGTAGAGTGGAAATATTTATTCTCCATCCAATAGCTATACCATTTATTTTCTATGTCTTTAGGATTATATTTTGCAGCAATTGCCATAATTTGGTCTAATATTTGAATTGAAGTAACAAAAGTACTTATATAAAGCTTATTTTGAAAGTAGTTATATTACGAATCTACTTTTTTTAATTAAATAGAATTTATTTATATCTTAGTACCCAAATATTTTAATTATGAAACGAATTATTGCGATTTTCACATTTTTATTTATAGCTGGTTATAATTTAAATGCCCAAGCTAAAATGGAATTTGAACAAGAAACCATAGATTATGGCGAAGTAGCTTATAAATCTGATGGTGTACGGGTTTTTAAATTTACCAATACAGGAGATGAACCGCTAATTATTAAAGAAGTAAAATCTACTTGCGGTTGTACTGTGCCCAAAAAACCTAAAGACGCTATTGCGCCGGGTGATACCGGAGAGATAGAAGTAAAATACGATACTTCTCGTCAAGGACCTATTAGAAAAACCGTTACCGTTTATTCTAATGCAGAAAAATCTCCATATCCTTTAAAAATTAAAGGCTATGTGCAGAAAAAAGATACTAAAAGTATTTTAGAAAAATAACAGAAATTTATTCTTTTAAAAAGCCGTTGCTACTTGCAGCGGCTTTTATTTTTATATATAAATAACTTGTCGTTTCTTTGAAAAATTGAAACGATACTGTGAAAATTAATTTTAAAAGTTAAGTCTATGCCCGCTATATCTCAAAAAGGTTTGGCTATGCCACAATCGCCAATTCGTAAATTAGTTCCGTTTGCAGAAAAAGCGCAACGAGAAGGAAAAGAAATTTACCACCTTAATATAGGTCAACCCGATATAAAAACCCCAAAAGTTGCTTTAGAAGCAGTTAAAAATAATACCTTAGAGATTGTTTCTTACAGTCATTCTGCCGGATTTGAAAGTTATCGAAACAAACTTTCAAAATATTACCAAAAAAATAATATTCCGGTAGAACCGGAAGATATAATTGTAACCACCGGTGGGTCCGAAGCTCTTTTATTTGCTATGGGAACGGTTACAGATCCTGGCGATGAAGTAATTATTCCAGAGCCTTTTTACGCCAATTATAATGGTTTTGCCACTTCTGCAAACGTAAATGTGGTGCCGGTAAAAGCTAGTATTGAAGACAATTTTGCGCTACCTGCAATTTCCAAATTTGAGAATTTAATTACCGATAAAACCCGGGCAATAATTATTTGTAACCCCGGCAATCCTACCGGTTATTTATATACGCAAGAAGAAATGCAACAATTGGCAGAACTTGCATTAAAGCATGATTTATTTATTATTGCAGACGAAGTGTATAGAGAGTTTGCTTACGATGGTGCAAAACACCACTCTATAATGTGCCAAAAAGGATTGGAGCAACACGCTATTATGATAGATTCTGTTTCTAAACGCTACAGTATGTGCGGCGCCAGAATAGGTTGTGTGGTTTCTAAAAATAAAGCCTTTATGGAAACCGCCCTTAAATTTGCCCAAGCCAGATTAAGTCCGCCAACCTTTGCACAAATTGCTAGCGAAGCGGCTCTAGATACGCCAGACTCTTATTTTGAAGATGTAATTAACGAATACACCGAACGCAGAAACACTCTGGTAGAAGCCTTACAAAATATAGATGGCGTAAAAGTAGGTACGCCAAAAGGTGCTTTTTATTGTATAGCAGAATTACCAATAGAAGATGCAGACGATTTTGCAAAATGGTTGTTAGAAAGTTATGATTATAACGGAGAAACGGTAATGATTGCTCCGGCTGCAGGTTTTTATTCTACGCCAAACACCGGTTTAAACCAAGTGCGTATAGCCTATGTACTTAAAAAAGAAAACTTGCTAAAAGCAGTAACTATTTTAGAAAAAGCTTTAAAAGCTTATCAAGCGCAGTAATGAAAATTTCGCGTGACTATTCTTTACAAAACTACAATACGTTTGGCTTTCCTGTGAAAGCCAAACAGTTTGTAGAAGTAAACTCCGAAGAAAGCTTAAAAGAAGTGTTGCAGCAAGTCTATGCTTCTGAAGTTTTTTTGTTGGGAGGCGGAAGTAATATTTTACTTACCAAAGATTTAGATGCTACCGTACTTTATTTAAACCTAAAGGGGAAGGAAGTAACAGAAGCAGGCAATAATAAAGTTCATGTAACCGCTGCCGCAGGAGAAAACTGGCACGAATTTGTAAATTGGTGTCTTTCGCAAGATTTTGGAGGTTTAGAAAACCTTTCGCTTATTCCGGGAAACGTTGGTACAGCGCCTATTCAAAATATTGGCGCGTATGGGGTAGAGTTAAAAGATAGCTTTGTCTCTTGTGAAGCTTTGCATATTCAAACTTTAGAAAAAGAAACTTTTTATAAGAAAGATTGCCAATTTGGGTATAGAAACTCTGTTTTTAAGAACCAGTTAAAAGGGCAATACATTATCACTTCCGTAAAGTTTGCGTTAACTAAAAACGAGCATAAATTACATACCGGCTACGGCGCTATTCAAAATGAATTAGAAGCGCAAAGTATTCAAAATCCCAGTATTCAGGATGTGGCCAGAGCAGTGGTAAGCATTCGGGAGCAAAAATTACCCAATCCAAAAGAAATTGGTAATAGCGGCAGTTTTTTTAAGAACCCTATTGTAGATAAGGCAGCTTTCGATTTACTTTCTGCTAAAAATCCGGCTATGCCGTTTTACAAAATTTCCGAAAATAGCTATAAAATACCAGCCGGTTGGTTAATAGATCAATGCGGCTTAAAAGGTTATAGAGAAGGAGATGCCGGCGTGCACAAAAAGCAAGCTTTGGTTTTAGTAAATTACGGCAATGCCAGCGGAAAAGATATTTTAGCGCTTTCGCGGAAAATACAAAAGCAAGTTTACAAGCGTTTTAAGATTGAATTAGAACCGGAAGTAAATATTATAGCATAAAAAAAGCCGCTTTTTAGCGGCTTTTCAACTTAACTCAACTTAAAATGGTTTTCTTAACTACGCATTAAAACAGTATCTATAGAGTGAATTACTCCATTTTGTCCTTTTTTGTCTGCTTCTACCACCTTAGCTTTTTTACCACGACCATCGGTTAAAATAATTTCTCCGGCATCGTTAATGCTGGCTTCTAATTTTCCGTCGTTAGCGGTAACCAACTCGTAAGTACCGTCGTTATTTTCTATTAATTCTTTCAATTTGTTAGAATCTACATTTCCGGGCACAATATGGTAACTCAAAACACCTTCTAATTGCTCTTTATTATCCGGTTTCATTAAATTATCTAGTGTCCCGTCTGGTAATTGTTTAAACGCTTTGTTGTTAGGCGCCAAAATTGTAAATGGCCTTCACTTTGTAATTTAGCTACCATTCCGGCGCTTTTTACAGCATCGTTTAAAGTAGAAAGGTTTGCTTCCCCTTTGGTGATGTCGGCCAAGTTCATTTCTGAAGATTCAGTAGACTTGTTGTTCATTTTATCAGAATCCACTGTAGCGTTATCGGCATTTTTATTATTATCTGCCTTATCCATACTGGTTTCTGTATCATTTTGCATTGCATCTTTGTCATTTTTATCGTTTTTACACGAGACAAAACTAAGTGAAGCTACTGCTAAAATCATTAAAACATTTTTGGTCTTCATAATTGGTTTTTTTGGTTTCTAATTGGCTAAGATAGATTTTTAGTTTACTGTTAAACTTGTTCTATGCCTAAACTTACGTTAAATAATGTAAATGAAATATTAATGTAGGTTTTCCTTTTTGCGTACAAAAGATAAGTTGTATTTTTGCAGTATGAAATTATTTATTTTAACCATCGTATTATTAGCATTAGCTTTTGGAGGCATTGCTATAAAAATCTGGGCAAAAAAAGGCGGTAAATTTGCAGGAACTTGTGCCAGTCAGAATCCACATTTAAACAAAGACGGAGAAGCTTGTAGTTATTGTGGGAAACTGCCGGACGAAATAGACTGTAAATCTACCGATAAAGCTTAAATTTTACTTTGTTAATGCTACAAGTTCTTCTCTTTGGCTTTATAGCGGTAGCGTTAACAAACACGCTTTATTTCTTTTATTTTGCACGGTTTAGCTTCGCTAAAAACGAAGCCCAAACCTCTTTATCTCAAAAAGAAGCGTTGCCGGTTTCTGTAATTGTTTGTGCTAAAAACGAGGCAGAAAACTTGCGCACGCACATCCCGTTTCTCTTACAACAAGAATATCATAATTTTGAAATAATACTTATAAACGATTGCTCTACAGATGAGAGTTTGGAGGTAATGGAGCAATTTCAAGCCCAAGACCAACGTATAAAAATTGTAAACGTTCAAAACAACGAACGTTTTTGGGCCAATAAAAAATATGCTCTAACCCTTGGCATTAAATGCGCTAAAAACGAATATCTTCTTTTTACCGATGCAGATTGTAAACCTACTAGTAAATGGTGGATTCAAGAAATGGTGAAAAATTTCAGTACTCAAAAAAGTATTATTTTAGGGTATGGCGGCTACCAAAAAGAAAAGGGTTTTTTAAATAAATTAATACGTTTTGAAACCTTGCTTACCGCTTTGCAATATTTCGGGTATGCCAAAAATGGTAATGCATATATGGGCGTTGGTCGTAATTTGGCCTATACTTCTTCGGTTTATTATCAAAATAAAGGTTTTGTTAACCATATTCATATTCGCTCGGGAGACGATGATCTGTTTGTAAACGCGGCGGCAACTCCAAAAAACACTGCTATTTGTGTAGACAAAGACGCCTTTACGCGCAGCATTCCTAAAAAAAGTTTTAAAGCTTGGTTACGTCAAAAAAGAAGACACGTAAGTACTGCTAAGCATTACAAAACCAAGCATAAAAGAGCCTTAAGTATTTTTTATGTTACGCAACTATTATTTTGGTTATTATTTTTTATAGGAATTCTAACCGGATGTTGCTGGGAGATTTTTGTAGGCTTTTTTGCTTTACGGATGCTAGCGGCCTACGTGGTATATTTTAAAACGGCAGTTACTTTAGACGAAAAAGACCTGCGCTGGGCAATGCCGATTTATGAATTAAGCTTGGTTTGTCTTCAATTTACTATCTTTATTGTAAATCTTTTTCAAAAACCAAAGCATTGGGAATAAAACCTACCGGTTTGGAACAACATATTGAGCAAGCAAAACAAGGAAACCAATTGGCGTTTAAAAAACTTTTAGATGCCTATTGGTCGCAAGTGTATAATTTTCAGTTAAAGCAAACCGAAAACGAGTTTGCCGCAGAAGAGATTAGCATTCAGACCTTTGCAAAAGCTTTCGATAAAATAAACACCTATAACCCGGAGTATAAATTTCTTACCTGGTTAATTACTATTTCAAAAAATATACAAATAGATTTAAGCCGGGTAAAAGAATTGCCCGTAACCAAAGTAGACCAGTTTACCGCAAAAAACATTGTAGACGAAACCCCAACGGCAGAAGATCAATTAATAGAAGACCAAGATACCAATAAGTTACTTTCTTTTATAATGCAGTTAAAACCGCATTACCAAGAAGTAATTCAGTTGCGGTTTTTTCAAGAATTACCCTATAAAACCATTGCCAGCCGCTTAGACGAGCCAATTACCAATGTAAAAGTAAAATTGATGCGCGCCAAAAAACTTTTAGCAGAAATAATTAATAACCAAACCTAAATTTTAGGTAATAGCTTTTTAAAAGCAACGCATAAAACAATGGGAATTTTATATCTTTGAAAACCCAAACCTAAAGAAAGTATGTCTACAGAAACACTTGTTACCCCAAAGGAAAAGCCTGCCAAAAAACCAAAATGGTTACGCGTTAAGTTACCTACCGGAAAAAAATATACCAACCTTAGAAAACTCGTAGATAAGTATGATTTACATACCATTTGCACTTCGGGAAGTTGTCCTAATATGGGAGAATGTTGGAGTGAAGGTACGGCAACCTTTATGATTTTAGGAAATATTTGTACGCGTTCGTGTGGTTTTTGCGGTGTAAAAACCGGTAGACCGGAAACTATAGATTGGGCAGAACCCGAAAAAGTAGCGAGGTCTATTAAGTTAATGGATATAAAACACGCCGTAGTAACCAGTGTAGACAGAGACGATTTAAAAGATATGGGTTCTATTATTTGGGCAGAAACGGTAAAGGCCATTAGAAGAATGAATCCGAACACTACTTTAGAAACGCTTATTCCGGATTTTCAAGGAGTAGAAGCCAATATAGACAGAATTGTAGAAGTAGCGCCGGAAGTAGTATCGCATAATATGGAAACCGTAAAACGACTTACCAGAGAGGTAAGAATTCAAGCAAAATACGAACGTAGTTTGGCAGTTTTAGATTATTTAAAACAACAAGGTATACGACGCACAAAATCCGGATTAATGCTTGGTTTGGGAGAAAAAGAAGAAGAAGTAGTGCAGACTTTAGAAGATTTAAGAAAAGCTTCGGTAGATGTGGTTACCATTGGGCAATACCTTCAGCCAAGTAAAAAACATTTGCCGGTAAAGCAATTTATAACGCCAGACCAGTTTAAAAAATACGAAGAGATTGGATTAGAAATGGGCTTTAGACATGTAGAAAGTAGTGCTTTGGTGCGTTCTTCTTACAAAGCTCAAAAGCATTTGAATTAAAATTATGAAAAAGCCAATAAGAATAGCCATTAATGGGTTTGGTCGTATAGGTAGAAGTTTATTTAGGTTGTTACTAGATAATACAGAGATAGAAGTAGTTTGTATTAACGATTTGGCAGACGCTAAAACCTTGAGTCATCTTCTAAAATACGACAGTGTTCACGGTCAATTAGATAAAAAAATAGACTTTACGGAAGGTGAAATTTTGGTGGAAGAAAAGTCGTATCCGTTAACCAAACAAACCAATATTGAAGCTATTTCTTGGCAAAAGTATGAAGTAGATATAGTTATAGAGGCAACTGGGAAATTTAAAGAAAAAGAACAGTTAGAAAATCATTTAAAAGGGGGAGCAAAAAAAGTTATTTTATCGGTTCCGCCGGCTACAGATATTATTAAAACTATTGTTCTGGGCGTAAATGATCATTTGTTGGAAAAAGGAGATACCATTATTTCTAATGCTTCTTGTACCACCAATAATGCTGCTCCAATGTTAAAATTGGTACACGATGCTTTTGAGGTAGAACAAGCCTATATTACCACGGTACATTCGTATACATCAGACCAAAGTTTACACGATAAACCGCATCGCGATTTACGCCGGGCAAGAGCAGCGGCACAATCTATAATTCCTACCACAACGGGCGCGGCAAAGGCACTTACAAAGATTTTTCCAGATTTAAGCAATGTTATTGGCGGTTGCGGTATTAGAGTTCCGGTGCCAAATGGCTCGCTTACAGATATGACCTTAAACGTAAAAAAGAAGGTTTCTATAGAAGCTATAAATAATCTTTTTGAGGAGGCAGCCAAGACTAATTTTAAAGGAATTATAAGTTATTCGCAAGATCCAATTGTTTCTATAGATATTGTAGGCAATACACATTCCTGTGTTTTTGATGCCGAAATGACTTCGGTAATAGATAAACACTTGGTAAAATTAATTGGCTGGTATGATAACGAACGTGGCTATAGCAGTAGGTTAATAGATCTTGTATATAAAATTGCAGCTCTATAAAAAGCATTTATTTTCGATTAGCGCGTGTTTTCTTTCTGATTTTATTTGGATTTTAAGCAAGAATAAAATATATTCCCTCTTTCAAAATCTACTTACTTATTGGTATTTATGCAATTTTGAGTGTCATTATTCTTATTTTTTTAATAAGTTTGACAGATTTTTGTATTTTTTTAGCAAATTATCGCTTTATACCACGACAAGAAAAAATTAATTTGCGACTGCTCTTTTGTGAGGTTGCAAATAACGAAAAATGAAGAAAAGATTTATAATTTTCATTCTGCTCACCCTAAGCTTATTTGGGGCAAAAGCTCAAAATTTATTTTCAGGCGAACTTTCTCATGATGAAATACAGCTAAAGAAAATACTAGACGAAGCTTCTTTAAAAACGCAATCTTACGAGTTTATAGAGGCAATAAATCATTTGAATTTAGCCGCAGAACTCTCTAAAAAATACGATTTACCGGTAGTTGAAGCAATTGTTAATTATAGCTTTGCCAAATTATATATTAAGATACGTAATTACGATAGAGCGCATCATAATTTGGAAGAAAGCATTATTCAGTTTAAAAAAATAGGCTCACACCCTAAACAATTATCCTTTGCTTATTTATTGCACGCTCGGGTAGATTTTCAAACCGGAAAATTAGAACGTGCAGAAAAATGGTTAGACACTTTAGAAACCATAAAAGAAAAACCGGAAATAATAAACCATCTTTCAGATTTTTATCGTGGTATTATTTTAATGAAGAATGGCAATTATGCCGAGTCTTTAGTATATCTACGTGATATCCCCGAACAAAAAATAGCCAAAGAAGACAAAGAGCTATTGTCCGAATTATACCTTTATAAAGCTAAACTTTATTACCGCTTAGACGAAGTAGATAAAGCAATAAACTTTGCCGAAAAAAGCTTGAAAATAGCCTCCGGCAACCAATCTTTATACTTAAAACCAGAAATTTTTGACGAATTAAGTATAATGTATACCAAAAAAGGCAACCAAGATTTAGCCTTAAAATATGCAGACGAGAGCAATATTTATAGAGATTCTTTGGTCTACGCCACCAGTCAAATGCTTGCAGAGTTAAGTAGCGATGCTTTAAGTACTACTGCTGCGGCAGATACCATTTCAGAGCTATCCTTAACCAATTCTAAGCAAGAAAGATCGTTGAAATTTAATCAATTAGCAGTTATTTTAAGTGTTTTACTTATTAGCATTTTGTCGTTGTTAACCCTTTCTTTCTATAAAAACAATAATATTAGAGCCAAAGCCAACAAGCTTTTACAAGAAAAAAACACCGAGTTGCTAACGGCTAAAGAAAAGGCAGAAGCTGCCAAAAAATCTAAAGAACAATTTTTATCTACGGTAACCCACGAATTGCGTACGCCAATTTATGCCATTACCGGGCTTACGTATTTACTGATTAATGAAAACCCCACCAAGCAACAGCGCGAACATCTTAATTCTTTAAAATACTCGGGAGAACATTTGCTTTCGCTTATTAATAACATCTTAGATTTAAATAAGTTAGAAGCTAAAAAGGTTAAAAAAGTAAATTCTGACTTTAGCTTAAAAGCGCATATGAAAAACTTTTTCAATACGCTTAAAAGACCGGCAGACGATAAGAATGTCTCTTTAAAGTTAGACATAGACGATAATATACCGGACAAATTAAACGGCGATATGCTCAAAGTCTCGCAAGTGCTGATAAACTTGGTAAGCAACGCTATAAAATTTACCGAAAACGGTACGGTTTGGATAAGAGTTATTTTAGAAGAAGAAACCAACGATACTGCCACCATAAAATTTGAGGTAGAAGACAATGGTATTGGGGTGCCAAAAAACATGCAAAACAAGATATTCCAATCGTTTGATCAAGGCGATCCCGCCATCAACATTAGATATGGCGGTACCGGTTTAGGCTTGCCAATAGTAAAAAACCTATTGTTGTTTTTAGGAAGCAAAATTCATTTAAAAAGTGAAGAAGGCGTTGGCTCTTTATTTTATTTTAGCATTGCATTCCAAAAGTCTACCAATTCTATTAAAAAGATTAGGAATAATATAGACCTTAAAAAAACTTCAGAAGCCCAGCAATTAGCGGTATTTAACGGCAAAAAAGTACTTATTGTAGAAGATAATGCTTTAAACCAAAAAATTACCCGTAAAATTCTAGAGCGTAAAAACATTGTTTGCGAGATAGCAGAAAATGGCGAAGTTGCCGTAGAGAAAACCAAAAGCACTACCTACGATTTAATTTTAATGGATGTGCATATGCCCGTGATGGATGGTATAGAGGCCACCAAAATTATACGAAAAAACGATAGTTCTACCCCCATAATTGCGCTTACTGCTGTTAGTCTTAACGAAGAAGTAGATCAGTTTTTAAAACACGGATTTACAGATTTTATTCCGAAACCTTATAAAACAGAACTGTTTTTTGAGAAGCTGTTCAAGGTTTTAAATGTTAGCGTACAAGCTTACTAAGCTTACTTCTAAACACTTCTTCCTTATCTAAAAATTGGGTTTTTATAGGTAAGTAAAATAAATTTTCTTGCGGAATGTCTTTTTTAAGACGCATATAATCTTTTTCGGTGGTCAAAATTATTCCGCGTTTTTGGAGTTCTGTAATTTCCTTTTCCGTAAAATTATGATGGTCCGGATAGTTAAGATGCTCAAAAACCAAGTCTTGCTCTTTTAAAAATTGTACCAAAGGCTTGGGGTTCGCAATGCCGGTAACCAGGGTAAAATTATCTGCAAATAAACTTAACGGAATTTCCTGCATTCCGTTTGTAATTAGGTCATTATAAGCAATTCCTGCAAAAAATACTTCTTGTTTTGGCTGTAACCGAAGTTTCTTTTTTATTTTTTCTTGTTGCGCTTTAGACAACGAAAGCGGACATTTGGTTACCACTACCAAATCTGCACGTTTGGCGCCGCTTTTTGGTTCGCGCAGATTTCCTGCCGGTAAAAGCAAATCGTTAATATATAAATTTTGGTAGGTGGTAAGTAAGATGTTAAACCCTGCTTTTACTTTGCGATGCTGGTAAGCGTCATCCAATAAAATTAGTTTCGGTTGCGGCTTTAATTTCCGTAAAGCTTCAATACCCAATTGTCTGTTTTCATGCACAGCAACTTGCGCTTCGGGATATTTGGTTTTAAACTGCAAGGGTTCGTCCCCAACTTCTTCGGCGCTTTCTGTTCCCTGTAAAAGGTAAAAACCCTTAGTGCTGCGCTTATAACCCCGACTCAAAACTGCAATTTGGTGGTGTTTGCCAAACAATCGGATAAGATATTCTACCATAGGCGATTTTCCCGTGCCGCCGGTACTTAAATTTCCTACGCAAATAACCGGAAAATCATAAGCAACAGATTTTTTTATTTGCCAATCGTATAATTTATTGCGCAAGCCGGTAATAAAGCCATAAAGGAGCGAAAACGGAAACAGTAATTTTCTAAGATATTGCATTACAACGAAGGTATAATTTTTATATTTACCACAGTAAAATTATTTCTATGCAAATAAACAAAGTAATTCAGGTTTTAGAAGAATTGGCGCCTTTAAATTATGCCGAAGATTTTGATAATGTAGGTTTGTTGGTGGGAGATGCCTCGCAAGAACTAAGCGGAATTTTGGTGAGTTTAGATACTTTAGAAGAAACCGTAGAAGAAGCTATTGCAGAAAATTGTAATATGATTGTGAGTTTTCATCCCATTATTTTTGGGGGTTTAAAAAAACTTACCGGCAAAACCTATGTAGAACGCGTGGTGATGAAAGCTATAAAAAACGATATTGCTATTTACGCCATTCATACCGCTTTAGACAACGCTTTTATTGGAGTTAATGCTAAAATAGCTGAGCAACTTGGTTTGCAAAACAAGAAAATATTGGTTCCGCAAGAACACACCATTCAAAAACTAACCACTTATGTGCCCAAAAAAGATGCAAAAAAAGTTCGGGAAGCATTATTTGAAGCGGGTGCAGGAAGCATTGGCAATTACGATAAATGCAGTTTTAATATAGAAGGTTTAGGCAGTTTTAATGCTAATGAAGATGCCAATCCTACGTTAGGGAAAAAGGGAGAAACCCATTTTGAAGAAGAGGTGCAATTAAACCTTACCTTTCCGCGGCATTTGCAGCATAAAGTAATAAAAAGTATGAAAAATGCGCATCCGTACGAAGAAGTTGCTTATGAAATTACCAAAATAGAAAACAAAAACCAGCATATTGGTATAGGTATGTATGGCGATTTGGAAAAAGCCTTTACGGAAGAAGACTTTATTAAGCGTTTAAAAGAAATTTTTAATCCACATTGCGTTAGACATTCGCATTTTAGCGGTCGCAAAATTAAAACAGTTGCGGTTTTGGGCGGCAGTGGTGCCTTTGCTATTGGGCAAGCAAAAGCGGTAAAAGCAGATGCTTATGTAACGGCAGATTTAAAATACCACGATTTTTATAAGGCAGAAAATAAGTTGTTATTGGCAGATATTGGACATTATGAAAGTGAACAGTACACAAAAAATTTAATACATTCTTATCTTACAAAAAAATTCCGTAATTTTGCAGTCGTTTTATCACAAAAAAGTACCAATCCAATTCAATATAGTTGATTATGGCAAAGAAAAAAGAAGTTAGCGTTGAAGAGAAACTACGCGCCTTGTTCGATTTACAATTAATCGATGCTCGTATAGATGAGATTAGAAATGTTCGTGGGGAGCTTCCCTTAGAAGTAGAAGATCTGGAAGATGAGGTAGCTGGCTTAAACAAACGTTTAGAAAAACTTGAGGTAGATTTAGAGAATATTGACCAAAAAATCAAAGACAAGAAAAATCTTATTGAAGAGTCTCGCGTTTTGATGAAAAAATATTCTGAGCAGCAAAAAAACGTGCGTAACAACAGAGAATTCAATGCGCTTTCTAAAGAAGTAGAGTACCAAGAATTAGAGATTGAATTGGCAGAAAAGCACATTAAAGAATTTTTGGCACAGATAGAGCACAAAAACACGGTAATAGAGCAAACCAGAGAACGCTTACAAGAACGCGAAGAACATTTAGAGCATAAAAAAAGCGAATTAAATGAAATCTTGGCCGAAACCGAAAAAGAAGAAAAAGCGCTTCAAGACAAATCAGAAGAGTACAAAAAGCAAATAGAAGAGCGTTTGGTAAAAGCCTATAACCGAATCCGCAGCAGCGTTAAAAATGGTTTGGCAGTAGTGCCAATTGAGCGTGGTGCTTCCGGAGGTTCGTTTTTTACCATTCCGCCGCAAGTGCAAATGGAAATTGCCGGAAGAAAAAAAGTTATAACAGATGAGCATAGCGGAAGAATATTGGTAGACCAAGAATTGGCCCAAGAAGAACGCGAAAAAATGGAAAAGCTTTTCCAAAAGTTGTAAACCTACAGCTTTAGTATAAAAATCAAAAACCGTTTAAAAGACATACTTTTAAACGGTTTTTTTATTAACATTTATTTTGCAAGAGTGCTAATAAAATACCCGTAACTTTAGAATTATAAACCTATAGTTATGAAAAATCTTCGATTTATTTTGTTCTTTTTGGCTTTTGCAAGCTTTGCTTCTTGCAAAACAGATTCTAAAGAAAAGCAAGATAATATAGAAAGCGCACAAGAAGAAACAAGCAAAGACTTTACGGAAAAGGCTAATAGAAATCCAACCGGAACAACTTCCGTAAAGGAAGAAAATCCGCCTAAATTACCGCCCGAACCTGCCTATACGGGAAAATATAAACGCCTAGACGACGGCAAAGAAAACGAAACTACTTGCGACTGTAATTGTTTGGAAATAAATTTTGACCAGCCGGTAGAAGTTTGTATAGACAAAAATGATAAGTTGCGTATACAAGTGGCTTACGCGCAAACTAACGACGGCAAAGTGAAAATGTACTATGTTTCCGGTAAGGGCGAAACAGAAACCTTCAAGAATATACCTTGGGATAAGTTTGATAAAGACACGCCTTTGGCAATTATTGAATACACGCAAAACGGTGAATTAGAATTAGATTGGAAGGGTTTTACCCAAAATAAAGAACTTGCGGTAGATTATGCCATTTTTGGCAAGAAAAACTTAGAAGGAAAGTTTAAAAGAATATAATTTTTTATGAAATATGTTTATATAGCCTGTCTTGCTCTGCTAGGAGTGGGGTGCAACGGCAAAGCGCAACAACAAGAAACAAATAATACGACTAATGCTAAGCCGGTAGAGGTAGAAGCAACAAAAGACGGACTGGAAAAAGCTTATTTTGCAAGTGGTTGTTTTTGGTGTGTAGAAGCGGTTTATGAAAGTGTAGACGGTGTAAAAGAAGCAGTTTCGGGCTATGCGGGCGGCAGCGGTAAAAATCCTACTTACGATAATTATGGTAGTACCGGACACGCAGAAGCTTTAGAGGTTATTTACGATCCTAAAAAAGTAAGTTATGCTACTTTGGTAGATGTTTATTTTAACTCGCAAGATGTCACGCAGCAAAACGGACAAGGACCGGATATAGGTTCTTCGTATCGTTCTATTATTTTCTATCAAAATAACAAACAAAAAGAAATTATAGAGGCTAAAAAAACTGCTTTACAAAAAGATTACAAAAAGCCCATTGCGGCAGAGATTGTGCCCTTTCAGAAGTTTTGGAAAGCAGAAGCTTATCACCAAGATTATAAAAAAAAACATCCAAACAATAGGTATATTCAAAATGTCTCCAATCCGCGTTTTGAGCGTTTTAAAGCCAAAACAGCAGACAGCATTCTAAAACCGAAATATAGGTAGATGGTGATTAGTTAATGGGTTGATTTGTTGATTGGTTAATGTGTTGATTCGTAAATTTGTCACATTGAGCGCAGTCGAAATGTTTTATGAGAGGTGAATGGTGATTGGTGATTTGTTAATTCGTGAATTTGTCACATTGAGCGGAGTCGAAATGTACAGCAAATTCACTTATTATCTTCAGCAGTTAAAGACAGTTTCCGTAAAGTAATTGGGGATTAGTTAGTTTGTGAATTGGTTAATTGGTAATTCGTTATTAATTAATTAGTCAATTTGTCACATTGAGCGCAGTCGAAATGTTTTATGAGAGGTGATTGGTGATTGGTGATTTGTTAATTCGTGAATTTGTCACATTGAGCGCCAACGAAATGTTTGGCGGGAGGCGATTGGTAATTTGTTGATTTGTTAATTAGGGAATTTGTCACATTGAGCGGAGTCGAAATGTGCAGCAAATTCACTTATTATCTTCAGCAGTTAAAGACAGTTTCCGTAAAGTAATTGGGGATTAGTTAGTTTGTGAATTGGTTAATTGGTAATTCGTTATTAATTAATTAGTCAATTTGTCACATTGAGCGCAGTCGAAATGCTCGCGCAGCCATAAATCCCTACTTAATAAACCGAATCGTAAGCGGATAACGCACTTGCTCGCCGCGTTTAGACTTTTGCGCTTGCAAAATAGGCGTTACAATACTAACGATGAGGACAAAGCCTAGAAAAATTAAACCTACCAAAAAAATGATGAGTATTGCGCTTCCAATAGTATACAATAGCATACTTAATTGAAAGTTTATAATCTCTTTACCTTCGTGATCTACCTTTGCTATTTCGTCTTTTTTAAGAAGCCAAAGCACTAAGGGTACGATAAAACCGCCAAAACCGGTTACCAAATTTAATAATTGCGAAATATGCATCCAAAATAAGAAATCTTTATCTTCTTTTAAGGGCGTGTTTTCTGTATTCAAAGTAGTGATTTTAAATGCAAAAATAGTTGTTTTTCGGCAAACATTACAAGCATAAAAAATGCTTTCCGTAAATCTTTTTAAGAATATTATTTAATTGGATAACCTTAAAGTCTATTTTTCTTTTTTGCATCGCCCAATCCCGAAGTGTCGGGAGAAACAAAAATCCCGTACAGCTGTCGGGACCAGACATATTTTACTACGAAGACTAAAAGTAGGTCGATTTTAAAACAACCTAATCATAATTGTATTAAGAAAAACCTATCCTTTTAAAAATACAAAGACGGGCGCAACTATGGCTTTACGCTGGGAGTTTTCAAATAATTTAGGAAACTATTAGTTATAAATTTTTTTCTACTGAATAAATTTTATGGTAAAGGGATAACTTACCGGGTTACCATCTTTCGCCTTTATGCCGTTAATTATAGGAAAGATTAAACCAATAATTGCAAATATGGCTAAAACCAAAAATCCGATTAAAATAACGGTTAAAATTCCGCCCACGGCTAAATAAATAAACAAGCTAATTTGAAAGTTAACCACCTCTTTTCCTTGCTCATCCATCTGTTCTATTTCGTCTTTTTTTAGTTGCCACAAAATTAGTGGTACAATGATGCCGCCAAAACCGGTTACTAAGTTTAATAACTGGCTAAGGTGCATTACCATTAGCATTTCGCGATCTTGCTTCTTTTGGTTTATAACTTCCATATACTTGCGCTTTCCTCTACGACGACTAAAGTTAGTAAATTGTTACATAATTAGGTGTATAATTTTGGCTTTCTTACCTTTGCAAAATGATTTTAAACGATACCATAGTTGCCCTAGCCAGTGCACCGGGAGCCGGAGCCATAGCGGTAATTCGCGTTTCCGGACCAAAGGCGATTGCTTTAACAAGTCCGGTTTTTAAAGCTAGAAATAAAAAGGCTTTAGAAGAACAAGCCTCCCATGCTATACAATTGGGAAATATTGTAGACGGCAAACGCATTATAGACGAAAGTTTGGTGAGCGTTTTTAAAGGCACGCGCTCGTATACCGGAGAGCCAACTGTAGAAATTTCCTGCCACGGAAGCCCGTTTATTCAGCAAGAAATTATCAATTTGTTATTAAAACAAGGCTGTAGGTCGGCCAAACCGGGAGAGTTTACGATGCGTGCTTTCCTTAACGGAAAAATGGATTTAAGTCAGGCAGAGGCTGTAGCCGATTTGATTGCGAGCGATAATGCGGCCAGTCATCAAATGGCCATGCAGCAAATGCGAGGTGGTTTTGCAACCGAAATTCAAAAACTGCGTGAAGAATTATTAAACTTTGCTTCCTTAATAGAATTAGAACTGGATTTTGCCGAAGAAGACGTAGAATTTGCCAATAGAGAACAATTTCAAGAATTGGTAACCAGAATTCAAAAAGTTTTAAATCGTTTAATCGATTCATTTGCGGTAGGAAATGTTTTAAAAAACGGAATTCCCGTAGCCATTGTAGGCGAACCCAATGTTGGGAAATCAACTTTACTGAATGCTTTACTGAATGAAGACCGCGCCATTGTCAGCGATATTGCGGGAACTACAAGAGACACTATAGAAGATGAAATTGCTATTGGGGGAGTGGGTTTCCGATTTATAGACACGGCGGGGATTAGAGAAACGCAAGATAAAATTGAAGGTTTGGGTATCAAGAAAACCTTTCAAAAAATGGAACAAGCCCAAGTGGTTTTATACCTTTTTGATGCGCAAAAAATTAAAAATAAGCAGCTAAGCCTAAACCAGGTAAAAACCGAAATAGAAAAGATTAAAAACCGTTTTCCGGGAAAACCTTTATTGATTATTGCCAATAAAAAAGATAGTTTGAGCAAAGAAGAGCAAACTGCTTATCAAGAAGCAATAACCGATTTACATTTAATTTCCGCCAAAGAAAAAGAAGGGGTTGAGGTTCTGCAAAACGAACTATTGAATTTTGTAAACACCGGCGCTTTAAAAAGTAACGATACCATTGTAACCAACTCGCGACATTACGATTCCTTATTAAAAGCACAGGAAGAAATAAACAAAGTGCAAGAAGGTTTAAATATGGGCCTCACCGGCGATTTACTCGCTATAGACATCCGGCAAGCCTTATATTATTTTGGAGAAATAACCGGAGAAATCACTAACGACGATTTGTTAGGTAATATTTTTGCAAATTTCTGTATCGGGAAGTAATTAAGCTTCTTTTTATTAGTTCTTACTTGTTTTTCAGTGGTTTACATATTCTTTTTTGTTGCCTAATTGCCCTTTTTTAACTATATTTGTTTCATATATGTTGCCCATTATACGGATTTGTTGCCCGAATCTGTTGGCAAAAATAATGGCGAAATGATGCACCATATTGCCCCACGTTGCACCATAACGCTACATAAAGCACCATTTATGAGCAGTAATTTATACATCCCAAAAACTTGTAAACATTGCGGTAATGCGTTTACAGCACGAACAACAGTAACTCAATATTGTGGTAACCCTTGCGCTAAAAAAGCCTATAAGGCCAGAAAGCGTAAAGAAAAAATCCAAGCAACTCTTAATGCTGATATGAAGCAAAAGAATGAAGTTGTTGAGGTTCAGAATCCTAATGCTGTAAACAATAAAGATTTTTTAAGCGTTACAGAGGCTTCTCTATTAATTGGTGTTAGTAGATGGACCATTCAAAGAATGATTCAACAAGGACGTTTAAAAGCTGTCCCTTTCGGAAGAAAACGTATTGTAGCCAGATGGCAAATAGAAAACCTTTTTAATTAGCATCCTATGAAAGTAACATTAAGACAACGCAAGAAGAATGACAAAATAAGTTTGTATTTAGATTACTATCATAAAGGCAAACGTAAAACCGAATATTTGCGTTTATACCTTACACCTAACCCTAAAACTAAAACCGAAAGAGAGGTTAACAAGAAAACCAAACAATTAGCGGAAACTATTTGTGCTCAACGACAAATTGAAATTCAAAACGGTATTTATGGGTTCCAAGATATTGAGAAATTAAAAGGGAGTTTTATTACTTATGTAACAGCATTAGCAGAGAAAAAGAATACAAGCTCTGGTAATTATGGTAATTGGAACAGTATGCTAAAACATCTAAAAACGTTTTGTCCAACAGACGTAAGTTTTCAAGATATTGATAAGGATTTCGTAGTACGCTTTAAAGAGTATTTAGATAAGGATGCAATGGCAAGAGCAGGTAAAAAATTATCTCAAAACTCTAAATATTCTTATTATGGAAAATTCAACGCTGCATTAAAACAAGCTGTTAAGGATGGTATTTTAAGAATAAACCCAGCAAATGGTGTTGAGTATTTTAAACAAGGTGAACCTCAACGAGAATTTTTAACTCTTGATGAATTACAAAAAGTAGTCAATACAGAATGCGAGTTACCACTTTTAAAAAGTGCTTTTATATTTTCTGCGCTTACTGGGTTACGTTGGTCAGATATTGAAAAACTGATTTGGTCAGAAATTCAACATTCTAAAGAAATGGGATATTATATTCGTTTCAGACAAAAGAAAACAAAAGGGGTTGAAACTTTACCTATTTCAGACCAAGCAGCAGAATTATTAGGAGATAAAGGTAAACCCGAAGAAAAAGTTTTTCAAGGTTTACATTATAGTGCTTGGTCAAATTTAAAGTTACAACAATGGATGCTTAATGCAGGAATAACAAAAAATATCACGTTCCATTGTGCTCGACATACCTATGCAACTTTACAATTAACTTTAGGAACAGATATTTATACTGTTTCCAAGTTATTAGGTCATAAGGAATTGAGAACTACGCAGATTTATGCAAAAGTTATTGATGATAAAAAGAAAGAAGCTGCTAATAAAATTAAATTGGATTTATAATGGCTAAAGACCTATTTATCGACTTACTGTATGTGGAAAAGGTTACTGATGATAAAAGAACCGAAAACCAATTTAAAGAGCTTTTAAAAGGCTTTAAAAAGCAATACCTCAATACAACGCCTAATTATGAAATCGACTTTAAAAAAGCATATTCAAACAAGCGTAAATATTACTTTAAACTAATTGAAAATGATTATATCAAAAAGTTTAATGCTATTAATGACACCCTTGAAGCAAATTCAACACCTGGTCATTTGTCTTTTCTCTATGACAAAGAATTTAACCGAATTACAAATTATTTAACCCAGATTAGCAATTACATTTCTGAAAATGATCTTGATGAAAGTTTGTATTTAAAGCCTATTAATAATGACAAATCAGATGAAGCCTATATCATTTCATTTTTAAAAGCTAATGCGATGATGCTTTTTATGGAACTTCAAGACCGATTTTCAGATTTAAGTGATACAGAAATTTATACTATCGAAGAACTACACGAAGTATTTTTTAATGAAGAACCACCTCAAGAGTTAATTGTAAAATCCTATTCCGGTGCAGAAATAAAAACGGTCAGGAAAAAAGTAAAACAAAGTTCAATTTTCAACGCTATACAAGGTGATTTTAGAGAGGAAAACAATGATGTCTTATCCTATAACGAACTTATTAATAAGATTAAACAAAGAGAATTTGCAAAATTAGAGGAGCTGTTAAATGAAAAAGGCATTATAGATGATGAATATAACTTCATAAAGGATAGAGGTAATAAAATCTTACTTGCAGCTTTTATGGTTAAGTTAACAGAAACTAAATATTTTAATGAAAGAATATTTTTTGAAAGTAAACCATCTAAAAAAATTGAGCCTAAACACATTTATAAATTCTTTGCTTATCGATATGGACCAAGTAGTAATGCAGGTAAAGAATACCGTAGATTTTTAGGTACTGAAAAAAGAGCCTATCAAAAATTAGTTGATGCTAATTTTTGGCTTGACCAAATCAAATAAATCTTCATTTTTATAAAGTGGTATTTTCTCTACTAAATACCAAATAGATAATACCAAAAACAATATAACTTATTGTTTTACAGTGGTTTAATAATACCATTTTTTCTCTTTTCTATTATACCAAACACCTTTTTCCATATTTGCTATGTCCTTGACAATCAAGGATGACTTTTGCGCAGAAGTCCATTTTTAAATTAAAATTATAAAAAGATGGACGTTAAAATTATAGAACGTTTAGAAAGCATCGAAAAGTTGTTATTAGAACAACAAACGTTGCAAAAGCAAGTATTGAACTTCAATGAAACTTGCAAGTATTTAGAACTATCACAATCGCACTTGTATAAACTTACAAGTACGGGAGCCATTCCACACTATAAACCGAATGGCAAAAAAATCTATTTCCAACGTCAGGAGTTAGACCAATGGTTATTGCGTAACCGTATGGATTCCCTAGATGAAATCGAACAGCAAGCTGCTGATTACCTAATCAAAAAAGGAAAGGTAAAGTTATGACTGAAATAATCGATTTACTCTTGGCACTCTCACAAGAGATTAAGGATTTAAAAGCACGTATCGAATTAATAAGAGCATCGAGAGCAGAATGCTTAAAAGATACGTGGATTGACAATCAGGACGTAATGCAAACGCTACATATTAGCCAACGGACTTTGCAAACGTTCCGTACAAATGGTACGATTCCATATAGTAAGGTACAAGGTAAATTTTATTACAAGGTATCAGATATAGAGGAACTATTACAGAGCAATTATTACAACCCAAATTTCAAATGCGATGGAAATAAGTAAAGAAACCATCTTAAAGAAAACGCATTACGGGTTAAATATCTATGCGTATGTATTAAGGCAGTATTATCCCAAATCAACAGTCCTTTCCTTAAAAGGAAGGGACTGCTGGGTAACCCGTAACCCTTTCAACGGTGGTAAATCAACATTACAAATTAATGTTGTCGATAATAGAGCGGTACATTATGATACAGAACTAATCGATTTTAAAGGTGATGTTTTTGATTTCGCATCCTATCATTTTAAACTCATAGATGAAGAAGAATTGTTACTAAAAATTAACAAAGAACTACATCTAAATCTTGAAGTAAAGCAAGAAGATGAATTATCCTGGTTAGATGAACCCGATGATACTTGGTATGCTTACAGCAGTTTTTATAAAGCACCAATTAGAAATGTTTTTCCAACTGAAAAAGTAAGATTACACCAAATATTTGAGCGTATTACAAGCGATAAGTATAAAAGTATCACAGAGCAATTTAGAGCGATTAAAAACCCTAAAGAAGCACGGAAATTTAAAGCAAATCATTTTGATTATGTAACATTTTCAGGTGTGTTTTCAAAACGAAATGATGATAGCTTAATTGAGCATTCATCATTATTGACAATCGATTTTGACCATTTAGAAAATCTTGAAGAACTAAAACAACAATTATTAAACGATGAATATTTCGAAACCGAAATGTTGTTTACATCACCTTCAGGAGAAGGCTTAAAATGGATAATTAGAATCGATTTATCCAAAGTGTCACACAATGAATATTTTATTGCGGTGGCCAATTACATAAAGCAAACATATAACATTGAGGTAGACCAATCGGGTAAAGACATTTCCAGAGCGTGTTTTTTATCCCACGATCCATTGGCATACCTACATAAAAGACATCAAAAGCTATGACAAAAATATTCAACCCGAAAGATTGGTTAGCTGTTCCAGAGCAAAAAGAAGTACCTAAAAAACCAATCAACAACAAACCGACAACGGTTGTTGCAAATGATATTGAAACATATATCAACGCTTTAGAACAATCAGGTATCGATATTACTGATACTTATGAAAAGTGGCGTGATATTGGTTTTGCTATTTCAGAGGAATACGGTGAAGCTGGACGTGATTACTACCATAGAATTAGCAGAAATTATTCAGGTTACGACCATAAAGAATGCGACGAACAGTATAATAAATGCTTACAAGCAAAAGGACACGGTATAAGCATAGCAACCTTATACCACCATTTGCATCAAGTTGGTATTAAACCAAAACAGCAACAACAAGTTGTTGAAGTATCGCAACATCCAGAGGAAGAAAAACAACCATTGCCAACAATACCAACAACAGTTTACAACAACATCCCAACATTTTTGCAACAAGTAGTAAAACCATCAAGCAGTAATGAAGAACGTGATATTTTGTTGTTGGGTGCATTAACTGCATTTAGTGCCTGTTTTCCAAAATTATTTGGTGTGTACGACCAACGGAAAGTGTTTAGCAACTTGTATTTATTTGTTACTGCACCTGCTTCAGCAGGAAAAGGGAGATTAAACCAAATTAAAAATTTGGTAAATCCTGTTCACAAAGAAAAGCGCGAACAATCCAAAACCCTAAAACAACAGCATCAAGTTGAAATGGCTACTTATAATATGAATAAGGGCAAAAGTGAAACTATGGAAAAACCGAGTAAACCACCTGAAAGAATGCTGTTTATTCCGGCTAACAATAGTGTAACAGGTGTTTATCAATTAATATCTGACAATGAAGGTAGAGGGTTAATTTTTGAAACCGAAGGAGATACTTTAGCACAAGCTTTTAAAAGTGATTACGGTAATTATTCCGATGGTTTTCGTAAAGCATTCCACCACGAAACCATTAGTTACTATCGTAGAACGGACAGAGAGTATGTAGATATTGAAAGACCTTGTTTGTCAACGGTGTTGTCTGGTACACCAAAGCAGATTCAGGCATTGGTTCCAAGTGCTGAAAATGGCTTGTTTAGTCGTTTTATGTTTTATTATATGAATATCAAACCTACTTGGAAGAACGTTTTTCAAACTGATACAACCAATGGTTTAGATGAATATTACGACCAATTAGGAAAAGAATTTTTTGAGTTATACAAAACCCTAAAAAACAATCCTGATATTGAAGTAAGGCTAACAACCGAGCAACAACAAAAGTTTAATGTGTTTTTTGAGAAGCTTCAAACCAAATACCTCAATCTTCAACCCGATGACTATATAGCAACTGTTAGACGTTTGGGGTTAATAGCATTTAGAATTATAATGTTGTTTTCTGTATTTCGCATTATGGAAGATGGTGATGTAAACCAAGTAAGATATTGTG
This sequence comes from uncultured Mesonia sp., assembly GCA_947494545.1. Classification (GTDB taxonomy): domain Bacteria; phylum Bacteroidota; class Bacteroidia; order Flavobacteriales; family Flavobacteriaceae; genus Mesonia. The sequence continues at coordinate 101,006 of CANLVH010000009.1, read as the reverse complement.
AGGATATAGATTTTGAAAATACATTGGAAATGATAAGCGTATTAGTAAAGCACAGTAGTAAGGTGTTTAACGATTTACCTATCGAACAAAAAGAAGTAAAAAGAGCCAATCGTAAAGAACGTTTTTTAGAAGCACTACCTTATCAATTTTCAAGACAAGATTACCTAAATATAGCCGACAAAAACAAGATTCCTCATAAAACAGCAGAAGGCTATATTACTAAATTTGTTGATGCTGGTCTAATACATAGGGAAGCACATAACAATTATACAAATCCCACAAAAGCACAATAAGGATTTTGAGGATTTTAAGGAAACGAGGATTTATAAAAATACTTTATATCCTCAAATCCTTAACTTCCTCATTTCCTGTTTATAATTGTTAATATCTTTTTGTTAGTTCTTATTTTCTTTTTCTTACATTAGACAAATATTGACAAGTCAAAATATCCCCAAAATGACGTTTGGAGAATACATCAGAGAAATACGAGAAGAAAAGCAATTATTATTAAGAGAAGTTGCTTCTCAAATGAATATTGATACGGCACTTTTAAGTAAAATTGAACGTGGTACTCGTATGGCTCGTAAAGAACAAGCTGAAGCATTAGCCAAAGTATTAAAACAAAATAAAAATGAATTGCTTCAATTCTGGATGGCAGATAAAATTGTCTTTATGTTAAAAGATGAAAAGAACATTACGGAAATCCTCAAAATTGTAGAACAAAAAATTAATAGATTGAGCAAGAAGTAGAATTAATAAACCCAAGTCTTATGAGTCAGGAACTTTATTTTAATATCATAACATTTGATTTACCAGACAAACCAATAACTTTTTATTTAAGTAAAGAGAAAATTGGAAATGCGCAAAAGCTCTATAAAACAAAGTTTCCAACCAATATAGAAGATTTGTTTCCTGGTATAAAAGAAGAAAATCCTGATTTTATCTACACATCATTTATTTATGAAAAGGAAGGTTATTTGCCTTTAAAACTCAATCTAAAAGAACAACCAACCGACTTAATAAAGCATTACTATAATTGGCGAATCAAAAAATTCTTTAAAAGCATAAAAAAACTTGTTGGTCAAAACTTTGTGAATGATAATCAAATTTGGATAGGTAATAGATCATATCAAAATAAAAGTTTTGCACAGTATTATAAGTTTACTGTCAAAGTACAAATTAAAGAAGTTAGTGAATATGGTGAGTTAGTTATTTCTTATGATGGTATGGCTAAAGTGTTTAAAAAACCTATTTCTGAAATTATAAAACATACCTCAACAACAAATCTTAATAAAGTTGTATATAAAATGAGGTTATTAAAATATCATAAGGAAAAGGAATTTATTGATGATAACACAATGGCTTATGCCATTTTGAATAACGATTTACGAACAGCTTTTAATATTCAACCAGAACCAAAAGATGATTCCAATAAATATATAAGTTATAAACACAAAATCGATAAGTTTATTCAACATTTCATTTTAAGTGAAGAATTTAAAAAAGTTATACCTGTTAATAATGACGATTACTTACCTGTAGAAATAAATCGAATTGGTGAAGTTGCTGATGAAAGCAATGATTTAGTGTTTCAAAATGGTGTTGGTAGAAATCCCAAAATTGATTTTAAGAATTTAAAGCCTTTAAATCCTTGTCAGTTAGATAATGTGCATTTCTTCTTTATATATCATACAAGTTATGCTAAAGAAGTAGAAGCATTGCAAAAATTATTGGAAGATGGTACAAGTTGGTATAAAGGTTTAAACATTTATGCAGGTGTTTTAGCACATTTCGATAATGATGTCAATATAGTATTTGATGATTTAGAAAATCCATTACCTCAAATTGCAAAGGGTATAAAAGATTTTAAATCTGACCCTAATATTAATTATGTTGCTATTTATTTAAGTCCTTTTAACAAGCACGAACCCAATCTTGAAAAAAAGTTAGTGTATTACAAGGTTAAAGAACAGCTATTATATAAAAGAATAATATCTCAAGTAATAGAGTTTGATAGATTTAGAAGAAACCAACATAAATTTATTTACGATTTAACCAATATATCATTAGCCTTATTAGCAAAATTAGATGGTACACCTTGGCAACTAAATGTCAAACCTAAAAATGAATTAGTTATAGGTGTGGGTGCATTTAAAAATACCGAAGAAAACATTCGATATGTAGCGAGTGCATTTAGTTTTAAAAATAATGGAAGATTTAATGAATTTCATTATTTCAGTAAATCTGATGTTAAACAGTTAGGGGGTGCATTAAGTGATGCTATCTATCAATACGTACCAACAAACCAAATACCTGAAAAAATAGTGATTCACTTTTATAAGGATATGAAGGATGAAGAAATACAACCTGTTTTAGAAATGATGGATAAACTTCAATTGCCTTGTCCTCTTTTTGTTCTTAATATTAATAAAACAAAATCACAAGATATTATTGCTTTTGACCAAAATTGGAATGGTGAGTTAATTCCAATGAGTGGCACATATATAAATATTGGCCCTAAAGGAGAATATAAATATTTACTCTTTAATAATTTGAGGTATAACAATACTGTAAAATACCCAAGTCATTCAAGTTATTCATTTCCAATAAAACTTAAAATATCAAGTCCTACACCAGAGGCTTTAAATGATAGTAAAATGATTAGAAAGCTAATAGAGCAAGTGTATCAATTTAGTAGGCTATATTGGAAATCCTTACGTCAACAAAACGTACCAATAACAATTAAATATCCTGAAATGGTTGCAGAAATAGCACCTCGTTTTGAAAGCAAGGAAATACCACCTTTTGGTCAAGAAACCTTATGGTTTTTATAATCCGAAGCCTTTTTTCTTTGCACAACCATTGCATTAAAAAATTCTTATATTTGCCTTAATGAAATTTTTAGCATTCATATTGTCAATCTATATCTTCACACTAAATTTAGTGCCTTGTGAAGATACAGGTACTTTTGACAATGAAGTTAAAACAGAAATTTCTCAAGATTTAGGTGATAACCACCAACATCAAGATGCAGATTTATGTTCCCCATTTTGTATTTGCCAATGTTGCCATATAAACGCAACTTATTTCAAATTCGCAGAAATAAAATTTGAGTTTAAATACAATTCTTCTCAAGATTTTCTCTACTTAAACGGTATAAAAAAAGATTTTACCACTTCCATTTTACAGCCACCACAGGCATAATTCAGTTTTTTTAAAGGATAATTATATCCTTTTTTGACCAAATCCTGGTTCTCATACTAGATCCTTGGTCCTATTGATAGATTTTGTTAGGCACAAAATTATTATCAAGAATTTTAACTGAATTAAATTTTTATTTATATGATTAATAAGATAATCGCGTTTTCCATTAATAATAAATTTATTATTGGCCTGCTTACCTTGGCTTTAATTGGCACAGGTATTTGGTCTATGTCTACCGTAAATCTGGGATCGGTACCAGATATCACTAATAATCAAGTCCAGGTTATTACCCAGTCTCCTAACCTTGCTACAGAAGATATTGAGCAGTTTGTCACCTATCCTGTAGAACTTTCGATGGGTAACTTACCCGGGGTTACAGAAATACGGTCTATTTCCCGGTTTGGTCTTTCTGTTGTCACCATTGTTTTTAAGGATGATATGGGCACCTATCTTCCCCGTCAACTGGTTCAAGAAAAGCTTAATGAACTAAGTGAAACAATCCCCGATAAATTTGGAAGTCCTGCGATGGGACCTATATCAACGGGATTAGGACAAATTTATGAATACACCATTAAACCAGAGGAAGGATATAATACCGAGTATTCTCCTATGGAACTCAGAACAATACAAGATTGGATTGTCAAACGGCAGTTAACACTTCTGGAAGGAGTTGTAGAAGTGAATTCTTTTGGAGGTTCCATAAAACAATATGAAGTTGCAGTAAACCCAGAAAAATTAAACAGTATGGGGATAAGCATATCTGAAGTATATGAAGCTTTGGCTCGAAATAACGTCAATACCGGAGGTGCTTATATAGAAAAGAATAAAATGTCAAATTTTATCAGGGGGGAAGGTTTGATTCGCTCTTTAGATGATATCAGGGAGATTGCTATTACCACGGAAAATGGAGTTCCCATTACCATTGGGGATGTAGCTAAAAATGTTCAATTTGGCAATCAAGTACGCTACGGGGCTTTTACCCAAGACGGAGAAGAGGCTGTAGGAGGAATTATCATGATGCTAAAAGGAGCTAATCCCAATGCGGTGATTCAAGATGTAAAAGATAGAATGGCCGAAGTGGAGAGATCTCTACCTGAAGGTCTAAAAATAGAACCTATAATTGACAGAAGTGAATTAATAGCTAGGACTACCGATACCGTAAAAACTAACTTACTAGAAGGTGCATTAATAGTAATATTTGCACTGGTTATACTATTAGGTAGTTTAAGAGGTGGTCTTATTACAGCTACTACCATTCCCTTGTCCTTACTCTTTGCCTTTATATTGATGAAACAATTTAATGTGTGGGCAAATTTAATGAGCCTGGGGGCCATTGACTTCGGTATTATTATAGACGGAGCAGTAATTATCATTGAAGGTACTGTTTATGAAATCCAAAAACGGATTAGATCTGGTAAAATAAAATTTAAGCAGGGAGTCATGGACGAAGTTGCCTATGATGCGGGAAGCACAATGATGGGATCTGCTTTTTTTGGACAAATTATTATACTTATTGTTTTCACACCTATTCTTTTTCTCACCGGTGTTGAAGGTAAAATGTTTAAACCAATGGCCTATACATTTGGTTTTGCTATGATAGGCGCCATTTTCTTATGCCTTACATACGTACCAATGATGTCAGCTCTTTTGATGAAACCCATTCAAAATAAAAAGAACTGGTTTGGGAAGTTTGAGCGTTGGTTGGAAAAAGTAAGCGACAAAATAATTGGTGGTATTCAAAAAGTATATATGCCTTTACTTAAGAGCGCTTTAAAATTAAAACTGATAGTATTAGGATCAGCCGTATTATTACTTATTATTGCCGGTTTTCTTTTTTCCAGAATGGGGGGTGAATTTGTTCCACAACTAGATGAGGGTGATATTGCCATGCAGGCATTAATTAGGCCAGGGAGTTCCTTAACGGAGTCTATCGAGGTTTCTAAAAAAATAGAGAATTTACTTTTAGAAAACTTTCCTGAAATTAAAACCGCTACAGCACGAATAGGAGTGGCAGATATCCCTACTGATCCTATGCCAATGGATATTGCAGATATGTATCTAATCTTAGAGAAAGATAAAAGCAAATGGACTAATGCTGACACCAAGGAAGGGCTTATAGAACAGATTAAGGAAAAACTTAATAAGGAACTTACAGGGGTCAATTTAGTTTTTACACAACCAGTAGAATTACGTTTTAACGAATTACTGGAAGGTGTAAGGGAAGATATTGCTGTTAAACTCTATGGAGAAGATCTCGATATTCTCTCAGATAAAGTTCAGAAAATGGCTGATATTATACAGACAGTACCGGGAGCAGGAGATGTGAATCCTGAAAGAACTTCTGGTTTACCTCAAATGACGGTTCAGTTTAATCGCAAAAAAATTGCGCAGTATGGACTTGACATACAAAAAGTTAATGATTATATAAGCACGGCGTTTGCCGGAGGTACCGCCGGGGTGATTTTTGAAGGAGAAAAGCGATTTGATTTAGTAGTACGCTTTGATGAAAACCATCGAACGAATATTGATGATCTACGCGGTATGTATATAGACCTTCCTGATGGAACTCAAGTGCCGATCAAAGAAATAGCTAATATTGAATATGTGCCAGGACCGATGCAGATTTCCAGGGATGATACTTATAGAAGGACATACGTGGGGGTCAATGCACGTGGAAGAGATGTAGAATCTGTGGTTAAAGATATTCAGCAAAAGCTGAATGAGGAATTAGACTTACCACCGGGTTATTATATTTCTTATGGAGGAGAATTTGAAAATCTCCAAAGCGCTAAAGATCGATTGACCATTGTAGTTCCTATTGCGCTGTTTTTAATTTTCGTACTGCTATACTTTGCACTACAATCCTTTTCCCAATCAATAATGATTTATATAGCCATTCCATTGGCTGCCATAGGAGGCGTATTTGCACTATGGTTAAGGGATATGCCCTTTAGCATTTCTGCCGGTGTCGGGTTTATTGTTTTATTTGGTGTGGCCGTATTGAATGGATTGGTACTCATCAACAGATTTAACTCCTTAAAAGAAGAAGGGGTAACCAGTATTAAAGACAGGATTTTTACAGGAACCAAAGAACGAATAAGACCTATTATGCTAACAGCAACAACAGATATCTTTGGTTTCTTGCCTATGGCTTTTTCAGCATCGGCAGGAGCTGAAGTTCAACGACCTTTGGCCACGGTAGTAATTGGAGGTATGCTTACAGCAACCTTACTTACCCTGGTTGTTCTTCCTGTCCTCTATACTTTTGTGGAAAAGAGACGGGAAAAGAAAGAGCAGAACAAGTTAAACTCTTCAGGTTCACCATCATTAGCCACTATTCTGGTTATAGGATTGGTTTTAGGAGGTACGATGTCGGCTTCTGCCCAATCCAATACTCGGGAAGACAGCGAATTGTTACAGGACAGCTTGCAAACAATTAGCTTGGAAAAAGCTCAACAAATAGCTATTAAAAACTATCCCAAAATGCAAGCCGCACAACTGGAAATAGAAAGTGAGGAAGTATTGCGAAAAACCGCCTACGATTTTGGAAACACCCAAATCTTTACAGGAAAGGAAGAGGTTGGAAATGGCTCCGACGGGATTTATACCCAAATTGGCGTCCAACAAGGAGGAATTGACATTTTTGGAATAGTACCACGGTTAAAATTACAAAAAGAAAGAATAGCTCTTGCTAAAAATGCCTTAGATTTAAATACCATTGAAATTGAACGGGAAGTAAGCAGGGCTTGGGCTGCTGTTTATGCCCAAAAAAAGACCTTTCAGGTCTATAAAAAAATGGACTCTATTTTTGAAGATATTGAAAGGGCTGCCCAGATTAGATATGAGACCGAAGCTACTTCAAAACTGGAATACCTGGCCACGTCCAATCAGGCAAATGAAGTTAAGATCCAGTTGGAACAGGCCTTTCGAGATTACTTGACCTCCCTGCAACGGTTAAATTTATGGCTTGTGTCTGATACGTTGTACGATGTACCCGATTTGCCAACCGAAGCATTGGACGAACCATTGAATTTCTTGGTGGAATCACTTGAAAACCATCCCCTATTGGAAGTTTCCAAACAAAGGGTAGATGTTGCCAAGGCGGTCACGAGGGAACGAAAATCTGAGTTCTTGCCAAAATTCCAGGGACAATACGCCAGGCAGGAAATCAACGGACAATCCGGTTTTTATCAATATCAGTTAGGGATTCAGATCCCGATATTCTTTGGACCTGAATTAGGCCGCACACAGGAAGCAAAAGTAAACCGAAAGATTGCAGAGCAGAATTTTTATCAGGATCAACTTGAATTGGAAACTGCGTATAAAAATATGCGGGAAGAATTCATCAAATGGAGGAATTCCTGGAACTATTACAAAAATGAGGCCTTGCCTTTAGCAAAGGAACAGCAAGATGGCAGCGTGTTGGCTTTTAAGGAAGGAGCTATAGATTATGTGACCTTCTTACAAAATATCAGGGATGCCATTCGTATTGAGATAAATGCGTGGAGTGCCTTTAATGACTACCTCGACAGCCGATATCAACTCGAATACTACCTTGAAAATGCAAATTAAAAATATAACTAAGACAAACGATATGAGAACAATAAATATTCTAACACTCGCCTTAACCCTCACCCTGTTCTTCGGATGTAAGGAAAATTCTGATACAGCAGAAGGTCCTTCCGGGGATACTGCAACTTCAAATGTCGAAGAAAGTGAAGGACATAACGAAGAAGGACATAACGAAGAAGGAGATGAAGGCCACGGGGAAGAAGAAAGTGGGATGCGTGCCGTACATCTATCAGAAATGAAATTTAATAGCCTAAATATCAAAGTGGATACTTTGTCTACCAAAGCTCTTTCTGGCGTGATAAAAGCCAATGGACAACTGGAAGTGCCCCCGCAATACGAAGCTACCGTTACAGCTATCTTAGGAGGGAATATAACTTCTATTAAAGTTATTGAAGGAGATAAAGTAAACAAAGGCCAGGTACTGGCTTATCTTTCCCATCCAAATTTGACCAAAATGCAATCTGACTATATCAATGCCTATAGTAGAATGCAGTTTTTAGAAAAAGAATTTGAGAGACAAAAACGTCTATACGAAGAGGAAGTTGGTTCTGGAAAGACTTTTCAACAAACCCAATCAGATTATCAGTCTGTAAAAGGGGAAGTACGTGGGTATGAATCACAATTACGCCAACTAAACTTAAATGCTTCTCAAGTTAGAAACGGGGAGCTCTATGAATATATCCCTGTGGTAAGCCCCATTACTGGTTTTATTGAGAAAGTAAAGGTACAAATGGGACAGTATGTAGATCCCCAAACTGGGATGTTTATGGTAGTAGATAATGAGCATGTCCATGCCGATTTAATGGTTTTTGAAAAGGACATTTACAAGGTGAAGGAGGGCCAAAAAATTTCTTTTACCCTAGAGTCAGTTCCAGGCAGTGATTTAACTGGAGAAATATACTCGGTGGGAAAACAATTTGAACAAAACCCCAAAGCAGTGCATGTTCATGCTGAAATTGATAATAAAGAAGACTATCTGATTCCCGGAATGTACATCAATGGAAGGATTCTAACTGAAGAAAATAAGGTTCCCGCCCTACCGGAAGAAGCAGTAATCGAAGAAAACGGCCAACCTTATATCTTTACGGCTCAGAAGCATCAGGAAAACGGCGAAACCGAATGGGAATTCAAGCCGGTTGAAATAAGGACCGGGAGGACTGAAAATGGCTGGGTGGAAATAAAGCTCTTGAAACCCTTGCCGGAAGGTACTCAAATAGCCTACAACGGATCTTATTATTTGATCTCTGAAATGCAAAAGAGCCAAACTTCTCATAGCCATTAGAATAAAAAATAAGATGGATGGACCTTCTGTATGATGTTTGTCTTAATTAGAAAATACAGAGGGCTTAATACCAAATAAAAATTAAACCGATGAAAGAAATAAAAGCATTTATAAAGCCTAAGAGGGTTCAAAAAGTAATTGAGGCATTAAATGATGCCGGATTTAAAAGCATGACGATCTCCCAAGGAGAAGGAACAGGGGCATTTAAGGGCAAAGGAGCTTCCCCATCTCTTGATTTTCATATCACCGATAGCTCAGTGGTAAAAATGGAGCTTGTTTGCCAAAACGAAGAAGCCAGGCGCGCTATCGAAACCATCCTTGAAAACGGAAAAACCCCTTCTCCGGGTGATGGAATCATCTATTTGTCTGATGTTGAGGATGCTTTTAAGATTAAAACGGGTCAATCTTTAAAAAAGCGCGACCTATAATAACTTAATTTAAATGGAAAAAATAGTCCAACTACTGGAAAGCAAAGGGATACGGCCTACGGCTATGCGTTTAATGACTTATAAACGTTTGGCGGAATTAGAAGTGGCCATCAGTCTTGGTGATTTGGAAAAAGATTTTAAGGTTAGTGAAAGAAGCACCCTCTTCAGGACTATAAAAACCTTTGAGGAAAAAGGAATCGTGCATCATATTGAAGATGGAACAGGGGTTATTAAATACGCGCTTTGTGAAGAGAATTGTGAGTGCGAGGTCGGCAATGATCTTCATTTGCATTTTCATTGCAATAACTGTAATGAGACGGTTTGTTTAACGGACCACAAAATTCCACATATCAATTTACCCCAAGGCTATATCACGGAAGATATCAACCTCGTGGTAAAAGGCGTTTGCGAAAAATGCAATGCTAATCTGGATTGACCATAAGGTTAATGAAAAACTATTTTTTTAAATAAATAAAAAGAAATGGTAACAATTTATAAAAAGGAAGCTAAGGTATATATGGTGCTTGAACATAAGCTGGATGCCAAGGATTATGAAAACTTGATACCCGTCATAACAGAATATATAAATATTGGGAAGTTTTTTGGTAAATTGAAATGCAAAATTTTGAAGGTTGGACGGTAAGTGCTTATTGGAAGGGCATTGAATTAAACCTCCCGAATGAAACACATTTAAAGCGTGTTGCTTTAGTGGGTAGCGTCAAATGGCAGGAGCAATTTATCGAAGCATTGCTTTCTTTTTCAGAGGCTCATATAAAATTTTTCAAGTCTGAAGATATGGATGCCGCTAAAGAGTGGATAGAAAAAAATAGTGAAAAATGAAAAAATTACAAATAAAAATTCCGGTCATCCTTCCGCAAGTTCCCAACGAAAAAGATACTTGTGTAGAAAGGCTTATCAAAGAACTACAGGCCAAAGAGGGTATTGAAAAAGTACACGTTACCGAGACAAAGGAAGATGAGACCCCGCAGCTCTGTTTCCATTACGACCCCGATATCATTTCCATCGACCGCGTTCAATTCCTCGCCGAACGAACCGGTGCCGCAATTACTGAAAAGTACGGGCATTTGCTCGCAGAGGTTAAAGGGATTCGGCATACCCGACAGGCACGCTCCATTGAGAAAAGCCTTTTGAGAATCAATGGGGTTTTGGAGGCTACTGTTTCGGCATCGGGAATGGTTCGGCTTGAATTTGATAAGAAAGAGACAAAATTTGAAGAAATAAACAAACAAATCAAAAAACAAGACCTTCAGATTGAACGGAGTTTTTCAAATGAAAATGACTACTCTAAAGCATCGCCAAAAAAACAGAAGGATTCAAAAAACAAAGATACTATGGAACAAATTTCCGCAGAAAACCACGAACAAAAAGAGGGCGATAGCCACGCCGCAGGGGAAGAGCATTCCCACACGCATGGCGGGATCTTCGGTAAAAATACCGAGCTTATTTTTTCGATTATTTGCGGTGTACTTTTGGGAATTGGTTTCGGGCTTTCTTTTGTGGAAACAATTCCAGATTGGGTAAGCTTGTCTTTATACATAGGCGCATATTTCTTTGGAGGATATTTTACCGCTAAGGAAGCTATTGAAACGGTTGCAAAAGGAGGATTTGAAATTGACTTTCTGATGTTGGTAGCCGCCATTGGCGCCGCAATTCTGGGCGAATGGGCAGAAGGTGCTCTCTTGCTGTTCCTTTTTAGCCTTGGGCACGCCCTGGAACATTACGCAATGAACAAAGCCAGAAAATCAATTGCTGCACTTGCAGAGCTCGCGCCAAAAACAGCTTTACTTAAAAAAGATGGCAAGACCGAAGAAGTTGGGATTGCAGAATTGGGCATTGGCGATATTATCGTGGTAAAACCCAACAGTAAAATATCTGCCGATGGTGTTGTGGTTAACGGAAAAAGTAGTGTAAACCAGGCACCTATTACCGGGGAAAGTGTTCCCGTGGACAAACTTCCCGTGGAAAACACAAACAAGGACTATTCTGAAGACGATGAAATAAAAGATGAAAACCGGGTATTTGCGGGAACTATCAACGGTAATAATACCTTGGAAATTAAGGTAATTAAAGAAGCCAAAGATTCTACCCTGTCCCGACTGGTCAAACTGGTAAACGAAGCGCAGACCCAGAAATCGCCCACACAGCTTTTGACCGATAAGTTTGAAAAATATTTTGTGCCATCCGTACTGATATTGGTTGGTATCCTACTCTTTGCTTTTCTGGTCATTGATGAACCCTTTAGTGCCAGCTTTTACCGGGCAATGGCGGTATTGGTAGCTGCAAGTCCTTGCGCATTGGCCATTTCAACCCCCAGTGCCGTATTAAGCGGTGTAGCACGGGCAGCACGTGGCGGTGTACTTATCAAAGGGGGGCGACCACTTGAGGATCTGGGCGAGTTGACAGCCCTGGCCTTTGATAAAACGGGGACGCTAACAGAAGGAAAGCCCAAACTTACCGAAGTAGTACCTCTAGGAGATATTGAAGAAAATGAACTGTTAAAGATAGCCGTTGCCGTCGAAAACCTGAGCGACCACCCCTTGGCCAAAGCTGTCGTTAGGGACGGGAAAGAGCGTCTGGAAGTTACAGAAATTCCCGATGCGTCCGATTTGGAAGCCGTTTTAGGGAAAGGAATTAAAGCTTCCCTGGGTAAAAACAAAATCTATATTGGCAATTTGGATCTGTACGAAGACCTTGATGATGCAAAACCTTCCGAAGACATTTCCACAAAAGTTAAGGGACTTGAAAGTAGCGGAAACACCACGATGCTTATAAGAAGGAACAAAGAATATATAGGTATCATCGCCCTTATGGACACCCCACGTGAAGCGGCCAGGGACACACTGAAACAATTAAAGGAAATCGGTATTAAACGAATGATTATGCTTACAGGCGATAATCAAAAAGTTGCCGACGCTGTAGCTGAAGAAATTGGCTTGACCGATGCCTGGGGGAGTCTGTTGCCGGAGGAAAAAGTAGATGCAATCAAAAAACTGAAAGAAAAGGAAAGCAAGGTCGCAATGGTAGGTGATGGTGTGAACGATGCCCCCGCAATGGCAAATAGTACAGTTGGTATCGCTATGGGGGCAGCGGGCAGCGATGTGGCCCTGGAAACCGCAGATATAGCCTTAATGGCCGATAAACTGGAAACCCTGCCCTTTGCCATAGGCTTAAGCAGGAAGGCAAAGGCGATTATCAGGCAAAACCTTTGGGTTAGCCTTGGGGTTGTGGCACTTCTGATACCGGCCACCATTTTGAGCTGGGCAAACATAGGGGTTGCCGTTGCGTTTCACGAGGGGTCTACCTTGGTGGTCGTGGCCAATGCGCTACGCCTTTTGGCTTATAAAAAGGCATGAAAAAGTTATAACAGTTTTATTAACTTTGAGTAAATGAAATAACAGCTTTTATAGACATAAAAAACTGGTCATTATGAAAAATCGTATTATATCATTCTTACAGGCCTTAGTATCCATAAATATTCAGGTCGTTTGGATGAGTAGGACTTTTATAGGATTTTGATTTTAAACTATTTAAGAATATAACAATTAATTTATAAAACCAAAAAAATGAAAAACAATCAAAAAAACGGCAACAACTATGCTAAATTTTTCGCAATGATTGCAACCGCCATGGTGGCAATGTTCTTTTTAATGTACACTAATTCTTATCAAATTATTGATCACTTCTGGTTTAGTGAAACAAGGCTTTTTATGACGCTGATCATGGCCGGTTCCATGATCATTATAATGCTCCTGTTTATGCTGAATATGTATAAAAAACGAGGGGCAAACATAGCGGTCATCGTGTCGGGTATCGTATTGATTGCCGGTGGTATTGGTTTGGTGAGAAGTCAGGTTACTGTCACGGGTGTTGACTACATGGAAGGGATGATCCCACACCATTCAATAGCTATTTTAACGAGTGATCGTGCTCAAATTAAGGATATACGGGTAAGGAAACTCGCTGATGAAATTATCAAGGCGCAACGTAGGGAAATTATGGAAATGCAATGGTTGATCAACGATATCAGGGAAAATGGTACGGTGGAAACAGAAGAGGAAAAGAAAAACAGGCCCTTGCCTGAGTTTGAAGGCTTGCTTGAAGAAGAAACACGAAATCTGAATGAATAATTGAATCAATTAATACTAATTTCTGAGTTCGCTAAAAAACATTGGGATGTGTCTTGTGCTTTTGTTGCTAACTTTTAATGTCAAAATAATACTATATATGAAAACATCTCAATTGACTTTTTTTGCCTTGCTGCTTGCCTTGGTATTACAAGCCCAAACCGAAAAATCCGTAGAAGGAAACGTTGACAATTTACCTGTGCGGGAATACACGTTGACCTTGCGGGAAGAACAGGTCAACAAGGCTGGCAAGCCGGTTATGGGTATGACCGTAAACGGTCAGATCCCCGGGCCCACATTAGATTTTAATGAAGGGGAATATGCCATAATTTATGTGAAGAATGAAATGAGCGTAGAGTCTTCCATTCACTGGCACGGTATGTTGCTGCCCAATTTTTATGATGGTGTACCCTACCTTTCTACCCCACCTATAGAACCCGGCAAAACCTTGAAATATGAATTTGCAATAAAGCAAAATGGTACCTATTGGTACCATTCCCATACGATGTTGCAGGAACAGAGTGGTGTTTTTGGCTCCATCGTCATACAACCGAAAGACAAAACATTGGAGTATGATAAAGAGCAGGTTTTGGTATTGTCTGACTGGACCAATGAAAAGCCCCGGGATGTAATGCGGTTTTTAAAACGGGGCACAGAATGGTACAATATAAGAAAAGGGACGGCCACACCGCTCAACCAGGTTATTGCCAGGGGGGCACTGGGCGCACAGGTCGATTTTTGGAGACAGCGTATGGAAAGCGCGGATATAGCGGACATATATTACCCGGCGTTCTTAATAAATGGAGAAGAAAATGTGGAATATCCCGAATTCAAACCTGGGGAGAAAGTACGCCTGCGCATTATTGACGGCTCTGCATCAACTTCATTTTGGATGGCCTTTGGCGGCCCAGACCCTTTGCTTGTCTCGGCAGATGGTAAAGATGTTGTTCCTGTTAAAAGAAACAAAACCTTTATTGCCGTTGCGGAAACCTACGATTTTATCGTGACCATACCGGAGAACGGCAAACTGGAATTTAAAATTATGGCCCAGGATGGCTCCGGAACCGCAACTGCTTACTTGGGCCAAGGCCCTATCGTTGCTGCACCCGATGTATCCAGACCGGATAAAATCGGGATGATGCAGCAAATGGCCAAAATGAAAATGAAAATGGGTGCACCCGCTTTAAAATTCCGCCCGGGCAAAGACGAGCGATATCAGATGAAGGAGAAATGGGGCATGCAAATGGACGATAATATGCAGATGGAAGGAATGAAGGAAATGAATATGGATATGATGAATGGGGACAAGTCCAATGGTAAGGATATGGAAATGAAGAAAGATGAAATGGACGGAATGCAAATGGATATGAAAAAGGATTCGATGCAGATGGACCGTTCCAAAATGGCCGGGATGGATACCAAAATGAAAGAGGCCTCTCAAATGGAGGATATGAACAAGACGAACCCGACTGCCGGACGGGAAGTAATGGACGAAGCAGATGGCATGCAGGGAATGGCTATGTTTTCGCAATACAACTATGACTACCTGAAGTCGCCAGAGAAGACCAGCTATGATCCCGATGTGCCCGTATCCGAAATCCTATTGAACCTTACCGGGAATATGCAACGCTATATCTGGAGTATGAACGGTGTTCCTCTATCTGAAGCAGATAAAATAAAGATCAAGGGAGACGAGGTAACCAGGATTACCTTCAACAATTTGACTATGATGCACCACCCGATGCACCTTCACGGCCACTTCTTTAGGGTCATCAATGAAAACGGGGAATATTCCCCTCTAAAACACACGGTCAATGTGCCGCCAATGCAAAAGTTGACCATTGAATTCTATGGCAATGAATACGGCGATTGGTTTTTCCATTGCCATATCCTTTACCATTTAGTAAGTGGTATGGCACGCATTGTAAGCTATGACACCCCTAGGGATCCAAGGCTAGAAGAATATCCGGTCTCCAAGCTTCTGGATGAGACCGATCAGTATTATTCCTATGGAATGATAGATGCGGCATCGCATATGACCACATTGAACCTCATATCGTCTAATATCCGAAATCAGTTTAGTTTCCGGGGGGAATATGGATGGAACAAAAATATGGAAGTGGAAGCTGCTTATGATAGGTACCTTTATGATTATTTGACGGTTTTTGGCGGTGTAAATGTCGAGAACGAAATGGAGGATAGCCTCGATGAGATAACAACAACGGCAATAGCAGGGGTACGATATCTTACGCCCTACTTATTTACATTGGATGTGAGGATGGATAGTAAGCTACGCCCGCAGATTAGCCTGAGCCGTGCGATCAGTATTTTTCCACGAACAATATTGTTCGGAATGTACGAGTACCAGGCAGATTTTGGGTGGGTAGATGAACTGCCTCAAGGAGATAATTTCAAAAAAGAGATTACTTGGAGCACAGGTATTGAATATTTTTTATCCAAGAATTTTTCCCTGATGGGAAGTTATGATAACCGCTTTGGTGCCGGTGGAGGACTCTCTCTAAGGTTTTGATACTGTAAAATTTCGATGACCAAAACGGAAAAAATATTATCAAATCACGGTATTCGACCTACTCAAATGCGGTCGAAGATATACAAGTTTCTGAAAAGGAAGCAAAGTGCCGTGTCCTTTTCCGATTTGAAAAAGGCCTTTGTTCAAAAGAGCGAAACCAATAAAACAGCAAACAGGACTACCTTTTATCGCAATCTCAAGACTTTTGAGGATAAAGGGTTGATTCATCAGATCAACGATGGGACAGGAGTGGCAAAATATGCGCTTTCTGATGAAAACACCAATGTTAAACTCAGTACAGGTTTACATATGCACTTTCATTGTACCGATTGTAAGAAAACAATCTGTTTACCAAATAAAATATCGGAAGAGAGTTTGCCAGACCAGTATGAGGTGAACGATGTGAACCTGGTATTAAAAGGGATATGTAAAAATTGTAGTAAAAAATAATAGGTGGGAGTGCCTTAAGCCTGAATCCCAGCCCCCAATGGTCAAGCTTAAGGTTTTTTCCACCGTAACGAACTTAAAAAAAATATGAATATGGAAAAATTTGATGTAACTATAATAGGATCTGGCCCGGGCGGGTATGTAAGTGCGATCCGTTGCGCCCAATTAGGATTAAAAGTAGCCATTATTGAAAGGTACAACACGCTTGGCGGCACCTGCCTTAACGTGGGCTGTATCCCGTCAAAAGCCTGGTTGGAAGCCTCTGAGCATTATTACAAACTCAAGCATCAATTCGAAAATTTTGGGATTGATGTTAAAGAGGCCAATGTCGATATCCTGAAAATGAACCAAAGGGTTCAGGATGTGGTACAGGAAATCATCAATGGTGTTGATTATCTGATGAAAAAGAACAAGGTTGCCGTCTATCAAGGCCACGGCACCATCAAGGACAAAAACACGATTGAGATTAAGGGCGGGGACAAAACGGAAACCATAACAACCGATAAAATCATCATTGCCACAGGGTCCAAACCCGCTTCACTGCCCAATATTAAAATAGACAAAAAGCGTATCATCTCTTCCACCGAAGCCCTTGCCCTACAGGAAATTCCCGACCATTTATTGGTCGTTGGTGGAGGCGTTATCGGGGTTGAGATAGGTTCTGTTTTCGCCCGCCTGGGCTCTAAGGTGTCTATTGTGGAATATTTTGATAGCCTCATCGCCACTATGGATGGCGCACTGGGACATCAATTGCATCGTTCCCTAAGAAAACAGGGAATTGAGTTTTATTTGGAACATAAAGTGACCAATGCAACAGCAACGGACAACAAAGTTGAATTGAAAGCGGAAAACCTGTCCGATAAAAAAGAAATGAATTTAGAAGGCGACTATTGCCTTATGGCCATTGGCCGGAAACCGTACACCGCCAATTTAGGCCTTGAAAACATTGGCGTGGAAACCAATGAGAAAGGACAGGTAACGGTAAATGAGAACCTTGAAACCAATGTCAAGGGTGTATATGCCATTGGGGATGTAATCCGAGGGGCAATGCTTGCCCATAAAGCCAGTGAAGAGGGCGTTTTTGTAGCCGAAAGGATAGCAGATCAAAAGCCACATATCAATTATTCGCTTATTCCTAATATTGTTTATACCCAGCCCGAAGTGGCCGGGGTAGGCTTAACCGAAGAAGAATTGAAAGAAGCAGGAAGAAGTATTAAAACAGGCTCTTTTCCTTTTAAGGCCAACGCAAGGGCGAAAATAAGTATGGACACCGACGGCTTCATAAAAGTAATCGCAGATAAAGAAACTGATGAGATATTGGGCGTGCATATGATAGGCCCTCGCATAGCAGACAGTTATACCGAAGCGGTGGTAGCGATGGAATTTAGGGCGGCTGCCGAGGATATTGCAAGAATGTCACACGGTCACCCCACATTTTCCGAGACCTTTAAGGAGGCCTGTCTGGCAGCTACCGAAGACAGGGCGTTGCATATTTAAAGTTGACCTAACAGTAAGTTCTTAAAAATTAAGACGCTACTGAGCTTTTTGAAATATTAAGGTTTAAGTAATGAACTCAAAAAACAGATAAGATAAAATGGGGCAATCAGTTCGAAATCAATCCACTATTGGGTATATCAGGGAAACGGCAACAAAGTTCCTCGACAGGGAAACAGCTGGGGGGATTTTTTTAATAATTGCTACTATAGTTGCCCTTCTTTTAGCTAATTCAAAGTGGGCAGGTGCCTATCATCATTTTCTTGGCGATGAATTGCTTTTTGAATTTTCCGAGCATCTTAGTTTTGGGCTAACAATTGAAGAATGGATCAATGATGGCCTAATGGCAATTTTCTTTTTGGTTGCCGGCCTTGAATTGAAGAGGGAGGTTATGGTGGGGGAATTATCTTCAATTAAAAAAGCCTCAGCCCCATTGTTGGCAGCTTTAGGTGGCATGGCAGTTCCGGCCCTCATTTTTATTAGCCTAAATTTAGGCACTGAAAATATAAAGGGTTGGGGCATCCCTATGGCTACCGATATCGCATATTCACTAGGGATTATTGGCCTACTGGGAAAAAATGTCCCCAGGCAGTTAAAAACATTTTTAATAGCCCTCGCTATTGCTGACGATATAGGTGCCATATTGGTGATAGCATTGTTTTATAGCAACGAGTTGAGCTGGATATACCTTGGATCGGGCATGGGGGCATTTGGGTTATTATTATTAATGAATTGGACTGGGATCAAAAATTTGATTTGGTATATTATTATTGGGATCATCTTATGGTATTGCTTCCTTAATTCGGGGATCCATCCAACTATTGCGGGAGTACTTTTTGCCATTACCATTCCAATAGTGCCCAAATTAGACAGTAAAATATTAAAAGAAAGGACCGCCACAAACGTTACTAATCTTGAGAAAACAGAGCTGGAAAAATTAAATCCTCTTCAGGATAAAAAACAACAAATAATTTTAAAAGCTATTAAAACAGATACTGAGAATTCAAGGCCTCCTTTGCTCAAACTGGAAAATTCCCTTGTTGATTTCAATGCTTTCTTTATCATTCCAATTTTTGCAGTCGCGAATGCGGGAGTAAAGCTCGATGTAAATTTAATTGAGGTTGTTTCCGGTTCTTTAGGGCTGGGGATCCTTTTGGGATTAGCTATTGGGAAAGTAACAGGGATTGGTATTTTTACATTGATCGGGCAAAAACTTGGAGTTTCCGAATTACATATTACACTAAACTGGAAACATATAATTGGAATTGGTATGATCGCGGGAATTGGCTTTACCATGTCCCTTTTTATTACCAATCTCGCATTTAATGATCAGGAATTGATTAAAATTTCGAAAATAAGCATTTTGATAGCTTCATTACTTGCAGCTATTGGCGGTGCGGTAATTCTCTTATTAACTTCCAATAAAGGAAGGAAAAATATAGTTAAGTGATATGGGAGAAATGAACAAAAGTACTTTTATAGTAAGTCAAATGGACTGTCCTTCAGAAGAACAGATGATCCGGATGAAATTGGAATCTTATGCTCAAGTGAAATATTTGGATTTTGATATACCCAATCGAAAACTTGAAGTATATCACCTTGAAGGGAATGAGGAAATCAAAGCCTCGATTTCAGAATTAAAATTAGGTGATAAATTTATGGGGACCGAAGAAGCCGAGCCTCCCGTAATAGAAGACCAATCCAAACAGAAAACAATCCTTTGGTGGGTCCTGGGGATAAATTTCGGCTTTTTCATTATCGAAATGACCACGGGGTGGATTTCTTCTTCTATGGGCCTAATTGCAGATTCTTTGGATATGCTGGCAGATTCGATAGTATATGCGCTAAGTTTATTTGCAGTAGGTGGTGCCATTTCCAGAAAAAAGAAGGTGGCAAAATTCAGCGGCTACTTTCAAATTGCATTGGCAACACTTGGTTTTGCAGAGGTATTAAGAAGGTTTTTTACAAGTAGTGAAACACCAATGTTCGAATGGATGATCATAGTTTCCATTTTAGCCTTACTGGGGAACCTTATTTCGCTCTGGTTGATAAATAAGGCCAAAAGTAAGGAGGCGCATATGCAGGCCAGTGCTATTTTTACGTCCAATGATATCATCGTAAACGGCGGGGTGATACTGGCAGGGGTACTGGTCTATTTTCTGAATAGCAAATGGCCCGATTTGGTGATTGGCGGCATCGTCTTCACGTTTGTAATGCGGGGCGCCATAAGAATTTTAAAATTATCTAAATAATGCAAATATATGTTGCACAAGACGTTGGGAAACAATAGGAAATTATGAATAAAAGTAGTGTAGCATTATTGATTTTACTGTTGTTGGCAATAGACCAGACCATAAAGATTTATGTGAAGACCCATTTTTATTATGGCGAGGAGTACTACGTATTTGGCCTGGATTGGTTTCGCTTGCATTTTTTGGAAAATCCCGGAATGGCCTGGGGCTTTAAGTTTGGGGAGGGATATCTGGCCAAGCTTGTTTTGATCCTATTTCGGCTGGCCGCCATTGTTTGGGGGACTTTTTATATCAAAAAGATGATACGTGAAGGATATGCAAAGGTTTTTGTAATCTGTGCAGCATTTATATACGCAGGTGCATTGGGTAATTTGATTGACGGTGCATTTTACGGACTGATCTTTGAAAAAAGTGATCCGGCAGTACAAAACGTTGCAGAAATATTCCCGTCAGGGGGTGGATATGCTGGATTTTTAAATGGCAATGTCGTGGATATGTGGTTCCTTCCCATTATTGATACAAGGCTTCCGGAATGGATGCCATTTTGGGGAGGTAATCAATTTACTTTTTTTGACCCTGTATTTAATACCGCAGATGTCTGGATTAGCACGGGAGTGATTTTACTCCTGATCTTTCAAAGCCAACAAAAAAAAGACCAGAAAATATCGGAAAATAAAAAGTTGAAATATACTGAGGGTAACAGAAAAATTATAAACAACGATTAGTTATGAACGTTTGGCTTTGGGTAGTAGTATTGGGATTGGCAGCTTGGGCTGCCCATTGGGGTGCTGATCAACTCCTTACCCCTTTAAAGATGCTGCGCAAACAATGGGGGCTTACTGCTTCTGCAGGGGCAGCTTTCCTGGCTATTGTAACAGCGAGCCCTGAAGTGGCGATAAATATTACGAGCGCCGCCCGTGGGGTATCTGATATCGGGTTGGGGAATTTGCTTGGTTCCAATATCATTTCCATTCCGCTCATGGTAACCATTGCATACTTTGCTTCCAGAAAGCAATTTAAAAATAATAAGGAACACCAAAAACATCTGGATGCCAACCTACTGGCTCTGAACAAACGTTCTGTTTCGGTATTGTCCATCCCCTACCTGGCAATCATTGCTTTGGTAGCTATACTAACCCTTCCCAAAGCCTGGCGTGGATTACAACCCATCGATGGCTATATTATGCTGGCTGCCTATGCTGCTTTTTTAACGCATGCCATTATAAAAGGCAGGGAAAAGGGCGAAAAAGTAGAATGGGACAAAAAGAAAGTCTGGTTATCCGTGGCCGGGGCCCTGGCCATAGCTGTGGGTGCTTTTTTTATTGTTAAGGCAACAGAAAATATTGTTTCGGCCCTGAATATTTCTGAAATCGTTGGGGGATTGTTCATCACGGGTATAATGACCACCGCGCCTGAAATATTTAAGACCTGGAGCGTGGTGAAAGGAGGCGAAGTAACGGCAGGCACCACTAGTGTTATCGCAGATAATGCTGTTACGATGACGGTCGCCTTTTTCCCGTTGGCGCTGGTTACTACCCCTATCGAAGATTTCCAGTTGTTTTGGGTGAATCTTGCCTTCGTTGGACTGATGCCGCTTTTGTACTCCCTTTTTGTCCATCAAAGCAAGGAACTTCACGGTTTTAGCAGATGGCAGATATTCGCGTTCGATGCAGCCTATATCGTCTATCTATTGACAATGGTATTTTTTGTTCTAAAACTATTTTAAAATAAAACATATATGAAAAAGAAAAAACTAAATCTAAGAGACCTCAAGGATCCTTCAATTGAAAATAAGGTTTCATCACAACTGAGCATTAAGGAATACATCCCTTCCATATTCAGTTTTGTGATGTTGATAGCGGGAATTGCTATTGATTACTTTGATGCCTTTCCGTTTTTTAAAGGTTGGGTACGAATCGCTTGGTATGCGGTAGCCTACATCCCCGTTGGTTTTCCTGTTATAAAAGAGGGATGGAAAAGTATCAGGGACGGTGATTTCTTTACCGAATTCTTCCTAATGTCTATCGCAACCTTAGGGGCGTTCGCCATTGGGGAATACCCGGAAGGTGTGGCCGTAATGCTGTTTTACGCCGTGGGCGAACTTTTCCAAAACGCAGCTGTAAAACGAGCAAAGGGCAACATAAAGGCGCTTCTTGATGTACGTCCTAATGAGGCCGTGGTGTATCGGAACGGCGATTATGTTTCGGTCGATCCCGAGACCGTTGAAATTGGAGAAAAAATACAAGTGCGCGTAGGTGAAAAGTTCCCTTTAGATGGCCAATTGCTATCTAAAAAAGCATCGGTCAATACCGCAGCGATTACGGGGGAAAGCAAACCCGACACCATTGCCAAAGGAGACAAGGTTTTTGCCGGGAGCATCAATCTAGAAGGTGTTGTAGAAGTGGAAACCACCAAGGAATTTAAGGATAGTTCCATTGCTCGAATTCTCGATATGGTGCAAAATGCCACAGCACGTAAATCAAAGACCGAACTGTTTATAAGGAAATTTGCACGCATCTATACTCCTATCGTAGTTTTCTTAGCAGTATGCTTAACGTTTTTACCTTATTTTTTTGTGGACGGGTACGTATTTCAGGAGTGGTTATACCGGGCCTTGATTTTTCTGGTAATTTCTTGTCCCTGTGCATTGGTGATTTCCATTCCCCTGGGTTACTTCGGTGGGTTGGGTGCAGCATCCCGAAACGGTATTCTATTCAAGGGTGCATCCTTCTTGGATGCAATGACCCAAGTGAATACGGTAGTAATGGACAAAACAGGAACCGTTACTCACGGGGTATTCAAAATAAAGGAAATCAAACCCATAACATTAGAAAAGGCAACGTTTATGAAGTACCTGATGGCGATGGAAGAACAATCCACACATCCCATTGCCAAGGCGATCTTGGAATATAAAGCGGACGGTTCTGATTATGAGGCCACCAATGTTTCAGAGGTTGCCGGAAAAGGATTGAAAGGGATGGTCAACGGAAAAACAGTACTTGTAGGTAACAAAGCATTGATGACCTCAAACAGTATTGAAGTTCCTTCGGAAACAGATGGTATTGTAGAATCAATTGTTATGGTGTCTATTGACGGAAAATTTGAAGGTTATGTAACCATTGCAGATGAATTAAAGGATGATGCACACCAAGCCATTAAACAAATTCGAGATTCAGGAATTTCCAGGATTATAATGCTATCAGGCGACAAGGACTCTATTACACAACAAGTTGCAAAAGAGTTAAATATCGATTGGGCAAAAGGTGGATTGTTGCCTGAAGACAAATTGAACGAAGTCGAAGAACTCAAAAAGCAATCCGGAACCAAAGTAGCATTTATAGGCGATGGTATTAACGATGCCCCGGTTTTGGCGATAAGTGATGTTGGCATTGCAATGGGTGGTTTGGGTAGTGATGTGGCCATCGAAACGGCGGATGTCATTATCCAGACCGACCAACCCTCTAAAATTGCAAGGGCAATAAAAATAGGTCGGTCTACAAGACGCATCGTATGGCAGAATATTGGTCTGGCTTTCGGTGTAAAAATTATCTTTATGATTTTGGGCGCAATTGGTATGGCCACATTGTGGGAAGCAGTTTTTGCAGATGTAGGAGTAGCATTATTAGCAATTTTAAATGCAGTTAGATTACAACGAATGAGTTGGTAATTGTCCCCACAACCCAAAACCCAGTTTTTTCGTACCTCAAAATCCTCTGTCTTTTGTTTTGTTCCGCTATCCACCGCACTTGTAGTTTTTGGTTGCCAACCCTCACACAGCACATTGCTTATTTTATTTGCTATTATATTTTAAAAGTAGTACAATAAAAAAGCAAAGAGCTGTTGCCATCCCTCACACCAAAAACTACCCCAAGCTATGTTTACATAACGGGTAGTTATAATAGCAGCCGCTACACCCACCGCATCACCAAAGCTGTAGTTATAACGCCATTATGTGAAATAGCCGCTTTTCCCACGCTCACACCGTACTTTCAATAAAAATCCGAACTAAATTGAAACAATAGCCATTTAAAAATTTAGCTTCAAATGATGCATATTCGTTACTTCATTCAAGCTGCACAAAACCATCATTAAGCTTAAGTATTCCTTACCTCAAGCCTTTGTTTGTTTCATTTCGTTAACAAATATAAAAGACCACTTTTCCCCACCACCCAAGTCAGCGGTTATAAAAAAATAGGTTCATAAAATGTAGTAATAAGCCATAGCATATTGCTTTTTCTCGTACCTCAAAAAAACAAAAAGCTATTGCCTATAAATCCTGTATAAGTAGCTTGTTTAAATGCTGTTTTATCAAACAACTATTTAAAACGCTACCCATACAACCGCTTCAACCAACGCTCAAATTGGTAATAACCTATTTTTTTAAGAGTTTATGCCCCAAAAAGTGGAAATCAATTAACTAAAAAGAAAACAAGATGATTACAAAAACAATCCAAATCACAGAGGTTACAATAGATGAATTAGCAGATGCGGTAGCAGATAAACTAATGTTTAAAATTGAAAACTACCTTAAAGAATTATCTAAAAAACAAAATGATGAAATCCTAACAAGACAAGAAGTAGCTGATTATTTAAGGATAAGTTTAGTAACAATACATTCCTGGAATAAACACGGCATTTTAAATCCAATTCGTATGGGCAACAGAATTTTTTACAAAAAACAAGACATATTAGATGTTTTAGAACAACAAAAAATAAATAAAAAAAGGTAGCAAATATATGTGGCTACCACAGCCAACGCGCAAGGCTATAAAGGTCAAGCCCTACGGGTTTTGAAAAAAATCTCCACCCCAATATTATTAAAAAAAGAGGGTAGTATTTTTTCCAAAAACCTTGACAGCCTTATCCACGCCACAAGAACATACGGCTTTCTTTTTTTATTGTTTTTCTTTTAAAAAATTAATGGTGCGAAGCGTAGCGAAGCAATTTTAAATTGGATAGCTATGTCAACTTTTGAACTGAAAACTCACCAAATCGGAAGAACCTACTCGCAACCTCATTTTTTTATTTTGAATAAAGGGCAAAACAGCGGAAAGCCCTTAATAAATCCTTGTCCTAATTGTTTTGTGGTATCTACATCAACCGAAGAAGAAAAACAAACCCTTTACCATTTATCAATGATGTTGCAAATAGGCGGTTTTTATGCTTATTATTTAAAAGGGAGTGTTATTCCATTTATCTCAATAGATGATTGCAGAAACACCTTAAAAAATAGTTACACCTCGTTGTTAAGTGATGAATTTGAGTTACAAAAGCATATTAATATAGTGTCAGCAATTTGTAAAAAAGAAGCTGAACTTCAAAAAGTAATTTCAAAAATGGCAGATTTAAAAGTGTCATACATACAAAATCTATTTTCTAAAAAGCAAAATCGGGCAACAAAGGGCAACAAAAACCAAATCAATCTATTAGCATAGTATTTGCCATATATTACTTGTGTTGGTTAAAGACCGTACCAAGTCCGTACCAACTTCGAACAAGTATTAATTTTAAATTTTATATACAATGGGTGTTATTTCACAAGGAATCCTGGGCGGTGTATCAGGTAAAGTAGGAAACGTAGTTGGTGCTTCTTGGAAAGGTATTGACTATTTGAGAATTAAGCCTTCAAATGTGGCAAATCCACGAACAGAAGGACAAGTTAACCAAAGAAACAAGTTTACTGTTACTTTGGAGTATCTTCAACCGAATTTAGGTTTTATCAAGAAAGGGTATAAATCTTATGCGGTGCAAAAAACAGAGTTTAATGCAGCAATGTCTTATGTATTGAATAATGCGATTACAGGAGCTGCACCAAACTTTACTGTAGATTATTCTTTAGCTTTATTAAGTAGAGGTAATCTATCTGGAGCATTGAACCCTGCAACAGATTTAGCAACTGCGGGACAAGTAGAATTTACTTGGGATGATAACTCTGCTGAAGGTAATGCAAATGCAACTGATAAAGCAATGATTTTAGTTTACAATCCAAGTAAAAAAGAATCAATGTATATTCTTGATGGTGCTGATAGAACTGTAGGATCTCAAATCATTACAATTCCAAGTACCTATGCAGGTGATACTGTTGAGCTTTTTATGGCATTTATTACTGCTGATGGTAGTATCGTCTCAAACAGCGTTTATTTAGGCTCTGGAACAGCTAATTAACGGTTGATGTTTTTATGTATGAAACCACTCTTTATGAGTGGTTTTTTTATGCTATATTCGTAATTGAATTTATTAATGATTGCCCTTAATTTACCCTTTTTGGGTGTTTTTTGTATCCTATTTGTTGCCCAAATGCTCTAACCCTAATAAATATAAGGTAAGTTACATATTGTATCGGGAAGTAAGCAAAACAGCAAATCTCTGATTTGTGTAATTTTGCTTATCCCGAACCGCCAATGTCACATTTGCGGGATCACTCGAAATCCGTAAAAAATAAATTTATAATTTTTTGGTTACTGTTTATTGCAGACTGTAGGTTTAACCAATTCACAAATCGACAAATTAACTAATTAACCAATTAAAAGATTCTGAATAAAATCTTCTCTCCGTCAGATTTTTTCAGAATGACAGTTCGTGCAGTGTTTTCTTTTCAATCAAGATTTCTTTTTATTTTATAAAATGGCGTTCGTGCATCTTTGATTTGCATTCCCAAAGTTTTTATCTAAAAGCTTATTGCATATAGATAAGAGAACCCACGCGTTGCATGTGTCAAACCACTTAGTGAGTGTAATTTTTACCTCACCTTACGGGTATGCAAGCACCCTCTAGGATTATTTCAAATTTCGGATTTCCAATAACAAAGAACAAATATCCTAAACCTACTTCCGATGGGTATTGGAATCAATACAATTTTATCCTCGCTAAGGCTCGTTTAAAACCACTTTAATAACAGCCAATATCTTTCACTCAATACGCAATACTACCCACTAACCACCAACCACTAAACCACTCAATACTATCTACTCAATACTACCTACTCAACACTATCTACTCAACACTACCTTAGCCTACAATCATCTCGATGCCGGCTTTTTTGGCTTTGTATTGTATTTTGGTTATTAATTG
The DNA here is from genome assembly GCA_947494545.1 of uncultured Mesonia sp. Classification (GTDB taxonomy): domain Bacteria; phylum Bacteroidota; class Bacteroidia; order Flavobacteriales; family Flavobacteriaceae; genus Mesonia. The sequence continues at coordinate 73,581 of CANLVH010000009.1, read as the reverse complement.
ACAGTAGCTCCAATTGCGAAGAACAAAGCCTTCCTCTTTGGCGATTCCTATTTTATCTTCTTGGTCCATTAGCATCAAGGTTCCTGCTTGTTGTTGTATGCAGAAATCAATGAGCTTGCGGCTGTATAGGTGTAAGCGATTATGGATATAGTTCCTTTCTGTTTGATGAAATTTATCTACTGCTTTGAGTTTTCGTTTTCGACCTTTGCCTGATTTGCTATAGGTAGCACCTACTTGTGCCCGTTTGCGAGCGGCTTGTATTGCCAATCTTCGGTGTAAAAACTCCTCTTTATTGCCAATCTGTAAGCGTGTATTTCCCACTTTAGCCACAATGGGATGTTCTAAAGACAGGGAGGCTTCTGCAATGACAGCGGGGTTAAGATTATGTTTTTCTTTCTCCATTTCGAATACTGCCAGCCAAAAGGTTTTTCCGTCTTTGAGTTGCAAGTGGGAGGTGCAGAGTTTGAGGTCGCCTTGGGTTACCCGCTGCAATAATTTCCACTTGTCACTATAATCTCTGCCCAAATAGGTTTTTAGTGGAATTTTAAACAAGCGAAAGCAATAAGCTTTTTTATCTTTGTCGTATATTAGTTTGCTCATACCTTCTGTGCTAAAAGGAAAAGGCATATCTTTTTTAAAATTCATAAGGGAGCGCTCGCCCCGCCAAAAAGCGTCCCGGTTCTTTTTAAAGGTACTGTATAAATCTGCTTTTAAGCAAGAAATTATGTTGGTGGGCATCTTACCCTTAAAACGTTTTGAGGTTACTTGGTAGATGGTATTCATACGCGAAGTTTGTAAAATGCCATCTTTCTCTATTTGTTCTTTAGCCAGTTTATATTGAATGCCCTCGGATAAATAGAAAAACTCTTTTAAGTTTTCTTGTACATAGAGATGCGACATCATCAAATTGGCGGTTCTGTAGGCACGGTTTTGCCAGTCATAAAGCTTTCTAAGCGCCTCTTTGCGTTCTTCTGCTGTGGGGAGATCTACATACAGCTGTATTTTTCGTGTAAGTTTTAGCGTCTTCTTTTTCATCTTAAACCGATTTAACTTGTTGTTGGTGTTGTTGCTGTATAAACTTATAAGCTGCCATAAATTCTTGCTGTACTTCTTTTTGGGAGCAATTAAGTTTTTTAGCAATGCCGGCAAAAGAATAGTTTTGCTCACAGCGAAGTTGTAACACCCTGGCTTGATCCGCTGTCAAATTCGTTTGCTTCTTTGCAGTATCGGGCTTGGAGGTGGGTTCAAGCCTGTGGTTTTGGTTAAGAATGCTTTTAAGTTCGGCAATGGCTCGTTTTACTTCATTAGCGGTTTCAGTAATTCCTTTTCCCATGGCTTGGGCAATGGCTTTATACTGAAATCCGTAGTCTATACAAAGCTCAATAAGCCGCTTTCGCTCTGCGCTTAAGCAAGGCATTACCTTTTTTACCTGCTCATAGGCTTGTTGATTTGCTTCTTGTTCTAATAAATGCGCGTCTTCTTCTGCTGCGGGGTCGTGGCCAAGCATATAATCTTCATAATTTCCGTAAAAACTAAGGCGATTAAGGGCGCGGTTAAACTGGTTTTTGGGGCGGCAGTAATAATAGGTACAATCGCGTTTCATCACATAGCGTAAGAAAAAGAAAATATGCTGTGGGGTTTCTATGGTATCGCGATGTTTCCATAATTTAAGAAAACAATCTTGCACCAGGTTTTCTATTACAAATTCGTCTTTAATCAAACCTTTACCAAGCCAAAAAAGCATGTGGTGGTATCTTTTATAAAGATGTTCTAAAGCGATAGGCTTGCCTTGTTTTAGGTTTCGGAAGTCTTGGGTTTGCATAAGATTTAGGTTTTAATGCACATTTTTAGCTTTTTTAAGCTGTAATGAGGGTTTGAAATGGGATATTGTGAACATTAGTCAAAATAACATTTCATAAAATAAGATAATTTGTTCTTAAACTCGGAATAAATGTATTGATTAAAAGATAAAAACACAAGTAAATGTTTAGATAATCGGAAAACTTTAACTTAAAGCCTAACTTTATGTATTGAAAAGAAGATAAATTGATGACAGAACTAGGGCTCTATTTTGCTAAAAAATCTATTAATAGATCAGATGTTTCTCGTAAAACAGGAATTAGCAAAACTCGTTTGAGTGAATTGGCTAATAATCCAGCCACTCAATTAAGGGTTAGAGAGTTATATTTAATTGCGTTAGCTGTAGATGAAGATCCCGGTTTGCTTTTTAAACGAGTTTGTAAGGATATTGGGTTGCCGAATGAATAATGAGAGTTAAATTTTAACAGATCTCCTTAAAACTCTCTTTTTAAAGAGAATGAATAAATTTACTGGTTCTTTAGACCATATCTAGATTGCGTTATAATAAGTTCTAGTGAGGGAATTAATTCCATATTTTACAAAAATATTTAATAGTTATAACTGATTATTCAATAATTTAAAAATTTATAATGCAAATTTAAATGGTAGTAGGTTTATTTTTAAGACACTATAAAATTTATAAAGGAGCAAATTATATTCCTTTTGGAGCGAGAAGGATTGAAAATTTAAATTTATTTATTGGACAGAATGGTGCAGGAAAAAGTTCTATTTTAGAAGCATTAGACACCTTTTTTAATAATAAAAGATTTATATACCACACAAATGAAAAGAAATCGGAGGCCTTCGTAGCTCCGTTATTTTTAATAAAGAAAAACGAATTGAATAAATTTTCAAAAAATGTCCAACCAGCAATTCCTATAATCAGCGACTTTTTATTTAATGTTTCTTTTTCGTCTTCAACAAATTTTAAAACTTATAAATCTTTTTTTGACCAACAGCCTCTACTTAAAAGTTTAGAACCGAATTATTATTTGATTACTTGTGCATATTGGCCTCAGCCTGACAGAAATCAAGAGATATTTTTGACTTTTGACAAAATGATAAAAAAAAGGCTTGCCGAAAAAAAAGAATTTAACGAATTAGGTAAACTAAATAAATTAATTAATAAGCTAAAATCTGATTTGTCAAAATTTTATTCTTATCAATATATACCTGTAGAAACTTCTATAGAGGAGTTTTTGAGATTAGAGTCTAAAGGTATGCAGGATCTAATGAGTGAAGACGTAAAGAAAAGAATAGAAAAAACTTTAAATGAAAAATTACCAGTAAAAGCAGGAAGAACAAAAACTCAAAGTATTTTGGATATCGTCAATAGTGATTTAGAAAATTTTGTTCAGGAAATCGAAAAGACTATTCAAGAAATTGATCCTGAGTATGATTTTAAAAAGGAGTATAAAGCTAAAACAAGGTTAACCGCTAATCACTTGACAGATGTTGTGGTAGAAGCCTTTTTTTCAAAGAGAAATTTAAAAAAGTCAGGTAAACAAATAAAATTTTTGTCAGCGGGTGAAAGAAAAAAAGCATTAATTGATATTGCATATGCATTTTTGACTCAAGACATAAAAAAAAGTAAAAAGGTTATTCTTGCCATTGATGAACCAGAATCTTCATTGCATATTTCTATGTGTTATGATCAATTTGATAGATTAGAACAACTGGCTAATCAATTCGACAACCAATTATTAATCACTTCTCATTGGTATGGTTCTTTACCAATCATAGATAAAGGGAATTTGTATCATATAGATTCACTTAGTGAAAAACAAATTCAAATATCAGAATTTTCTTTTAGAAATTATTTTGAAGATAACGGCTCCCATCCTAATGATGTTCAATTCAAAAGTTTTTTTGATTTGGCATCTGCAATAATAAGTTCTTTAAGAGTTCAAAAAAATAATTGGTTAATTGTAGAAAGCGAAGAGGATAAAAATTATATTAATAAACATCTTTCGAATACAGAAAACTTAAGGATTCTGCCTGTGGGTGGTTGTGCTATTGTAAAACTACTTTATAATTACCTTCATACTCCAATTTCCCAAAAGAGCGAAAAGTCACATCTACACGGTAAAATTTTCTGTTTAATTGATACCGATTTTCAGGGTGTTGGCAAAGATGTACTTCCAGACTTACAAAATAAATTATTGAGATTAAGAAGACTCCAAGTGATGGAAAATAACAGTATTCAATTACATAAAATTGATACTGATATTAAATACCCAACTGAAATTGAAGAGGCTCTTGTGCCAGAACCATTTTTTAAAGCTTTAAAACTTACGATCGAGCAATCAACTCAAGATGACGTAAAAGAAGCGTTTAGTAAGTTTGCGTTTGACCCGGGTTCTAAGAATAGTTTTATAAAAGGTGATGATTCAATAATTTATTCAATTGGAGGTTTAGGGGAAAACCCCCGAAAATTTAAAGAAAAAATATCTAAATTTATTGATTCGCATAAAAAAGAAATTTGTGATAACTACTGTAATATTGAAATAAATGAAAAACCGAAGTGGATTGATAAAATTGAAGATTTTTTTGAATAAAAACTATCTTCAATAAATACTAGAATGCAATTTTAACTTTATATATTGTTATTTAAAAAGGACAAGTTTAAGTTTCGGTAATTTTTCTATCTTCGTTTTAATTCTATAGAAAATATAGCTTTGAAGTGTTAGTATAATTAATTTTTAGAAATAAAAAATAAATGACAGAAGAAATAAGAATCAATAGAAACATAACACCTTCCAAGTTAAGTAATTTATATAGAAATATAAATTATTATAAATCAAAATATTCGATACTTATTCTCCCAAATCAATTTGACAAATATAGATTTGGAATTTTAGCAGACTTACTAAGGTTTATCATCACGTTAAATAAGAATTGTAATATTTCAAAAGTTAAAATCGATGTTGAGAAAAATAATTTGGATCAATTCTATGACCAAGAATATGCTTATCCAATAATATCTTTATTATGGAACACCTCAAGGTTTGTAGATAAAAATGATAAATCAATAAAGAATGATTTAAGGAATTTACAAAACAGTTTTTTCACGACAATGAACTCTCTATCAAAAATGAAAGGAAATAAGTATATTTTTGTAAATACTGATCATTTGTCTGAAAATAGAGGGTTAATAAGATTGTTTGAAAATTCTCAAGGCTTCAATGATGATGAAAATTTGATTTCAGAAAACATTAAAAATATTCTTACCGACTATGTATTAACTTTCAATAAAAATAATATTAAGGAGATTCAAAGTGTTCTCCAAGATATAGGAGCCATAATCTATGAACTTACTAAAAACACATATGAATGGGGTAAAACAGATTCAAATTTAGTAGAGATACCAACAAGTATTAGAGGGGTCTATATGAGGTTTCATAAAAATAAGAAGCGAAAGATTATAGAGGATTATCAGAACACTCCAATAGCAAATTTCTTTAATCATCCTGTAATCAATGAAAAGTCACTAAATGACCTCAATCAAATATATTATTTGGAAATTTTAGTCTTCGATTCTGGAGTAGGTTTCATAAATAAATTTGGAAAAAACAACGATTTAAGTGATATAGAAATTATAAAGCAATGCTTGATTAAAAATCAAACATCTTCAAACACAAATTTAAAATCTAAAAAAGGTATTGGTTTAGATAGGATACTAAGGATATTAAATAAAAAGGGATTTCTAAGAATCTACACTGATAAATATGCCATATACAGAGATTTAATCGAGAATGAATATGAGTCCATTGAGAAAAATAATCTGTCTTCACTAGAATTAAATGATTGGAACAAATCAGATTTTAATTCAAAAAAAAATGTACAATCGCAAGGTTCATATGTAAGCATATTGTACCCTTTTAAAAATTATAGTTAAATGGGGAAGTTCTACATTTTCAATTCATCATCAAAAAATAAAGAGTACAATAAACTAACAGTAATATTCAATCCTGATACAAGTTTTGATTTTAATATTTTAAATAAAGAATTATCCCAGCATTTTAAAAATTTTCACCAGACCAGCGCCCTGTTAATTTTTCATTGTGCTAGTTTAAAAAATATAGAGGAAGATTTTCAGGAAAACTTAAATTCATTATTTAAGAGCATTCCTAAAGTTGAAGAAGAATCATTAAAAAAAAGTATTTATTTTATCTCTTATAATAATTACTCTTTCCAGACTAATAAAAAGTCAAAATTCTTAGATAAGCACCTAAAAGAAATTATCAACCAAGGTCTGTGTGAAATATTTACAAAGAATGGTGGTTTGATTGAAAGTAATGGGGTATCGCACCACTTTGAATTTCCATCCGGTAAACATTCCGCTAAATTCTTACGAACTGCCAATGTTCTTGTTTATAAATCAGAAATTGATTTTATAGCTATAAATACCCTTCACCTTTTTGAAGATCAAAATTTTGAAAATATTTATTGTGATACATTATCTATAAATGTGATCGCCTATTCAATGACAAAATATATCAGAAGATTTCTTAAAGATAAAGAAATTAATATTGAGTCATTTCATTCTTATCAAGGGATATATAACAAAAATTCGACTTTCTATAATAAATCTATTTTTTTAATATCAGCTTCAACATCTGGTGGCTTAATACACTATATTCAAAGAAATCATCCAGAAATAAAATCTGCCATGATTTGTACTTTATTCTATTTACCTATTGATAAAAATTCAAGGTTGATTTTGGAGAGAGTATTATGTAATCTCGAAAGGGACGAAGACTTAAATTATGGAATCGAATTATTTTATCAATCTAAGAAGAATGAAAAATGTAAATATTGCGAAAGTCATTCGACTCCAATTAAGATTTTGGGAGACTCATTCAGTTTGGATGAACCTATTATCAACAGTAGGAATATAACCGCAGCGTATATATCAAAATCATTAAAAGATTTTGTGGAAACTTTCAAGTATAATAGAGAAATTGGTACTTGCTTAAAGGTTTCTTACAGTGAGCAATCAATTGAAAGAAAAAAATATGATTTATTTATTGATTATGAAAAGGTAATTTCCAATATCACAAATCAAAATTTTGAAAACCATAAAAACAAATTAGATGCCTATATAAATCAATACATTCCTGCGTCCACAAAATATATAATTCATTTAAATGATAAGGGTTCTTCAAAATTATCTGAATATATCCATAATAAAGTGAAGGAGCACTCTCAAAATGAGATTCAAATACTAAATCAGTATGACTTAGAAGAAAAAATCATAGATGAGGAAGAGTCAGGCGCAATACTTATTGTGGGTTCTTGCATTACAAATGGTAAAAACTTACTTTATTTAAGCCGATTTTTTAGAAATCACGAGGACATTAGACTTATTTATTTCATCGGAATAAATCGAATTGATAACAATTTAAAATATGGAGAACTTAAAAGTAATATTAAGTATGGACTCTATGGGCCTGAAAATAGTTCTTTTATTGAAATTGAAGGTATAAATTGTGACAACACTAATTCTAAAACTTCATGGGAGATTGAGTTAGAATATTTAAAAGAAATTCGAGAGAATTTAGATGAAGCTCCAGACTTTGTTAATAATAGAATAAATCATATTCAAGCATTTTCTAATATTGATGAAAAAGGAGGTGACAACAAAATATTTTATGATGATATCCAAGAACAAGAATTAAAGATTAGAAAAAATTCGCTTTTTTTTCATGACAATTCTTATTTTGAAAACATTACGCAATCCGATGTGTATTTTACTATCTCCTGTGTTCTAAACAACATGAGAAATAATACAAAAAAGGGCTTGATCCAGACTAGTTTTGTTAAGAATTTAATTGATCCATTTGTATTTAATAGATTCAATGATGGTATTATACAAGCTTCAATTTTGAGAGCTGCAAAAGATGAAGAGTTAAATTATTCAATTAGCCCAAAAATATCCGAGGATATGCTCTCCTTATTACAAACCTTTATAAAATATAAAAATGATTATCAAGGAGAAGCTATTTTGGAATTTTTATATGCACTAGCAATTGGAAAAATGAGATTATATAAAAGTCATTATAACACCATAATTGAAGAATTAAAAAAAATTAATAATAAAAAAGTTTCAATTTTTAGAGATTCTATTATTAATATACACGAAAATTCTCTTTAAAAAAGATGTTTGTGAAAAAAATTGGTAAACATATATAAACAAAAACAATCAATGTCTGAATAACAAAAGAAAGCACTCGAGAGAAAGTTTGGTAAAAGAAAATCAAAATTTAGATAAAGTATATTGCCGATATTTTTTCGCATCATAACGATTATGTATTTTATATCATAGGCTAATAGTATATTTACTTATATTCACATCCTAGACATTATGCAGTATTAAAATGAAAAATAAGGTTGTTGAATTAAAATCTATATTAAATGAAGAAGGTCTTGCTTCCGGCTACTCCTTTAGAGGGAAGATACACCATATTCCTAAAGGGAATGTTCGTATCATTCAACTTAAAGATATTATTAATGATTATACAGCCGTTGGAAATGAATGTTATTTTATTGATGGTGAAAAAATTAAACCAAAATATTTTTTAGAGCAGGGCGATATTCTTTTTACTGCCAAAGGCACGCATAACTATGCCTTGGTTTATCATCCAATAGATAATATACCAACCATTGCTTCTTCAGCCTTGTTTGTGATTAAAGTCGATCAAGAAATTGCTGATCCTTACTATATTGCCTGGTATATAAATCAAAAGAATGTTCAGAATTACTTAAAAACCAATGAAGCAGGAACTTATGTAACCAATATTAATAAAACAGCTATCGAGGGTATTCCTATTTCGCTTCCCTCTTTAGAGGTTCAAAAAAATATTGGACAGGTTGCGCAACTGCATTTAAAAGAAAAACAGTTAATTTCAAGCATCAATACACTAAAAGATACACTTATTACCCATCAATTATTAAATATCCTATAAAATGGCTACAACAAAGATAAAACCAACACAAACACAGATCAACAATGCACTTTGGAATGCCTGTGATACCTTTAGAGGTGCTTTTGATTCTTCAGAATATAAAAATTACATCCTGGTTTTTATGTTTTTGAAATACCTAAGTGATGTTTGGAAAGATCATTACAATCAGTTAAAAGAACAGTATGGAGAGAACGAGGAGCTGATTCAAAGAAAACTCAAAAGGGAGCGTTTTGTGCTGCCGGAGAATTGCACCTTTGATTACATCTATAATCATAGAAATGACACGGATATAGGAGAGAAAATCGATAAGATTTTTGCTCAAATTGAAGAACGCAATATTGAAAAACTGGATGGGGTATTTCGGAATATCAGTTTCAATTCAGATAAATTAGGCCAGACCAAAGATAGAAATCGCCGATTAAAAAATTTAATTGATGATTTTGCCAAGCCTGAATTAGATTTTCGTCCTTCTTTATGGGAAGATAAAGAAGATATCTTAGGGGATGCTTATATGTATCTTTTAGAGAAATTCGCTTCAGGGGCCGGAAAAAAAGGCGGAGAATTTTTTACACCTAAAGAGGTTTCGGCATTGTTGGCCAAACTGGTAGCTCCTAAAGAAGGAGATCGCATATTTGACCCCACTTGTGGCTCGGGTTCTTTATTGATTAAGGTGGCAGAAGAAACCAAAGATAAAGATGGCCAACCTACTAACAATTTCTCCTTATATGGACAAGAAAGTAATGGCGACACCTGGGCGTTGAGCAAAATGAACTGTTTTCTACATAGTATGGATGGAGCACAGATCGAATGGTGTGATACCATTAATAATCCTAAACTGATTGAGGATGATGCATTGATGAAATTTGATATTGTAGTAGCCAATCCTCCCTTCAGTTTGGATAAATGGGGCTACGAAAATGCAGAAGCTGACCGATTTAAACGCTTTTATAGAGGACTTCCTCCAAAATCTAAAGGAGATTATGCATTTATTCAGCATATGATTGAGACTACAGCTCCCGGAGGTAAAGTTGGGGTAATAGTTCCACACGGGGTTTTATTCCGCGGTAGTGCAGAACAAAAGATTAGAAAGCAACTTATTGAAGAAAATTTGTTGGAGGCTGTTATTGGTTTGCCTACCAATCTTTTTTATGGCACCGGGATTCCGGCGGCTATTCTAATATTCAATAAAGCTAAAACTACAGAAGATATTCTCTTTATTGATGCCAGTAAAGGTTTTGAAGATGGTAAGAGACAAAATAAGTTACGAAATCAGGATATCGAAAAAATTGTTACTGCTTTTAATGATTTTGAAAGCATTGAAAAATATAGTTCGGTAGTGCCGCCAGGCGAAGTCGAAGAAAATGATTTCAACTTGAATATCCCCAGGTACGTTGACACCTTTGAAGAGGAAGAGCCGGTAGATATTCCTGAGGTTCAGAAAAACATAGAACAGTTAGAAGCAGAACTTCTGGCAGTGCGTACAGAGATGAAAAAGCATTTAAAAGAGTTGGGCTATGAGTAGAAATGACAAGGATAAGCCTACTAACCAGCTACAGGTTTTATTTTACGAAACGGCACTCGAAAAAAGTACGATTGAAGTTTTATATGAAGAAGAAACGTTCTGGCTTTCCCAAAAGAAAATGGCAGCGCTTTTTGGTGTAGAAGTCAATACCATAAATTATCACCTTAAAGAAGTTTTTAAGAGTGGCGAATTGGAAGAAGATTCAGTTATTCGAAAATTTCGAATAACTGCCAGTGACGGTAAAAAGTACAGTACTCAGTTTTATAATTTGGATGCTATTATTTCTGTGGGTTACCGGGTAAATTCCAAACAAGCTACACAATTTAGGATGTGGGCAACAAAAACCCTTCGGGAATATATCATTAAAGGTTTTGTGCTTGATGATGAACGCTTAAAACAAGGGAAGCAGTTCGGAAAAGATTACTTTGATGAGCTGTTGGAACGTATTCGGGAGATCCGTGCTTCAGAACGCCGTTTTTATCAAAAAATCACCGATATCTATGCACAATGCAGTATTGATTATGATGCAAAAAGTCCTGTAACCAAAACCTTTTATCAAACCGTTCAGAATAAATTACATTGGGCAATTACGGGAGCTACCGCAGCAGAAATCATTTCGAAAAGAGTGGATGAAAAACAACCGGGTATGGGATTAACCAACTGGAAAAACAGTCCAGACGGGAAAATTTTAAAAAGTGATGTAAGTATTGCAAAAAATTACTTGCAGGAAGAGGAATTAGATGCCCTTAACCGTATTGTGGTGATGTACCTGGATTACGCGGAAAATCAAGCTAAACGGAATATCCCTATGAAAATGACCGATTGGATTGAGAAATTAGATGCTTTTCTGGTCTTTAACGATTATGAGGTGTTGAAAAACGCCGGTAAACTGAGCCACAATATTGCGAAAAAGATCGCCGAAGATGCCTACGAAATTTTTAGGGTACAGCAAGATCTGGATTTTAATAGTGATTTTGATAATTCTTTAAAAGAACTAAAAAACAAAAAACAATGAAACTCCCCTCAACCATCAACCGCAGTCTTATATTAATTGTACCTAAACAGCCCTTTTACGACTGGAGCAATGCCTTATTTCCAGACCTGCATCAGGAACGAGCTTCTGAAGAGCGCGATTATAACAGCTACCTTTTGGAAGACGAACTCTTTTTAGACAACCCTAAAAAAGAACTGGCAAAATACTGGAAACCTATTTTTTTAAATGAGCTTTTTGGGCAATGGACCGATGAAAGTACCTACCCAAAACTGACCTGGAAATTGTTTACCGAATGGTTTGATTTTTACAAATCGAGCATCGTAAGCGATTTAACCGATCAACCGATTGAACTACAAGATGATGAATATTAGTCAGGAATCTATGCCTAGAGAACTACCCACAGAAGAAACAAATTCATTAGTTAATACACCAGAGATGGAAGGTTATAAGCAAACGAAATTAGGATGGATACCAGTAGATTGGGAGGTTAAACTACTAGGGGAGTTTTTTGAATTTAAAAATGGACTTAATAAGGGAAAAGAATTTTTTGGATATGGTACTCCTATAATAAATTATATGGATGTCAACAAAAAGGACTCTTTAAGACTTGATGATATAAAAGGAAAAGTTAGCCTAAGTGAAAGTGAAATCCAAAGATTTAATATTAAAAAAGGGGATGTATTTTTTACAAGAACATCTGAAACAATTGATGAAATTGCCTATTCTACTGTATTAATTGAGGATGTCAAAGAGGGGGTGTTTAGTGGATTTGTTTTAAGGGCTCGTCCAAGAAAATTAGGCGAATTAGATATAAATTTTACTAGATATTGTTTCTCAACTCATATTGCGCGAAAAGAAATAATAAGTAAAAGTACTTTTACAACTAGAGCACTGACGAATGGTCGTTTCCTTTCAGACGTTAATTTACTTATTCCCCCACTTCCGGAACAACAAAAAATAGCACAAATCCTAAGCACCTGGGATAAAGCCATTGCCTTACAAGAAAAACTCATTACCGAAAAACAAGCGCTTAAAAAAGGCCTGATGCAGGAATTGCTGACCGGGAAGAAACGTTTTCCTGGGTTTGATGAGGAGTGGGAAGAGGTGAAAATTAAGGAAATAGCAACAACATTTTCAGGAGGAACTCCATCCAGCAAAAAGAAAGAATATTACAACGGAAATATTCCTTGGCTAAAATCAGGAGAGCTTAACAAGGGGATAATCGAAAAAACCGAAGGATATATTTCAGAATTAGGCTTAGAAAATTCTTCTGCAAAAATAGTAGAAGTTGATACAATATTGATTGCAATGTACGGAGCTACAGCTGGGGTTTGCGCAATTACAAAAATACAAGGTGCTATTAACCAAGCAGTCTTAGCTATTAATCTTACTGAGGAAGATGACAATTTTTTTATTTATCAATTACTTAGAATGAAAATGCCAAATATTGTTCACAGAATGGTTCAAGGAGGTCAACCAAATTTAAGTGGAGGTATTGTTAATAGTGTGAAATTAAAATTACCTAAAACTAAAGAACAACAAAAAATAGCTGCTGTCTTATCCAATTTTGATACAGAGCTAGAACATTTAGAAGATCATAAAAATGCCCTCATCGCTCAAAAACGCGGGTTGATGCAGCAGTTGTTGACTGGGGAGAAGAGGGTTGAAATAACGGACTATGAAAAAAGAAAAAATTAAGATATTATCTATCGACGGAGGAGGAATTAAAGGTGTATTCCCTGCAAGGTTTTTAACATCTTTAGAAGAGGAAATTGGAGAAGGGAATATCCATAAACATTTTGATTTAATTTGCGGAACTTCAACAGGTGGCATTATTGCTTTAGCATTATCTTTAGGAATTCCTGCTAAAGAAATTTTAAAATTATATGTCGATAATGCTCAACTCATTTTTGGAAAATCTAGCATTAATGTTCTTAAAAATCCTTTTTACAGTAATAAACCATTAGAAAAGCTTATTCAGAAAATCTTTAAAAAGTATCACATAAAGGATGAAGATCCTCGTATCATTGATGCTCTAGAAAAGGTTAAACTAATAATACCCATTTATAACCTGATTGATGGTTGTACTCAAGTATTAAAGACACCTCATACTACAGATTTATTAATAGATAAGCATATACCTATGTATATGGCTGCAATGGGTACTTCTGCTGCACCGGCATTTTTTAATGCATATTCCAATAAATTTAAAAGAATAGATTCAAACACAATTGAAGAATTTTCTAATAAGGTTGATGGTGGAGTCTATGCAAATAACCCAAGTATGTTAGGAGTCATAGAAGCTATAACACGATTAGAATATGAGCTAGGTGATATTGAACTGTTGTCTCTCGGTACAGGTCAATATAAGTTTGAAGAAGCTAAAAGTAAGAATAAATGGTCAGTTATGTACTGGATGTGGTTCAGAAAAAAAAGAATTATCGAACTCTTTATGCAAAGTCAATCTCAACTGGTACATAATTCGGTTAATTTATTATCTCAGTTTAATGATGGTTTTCTTTATAAAAGAATAGACTTAAAATTCGATCATAATTTCAATATTAAAATGGATGAAACTAACCCAGATAAATTAAAAACGCTTTCCGAAAAAGCAGCAAGAAAATTTCAAACTGACGGAAAATATGTATTGGATACCTATTGTAGCAGCAGCATATCTGCTACTTAAGAGAAATAATTTAACTAATCAATTAAAAGCAAATAATATGGCAAATTGCACTAAACTATTTTTAGATTTTAATAAAGAACTGGAGGTGACATCCTCCAAAATCCAGAAAATAAAAAAAGCGAGAGATAATATTAAAAATAAACTCGTAGCTCATTTCGAAAATAAATCTAAGTATAATCTTAAAGGTACTTGGATTCAAGGCTCTTACAAAATGGGAACAATGATTCGCACGAAAGATGATACTTGTGATTTAGACTTAGGCGTATATTTTAATCAAGTAGATGAAAATGTTACTTCTGGGACAGTAATGGATCAAGTATCTAAAGCTGTGGAGGACGTTACTTCAACCACCCCCTCGAAAAAGGAGAAGTGTATTAGAATAATCTATAAAGGAGATTTTCATATTGATTTGCCAATTTATCATTTTAATAAAGAAGACCACGCACATCCAAATTTAGCCACACGTAATAATGGTTGGAATGAAAGTGATCCTAAAGATTTTTATATATGGTTTAATGACCATTCTAATTTGCAACAATTAAAAAGAATTGTGCGTTATTTGAAAGCCTGGTCAGATAATAAGAAAGGAAAATTTCCATCTGGGCTTGCTTTTAGTATTTGGGCTGTAAATCATCTAGTGTCTAATGAAAGAGATGATATTGCATTATATGAATTGCTCAAGGAAATTAAAAGTGATATTGACTATAGCTGGTATTTAGAAATGCCTGTTGTGCCATATGATGATGTATGTCAAAAACTTACAAAAGAACAGAAATCTAGCTTTTCAGATGCAATTGAAAGTTTTATTGATGATGCTAAAGATGCTATAGAATCAGACAATCAACTTGAAGCAAGCAAATTGTGGCAAAAGCATTTAGGTAATAAATTTCCTGAAGGTGAAGATGAAGATACAGACGCTAAGGAAGCATTGTTAAGAGCGACCTCAAAGAGTATTTTAAGTGGCTCAGCTTATGCGCAGCGATCAGGTAGAGTATCTGAAAATACTGATGGAGTTAAACACAAGCCACATACTAATTATGGCGGGTAAAAGATTTCATAAAAATAGGCTCAAAAGGAGAAAGCAAAATCTTATAGCTAAATCAATTCTTATTAGGGAAAAAAAGTTTATTGAGTCTCACTTCGATTTTTTAATATGCTCAATAAACAAAAAGGGATTATGCTGTACGGGAAAGTATAAACCAACTATACACTCTAAAACTTATACTTTTAGAATCACTTACGATGGTAAATATTCCCCTGATATTCACGTCATAGAACCAGAAATCGAATATCACGATGATATACATATGTATCCAAAAGGGGAAAGCTTATGTTTATACCATCCTGAAACTGATAATTTGCAATGGGATAGTAAAGTGCATAATATATATGACACTATTATTCCTTGGACATTAGAATGGTTTGTGTATTATGAGCTATACCTTATAACCGGAAAATGGGAGCATCCATTTGTGCCACATAGATCTTCAAAAGCTAAGTAAATTAATTCTTATGGAATCAACCTACACCGAATACAACGACTCCCAAAAACCGGCCTTAAGTTTACTTCAAAAAATGAACTGGCAATACCTTTCGCAACAAGAGGTATTCACAGCGCGGGAGGGCTTGTTAAGCAATGTGATTTTAGACCAAATACTGGCGAAGCAACTTCAAAAGATAAATGCTTTTGAGTATAAAGGGGAGGAGTATTCCTTTTCTACAGGAAGTATTCAGGGCGCGATTAATGCGCTAAAAACAGTCCCCAACGAAGGTTTGGTACAAACCAATGAACGGGTGTACGATTTAATCACCCTGGGAAAAAGCTTTAACGAAACCGTGCAAGGCGACCGCAAGGCCTACACCATAAAATACATTGATTGGGCTAACCCGGAGAATAATGTTTTCCACGTCTGTGAAGAGTTTGAAGTAGAAGGCGTAGCCGGAAAAAAACGTCCGGATGTGGTACTGTTCGTAAACGGAATTCCGTTTGTAATTATAGAAAACAAACGCCGGGATAAAGGCGATTCCTTGGAGGAAGCTATCTCGCAGCACATTCGGAACCAAAAAGAAAAGGAAGGGATTCCAAAATTATTCTATTACGCTCAGCTGTTACTGGCAATCCATCCCAACGAGGTTAAATATGGCGCAACGGGCACTCCGGCTAAATTTTGGTCGGTTTGGAAAGAAGATAACGAGAAGGAGATTACTAAACTGCTTCGTTCAAAAAAAAATAACACCTCCCCGGAAGATCGCTTGGTAACAGAGCAGGACAAAGGCTTGTATGCCTTGTGTCGTCCGGATCGCTTATTGGATATCGTTTATAAATATATTGTTTTTGATGGTCCCGATAAAAAGATTTGTCGGTACCAACAATTTTTTGCGGTACAGGAAACCATTTCCCGGGTAAAACATCGCAATAAAGAAGGGAATCGAGAAGGCGGGGTAATCTGGCATACCACGGGTAGCGGTAAATCCTTAACGATGGTAATGCTTTCCAAAGCTCTGGCTTTAGAAAAGACCATAGAATCACCTCGGGTAGTTGTCGTGACTGATAGGATTAGTTTAGATAAGCAAATTTTTAAAACCTTTGTCAACTGCGGGAAGCAGGTGAAAAAGGCAAAAAGTGGCAACGATTTAGTAGAACTGCTTCAAGATAAGGGTAATGAAATTATCACTACCATTATCGATAAATTTGAAATTGCTTCGAAGCGTGCATCCTTTAAAGACGAATCACAAAATATTTTTGTGCTTGTCGATGAGAGTCATCGCAGTCAATATGGCTCTGCCCACGCCAATATGAAACGTATAGTTCCGAATGCATCCTACATTGGTTTTACGGGAACACCTTTAATGAAAAGTCAAAAAAGCACCGCTAAAAAATTTGGCGGTTTTATACATAAATACACGATAGATCAGGCGGTAAAAGATGGTGCTGTGCTACCATTATTATATGAGGGCAGGTCGGCCAAACTGAGCATCAATAAAAAGCAAATCGACAAAGGATTTGAACGCCTGGCAGCTCCTCTAAATGAAGAGGCTCGAAAAGATTTAAAGAAGAAGTTTGCCAGTATCGGAAAGATCTATGAGTCCGATCACGTAATTGAAGAAATTGCTTATGATATATCGAATCATTTTCTGGAGAATTGGAAAGGAACCGGGTTTAAGGCTCAACTAGCAGTACCTAAAATTGATACAGCCATCAAGTATCAAAAATATTTTGAATCACAAACCAACGAAAATTTAAAAATAAATACCAAAGTGGTATTCACACCACCCGATAGCAGGCAGAATAATGATGATGTATGGTCTGAAACCACTAGCGAATCGCGAAAGTATTGGGAGCAATTAATGCAGCGATTCAATGACCAGGAAGCTTATGAAACTCACGTGATCGATAGGTTTAAAGAAAAGGATGATGAAATTGAGCTCATCATTGTGGTAAGTAAATTATTAACCGGTTTTGATGCTCCTAGGAATACGGTATTATATTTAGCCAAGCCCTTGGTGGCACACAATCTTTTACAGGCTATTGCCAGGGTAAACCGATTGTTTGAAGGAAAAGAGCACGGCCATATTATTGATTATGTTGGCATTCTCGGAAAACTGGACGAAGCTCTTACTGAATATAGTGCGTTGGAAGATTTTGATGAAGAAGACTTGACCAATACGGTAACTGATGTAAAGGAAGAGATTAGAAAACTACCGGTGCGTCATTCCGAAGTTTGGGATGTTTTTAAAGGTGTTTACGATAAAAATGATTTAGAAGCTTTAGAACGCCATATCGCCAATAAAGATTTAAGAGATCAATTTTACGATCGGGTTTCTGCTTTTGCTCGGGTATTACAAACTGCCCTGGCTTCAGACGAGTTTTACGATGAATTTAATACCCAGCAGATAGGATTTTACAAAAGTGAACTTAAGAAATTTCAAAGCTTGCGTTTATCGGTGCAATTCAGGTACGCAGAAAAGGTTTCTTATAAAGAATATGAACCACGTGTGCGGAAATTACTCGATACTTATATTGATGCAGAACGGGTTGAATTACTCACTAAAGATGTAAATATTTTCGACAAGGATAAAGTAGAAGAAGCCCTGGAGACCTATGGTAAATCTCCAGCCTCAAAGGCTGACTTTATTGCCCACCAGATGAAAAAGGTGATTACCGAAAATATGGAGAAAGATGAAGCCTTTTACAAAAAGTTCTCACAGCTCATTGAAGAGACCATTAAAAATTTTCAGGAAGGGCGCTTAACAGAAAAGGAATATCTGGAATCCATTCAAAAAACACGTAAGGATTTAACAGAGGGCTATCAGGATGGTATACCGGAAAAATTACAGAACAAGCCAAAAGCAAGGGCTTTTTATGGTGCTCTCAATGAAGTATTAAACAAAAAGCTAGACAAGTCTATTAGTAAAAATAAAGTAGCAGAGGCTGGACTGGAAATAGAAACGATCGTTGAAAATTTGATTATTACCGACTGGAAGAAGAATGTGGATATCCAGAATAGGATGGAAAATGAAATAGAAGACTTTTTAATAAGCAAAAGAACCCAACTGGGCATAGAAATAAGTTTTGACGAGATTGATGCTATATTGATTAAATGCCTGCGGGTGGCCAAAAATAATTTCTGATGCACAAAGTAAATTACGGTACTAAGGATATTTTTTTTGAAGTGGAACGCTCCAATCGAAAAACCCTGGCCATAGAAGTACACCCTGATAGTTCTGTTCACATCATTGCCCCCGAACAAAGTTCACTTACCGATATTGAAAAAAAAGTAGTAAAACGTGCCAACTGGATTACAAAACAGCAACTTTATTTTGAGCAATTTTTACCGAGAACACCTGAGAGGGAATACATATCTGGAGAAACCCATTATTATTTGGGAAAATCCTATGTTTTAAAAATAAAGGTGGGCAGCACTAATGAAGTTAAACTCAAAGCCGGACAACTTCAAGTAATCTGCAAAACGAGTTATACACCCGAAAAAGTAAAGAAATTATTAGCGCATTGGTATTATAAACACGCGGAAAAAAAGTTTCATAAATTAGCGAAAGAAGCATTTTTTAAATTTAAGGAATATGATTTTGAAGAGCCTCAGTTAGAAATTAGAAGAATGGCCAAACGCTGGGGAAGCTGTAATACTATAGATAAAATAACAATCAACCCGGAACTTATAAAAGCCCCTTCCAAATGTGTGGAGTACGTTATAGTACACGAAATGTGCCATTTTGTAGTCCCAAAGCATAACAAAGCTTTTTACCAAACCCTTTCTTCAATTATGCCTAATTGGAAAAAGTGGAAAGGTATTCTGGAACGTAGAATGGTTTAAATTGGGGAGGTCTAGCATAAAAGGTTTACATTCGTTTTATTGGCACGCACAAGGATTATGATAATACCAATTTAACTTTGTAAAGTCGCACATAAAACGAAGTTGCTTTTTTGTTTTATGACGCTGCGATTGGTTTGCATAGCCGTAGCTATGGAAATTATGAGCAAGGAAATAGAGCGGAAAATGAACGAGTTTGAATGCGTCATTATATGGTTAAATTGGTATGAAATAAAAGACATTAAAAATATTTGATATGATACAGACAGAAAAAGAGTATAAAGCTATACGTAATCGTATTGAAACACTTTTGGAAAACCCGGATAATATAGAAAATACAGACGCTACTGACTATATAGAATTAAACTTGTTGTCTGATTTGGTTGCCGATTATGAAGAGCGTACTTATCCGATATCAAAACCCAATCTCGCTGAAGTAATAAAGCTGCGTATGGCTGAAATGGGCTTAAACCAGAAACGACTTTCAGAACTTTTGGGAGTAAGCACTTCACGAATTAGCGAATATCTAAATGGTAAAAGCGAGCCACCTTTAAGAGTTGCTAGACAAATTAGTTTAAAAATGGGAATTGATGCTTCTATAGTATTGGGGGTATGATGAAAAAATGTAATATGCAAAAAATGCATATTCTTAATCCTGATAAAATAATTAATTTTATCAGGAGAGAAAATAAAAGAGCAGGTAACTTGTAAGGAAAGCTTACTCGTTCAAAAAGAAGGGGAAAGATCAGTTCAAAGAGAAAATTAGAAAAGCCTATTTTGTAAACCATTACTTTACTATTTTGTATCTTTGTAACAAATAGGCAAGGTGCGTACACAAATTAACATAGCAAAAAAGTTTCCCAAGCACTTATTCTGGGATATGGATGCAAGTAGATTATCACTTCAAAAAGATAAAGCTATTATCATCCCTAGAGCCTTATTTGCCACAACGCAAGCTACGTTTGAAAAAGATATTCAACGTGTAGAAGAATTATACACCAAAAAAGATATTTTAGATATTCTTAAAAATACCAAAGAGCGTATCAGTAATGAAGTATGTACCTTAGTAGCCAAACGATACAAGGTAAAACCTTTCTTACGTTATTCGTTATGAAAGCCGTAAGTCCGGTACTCTATCAAACCATAAAAGAATTACAAAGCTTAAAAAGTTTACAGTCCTTTGCTCTTGCAGGAGGAACAAACTTAGCTGTTCGCTATAATCATCGAGAATCCATAGACATCGATTTATTTTGTACAGAAATTATTGGATTCAAAGGTTTTCAAGAAATTCAACGAGAGGTAGAAAACTATTATGGCAATAAGGCTATTAATTTTATGGATCCGATGAAGCTAAGCGATCAGTTTACTTTTTTACGCTTCTTTATTCAGAAAGATGAAGTAATCATAAAGGTAGATCTTATTCAAAATATGAAAACGGTAGATCCTATAGAAACAGTAGAAGGTTTACGTCTGTTTTCTGTAAGGGATATTGGCTTGTTTAAATTAATGAGTGCTTCCAGTCGCCCGGCTAAAAAAGATATTTACGATTTATATTATATTACCGAACAAATATCACTTATTCAGCTTTATAAAGACTTACTGGAAAAATATGAGCACTACAATAAAAAAGAAGATAAAAATATCTTCGATATTGATTCAGATGAATCAGCAATAGATAACCCGTTGTTATTATTACTTTTTGATAGTAGTTACAAGGTAAGTAAAGATAAAATGATGCACTCGCACGATAATATCTTAAAAATGGATAATGCGGTTACCTGGCAGGTAGCAAAACTTCAATTTAGAATGCGTTTAAGAGAATTGTGCAGGTATTTGAACATCGAATTCCCAAAACCTAGAATACGATAGAGAGGGAAACTATTCTTTCTTTTTCAAGACTTTGATTTTCTTTAATTCTTAAAATTTGTACAACACTCGTACCGCACATACTTCATAACCCTTTGTAAATAGGCGGATACAACATACTGTATCGGGAAGTAAGCAAAACTACGCATTCGCCACATGCGAATGCGTAGTTTTGCTTATCCCGAACCGCCATAATGTGTTGATCGAAGTGTTGCTTCGGGATTTCTTGTTTACAACCGCAATTTTATCCCAGCAAATCTATAATTTAGAAATTGATCAACGCGTACACCAAACTGTTTACTGCACGGCTCATAATTTCAAAGTCTAAAGTATCAATCGTATCGGTAGCTTTGTGGTAGTGCGGATTCCCGTGGCCTCCGGTACCAATCACCATTACGGCCGGAATTCCATATTGCCAATAATTGCGATGATCGGAAGGACCGTTGTTTCGGTAATTATCGGCATAAGATAATCGGCGGGAATCAATTTCTCCGTGAGCTTTCAATAATTTAGATATGTTCTTATTGAAGCCATCAAAACGCTTAATACCGGAAACTATTAAATAGTTTTTATCAGACTTAGTCTCAGCAGTATGCTCCGGCTCTTCGTGATAGTAGCCAATCATCTCTAGTGCGATCATTCCTATATATTCTATGTCTTGATTTTCAATAGACTTTGCATGAATATAGCTTCCCATTTCTTTCTTTTTAAAAAACGGGGGTTCTTCCAAACAAAAAGAAACAAAATCGATTCCGTAATCTAATTCTACTCCGTTCTTTGTTAGCATTCTTGCTATCTCCAGCAATCCTGCCACACTACTGGCATTATCATCTGCCCCGGGCTGGTTCTTATACACATCATAATGCGCCCCAACTATAAAGCGTTTTGTTTTCTCGGGCTGATATTTTGCGATAATATTCTCGTAGGTTTCCTCCTCAACCAACCATTCTTGTCGAGCGGTGGGTAAACCGGTTCTCTTAAATTCCTTATCAATAAAATTTGCCGCCTTCTTAAGACTTTCAGGATTTTTATAATTCCGGAACGGATATATGGAGGTGAGGAATTCTACATCTCTATATAAAGTATCTTTATTTGCTTTCATCTTATTTACCACTCTAAACTACACAGAAATATTTTAAATTTTGGCGCCCATCACTCAAAAATAGTTTTTTTGACAAACAAAAACGTCGTCAAATTTATGTTGGGTGTAGCGATTCTTGTCTGCCTGGGAATTGTGGGATGAAAAGAGATTCCTGCCTTCGCAGGAATGGGAGGAATAAAAAAAGATTCTTGTTTCCGTAAGATAAGTGGTTAAACGTCTTGTATTCGCCCAAACCCATCTGTAGTTTTGCTTGTCCGCAATCCTCGTACTGCGTTAATCGAAGTGCTGCTTCCGTATTTTTTTCTCTTGATTTTTGTTTCCTCCTACACTTGCCACGATTAATGGGTTCAAGGTTTGCCTATAGTTAATCTCATTTTAGTTTATAGTCTATATAAAGACTAGCCAAGATATGCTCTAAGACATTTATTGATTTTCGGTTTTTTGAAAATAATATTCGATTAAAGTGTATTTTTTTTAGTCGAAAAGTACTTTTAAGTGAATTATTTAAATATTTTTGTCAAAATTTTTTCAAAAAACAACTTTCATATAATTCAAAATTCATGAAACAAAACTATAATCTCCGGCTATTTGCCGAGAAGTATCTACTTACTACTACTTGTATATTATTTTTTGTAAGCAGCCTGCAACTTAATGCGCAAGAAGCTCCGGGCGGAGTTTCTACAGGTTTAGAGCTTTGGTTAAAAGCGGGAGAAGACTTTACGTATACCGATGCTACTTATGCAGAATGGTTGGATCAATCTGACAATGCCTTCGTACTTAATTCTGCCTATGTGCTAAATCCGGATGGTAATCCGTCTCCCAATATTTCAAGCAATACTTTAAATTTTAATGCTGCTTTATATTTTGATGGCAATCATACCGGTCTTTCCACGCAAGTGAATGCAGTAGATTTTAGTTTTAACGAATGGTCTGTTTATTCGGTTCAAAAAGTACCGGATATAGGGACTGGCCCTTCTCCGTGTATATGGACGTATGCAGATGATAACAATAATTTTAACAATACCCTTAGTTTTTTTATAGACCCTACAGAATTTAATATAACGATAAACGGGACCAAAGATATTGTTCTTTCTAATCCGGTCTTAGATGATAACCTTACCCATATTTTTGGACATACTGCAGATTCGGGCTCTACAGATCTTTATTTAGATGCAAAAAATATACATACGCAGGGCGGGCAAACTTCTCCTTTAACCGGCCCCGGAGCTTTTATGGTAGGGTTAGATGCTGATGGTGGTCAAGCTACAGATGGGGATAACCATTTAAAAGGAGATGTAGGCGAAATCTTTTTCTATAATCGGAAACTTACCGCTTTGGAACGCAGTAAAGTAGAAACCTATTTGGCTATAAAATATGGAAAAACATTAGACCAAAATACAGCAACAAATTACGTAGCTTCTAATGGGAGTGTGGTTTGGGATGCTTCTGCCAATACCGCATATAACAAAACTGTTTTTGGAATTGGAAGAGACGATGCCAGTGGCTTAGACCAGCGGATTTCTAAATCTGTTAAGGATATAGTAAGCATTGCTTTAGATCTTGATTTTTCTTCTTTAAATAACGATGAAAATAGAACCGGTAATCACCTAAACAATTTACAATTTTTAATGCTGTCTAATAATAACGGCAGCATTTCAGAAACTACCGCAGAGCTGCCCACGGGTAATTTTTTGGCGCGTGTTGCTAGAGAATGGCGAGTAGAAAAAACAGCTAATTTTAATCAAAATGTAAACCTGAAATTTGAAGGATTTGATGAAAATTGGAAGTTGTATAAAGATAGCGATGGTGATTTTAGTTCTGGGGCGATTCAAATTGCCGCTTTAAATGCTAATGGAGAAGTTGCCGATGTACAACTTAATGCTGGCGATGTGCTTACCTTGGTTAAAATTGATAAATCTCCCGGTGGTGTTTTTACCGGCTTAGAACTGTGGTTAAATGCGGAAGAAGGCTTTACTTATACTAATACAACTAATGCAGAATGGTTAGATCAATCTTCTAACCAATACGTACTTAACTCCGGTTATATATTAGAACCAGATGGTCCGCCTTCTCCAAATATTTCAAGCAATACGTTAAATTTTCATTCTGCTTTATATTTTGACGGGAGTCATACCGGACTTTCAACCCAAATAAATGCAGTAGATTTTAGGTTTAACCAATGGTCTATATATTCTGTCCAAAAAGTACCGGATATAGGAAATGGACCTTCTCCTGGTATATGGACGTATGCAGATGATAACAATAGTTTTAACAATACCCTTAGTTTTTTTATAGATCCTACGGAGTTTAATGTGTACGTAAACGGGACTAAAGATATTGTTCTTTCTAATCCTGTTTTAGATGATAATGTTACCCATATTTTTGGGTATACTGCAGACTCCGGATCTACAGATCTATATTTGGATGCAAAAAATATAAATACGCACGGTGGGCAAGCTTCTCCTTTAACCGGCCCCGGAGCTTTTATGGTAGGATTAGATGCCGATGGCGGGCAAACCAAAGACGGTGATAACCATTTAAAAGGAGACATAGGCGAAATCTTTTTCTATAACCATAAACTTTCCGCCTTAGAGCGTCAAAAAATAGAATCTTATTTAGCTATAAAATACGGGAAATCATTAGATCAAACTACAGCTACAAATTATGTAGCTTCTAACGGAAGTGTGATTTGGGATGCCTCTGCAAACAATGCCTATGCTGCCGGTGTTTTTGGAATTGGTAGAGATGTAGCCAGCGGTTTAGACCAACGTGTTTCTACCTCGTCTGATGATATTGTAAGCATTGCGTTAGATAACGATTTTGTTTCTGTAAACCATGCAAATTCAAGAACTACACAGCATTTAAATGATTTGCAATTTTTATTCTTTTCTAATAACGGAGAAGGAGTTTATACTACTAGCAACGAGGTAGAATTCGGTAGATTTAATAAGCGCGTTGCTAAAGAATGGAAAGTAGAAAAAACCACTAATTTTTCGCAAACTCTCCATTTGCAATTTGATGGCTTTGACGAAACTTGGAGTGTATATGCAGATATGGATGGCGATTTTACTTCGGGTAGCTCTTTGCTAGGAGGTTTGACTGCTGATGGAAAACTTTTAAATGTACTTTTAGAAGATGGTATGTATATTATTCTTGCTAAAAACGAACCGGTAGAATATGTTTGGGAAAATAACGTATGGACGCCTGCCAATCCTGTAGGCAACGCTACTTTTTCTGATAATATTTCTGTAATTAACGGGAGCGTTAGTTTAGCAGGAACTACAAAAATCAATAATATTACGGTAAATTCTGGAGCAAGTTTAACTATCGAGTCGGTTTTATATATTAACGGCGACATTGTAAACAATGGGGAGTTTATATTTAGTAGTGATGCTAGCGGCAATGGAGAGTTAGGGCCGGTGCCGGAGAATTCTTCTATAACCGGAGATATTACCGTACAGCGCTATATGCTTGCAAAGCGTTCTTACAGAATGGTCTCTAGTGCGGTTACAACTTCAACCAGTATTCATGCTAATTGGCAAGAAGGCGCTACTAGTGCTGCTGCCAATCCTGCTAACGGGTTTGGGACGCATATAACCGGCACATTAATAGATCAAGAAAACGGTTTTGATGCCACTCCATCCGGAAATTCGTCTATGTATACTATAGATGTTGCTAATCAGCAATTTGAGGCTGTTGCCAATACAAATTCTAACACTTTAACCGCCGGTAATCCCTATCTGTTATTTGTAAGAGGAGACAGAAGTATAGATGTTACCAGTAATCAAGCAACACCTACTGCTACGCGGTTAAGAGCAAGTGGTACGCTACTTACCGGTAATCAGGTACAAAATTTTAATGTGACCAATCCAGGAGATTTTGTGATGATAGGAAATCCGTATCAAGCAAGCGTAGATATAAATAATGTTATTTTAAACTCCAACAATTTAGACACAAATGAATATTATGTCTATGATCCAAGTTTAGGCGATCACGGGGCTTATGTAACGGTGAGTTTGCCTGATGGTTTAAATACTACTTCGGGATCTTCTTCTGCAAATCAATATTTACAACCCGGGCAAGGAGCGCAGATAGCTACGCTTAATGCCGGATCAGTTTCTGTATTGTTTAAAGAAGAAAGTAAAAAACCGGGGGCAGCACAATTTACTAGCACCAATAGAGCGCAAATAAACGTAAGCGAATTAGCTTCTATAACCGGACAGCTGTATACTACCAGCAGGTATAATAATGGTGGAAGTTTGCACGATAGTTTTGGAATTTTCTTTCACCAAGATTTTTCTAATTCCTTTACGGAAGAAGACGCTGCTAAGCCATACAATTTTGGAGAAAATATGGGTATTCAGGTTAATGACCGATTAGTAAGTATCGAGAAACGTAAACTTCCTACAGAAGAAGAGGAGGTACTACTTTTTTCTGATGGTTATGCTCATATTAATTATAGTTTGGTTCTTAGGCTAAATGGCTTAGAAGATTACGAAGTTTATTTGAAAGATGCCGCAGATCAAAGCTTGACTGCCTTAAACGATGGAGAAAATGTATTTGCTTTTTCAGTAGACCCGACTAATCCTACTAGTACAAATCCAGACCGTTTTAAAATTCTATTTGCAGAGCAATCTTTAGATGTTTCCACAAATAGTATAGATAAGTTTATGGTGTATCCCAATCCGTTAAACGGCGAGCAACTTTACATTTCTACCGCAAGTATGCTGGGGCAAACTCTTAAAGTGAGCCTGATAGATATGTTAGGAAGAGAGGTGTATACCGCTTCAAAAACTTTTAACAAAGCAGAAGTTTCAATAGACACTGCTGGCTTGCCGAGCGGAATATATATATTACATCTTAAAGATGACGGCCAAGTAATAACTACCCAAAAAATTGTAAAGCAATAATGAAAATTATAGAAATAATGAAAAAAACAAAATCTTTTCCACGTCAGATTATAAGCATTGTATTTTTTATGTTATTAATTAGTGCCACTGTAAATGCTCAAATCACTTTACCGGGTGGGATAGACGATGTTGACGATGAAACTCCGGCAGCTCCTATAGGAAATTTAGTTTGGGCAGGACTTATAGTAGGCGGGTATATTGGAGTTAAAAAATTAAAAAAATAACCGGTTTAGAAAAAATCTAAGCCTTTGTTTAATAAAAGTCTCTCTTGTTATTAGAGAGACTTTTTGTTTTATATTGCTAAGATCTTATTGCTTAGTCATATCTATAGAATAGAGCCAAATAACCGCTCTCGTAAGTATGTAATTTACTGAAAATAAATTATTTAGGGTTTTTCGTTAAGGTCTGTGCTTATAAATAATTCGTTTTCTTCTTCTGCGACAATATTTAAAAATCGATCGTAGTTTTTTAAAACATCTGAAATCAATTCATTTTTTGTAAAATATTGAATGTCATAGCTTTCTCGTGTATCGCCAAAATACACTTTAGGATAGAAAGATCCTTCTTTTTGCAATTCTGGTAGGTTGTTTTCTTCTTCTAAGTAAGTAGCGATTTCTTTTGGTGTAGTTGTTACCCCGTAAATAAAATTGTTCACTTTATCGTACTCTATTTCCAATTCAATTGTGGTTGGATTCTGTTTCTGCCTTAGTGTAGCCACAACTCCATTTGCTGCAAACTCTGTTTTTAAGTCGGTAAACGCATCTTTTACAACCGTATTAATAAAGGTATCTATAGACGCACGGTCTTTTGTTGCCACAATTTTTCGGAGTCTGCTTTTCCATAATCTTCCGGACCAGGGTATTGTTGTTTTGGAGAAGCTGCGGTCGTAATAAGATTGGTCTAGCGAAAGTGCTTTAATCAAGCTTATAATAAATAAAATCATGATAACAGAAAAAGGTAAAGCCGTAATCAAGGTCATACTCTGTAGTGCTTTGAGCCCTCCTGCATTAAGAAGCAATAGTGCTAACACTGCCAATAAAGTTCCCCATAAAATTGTTTGCCATTTAGGTGATTTTAATGCGTTTTTGGTTGCGATACTGTTCATAACAAAAATCCCGGAATCTGCCGAAGTCACAAAAAATATTATCACAATCACAATGGTCATAAAACTAGCTACGGTAGACAGTGGTAAATATTCTAAAAATCGAAACATCAACACATCCGGGGTACTGGCCAATTGACTAAGTGCGCCTTCGGCAACATTTGTGTCAAACCAAATGGCACTATTGCCAAATACCGTCATCCAAATAAAATTAAACAGAGTTGGTATTAAAAGTACCGCCACTATAAATTCGCTAATGGTTCGTCCTTTAGATATTTTTGCGATAAAAATACCTACGTATGGCGACCAAGAAATCCACCAAGCCCAATAGAGTATGGTCCAATCATAAAACCAAGGCAGGGTTTCTTTTTCATAAATGTGGGTATCAAAGGTTAGTCTAAAAAAATTGGAGATATAATTTCCCATACCTTCCGTAAAACTTCCTATTAAAAAAACAGTAGGACCTAAAATTAGCACGAATAGCAACAAACAAACCACTAAAATCACATTAAAATTACTGAATAGCTTAATGCCTTTATCTACCCCGGTTAAAGAAGACGTTATTGCTAAAGAAACCAAAACAGCCACAATTAAAACTTGGTAATAAAAGCTAGTGTCCGGAAGAATATTTAGTATTTGCAGCCCAGAATTAATTTGAACCACTCCAAAGCCTAGGGTAGTGGTGATGCCAAAAAAGGTACTACAGAGCGCAAAAACATCAATAACATCGCCCCACTTTCCATTGATTTTATCTTTGAGTAAGGGGTAGAAACAACTTCTAAGAGAGAGTGGTAATTTTAGTCTATAGGTAAAATAAGCGAGCGATAATCCTACCACGGCATAAATTGCCCAGGCGTGTATGCCCCAGTGAAAAAAAGTATAGAGTTGTGCGTCTTTTGCAGAGTTTACATTAGAGGTCGACCCAAGAATTTCAGATGCGTAATGCTGCATTGGTTCAGCTACCCCAAAATACATCAGTCCTATGCCCATACCTGCCGCAAATAACATAGACATCCACGAGAAAAAGGAGTGCTCGGGTCTGCTGTCATTATTTCCTAGGCGAATTTTTCCGTATTTGCTGAATAATAGGGAAATTAAAGCAATGACGAAAAATGTAACCGTCCAGACGTAAACCCAATTTAAATTTACAAATATGAAATTTTTTATAATCCCGAGTATAGAATCTGCCATTTCAGGATAGATTACTGAAATTATAGAGACTAGAAGAATGAAAACAATGCTGGGTAAAAAAACACCTTTAATCAACGTAGTTTTGAACATAGACTTAGTTTTTCAGCTTTTAAAATCATACTTAAAAATTAAAACCCAATTTTATTATTACTGAAAGCATACCTGCGCAACAGACAGGATACTTATTTTATAGCGATAAAAACACTTCTTTCAAGCTAGCTTTGCTCCTAATTTATTTAAAAAAAATAGGTTAACTTTAATTTTAAGCACATTTAATTTATAATTGACGAATTTACAGAAGTTTTTTTAGTATAAATTGCTTTCATTCGTAGTAAAAAAACGACCCTCTCTCTGTTAAAATCAGCAAACCTTTTACGGAGTACTAGGCTTTATAATGTCTTTAATAAAAAAGGAAAACGCATAGGGTTTTTAATCAATCCTCTTTGTACAGCTTTCAGCAAGTAATTTCATACCCGCTGTCATTTTTTGCGGATGAAGAGTAGCAAAACCATGCCAAAATAGCTTAATAAAATTTAAAACCGCTTGCTAAACTATTAGCCTTAAAGCTGCTGAAAAAACTGGCTATTAAACCCAGTTCTAACATTTAAACTTAATCAACAACTCAATCTTCTTCCTTAAAACTCCTAAACCGCGTCAAAAAAACATAAAAAGCACCATAAGAAATAAACCCAACAGCTGTAATTGCCATTAAAATTCGACCAAACATGGTAGATTTTTCCAAAAAGGCAAATGCATCTTGCATGCCTTTTATGTCGTGGTTGCCTGTGTAAATACCGGCGCGTAGAAAAAAATAGGCAAGAATAAGCACCACAAAAGCCCGGGCATAAAAACCAAACCTTCCTACAGACCTAATTATGCGATAATATTTACGACCTTCTAAATTAAACTGGTCTAACAAACCTCCTTTAAAAGCGCCAATTATCAATATAACACCTTGCACAAGAAGTACAATTCCTATACAGATAAAGAAAAACGATAGTAGAGATGGATCTAAAAAGCTTAGGTATTTTGTTTGTGCATCTCCCGAATACGATTGTGTAAACAGGTGAAAAAATGCTAAGATAGCAACTACGGTATAGATTAAGCCGGTAGTAAAAAGTCCGAAACGGTGTAATTTTGCTTTCCGGTCTGTACCCAAATGCTCGGGGTCTTTTATGCTTTGTACAAACATCCAAAAAGAATAACACAGCAGCCCAACGCCAAGAAATAACAACATAATTTGTCCGAAAACCTGCTTCTTTAAAAAAGCTAGAGCCTGATTGGTGCCGGCACTTTCCCCGCCCAATTGTAAAGAAGCCAAGAGCGAAAGTACGCCAATAACCAAATAAACAATGCCTTTAGAGATAAAGCCAATTATAGCTATGGTTTTATATGATTTTTTCACACAAAAGATCTTTTTAAACTAATTTGGAAAGATACGATTACTCGGAAAATTATCTTAGTCTAATTAAAGTTGGGAGCAAAAAAAATACATAATTTGGCATAATTTTTTGAATTGCTTATGGTATCCTGCTCTTTACGCTTTCGCGGAAGGGAAAGTAAGCCAAAAAATATTTTAAACACAATTCCTCCAAAACAAATATCTTTGCTAATTTTTTGATTAAATTTTCTATAAGTGGAAGCTTCTTATTTAGGTAGCACGACTTTAATATGTAGGCTTCAAAAAGGAATAGGTTTCTTTAACTTCTCCCATAAAACTTCCGTATATTTGCCACTTAAAACCCCAAATTAATCTGTAAAATGCAGTTTAAGAAAAAAGTTATAGTACTTCTTTTTTTATTCCTTTATACATTAATCCTAAGTGCGCAAGATTGTAAAGAATTGCTTAGCGCTGAAGCCGAAAAAGAACGTGTTTTAATTCCCGGCGAAACCATGGGACAAAAATTAGAAAGCCTACTCTTTTGGTCGCAAGCCGAAAGAGAAAAGCGCTTCTCTATGATGCACGCTATTTTTCCGAGTATTGTAGTGCCGTCCGGAACGCAAGCAACCAATTTGCTAAAAGGGGAGGAGATCACTCCAGAATGGGAAAATTCTACTACGCTAAAATCCTATATGGCAGCGAACCACATTGCCGGTTTGCTGGTTTTGCAAGACAATAAAATTAGATTGGAAGAATATGCAGATAACTTTGACCAAGAAAGTTTATGGACATCTTTTTCTATGGCAAAATCGGTTTCTTCTATGTTATTGGGCGCGGCTTTAAAAGATGGCTATATTGAAAGTTTGGAAGATTCACTTCAAAAATATATTCCGGAGTTGAAAGGATACGATTACGGAAAAGTGACCGTACGCCAATTGCTTACGATGACTTCCGGTATTGCTTGGAACGAAGATTACGAAGATCCGAACGCAGACGTTGCGCAAATGTACCAGAATCCGTGTGAGAATGGCGAGTCGCATATTCTTACCTATATGAAAAGCTTAAAAAGTACACACATACCTGGCACGCATTGGAATTACAACACCGGCGAAACCGATTTAGTCGGAATTTTAATACAAAAAGCCACCGGAAAAAGTTTGGCAAAATACCTTTCCGAAAAGATTTGGAAACCTTACAGAATGGAAAATTGTGCCTATTGGTTAGCCGATGAATGCAGTAATTTAAACATTGGCGGCAGTGGCATTTCAGCTAGTTTACGCGATTATGCTCGTTTGGGAAGCCTGATGCTTACCCAAACAAAACCCGGTAAAGAAAGCATTTTTTCAGATGCTTGGTTAAAAAACGCAACTTCGTTAGTATACGAAACCAACGACGATGGCAGCGGCTATGGTTATTTGTGGTGGCGTTTTAAAAACGGAAGCTACGCGGCCGTGGGTATTTTCGGGCAAATGCTGTATGTAAATCCGCAAAAAAACTTGGTAATTGCACAATTGGCGGCTTGGCCAAAAGCCAGTTCTAAAAAGTTAGTGCAAAGTCGGCATAATTTTATAAAGGCTGTAGAGCGGGTAGTGGAGTAATAAAATTTTAGAGTAAAAAAAATAGCAGCTTCAAAAAATACCGTGCTGTTATAATTCCGTTTTCACTAAGTCAATATACGCTTGCACGATAGCCTTGGTTTTCTGGTAGTTGGCTGACTTCTCATCTGTACCTTCTTTTAAATATAATTTCCGATTCACTTCTAACATTATAGAAGCTACGTTTTTGTTTTTTTGATAATACTCTAAAGGAACAATAGAACCCTTAAACGGATAATCTACCCCAAGCGATAAATTTCTTTCTTTAAAAAATGCAACCGATTTATCGATAAGATTTTGCGGAGTATGAAAATTATCTGTACCAATATTAAAATCTGGTCTGGAAAGTCTTTTATCCTGACTTTTTTGGATGGGAGTAGAGGGAAAGGAGTGACAATCTAAAATAAGCGCTTTATTATGCGCTTGTAATTGTGTTTTAACTGCGTTCTTTAATTTAGAATGATGTTTAGAATAATGCTGCTTCATTATTTTTTCGCGTAAAGTTGGAGTAGCCACACGCATAAGCTCGTCATCATCTGTTTTGGTATACAAAACACCCATCCCAACTTTTGCCATAGGCTCTTGTGCATCGTCAGGAAAACGTTCCGGGTCGCAAAAAACACGGGAGAAATCTGCTACAATTTTCTCACAATTAGCCGCATCAAACAAATCATCGGTATGCCAGTCGGTTAGTTTTAAAACTTCTTTAGTAATACGCTCTTTGGGCAAAACAAATCCCTCGTAAAAAGGAATCTTCTCTGAAGCATGCGGAATATGTAAGATAAGTTTTTTCATATTAAATACGTGAATTCGAAATAATGGTTTTAATATTTTAATTCTTTTTCTTCAGTATAGCTAAGTTTTTCCGTAAAAAATTTTTGTCCCCAAATTCATTTGGGGATTGCTTCGTTTTCTCTTGTATCCGACGAGCGGAGCGAGAGGAATACAAAACAAAGAAAACGAACAAAGTTTCTTAAAGAGCAAAAATCCTATCAATTTACAAATTTTTCATTAAAAAAACTTAGATTGAACTCAGGTGAAATGGTATGCTTTTTTGTTCGTGTTTTCCCTCACCTATATTAACGCGAATTTATTGTTCAATTTTCTCGCTTTACGCGGAATATTCTAAGGCAAAAAAGTTTTGTATGCTTTTTAATCGAATAAAAATAATTATTTTTATCTACGGAATAAATCTTCTAAAGAAAAACTTTATATCCGGCAGAGTTATTCTCTGAAAAATACGTAACTTTAAAATTGGGATTACGTGAAGCTAAATTAATTCAATAAAATAAATACTAAAAAAGTTGTACAATATTATCGATAATATTGTACAACTTTTTTTATTTTATTGTAGAATATTTTTAAAAATTGCTAAGCGATTTGCCAAAACTTCTTAGCAATTTGCAAAAACTTCATAGCATTTTTCCGAAATTTTTTATTAAAGTATACAAAAGGCTTGTTTCGTTGCTTGTTTGAGTCTTTTTAGCCTCGTTTATTTAAAGAGATGAGGTATTTGCAGTTTTCTTATTTTCCTGAATACAAAACAGATACGCTTTTGTTTATAAACAAATAGGTTTTAGGCTTATTTAATTCTTAAAAAAATGTTATTTTTAGGGTTTTAGAAATTGATAGGCTTTTGAGAAAGCACTTTTTAAAATGTATTATATCCGGGTTTTGGTTAGGATATAAGAGTGGATATTGATTTATAATAGGAGTTGGCAACAAGGTTAACAAAAAAATAAACTATAAAATGTAGACGATGAAAACAAAAATTACTAATTTTTTTATAATATTTATACTATTATATTTTAATTCCATATCTGGACAAAATTGTGGAACTACTATGTCAAATAGTCCCACTATTGATAATTTAGCTACACAGTTTCCGAGATCTTCAGGAGTAGGAGATCAAATATGTATTAATGTATTTTTTCATATTGTAAGAAATTCCAATGGCACAAATGCCTTTTCTACTCCCAATGCAGATAATGTTATTATTGATTATTTAAATGTCTATTATAAATCTCACAACATTAAATTTAATAATCTTGGAGTAGACTTTATTAATAATTCAAACTATCTTTCTCTTAATACTGCACAAAGTTTTGAAGATCTAGGGTCTGAAAAATATAATAATGATGCTGTAAATTTTTATATAACAAAAAGTTTGAATAGTGGAGCATGGAAAGGAGTTGTTATAGGTGGGATTCCTAACAAAAGGCTATTTGTAGATATAGATTATCTTTATGAGTCAACTACTGCTCATGAAATGGGACATGCTCTTGGTTTATTTCATACTCACGAAACTGAAAGGTTTGGAGCAGAAAATATTGATGGTTCTAATTGTTTTACAGCAGGAGATAAGATTTGTGACACTCCAGCCGATCCTAATTTAATCAACAAAGTAGATCCTGCTTGTTTGTATACTTGGGGAAATGGCTACAATCCATTGACTGATAATATAATGTCGTATTCAAGAGAATCTTGTAAAAATAGTTTTACGAACGGACAATCTGCAAAGTTACATAATACTATTACAAATCATTATATTTTAAATGACATTATTAATACTAGTAACGCCTGTGCTGAAATATCTGATATTGATCGTTTATGCACATCAGAACAAAAAACTATTAATTTATCATATGTAAATAGTTCTAGCTCTACTAGTTGGTCATCTTCCTCCAACGTTCAAATTATACCAAATAACAATAATTCAGTTACCGTGGTACCAGTATCTTCTGCTACCCCCGGTAATGGTTGGGTAAAAGCCACTTTATATAATGGAGTAACTTTACAAGAAAACTTTTGGATAGGTAATGCTAAATTAACATCTGCAAAACTTGATAATGGGCAATATTTAGCTCACGGTTCTAACACTATAAATAAAGTCTGTAAATTTGAACAAATAAAAACTGATATAAGTTTTAATGGTGCAGATAGTGTAACTTGGTCCTTGGTTAATTCTTCTCATACAACTTCTTGGTCTCAGAGTGGTAATAATCTATCTTTTTATCTTTGGGCGGCTCCCAATCATACTGCTACGTTTAAACTTTCACTAAATAACGAGTGCGGTACTTTTACAAGATATTACACATTTGAATCTGAAAATTGTAGTGGTGGTGGAAATGACCCTTGTGATCCAATTATGGAAGTTGCACAAAACCCTGTTGATACAGACATAGAAATAATCAACATACCAGCGCCTTGCGATTCTGTGATTTCGAAACCTGCAAGCGTTGAAAATTCATTCAATAACGCAACCGCAACTTTATATGATATTTCAGGTAACACTATCGTAAATAACACTTCTTTCCATGGAAAAATGAATGTAGATAATGTTAAACCAGGTCTTTACTTATTGATTGTTAAAAATAATGACATTATAAAGAATTTTAGAGTTGTAGTTAAATAATTATTATATAAATCAAAAACTAAAAATATGAAAAATGTAACATTTATAATAAGCATGTTTTTATTATTAAGCTCTTGTAGCAGCGATGATAATAGTAATATGGACACGAGGTTATTTGGAAACTGGGAGCTAATAAAATTAGGAACGGGTAACGAATCTGGAGAATTACAGTGGCAAGATATTGAAGATGGTTATTATATTTCACTCAATAATAATCTAACTTATGAAACTAATAACACTGCAGCCTGCGCAAATAATGGTGTGAACAATGGGTCTTATACCACTACTGAAAATACAGAAGAGTATGAGCTTAGTAATATTATTACTATAACTATTGATAATTGTACCAATGAGCCTAATAGTACAGTTGAAGAATCTTATTTTTATAAATTTGAGAATGATAATCTCATTCTTATACCTCGAGACTCAAGTTGTATAGAAGGGTGTCAATACGTCTTTAAAAAATTGAGTAAATAATTTATACAAGTATAAACCCGTTGTGCATTTAGGAGCAAAACTCGAACTGACGATTTTTACACAAAATTTGCCCAAATGCACAACAGGTAAGTATAAATATTTTACAAGTATTAATTTTAAAAATAAAATACACTTGCAGTAACTAATTAATAAAATATAAAATTAAAGATAACGCGTTTATTAAATAAACTAAAAAACCCAGTTGCCAACACCGTATATAACAAATAGCTAGGTCTTTTCTAAACCGGAATTTTTGGTATTTTTGGTAAATCGCCAAATCTTTTGATTTGGCATTTTGAAAAGAAAAGGTAAAAGCAAAAGATTTGGCTTGTGTTATGGCGGAAAGTTACTCTTCTATTTGCACGCTACTTGCCATATACAAACACGTTGTAGGTAATTAATACTAACTTTTGCGATGAATGACTATTTAATAATTACTTTACTTACGCTGCTTTATTTTTCGCCAGTATTTTATCAATTATACTTATTATTAAAAGAGCGAAAAGAAGAAAACAAGAAACTGCTTAAAAGATTATTGCGATTTACGAAATACAGTTTTTTAGTTCTAATATTTACCGGAATTGTGTTTGGAATTTTAAGCCATACAAACTACTTGAATTATGAAAAGCCTATGACTTTTGACAAGTACGACCAAATTACCTTCCAGAACTTCCGAGGTTTGGAATTTTTTAAAAAATCACTGTATGGAAATGAACGATTTGCTTATGTCGTAACATCAATAGATAGTGAAATTGGGAATAATTCTGTAACTGTACAATCATTATTCTATCCTTCACGCTCTTTCGTTTATAAAAAAAACACGAATAGTACAGAACTCTTGACTCACGAAAAATATCACATCAAAATCACAGAATTGTTTGCTCGAAAAGCAAAACAAGAAATATCTACTTTAAAAACTTTCGATGAAAACAAAATAAAAGGAATAATTAAAGATGCAGAATTAAAAGAAAGAGCTTATCAAAAAGAGTATGATTACAATACTTTTCACAGCTATGTATTAAGTGAACAAAAAAGATATGAGAAAGAAGTAGATAGTTTATTAACTTCGTTAAACCAATACAAAAACCCAAAAATCATAATTGATGACAAAAATTAAGCACGTCCTTTTAGCAATTATTTGCTTAACAATAACCAATTGTAAAACCGAAGAACACGAATTTCCTTTAGACAAAAGATATTGGGACACAAATGATTATGACAAAGCAATTCTTGAATTAAGATTTGGTTACGAAGACGATGAAAAGAAACCAACTTTTGACAATCCAGAACAAAGAATAATAGTTGAAAAATTAACTGACGAACAAAATTTTAAAGTAGTACTTAAAGACGATGAATTAGGTACAAAACATCGGAATGCAGTTGCAACCGAATTCTTTGAACATTGGAAAGATATGCATCAGATTTACCAAGCGACTGACCGAAAGGATATGTATGTTTATGACATAGAAATGTTAGCTGTTTGGCAATATGGTTTGAGTTTACAACTTGATTATTTTAAATTAGGAAATGACGAAATATTAGAAAGTGCAGACGACCCAAATTCTTCAAGAGTCAAGAATGTTATTAATTCAAACATTAGTACTTTAATTGCCAATTATACTATTTATTTAAATGAGATAAACGAAGAAAAGGCGTTTTCGGAAAAAGGAAAAACTAAACTTGCTGACGGAATTGATAAGTACTTTACCCAACTAATAGAACTTTATCCTGAAGCCAACTATAGTGGAATGAAAAAGAAAGCCGAATTGATGCTTAAAAAGAGTGAGTCTGACAAAATTAAATCGTCTCTGACAAAATTAATTGAGTTAATCGATTCAAAGAAAAAAACATAAGAATAACTGTGTACATTAATGACTTTAAGTAATTGCTTGGTTCTCTAGCCTACTTCGAAATTTGCTCTGGTTCGTTTTCTTTTGCTAAATTAGTTGTTTAACCACGCAACTAATCTTATACAAACACGTTGGCAGTAATTTTGAAAGATTTACAAAAAAAGCTTTTACTGGCTAATAGAACACGTTTACTCATTTAAGCGTTGTATTTTGATTAAACGGATTTAGATTTGAGAAATTGATTAAAAATTATGAAAAACTTACTACTCTTATTGTTTCTAGTTTGCAGTTCAATTTCATTTGGACAAAAAGTTTTGGTTAAGGGTGTTGCGATAGATACTACAAAAAACAGAAATAAAGTAAGGATTATTGTAAATGATACTCTTTCAAAATATTTTTCAGCGGACTTGCCAAAACATAATAAACACTCAGAAATCACGAAGAATAAAGATTTAGTTGTTGAAGCTGATAAAAATGGAAGGTTTGAAATTAGAGCAAACTTAACAGATTCTCTATTTTTTAGTTCTTGGAAACATATAACGGAAGCCTATTTAGTTAGTGATTTACTAAAAAAAGATAAAATTAGAATTAAATTAAAACCAAAAGTTTGTGTTGAATATATTGAATGTGAGGAAAAATCTCATGAGCTATACGCTTTTATTGGAAAGAAAATAGAAGTTGAACCTTCTGACCATATATACTATTGTAATATAATGTCAATGGATTCAAAGTATGATGCAAAATATAAAGTTCTTAAAAATATTTACGGAAATTATCCAAAAGACACCATAAGTTTTATTTCATATGACCATTTTTCTATAAAAAAATATAGTGATTTTGAAAATGTATTAATATATGTGGCGGATTATTGCGGAGTATTAACTCACGTTAAATACCAATACAGTGCACTATACAAAACTAAAGATGGAAAATGGGCATCACCATATAATCCTTATGATTACAGAAATATTGACTCAAACTTTAAAATACAACCTCAAAAGATTGAATTTGTAAATCCTATCGTGTTTAATTTTAATCCCGAAATTACTAATAGAATCAAAGCAAAATATCCCGAGCCATACGCTAAGGTTAGCGAGGGTAAAGTGACCATATTATATGGAAATTACCCCAATGAACTTTTTGAGTTAAAAAAACACACAGTTCTAAAGGAATTTGGTTTCTTTAAATAAAAACTAATGACAAAATCACATATAATATGCCAAGTGGTGTTTACTTCCTTAAAATTGAAAACACTAGAGGCAATAGCTTTAGTTATAAAATAATCAAACAATAATAAACTTATAATTTTTTGTTTGCGCTTACCTAAGTCTGAAAATCCGAAAGGATTTTCAGTTTGGTAAGTTACTTCTTCAATTAAGTAGGTGTAACTAGTAACCTGAATTCGATATAAAGGTTTTAGTTTTTTAGTTCTTTTTCTTTGGATGAACAAATCTTTTTAAAAACGAAAAATTTCTATAGATGTATAGTTTTTTTTGAAAAAGTTAAGATCGAACGCAGGTTTATAAGCATGATTATCGGTGACAGATATACCTACAAGGTAAAAAAGACCTCCTAAGATAAAAACCAATCACTTATTTTAAGCAATCTAATTATCAAAAGTAAAATAAATCAGAAAGTGATACATTACGAAATTTATTGTACTGAAAATTTTATTTCTATACGATAAGCTATAGCCTAGTTAGCAACCAAGGTTTGTAAAATGACAAAATTCAAAAATAAATACAGAATGGTAGCAAACCGATTGCAGCGCCATTAATCGAAAATAAGGAAGTTTAATTACGATATTGAAATGTGATTAATCCCTATTCACAAAAATCTTATTAAATTTTCGTTTCATTTTACCATCACCAAGCATTACAATTTCGGCACCTTTTGGCAGCACGGTCTCTGCAGATAATTGGGTAAGCACTTCACCATCTTTCTTAATGGCAATAACAGATAAGCCGGTTTTTGCACCTATAGCAGATTTTGCCAAAGATTTCCCTTCTAAAGATTTTGGTATCGGAATTATAAACAAGGTAATTCCCTCCCCAAGCACCGTTAATTCTTGTCCTTTAAAAATAGACAGAACCGCTTCTGCACCTAAAGTAGAGTAGCTCAAAACAAAATCGGCTCCTGCTTTATGAATAATATCAATATTTCTGGCTTCGGTAATCCGACTTACTATTCGTAATTCTTTGTTTAATTGTCTGCAATAAGAGGCTAGATAAATATTCATCGTATCGTCGTGCGTAGAAAGCAAAACCGACGGGGCTTCTAAAATCCCGGCTTTTTTCAACAATTTATAATCCGACGCATCGCCTTCAAATACTTGATTACAAAAAGGCCGTGCTTTTTTACACACCTGCGGATCTTTATCTACCACGTTTACCGATATTCCGTTTTTTTGTAATGATTCGGCGGCAGCCAAACCAACGCGTCCCGCACCAATTACTAAAACCGGATTGGGATTAATGGCATAATCGTGAAAAAGTTCGTCTATATTATTAAGCTGTTCTTTGTTGCCTATAATTACCAAAACGCTATCGTGGGTTAATTGCTCTTTCCCGGTAATGGGTTCTAATTTGCCGCGCTCCCAAATTCCTACAATACTAACCCCAAAATCTTGGCGTAAATTTGTTTCCCGAATAAATTTAGAAACCAAGGGCGTATTGTGTATGGGCAATTCTGCAATTAACAAATCTTCGTATTGCCCAATGGGTTGCGATTTTGCGTATTGCGCGTTTACCCGATTGGCCAATTGTTCTCCCAGCCATTTTTTTAACGGCAAAACGTGATCTGCGCCACTTAACTGTTGCACATCTACAGATTCTATGGCAGTTGCTATGGCAACTATAGGCGTTTTAGGAGCAATTTTTCGTATGGTAAGTATTATTTTGGTGTTTACAATATCATTTTTATTTACCAAAACCAATTTTGCATCCTTAATATTGGCATCTTCAAATAAGGTTTCGTCATCTGTTTCTCCATATAATACAGGAACTTGATTGTCGTGATTTTTGAGCGCTTCTTCCAGATTGTTTTCAATAATATAATAGGGCGTGTTTTCTTGTTGCAAACGCTCTGCAAGATCTTTGGTTATAATGTCATACGAACAAATTAAAATATGATCTTTTGTTTTGAAAGGCACTTGGCGTGGAACTTTATTCTTCTTTTTAGACTCTAAAAGCGGAACATAAAAGTGTCTAATAAAAGCAAACGGCAACACGATTAAAAGCATAAAAATTCCCGAAAGCAGTACCAAAATACTAAAAGCCCGGCCAAGGTCTGAAGCAAAGGTAATATCGCCAAACCCCAACGTGCTCATCACGGTTAGCGTCCAATAAAAACCGGTAATCCAAGAATGGTATTGCCCTTCTACTTCCATAATAAAATGGAAAAGCACCGAGTAAACCACTATCACGATTCCTAAAACCAGCAAATATTTAAACAGGATTTTAGAGTTGCGTTTAAACTCCCTGTCTTTGATATAATAAGCTAACTGACTACCAACAAATTTCATAAACTGCATTATTAAATAGCAACTTGCAATTTCGTCATTTTAAACTCTTATCCTAAACAAATTACAGCTTGTTTTTAAAAGTTTAAAGACAAAACATCTTTTCGCACTAAATTTTCACCATTTCGATCTCGATTTCGTCTTCAACTTCATTTTCGTACTGTGCTCTCGATACACTGAATTTTTTCGTTAACACTACAAAATCCAGCACGCGAGCTGACAAAAGCAACAAACTGGTACTTCGAGTGATTTTCTTTGGATTTTTGAAAAAAATCGGAAGAAAATAGTATCGAGAAGTCCTGTTTCCAAACGTCCTGTTTCCAAGCTAAATCTTAAGTAGTTAAAAAATAGAATAAGTTGATATTGTTATACTTTAGAAGTTCAAAACTTTCAATACCCTTAACATTAGTAATCTTTTCTTGATAATAAGTTTAGTTACACTTAATAGGCAGGTAACATTTATAAGGTAGAGGTTAGCTTTCTTTGCATTGAAAAGAAAAGTGACCCAAATGAGAATTTTTACCTTATTATTTTTAAGTATGTTAACCGGTTTATCCTACAGTCAAGAAACCGGAGTTTTAAAAGGATCTTTAACAGACAAAGAAACAAACAACCAGCCCTTACCCTTTGCCAATATTGTAATTAAAGGCACAAATAAAGGTGTTACTACAGATTTTGACGGTTTTTACGAAATCAGTAATATTAAACCGGGATCCTATACCGTAGTATTTAGTTTTGTAGGCTATGAAACCAAAGAGATTCCGGATGTTGTTATTAAAGATGGAGAAACTACCGTCTTTAATGAAAGTTTAGGAAGTAGCGCTGCAGCGCTTGATGCAATAATGCTACAAGGGGTTGGCAGAAGAGACTCTGAGTC
This sequence comes from uncultured Mesonia sp., assembly GCA_947494545.1. Classification (GTDB taxonomy): domain Bacteria; phylum Bacteroidota; class Bacteroidia; order Flavobacteriales; family Flavobacteriaceae; genus Mesonia. Next base: position 30,935 of record CANLVH010000009.1, on the reverse strand, counting down.
TGCTCTTTTGCTTGAACAGAAAGATGCTATTGAAATTAAAGAAAGCATAGGAGCGCAGGAATTAGCAAAAATGGGCGTTAGCGATGCTGCAACGGCAACTACAAAAATAGCTGGAGTTAATAGTAGTGAAGCTTCCGGAGACGTTTTTGTACGTGGTTTAGGAGATCGTTACCTCTATACCACCTTAAATGGTTTGCCAATTCCTTCTAATGATATTGAAAAAAAGAATATAGATTTGGGGCTATTTCCTACTAGGGTAGTAGAGAGTGTTTCTATTAGTAAAACGTATTCTCCAAGCGCTTCGGCAGATCAATCTTCAGGGCATATCGATATTACTTCACGCTCCTTAGCTGGCACAGAAGAATTTAAATCCAGTGTGCGTATTGGGGTTAATACCAATGCAATACAATCTGGAGTTGGAAATAATTTTAAGCAAACAGCCAATACGAATGATATTTCTTTAGGCTTTTATTCAAAAAGCAGGTCTACGGAAAATGCGGTAACCGGGCAAACCTGGAATGCAGGAACTACCAGTATGCCCATCAATTACCGTTATACTTTTAGAGGTGGGAAAAAAATTGGTGAAAAACTCAAGTTTTTTATTACCGGATCACATCAGGGAGACTTCCAATACAGAGACGGGTTTTTTAAAGAATACCAAAACAACAGGTTGGTTAAAAATTTTAGTGATGTAGAGCAATTCCGTAAAAATGTAACCACCTCTGCTCTGTTAAATATTGATTATAAATTTAATAATAATCACGCTATAAGAGCGGTGAGTTTACTTGTAAATGAATTATCTGACCGGGTATATGAATCGGGTAGAAATGGCCAAGGCTTTGTTTTTGAAGAGACTGCCGTAGATGATAATTTGTTTCAATTTATTAGAGATCAAAACACACTACAAACCCGCTTATGGGTAAATCAACTTATAGGAGAACACCAATTAGGTGATAGAAACACCTTAAGTTGGGCAGCAGGTTATAATATGGTAGATGCAGACCAGCCAAACCGAATTAGAAATGAACTGAACTTTTCTCCAAACCAAGAAGATGTTTATCTAGGAGAAGTTGGAGGATACCAAAATAATAAAAGTTATCAATATATAGATGACACCGAATACAATGGACGCCTTAGCGATGAGTTTAAAGTTATCACCGAAGAAAACAAAAAACTTAAATTAACCGCCGGTGGTAATTACCGTAGAAAAGATCGTGATTTTAAAGCTCGCTCTTATGGTTTGTCGGAACCGAATAAACGTACGTTAAGCGCTCCTTCTATAGATAATCTTGATCCTATTTTAAATCAGGAAAATATCGATAATGGGATACTAAATTTGGTAGACTTTTTACCGGAAGACTTGTATGACGCTTATTTAGAGTCTAGCGCGGGCTTTTTATCGGCAAATTTCCAACTTAATAAGTTTAATTTTAACCTTGGTGCACGTTATCAAAAGGACGATATTTATGTTAATTACGACGTAAACAACATTAGTGATGGTACCGTTAACAAAACTTACGATAACATATATCCTACATTTAGTGTCAAATATGCTTTGAATGATAAAAATAACTTTAGAGTTGCCGGAAGTAAAACAATCACGTTACCGGAGTTAAAAGAAATTGCTCCATTTGAATATGTACCGGCCAACGGACAAATTGTAGCAGGTAATCCGAGAATTGAAGCAAGTACCAATTACAACTTAGATGCTAAATGGGAGTTTTTTCCTTCTAGCGGAGAATTATTATCACTCACCGGGTTTTATAAACAAATTCAAGATCCAATTAATCGTGTACAGCGACGCGGATCGTCAGGTGTATTCTCTTACTTTAACTCTGGTAAGAAAGCAGAAGTATATGGTGTAGAGATTGACGCTAATCTTAGTTTAATTGAAAAGGATGTTGTTGAGAATACCGGTTTTAGCTTAGACTTAAACGCTAATGCTACACGCATGTGGCATAAGCAAGATTTAAAAGAAATCGTTTATAAAAATGGAATGATTGCCAACTCCTTCCGTTACGCAGGAAAATCTGAAGAAGGATTGCAAGGTGCTTCCGACTGGATTTTCAATGTGGCCTTAAACTTTAGTACGGCCTGGGAAAATGAATTATCGGCAAACCTGTCGGCTAATTACTCTTCAGATAAAATATTTGCACTAGGGCGTGCTGTACAAGACTTATCCTTAAGTGATGTTTATTACAATGATGCTATTATAGAAAAAGGCTTTGTTACCTTAAACTTGGTAGTAAACCAAGAATTAAACGAAAATTGGACTTTACGTTTTACAGGTAAGAACCTATTAAACCCAACTATAGAACGGGAACAAGATGTATTACCCATTAATGGGAATACTGTAGAAACCAATACGGTGCAATCGTACACAAAAGGAGCCGTCTTGTCATTTGGGGTAAGTTATAATTTATAAACAAAAAATTTTATTAATCAATTTTTAATCTTTAACTAAATCAAACAAAAATGAAAAAATCAATTAAAAAATTATCGATTTTATTTTCGATTTTATTTCTAGCTGTTTTTACAGTTAGTTGTAGCAACGATGATGATTTATCTACTGATAATGATTCAACTATAGACGCAGAACTTAACGGGTCTATTACAGAAGACCTAATTTTAGATGCTAACACTACCTACCAATTAACAGGTACATTTAGTGTTGAAGAAGGGGCTAAATTAACTATCCCGGCAGGAACTAATATTGTAACCGGTACGGGAACTGATGTTTATATGGTAGTACAAAAAGGCGCGCAAATTGATATTCAAGGTACTCCTTCAGCACCAGTTCATATGGCTCCAGAAGGAGAAGGTAACTGGGGAGGTTTAGTAATCTTAGGAAATGGTGAAACTACAGCAGGCGTTAATGCTATTGCAGAAGTTGGAAACTTAATTTATGGAGGTAGCAATAATGCTGACAATTCAGGTTCTATCAAATACTTAGTAATTGAACAGTCTGGAGCCCAGATAAATACAGATTCGCAGTACAACGGGCTTACACTTTATGCTGTAGGTTCAGGAACGATTATAGAAAACGTAGCTATTCTTAACGGATTAGATGATGGTCTTGAGTTTTTTGGTGGCGCTGTTAATGCTTCTAATGTATATGTTGAAAACTTAGAAGATGACGCTATAGACTGGACAGAAGGTTGGAATGGTACATTGACAAATACCTACGTGCTACATACCATTGAAGGATTTTCAACTGCCATAGAAGCTGATGGAACAAACAATAATCCAAACATTATCAACTTTACTGCTGTTTCTGAAACTGGAGGAACTGCGTTGCAATTTAAAGCTGAATCTGGAGCAACAATCACAGGATTATCATTAAATGGATACGATACTTCTGTAGAAATGGCAGATAACGGTCCGCTTACTAATATCTCTATTGATGGAGATGTTGCAGATCCTGCAAATAGCTATACAGGTCCTTCTACCGTAAATCCAGCCGATTTTGATTGGATTGCAAATGCCAACATAGACAATGTATTAAACGGAAGTATAACTGGTAACATAGAATTAGATGCTAACATTACATACAAACTTCCTGGGGTTCTTAGTATTGAAAACGGAGCTTCCTTAACTATTCCTGCCGGAACTAACATTCAAACTGGAACAGGAACAGATGTATATATCGCTGTACAAAAAGGAGGTCAGATTTTTATCGAAGGAGAAGCTTCTAATCCTGTAACTATGGGACCAACAGAAGAAGGTACTTGGGGAGGTTTATTGCTACTTGGTAATGCTACAACAACAGCAGGAGTAGATGCTACTGCAGAAGTTGGTGGATTAATTTATGGAGGTAGTGATAATCAAGATAACTCAGGGTCTATTAATTACTTGATCATTAGGAAATCTGGAGCCCAGATTAATACAGATTCGCAGTATAACGGCCTTACACTTTATGCTGTAGGTTCTGGAACTACAATTAGCAATATTGCAATTATAGATGGGCAAGATGATGGTATCGAGTTTTTTGGAGGAACCGTAAACGCTTCGAATGTATATGTTGAAAACTTAGAAGATGATGCTATCGACTGGACTGAAGGATGGAGTGGTACATTAACTAACACTTATGTAAAGCATTCTATCACAGGATTCTCTACCGCAATTGAAGCAGACGGAACAAACAACAATCCTACAATTGTAAACTTCACTGCTGTTTCTCAAGAAGGAGGTACTGCGTTACAGTTTAAAGCACAATCGGGAGCAACAATTACAGGCTTATCATTAAATGGTTATAATACTACTATCGATATGGCAGACAATGGGCCACTTTCAAACATATCGATAAATGGTAGCATTGCAGATCCTGCTTTAAGCTATGATATTGAAGCAACTGTAAATGTAAACGATTTTAGCTGGGCGATAAACTAAAGTTAGTTTTTGTAATCATTTTAGTAGGCTGTTCTAGAAGAGCAGCCTTTTCTTTTGTTTCGTTTTCATCCGACGAGCGAAGCGATTTGTATCCGACGAGCGGAGCGAGAGGAATACAATACACTACAAAGCAAAGAAAATAGCACCGAGAAGTCCTGCCTCCAAACGTCCTGCTTCCAAAACTCATCTTTCAGTTCCAATTTCCTCAACTCCAACTTCGATTTTCTTTAAGTTTTACTTGAAATTAAAAGCAATTAATTTTTAATAGTTCAACACTTTTATCTTGTTTAAATTAAACTCTTTAACTCGGTAAAGGATTTTTTTTCCAGTACGGGCCGTTCCTTCGAGTTGAGATAGAATTTGCATTTTGGACTGATTTATTTTTTGAATGCGTAAATAATCCCATTCTTTAAAATGTTCAAATTTTTCAGCTTTTGGATTATATAGGTAGTAAGCATCATAACAGGAATTGCCACAGTCTATTGGGATAGTAAAATCTAAATATCCATCCATATTATAGTCGTAGAAGGTGAATATGATATATCCTAAAGCAATACCATCTTCAATGTTTTTCAGGGTTTGTATGTGTTTTCCATTTTTATAAATATCCAATAGTTTGATACCTCCATAGTGCCCAAGGTTTTCTGAATAGCTTAATTCTTCGTCCCACTTTGCTTCAAACCTAAAATTTCTGATTTTTTTGTTTTGAGTTTTTGTAAATTTTAAATCGCTGGTTTTTTCATTTTTAAAAAGTTTCCAGTTTTTTCCGGAATAATTTTGTGCAAAACTTTGAAAGCTTATAAAGAGGAAAAGAAGGAAGTGTAATATTTTGATTTTAAACATAAGGACTAATTTAAATTTATGAAAGCAATGTTTTTTGTAAATTTCAGTAATTTTCTCGGGCCAAATATAATCGTTGTTGAATTTTTGTTTTAAGTGTTTCCGGATAAACGACTTTGACTTGTTCAGCGAAGGATAAAATTAATTTTTCCAATTCAAAATTAGGAATAACGGTTATGCGTACTTCTAAATCTGCTCCTTTTTCTTTAGTTTTCTGAGAAGGGTGTAACGGTTTAGTTATTATATAAGGTTTTGCAGTGGCATTGAACATTAGCTTAATTTCTTGTGGGCTTTCGTCAAAAGGGCGACTTACGCCAATGATGTCATAGAAGTAATCTTCCCAGTCAATTTCTGTAGGTTTATACTTTTTGTCAATTTCTTCTATCGAAATAATTCTATCCAGTGCTAAATTCCAGGTTTCGATTTCAGTTTCATCATTACGTCCAAAAATAAACCAACGGTTGTTATATTGTTTTAAGTAATATGGATGAAAATCAAACCTTGCCTTTGGTTCTTCAAAAGCTTTGTAGCATATTTTGAGTACACGTTTGTTATTTAAAGCATTAAATAATGGTTGAATGTGCTTAATACCTTCGTAATCGATATTGGATTCGTAGGATATAATTTCACTGGAATTTCCTACTGCACCAAAGTTAGTTTCTAGTATTGGGAGCATTTCATTAACCCAAGAAAATTGAGGGGTTCCGGAGAACCGCGATAAAATTTGAATGGCAGACCGCATATATTCTGCCTCAGCAGGATTTATAGGTTTGTTTCTAATACTAAATTTTGGATTACTGTAGCGGTAATATTTCCTTTTCCCCGAAGAGATACGTTCTAAATCTACTGAAAAACCTTCGCTACTTTCCATGTATCTTATGTCTTCATAAAGCTGTCGTACTTTTATACCACTACTGTTAGGATTCATATCTAAAAGAGTTGAATTAACTTCTTGCAGTAAATCGCTAATGGTGTAGTTACGTCCGGAATTACTAAAACAACGGTCTAAGATTTGGTAACGGATATAGGCGTTTTTGTTGATGGCCATAATTTCATTTTGTTATGCAGATAGAATGCACAAGATACAAATACTTTTGTTGCCGAAGATGAGAAGGAATATCCTTTGAAAACTTTTAGCAATCAAAATTAAATTTTATTTTTAACGTGCAGATAGAATGCATAGATAGATTTCATATTTGCACCAGTTCTTTGAAAGCCTAAACTAAAGTTATTGATCGTGTATGCTGGTTTGAATTTTTATTCAAACAATGATCGGCATACTGACCCGGTTTTTAATCGGGTTGAAGGTTAGTAAGTAATTTATAATAGTCTTTTTAATTAAAGCTTTTATTACTTATAAACTTATATTATTTATATGTTTTATAGGAATAATTGATATGGATTATTGTTTAAATACACATATTGATTAACACTCATACATAAAGAATAATGGTTTAGGCTTTCAAGAACTTATTTTTACTCGAAATGAAGTTAACGAAACAACATACCGATAAAATTAGATCACAATTCCAAAAAGTGGAATCTAAAGAGGATCTAGTGGCACTGATTAACTTGGTTAATAAAATGCTTTACGGTGAAGATTGTGAACTTTTGGAGTTGAAAAAGTTTGCTTATTACTGTAATCCAAAGTTCAGCACTATCCGTTACACTAAATTTACCATTCCTAAAAAGAACGGGGATAAACGCCAAATTCATGCCCCGGTTAATGGTTTAAAACATATTTTAAGACCCTTGAACATTATTCTAAATACGATTGCCGAACCACATTTCAAAGCAACAGGTTTCGTTCCTGGGAAATCTATTGTAGATAATGCCAAACAGCACGTGGGGAAACATTATGTTTACAACACCGATCTTAAAAACTTTTTCCACTCCTTTGACCGTCAATGGGTAAAATATGGATTTATGATTCCGCCATTTTCTTTAGGAAAGGAAAAAGAGGACTTAGCTTTCTTGTTGGCAAGTTTATGTACGCATCCGTTTGAAGTAGATGGAAAAAAGAAAACTGTTTTACCACAGGGCGCCCCAACTTCACCGACTATTACAAATATTTTGTGTGCAAAATTAGACCATCGATTGAATGGTTTGGCCAAACGGTTTAAGGTTACATATTCCCGTTATGCTGATGACATTACCTTTTCTGCCCATACCAATGTGTTCTCTAAAGACGATTTTAAAAACGAATTGAATAGGATAATCACAGAGTATCAAGGAAAGAATAAATTAGGAATCAACGATAAGAAAACCCGTTTGCAACAGAGCGGGTTTCGACAAGAAGTTACTGGCTTAACAGTCAATGAAAAAGTAAATGTCAATCGACGTTATGTGAAACAGTTACGCAATTGGCTTTACCTTTGGGAACGTTATGGAATAGAAAAAGCCACGGAAAAATTCCGAAAAGATTATAACAGTTCTGAAAAAGGACGTGGCTATTCCAAAAAAGATTCTGCTAACTTCAAGCAGGTTTTGGATGGTAAGCTACTGTTTTTAAAAATGGTGAAAGGCGAAAATGATAGTACGTATCGGAAGTTGAAAAAGCGGTTTGATAAGTTGCAATCGAAGAATAATAGTCAGAAAGAAACAAAGAACGCCCCAAAAGCAAATTTAAGTTCAATTCTAGAATCTATTTGGAATGATGGTTTAGATAAGGCAATGACAAATTTTAAAGGATAGTATGGATAATCCAAATAAAGAAAGCTTAGAAAAATTACTACATTTAATTGACGAGCTGTGTCAGATTGAAGGAAATAAGTGGTTCGAAGAAAAATTAAAAAACAAATTTTCGAAAGGCTATAATTTTGAAAATTTCCCAGAATTTCTAAAAGCTCAAAAATTACAATTTAAAATTAAAGGTAGAAGTTTCTATTCATCGATCAAGGATAAAAAATTAAAAAAAGAGTTAATAGATGATTACATAGAAATGTCCTGGTACCAAACTGTTAATGATGTTAGTCGATTTATTCTATTTTGTTTTTATCAGATGGAAAATATGCTCAATTCTTACATTTCTATTTCTAATGCCTATGAAAAAATAAAAGTCAACAAAGATTATTATTCCTATTCTTACAGTGAAAAATTTTCATTTGTTCCTTATGACCGTTTTTTTTATAAAAAATTTAAAAATAATGTAAATGAAGAATATAAAAACCCAATAGAGAAAATAGATATTTGGTCAAAAATAACTTTTTGGATGATTGATGCGAAACTTCAAGATTGGGAAAAAGAAAACCATTGGAATATCAGTAATATGATAAATATTAGAAATGCAAACAGTCATAGAAATTCCAGTATACAGAATAATAAATTGGGCGAAGAAATAAAAAAACTCAAATCATCCGATTTTTCACGACTTGGATTTTATATCAATATATTAAGGAAGATAATTGAAAGCTTTAAAAAAATTGATCCCAAAGTGAAAAAGTATGATGTTGTCACAAAACGACCAAAACTAGAAGGACCAAAATTTAGCGGGGAAAAAATTGATCTGGATAAATATAATAGGAAATAATAGTTTATGGATGTGTTTATAGAAAAACGAATTGAATGGCATAGGTTCTTAGTGGAGTATTTTAAGGATGCTAATCCTTATTTTTCTTTCAGCCAATACGATAATAAATTACCTTATACTTTTAATTTGGATAAGGTTTTTGGCAGTGAAATTACTTTCACTCAGCGGTGGGGATTCTTAACTATTGAATTTGAAACCAATAAGGAAAAAAAGAGGTTTTTAAAAACAGCTGAAATTAATATTTCCATTGAAAAATCTCATCACCGAAATCCTATAAAAATTATCCAAACAAAATATAATAGAAGAAAATATCCTTGTCGTGTATATCCGCGAAGTAGTTTTTTTACTATTGCTTTATATGATGATGAAAATGTGAGTAAATTATTAAAAAACGGTAAAATAGAAATATCTGAAGTGATTGAGTATCGAAAGGAAATCTTAGATACATTAACGGCTGATCTTCAAAAACATCTGTCTGCTGAATCAACCAATAAAACGAAAATATGAGCGATATAATTATCTACCCTAATTCAAAAAAAGGGAATCCAATTGAGAACCCGATAAGTGTGGGGATTGACTTGGGGACAACCTACAGTTTAATGGCTATGGTAGATGCAGAGTACGTAAATTTTAAAGAATCTAGCCAGATCCCGGTTCAATTTCAAAGTTTTCCGCAGAAAAGTCCATTTGAATATGACCAAACTATTGAAGATGAAAAGCTGGCTTCCATTGTAGCTTTTTATCAGGGCAAGCCGTATGTGGGTAATAACTTATACCATTTAAAAGGACATCCGGGATTTAAATATAAAACAAACATATTTTATCATTGGAAAGTGGAAATGGGTATAGACCTTCACCCAATGTATCCCAATGCCGTTAATGAAAAACTGGATATGCCTTTTAAAATTGCAGGCGGGATTATGAATTATATGCGGAAAATTTATTCACGAGGAAATAATTATGCATTAGAAAATACAATAATTACAGTACCAGCTTCTTTTCAGGTAAATCAGAGAAATGATGTTTTAAAAGCAGCGGAGATGGCAAAAATAAGTGTAAATGACAATATGCTTATTGATGAACCAAACGCGGCTTTTTTAGGATATTTTAATAGATTGACCGATAATGAAAAAGAACAATGGGCGGAAGATATTAGAAATAAAAATGTTCTTGTTGTAGATTTTGGTGGTGGCACCCTCGATTTATCACTTTTAAATATTGATTTCAGGAGAGATTCTGGCATCACAATAAGTAACAAGGCAATTTCAAGGTACAATGATTTAGGTGGACAGGATATAGACACGTTAATAGTCGAGGAGTTTTTAATGCCTAAATTAAAAAATGAAATACCAGATTTTGAAAGCCTTTCCCTCACGGACATTCAAGAACAGTTATTGCCGCAGCTCAGTGTGATCGCAGAACATTTAAAAAAAGGGATCTGTGACAAGCTGAGCTTAAAAGCCGGGCGAGAAAGCGTAGATGATTTGAATTTAAGTTCAGTTGAATTCACAAGAAATGAGGTGACAGTTAACTATAACACAACTGATTATAGTTTAGGGGACGTTACAATTTCCGGTCAGATATTTAAAGATTTATTTGTCAAATTTTTTAGGGGAAAGGATTACAGTTTTAAGTACTTGGACAAAACAATTACCACGATTAGCACTTCAATCTCGGAAATCATTGGAAAAGCAGATGAAACTTTAGATGCCGTAGACTATGTGTTACTCGTAGGAGGAAGCAGTTTTAATCCCTTCTTGGGATCATTAACTACTGAAAAGTTAGTGAACTCAAAGGTTCTTATTTCTGCAGAACCTGATAAACTGGTTGCGGAAGGAGCCGCGGTCTATTCTTTTTTTGTAAATCAATTTGGTGTTTCGTTAATAAGTCCTATAACCAGTGACAATCTTGGGGTTCGGTTAAGGAATAATCGGTTTTATCCCATTATAGAACGCGGACAATCCTTGCCACAATCCGTTGAAATACCTGACTTCAAACTACAAACCAATATGTTAGAAGAGGTTCTTATACCTGTCTGTATAAATGGTGCAGACTTCCCAATAGGAGAGATAAGGTGCCCGCTCAAAAAGTTTTACCCTATAGATACGAAGATTAAAATACAGGCGGAAATCACGAAAAACAAAGTATTTTCGATGAAGGTGTATGCTAATAACGATTTAATAGGTGATGCAAAGTTTGATAATCCTTATGCTATTGGAAAAATGACTGATGAACAACTTGAAGTTTATAAGGTAAAATCCAGACTGAATAAGGCAAAACAGGAAAACAACCGTTCAGAAGAGCGAAATCTACTAAAAGATTTGATTGACAGACATTATAAAGCAAAAAACTATTTAGGTGCCTTAGAATGTGCAGAGTTATATGTAAAGCGTTTTGATGATCAGGATAGTTGGGTGTGGAATATGATTTATATCTTGAATTCTAGATTAGGGCATCGTGAGACGGCAAAGAAAGCTTTAGAAAGAGCCATTGAAATAGCGCCCAATAATTCCGTTTTAAGATATAATTATTCCGTTTTCTTAGAGCGGCGCAACCCGGGCCAGGCATTGGTTTATTTAACATCACAAGAGAATAGTGTCAAGGAAGACTCAACCATAAAATGTAAAATGGCCTTGTTAAAAAACGAAGTAGAAAATGATAATACCGAAATAAAAGAGGTCGTCGAACAATATAAAAAAGAGCCGGAATTATTTTCTGATTTTGACAGAAGAGTTTTGCTTAAAGATATTTTTGACGAAGCCGGTGAACCATTTTCTTATGTCGATCCAGAAATCGAGCGAAGAAATGAAGACGAAGGAAAATATTTAGATATGAACAATTTACCATTTTGACTTATGTTATCTTATAACAGACTGACAGAAATACAAAAAGAAATAATCAGGGCTATTTCAAGGGAAAAGTCTGATTTATTCGTTGAAGGCCCGCCAGGATCTGGGAAAACATTAATTAGCCTATATGCATTGCAGGATATGGTTAAGGAGGGAATCGGCAGACCTCTGATATTGATGTTTAATTATAGTTTATACGGTTACCTAAAGTCCTCAATGAATGAATTGGAGATATCAGACAACGTAACCATAGCCACTAAAGACAAGTTTTTTTGGGATTTGGCAAGTGGGCAAAATATTGAAAAAAAAGGTGAAGGATCTTACAACGAAAGATATGAGTATTTACTTCAACAATTATTAAAATGTGAGTTCGAAAAAAGTTATAAGGTTACAGTGATTGATGAAGTACAAGATCTAAAGCCTTTAGAATGGGAATTAATCAAAAGAATTTCAGAACGGATAACGTCACTTGGCGATTTCGATCAAAGTGTTTATGAAACAAATTTGAACAAAGATAAAATTGGTGGAAATGGGATAATGCGGCAATTAAATACAATATTCAGATTTCATACAGGTATTGCAAAACTTGCCAGTCTATTTTCCATAAAAAATGAAAATTTAGAAGCCAAAGTCACGAATGTAATCCAAACACAACCGACAATCATCGAGACAGATGTCTCGAATGAGTTTAAAAAAATAAGTGAGATTCTTGAAAGCAAAAAAGAACTTCAGAAAAGTGTTGGAGTAATTGCGCCAGATCGAGCTAATTTGCAGAACCTTGCAAATTACCTAAAAAATCAAGATATAGATCATCACTATTTTACAGATAATAAAGATTTCAAAAATCACAATTTCACATCCTCAACCCCTCTGCTGATTACAAGCCAAAGCAGTAAGGGTTTGGAGTTTGAAACTGTAATTATTTTTGGTTTCAATAAGGATACCAATATGATGAAATTGCTTACCGGCACAAGACAACTGAAAAATATCTTATATGTTAGCATAACAAGGACTAATTCAAGTCTATTTATTATTAGAAGACCTGACAGCATTCCTGAGATCTTAAATGTCACTATTGAATCAGAAAATGAGGATAATGCAGAAGATATTGACTGGTTTTAAAATTTAAAAAAAATGAATAAAAAAGTATATCTTTCTTTAACTGAAACCGAGAGCTTAATTTTTAAGAAAACCCTTGTGGTACCAGTTTCACGATTAAAAATTGAGCAAGCTCAAAAAGATTTTAGCATCGTTGTTTTCGTGGATGCTGAAAACCTTGTGGAGTTTAAAAATCAGCTAATAATTGTTTTTGGTGCAATAGATGGCTTTGAAATTCCAAAACAAGAAAAGAACTTATTTTTCAATCACCTTAGGATTCCAAAAGGTTTAATTAAATTTTCGGACCGTAATTATAGAGATAGTACTTCTGAAAATAAGGATGAACTAAATTTCCCAAAGTCCAGTGATTTATTTGGTGAAATTGCACTTTACAGTTTCATCCGTAGAGGCTTTTTAGAATGTTACTCATTAGCTCAAAACGAAGACATTTCAAAAAATTATACTCAGCAAACTTTTGAAATATTAAATCAGACGAATGAGCTCAACAAATTCAAGAAAAATTTCATAAAAGAAATTATTTCGTATGGAACTTACCCTACGAAAGAGAAAAATGATGGTAATTTTCATCCAGAGCCAGAAAAACGTTTTGGTTGGTGGGGTGCATATATCTTGAATTATTTAAAGAAAAACCACAAACTAAAAGAAAGCAAATTTGATAGTGTAAGAAGTTGGTTCATTAATTTTAAAAACAAAGATAATTTTGGGTCAATAAAAAGAGCAGTCGATGACGTTCCAGATATTGTTTATGGGGATTTCGAGTTTATTATTGGCTATTATTTCGCAGCTTCTTTTTATGAAAAAATAGAAGCCAATGATTATTCCTTGTTAATTGAGATTCTTAAAAAAATAAATTTGGTCAAGAATTCAAAAGTGATATTTTGGTCAATCTTTTTCCAATCAATTTTCAAAGATGATCTTGACTTCTTATACGGCATACCTTCTTTAAGAAATCAATTATATACATTAGAGTTAAACATTCTTTGTTTAATCGAACCAAGATTAGAAATAGAAACTTCTATTATTAAAAAGGTTAGTATTGATAAGAAAAAGAGAGCAGCAGAATATTTGCAGTTCAAGGATGGTGAGAAATCTGTAGAACCAAAATTTATTTCAGAAACGGAAGTTAAAATGCTTTTTCAGAATACCTTTTCAAATGAGAATATTTCGAATGTTGGTTTAGCTGAAAACAAGTTTTCATTAGCACATTTAATAGCAAACACCTTTAATTTTAAGGAAAATAATTTATATTTAAAATTAGCTCGAAAACCTAAAGAAATAACATTCTACTTAAATAGCAATAGTAAAGTGAAGGAATGGTTGAAAGAGATGAAATTAAAAAATAAACCTTTGCATAAAAGTGTTTTAAAAAGTAAAAAAGCCTTGGTTGGTTTCTTCCGGGAAGATAGTTATGAAAAAAGCTTATTTAAAGTTTATGAAATGCTTTTTGCTTCCTGCCGAGAAAAACTACCTTTCAAAAGAATAGTTTTCGTTTGGTTGGTCAATGAAAAAGTGGAAATAATACAGTCACCACAATTTGAATCCAAAAGAAAGGAATGGGAGAAATATTTTCAATCTAAGTTTGATAGAGACATAATCTTATTAATAAAAAATGAACAGATTTATAAAGATGGAGAAATAAAGCGAAACTTAAAACATTCTTTGAACAAATATAAAATAAATAATATTGAGTTAATTGATGAAAACATAGATGGAAAAATAATAAATTGGTTACTAAGCGTTAACAATGAATACATTGTAGATTCAGCTAGACAAAATTATTATTTTTTTAATGACTTAAAAGACATTTAAGAACCAACTAAGCCACCAAAAAATGACTGTTTACACTTTAAAACAAGCCGTAGTCAACGCTTTTCTGGAATACCAGCCTCTGTATTTGCAGGACATAAATCCAGATGCAATGTATTCTGATGGAGTAAAGGAGGAGTTGATTCGGCAAATTCGGGATAAAATTGAAGGGCTTAAAGTTGTTTATCCTGAAGGACTTTATGTAAAATCCTCTAAGTGCAAATATTGCTTTCCGGATACCCCTGCTGTTAGTTTTTTTGCTTATAAAAATAATGATTTTGTAATGCGGTATATAGTTGCTTGGAATGAAAACCGTCAATATTATGCTGTTCATATTTGTAATAATATTAAACAAGAGAAAACTGAAGGAGAAACTCCATTTTAAAACTAACTAAATGAATTTATCTAAAAATATAGCTTACCATTACTACTTATTTGAATTTGGCAACACGGGATATTTACTCGACTCGATTAAAGGTTATACGAAAAATAAAAAAGCAGTTTTAAAATACGATGCCTATCTTAGTCTTATAATCTCTTACGAAACAAAAGGTTTTTATAGCCAAGAAATTATCGATGTATTGCTTTATAAAAGAAAATACACCTTAGACACGCATAAAGCAAAAATAAACCCTTGGCAGAAAAAAGCTTATCCACTTCAGTTGTACAATTCTACTTCAAAAAAAAACGATAATATCCTCTATTGTTTTTTTACTCAATATGAAATCAAAAACTTCGCAAAAATGAATCGCTACCACGCCTCACGGTATGTTGTCTATCCCGATATTTTCTATCAGTCTGAAGGAGAAGATATGCCGGTGGAATTGTATTTAAATTGATAAAAATAGATATTCGGCTAAAAAATAATTTTTATATTTCACAAAAAAAACTACTCCAAAACCATTCCAACCCCAATATTTTGCAGCAAATACAAATTATGGTCAATAACCAGCACATCGTTTTTACGGCTCAATTTTTTTAGTATGCTAAATAGCAAATCAATATCGGCGTAGTGCAAGCCAATGCTGGGTTCGTCTAAGATATAAAACGCGTGGGTAGTTTTGTTTTGTAGCCAATTTAACAACAGTAAGCGTTGCTTTTCTCCGGACGAAAGCGATTGTACCGCTTGGTCCAAACGTAGGTGCGCTAAACCAATTTCTTCCAATTGTGTTAAGAATGAAAGCTTTTTGACCGACAAATTATTTTCTTTTGCCCAACTTTTAAATTCGCTACTATTCATAGCCAGCACTTCTGCTATGTTTTTATCAGCTACTTTATAATCTAAAATTTCGGCTATGTAGCGTTTGCCTTTACAAACTTCGCAAGTTTCAATACTATTGGCAGTTACGTCCAAACTGGTTTCTATATAGCCTTTTCCTTTACAATTTGGGCATTGACTGCTTTTTGTTTTATACGAAAAGTCTTTAGGTTTTAAGCTGGTTTTAGCGGCAAATAGTTTACTTATTGGTTTTAACAAATCCCAATAAGACACCAGCAAAGTTGCAGCTTGCGAGCGTAATTTTTTCGGTTCAAAATAATAGGCTGCTGCGTATTTTTTAGGGAAAGTGATGTTTTTACAGTTTACCGACTGCGCGGTTTTGATACTGGGAATTAAAATCTCTTTTACCAAAGTAGTTTTTCCTATCCCGGATTTTCCGGTAATGGCCGTTATTCCGCCAACCGGTATTGCTAAACTGTCTTTTATCAAGGTATGTTTAGACAATTTTTCAATTGCAATTTGCTCTTTCGCTTTGTTCAACTTTAATGGCTGTTTTGCAGCTTTTAAGTACGGGTGGCATTCCGGCTGTTGTAAGAAATTCTGCGGACTGCCTTCATAGGTAATATATCCGCCTAATTTTCCGGCTTGCGGACCGAGTTGCACCAAGTAATCTGCCGCTAAAATAAGTTCTTTATTGTGCTCAATTACCACTACGGTATTTCCTTTTTCTATAAGTTCTTTTAAGATTTGCAATAAATCCGGAATATTATCATTCGATAAGCCGGCAGAAGGTTCATCAAGTAGATAAGTAATGCCTTTTAACGGACTGTTTAATTGTTTTATAAGTTCTACGCGCTGATTTTCTCCTCCGGATAAACTAGGCGATTTCCGGTTGAGTTGTAGATAATCTATATGCAATTGCTCGGCTCTTGCGATGGTATTTGTTAAATGCGTTTTTACTTTACGGATTAATTTGCCGTCTATATTTTCTTTATCGGAATTTGCTTTGAGCCACTCTCCAAAACTTTTAAAATTTAAGGCTTTAATTTCATGAATAGATTTTCCTGCTATTTTATAAGATAAACGCTCCGGTTTTAATCCGCTGCCAAAGCAGTTGTTGCATTTTCTGTAAGAAAAAAGTGCGGTAAGCTGTTTGGTGTTTTTGTTTTTTCTGGTTTTAAAATATTCATCTTGCAAATAATTAAAAAGACCTTCCCATTTCATCGTTAAGGCTTGCGTGCCTTCGCGAGTTTTGGTTTTATAATTCCAGTTTGCTTGCCATATTTTTTCTTCTGTTCCGTAAAGTAAAACCTCTTTTTGCGCCGCGGTTAATTCCCCGAAAGGGGTTTCTAAATCAAACCCATATTCTTGCCCTACTTTTTTTAAGATAGCCATATGTTTCCCGGTCGGATCGCCATAATAGCCAATTACTTTGTTATGGGCAAAAAGTCCGTTAGCTATGCTTTTTTCTGCGTCTAAAACCAATTTGTTGAGGTCGGGTAGGAGTTCGCGTCCAATGCCTTCGCAAACCGCACATTTTCCCAATTCGTGGTTGTTAGAAAAATGACTCGCAGATAAATCTTCTCCTGCATACTGCGCTTTTCTGGAAAACACAAACCGCAAAAGCTTATCAATGCCCGTTTGTTTGGCAATATCGGTGCGTTGCGAATAGTTTTTTTGTTTTCGGGTAATGCAAATAGTTGGTGTAAGGCCTTCAATATAATCTACTTCAAACTGAAAATTCACACCTACGCGCGACTGTTGGTAGCTTGAAAATTGCTTGGTCATTTCTTGCAACCCAAAACCGTGTAAAGTATCTATTACCAAAGAAGATTTTCCCGACCCCGAAATGCCCGTAACTACCGTAAAAGAATGTTTGGGTAAAGCCAAGTTAAGGTCTTTTAGATGATGTGTACGCGCATTTTTAATAGTGATAGTATTACGCTGCTGCGGATTTTCTTGTCGGATGGTAATGGGTTGCGGTTTAGGCGTGTTTTCTACTAAAATATCTGCACTTTTTTGAAAAAGCGAATGGTTTTCAAAACAAATTATGCCGGCTGTCTCTTGTTTTAATTGGTGCAAGGCAGCCAATAATTCTTTTACGTTTTGTTGGTGCAAACCAATGCTTGGCTCTTCTAGCAATAAAAGTGTTTTCTTTGATTTTTTAGCAAAATGTTTGGTGAGTTTTATGCGTTGCGCTTCCCCGCCAGATAAAGTATTAGAAGGTTGCCCCAATTTGATATAACCTAAGCCCAATTGCAGCATTAATCCCAAGCTTTCTTTAATTTTCTTTTCCGAAGAGAAAAAAGTATAAGCTTCTTGAATGCTGAGGTTATAAATTTCTGCAATATTTTTCTCTTGCCAATGCGCGCGCAAAACTTTGGCCTTAAAACGCTTGCCGTTGCAGGTAGGACAAACTTGATTGATGCTTCCCATCGCGCTCATAGAAAGACTGATAACCCCGGCGCCTTCGCAAGCCGGGCATCTACCGGTTTTGTTGTTAAAAGAAAAAGCGCTTTTGGTCAAGTTTAAAGCTTTTGCTTCGGGTGTTTTTGCTAACAGATTGCGTATAAAATTTGCTAAACCCGTATAGGTTGCCGGATTACTGCGCGGGGTTTTTCCTATAGGTTGATCGCTTACACTAAGAACAGTCCATTCTTTTTTTTCGCAAAAAGCAATAATATCTTCTATTAATTGCGGTGTTTTTTTACTTACCACCGATAATTTTTTAAAACCGGGTTTAAAAGCTTCTGCTAACACTTTTTTAGTTTCCTGTTTTGTAGGGGCTTTTTGTGCCTCTTCTAGAGCTTTGCGCGTTGGACTTTTAAGGTTTTTAGCTTTTAAAAAATCCTTAAGCCGACCGTTAAAAACAACTTCGCCGCCGTTTATTCCGGCTTCGGGTCCTAATTCTACCAACCAATCTGCGGCTTTTATAAATTCTAAATCGTGCTCTACTACAATAACGCTATTGCCCCTGGCTATAAGTCGGTTTAAAATATGAAGTAAATATTTTTGATAAGCGGCAGATAAACCAATAGAAGGTTCGTCAAAAACATATAAAATACCTTGTAACTTGCTGTTTACTTGGTTAATGAGTTTGATGCGTTGTGCGTCTCCGGAAGAAATTTCTAAACTTGGGGTGTTGAGGCTATAATCTGCCATTCCCAGTCTTATTAGGTCTAATAATTTGGTACGTAATATTTGCACTAATTCTTCTTCCCCCGAAAGGTAATCATTAGCCTCTAACTGTTTATACAATTCGTTTAAAGGAAGTTGCATCCAATCTTGAAAATTATAGCCTTTCCATGTATAAGTTAAATTTTCTGCTTTTATGCGCGCGCCTTTGCAACTAGGGCAAGTTTTAGAGCTGGCAAATTTTAAGATATTCGGATTTCTGTCGCGTCTTAAAATATCTTCCATCACGGGAAGCATTCCTTTATAAAAACCTTCTTCGCGGGGCTTTGCTTTAATGCCTTTCCACCTAAGTCGGGATTCCAAGCCGTGTTTCCCAAAAAAGACTTTAATGCGATCGCTTCCGTTTAAAACCACGTCTTTTTGTTCCGCGCTAAGCGTTTTCCACGGTATATCTACGCTAAAATTATGCGCCTGGCAGACTTTGTTTAATTCGTCAACCGTTATTTGCGAATAAACAATATAACCGTTGGGTAGGGTAGTGGTAATGGCGCCTTCGCGTAAAGTTTTGTTCTCATCGCCTATTAATTTGTCAAGATCAATATATTCTGCCTCTCCAATTCCGCGGCAAGTTTCGCAAGCACCTTTAGGATGGTTAAACGAAAAAAGCGATTTACTTAAGATTTCCTCAGCCGAAAAACGCGCAAATAAAATTCGGAAATAAGTATTAAGTTCGGAAAGCGTACCAAAAGTAGCCTTAACAGACTGAAAACTTTTGTTTTGTTCTACCTTTATAACCGGTGGCAAGTTGTTTATGGTATCTACTTCGGCAGTAGGGATAATTTGAGAATTTTGTTGGTTATAATCCGGCAAACTTTCTAAAAAATAACGGTAGCCTTCGTTTGCAATTATATCTATGGCCAAAGAAGATTTTCCCGAACCTGATAAACCTGTAAGTACAATTAACTGGTTTTCAGGAAGACGTAAGCTAATGTTTTTAAGATTGTTTTGGTAGGCATTTAAGATTTGCATATTGCAGCGCTGTTTCTTTTATGAAAAAATAAATATAGAAAGATTTGTGAATTGAGGGTTGGGGATTGGAGATTAGTTGATTTGTTAATTGGTAAATTTGTGAATTGGTGATTGGTGATTGGTGAATTGGTGATTGGTGAATTTGTGATTTGTGAATTGGTGATTGGTGAATTTGTGATTTGTGAATTGGTGATTGGTGAATTTGTTGATTTGTGAATTGGTGATTGGTGATTGGTTGCGTTTGTCAATCTGGATAAAGCCTATGACATAATATAAAAAAAGCACCTTCCTAATTTAGGGAAGGTGACATCTGAAATGGCAGATGTCGGAAGGGTTCTGCTGCGCTACAAATTTAAATAAGACAATGAGTACATAAGTTTTCATCCCATCCCCAGCCCTTGCCTGAGGGAAGGGGGTGGGCTCCCTCTGTCAGTTTGGGTGCAGTTAGAGATGTTATCTACAGCAAAAAGCTTTTCGCTTATTGCTTACCGCTTATCGCCTAAAGCTTGCCGCTTACAGCTTTACTTCTCTAAAAAACTTATCGGTTGCATTTTTAAAGACTTCGATTGGGATTTGGTGTTCCAAATCTTTTTGTATAGAAATTTGATAATCTTGGGTTTTTGGGAAATGTTCGGCAATAAAACCAAGGGTGGCTTCCGGATTTACAGTGGTATCTTGAGCTCCTAAAATAAATTGCACTAAACTTTGATGCGGAGGTGCATTTTCGGGGATTTCTTGTTTTACCTTGCGTGCTGCCAAAGCCGGATTAAACAGTAAAGCAGGGGTTTGTAACAATCTGCTTAAGTAGTAACCTGTAAAACCGCCCATACTACTGCCAATAATAACATCAATTTCTTTTTCTTTATAGCTTCCGTAAAGCCAATCTATCGTGTCCTTGCGTTGTTCATAATTAATATCCGGGCCGTAAACTTTTCCGTACTTTTCTAAAATCTCACGTTTTTCCGGTTTTAACGAACTTCCCAATCCGTGAAGGTATAAAATATTCATAAGGCTGTTTTTAGAGGAAAGTTAAGCAAAAAGACCAAGTTTAGAAATTTTAAACTTTTAATCTTTTATTAAAGCATGGAAAACCTTTGCAAGAGTCACAGCATTAGTAGCTATTTAAAGCGAGACTTTTAAATACTGCTATGCTTAGTCCAATCTTTAGTTTGGGTTAACATAAATAAAAGATTAGAATCTTTATATTGCAACTACAAAGACGTTTGTTTTTTAAGAAAGCAAGAGAAGTAGCTAACCCATCTTCAGCGCATCCACATCTAATAAACTATGGCTTTATGATAAAAATATTTTTGACCGGTTTACTTTTATTAATTTCTTTAGTTGTGCTCTCACAGCAGCGAGACAGTTTGCCCGAACCCATTATTCCCATAAAAAAGACCAAGTTATTAAAAAAAATAAACATCACTTTAGATATGCGCATGGGGGTGCGCGCTTACACCTTTAGGGGTGGCGATCATTATTATAACGGCGTGCAGTTTCAGAACGGTCATACAGCGCTTGGTATTTCTGCTCAGGTACATGAAAAAGTAGCTTTTAAATTTAGAAATAGATTTAACAAAGGTAGTGATGTGCAAACCTTAGTACAATGCTTCTAATTACAATAAAAATGAAGTAAGAATAGGCTTTATAACGCCGCTTAGGTTGTTGTAAAATGGAAACAGAAGTACAATAAAATTTTTTTATTAGATATCGAAAAAAAGGGCAGACTGTAAAAATCTACCCTTTCTATTTTCTTTACGGAATGTTTTGCCGGAAAAATTTTATAGAATTTAGCTTTAATAAAAAAGCATCTAAAAAAAATTACCGCCCTTTATTTTTCCGCTTTTAGCTCTTTTGTCTCTTTCATTTTGTCCACTTCTTCCACTTCTTCTTCGGCACTTAAAACCTTAAATTTTTCCAATTGTTCTTCTTCTCCCGTAAAATAAGGAAAAACATCTAAGATTGGCGATTCGGTAATAGAAGGAATGGTATAATCTCCCATTGTTCCAGCCATAGCGGTAGTGGTGTTTTCAAAAGCTTCTTTTACATCATTGGCTTGCACCAAGAGATAAATATTGCTCTTTTTCTCTTTTCCGCTTTCTTCGTCTAAGGCTATTAAAGAAACTTTTGCTTTAAACCACCTATCGGAATTTTCAAAAGGGTGTACTTCTGCAAAGTTGGCCAATTTTATATTCATAATTTTAAATTCTTCACTGGTGTAGGCTTTTATCTCTTCGCTAATTCTGGCTTCTGCTTCGGTGTAGCTTACCGCATCCAAAAGATAGGTGTCGGTAGTCATTTTTTGTTCGCCTGTTTCGTGTGTTTTTTTGTATTTCACCTTACATTCATACCAAGTTGCGCTCATATCTATAATTTTTTAGAAGGCCAAAAATAGAATTTATCGTATACCTGGTACTTGAAATTTAAAATAGATATTCACAATTTGTTTTTTAGTTTGAATGGGAAGCGAGCCATAATAATTTGCTTAACATATTCAAAATTATATGTAGTAGAAATATTTAGTTCTCTTTCCGTAAAGGTTTAATTTTTTATGCATTTTGTTTTACAAACAGCTGTTTTCCGTAAAGTAAAAAGAATATTTTTTTATAATATTACTGCTTGTTATTTCTCGAAACTGTTTTCAGAAAAAAACAAGTAATTCGGCAACCTTAAAAATTTACTATTTTCATAGAGAAATAAGAAAAAGCGAAAAAAGTTGCTTTACGCTGCATTAATTAGGGTAAGATAGAAGCATTAATTAGAAGCTAAAAAAAAGGAATGATTAGAAATTTTAAACCGATTGAAATTTTTATAAATTAAATTAATGAATGCATACAACCCGAAAAAACACGACGGAAAATCAATCCGTTTAAAAGGATATGATTACGCACAAGCGGGATTGTATTTTGTGACTTTATGCGTGCAAAATAGAAAAGCAATATTTGGCAGCATACGCAACGGAAAAATGCATTTGAATTTATTGGGAAGAATCGCAGAGCAAGAATGGCGAAATACAGCAGAAATAAGAAAAAACTGCAGCTTAGGGCCTTTTATAATTATGCCGAATCATTTTCACGCAATTATATCTATAGATTATACCATCAAAGCCTCTGAAAGCATTGGAGAATTTAAATCGCCATCGCAAAGCTTAGGCGCAATTATAAGAGGATATAAAGGCGCCACCACGAAAAAGATTAAATCTCTCTATAGATTGGGCGGATTGCGATTCGCCCTTCCGGCGATTGATTTATCCAAATCTATCTGGCAACGCAATTATTGGGATCACATTATTAGAAATGAAAAAGCCCATCGCAACATAGCAAATTATATTATTAATAATCCGGCAAAATGGGAAGCCGACAAATTCAAAACTTAAAATATCTACTTGTGATTAATAAACTTCTTCTTTTTTTACTAAGCATCAGCCTGTGCTTTTCTGCCTATAGCCAACAACCTACGCACGTACAGCCGGGCGAGGGAACGCTAAGCTTAACCGAAATTAAAAAGCTTAAAAATACCGATGCGCTTAAAATTATTACTTGGAACATTCAAAACCTAGGTCGCTCAAAATCTGATGCAGAGATAGAGCAAATGGCGCAGGCATTGCGCTATGCAGATTTGGTGGCTGTGCAAGAGGTTGTAGCTAAAGACCCGGCTGGGGCTCAAGCTGTGGCACGTTTAGCAGACGAGCTTAATAGATTAGGAGCAAAATGGGATTACCAAGTGAGCCACCCAACTAGAAGTCCGTCGGCTTACATAAGTGAGCGCTATGCCTTTTTATGGAAAACTGCTGAATTAAAAATGCTGGGAAGAGCAAAATTAGACCAGGAGTTGCAATCTGCCGTATACCGCGAGCCTTTTATCGGGCATTTTGAAGACAAACGACGTCAGCAGAATTTTTATGTGATTAATTTTCATGCTCGCAAATATAACGATCAACCCGAACGCGAAATTAAACGGATGAGCAATTATCAAGAACGCTTAGCATCAGAAACCGTTTTGTTGGTAGGCGATTTTAACCTCACCGAACGGCATACGGTATGGAATCCGTTTTATAAAAGAGGTTTTCAAGCGGCAATAAAAAAGAATCCGACAACGCTTAAGCGGAAATGCAAAAACGGAAATTACCGCAACCACGCTATCGATAATGTTTTTTACACTTCCGGAATTAAAAAAATCAAGGCAGCCAGTATAGATTTGGTACAAGATTGTTTTCACTTGCAAAATATTCGCGCTTTATCCGATCATTTACCGGTATTTTTAGAATTTCAAGTAAACTAATACTGTTAACGCTGCGTCTCATATAAGAAACAACTATACCTTTAAAGTTCAGTAACTACTGACTTTTATAAAATTTTATACGATCCTATTTTGCTGTCATTATCTACCTCAATATCTACTATTGCTTTGTTGTTATAATACAAAGTAGCGTTGGTTAAAGCTTTTTCAACTTCGGCAAATAGCATTATTTTTCTCGGTCTTCTATATTTGACTATCATTTCTGTATAAAAAATGTGTTGGCAGGATGTGTAGTAAAGGCTTCGATTACTTCTATTTTGTATCTTCCGAAAATCAATTTTTACTTCTTCGGTAATCTTATTTTTAAAATTAGAGTCTTTGAGACAGTGCAAGTCAGATGCATTAGAAGAAAGTATTAAATACCATCATTTGTCATTTTTTCTAAATAATTATTAGGCTACCTTCGACAATAATTAAAATAAAGATGCAACAAGATTCTAGATCATACGCACGAAAATTTTTCAATAAAATTAATGAAAGTATTAATTGGAAAAGCAGAACAATTCAATTTATTACTTCCTTTCTCGTTGCTTTAGCGCTAAACCATTTTATTTTTAGCGATGCTTTAAGCGAGGCACAAAGTACGGTTTTATTTATTTTGATTTTTGCTATAGGCTTATGGATTACAGAAGCTATTCCGCCATTTGCGGTAGGTATTCTTATTATTGGCTATTTGGTTTTTACTATGAGTAGTTTAGAGCCAGAAAATGTCAAACAATACATCCAAACCTGGTCAGATTCTGTAATTTGGCTTTTTTTAGGCGGTTTTTTTATTGCAGAAGCTATGAAGAAAACAGCTCTTGATGTTGCTTTATTAAAATTTTCATTACCGTTTTTTGGAAGCAAATCAAAAAATATATTGTTAGGCTTGATGTTAATTACTGCATTTCTTTCTATGTTAATGAGTAATACAGCTACTACAGCAATGATGATTGCGAGCATTGCACCCATTATTTCCAAACTTGGTGATAAAGATCCGCTTACAAAAGCTTTGCTAATTGGTATTCCTACCGCTGCCGCCATTGGCGGTATGGGTACTATTATTGGCTCGGCACCCAATGCTATTGCTGTTGGTGCTTTAGATGGTATAGGCATCCGGATTAGCTTTTTGGAGTGGATGATGTTTGGTGTTCCGGTTGCAATGGTTTTAATCCTATTTTTCTGGCAAGCTTTATTGCAGAAATATAAAATTAAAACCAACCGTTTGTCGCTTGATTTCTTAACAAACGAGCAATTAAAAATTGAGAATCAAGATAGTGAGATTACAAAATTACAAACCAGAATTACCATCATAATCATCTTAACGAGTTTGCTTTTCTGGTTAACCTCGCAGTGGACTGGTATTCCTGTTGCGGCTGTTTCCGGTATACCCATTGTTGGTCTAACCATGTTTAGAATTCTAAATGCCGATGATATGCGAAAACTTCCCTGGGATACTTTAATGCTTGTTGCCGGGGGTCTGGCTCTTGGTCTTGCTGTACAACAACAAGGTCTTACAGACTATTTTATCAGCTTTATTAATTTAGCGTCTCTAAACTATTACGTATTGCTCTTAGTTTTTGCGATTATTAGTGTAGTTTTCTCCAATTTTATGAGCAACACGGCCACCACAACTATTATGGTTCCTTTGGCGCTTTCTGTAACCGCAGCTTTACCTGAGGTTTCGGATAAAATTTTACCTTTAATCATTGCCTTAAGTGCTTCGTGTGCGCTGTTACTACCTGTATCAACGCCACCTAATGCTATTGCTTTTAGTACCGGAAAATTAGAACAACTCGATTTTAGGTTCGGTGGTATTTTAATAGGTTTATTGGGGCCAATAATTGTAATTTTATGGCTTCTTGTACTCCAGTTATTTACTTTATAAAAAATGTTTGAAAAGTTTCAGGAATAAAAAAAATAAGAAAAGTGTGCTAGACAAAAAAAACTATAAATTATAAATGGCTTGTACAGGTATTTTAATAAATTGCTTTTCTTAAAAAAATCACGTGATGGCAGAAAATAAAAATAAAGACGAAGTAAAACCAACTCCAAAAGTAACCGGCATAGGCGGTATTTTCTTTTTTTCGGAAAACCCTGAAAAAATAAAAGAATGGTATAGTAAAAATCTTGGTTTAGAAGTGAATCCTTACGGTTCTACTTTCGAATTCAGAAATGCCAATCGGCCAGAGGAAATCAACTATGCACAATGGAGTCCGTTTGAAAAAGGTAGCGAGTATTTTTCTCCTTCCGAAAAGGAATTTATGATCAACTACAGGGTACAAAATATAGAGGCTTTAGTCGAAAAACTAAAAGAGAATGGAGTAACAATTGTAGACGATATAGAATCTTTTGATTACGGAAAGTTCGTGCATATTATGGATGCAGAAGGCAATAAAATAGAACTTTGGGAACCGGTAGATAGTGTCTTTACGGAAATGGGAGGTAAAACAACCAAATAAATGGCAAAAAAAGACTAACACAACAGAAGGACAAATGTTCGTGTAAAACGAAAAACTATAATGGTATTTAATTTTTAGAAATAAAGGTATAGCTGCCTATAAACCTGGGTTCGATATAAGATTCAAGTTATAAATTCGTTGTTAAAAAGGCTTAGGTCGAGCTCAGGTGATATAGTAACAGGGTTACGGGGTTAGTTATCAATAGTTTAAATTTGCTTAAAGCAGTTTTAGCGCAGTGAAACTCCTTGCCGCTTAATAAACTATATTTTTATAGCTTCTACAATTTTTGCTGGATGTAATTTTTTAGTATTGCTCAACATTTTACTAACAATAGATTTTTCTTTGTAAAAAAGAATACACACCGAAACCAAGACCAAGCAATCGGTAGGGAGGGGCGGGGTGCTGTAATGTAGATTTTCCGTCGTGGCAGAATTAAAAGAAACTTGCTTTTTAAAAACCTCTTGTTTTAAAAGTTTAAAACTATCTTTAGCATAACAACTTATTAAAAAACACAACTCTGCCTCTCCAAGGTTTTCTGGCCATTTGATGTGTACTTTTGGGTCAAATGCTTTTACCCCAACCGTTACCTTCTTACCGGTAGTTGCAGAGCAGGTTATTCCTAACCTTGCATAATGGCTAAATAGGCTTGCTGTATTAAATTCGAAGTTGTTTAAAAGTGTAGGATCGCCCTCCCAAAATTCTTTTTCTCCCTTAGGTGCAGAATGGTTTTCTAAAAGTGCTTTGTAAACGGTTCCGCGTAAGCGATTATACATTTTTTTGTCGTAGTAGGAGAAAAATATATTTTGTAAACCCTCGGAAAGTTTTTTGGTAAGGCTTGATGCCCGGCCAAAGTCAGAAGATGCTTTTTTTGTCGCTTCTGTTTGGCGCACTCGAGTAGGTTTGCTTTGTACCACATTAATATCGCCAACTTCCCGAAAAACGAGTCCTTGTATAGAACCGGTTAGTTTTTTATTCTTATTTAATCGTGCCATAAGTATACCTACGCTATTGCTCCCTCGTAGCTACGCCATACCAAAGCAAAGGTGTATGTAGCCTAAATGCATACTGACTCCACATTTTTTACATAAACCGTGGACTCACTGTGCAGTGACTGTGGACTCAGTGTGGACTCACTCTGGAAAATACCTTTACTTGATTAGGAAGTAACAACAGCTAAAAAATAGTTTTAATACTTACTAAAGATATACTATTGCTTTAATAAAAGCAAGATTTTAATTTGCTGTTTTCTAAATTTCCGTAGAATCAGAAAGTCCTTTTATTAGCAAAACCGCAGATGCAGGATTAGAAGCTAGCGGTACATCATGCACATCGCAAATACGTAAAAGCATTAAAACATCGGGTTCGTGCGGATGTTTTTCTAAGGGATCTCTAAAAAATAATACCATTTTGCATTTGCCTTCTGCCACGCGGCCGGCAATTTGAGCATCGCCACCAATTGGCCCGGAAAGAAAAGATTGCACCTTAAAACCCGCGCGTTCTACCTTGCTGCCGGTAGTTCCTGTGGCAACTAATTCTATATGTTTTTGGTGGAAAAAATCGGCATGTTCGTTTAAAAATTGAACCATTTCTGCTTTTTTTCCATCGTGCGCAATTATTGCAATTTCCATAGTTATCCTGCTTTATTGCTCCAAAACTACAATTCTTTTTTAATACTTTTAGAATAGCTTTTATGAAATTAAGTATTCTTTTCGCAATAAGCGCAATTTGGGCTACCGACTAATTTTCCATTTTTATCGGTTTCAAATTGGCAACAACGTTTAAAATTTTCGTGTAAAATGGTTTTGGCACGTCTAATTCGCGCTTTTACATCGGCTAAACTTATATTTAATTTTTTAGCCACCTCTTTTTGTTAGTTGCCCTCTATATAGACTAATTGAATTACTTCTCGGTATTTTTCCGGTAACTCCCAAATAAAACGATCAAAACAACAAACATTTTCAAAGTTTGGTGCATTGCTCAATTGCGGAAGGTTTTGCGTGGGATGTACTTTAGCATTCTCGCGAAAATGTTGGTTTAATTCATTGCGTACAATTTGAAATCCCCATTCTTTTGCTTTATCAGAATCTTTTAATTGCGAGAGTTTTTGATGAATTTTTAAAAAAGCGTTTTGCAATACTTCTTTAGCAGTATCTTGATTTCCCACTCGTTTCAGAATAAAGAAATAATACAATTCCGCATAATTATTCCATAAAGTATTGGTTTGCATAATTTACTAATAATTAAAAAAGCTGTTTTTAAAACGCACTTTCTACAAGGAAATTACGCTTTAAAAACAGCTTTATTTTTAGCAACAATTGCATTTACTGCAGTTGCAACTCTCACAAGGACAGGTGTTTGCTTTGCAGTTTACGCAGTTACATTTATTACACTCGCAATTGGTACATTGACAAGTATTCATAAGTTTTATTTTTTAGGTTCATTAGGTAGATGCAAAACTTTTCAAAAAGATACATAAATTTCGTTTTTTTAAAAGTCCACAAGCCTATCAAATATCAACTAAAACATACCAAAGAACATTTCTCAAAAAATGTTAGTGGGCTGGCAGCCAACCGAACATTGCCAATTTCCATCTTATTACTCTTCCTGTTTTAACTTGGTGAAATGCTTATAGAAAAACGGAATAGTTTCAATACCTTTTAAATAATTCCATACGCCAAAATTCTCGTTAGGGGAGTGGATGGCATCGCTGTCTAAACCAAAGCCCATTAAAATGGTTTTACTTTGTAATTCTTTTTCAAACATTGCTACAATAGGAATACTGCCGCCGCTACGTTGTGGAATTGGCTCTTTGCCAAAAACTTCTTTATAAGCATCGTTTGCAGCTTGGTATTCTAAACCGTCTATTGGCGTTACGTAAGCTTGACCGCCGTGATGCGGAGTTACCTTAACGCTTACAGCGTCTGGAGCAATACTTTCAAAATGTTTTTGAAACAACTCTGTAATTTCTTCCCAATTTTGGTTGGGTACCAAACGCATAGATATTTTGGCAAAAGCCTTGCTCGGGATAACCGTTTTGGCTCCTTCGCCAATATAACCACCCCAAATACCATTTACATCTAAGGTTGGACGTATCGAGTTACGCTCGTTGGTAGTATAACCTTCTTCTCCGTAAACATCCTTAAGGTCTAAAGCTTTTTTATACGCTTCAACATCAAAAGGAGCTTCGCCCATTTTCTTGCGTTCTTCTTGAGAGAGTTCTTCTACTTTATCATAAAATCCCGGAATAGTAATGTGCTTATTTTCATCGTGAAGCGATGCAATCATCTTCGTCAAAACATTAATAGGATTGGCAACCGCGCCGCCATAAAGTCCGGAATGTAAATCCCGATTAGGACTGGTAACTTCTACTTCTACATAGCTTAAACCCCGTAAACCGGTTGTTATAGAAGGCACGTCTTTGGCAATCATCCCGGTATCGGAAATTAAAATAACATCGTTTTTTAATTTTTCCTGATTACGTTTAATAAACCAACCTAAGTTCTCGCTTCCTACTTCTTCTTCGCCTTCAATCATAAACTTTACATTACACGGCAAATCGTCATTTTTTACCATATACTCTAAAGCTTTGACGTGCATGTACATTTGTCCTTTGTCATCGCAAGCTCCACGGGCAAAAATTGCGCCTTCCGGATGAATATCCGTTTTTTTAATAACCGGTTCAAATGGGGGAGAATCCCATAGATTAATTGGGTCTGGCGGTTGCACATCATAATGTCCGTACACCAAAACAGTTGGTAGTTTTTCGTCAATAATGCGTTCTCCGTAAACCACAGGATAACCGGGAGTCTCACAAACTTCTGCGTGGGTGCATCCGGCGTGATTTAAGCTATTTTTTACCGCTTCGGCGGCTTTAAACATATCTTCTTTATAAGCAGGATCTGCACTTACCGAAGGGATTTTAAGAAGTTCAATCAATTCGTTTAAAAAACGATCTTTATGTTGATTGATATAGGATTTACTTGCGTTCATATAAGCTAATTTAATTTGGATGCTCAAGATACAGACAAGATTGCAGAAACTGAAATATTTTTAAAAAACTTTGTTTGAAAATTAGATTCTTTATTTATATTTGCACCCGCTTAGGCAAATAAATTATTTGTTTGACTTTACGGAATTATAAGTTCTTAAAATATTATACTTTTTAGTTTGCTTCCGCCGAAAGGTAGGCACGCTAAAAAAACAACCCAATAATGCGGGCGTGGTGGTCCCGAAGTGTCGGGAGGTAGACACGCTAAAAAAACACCCAATAATGCGGGCGT
>CANLVH010000008.1 GCA_947494545.1 uncultured Mesonia sp. | reverse complement strand
TTAAATATTAAAATTAAAAAAATAGCTGGGGCCGGCCCCAGCTATTTTTTAACTTACACACTTTGTAAGATAGTCCCGGTTTTAAACTACCGTGAATCAAGTTGCTATTACTCAAAGTCTGCTTTCTTTTCGTAAGCGGTTTCGACTCCGCTCAACCTGACATTTTTAAACAATCTGACTGTGATAGTTGATTTTAAACTATCAAGCCAGCTTTTTTAAGTACGCTACCACGGCTTTCCAATCGGCGAAATCTTGTGGGCTTTCCGATCCGAAATGTATGTGTTTTCCTAAAAACTCTCCTGCCCCATTTTTCGTGCGGTCATCTATCAGGAAATCTCCTTTTGCCAAGTGTTTGTTATGCGAAAGTATTAAACGTTTGTAGGCAACTTCCGGCAAGTATTTTTGCACCCAAAGCAATTTATCTTTCCAAGCAGAAGGATTGTTCCACGATGCAGTAGACAAAATGTAAGTATCAAAATTTTCGGATAGCCATTTGTAGCCTTCTATTGCGCCTTCGTTAGGTTCCATTAAGGAAAATATTCCCGGCACCTCATCAAAATCATTCGGACCGTATTTTTCTTTGTCTTCTTGAGAAATTTTATCGATACCCGACTGGAAATTCACCAAAACGCCATCCATATCTACATAAACTACTTGTTTGGCATTTTTTCTTTTACGTTCGCGGTATTCCTTGTAATTTTTTGTAAACCGCACCACTTCTTTACAAAACTCTTTGGAAGAATTGTCTCGTGCGTAGCCGGATTCACTCAAAGGAGTTACCCCAAAAGCTATTCGTTTTTTGTTTACGCGGTTTGTATATTCTTGCGACATAGGGTTTATTCCTCTTGCTCTATCGTGTGCATCTGCGTTAGAATCGTTCATAAAATCTGTTTCTTCGTCAAAAAGAACTCTATGCAATTCTTCTGCTTGCGCGGAAAAGCTACTGGGTTGCCGTTGAATACTTTTAAGCTCGTCTATTTCGCTTTTTTTTAAATGTTCTCTGTAGTCGTTTAAAATTTGACCAATTGTTAGTGATTTCATAGTAAATTATGGTTTAAGATTAATAAATAAATTAGTTGCACGATAAAGTTTCAAGAACCAGCGTAGGAAGGTATTGAGGGATTTCCTCCAATAAAATATTTCAAAATAAAGCATACGTAAAGCCGTGTTCGGTTTTCCCGAACTTGTTACTGCTACTATTTTTAGAAAAGTGGGTTTCATATTTTTCCTATTGTCTAGGCTCATTGTTTTTAGCACCTTCGCCTGTATGGGCAGGTTGCTATCACTTTATCGTGATTCTTAATGATGGTGTGAAGATAAGAATTTATTTTTTGGTTGGCAAATTTTGGAGGCAAGAAACTTATAGCTATATGAAATTACATGAAGTAATCCTACTTTCTTACCCGCTTGCCAAGCGCGAAATGGTTTATTTTAAAAAACTTTCAATTAATGGTTCAATTTGAATACTTGAATTTTTGGGTTTATAATTTATAGGTAATGTAATGAATGCACAGCTATCTACACCAATCTTAGAGACCTCCATATAATAGGTTCCTTCATTTATCCCAAATTGTTCTCCCGGATAAACCAAGGCTACTTTTGTGGCTGAGAAATACTTTTTATAAACATATAATTGCCTTAAATCTTCTGGGCTCGGATTTTTGCCGTATAAATTTTTCCATTTGGTATCCAGTACAATACAATTTTCTTTGTCCTTATTAAGAACAATATCAGGAATCATCATAGAATTATATCCATTTTTCGATTTCCAGAACATTTTTTTGGATTGAGCGGTAACGGTGTAACTTGTAGGTAATTTTCTTCTGAGGCTTACATACACATATTGTTCCCAAAGCAAATTCATATCAAACATCAGTGCCAGTACATCAGTATTGCCGGTGGAGACATCTGGATGATAATTGAACAATAACAAATGTGCAATGTCAAGAGCATTTTTATAAGGTTCGGTTTTTCTTGTGTGTTGAAATTCAGTAAAAAAAGACTCAGAAACTACACAGTCCGAAACCGCTGGAAAACTTAACTCCAATGCCCCCAATCTACTAGTAAGTAAAGAACTTGTATTTAAAGTACGTATTAATCGAATTGTTTTATACAGCAGCTGATGGATTTTATGGTCTGTGTCGTAAACAGTTTGGTTAACAAAAAAACGTTCTTGATGAATTAAATTTTTCTGAATATGCTTGCTGAAATTTATAGCTCCTTTTAAGGCAAGGGCATTACGCTCTACTTTTCTATATTTTTTTATAAGACCTCTATGAATAAGATATTCTATTTCGTTTATAAAAAGTTCAAAATAAAGATCTAAAATAGAATTACTCTTTAACTGCAAAGTAGAAGTACTTGGTGCCTGAACTTTAAATGACCCAACCGTTTGTAGCATATGGATAAGAAGGTTATGCCATAGCGTCTTATCGTCATTTTTATCTGCCTTTGGCAAGACCTCCACCGTAAGTTTACCTACTTTGATTACCCCTACGTATTCATTGAATTTAATTCCGTTATGAATTAAATTATAAAAAGGCACTCCCTTCTCTCCATAAAAAGCTTGAAAGGCTTTTAATTGCTTTTTTGAGAGAGGAAACGCTCCTTTATTGCACCATAAACATTGATGTTCAAAAACTTGTATGGTATTAATGGAATCACGCATTTCCTATATTCTGCAATGCTTCGACAAAAGCTTTATCTGTCATTTTATTTATATTTTTCAGATGATATACATTTCGTTGCATCATAGCATTACTGTCGTAATCATGAAAAGAAGCAAAGATATCTTGGTTATTATCTGTTGTTAGTTCAAAAAATCCTTCTCCTAAAACCAAGCCTATTTTACCATAATCACCAAAGAAGTATTCTTGTAATAAAGGCAACACCTTATTGTAAAATACCTTTTTAAGGTCTTCTATTGTATGTAAGTTCATAAAATAACTGTGACCAATCATATGATCTTTATCCAATAATCTTTCAATTCTTTTATTTATGGTGGTTAATAACCTAGAAAGATTAACTCCTTCAATTTCTTCCATTCCTTTCCCTTCTTTTATTTTTTGTGGTTTGGGTGGCATTTCCACAAAGCTGAACCTACGGCGCAATGCGGTATCCAAAGCTTCTACAGAGCGGTCAGCAGTGTTCATCGTCCCTAGAATAAAAAGATTAGGAGGAACACTAAAAGTATCTTTACTATAGGGGAGCGTTACCGTTAAAGCTTCGTCATTGCCCAGTCGTTTATCTTCTTCAATTAGTGTAATTAACTCTCCAAAAATAGCGGAAACATTACCTCTGTTGATTTCATCAATGATAAGAACATAGTTTTTACTATTCAGGTTCCTATTTGTATTATATCCGCAATCTGATCCTAGATAATTTAGAACTCCTTGAAAATATCCTTCCCAACCAATAAATTCTTTTTCGCCATTTATTTCTTTCAGTAACTTTTCTTTGGTAAGCGTTCCTTGTTTTATCTGAGACTTGCCAGTATGTAAGTTTAGGTTTTCATTTCTATTCAAGGAAATACCAAAAGTTTTTCCGGTGGGAGTTTTTAGTTCTAAAATATCCTCCGGTTCGGAAGAAGCCAAAGATTCTATAAGTTTATGATAAGCTTCATCAAAACTTCTGTGTCCCGGTGTTCTTGCATTAATAGCTAAGGTTTTAAAAGTACCATCTATGACTTTATATACAATAGAATCGCCTTCCTTTTCCGGTTCTAATGGTTTTATACCTTCAATAAAATCTTCGTAGACTGTACTTTGGTGAAAAGTGGTAAATACTATTTGTCCTGTTTCTACCAATTCTTTATAGCGCTTCTTCAACTCTTCTCTAGAAAACCCGTCGGTTTCTACGCCACAAATCTCTAACGCATAATTAATAGTGTGGTAGGTCTTTCCTGTACCAGGTGGACCATAGAGTATTTGGTTTAATGGTTTTTTTGAGGCCTTTACTTTTATCACTTCTGAAGAAATCATTGTTTTCGAATTTAAAATTTGTTCTCTGTAATCTTTATCAAAAATAGCTTTTATAAAAGCTGCATTGGAAGATTTAGAATAACCTGATTTTTGCGAACGATTCAATTCATTCTCAATAGCTTTAAAAACTTCCTTTTTATTATTTTTTACTAACCGATAATTTTGAAAGTCTGTATAAAATGCAGGAGGGTTTCCGCCTTCATAAGAATAAGTTTGCGAGTTTATTTTGTGCGTACTGATGATGCCAAATTTTCCTTTTTTTCGCTGTGGCGGATATAAATTCCATACATAACGTTGTCCAATAGTAATGTTTAATTGGTTATTAGATGTACTGGCAACAAAACGATCATCATCTTGTGACAACTTAATTTCATCAAAAATTTCATCGGCAAAATTGAAGAAATTAATAAGATCATTTTTCGAGTGAATATCGATTATATCTAATAATTTTTTTTCTTCTTTGGTATGTTTTAATTTTTTTGAATTACGTTCAAGAAAAAGTAAAACATCTTGGGCAGCCCAATTAAAATCTAATTGATCTAATTCGGTTTTCTTCAGTTTAGTTTTCAGAAGGTTTTTATAACCGGACTCCTTTTTAAGTTTTTCGGCAATAAGATTCAAAGTTTCCTGTAAACCTAAAACAAAATCATTTCGGCTATTAGATAGTTCCGCATTGAATAAGTTTCGTGCAACTTGAGCAAAACCAGTTTTACTGGCTGGGTAGATCTTATTCGGAAATAAGGTAGAAAGCCAACACGAAAAAATTGGATAGCTCATATTTCGCTTAGAAAAGTCTAGATCTTTTAACTTTTCCCCTTCATAAAATTGTCGGAAGATTTTAACATCTTCCATTCCTATAAATTTACTCAACTTTTCTCTTGCCTCACTTTTTATAAACTGCACACCTTTTCCATTTGAATAAGGTTTTTCCTGAGATTGTTTACAAAGTTGAAGAATTTCTTCATTGCTATGTTGTGTAAAATCAACTCGTGTATTCAACCAGTTAGCCCATTGAAATTTGTAAAGCTCATTGTCTAACCAATCGGAAGTTGTGCAATGGTTAATATACTTTTCTATATATAAATCTATCTTAAATTCAGCATTACTACTCTTTTTCAATTTAATATCGTTTTGTTGGATGAATTTTGGTGGTTTATTTTCAGACATTAATCGTTTTATTTCTTTGTTGCTTATTTTTATTTTTCAAAATGTATAGAATTTATCTTCATCCCATTTTTAAAATTATCCTCGATGTTTGCAATTCGCTGATAGGATTGTTCATTACGAATTATGTGTTCGTAATAATTTCGTTACTCCAGGCGTTTGTCAAATCGTTTCCAATCAAATTGTTTGACACCGCGTTTATATGCATTGGTGGTCATTGTTTTAAACCATCCCACTGCATCCCTAACCTTATATTTTTGATTGGTTTTGCCGTAATTATGATTTGGGAAATAATCACGGTTTGTATCGTTACGGTTATGGCGATTTACATCGTTACGTTCCGGATTACATTGTTCCAGACGCCCACGTAGGGACGCCGCCACGGTGTTATTATCAATGAAAATATTTTCCAAAATACAATGGAAATGATTTGACATTATTACCATTTCCCGACATTTTTTATCGGGATATTTTTGTTCCAATTTACCATAGCATTTTTTAATCATTAACCCCGCATCGTTTAAAATCATTTTTTGGTTTTCAATTTTGCCAAATAAATGCGCTTGTCCCTGACAACAGATTGTGATAAAATACAAACCTTCTTGGGCATAATCGTATCCTTTTAAACGGAGGGAACGACGTTCGTTCATTGTGAAATTTTATGGCATTGTGTTTTCCAATTTACGATAAATATGATTAAGATAGCAATAAATTACAAATTGCTTAAAACCTCTATTTAGAATTGGTTATATCTTAGACCATTTACCATGCCTATATTATTATCCTAAGATTCCACTTTTCAGTGTTTAAAAATGCTCAAACAAAATTTGTTTGCCGGCAAAAACCTATTTCCAATCGTAATTGTTTCAATACGAAACAAGTATAGTTTTACTATAAAATTGTTAAGGAGAAATTACGGTTTGTTAAAAAATCTTATAATTTTGAGAGGTTTGAAAGAGATATTTCTTTTCTATTGAGAACAGAAAATTTGTTTAAAACTGAAATTAAAAATTATAAAAGTTTTTATAAAGTAGGAATAACAATTCCTATCCAAGGTAAAGAAATTAAATAAGTACAAAATAATATGATCAAAAAAATAGGTGTTGAAAACTTCTGAGTTTTCAAAGAATATACCGAGTTTGAAATCAAGCCTATAACACTACTTACTGGACCTAATAATAGCGGAAAGAGTTCTTTAACTAAGTTGTTGCTACTATTGAAGGAAGGACTAGACACTCTTCAATTTAAAAAAGGAGAACACAACCTGGAAAGCTTCGAGAAAGTGTTAAATTGGCACAGAGATATCCCGGAACTCCGCATTAGAATGGACAACACCATCAATATTTTAAATGATGGTTTTTTTGTGGAGTATCTTTATGCAAATGGTAAAATCAAAGAAGTTTTAATTGCTAACAGAGATACAGAACTTTTGAAGTTTTCTTTTAAGGAGGTAGAAAGGCAGGCAAGGGACGGAATAGAAACCTTTTCCATAGATATGCCACATCTTTCATTAGATATAGATTATTTTCTTTCCCTGTTTCTAAATTTAGAATGTAAATTCGAAGATGAAAGTTTAAAAGCTTCTATAGAAAATTCCATTAAGGGTATAAGCCTTGAGAACCTTGAAGATGAATATTGGATTGCCGAGGAGGAATGGTTAGGCGACCAGATAGATCAGGAGTTTTTACAAGATCCTACCACTTTAGGCGAACATGCAATAGTAAATGAAATAGTAAAACTGGACCGAAAGAAACTTCTTTATGACATTACTGTAGACGGAGAGATAATAACAGAGAATATTTCAGAGGAAGAGTACCTTCAACTTGTTGAACTACAAAACAGTATTTTTAACGATTTAACCTATAATTTTTGGGAAGGTTCAGATTATAACCCTAGTGACTTAATCTCCTTATTTAAAAAATTAATTGTTGAATGTAACACGGCAGTTAAGAATGAAATGTCCGCGCAATTGAGAAAAATAAAGAAGTCCGGTGATGTACAGCTTACCGAGAATGAACTTGGAAATATTATCTTCTCCAGTAAAATCTATAAGAACGATATTGAAAATGTAATCTACTACAGAGAAACTCCATTTGAACAATTAAAGAACTTTACTTTGGACCCAAGGTTTGACCTTAACACAACCGTTGGATTTATTTCAGCTAATAGAGGAAACCAGAGAAGAGTATATAACAATAGTTCAGACTATGAAATCGATCAGATAATTGTTGAGTTTGCAAGTTTAAAATACCAAAACTTCAAATACATTAAAGAGGTCTTTTCGCTCTTAGGCATTCCTGGAGAGCTTGTAATTAATCGTCATGAAGAAACAATTTCTGTAGTTTATCTTGAACATGATGGTAAACGAATTTCCTTATCTGACGTTGGTTTTGGATTTACACAAATTATTCCCATTATTCTTAAGGTTATCAATTTTAATAGCAAACAATTTGTCTTCGATCCATACGTCTTACCTGAACCAATATTAATTATAGAAGAACCAGAAGCCAATTTACATCCTAATTTGCAATCAAAATTAGCCGACCTATTTTTAATTACCAGAAAAAATTTCCCGGAGTTAAGGTTTATAATTGAAACTCACAGCGAATATTTAATTAGAAAACTTCAATACCTAACAGCAAAAGGCCAATTAGAAACAAATGATTCGGTTATATATTATTTCAATCCAGATAAATACGTCGAAGGAAGAGAAACTAAAGTCAAAAAAATAGAAATTACAGATACCGGAAATCTCACAGATTCCTTTGGCCCAGGCTTTTTTGATGAAGTAACCCAGCTTCAATTTGATCTTATGAAGGTTAATTTGGTTCAAAGAAATTAGTTATGGAATTATATATAGAAAAAGCTTTTCTTGACAATTTTTTTGTTCACTATTCTGAATCCACGGCTTCAAGAAGTGACAAGATTCTCCATTCTATTCTCAAAGAGTATGGAGATGTAACCTGGTTCATTGATGTACCTATTGAAACCCAAAAGGATTTAGAAAATTTGAAACTAGAAAATCCGTTTTTTGCTTATCGTACAGGTCATTTCCCTCCTATTCCAATAAAAAACTTTAAGGAACATTTTTTTTGTTCTGATCATCGTCAAGCAATAATTCTTTCAGAGAAGGAAAGAGACTGGTTTAATGAAGCTGAGTATACAGGAGCTCTTTGTTTTTCTTTGGAAAATTACCAGAACAGAATTGAACAATATGTTGAACGATGCAGCGTAAGAATTGACTTATTTGAAAAATTTCCGGGATGGGAAACCTTAAATTTTCACAATTCCTTACCGTATAATGAAATAATTATTTCAGACGGATATATCCTTAGCGATAAAGAAGGTCAAAAGATGGAAGATAACATTATTCCCCTACTAAATGTTCTCCTTAAAAATGCTGGTAAATCAAAACCGGTTAATGTAAAGATTATAACCGAAGAGTTTAACCTTAAAAGTGGCATTAGTGAGGAAAAAATTAAGGAGAGGGTCAAGAAAAGATACAAGCAATTTAAAAAAACCTTTAAAGAAAAAAATGTCCAATTTCAGGTGATTCGTTTCGATAAAGCCAGTCTTCCCAGTAAATATGATCTTCACGACAGAATTATTTGTTGCAATTTTCATTTTATAGAATGTGGTAAAGGATTTAATCTAATGCCGCCCAAAATTTCTGATTCCAGAATAATTGCGGAGAATATTTTTGACAGGTTTAGTTATAGAACACTTAAGAATAGGATTAAATTGTACGACATGTATATTAAAGCTCTAAAAAAAGCTCCTTCTAATAAATTTACAGCTTACCCTCCTTTAATGGATTAACAATCAAAAATCTCTTCCAGAATAATCATAAATTTATTTCCGGCT
This sequence comes from uncultured Mesonia sp., assembly GCA_947494545.1. Classification (GTDB taxonomy): domain Bacteria; phylum Bacteroidota; class Bacteroidia; order Flavobacteriales; family Flavobacteriaceae; genus Mesonia. The sequence continues at coordinate 150,524 of CANLVH010000008.1, read as the reverse complement.
CTAACACATAAAGTAAGCCCTTTGCCCGGCTAAGCTGGGTATAAAGTCGATTCTTATGTTTGGTTTCGCCATTTCTGATCTTCTCCAGCCTTTGCTTAAGAAGCAAGATCACTACAGGCGCCTCACAACCTTTGAATCGGCGGATGGAGGAATAATATATCTTTTCTTTCTCCCTCGCCTTTAAGGGATCCAGGATCTGGTATTCAAAACCGTTTTTATGGATAGTTAGGTTCCAGTCTTTTGTGGAACCGTCTGTAAGGATCATGATATCCTCTTTTGATACTTTTCCCACATTGTGCAGTTCGAGCAAACATCTCTTTAAAGATCCGGCAATATTCTCAAGAGAATACTCTTTAATTCTAACTTCTTCTCCTTCTTCAACTCCGTAGGAAACAGCATTTGTTCCCACGTACTCATTTATAAAAGTATTTATCTTTCCGGTATTCCGGTAGTTGCAATTTAAAGGATGATAGTGCCAATTTTGCCCCTGTGGCAATACAAAATTCCGTTCAAAAATGTTTTGCCGCTTATCATAGAATAAGAAATACTGAGCTTCTGGATTAAGATATTTGAGCAACATATTCAGCCAGCCCACCTCAAAATCCTGGGCCTCGTCAACCAGAATCACATCATACTTCTCTTCTTCTTGAAGTGGGTATGCCTTCAGTAATTCTTTAAATTTTTCCGGCAAACCTTTATCCCAAAGATCCCGGTCTTTTACCTGGTGCTCAAACCAGTCGGGCTCACGCTTATCTACAAATTCTCTCATCAGGTTGTGGATATTATCGGTTTTTATTTCGGGATCCAGGCCTGTCTTTAGCTGGGAGCACAAATAAGTATTATAACACAAAAAGAGTACTTTAGCACCTCTTTCGTTTAAAAGTTCTGCAGCGGTTTTCGCCAGAATAGTTTTACCGCTGCCGGCGCAACCTTCTACGGCTAACCTGTTCATTTCGAAGAACCCGGTTAACACTAGTTTTTGATTAGCCTCTGCCCGCTCGGTACTAATCTTCATGTTTTCCATAAGCGTTCTCAGGTTCTCACTTATTCCTAAATCCTGAAGCAGATCTTGCTTTATAGAAGCTTCATATTCATCTAGGCTAATACAATCATATCCGTAATGCAGATTATCTTCAGCCTCCCGAACATCATCAAAAACAAGCCCAGGATCTTCGAGATCTGCCTGGTCTGCCACAAAACTATCATTAAGTTGTGTAGGAAGCTGCTTTAGGTTTATCTTTCCGTCCGGAAACCAAAGTATCCAACTCACAGGCACTTTATATTCAATTTGATCCTTATATCTCGAAATAATATTGGAAACATAGCTCATCGCCTGACTATCTGGACCAGTTTCCATTAAACGCCCAGACTGATACCAGGCATTTTCTTCTGCCTTAAATATGATATTACCTCCTTTAACTTCTATGACATAAATGTGATTGAGTTGTTCACTCCTAAGGTCAAAAACCAGAAAATCGATTTCATAGAGGTTATCTTCATCTTTTGATTTTCCGGCGAAAGTTCGGTTCCAGAAAATATCAAAATTATAAGGATCCAGTTTTTTCAGGGCATTAAAAACTTTTTTCTCTGCCCTGTTATGAGAATAGTCAGGAAATGAAGAAGGGTAAATCATTTTAGTATTGAGATTTGAGTAATGAATATCAAGCTGTTTTTCAAATAACGGGTTCTTCTTTGTAGAATATAGATTGTAATTTTTGAACCTGCTCAAGTGTAGGTTTGTTAGTATAAATACCAGATTTCTTTCCCGTTCTTGCTCCACGTAGATAAACATAAATTACTCCTCCAAAATCACGTTCGTAATCAAAATCTGGTAATCTCTGCTCCAGGTAATTTTTAACAGCCATGGCATAAATAAAATACTGTAAGTGATAGTTTCCTTCGTTCATAGCTTCGGTCATATTTTCCGGCGCATAATGATCCAGATGATCCCCAAGATAATTCGATTTCCAATCCAGGATGTAGTATTTGTTTTTGTATTGAAAAAAGAGGTCAATGAATCCATTTAGTAATCCGCTTTTAGCTAAATGTTGTGTATTGCAACGAATCTCTATTCCGTCTCCCGCTTCAAATTCGTTTAAACCAACCAGATCCACCTCTGAAGTTCGCAGGTCAAACTCCATTTCATTTAATTTCTGCGCATTTGCTATTTCTCTAAGTGGAATTTCCTCTTGGTTTAATTGAATATTTGCATCCAAAACCTGATCGATCATTTCTTGAAATCCGGCAGTCAGTTTTTCTTTTTTATGCGGATAAAATTTGTCTAGTAGTTTTTCCAGTTCTTCTCGATGATGTTCCGTAGAACCTGTAAAATCTATGTTTTCGAACAATAGGTGTAACATATTTCCCAGGTTAGTTCCACCCGGAATATCTTTAAAAATAAACTGGTCATAGCCTTCCGGCTTTCCGGCATTCTCTTTGGAAGTATAAGCGTGAAGACTTAATCCGGAGAAACTGAGTTTGCCGTGGAGTTTGTCTGATAGCCTAAACTTTTCTACCGACTTAGTTATACCCCAGTATTCCGGAAGTTTTGTTTTTTCTTCACTTTCTACTAAAGGCAATAATTCTTCCAACCCAGGATGAAGATCAAAATCTGTTACAAACGGGGTCAGGCAAGTGGTACCAGCATATCGCCCGGATGTTTTAAATAAAAAGCAGTTGAATTTAGCACGCGTTAGAGCTACATATAATAATCTTCTGTTTTCTTGCTCCCATTGTTTCTTTGCCAACTGTTCTTGTTCATTATCACTTAAACCTTTACAGTAGAACTTATACTTACCCTCTATTCCTTCCTCCCGGTACGCATAGGTTTTAATAAAATTTGATTCGTTTGTTTTTAAATCCAAAAATGGAGCAATAACAATAGGATATTCCAAACCTTTTGCTTTATGAATGGTTACAATTTTGACAGCAGCTTCATCACTCTCCATTCGTTGTTGGTATTCATCTCCCTCTTGCAATTCTCCGGCTATCTGTTTTCCCAGATATTCATATAAACCTATAGGCTTTAATTCCCGGCGATATTCCGTTTCTTGCAATAGTTCCAGGATTTGGGTGAGATCGGTAAGTATGCGAAGGCCATTCGCTTCTGAAGTCCCCAACAGATGTTGCATCACCCCAAAGTCATTAATGTATCCCTTAACCATGGCATAAACACCGGAACGAGCCCATATTTCTCTGTATGTTCTGAATGAATCCAGTAGATTTTCTTTATTTATTTCAGCTACTTTTTTCGAATCAAAACCGGTAAAAGAATTTAATAAGGCTTTATTGATATTAGCTTCTGTGGTATTTAAAATAGCTTGTAGAACATGCTTTAAAGATTTAGCGACTTGAGAGTCCTGGAACACCTGATTATCATCAATAGTAATTGCGTGAATGCCTGCATTTGCTAATAATCCTTTTACCTGGGCGGCTTCTTTATTAGTTCTCACCAAAATCCCTATGTCTGAATTCTTTACTTTTTCTCCATTTAGAAGATAACCGCCATACAATATTTCATATACAAGTCTTGGAATCTTGAGTTTTATCTTAGCTTTTGTCTCTCCATTAAATATTTGAAGAGGTTTTAATTCTTTAGATTCTTTTTTTAATCCGATGGCCGACCTAAGATGCGCTGTTACGGGCAAATACTTCAGGTCAAGTTCGCTGCTCTCGGTGTAAAAAGGATCTGGACATCGGCTATAGAATTCTTCCAGGGCTTCGAGATATGCAGCTGACGAGCGATAATTTTTATCCATTTCATAATGTCGCACCTTTGGAATATTCTCTTTTGCTTGAAAATACGTATGCAGATCTGCTTTGCGCCAGGCGTAAATAGACTGTTTGGGATCACCTATGTAAAATAGGATTTTATCTTTTCCGAAGAGTTCATTATAAATTTCATATTGGAGTTTATCAGTATCCTGAAACTCATCTATAAATACGGCATCATACTTTTTTCTAAGTGCATTTTTGAAATCCTTCTTTTTTCCATCAACTACTGCTTTATGCATTTTGGAAATCAAATCGTCATAAGTAATAAGATGGTTCTTCTTTAAATACCTGTGAACTCTTTCTGCAACCTGTTGAATACACATCGAAAAGAGCCAGTGGCAACATTCCTGTTGTTGTGAAAACAATTCATTCGCTTTCTGCTTATCTTCTTCAAATAGATAGTCACATAAGGTTACTCGAGTAGATTTGCTAGAACGTAATATAGAATAATATCCACTAAAATTTTGAGCGTCCCTAAGAATTCCGGCTTTCCAATCGGACCGTAGTTTGTAATTTTCAATTTTTCTAATTATATCTGCTCTATTTTGTTGGTATGAATTATAAAAATCAACAAATTCTTGTCCAAACCTCTCAACCTTAAACGTCCCATTTTCGATAAAAGCGTATGTTTTCCCTCCTAAAGACTCTCTGACAATAGCTTCAAAATTTTCAAAAATAATTTGTCCTGTTTCCCGCAACAATTCCTCTGGAAGTCCCGTAATATTCTGTCTCCAAAAATTCCTGATCTTCTCCCCAGCAATTGTGAGCACGTCAGGCTGCAATTCCAAACCAAAAGCCTGACTAGATTCCACAGCGTTTGTATTAAGAGCATCCTGACAAAAACTATGAATGGTTTGTATTGAAGCTTCATCAAGATCTGTAAGTGCTTTTTTCAGCAAGCCGGCAGTATCATCATCCCCATATTTTTCTACGATGGTAACAATATCTTGTTCCTCTATCTTCTCCCCTTCAGTAACCTTTAGGGCCTTAGTAATAAACGATCGAATTCGTAAGGCAAGCTCGGCTACTGCAGCATTGGTAAATGTTACCATCAAAATTTTATCGATTGGAAGTTTCTTCTCTATTAAAAGCCTTAGAACTAAGAGGCCTATAGAAAAAGTTTTTCCCGTACCTGCGCTTGCTTCTACAATATTATTTCTCTTTAAAGGAACTATTATAGGATCAAAATTGGCCATCGTTTTTTATTTATTAAAGGCAACATTTACCTCTTCAGTTATATCTAATGATAGTTTTTGAAGCTCCAGTAAGTTTGCTTCTCCCTTAGCTCCATCGAAAAAGCCCTGCTCCACTTCTCGCAAGAAATAATCTGAAGGAAAGAAGCTATTCCATGCCTCAAATCGATCCTCTACTAAGGCTCCGATTAATTCAGTTTTTTCAACCTCTGGTTTATCCATACATTCTTTTAGATTATCCACTTTTAGATCAAGTTCCGGATAGAAAGGAATGATACGTTCCAAATTTGTAACATACAGGGTTAGTAATTCTTTCAATCTCTTTATAGCTTTATCAGCAGACATTTTCAGTCGAATTTCCTGATGGTGCGGGTTATCTCCATCTAAACAGAAGTAATGCAGTATGCCCGTACCGCCGATGGCCTTTAAAGTTAAAGCCCGAATATATGCCGATAGCTCGTACTTGAGTTTATTCTTTTTTGAAACTATTAAAAACAAAGCATCCTCCCCGATTACATCCAGCTTAATATTAAAATCGATCTTATGATCACCGTTAAGGTTGAAGGTTAAATGATCTTCTAAAGTATCAATAACACCACCATTACATGCTTCCTTTACCTTCTTCAATAAAGCTGTTACTTTTACCTCTGTCTCCTGGAGTTTGGAGCGACCAACATTTTTTAAAGGGATTTTACTCTCTAATAATAGTTTGGTCCGGAGTTTTTCCAGATCCAGATTCTCTCCTTTTATTATTTCATCTTTAATTTCATCTTTTACACCCCATTCCTGCAAATTATCAAGTTCAAAGCACTCCCATTCAGGCAGCAGTTCAGCGTCTTCATAATAGATACCCAAGACTTTGTTATAATGATATTTAAAAGGATCTTTAAGAAAAGCTTCGAGCTGATACAATTGAACTACCTCAGGTAGGGTTTTATTTTTCTTCTCTTTTTTTAAGGAAATCACTTCTCCAGAACCACTATAAGTAAAAAGATCCTGGTTTCTTGGATCGTAATAAGCAGAATTGAAAGAGTGTAGAGGATGCTTTACCTCTTTAATTCTTCCACCCCTTTTCTCTGCGTAATCCTGAATTTCACTAATAATTGAAGATGCCGGGATCACTGAATTATCTTTTACATTTTGACCAATATAGCTAAGCAAAACTTTCTCCTCAGCATTTAAAAAGGCTTGTAAAAAAGCGCCCCTGTCTGTATCGCCACTTCCTAATCGATCGTCGTTGGTGAGCAAATCAAAACTAAGTTGTTGTGATTTTCGGGGGAACTCCTTAAAGTTAAGCCCTAGAAATGCCACTATTTTGTTCGGCATACTTTGTCCCGGGTAGAGTCCGCTAAAAACAATTCCACCACTTCCACTTATTTGCTGTAGGTCCTGTTGCTGCAAATGGTCTTTTAAACGGTGATAAAATGTTTTAAAAGCAATTTTCTCGTCTGAAGTTTCCAGGCTTATCAGGTTTTGCATAAGACTACTAAAGCGCTGTTCCTGCCAGTCTTTCGGACTCAGGAAATCTTCGGCAATTTTCATTAGTAAGCTATGCCAATCTGCAGCGCTGCGGTCTTTTTTCTTTTCCTCCGATAACTCCTGTAGTTTTTCTACCAGGTGATGCAACCTAAAAAGATCTTGTGCTTCTGCGCCTTCAAAAATATCTGTCGGATAAATTTTTCGACCTTCAATCTCCACCGGAGTTTCGTCTCCTAAACAGAAACCATAGATTAGTCGCTCTATTCCGTAGGAGAAAGACACATAATTTGTTTCCAGTTCGGGATTACCTTTATATTCCCTACGGATATTTGCACTCAGAAAAGCTTTCCGTAGCAAGTCCAATTCAGGGGAAAACCCGAAACTCTTTTGAATGGGGACACTTTCGAGTAAATTAAAAACTGCTGGAGCTGTAAAGTTTTCTTTCTCAAAATTCAGCACTTGTTCTAAAGCTGACCAAAAACCTTCTTCTCGACTAAAGCCTTTACTTACCAATGTATATGGAAATTTATAAGGGGCAGTATCAAATACGGTTTTTATAGCCGGAATATATGGATCTAATTGAGGCACATATACCGCGATATCTCGGGCACCCAAACTGCCATTTGCTTCATCTACAGTTTTAACCAGGTAATTATACAGTGCTTCTACTTCCCGTAGTTTGGTAAAAGAATTATAGATAAGCAAGGAATCATCGCCTGCCAAATTAATTTTCACCTCCTCTTTAAGTAGCTCATTTTGGACTTTTAGTAAATCTGTTTCGCCGGATGGCAACGTTATTTCAGAGTTAAGGTTCAAATCAAGCTTTTGTAAATCTTCAACAGTATTTTGAGCAAGCTTTCCCCATTGCTGCACTAGCGGATTTTGCCGGTTTAGCCTAAGGTTCGAACGGAAAATATGAATTTTAATTGCTGAAAAATCCTGTAGCACTTGTAGATACTGCAGGTGCATATTTGTGAACTGTAAATCTCCAAAGAGGAAGATTTCTCTGTATTCTTTCAGAATTTCAGGTTTCTCTAAGATTCGTTCTTCAAGTTCAATTGGAGAAATCAGTTTTTTTTCAAAACCCGATAAGCGGAATAAGCTAGCCTGCCAGGCTTCATCTTCGTTGGAATTGTCCTCTTTGTTTTCTTTCCAGCTCTCTAAAAGTTGAGGTTGGTATTGTTCGTATTCTACGAAGAGCCCTGAAACTTTTTGCGCCAATGCCAGACGTTTAATTTCATCATCGCCACAATAATTGGCAATTTTCGGAAATTCTATTTTAAAATCTTCTTTATTAAGAGCTGAAAAAAGCCTCCATACCAGCTGCCCTTTACCGGGTAAATCCCCTTTCTCCGGAAATAATTTATCAATGAGTTGTTTAAAAAAGGAATTGAGGCTGTGCTGTTCTAAGTTTGCAATGAACCCAAGCTGATGCGCTAATTGCTCTTTTAGCCAATTATGCTGGGCTTTGTTCGGCGTAATTACGCACACAGGCTCAAAAACCAGCTCTATATCTTTAAAATTGTTTTTTATATAATCGCCCAACTCTTCAGCCAACTGAATAGTTGAGCTGCCACCTTTAAAATTAATTTTCTTCCCGGCTATATTAATAACTTCTTCCATAATTATAGTCGATTTGAAATTCCCGAAGCTCTTTTTACCTGCGCTTCTGCCGATTTTAAGATTACTTCTTTACTCCCTTGAATCGTAAGACTTTCTTTAGCCCGCGTAATTCCTGTATAAAGCAATTCGCGGGTGAGAATTGGCACCTCTTCAGATTTTGGCATAACCAAGAGAACATTATTAAATTCTGAACCCTGACTTTTATGCACGGTCATCGCAAAAACAGTTTCTACATCGGTTAAAAGTCCCGGGGAATAACCACGAACTACAGATTGTTCACCTTCCTCATCCTCCTGATCGGCTTTTTGCTCTTCAGTAAGAAACCATATTTTTATCTTTTCCGGATTATCAGGATCTTTTCTTACCAACCCAATATCTCCATTAAAAAGTTGTAGATCGGGATGGTTTTTGGTTACAATTACCGGCCGGTAATCGTAGAATTCGGAGTTAGGGTTAATCAGGCCTTTTTTGGCAAGATATTTCTCCACTGCCAGGTTTAGTCCGGCTACTCCTTGCTTTCCATTTCGAATAACCGCCAGAATTCGCAGCTTATTAAATTCTTTTAAAGAAGCCGCTATCTGGTCTAAGGAAGATTCTTTACTCTTATCTATATAATTCTCAAATCCTTTAATAAACTGATGAAAAATCTTATCGGAATATTCCGGATCTATCTGAATAGAATTGTCAGGCTTAACTTCTTCAAACCAATTCTTAATAGCAGTTTGATTATTCGTGATTACCGCTTCACTCAGCGTCCTAAATTCCGGATTTTTAGTAAATCTATATGAATGCTGCAGTTCCACCACCTGATCCTGCAACAGATTATTCTCTACCGATTCCGGATTGAGTTTAGTTCCGGGAAGAATTTCTTTTAAAAGCCCGGTAGTGTCAGCAGAAAAGTGGTTCTTCCCGTTAAGCGTATTACAAAAATCTCCCAATAAACTCCCAGCTTCTACCGAAGTCAGCTGATTTTGGTCACCCAGGATAATGAGGCGGGTCTCTGTTTTTACAGCACTAATAAATTTCGCAAAGAGAGCCACGTCGATCATAGACGCTTCATCTACAATTATAACATCAGCTTCCAATTTATTATCCTTATCGTGCTTAAAGTACGGGGATAGATATCTTGAACCTAACAACCTATGAAGAGTATATGGGTTTAGGGCGTTTATCTTTTCCCGAAATTCCTTTGGAATCTGCTCGTTTGCCGACAGACTTTCTTTCATCCGCATTGCTGCTTTTCCGGTGGGGGCAGCGAGTTTCACATTCAGTTCTGAATTTTCTTCATAAAGTAAACTCAGAATCTTAGCTACCGTAGTTGTTTTCCCGGTGCCGGGACCACCGGTAATGATGGTGAAATTATTTAGAAAAGACAAGGTTGAAGCTACTAACTGCCAATCGATCTCTAAAGCTTTATCCCGATTTTCCACCAGTTTTCGGAATTCCTTTAATGATTTTAAGGCTTTTAATCTTTGCTTTTTTTCTTCTACCCCTTTTTTTATTAAGCCTTTAACACCTTCAATGATCTGGGTTTCGTACTTAAAATAACGAGTGATGTAGAAATTGTCGCCGTGCAGGATAAAAGGTTTATTTACATCGTTTTCGCTACCAACTAAAGCCTTTAGTTCCTCTAAATTTTCGGCAGGACTAATCGTCAGCTCTTCCTCTGAATAACCTTCAAAAAGATTTTTAGAATCTTTAGCAGTATCAATACAAATGCTTCCTTGAGCTAATTGTTTTGAGACCGCATAAGCATAGGGTTTTATTAGCTTCTCTTCTTCCTTTTTAAAGAAATTGGCGAAATGATGGTGGGTAGAACCGTTAGTTTGCATATTAGTAACTACTTACTTTTAAATATTTTTATCGGTACCTTATAGCATTATTTCAAGTCTTTTCTATCAAAAACGCCAGTCATGGAATTTTTAAAAGAAATCTCATCAAATAAACTTCGGATACAATTCTAAAATTTTGTTAAATATAAAGATAATTATCGAGCAAAATATGCGGTAAACCACAATCATTATAGGACTTTATCAAAAAAAACTGAGTACCAGTCAATTAATCATTAGAAATCTTTTTATTGCTAAAATTTATCTTCCGTTTTTTAAATAAAAACCGGACAATTATCTTTTTTCCATAACAAAAACTTTAAAACGACACCGGTTGGCGTAGTCGCTTTTTATCTTTGGGGTAAAACAAAAAGCATGCAAACCATTTGTAAAACCCAACTTTTAGAAACTATAGAGAAAGTGTATGAAACTTCTGAAGACTGCAAACTCGAAACTGTTCATTTTGAAGAATTAGAGTCAGAATTGGATTTATTAGCTAGGTATTTTAACCGAAGTAAAACCGAGTCTTTTTTCCTCGCTTTGGTATTTGCATTAAATCAAGAAAATGATAGTGCTATTACATTTGAGCATATAACCAAATATACGTCTTGCAGCCCTATGCGAATATTATTGTTCTCCAAAGAGTTTACCGCCTTAGAAAAAAAAGGCATTCTTGTCTCGCATAGAATGCGGTTTAGACTTGGAGAAAGAAAAGTATTGACTCGCTTTAGCTTAAACGATAAAGTGATAGAAGCTATTCTTAACAACCAACCAATGCCGGATGTAAGTCCGAAAAAAATAGAAGATATAATAGATTTTTTAGAGCATATCTATCAACTAGGCTTAGAATGTCAAGATAAAGAAATAAGTTCCTATCTCTTGTTTAAAAAGGCAAACAATCTAATAGATGAACACGCGCACTTCCCTATAATTAAGCAAGTAAAACAGTTTGGTTATGAGGTAGAGGAAATGTATTTGTACTTTTATCTTATCTGGAAAACAATTTCGGGGACCTCAAAAGTAAATATTGAAATGGTTTTAGAGGTAATTTACGATGAAACGGCTGTGCGTATTAGATATCTTCAAAATTTGGTTGCCGGAAACAATATTCTATTAAAAGATAATTGGGTCGCACTTGAAAAATCTAACTTCTTGAACGATACGGAAATAAAATTAACCGAAAAATCTAATGATTTTTTAAAGAAGTATAAGCTCAGTCTTTTTGGTTCTAAAACTAAAAACGACAATGTTATTCTACCAAAAGATATTGCTTTAAAGAAACTTTACTACAACGTCTTTGAAAAGGAACAAGTAAAAACATTGCGTACGCTTATGGAAAATAAAAAGTTCACGCAAACCCAAGAACGACTATCCGAAAAGAAGTTACCAATAGGCATTGCGATTCTGCTTTACGGAAGTCCGGGCACCGGAAAAACCGAAACGGTAAAACAATTAGCAAAAAAAACAAAGCGAGAGATTATAAAAGTAGAAATAAGTCAATCTAAATCTATGTGGTTTGGTGAGAGCGAAAAAATAATAAAACGTATTTTTACCGATTATAAAGAATATGCTAAAACCTGTGAACGTACACCAATTTTATTATTTAATGAAGCCGATGCAATAATCTCCAAACGTCAGGATATAGATGCCAGATCTATATCTAAAACAGAAAATACCATACAAAATATAATTTTGGAGGAGTTAGAGAATTTTGACGGCATTTTAATAGCTACCACCAACTTGGTTGCTAATTTAGACAAAGCATTTGAACGTCGCTTTTTGTTTAAAATAAAATTTTCTAAACCCAGTATTGCGGTTAAAGCCAAGATCTGGCAGCTAAAATTATCTTATCTCTCTCAAGATAATTGTCGGTTTTTAGCAAGCCGGTTTGATCTTTCGGGAGGTGAAATTGATAATATTGTACGAAAAATAGAAATAAACGAAATACTTAGCGGAGAAAAACCAAGATTAGAAAACCTTATAACTTTGTGCGAAAAAGAAAAGTTAGAAAAACAAAGTAGTTTTATAGGGTTCAGTAAAAGCTAAAACCAATCATTAAAAAAAGGGGTAATTACCATTTAAAATAACAGATAATCACCCCTTCTAAAAAATTTAATCACTATGTCTAAACGCGAATCTATTTCCCGCTATAATTTGATAATTCAGAAGTTACGAAAACAATCGGCTAATTTTATACAGATAGCAGATTTTTTAGCTTTAGAATCTGAATTACAAGGCTATAATTTTACCGTATCTAAACGTACCTTTCAGCGCGATTTAAACGATATCCGCTCGTTATATCATATAGACATTCAATACGACAAAAATGAGCAGGTTTATTTTATTGCAACGGACCAACAACCCGAAGCGAATAAAAGAATTTTAGAAGCTTACGATACTTTTAATGCGTTAAACTTAAACGAGCGTTTATCTAAACATATTCATTTTGAAAACAGGCGACCACAAGGCACCGAAAATCTTTACGGACTTCTACACGCCATTAAAAACCGGTATAAAATAAAATTTTCTCATCAGAAGTATTGGGAAACGCAAGCCAGTAATCGGGAAACAGAACCCTATGCTCTAAAAGAATTTAATAACAGATGGTATTTGCTCTGTAAAGATTTAAAAGATAACACTATTAAAAGTTTTGGTTTAGATAGATTAAGTAATTTAGAAATTACGAATAGAAAATTTACGTTTCCGGCAAACTTTGACGTAAACAAATACTACGAAAACTGCTTTGGCATTGTTGGTCCGCACGACAGAGAACCCGAAAAAATTATTCTATCTTTTACCCCTATTCAAGGAAAGTATATACAATCTTTACCTTTACACGCCTCACAAAAAATTTTAATAAATAATGAAGAGGAACTGCGAATAGAATTAAAGCTATTTTTAACCCACGATTTTTATATGGAAATTTTATCGTACGGAAATAACGTAAAAGTCATTGCTCCTGAAAAACTACGAAAGCGCGTAAAATCTTCCGCCCAAGCGGTATTAAAACACTATCAAGAATAAAAAACTATTCATTAAAAACACAAATTTAAATCTCCTACCGCTCACTAAAAATATGATGCTGTGTAGCGGTAAAATAATCACAAAAAATTTGATGAAGCGGCAAATCTTCCCGCGTGGCTTTTATTCCTAAAAACGGATGTAAAGCAATAATACCTTGCGTAAGTTCTTGTACGGAATTTACAGCTGCTTGGTGAATTTCGGTTTTAAAGTCATTGTTTATCATTTGGTTGGTAGCAAGTTTTTCTTCTACGATTTCTGCATAGTTCTGCACTTTTTCTTCCCAAAGATTTATAGACTTTTCTAAGTTTTTATAAGCGTACAAGCTTTTAGCGCTTTTGGCTTCTTCTAAAAAGTGTTGCGTCATCCCAATATAATTTACCCAAAGTGTTACGTCTGCAAAACTGGGAAACGGAATTTTAAAAATGTCTTGCGGATGGTAAAACTGATCGTATAAAAAGCTAAAATCTTTGTGTATTTTGACATTTTCGACACGAAAAGAATCCGTTGCGGAGGCCTTTAAACCTATAGTATTCCAGTTTTTGATTATACTTACTTTTTCTTTCGGTAAAATAAAAGAACGGATCAACGGTGAACCGTCTTTCTTGTTTAAGGCTTTTCCGTTTTGTGTAATTTTAGCATTCAGCGTAAAATGCGACAAATACGGTGCGCCGGTGGCATAATGCCAAGTGCCATTTATTTGATAATAATCACCAAGCTTTTCGGCGGTACCAAAAGCGCCTCCGCTTCCGCCCAAAATGGTGTTTTGTTTATTTTTAAAAATTTCGGCAGCAGCCTCGTGTTTCAAATTTCCTATAAAATAATTTGCACCGCTACACAAAGTGACCGTCCACCCCAAACTTCCATCAATTTTAGCGAGTTCTTGTAATTTGCTTAAACCGGTGGTTAAGTTTAGTTCGAGTCCGCCATATTGCTTCGGTACCCAAATATTCCACAGGTTTTTTTCTGCAATATATTCTAAGACCTCCTTCGGAAAAACTTGTTTTTTAAAACAAGCTTCTCTAAGTTGTTGCGGATTGTACATTTTTTTCATTTTTAATAATTTTTCGCCATTTTAAGTAACCGGAAACGCCCACTCCAAAAAGAAAAAGCGTTAAAGCGGCGTAGATATAAAGTTCTTTGTAAATAAGTAAAGGAATGGCAACCGCGTTGCTCAGATTTAGAAAAATCCAATTTTCCATTTTGCGTTTGGCCATTAACCACATTCCCGCCCAGGCAAAAGCACTCACAACAGAATCCCAAATTGGTACGTCTGAATTGGTGTAAAAACTCAGCCAATAACTCATCAATACAAAACAACCCAGCACGATTCCGCTCGCTTTTAAAAAATCTGTTTTGGTGGAATACGTTATAGGACTTGGCTTGTTTTTCTTCCCGAATTGCCAGTAAAGCCAACCATAAATACTCATTACCAAATAGTACATACTCAACAAAATATCTGCATACAGTTGGGTTTGGTAATGCACCCAAATGCTGAGTAAAATAGAAACAATACCAAACAAATAATTATGAATATTGTTTTTTCTGGCGAGCAAAACTTGCACCACGCCAAAACTGGTCCCTAAAATTTGCAATGCGGTAAGGTTGGTAAAAAAATCCTCAATCATTCGTTTACTTTTTAATGAAATGAGGTTAGGAGAGACAACCGACAAGCAATTTTTTGCAGCGGTTTTTCTGAAATCCCTACGCCGGCATTATCCGGATCAGGTTTTGGGCAAAGCCCGTGGGTATTCTCTCAGCCCGTAAAAAAACAAGCACCCCATTTCAGGTGCGAAGGTACATGATTTTTTTAGGTATTAGGTGGTGGGTTGGGAAGTTTTGAATAATTTCAAAATTCAAATTTTTTAATTCAAATTTCAAATTTAGTGGCATTTTTATAATATACATTGTGCAGTTGGGAGGGTTCATAGACTCGATAATTAATTTATTTACCTGTGCATATAGCTTACAGTGAAAATTGTATAGTGTAACTGACTGAAATTTATGAGTTTTGAATTTTTTAAATTATGTTCGCATATAGCTTACTGCATACGGCTTAAAGCTCTTTTTAAAATATAGCTTAGGTATAGATCACATATAGCTTCAGTATAGCTCCAGTATGGCTAGTGTATTGGGAGTGTATTAAAACGCGATTTTAAAAAAGTTTTTTCCTAACTCATTTCCAGCTTCAATTTCAATTTCGATTTTGAAATTTGAAATTTGAAATTTTTTCAGCTTACGGCTTATAGCGTATAACTTAAAGCTTCCCTCAGATTAAATATGTATTTTCGCAGCGGTAAAATTTTATCCTATGCCCAGCAACAACCTCAGCATATTATTTTTGATTGTTTACATTACCGGAATTGTAGGTTTAGGCATTTGGAACCGTAAAAGTAAAAATAGCGAAGACTACTTCTTGGCTTCCCGAAATCTACCGGCTTGGCTCTTGGCCATTACTTTTATAGCTTCTTGGTGGGGCGGTGGTTCTGCTATAGATTTGGTTGACCACGCGCATAAAAACGGACTTAATTCTTTTTGGATTTATGGCGTGCCGGTTTTGTTGGCGACTGCGCTTATGTATGTTTTTGCCAAAGGCATCAGAAATATTGGTACCATCTCGCAACCGCAACTTATGAAGCAACGTTACAATAGTAAAGTCGCGCTTTTGCTAAGCTTATTTATCATAATTTTTATGATAATTGCAGCTTCCATACAGGTAATTGTGGTAGGGAAATTTTTTCAAGCATTTTTTGAAATAAGCTATACCAAGGGCGCAATGCTAGGAGCAGGAATTGTACTAACCTACTCTATGTTTGGCGGCTTTAGAGGTGTTGTGTTAACCGATTTACTCCAGTTTTTATTCTTCTTAATTGCAGGATTGTTTTTGCTCTATTTCACTTTCGATTTATCCGGCGGAATGCAAGCTGTTAAAACCACCGCCATTAGCAAAGAAAAAACCGGTTATACATCTTTCTTTCACAATGTGGGCGATCAATTAGCTTATGTAATTACTTTTGGAACTTCGTGGATGATACAAGCCAATATCTGGCAACGTATTTCGGCAGCCAAAAATGCTATTGATGCAAAGAAAATGATGTTGTACAGCTTTTTTGCTTTTATTCCGTTATACTTGATGGTTACTTATACCGGAATGTTTACCTCGGTAATTTACGATACGGTTCCCGAAAGTGGTATCGTACCCAATATGGTTTCCACAATTCCCAATCCGATTATTGGTGCTTTCATTTTTGTCGGTTTGAGCGCGGCAATTATGTCTACTATGGATTCGCTTATTAACACCGGTGCGCTTTCGCTTACCGTAGATATTTATGAGAAATATATAAACCCAAAAGCAACTTCTAAGCAAAATGTTGTGGTAGGAAGATTATCTACTCTAATAATGACAATTTTGGCGTTACTGATTGCGCTCAAAATAAAGTCGGTTTTAAAAATCTCTTGGATTGGCTCCGATTTTCTTACCAGCGGCGCTTTTATTCCGCTTGTTTTCGGATTTTTATGGGTTAAAGGAACTTCTAAAGCAGCGTTTATTTCTATGCTTTTCGGATTGTTTTTCTCTACCTATAATATGCTAACAGCTTTGGGCGCTCCCTTCCCTACCGCTTGGGAAATTGCTTCTACCGAGCAAGCCATAATTGGCATTTCTGCTTCCTTAATTATTTATTTTAGCGTTAGCTTACTTACCAAAGACGATTACGAAAAAAATAAGCGCTTTATTAAAAAAGCTAATGTTTTTGGGAAATAGTTTGTAGTGGGTAGTTGGTAGTTGGTAGTTGGTGGTTGGTAGTTGGTGGTTGGTGGTTGGTGGTTGGTGGTTGGTGGTTGGTGGTTGGTGGTTGGTAGTTGGTGGTTGGTGGTTGGTGGTTGGTGGTTGGTGGTTGGTGGTTGGTAGTGTAAAATTAAAAATTGAAAATTCCGAATTAAAAATTCCGCATTCAATTCAGCAAGAAAATTGTCGTGGGTCCTGAGTCCTGAGTCGTGTTTCGTGTTTCGTGTTTCGTGTTTCGTGTTTCGTGTTTCGTGTTTCGTAAAATTAAAATTTGCTAAACAATATACAATTTACACTATACATTATACAATTCTTAAAACGGAAGTAGCTTTTACCAAACCAATTAACTAATTCACCATTTAACAAAACACCAATCATTATATTGGATTTTTTCCTTATTTTTGTAATAAATCCAAATAAATGAACTTTGACCGCATCAAAGAAAAATTAAATATCTTGGCAGATGCCGCCAAATACGATGTTTCCTGTTCCAGTAGTGGCAGTAAACGAAAAAATAAAAACAAAGGTTTGGGCAATTCAGACGGGATGGGAATTTGCCACAGTTACACGCCCGACGGTCGTTGTGTTTCTTTGCTAAAAATTTTGCTAACCAATCACTGTATTTTCGATTGTGCCTATTGCGTCACCAGAAAAAGCAACGATATAAAACGCGCCGCTTTTAAAGTGCAAGAAGTGGTAGATCTTACCATCAATTTTTATCGGCGTAATTATATAGAAGGTTTGTTTCTGAGTTCGGGAATTTTTAAAAGTCCCGATTATACGATGGAGCGACTTATTCGCGTAGCCAAAAAATTACGTTTAGAAGAAAATTTTAACGGCTATATTCATCTAAAATCCATTCCCGGTGCCAGCGACGAGTTAATGCACGAAGCAGGATTATACGCAGATCGACTTTCCATAAACATAGAAATTCCTACCAAAGAAGGTTTAAAACTATTGGCGCCAGATAAAGAAAGGAAAGACTTTCTACAACCCATGAAAAAAGTGCGCAACGATATTGTAAAATACCAATCAGAGAAAAAACACTTTAAAAACAGTCCGATTTTTGCGCCGGCTGGTCAAAGTACGCAAATGATTGTTGGCGCCACCAAAGAGACCGATGCCGAGGTAATGTATACGGCCACTTACTTGTACAAAAAATATAATATGAAACGCGTTTATTATTCGGGTTATATTCCAATTTCTTATGATAATCGGTTGCCGCCAATTGGTACAGAAGTGCCGATGCTTCGCGAAAATAGACTCTACCAAGCCGATTGGTTATTGCGTTTTTATGGTTTTAAAGTAGAAGAATTACTACATAAAAATCACCCAAATTTAGATAGTGACATTGACCCCAAATTAAGTTGGGCTTTACGGAATTTACACATTTTTCCCATAGATGTAAACAGGGCAGACAAACAACTATTAGCGCGCGTTCCCGGTTTGGGAATGAAATCTGTTTATAAAATACTACACGCAAGAAAGTATAGAAAATTGGGTTGGGAACATTTAGAAAAAATGGGAATGGCACTAAACCGCGCAAAATATTTTATGACTTGCGCCTCCCGCACTTTCGAGTCTAAAGATTATACCCCGCAACAAATAAAACAACGCATTTTATCGGAAGGCAACAGTAAATACCAAACTACTTTATCTAACCAATTAAACTTGTTTGGCTAATGCAAACTGTCTTTGTTTACGACGGAAGTTTTATTGGTTTTCTAAGCGCTGTTTTTGAGGTCTACGAGTATCGTGCAACTAATGCCAAAATTGTTGCAGAACAAAACTACGCATCCTCTTTTTTTGCCGAAAACAACGAAGTAACTTCTAATGTTGCTAAAGCAAAACGGGTTTGGAAAGGCGTTTTAAATGTCGGCGAAAGCCAAGACGCTAGACTTATTTATCGCGGTTTTTTAAGTGAATTACCCGATATGGAAAAAGTACTTTTGGCGTATATTCGATTACTTTTTGATGCCCGAAAAAGCATTGCCAAGAATTTTTCCGAACCGGAAATAATGCGTTTGTCGCAAATAAATAAAAAAATAGGTCGCGAAAAACACCGTATGGAAGCTTTTGTGCGGTTTAGAAAAACCAAAGACCAGATTTATTTTTCTACAATTTCGCCAGATTTTAATGTTTTACCGCTTTTAGAAAAGCATTTTACCAAGCGCTATGCAGACCAACTTTGGTGTATTTATGATGTAAGCAGAAATTATGGTATTTATTACGATTTAAAAAAACCGGAAATGGTACATTTAGATTTACCAACTCAAATTCTAAACTCGCCGGAAAGTATTTTTTCTGAAGAAGAGTTAGACTACCAAAAATTATGGAAAAACTATTTTGAAAGCACCAATATAGCCGCCCGAGCCAATAGAAAACTACACGAACAACACGTACCGAAACGTTATTGGAAATATTTAAGCGAAAAATATTTATTGGAGTGGTGATTTTTTTAAGGAAATTATTGAGGGTTATTTGTCAACGTGAACGCAATTTATTTTAAGAAAGTTCAAAAAACTGTCAGTTCGAGACCTAATTTAAAATTTTAAAAAACGACGAAATTGACGTTTAACCCGCTTGCTGTCAAGTCGAGTGAATTTTTCTCGTAGCAACAGCGAAGATAAAAATTTGTATCGAGACCCTTAGTACTGACAAAGCTTCTCGATACAACCTACTAAGAAAACTTTCGAAATCAAGATTTCTTGTTTTCTATAATAGCTCACACGAAGTGACACTTATATGGCTGGAATACAGCAAATTAATTAAATAACGTCAATAATAGTGAGCCCACACGTGCGGGATTGTATCGAGAATAAATTTTTGAACGAAAATTGAACTTCTCAATACATAATTTTTTCAATCCTAAAATTTCAAAACACGCCAACTGACCTGATTTTCTAAAGTAAAACGCAGGTTATCCAATTTCCCTTTTCTAAATCTTTGCGCCTTTTGCGTGAAAATAGTTGCCAAATTTTTATTTACTAATTATACTTTTCAAAAAGGATTAACTAAAAAGATACTTGGAATTTTTCCTTTAATTTGTATTTATTCCTTTTTCTTCCGTAAAATGTGTATTTTTGCATTAATGAAAGACGTTAAATTTGCCATTACCGATATTGAAACCACCGGCGGCGGAATAAAAGGAAATAAAATTACCGAGATCTGTGTGCTCGTCGTGCAAAACGGAAAAGTAATTGAAGAATTCGATAGCTTGGTAAACCCAAAAACCAGCATTCCGTTATACATAGAAAGCCTTACCGGAATTAACGATGCGATGGTAGCCGATGCTCCCGAATTTTCTGAAATTGCAGAAGAAGTACAGAATATTACCAAAGATTGTGTTTTTGTGGCGCATAATGTAAATTTTGATTACAGTATTATTCGGTCAGAATTTAAAGCTTTAGATATAGCATTTGACAGGAAACGCCTTTGCACAATTCGTTTAGCCAAAAAACTTATTCCGGGTTTGTTTTCTTATAGTCTTGGTAACATTTGCAGCTCTATAAATATTCCGCATTTAGATAAACACCGGGCTCGTGGCGATTGTGAGGCAACTGTAATTCTTTTTCAGCGTTGCTATAATTTGGATACCGATTTTAAAGTCTTTTCGCATTTTTTAAATCAGCGTACTGCGGCTTCCTACCTTCCGCCTAATTTTAAAAATACAGATTTTGATGAATTACCTAAAGCTACCGGGGTTTATTTTTTTAAAGACAAAGAAGGCAAGCCGCTTTATATTGGGAAAGCAAAAAATATAAAAAGCAGGATTAAATCGCATTTTCAAGAAAAAAGCAATCGCAAGTTTCAATTGATGCAAGCTACGCATAGCATTGATTTTGAACTTACGGGAAGTGAATTGTTAGCTTTGCTACGCGAATCGGAATTAATTTTAAAACATTTCCCGAAATTTAATAAAGCACAAAAAAAAGTAACCCGACCTTACACGCTTACTTCCTATCACAATCAAAAAGGTATTGAACAATTTGTTATTCATAAAAACAAGGTTTCTCCCGTGAGTTGGATGAAGTTTTATACACGCGAAGAAGCTGTAAAATTTATGGAAGAACTTTGTGTACAATTTGATTTATGTCCTAAATATTCCGGTTTACAACGCGGCGTAACGCATTGTTCGCATTATAAGATAAAAACTTGTAGCGGCTTATGCCAAAACGAAATAGGCATAGATGAGTACAACCAGCGCGTTGCTGCAGCTTTAGAATTTATAGGCGAATACGAAAACTCTACGCTTTTGGTAGAAAAAGGAAGAACGCGTGAAGAAAAATCTTTTATTTATTTACATAAGGGAAAATACGCAGGCTATGGTTTTATTAACCAAACCGATGATTTTGAGCATCCGGAGCAATTTAGAGATTATCTTGTTCCGCAAAAAAGTTCCAGTTACGCAGAGCGCATTATAAACCGTTATCTAACTACTAAAAAGAACCTGACCAAAATAGCAGTAGAAACTTCAAAAGAAGAACCCGAAGAATACGCTACGGAAGATTGGTTTGGATGATTTAAAACATAAAAAAGGGCGAGTTTTACAATTCGCCCTTCTTCGGTAATAATTCAATTTTTCACGAGAGTTTTAAGGTTGATCGCTCCTGTAATTAGAGCCGTCAAATTCTTTTCCTTTGTAAAAGGCATTCTTGTCAGATGCGTCACGTTCTCTTGGTTTGTCGGTATTTGAAGTACTGTGATAATCCGGATCGCGCAACTTTCTCTCTTCTTCCAATTTTCTGCGTTCTTCTTCCAGCTCTTTTCGTTGTTTTTCTAACTTTCTACGTTCTTCTGCCAGGCGTTCCCTTTCTTTGTTCAGTTCTTCTTTTTCTTCTGTTAAATGCCCTTGACTATCAGAAAAAACGGTATCTTTTTGTTTTTCAGTAGTTTGAATACGGTCTTTTTCATCATAATCTCTACTTTTGTTATCCTTATCGCGTTTATACGATTGCATTACTGCCTCTTCGTATTCGCGGTCTATGGTAGCACCGGTTTCTATACGCTTGGTTTCCGCAAAGGTCTGATGGTCTATAGAATTGGTATAAACAAATTTTTGCGACTCGTTTATATCTACCAACCCAATTGGGATAATAATATGGTTTTCGCCTTCTTTATTTACAAATTCGTGCACATCTGCATTTGCAGGCTTTCCGTAAGGGTCGTGGTCTGCTTCTATAATGGTATCATCTACTTCCACATCTAGATAAACCACGCGCTCTAAATCTTTATTTACTAAAAGGCTTTCTACTTTCCCGATAACGCGATTATCCGAATCTTTTACGCTCCAACCTCTAACATCAGAATAATTACCGGCTACTTTATAATCGGATAACTCTTCTAAATAATATAAATGTTTTTTCTTATTTTTCATTCTTCTAGTTTTTTTGGTTAATTCATATTCTTCAATACAGCCGCCATTTTCTCAAAAAAGGTTTTTATTTTTTCTGGCTGATTGCTCATTTTCATATTGGCATCTATCGCCTCTACACTATTTTCCGCTTTCTTGATTTCACCTTCTAATTGTGGATATTCCTTTTTCTGAATAGTTTTTGCAGCCTCTACGGTTTTTTGTGCGATTTCTTTAAACTTTTCGGAAGTAAACCGTTGCGATCTATCGGTAATTCCTATTACATTTTCCCTAATTTGACTAAAATCGGTTTCTAACTCCATTTGGTTTTCCATCGCTTTAGATTTTATCGCATCTACCAATTTCAGTAAAGTATTTTTGGTGTAAAGCGTATCACTTCCTAATTTAGATTTTTCTTGTACCGCCGTAAAATAACTGGCAGAAAGTGTCGTAAAATCTCCCCGAAGCGAATCGGTTGCAACTTGCTCTTCCCAAGTATTATTTGCGCTATCTACCGCTACCGAATCTATTGGTTGTACTTGCTCTGTATCATCGGTATCTATAGTATCGTCATCATAATCGTTGTTTGCAAATACAAAAAAGTACAACAAAGCAAGTATTATTAATACGACAAGCAGAATCCAAGGCCAAATTGGTTTCTTCTTTTCTATTTTAATTTCTGCCATAATATTGATTTTTAGAGGATTACTATTTAACAAAAGTACTTTAGCTAATCTTACTTTTTCATTAAGAGCAACATAAACTATTGTTAATTATATAACTAATTTTTAATAATATGTCAATAAATTAACTTTTAGATTAAAATTAAATTAATAAAGTAGATCGGTAAAAAATTTTAATTGATTTCTTGTATCAAACACCCCCATTCTAAAAATTACAGCGATCAATTTTAATTTTAAGGAATTGCTAAGACTTGTTGTTCTTAAAATTATATAGTTTTGGTGCGTGAATAATTCTACTTCCAGAAAAATTTTCGGTACAGATACGCGCATCTTGGTCTTGGGCATTGCCCGAATGGCAGATGCGGTGGGCAATTCTTTTCTTATTGTGGTTTTACCACTTTATATTGCCAGCGGACAAGTAGAGGGTGATTTTTTCGGTTTAACCGAATCGCTTATTACCGGCTTGGTTTTAGGTTTATTTGGTTTGGTAAGTAGCATTTGTCAGCCTTTTACCGGTAGACTTAGCGATAAAACAGGTAAACGAAAGCTTTTTGTCCTGGCCGGCTTGGTGCTATTCATGTGTGCTAATTTTCTTTACAGTTTAGCCCACTCGTATACCTTATTATTAATTATTCGAGCAGTGCAAGGCATTGCAGCGGCTTTTACCATAACTGCAACCTTGGCTTTGGTAAGCGAGTTGAGTACGCCTAAAAATCGCGGCGGCAATATGGGCGTTTATAATGCCTTTAGGTTGATTGGGTTTGGAATAGGACCTTTGGGAAGTGGCGCGTTGGTAGAAAGTGGCCCTTATAACTTAGCTTTATTTGGCGAAGTTACCGGCTTTATGGCAGCTTTTTCTTTGGCTGCTTTTGCAGCTTTTATAAGCATCATATTAGTGGCGTTTTTCGTAAAAGACCCTGAAGAAACCGAACCTAATTCTGAAGGAATTATCATAAATTTTAAAGCTAAAACTCCCGGAAAATTGTTAGACCCAATCTTTAGTTTAGGCATTGCTACATTATTTATGAGTATGGGATTTGCACTTTTGGCGCCAATAGAGTTAGAAGTAAACGAACGTTTATCGCAAGGGCCATTTTTATTTTCGTTAGAGTTTAGCGCGCTTATTGGGTTTATGGCTATTACGCAGCCGCTTATTGGCAAAGCCAGCGATAAATACGGGAGGAAAGTTTTTATTGTTATTGGCTTTTTAGGTTTGATTCCTATTATTTTAATGGAAGGTTTTGCTACGCAACCTTGGCATATGATTACCACCCGGGCATTGCACGGCATTTGCGCAGCAATGGTATTTGCGCCGGCTTTGGCCTTAGCAGGCGATTTGGCCAAAAAAGGCCAAGTAAGTGCGCAATTATCTGTCTTAAGCGTTGCTTTTGGTTTAGGAATTTCGCTCGGTGCTTTCTTAACCGGTTATGCAATTAGGTTTGGTTTTGCTGTTCCGTTTATTGTTGGCGCCGTTCTTGCTGCTCTTGGTGCTGTTCTTGTAAAAACCCAAGTTCCTAGTAAATAGAAGTTAGAGATTGGAGATTGGAGATTGGAGATTGGAGATTGGAGATTGGGATAAACAAAAAAATCATTTAGATTGCTCCAAATGATTTTTTTGTTTCGAAATTTAAAATTTATGTTTTATTCTTCTATGGTTTCCCCTTCCCAAGCTTCAATTCCGCCTTCAAGGTTATAGCAATTTTTAATCCCTGCTTGATCCATTATTTGACAAGCTTGACTACTACGACCTCCAGATTTGCAGTAAACGTAATAATTTTTGCCTTTGTCCAACTGGTTTATCTCTTCCATAAATTTTGGCGCTTGATAAATGTCTATTTGTAAAGCATTTGGTATGTGTTTTTCTTCGTACTCTTCTTCCGTACGCACATCTATAATTTTTGCTTGCTCGTCTTCAGAAAGACGTTCCGCCCATTCGGCTTGTTTTAAACTCTCCATATATTCTTTTAATTTTTTTTCAAAGTTACTTTTATTTAATTCGGCAACCAATTGCTTTGGTAAGTTTACGCTCTACCTCCTCTCCCGCCAATAATTGTTTTACTGCATTTTCTACATATTTTTCTTTTACCGCAGCAGGATTTTTATAATTATCGTCTATAGCTCCAATATAACGCACTATATTTTCGCCATTTTCCTTTTCTAAAACATAAACATGTGGCGTTTTGGTTGCTCCGTATTTCTTATAAACTTCTTGCTTTTCGTCTATTAAATAAGGAAAATTATAACCTCTTCGGCTCGCTCTAATTTGCATTTCCTCAAAACTATCTTCCGGATAAATTTTAGGATTATTGGGATTAATGGCAAGAACCGGATAGCCTTTAACAGCAAATTTATCGTGCAAATCTTTTATACGCTCTTCATAAGCGTTAGAATACGGACAATGATTGGTAGTAAAAATAAGAATAAAGCCTTTTGCCTTATCATAATGGGCTAAGCTATACATTTTACCATCGGTTCCTTTTAAAGAAAAATCTTCGGCTACATCATCAATCTTGTACCCTTCCGGGGAAGAATTACTCAGATCAGAAAACTGATTGATTCCATTAAAAGTAAGTACCGAAATGACAATTACAATTGCAGAAATACTTAAAATAACTAAGGTTCGCATTTTCAATCTTTCATTTTTTCTACAGCATTCAACAAATCATCGTAGCTTTTAAATGGCTCTTCATAAAAAACTCGTTCTCCATCTTTGTAGACTAAAGTAGCCGGAATAGCCCCAGACCAAGACTTGTCTACTTGCGGAATCCACGCATTGGTATTAGGATCGTCTAAAAGTACTACCGGCGTTAGCATCTGGCGTTTATCTAAAAACGGCACCAAATGTGTTTGTTTTAATTTTGGCAAGTCTAAACTTACCAACGTAACCTTGGCAGCCTCTTCCTCGTTCAATTTCTCAAAATAGGGTAATTCTTCTACGCAAGGTCTACACCAGGTAGCCCAAAAATTTACCACGTGTATTTGCCCATCTTCTTTAGACAATAAAGGTTGTAATTTTTTAAAATCTACCGTACGCAAATTTTTGTAAGAAGATTCTACAGATGCCGCATTGGCGCCCGCACCATTTTTACAAGCTATGAAGAGAAAAGGACAAAAAAAGTAAACTAAAAGTTTTTTAAATCGTACCATATTTTAAAACCTACATAATCGGCTCAAAATTAAAGAATAAGCTTTAGTCGTAGTAAGTCTTTAACAAGAGTTTATTAGTTTAGGGCGCTCAATGTAAGCTTGTTTTATTTCCTTAAAGAATATTCATTAAAATTTTAACATTATTTTAAAAATCAAGTCGCTTTGTACTTACCCTTTCGGGGAAAACTTTGTAGGTAATAATAATTAAAAACAATTAATTTTTAATTAATAAATTTAAGTCTACCTTAGGTTTGCAGATATTTTTTACCTTGCTTCTGTATTTAATAGTAGCTGGAAAAATTAATAATTTACGTTTGGAAACTAAAAACACCAATGCTAATCAAAAAATTTTAGTAATAGACAACTACGATAGTTTTGTTTATAATTTAGTGCATTACCTAGAAGATTTAAATTGTTTGGTGACTGTAAAACGCAATCAAGAATTTACTTTAGAAGAAGTAAAAAACTACGACAAAGTCTTGCTCTCTCCCGGCCCGGGACTTCCGTCAGAAGCCGGTAAATTAAACCAATTAATACAAAGCTATGCGGGAAAAAAAAGTATTTTGGGCGTTTGTTTGGGGCAGCAAGCAATTGGCGAAGTTTTTGGTGCCAAATTGCAAAATCTTGCAGAAGTTTACCACGGGGTTGCCAGTACTATTAACCTTCAAAACTCGGACGATGCTTTATTTAAAAATTTGCCGTCAAAACTAGAAGTAGGTCGCTACCATTCTTGGGTTATTACCAATTTACCTGCTCATTTAATAGCTTTAGCTTATGATGAAAAGCAACAAATTATGGCTATTAAACATCGGGATTTTTCGCTTTACGGCGTACAATTTCACCCCGAATCTGTTTTAACCCCACAAGGAAAAATCATTCTGCAAAACTGGTTAGCTGTTTAAAAATTGATGCTTTTATGTAGTTAAATTTACAATTTCCGTAAAGAAAACCCTTAATTTTTTACATTTTTATATTGTTAGAAAAACGACTTATAAAACATAAAGTTAAGAAATTCAGACCTTTACTTCAAAAACCAGACAGTTAGACGCCAAAAAAGCTTCTTAAACACTTTGGTTAAATATTTATATAATTATATTTTTTTAATAAGTATTTTTGCTTCTTAATTATAGAACCTTGCTTTTGAAAAATACAAAATACTATAAAGATTGCTTAAAAAAACAATCTTTAGATTTTGGAGAGTTTTACTTTTTCGAAAAATTTGTGGTGGGAGAAATTCGCGAAGAAACTATATTAGATTTCAACAAAGCAGAATATTTACTTAACATCATTGAAGCGTACTACAAGAAGAATGTACCAAATTACTACATTTCTAACAAAGTATTTAGTTATTCGGTAGATCCCAGTCTTTGGGCAAAACTAGCACCTCGTTTATCTAATTTGCATTATCTAATTATAGAAAAAACAGCTTCTGCTAAAATAAACACGATGTTTGAGAAAATGTTTTTTGAAGGCCAGTTGAAAAAATTCAAATCCTTAGATCACGCTATACATTGGGTAATGCAGCAAGTAGGAAGCAGCATTTCTTCTGACCCCGCAAATGGCAAATTTCACAATTCTTAACAGTTTTTTACCAAAGCTTTGAGAAGCTTTGTTCTTATAAAATTGCACCTTTAGTGTAATTAAAAAAGAAAAATTATGGGACGAATTGAAGATAAACACAAAAAGAGAAAAGACGAAAAAAAACCCTTGGGCGAATTTGGTAAAACCAAACGCGAAACCAATGAGGTAGATATTGATGAAGAAACCATCAAAAAACAAGAGAATAAAGAGTAAACTATAAATTAGTTTCAATAAAAAGACGGTAAAAAACAACCGTCTTTTTTTGTGTATGCATTTATTTTGTTTAACTTTATAAATAATAATTTAAACAAATATGTATTTTTCCTCTTCGCAAATTCAGCAATTAGAAAAACGCTACCGGGCTAACCTCATTAACAGTCTTAGCGGATACAAATCTGCTAACCTTATTGCAACAAAATCGCAAGACGGCATAGAAAATCTTGCTATTTTTAGTTCTGTTATCCATTTGGGCAGCAATCCGCCTTTATTAGGTTTTATTTTACGCCCAACCAGCGCTACCAGAAACACTTGGGATAATATAAATACTTCTACGTTTTTTAGCGTTAATCATGTAACCCAAAAAATTTATAAGCAAGCGCATCATACCTCTGCTCGCTACGATGGTAAAATTTCAGAATTTGAAAAATCGGGACTTACACCAATTTATAAAAATGATTTTTTTGCTCCGTTTGTAAAAGAATCCCCGCTACAAATTGCTTGCAAAATGCGCAATAATTATTACATACAAGAAAACGAATGCCGACTTATAGTTGGCGAAATTCAACATTTATATTTACCCGAAGAACCTGCCAAAGACGGTTGGGTAGATTTAAGCAAACAAAATACGTTAAGCATAAATGGGCTGGACGCTTATACGCTTCCAAAACTAATAGACAGATTAGCTTATGCTAAACCAAACCAAGAAACCCGCTCTCTATTAGATGAATAAAAACAACTTACCCGGCAAAATTTGTCCGGTTTGTAAACGGCCGTTTAGGTGGCGTAAAAAATGGGAAAAAGAGTGGGAAAACGTAAAATATTGTAGCAAAAAATGCAAGAAAAACAAAAATCTACCGGTTTAGTTTGGTTTAGAAATGACTTACGCATTAACGACCAGCAGAGTTTATTCCGCGCAAGTGAAAACCACCATAATGTAATTGCCTTATATTGTTTTGACCCTAGATATTATGCCGAAACTAATTATGGTTTTAAAAAAACAGAACGTTTTCGCGCAAAATTTTTAATAGAAAGCATACAAAACCTGCAAAAAAACTTAAAGATGCGCTTAAATATTAGTTTATTGGTGTTTCAAGAAAAGCCGGAAATTCAAATACCGAAGTTGCTGCAAGATTATAATATTACAGATATTTATTCACAAAAAGAATGGACGTCAGAAGAATTTTCAATCTATAAACAGCTAAAACAAGAGAATCCCGGTACTAATTTCCACTCGTATTTTGATCAGTTTTTATACCATCCAAAAGATATTTCTTACGGGTTTAAAGATATTCCGGAGGTTTATACGCAATTCAGAAAAAAGGTAGAAAAAGAAAGCGTTGTAAGAAAATGTTTTACGCTTCCGCGGAAAAAAGGAGACGCCAATCTCTTATCTGCACCTTCCAAAATTCCCAGCCTACAAGATCTGGGTTTAGAGTATTTTAAAAAAGACCCGCGTAGTGCATTTCCGTTTCAAGGCGGCGAAGATGCAGCTTGGCAACGTTTAGAAAGTTATTTTTGGAAAACCAAGAACCTAAGCCATTACAAAAAAACGCGCAATGGTTTATTAGGAACCGACTACAGTTCTAAACTTTCGGCCTGGTTGGCAAATGGTAGTATTTCTGCACGGCAAGTTTATTGGGAAGTCAGAAAATATGAAAAAGAAATAGAAAAAAACCAAAGCACCTATTGGCTTATTTTCGAGTTGCTTTGGCGTGATTATTTTAAATACATTTCTTTAAAACACGGCAATGCTATTTTTAAACTTCAAGGAATTAAAAAATCTAACTTAAAGTGGAAAAACGATAGAGAAGCTTTTGAAAGTTGGATAAACGGACAAACCAAACAAGATTTTGTAAATGCCAATATGAAAGAAATTGCCGCAACCGGTTTTATGAGCAATCGCGGCAGGCAAAATGTAAACAGCTTTTGGGCAAAAGAGTTGTTGCAAGATTGGCGCATAGGCGCGGCCTATTTTGAAAGTTTGCTTATAGATTATGATGTGCATAGCAATTGGGGCAATTGGATGTATAACAGCGGCGTTGGCAACGACCCAAGAGATAGAAAATTTAATAATAAAAGTCAAGCAGAACGCTACGATGCTTCTGGCAAATACCGACAAACTTGGCTGCAAGATTCTTTATTTTCATGAAAAAGTTACGATTAATCCTAGGCGACCAACTTAATTATAAACATTCTTGGTTTAAAAGAACAGATAAAGACACCTTGTATTTTATGGCAGAAATGCGCCAAGAAACCAATTATACTACGCACCACATTCAGAAAATTGTTGGATTTTTTGCCGCTATGCGCGAATTTTATTCGCATCTCAAAGAAAAAGGACATCAAGTAATCTATTATGAAATTGATGCGAAAGAAAACAAACAGGATTTAGTAGATAATATTCAGCAACTTATAAATAAATATGAGATAGAATGTTTTGAATACCAATTACCGGACGAATACCGCTTAGACCAGCAGTTAAAAAACTTTTGTAAGCAAACTAAAATAAAAACAAAGGCAGTAGATACTGAACATTTTTATACTTCCCGTAAAGACCTAGCAGATTTTTATAAAGGTAAAAAAGAAATGGTAATGGAATATTTTTATCGGGATATGCGTAAAAAACACAACATCTTGATGCAAAACGCTAAAAACCCCGAAGGCGGAAAATGGAACTTTGATAAAAGCAATCGCAAAAAATGGAAAGGCCAACCCGAGATTCCGCATGAAAAAGGTTTCCGTAAAGATGTATCCAGCATTTTAAAACAAATAGAAAACCAAAACATACAAAGTATAGGTAACATAGTAGCTACAAACTTTAATTGGCCCACCAATCGGGAAGATTCTTTAAAAGTTTTACGGCATTTTTGTAAAAACTTGTTGGTACATTTTGGCGACTATCAAGACGCTTTGCATACCCAAGAAAAATACCTTTTTCACTCGCGATTGTCTTTTGCCCTAAACACCAAAATGTTATCTCCGCAAGAAGTAATTGAGAAAGCGGTAGATGCTTATTACGCTAATGCGGAAACGATAAATATTTCTCAAATAGAAGGCTTTGTACGTCAAATTTTGGGTTGGCGAGAATATATGCGCGGTATTTACTGGAAAGAAATGCCGGGTTACCGCAGAAGTAATAAATTGGCCAATCCAAACAAATTACCGGATTTTTATTGGACCGGCAAAACAAAGATGAATTGTCTGCAGCACGCCATCACGCAAAGTTTAGATAATGCATATGCGCACCACATTCAGCGTTTAATGATAACCGGCAATTTTGCGCTGCTTACCCAAACCCATCCAGATGAAGTAGAAGCTTGGTATTTGGGTATCTATATAGACGCGATAGAATGGGTAGAAATGCCCAACACAAGAGGAATGAGCCAGTTTGCAGATGGTGGCATTGTAGCAACCAAACCTTATGTTTCCAGCGGCAGCTATATCAATAAAATGAGCAACTACTGTAAAGAATGTACTTATAATGTAAAAGAGAAAACCGGCGAAAATGCTTGTCCGTTGAATTCCTTATACTGGAATTTTTTAGCCGAAAAACAGGCGTTTTTCAAAGACAATCAACGTATGAGTATGATGCTAAGCCTGCTCAATAAAATGCAGCCGGAGACCTTAAAAAAACACCAAGACCGCGCACAAAACATCCTCAAAAACCCAAATAATTATTAAATGGCGTTAAACAGGCGTTAAATTTTTATGTGTGTGTTTATTAAAAGCATACATTTATCACACACTAATTCAAAAAAAACCTATTATGAGAGATCTTATTTGGCTAATTGTTGTCCTTTTAATAATTGGATGGCTTGTGGGTTACTTTGCATTTCCGGATTTAGGAAGTATCATCCACATTTTGTTAGTTATTGTTGTTATCTTAGTAATTTACAAATTAATAACCGGAAGAAACGTATAATTTTAAAATTAAATAACCATGAAGAAATTATTTTTATCCCTATTTACCGTAGGATTGTTAGCAACCAGTTTTGTAAGTTGTCGTGATCAAACCGCTGCCGAAGAAGCTGGAGATAATATTGAAGAAGCTGCCGAAGACACCGGCGACGCTATAGATGACGCAGCAGATGATGTGGAAGATGCTGTAGATTAAAATTTTTCCACCTTGGCTGTTTGGAAGTTTAGGCTTCCAAACAGCTTTTTTATTTTTATTACCATGAGAAAAGCTTTCTCCTTTCTACTTATTTGTTTTGCACTCTTTTCTCTTTTCGCTTGCAAGCAAAAATCAAAAGACTCTTCTACTAAAGAAAATACTACTGTTTTAGAAAAAATTGCCACGGCCTATGGCATTAATCAATGGCAAGATGTAGACAAATTGCGCTATACCTTTAATGTAAACCGAGATAGTTCGCATTTTGAACGCTCTTGGGAATGGTCTCCTAAAACCGGCAAAATAGTTTACACCACCGCCGATACCACTATAAAATACAATCGAAAAAAAATTGCAGAACTTCCCGAAATAGATGCAGATTTTATCAACGATAAATATTGGTTGTTATTTCCGTTTCAATTGGTTTGGGACAAAGGTTTTGAATACGAAGTAAAAAAAAACCAGACCGCACCAATTTCTGGTAAAAAGCTAACCCAAATTTGGATTAAATATAGAAATGAAGTTGGTTACACGCCGGGAGATCACTATAAAATCTATATAGATAATAACTATAAAATTAAAGAATGGGAATATTTCCCTAAAGGAAGTAAAAATCCTAAACTGCAAACTACTTGGCAAGATTATACCAAACAAAGCGGTATTTTAATTGCCACAAATCACCTAAACCAAAACAAAGACTTCCGATTGTATTTTACCGATGTAAAAATTGAGTAAGCGTTAAAACAAGTCATTTATTATTCCTAAATTTGGAGAAATCTGATATATTTTTGAATAATACAATGCAAAATACCTCCAAGATAGCTACTTTAAAATATGCTAAAGAGCAAGATAAAAAAGACCCTTTACAAAAATTTAGGGCAGAATTTAACCTTCCAAAAGATGCCAACGGCAATCCTAAAATTTACCTTTGCGGAAACTCTCTGGGCTTGCAACCTAAGTTAGCCCAAACCTATGTACAACAAGAGTTAGAAGATTGGGCCAATCTTGGGGTAGAAGGTCATACAGATGCCCAAAATCCGTGGAAACCTTATCACGAATTTCTATCTGAAAGTATGGCGAAAATAGTAGGCGCAAAAGCTTCTGAAGTGGTTATGATGAATACCCTCACGGTTAATCTACACCTAATGATGGTTTCTTTTTACCAACCTACTTCTACGCGTTATAAAATTATTATAGAAAGCGATGCTTTTCCTTCTGATAAATATGCGGTAAAGTCGCAATTAGAGTTTCACGGTTTCGATGCCGATCAAGCTTTATTGGAGTGGACACCACGCCAGGGCGAAGAATTGTGCCGCTACGAAGATTTGGAAAAACTTTTAAAAGATAATAAAGACGAAGTTGCCTTATTAATGTTAGGAAACACAAATTATTATACCGGCCAAAAATATCCTATCAAAAAAATTACCGAACTCGGCCACGCGCACAATGCTATAGTTGGCTTTGACTTGGCGCACGGCGCCGGGAACATTCAACCGGATTTACACAAAAATCAAGTCGATTTTGCGGTGTGGTGTTCCTACAAATATCTAAACAGCGGACCGGGAAGTGTTGGTGGTTGTTTTGTGCACGAAAAGAACGCCAATAATACAAACTTAAAACGCTTTGCCGGATGGTGGGGGCACAATAAAGATACGCGTTTTAATATGCGAAAAGAGTTTGATGCTATTCCTGGCGCAGAAGGCTGGCAACTCAGCAATCCGCCCATTTTATCAATGGCTGCCATACGCGCTTCTTTAGAAATTTTTGAAGAAGCCGGTTTTGAAAATATCCGTAAAAAAGCAGAAAAACTTACCGGTTATTTAGAAAGTTTGGTAGAAAACTTAGGTGACGATAAGATAGAAATTATCACTCCAAAAGAGAAAGCAAATCGCGGCTGTCAACTTTCTATTAAAGTAAGAGGCGCCGACAAAAAATTGTATGACCAACTAGGTGAAGCCGGCGTAATAGCAGACTGGCGAGAACCCAATGTTATAAGAGTGGCTCCTGCCCCACTCTACAACTCGTTTGAAGATGTTTATGAAATGGTAGAACGCTTAAAAAAATTGTTGGCATAATGGCACAAAAAGAACACATACTTATAGTTGGTGCCGGTTTATGCGGTTCGCTTTTAGCTTTGCGCTTGGCGCAACGGGGTTATGAAATTAGTTTGGTAGAAAAACGTCCGGATTTACGGAAAACAGATATTTCTGCGGGAAGGTCTATCAATTTGGCATTATCAGACCGGGGTATTAGAGGACTTCGGTTGGCAGGTTTGGAGGAAAAAATTCAGAAACTTTGCATACCAATGCACGGGAGAATGATTCACGATAAAAACGAAAATACCTTTTTATCGCCTTATAGCGGCTTAGAAGAAGAATATATCAACTCGATTTCTCGTGGAGATTTGAATGCACTTTTACTAGACGAAGCCGAGGCATTGTCTAATGTAAATATTCGGTTTAACCAAGAATGCATTGCTTTAGATTTAGACAAACCAGAAGCTACTTTTAAAGATTTTACTACCAAAGAAGAGCAAAAACTTAGTGCAGATATAATTATTGGGACAGACGGTGCCGGTTCTGTAGTGCGCCAAAGTATGATGCAGGATAAAGACTTTTTATTTAGCTTTTCGCAAGATTATTTACAACACGGCTATAAAGAATTAAGTTTTAAACCCACAAAAGATGGTGGTTATCAGGTAGAAAAAAATGCATTGCACATTTGGCCTCGTGGCGAAAATATGCTAATTGCCTTACCTAATTTAGATGGCAGTTTTACGGTAACTTTATTTTTGTCGTATAAAAATGGTTTACATAATTTTGAAAATCTTTCCACTAAAGAAGAAATTGAAGCTTATTTTAAGGAACAATATCCCGATGCGTACAAATTGATGCCGCACCTAGCCGAAGAATTTGCAGAAAATCCGGTTGGTCCCTTAGGTACGGTAAAATGTTCGCCGTGGACAAAAAACGGCAAAACCCTTTTAATGGGCGATGCCGCACACGCTATCGTTCCTTTTTACGGACAAGGTATGAACGCTTCTTTTGAAGATGTTGCGGTTTTAGATGAAATTTTAGACAAGAATTATTCTACTTGGGAAAAGATTTTTAAAGCATACGAAAAAGCAAGAAAAAAAGATACCGATGCCATTGCAGATTTGGCCATTGATAACTTTGAGGAAATGAAAGCCCATACCGCGGCGCCAATTTTTCAAGAAAAACGAAAATTAGAAACCGCTTTTGAGCAGAACTATCCGGAGCAATACGCTTCCAAATACCGTCTGGTAACCTTTAGGGAAGATATTGGTTATGCCGAAGCCTTAAAAATAGGACGAGCGCAAGACAAAGCTATTTTAAAGTTATTGTCTGCAAAAAATCTAGACAACAAACTTAGTTTGCAGGAAAAACTTAATTTAGTAAAAACCAAAACAAAAAACTTATTACAAGATACCGCAGTTGTAAAACAACTTTAGGTAGAATTTCTATTAAAAACAGAACCTATGACCAAGCAAGAAATAGCGCAACTTTTAGATCAAGCAGCAAAAGACGCCAAACCCATAAAGCAAATGGCGGCAGAGCACAAAATCTCTTTAGATGCCGCATACGAAATCCAGCAACTCTCTATTAACAGACGTTTAGATAGAGGCGAGAAAGTAACCGGTTTTAAACTGGGTTTTACCAGTCGCGCCAAGATGGAGCAAATGGGCGTACATGATTTAATCTGGGGCGTTTTGACCGATACTATGCTTTTACAAGCCGATGAAGAAGTAGATTTAAAACGCTGGATACATCCACGAGCAGAACCGGAAATTGCTTTTAGAATTTCAAAAGATATTACCGAATCTATCGGGTTAAAAGAAATTATCAACTATGTAGATAGAATGGCCCCGGCCGTAGAGATAATCGATTCTCGTTACGAAAACTTCAAATTCTCTTTAGAAGATGTGGTAGCAGATAACTGCTCTTCTACCGGCTATGTTATTGGCAACTGGCAAGCTGTAAAAGAAGATATTGCTGATTTAGATATTTCGTTAAAAGTAAATAACGAAGTGGTAGAAGAAGGAAAAACAGCTGCTATTTTATCCAATCCGTTGCAATCTGTAGTCGAGCTTACCCGTTTGGCCTCTAAAGCCGGTACAAAAATCGAGGCCGGACAAATAGTTATGGCCGGCGCAGCAACCGCTGCCGTTTATTTAGATTACGATCAAAAAATTGAAGCAGAGGTAGAAAAATTAGGAAAAGTAGGTTTTAAAACAAAAGCTAAATAAGAAATAGACTATGGAAGGAAAAGTAATAAAAGGAAAAGCAAAACCAAGAGGTAAATATCCGCATATAAAACGAGTAGGCGATTTTATTTTCGTTTCCGGAACCAGTTCGCGTAAAGCAGATAATACTTTTGCAGGGGTTGAGGTAGACGAATTTGGTACGACCAGTTTAGATATAAAAAAACAAACTGCAGCCGTTTTAGAAAACATAAATAGCATTTTAAAAGAAGAAGGCGCCAGTCTTAAAGACGTGGTAGATGTTACCAGTTTTTTGGTAAATATGAACGATTTTAAAGGCTATAACGAAACCTATGGCGAGTATTTCAATCCGGAAACCGGTCCAACCCGCACCACGGTTGCCGTACACCAATTACCACATCCACACCTTTTGGTAGAAATAAAAGTTATGGCGTATAAAAAACAAGCTTACGCCGGACATTAATTTATTTTAAAATTGCCCCATTATGACTACGATTCAAAACTACATCAACGGGAAATTTGTAAACCCAAAAGCAGACAAATGGTTAGATAATTACAGTCCGTCTGTGGGAGAAGTTTACGGAAAAATACCTGCCAGCACGACAGAAGATGTAGAAGAAGCCGTATTGGCAGCACAGGCCGCTTTTCCTGCTTGGTCTACCACTACTTTTGAGCAGCGTAGTGAGATGCTTTTAAAAATAGCAGACGGCATTACCAATCAGCTAGTAGAATTTGCACAAGCAGAATCTAAAGACAACGGCAAACTTTTATCTTTAGCATTAAGCGTAGACATACCGCGGGCAATAAGTAATTTTAAATTTTATGCCAACGCCATCACACAATATTCAAGTAAAGCCCATGAGAGCGTTGGCAAGCAAACCTTAAACTTTACACTTCGCAAACCGCTTGGTGTAGTAGGATGTATTTCGCCTTGGAATTTACCCTTGTATTTATTTACTTGGAAAATTGCCCCGGCCTTGGCGGCTGGCAATTGTGTTGTTGCAAAACCCAGCGAAATCACGCCAATGACGGCCTATTTACTTTCTAAAGTTTGTAAAGAAGCAGGTTTACCGGATGGTGTTTTAAATATTGTTCATGGTTTAGGAAAAGACGTTGGGCAAGCCATTACAGAACATTCGCAAATAAAAGCAATTTCCTTTACCGGCGGTACCAAAACCGGACAGCAAATTGCGCAAACCGCCGCGCCGTTATTTAAAAAACTTTCGTTGGAAATGGGTGGGAAAAACCCGAATCTCATCTTCGCGGATTGTGATTACGATAAAATGCTAGCAACCACCGTAAAATCTTCCTTTGCCAACCAAGGACAAATTTGCCTTTGCGGAAGCAGAATTTTCGTAGAAAAAAGCATCTATGAAAATTTCAAAAAGGACTTTGTAGAAAAAGTAAAAAACCTAAAAGTAGGCGATCCTAAAGATGCCGATATGGATCTTGGCGCGATAGTTTCGAAAGAACATTTAGAAAAAATTGAAGGTTTTGTAAAAGAAGCCCCAAACCAAAACGCTAAAATACTTTGCGGCGGGAATCGCGTAAAAGTTGCCGGTCACGAGAACGGCTATTATTTTGAACCTACGATTATTGAAGTAAATTCTAATCAATGTAAGCTCAACCAAGAAGAAATTTTTGGCCCGGTGGTAACAATTATGCCATTTAGTAACGAAACCAACGTTTTAGAAATGGCAAACGATGTACGTTATGGTTTGTCTGCCACGGTTTGGACTTCAAACATTCATCGCGCTATGCGTTTGAGTAACAATCTAGAAGCCGGAATTGTTTGGGTAAACACGTGGCTAAACCGCGATTTAAGAACCCCTTTTGGCGGCGTAAAAGATAGCGGCGTTGGTCGCGAAGGTGGTTTTGAAGCGCTAGATTTCTTTACGGAAGCTAAAAATGTTTGTATTGAATACGACGTTTAAGTTTATACCGGAATATCGATACCTGCTCAATAACTTTAATAGAGAATAGTTTATTTTCTAGATAAACCTTCCATTAATGGTCTTATAATTCGTTCTTTAATTGCTAAATAAAGCTTGTAATTAGCTTACTTTCCCTATTTTTGATGCCGAAAAAATTCGCATAGAATGCCCACACCACAATCAGTTTACACCAAACGTTTGCAAGATTTTAAAGAAGATTTAAAACAACTCAAAAAAAAGTTGTTTGCTTCCAGTATGCTGCGTTTACTTATTTTTTCACTTACCGCTTTTGGTGTTTATATAGTATTTGGC
Source organism: uncultured Mesonia sp. (assembly GCA_947494545.1). Taxonomy (GTDB): domain Bacteria; phylum Bacteroidota; class Bacteroidia; order Flavobacteriales; family Flavobacteriaceae; genus Mesonia. The sequence goes on along the minus strand of CANLVH010000008.1, from coordinate 112,235 downwards.
AATACGCCTTATGTTATGGGCGTGCTCGTACTTGGTATAGGTTTGTTTTTAAGTTTAATTTCCAGACACGCCAATTTACAATACAAAAAAGAAAAGCTGCAACAATTAATCGGCATTAACCAAACTGAATTGCAAGTTTTACAACGTGATTTGTCTTCGCTGCCTGATGGCGAAGAATTTAAAAATCCGCAACACGCTTTTAGTCAAGACATCGATTTATTTGGCAAACGCTCTTTTTTTCAATACCTCAACCGCACAGCTTTAAAATCCGGAAAACAACAATTAGCAGATTATTTAACCGATAATGCTATAAAAGACATTCCGAAAAAACAGGAAGCAGTTAAAAACCTGGCAGAATTAATAGATTTTAGACAAAATTTTACCGCTGTCGCTGGAATGGTAAAAACAAAAATCCGCAACAGCGTTATTATAAATTGGTTAAAAGATTATAAGGTTTTTGTTCCTAAAATTTTTCGGTGGTTACCAACGGTTTTTAGTATAGCTTCGGCACTAATAATCCTCGCTTTTAGTTTCGATTTTATTTCCGGTTGGTTTCTTGGCGGATGGTTTCTTCTCGGCTGGCTTATCGTGAGTCGTTACCTTAAAAAAATAGGGCAACTTTCTACTTATGTAAGCGAAGTACAAAACACCTTTCAGCAATATTATTTGTTATTAGAATTGCTGGAAAACACCAATTTTGAAGCAGAATTATTACAACAAAAGAAAGAAAGCATCCAAACCGAAAGCAAAAAAGCTTCGACTTTGCTTCAAGAATTTTCCAAAAGAATTGATGCACTAGAACGGCGCAATGTTTTGATTTTCGGTCAACTTATGACCGGCTTGATGTTATGGGATTTAAAACAGGCCTATCATTTAGAACAATGGTTAACGCAACATTCACAGCGCGTAGAAAATTGGTTTGAAACCATAGATTTCTTCGATGCTTACAACAGTTTAGGGAATTTTGCTTACAATCATCCGCAGTACGTTTTTCCAACTATTGAACAATCTAACACCGTATTAAAAGCTACAGACGCTGCGCACCCGTTATTAAATCCGCAAGAAGCCGTTACCAACGATTTTAAAATAGACCAGCACGAATTTTTTATTGTAACCGGCGCCAATATGGCCGGAAAAAGCACTTTTTTACGTACGGTTTCGTTGCAAATTGTTATGACAAACGTTGGTTTACCGGTTTATGCAAAAACTTGCTCCTACTCGCCTATTCAATTAATTACCAGTATGCGCACCGTAGATAGTTTGGCAGATGAAGCTTCGTATTTTTATGCAGAATTGAGCAGACTGAAATTTATAGTAGAGCGGTTAAAAAACGAAACTTATTTTATCATTTTAGACGAAATTTTAAAAGGGACCAACAGCACAGATAAAGCCATTGGCTCCCGAAAATTTATAGAAAAACTGGTGCGTTCAGAATCTACGGGAATAATTGCCACCCACGATTTGAGTTTATGTGAAGTTGCCGAAGAGTTACCGCAAGTAAAAAATTACTATTTTGATGCTGAAATAATTCAGGACGAATTGCATTTTGATTATACTTTAAAAAAAGGCATTTGCAAAAATATGAATGCCTCTTTTTTACTGAAAAAGATGGAAATTGTAGATTAAACTTAGTTTTTCAGAATTGAAAATGACTTTAAAAATTCCGTAAAGGAAATTTATAAAAAAATGGATTCATTAACGCAAATTGTTTTGGGCGCTGCCGTTGGCGAGGCGGTTTTAGGAAGAAAAGTAGGCAACAAAGCAATGCTATATGGCGCGGTTGCCGGCACTATTCCGGATTTAGATATATTGGCTTCTAATTTTACGGATACGGTAACTGCCTTGCAAATTCATCGCGGATTTACCCATTCCATTCTTTTTGCAATAATTTTTGCGCCGTTATTTGGTTGGCTGGTATCGCGTTGGGAACGTGCGGCTTCTTGGAAATCTTGGTCGTGGTTGTTTTTCTGGGGCTTGTTTACACATCCGCTTTTAGATTCATTTACCACTTGGGGCACGCAGTTGTTTTGGCCGTTAGATATTCGGTTGGCGTTTAAAAGTATTTTTGTAATAGATCCGTTTTACACACTTCCGTTTTTAGTTTTTCTTATTTTGGCTATGCGGCAAAAACGTACTAACCCTAAAAGAAAACGTTACAACCAATTGGGTTTACTTATCAGCTCTATTTATTTGATTTTAGGATTAATTTTAAAAGGAATCGCTTTTCAGCAATTTGAAAAAAACCTACAAGCGCAAAATATTAACTATTCTTCGCTGGAAACTAAGCCAACTCCTTTTAATACCATTTTATGGACGGCAAATGTAGATACGCCAACAGAATATTTAATTGGACATTATTCTTTTTTTGATTCTAAACCAATTCAATTTACGGCCTATCCGAAAAATCACAAAAAACTCGGTACTTTAAAAACCGCGGACAAAATTAAACAGCTAATAAAAATGTCCAAAGGTTGGTACACGATAACCGAAGAAAACGGCGAACTTTATTTTAACGATTTGCGTTTTGGATTAATGCGCTTAGACCCAAAAGCAGAGAATTTTGTTTTTAGTTATAAAATTGAACTTTTAGAAAACGGTACGATTAAAGTTACCGAAAAAGAGAAAAATCCGCGTGACGGAAAAGCACTTTTACAAGATTTATGGCAACGCATAGGCGGTAATTAGAATTAAATTGGTTTAAAAGTGTACTTTTGCGACTTCTAAAAACAACAATTTATGAGCTTACTTCAAGAACTAATGCAACGCGCCAACTCACAATGCGAGCTTTGCGGCAGTAGAGATAATTTACAAGAATACGAGGTTACCCCAAACGATGGACAAAAAGCAGAAAATACCATTTTAACTTGTGCCACTTGCTACAATCAATTAACAGAGCAAGAAGAAATACAACCCAATCACTGGCGTTGTCTTAACGACAGCATGTGGAGCAGCGTTCCGGCCGTGCAAGTAGTTGCGTACAGAATGTTGCACAAATTAAAAGCAGAAGGCTGGCCACAAGATTTGTTGGATATGTTATATATGGAAGACGAAACCAAAGAATGGGCAAAAGCTGGCTTGGAAGAAGCAGAAGAAAATACAAATACTTTAGAACATCGCGATAGCAATGGCGTAAAATTAGAAGCCGGAGACAATGTGGTTTTAATAAAAGATTTGCCGGTAAAAGGTTCTAGTATGGTTGCAAAACGCGGCACGGCCGTTAGACGCATTTCTTTGGTGCACGATAACGAAGAACAAATTGAAGGAAAAGTAAACGGACAACAAATCGTGATTCTTACCAAGTTTGTCAAGAAAACTTAAGACTTGTTGTGATTAAAGCTTTTTTAGAAAAATAATTAAAAGTCGTCAAAATCCTAAATTTTAAAAAGTTTTGTTCATTTTCTTTGCTCGTCCAAAGAAAATGAACAAAAAGAAAAGACGCTTTTTCTTAGGTATTTTTTCGCTTTAGGCGAAAAACTGCTAAGCTTTTCCTAAATTTTCTCCAAGACTTCAAAAATTTTTCACGGAAAAGCTTAGCTATACTTAAGAAAAAGATGATAAACACTTCCGACGTTCATATCAAATTTAGATTAAAGCTAAAATCAACTTTTCAACAGTTTTAAACCTTAGTCATTTCCGCGGAAGCGAACATCTATTTAATGCAACGCGCTTACCAAATATTTTTTTGTAATTTAGTTTCCGTAAAACAAAAACACAAACCAATGAAAAAAATTACCCCTTTACTCCTATTATTTGTAGTGCCGTTTTTAACAATGGCGCAATATACAACGCCCAATACCGGCGTAGATTTTGATCTAGACGATTTGGTGACCGAAAGTCCATCAACTATCTCTTTTGACGGTTCAGAATATAGTCTTGTAGAAGATTTGATTATTTCTGCAAACGACAGTTTTAGCATCACCACCGGCGAAACCTTAAAAATTGCTGCAGACGTGCGTATTACTGTAAATGGCACTTTTACCGCAGATGCCGGAAGCGACGAAATTATTATAACAGCAATAGATCCAAACGCTCCGTACGATGGTTTTCGGTTTGAAGACACCTCTACTATTACCATTCAAAATGCCAATATTTCTTACGGTGGCGGCTTAAAAACTATTACGCCCAATTTTAGCATTAGCAACAGTACTTTGTCTAACAACGTTTCCGGGGTTTCTACGGGAGCGGTAATTTCGCTATCTGCCGGTTCGCCGCTTATAGAGAATAATGAATTTTTATCTAACGATTTACCGGCAGTTGGCTCGGGTGCCAATCAGCAAGTTGCTGCGCAAATTATCAACAACTATTTAGAATTTAATGGCCAGAGCAACCAAAACCGTCCGCAATTAAATATGGGTCCAACCGGGGCAGATACTTTACGCATCGTTCAAAACACTATTATTGGCGATCCAGCTATGGATCAAGTTGGCGGAATTGGCGTTTCTAATTTTATTGGCGGTCAAATTTTAGCAATAATAGATGATAATACCGTGGTAGATAACCGTTACGGAATGACTGTTGCCGGCGGAAATGCTTTTGCATACATCCGAAACAATATTATTGAAGACAACAACACGCAAGGAAATCCTAATTTGGGCGGAAGCGGAATTTCGTTAAATTCTAGTAGCAATACGCAAAATATTATTGCCAGCGGTAACGAAATTAGAGGAAACCTATGGGGAATTACGGTAATTGGCGAAGCTTCTATAAACTTAGGAGACAACGCCGATAATCCCGGCGGAAATGTTTTTGCTAACAATGAAAATGGCGGACAAACTTACGCGCTATACAACAATACGCCCAATACTATTATGGCAAAAAACAATTGCTGGATAGAAGGAATTGAAAACACTTCTGCAGATGCCGAGTCGGTTGTTTTTCATCAAGCAGACGATGCTTCTCTTGGAGAAGTTATTTATGACCCGGTAGGTTGTCAAAATATGGGCGTAAACCAGGTGGCAAAAACAGAACTTAGTATTTACCCTAACCCCGCTAATAAGCAGGTTTATTTTAAAACACCTGCCAAATTTGAAACAGCAAAAATATTTTCCCTACAGGGGAAATTGGTGCAAGAAACCAAACTAAATGAAGGGGAAAACAGTTTTGATATTCAGTTAGCACCCGGGGTTTATTTGATAAAATTCAGTAACCAAAAACAACAAGTTACTAAAAAATTGATTACAGAATAATTTAAGCATCACTTTACAACCTAAAAGCGGAATTTAAAATTCCGCTTTTTTTGTTACCCAATAATTATGTTTTTTTCATGTTATTATAGAAGTATATTTTCTTTTAATTCAACAAAGAATCTTCTTGCGTTTGCTAAAAATTAGGTTTATTTTTAAGCAAAACTCAGGCTTATGAAATCTATTTTACTGCTCACAGATTTTTCTAAAAATGCTTTTAACGCGATGCAATATGCCGTAGAAATGTTAAAAGATACAACTTGCACATTTCACGTCTTAACGGTAGAAGAACCTACCAATTACCTTACCGGAAGACTACTTTCTGCAACTTCTAGCTCTAGCATTTACGATACTGTTTTTAAAGAAAATAAAGAGAAGCAAATTGAGCTTATAAACAACTTACAAAATACATTTCCGGACAGCAACCACTCTTTTCAAACCCACGTAAAGTTTGATAATTTTGAAAATGCGATAAAAGATATTATAGAGGAAGAAAAGGTAGAACTACTGTTTATGGGAGCTACCGGCACCAGCAACTTAGAAGAAAGCCTTTTTGGCAGTAGCACTTTACGCGTTGTAGATAACGTAACGGTAAGCGCGCTGGTGGTACCCAAAAATTACAACTACCAGCCCATTAAATCTGTTTTGTTTAGCGAACATAAAGAAGACGATTTGCCTTCTAAGCCATTGGACAGTCTACGATTTATCCTTAAAAAATTTGAACCTGAACTTCACGTTTTACAAATTAATGAATCTGAAGAAGATAAAAATGCAGAAACAGAAAACATTTTAGAGAATACTAGTCTACAATTTTTATCCTATAAAATGCATTACCTTAACGGAATTCCTACACCACAAGCCGTTCAAGCTTTTACACAATTATTTAATGTGCAATTGCACGCTCTTTTCCTCAAAAAAGAATCGTTTATAGAACGTTTTATTTATGGAAGTAAAAACGCAGGACATCGCTACAAAACCAACTTACCTTTATTAATCTTAAAATAGCTTTTTTAGCCAGAGACTTTAAAATCGTGGTTTAAGCCGTACCTTTGCAAAATGGAAGAATACGATGTTTTAATAGTTGGCGCTGGCGCGGCCGGTTTTTTCGCAGCCATAAACCTTGCAGAGAAAAGACCCGAACTTAAAATAGCAATTTTAGAGCGTGGAAAAAATTTACTCAACAAAGTAAAAGTTTCCGGTGGCGGAAGGTGTAATGTTACCCATGCAGAATATATTCCGCAAGAATTGGTGCGCAATTACCCACGTGGCGAGCAGGAATTATTAGGTCCGTTTCATACCTTTATGACAGGCGACACCCAAACTTGGTTTGAAAAACGCGGCGTTGCTTTAAAAACCGAAGAAGACGGCAGAATGTTTCCCGTTACAGATTCTTCTCAAACGATAATAGACTGTTTTACAGAACGCGCCCAGCAATTAAACGTAGCTGTTTTACGTCAAGAAGCGGTTACTGATTTTCAGCAAGATGAAGAATTTTGGCAAGTTACTACCAAAACTAGCGCTTTTACAGCAAAAGCTTTACTGTTGGCTACCGGCAGCAATGGGAAAATATGGAATTTATTGCGCAAACTCGGTCACACAATTATAAATCCGGTAGCATCACTTTTTACCTTTAACACGCAAGACGAAGAACTAAAGGCTCTGGCAGGTATTTCTACCAATGCGCACGTAAAGATAGAAGACACCAATTTAGAAAGCGATGGCGCTTTGTTGCTAACCCATTGGGGACTTAGCGGCCCGGCAATTTTAAAACTTTCGGCTTGGGGAGCACGAATTTTGCAAGAAAAAAATTACGCGTTTACCGTCCAAATAAATTGGTTGGAATACCTTAATGAGAAAGAGGTTTTGGAAGAATTGCAAAACCTAAAACAAGAATATGCCAAACAAAATTTATATTCAAAAGCACAATTTGACTTGGCAAAACGTTTATGGCAATATTTAGTAGCCACTAGCGGAATTGAGAAGTCTAAAAATTGGGCAGATTTAAATAAACAAGAAATGCTGGCTTTAAGTAAAAAACTTACCCAAACTCGGTTAGAAGTTAATGGTAAAAGTACCTTTAAAGAAGAATTTGTAAGTGCCGGCGGAGTAGATTTAAAAGAAATCGACTTTAAAAAATTTGAAAGTAAATTATTCCCTAATTTATATTTTGCAGGCGAAATTTTAAATATAGATGCGATTACCGGCGGTTTTAATTTTCAAAACGCTTGGACCGGGGCTTTTATAGCTGCAGAAACACTCGCCAAAAAAGAATTCTAAAATGCGTAATCCGTTTATTTTAGCGCTATTTTTAAGCATTCTAGTAGCTTATTTTTTTCCGGGTTTATCTCAAATTTTGCCTTTAGAAACAATAATTACTATTGGCATTGGTCTAATATTTTTCTTCTACGGCTTAAAACTATCGCCGTCAGATTTGGCTAAAGGAATGAAAAACTATAAACTGCATATTTTGGTGCAATCTTGTACGTTTATACTTTTCCCGTTGTTGGTTTTAAGCGTTTATCCCATTTTTAATAACACGTCGGGATTTGACTATTGGTTGGCTTTTTTCTTTTTAGCGGCTTTACCTTCTACCGTTTCTTCGTCTGTAGTAATGGTTTCTATTGCACGCGGCAATGTGCCGGCAGCCATTTTTAATGCGAGTATTTCCGGGTTGATTGGCGTAATTATTACGCCACTTTGGCTAAGTATGTTTTTAGATGCTTCGGAAGGATTAAACTTTCTTGATGTAGTTTTAAGTTTGGTTTATACTATTTTAATTCCGTTGGGATTGGGTTTTTTATTGCACCGATTTTTCCGAAAACTTCTAAACCGCTACGGAAGTTATCTAACTTATTTTGATAAAAGCGTAATCGCTTTAATTGTTTACCAAAGTTTTAGTAAGTCGTTTGAAGCCAATATTTTTTCCGGCCTAAAATGGAGGCACTTTGCGCTTTTACTTTTGGCGGTAGCCACTTTGTTTTTTACGGTTTATTTTGGTGCTAAATACTTGGCGCGCTTGCTTAACTTTAATCGGGAAGATACAATTACTGCTAAGATTAGCGGTTCTAAAAAATCTTTAGTGCACGGTTCTGTAATGGCAAAAATCATCTTTGGAAACGGCGCAGCGTTAGGAATATATCTTTTACCTATAATGTTATACCACATTTTTCAATTGGTAGTGGTTGCTTACTTTGCGGAAAAATTAGGAGGAGAAAAACCTTAAAAAATCAGCATAAACTTTAACCGGAGAACTTATTGTTTTCTAAACGCAACAAAGAATTCCGCTGAAAAGCGTATAATAAAATAGCTAAAAAAGGCAGGGTAAATAAACCCAAATACCAAAACCATTTTTGATAAATGCGTTGTTGTAAGAGATCTGCCAAAACCAAAAGCCAAGCAAATAAAAAGACAAAAAAGACGGTATAAGTAAGTATACTAGGTAACGAAATTTGCTGCCATTGGGAATAATAAAAGAAACCAAGTAAAAGGAATTGTAAAACAGCAACAATTTTTAATAATCTGGGATTTACCTTTAAAATATTACTATTTGCAGTAGTTTCCATAAAGCACAGATTTGATTTTGAACTTTAAAATTAAATAGAACTTATAATTTCTCCAATTTTTCTTGTAAATTTTTAAAGCTTACCGCTTTATCCGAAAATTGTGCCCACGGATCATCTTTTTGTGCCAAACGCCTAAAAATATTAGAAACGGTATATTTTTGTGCAGATTCTAGTTGTGCGAGTTCATCCCATTCTAACGGGGTTGCAACTGGTGCATTTTTTATAGCACGTAAAGAATAAGGACAAACGGCGGTTTGCCCCAATGCATTGCGGGCAACATCTAAAAAAAGTTTATTTTCGCGCTTATTTTTACGCACAGCAGTGGTTAAATCTTCCGGATATTGTTTGGCGATATAAGTGGCAAGATTTTGACTAAATTCCCTAACCTCATCAAAATTGGCTTGTAGTTTTATTGGCAACATTACGTGCAAACCGCGAGAACCGGTTGTCATTACAAAAGCGGTAGCATTTAATTTTTCTTCTATTATTTTCTTAATACGTTTCGCAGCGGTTTTTATGGTTTCAAAATTGGTAGTACTCGGGTCTAAATCTATAATTATTTTATCGGGTTTCTCAAGATTTTTTTGGGTGCTTAAGCCCGTATGAAAAATAATTCCGGCTTGGTTTACTAAGTAAATTAGTGTTGCTTTGTTATTGCATAACACATATTCTATCTTGTCGCCATCTTGTTTTTTGGTAGTAAGACTTTCTATCCAATCCGGAAAATAATCGGGTTTGTCTTTTTGATAAAAATTTTTATCAGCTATTCCGTTGGGGAAGCGTTGTAAAGTCAGCGGTCTGTTTTTTAAATAGGGTAAAATAGTATCGGCTATTTTTTCGTAATATTCAATGACATCTCCTTTTGTCAAATCTGCATTTGGATAAAAAGTTTTGTCCAGATTACCAATTTTAAAACTCTGCTTATTATAGCTTACTTCTTTTTCCATAACTTTTAAGCTTCTTTTACTACTTCTTTCGCTTTTTTATCGTCGCGCAAACCAATATATCTAGGGTGACGCAATTTGTTATTGTTTGTCCATTCCGTAAAGCCAATTTCTGCCACTAATTTTGGCTTTAACCAAAAAACATCTTTGTTTGGCAAGGTATCTTCTTGGGCAAAAGCCGGATTTTTTGTTTCTATTTTTTTCATTTTGTCATGCAGAAATTCTAAGGTTTCGTCGTCGTAACCGGTGCCTACTTTGCCTGCGTATTGTAAATCTTCATCTTTATAAAAACCAATCAATAAAGCGCCAAAACCAATGCGTTCTCCTTGCGGTTTGGTATAACCGCCAATTACAAATTCTTGTTCGTGCACGCATTTAAATTTTAACCATTTAGACGAACGCGAATGCACGTAAGTACTATCTTTTTTCTTGGCAATTAAGCCTTCCCAATTTTTCTTACAGGCTTCTTTAATCAACTTTTTTCCGTTTTCGTTTTTATGCGGCGTAAACCGAATGGGCCTTTGAAAATCGAGCGCTTTTTTTAAAAGATTTTTACGGAAGCTAAAGTTTAACTTACTTAAATTGAAACCTTCGAAAAATGGTAAATCGAATACATAGCAATAAACTTTTACGTTGCTTTTTTTAGCTTCTTCTTCGCTGCTTATGTGCATGCGTTTTTGCAATCTGGCAAAACTGGTAACGTTACCTTTAAAGGCTACAATCTCTCCGTCTGCAATAAAGCTGTTTTCTTGCTTTTGAAAAGCCTCTACTAACTCCGGGTATTTAAAGTTTAATTTTTTCTCGTTTCTCGAAAATAAATTTACTTTTTGTTCATCTTTCACAATCAGCACGCGTTCTCCATCTAATTTCCGCTCGAAAACCCAGTCTTTATCCGAAAAGCGTTTGTGAGTTAACTTTGCTTTCATAGGTTGGATAAACTTTGGTTGCTTTTCTTTTTGCAACTTTTCTTGTTGGTCTTTCGGTAATTTTCTTAACAACTCATGCATTTTCAGAATCTTTTTTAATCTGTTTCATCGTGCGTTGGGTTAAAACCGATTTGTTTTCGGTAGAAGTCGGTTTTCTACGTGCATCTGCTTTGTCGTCGTCTACTTTTTTAAGTAACCACTGGTCTTTTTCTTTATTTATCTGAATTAAAGTAAAGCCGCCTTTTAGCTTTTTTCCTTTTAAAATAAAGGTAGCTTGCCCATTTTCGAGTTGTTTTCCTATAGGAATAGGTTTGCCGTTATCATCTTTTTTATCGGGTTGATACGTGCCGGCGTCCCAAACCATCACGGTGCCGCCGCCATATTGATTTTTAGGAATTGTGCCTTCAAAATCTGCATATTTAAACGGATGATCTTCGGTAGCGATTGCTAAGCGTTTTTCGTCCGGATCTACTGATGGACCTTTGGGTACCGCCCAACTTTTTAAAATTCCGTTTACGGAAAGTCTAAAATCGTAATGCAAGTTGGAAGCATCGTGTTTCTGAATAACGAAAATTAGTTTGTCGGATTGCTTTTTGTCTTTCTCTTCCCCAAAAGGTTCCGCCGAAAGGTCAAAATCGCGCTTTTTTCTATATTCTTTTAAAAAATCTTTCGCCATAACGCAAAACTTTAGTTATTACAATTTTGTATAGCCGTTTTTATTTCTAGTCTTAGGTTTTGACTTTTCCGTAATTGAGAAGAAAAAAAATAAAAACTTAAAATCAAGCGTCTCGACTCCGCTATCAATGATTTATTTTTATAAAAACCTAGTTTACCATTTATTATATCTGTCATTTAAAACAACCTATTTTCATTTTCTTTGCTTTGTATTCCTCTCGCTCTGCTCGTCGGATACAAGAGAAAATCCTTCGACTGCGCTCATGATAAACCAAGCCAAAAGACAAGGCGCTTTTTCCAAGGTATTTTTCAGCATAGCTGAAAACCAGTTTTGGTTTACTAAAATCTCTCCAAGGCTTCGAGATTTTTTAACGCAAACCAAAACTTATACTGAGGAAAAAGATTGCAAAGCGCTGCTTTGAAACGCTAGTAAAGGCGTTTTTCATTTCAGTTTGGCTTACAAAAACACATTGATCGTTAATCCAGTATACGTTAAATTATTCTCCAAAAGAAAGATAGCCAAATAATTACTTAAAATCTTTTGCTTTAGCGATATTTTAAAACAGTTTTCCGTAAAGTTTAACAGAAAAAATTATTTTTCTTCTACATCATATACTATAAAATCTTCAATTTCTATAGAAGTATCATCGCTGTGCAAAACAGATACATCGCCTGTTGTTTCAAAGATTACCGCTTTTACTTGGTTAAGCCTAATCACGTTAGCTTCCCGCAATTTTCCGCGTAAATCGTTTTCAGAAACTTGGGCTTTTTTTAAGTTTTCGTGCAGTATTTCTGTGCCTTTCATTAAGTATAAAGGCTCGTTGTCTACCGCTTTTGAGAAAGATGGAAATCTTCTTAAACTTGCTATTACAAATTGCAATGTATATAAAGATAATAATGCTATTAAACCTTGCAGAATACCAACGCTTTTTGAAGTAATGGTAGTAGCAATCAAAGATCCAATGGCAATGGTTCCTGCAAAATCGAAACCGGACATTTTAGAAAAACTACGTTTTCCCATCAATCTGGTAAAAAGAATTATACCAATATATACTAAAACAGCATGAATTATAGTAGCAAAAATTGCTGTGGTAGAGGTTTCAAACCAATTTGATAGCATAATAGTAGGATTTTGGTTAATTGGTGGTAAGTTAATAAAGTATTTTACAGCTTTTGTAAAAATTTTATTTTTCATAACATTTATTTGACTTGCTTTTCAGCTTTTAAAAATGCCAACTTCTCTAGATAGTTTATATTTGCAAAAATCTTAACGCGCTATGACCGAAAAAGAATTCATTCCGCCAACTACTTTATCTTACCCAGAAAAAGGAGCCTACACTTGGGAAGCTCCCAGCAATATTGCTTTGGTAAAATATTGGGGAAAATATGGCGAGCAGTTGCCTAAAAACCCATCGGTTAGTTTTACTTTAAGCAATTGTAAAACCACTACCACTTTAAAATTTCAGAAAAAAGAAAACACCGAGAAATTTGATTTTCAAGTGTTTTTAGACGGCGAGCGCGCCAAAGATTTTGAACCAAAAATAGCCGTATTTTTTGAGCGGATTCTGCCCTATTTGCCGTTTTTAAAAGATTATAGCTTTCGTATAGAAACGCATAATTCTTTTCCGCATAGTAGCGGAATAGCATCTTCTGCTAGCGGAATGAGCGCTTTGGCTTTGTGTTTATTAAGTATAGAAAAAGATGCAAATACAAATCTTAAAAATGATTATTTTACTCAAAAAGCAGCTTTTTTAGCACGTTTAGGTTCGGGTAGCGCTACTAGAAGTTTACAAGGCGAAGTTGTAATTTGGGGCGAGCACAAAGTAATAGAAAATAGTTCTAATCTTTACGGAATTAAAGTAGAAAGTTCTATTCACAAAAATTTTAAAAACTATAAAGACACCGTTTTATTGGTAGATAAAGGTCAAAAAACCGTAAGCAGTAGTTTGGGGCATAATTTAATGATAGAGCATCCGTATGCGGAACAGCGTTTTGAGCAAGCTTTCTCTAACACCAAAAAATTACTGGAAATTTTAGAAAGTGGAAATTTAGACAAGTTTATTCACTTGATAGAATCGGAAGCTTTGACTTTGCACGCTATGATGATGACCAGCAGTCCGTATTTTATTTTAATGCAGCCAAATACCTTGGCTATTATTCATAAGATTTGGCAATTCCGTAAAGAAAAAAACTCTAAACTTTGCTTTACTTTAGACGCCGGAGCCAACGTTCATTTGCTGTATCCGGCCGCAGAAGAGGCAAAAGTTTTAGATTTCATTAAGAACCAGTTAGTTGCACATTGTCAAAAGGAACAGTATATTTGTGACCACGTAGGAAAAGGTGCCAAGCAATTACATTTTGCATAACGCCAACAATTTTCCGTTAGAAACCAAGACTATGAAAGGACCATTATTTTACTCTAAAATTTTACTTTTTGGCGAATACGGCATTATTAAAGACTCTAAAGGACTTTCTATTCCGTACAATTTTTATAATGGCGCGTTAAAAGTAGATGAGAACCTATCTGATGCCAACCAAAAATCTAACAATAACTTAAAACGTTTTGCAGATTATTTGCAGGATTTGCAAAAAAGCAATCCCGATTTGGTGCAGTTTGACATAGAAAGCTTGCAAGCAGATATTGAGAAAGGCATGTATTTTGACAGCAGCATTCCGCAAGGTTATGGGGTTGGTAGCAGCGGCGCTTTGGTAGCGGCTATTTATGATAAATATGCTAAAGATAAAATAACGGTTTTAGAGAATTTAAGCAGAGAAAAACTTTTACAATTAAAAGCGATTTTTAGTGAAATGGAGTCCTTTTTTCACGGAAAGTCGAGTGGGTTAGACCCGTTAAATTCTTATTTGAGTTTGCCAATTCTTATCAATTCTAAAGATAATATTGAGGCAGCCGGCATCCCGTCGCAAACCAATAGCGGTAAAGGTGCTGTATTTTTATTAGACAGCGGCAGCGTTGGCGAAACTGCGCCAATGGTAAATCTTTTTATGGAAAATATGAAGCAAGACGGCTTTAGAAATATGCTTAAAGACAAGTTTGTAAAACATACAGACGCTTGCGTAGACGACTTTTTAAAAGGAGATGTAAAATCGCTTTTCGGCAATATTAAAAAGTTGAGTAATGTGGTCTTGGCTAACTTTAAACCTATGATTCCAAAACAATTTCATAAACTTTGGAAAGAAGGTATAGACTCCGGCAACTATTATCTAAAACTTTGTGGCTCTGGTGGTGGCGGTTATATTTTAGGCTTTACGGAAGATTTAGACCAAGCTAAAAAAGCATTGAAAGACTACAAGCTGGAAGTAGTTTACAATTTCTAAACTTTTTTTTCATGCTCTCACGCAAAAACAAGCTTTTACTGCTCAAGTTTGCGAGCTTGTTTTCTGTAATACGCGGTTATAATATTCTAATTATTTGCCTGGCGCAATACTTGGCATCTATCTATATTTTAGCTCCTCAAAAACCGGTTGGCGAGGTTTTATTTGACCCTAATTTATTTTTAATTGTTGTAGCTTCTGCTTTGGCTATAGCTTCGGGGTACTTAATAAATAATTTTTACGATGTAGAGAAAGACCTGATTAACCGGCCACACAAAACTTTATTGGATAATTATGTAAGCCAAAAAACCAAATTAGCTTTATATTTTACACTTAATTTTCTATCGGTTATTTTGGCCAGTTATGTTTCATTTAAAGCAGTTATATTCTTTTCGGTTTTTATTTTTTTTCTTTGGTTGTATTCGCATAAGCTAAAAAAATATGCTTTTATAGGCACTATTTCTGCCTCTATTTTGGCCATTACGCCGTTTTTTGTGGTATTTGTTTACCATCAAAATTTTGATTTTGTAATTTTTATTCACGCTACCTTTCTATTTCTAATTATTGCTATTAGAGAAGTGGTAAAAGACCTTGAAAATTTAAAAGGAGATTTTACCCATAACTACGAAACCATTCCGGTGGTTTACGGAATTGGCTTTACCAAAAAGTTAATTAGCAGTTTGGTGATTTTAGCTTTAATTCCCACCCTAGTTTTGGTGAGTGACAATTTCCCTATTGGGTATATGCATTATTATTTTTTACTCAGTTTTGCTTTGCTTATTACTTTTCTTATTTTTTTATGGAAATCTACTTCCAAATTACAATACACGCTGCTGCATAATTTACTAAAGTTAATTATTGTAATTGGGGTTTTTAGTATTTTACTGATAGACCCAGCCGTGGTGCTGAACAGAATTTTTTAAAGAAATAAAAAAAATAATTGTACTGCCAGATTTCTTCCGTTACAACGGAAAAAAACACCAGATTAAATACGATATTACATTGTTAATTTGGTATAAGCACTTATCGTTAAATATATTGTACCTTTGCAAAAATTTTAATTATGGGCAAAACAAACAAACCAGGAAAAAAGAAGATGTCGCGAAAGCCTAACCAAAAGCAGAATACGCCTTCCAAAAAAATACAAGTAGACAAGCAAGTTAAGAATCCCGAGGCCGGGATGCGTCTAAATAAATATATAGCCAACTCCGGTATTTGCAGCAGACGTGATGCAGATATTTATATAAAAGCCGGCAGCGTTCGTGTAAACGGCGAGGTTATTACAGAAATGGGTTACAAAGTGCAACTTACCGATGAAGTGAAATTTGACGGTCGCAGGATTAATCCGGAGAAAAAAGAGTATGTTTTATTAAACAAACCCAGCGGATTTTACGTTACCGGAAGTTTAGAAAAAAACAACCGTACCGTAATGGATTTGATTGCCAATGCCAGCAAATCTAAATTAGACCCGGTTGGCAGGTTAGACACCAGCACCACCGGTTTATTGCTTTTTACAAACGACGGGACAATGTCGAAGAATTTGGGAAGTACCAAAAAATTAATTCGGCAAATTTACCACGTAGAATTAAACCGTAACTTAGACCAAGAAGATTTAGAAAGCATTAGAGATAACCAAGTTATTCTAGAAGGTCAAAAGGTAATCGTAGACGATATAAGCTATGTAGAAAAGCAACCAAAACGCCAAGTTGGTATAGAATTAAAAAGTACCAAACCGCATATTGTTCAAAAAATGTTTAAAAAATTAGGTTACGAAGTGGTTAAACTAGACCGCGTAGTTTATGGCGGCTTAACCAAAAAAGATTTGCCACGCGGGCGTTTTAGACACCTTAGCAAACAAGAGGTAATTAATTTAGGAATGCTGTAAGTATTAGAAAAAAACTTCTAAACCATAATGTATGAAAGATTGGATGATTTATTCTATTGGGTTTACCGCTCAATTATTTTTTGCCAGCCGAATAATCATCCAGTGGTTTAAGTCTGAAAAGGCAGAAAAGCTTAAAACCCCGGTAATATTCTGGAAATTAAGTCTAATTGGGGCTATTATCTTTTTTATCTACGGTTATTTACGCAAAGATTTTTCTATAATGCTTGGGCAAGCCATTATTTATGTAGTTTATATTAGAAACTTGCAATTGCAGAAAAAATGGCGCGCAAGCTCTGTTTTTTTGAAAGCTTTGGTAATTGGTTTTCCTATTATTTTCACGCTTTATGCCATTATTTTATCTCCGGTAGATTTTGTTTTACTCTTTACCCAGTCTGAAGATGCCGGCATTGCCACTTGGTTAATGAGCGTTGGCGTTATTGGTCAAATTGTTTA
Organism: uncultured Mesonia sp.; assembly: GCA_947494545.1. Lineage (GTDB taxonomy): Bacteria > Bacteroidota > Bacteroidia > Flavobacteriales > Flavobacteriaceae > Mesonia. The sequence continues at coordinate 95,273 of CANLVH010000008.1, read as the reverse complement.
TACCGGCAGGTTTATCTACCAATGGGTTATTGCAGAAAACAAGCAACAATCTGATTTGCCTATAAATTTCTGGGTTATTAGTTTGGTTGGTTCGGCAATATTAATTTTTTATGCTATTATTCGTAAGGATCCGGTTTTATTTGCTTCGCACGCCGGCGGCTCTGTAATTTATTTACGGAATATTTATATTGGCCGTCAAGCGGAAAAGTAACGGCTTAAGAAGAAGCGAAGGCTACTTGAACTCAAAATCGTAAAAATCTCTTTTTTAGCGGCTTTTTATAGATTTCGAAAAATAGAAACCCGATTACCAGAAAGTATTCTATAAAAATCAAACCTAAATTTTCGGTAGTTTTTGTAGCAGTGTAAGCTGTGTAGCTCAAAATTATGGTGAAACTCCATACCAACATAAACCTATAGCGGGTAAAAATGCTTAACAATAACGGTAAAGTTAAATACCAGGGATGTACGGTAGTCGAGAAAAATAGATAAGCGCAAAAGGCAAATAACATTCCGGTAAGCAAGTTTTTTTCGGGATAATTTTTACGTAAAAAGCTTAAACCTAAAATGCTTATAACAGAAAAAATTGGCAATATTTTTCCTAAAACTCCAATCGTATTATAACCGGTAAAGTAGAAGCCAATTTCGCGTAAAACATAATAAAAGCTCGCGTTAAACTCAAAGCTAGTAAACCATAAACCAATACTTTCCGTAAAGTTAAAAAAGAATTCTTTGCTATAAAAAGGCAAAAATCCCAAGGCCGTAAATATTAAAATAAGAGCGTAAAACCCTAGCAATTTATAGAAACCTAAACCTTTCTTTTTACTAAAATAATAGAAAAATAACGGCAACAACAGTAAACTAAAAAGCTTTGTTAAGACAGAAAGAGCAAAGAAAAAAGCTGCAAGTTTCCATTTATTTTTAAACAAGAAATACAGGCTAAACACTAAGAAAAATACAAGTAAACTTTCAAAATGTAAATTGCCGGTTAACTCAATGATTACAAAAGGGTTAAGAAAAAACCAAAAAATACGTTCTGGTGGTAAGTTAAGTTGTAATAGAATTTTTCTTCCTACATAAAAGACACCCAATTCCGCTAAAAGCGTAAACATACGCATTGCTATTAAGGTTTTAAAAATACTGTTTTCTCCAAACCAAACTGTTATGGCATAAACAGCTTGGCTAAACGGCGGATAATTTGTAGGATTCCCGGCGCTTAAATCTCCCATTCCGCTAATTAAGGTTTTATAGTTTGGGATAATTTCTTTTAAAACATCTAGCCGCGTTAACCAATCCTGTGGCGTAGTTTCGTATGGATTAAATGCATTTAAAATAAGTTTACCATCCCAAATAAACCTATAAAAATCTTGGGATAAATTGGGCGTGGCAAATAAAAACAGTAAACGAAATGCAACGGCCAACCCCAGTAATAAATTGAGGTTATGCTTATTAGATTCGATTAATTTATAGGCCATTATAAACAAAGCCGCATAAAGTGCGAATAACCTACCAAAATCTGCTCGCTGTAAATGATAGGCAAAAATATAATACATCACCACCGAAACCAGACTATACAAAATAGTGCTTTGATGCGTCTTTATTTTTGTAAAAAAGTTCATCCTCTAGCTTTTAAAGATTGTAAACTTACAAAGCCAAAACCTAAAAATAACATTAGGTGAAAAAACAACAAACTAAAATCCTGTAATGCAAAAGCAAAATAAATAGCATAAGCAAAGTAAAAAGTTAGAAGTATTTCTAACAAAAGACTAAACGTAAATTTTGCGTGACTTTTTGAACCAACTTTTATATTTTTTGAGCCTTTCTGAATATTAAATTTTGGCGTACGAATAAAGGCAGAACGTTTGCCACGATAACCTTCTAAAACCGCGATACTATTGTGTAGGGAAAGACCAACCGCTACCGTAAAAAAAGAAAGAAATAATCCTAAAAACTTAGAAAAAGTTTTAATCGTCTTAGAATAAACCGCTGAATACGCTACCCAATAGGTAGCAAGAAAAATTAAAGTACTAACGCCTAAACCGGCCATAAAAAGATAGAGATATTGCCACTCCGGATGCTGGTTTTTAATGACTAAAACAGGCAAACTTAATACGGCTATAGTAAATACTGCCAAAAACATCGAGCTGTTTAAAAGATGAAAAAAGCTCTGTATTTTGGTTTGCCAAGAGATACCGGAATTGCGCGCAATTTTCAAAAAATTCTTTTTAAAATTTTCTGCAGCACCTTTATTCCATCTAAATTGTTGCGATTTTGCGGCGGTTATTGTAATTGGTAATTCCGCCGGACTAACTACATTTTTCAGGTAAATAAATTTCCAATTTTTTAACTGCGCGCGGTAGCTTAGATCTAAATCTTCGGTTAGGGTGTCTCCTTGCCAGTTGCCGGCATCTAAAATGCAGGTTTTACGCCAAATGCCGGCCGTACCGTTAAAGTTGATAAAGTGTTTTCCGAAATTACGCCCAACTTGCTCCAAGATAAAATGATAATCTAAAGCAAATGCTTGAATTTTTGTGAGTAAGGAATAATTTTTATTTAAATGTCCCCAACGGGTTTGTACCACGCCAATTTCGGCCTTTTCAAAATGCGGTAAAGTTTGTAGTAACCAATCTTTTTGCATAAGAAAATCTGCATCAAAAATGGCTATAAACTCTCCTTTTGCTGTTTTTAAAGCTTCGCGCAAAGCCCCGGCTTTATAATCTTTACGATCTTTACGGTGAATATGCTTAATGTCTAGACCTGCTTTTTGCAGCTTGGCTACTAATTTTTTAGTAACTTCTAGGGAAGCATCGGTAGAATCGTCTAAAACTTGAATTTCTAATTTTTCTTGTGGATATTCTAATTGAGCAATTCTTTTTAAGAGTCGCTCTACAACCAATTTTTCGTTATAGATGGGCAATTGCACGGTAACTAAAGGCAAATTATCTTTATCACTTTCCGTAAAGTTTTTCTTTTTTTTGTAATGCAAACTTTTACCCGCTTTTAAAAAATAAAACAGCAACTGCAATTGCGACAAGCTATAGAAAAAAACAAAAAGCAAGGCCAGCAGGTATAGAATTAAAATAAAAAGTTGCATTATTTAAAGCTGTATTTAAAAATCCATCCTAAAATTTTAACGCCGGCCATAAACGCGCCTTTTATTGTACCGGAAACTTTAGAAACCCCAATCCGGTTTCTATAGGGCACGGGCACTTCTGTATAGCTCATATTTTGTTTTAATACTTTTAATTGCATTTCTACCGTCCATCCGTAGGTTTTATCCTGCATTTCCAATTGTAAAAGTTTAGGATATTTTATTGCCCTAAACGGCCCTAAATCTGTAAAATTAGCATTAAAAATAATACGCATTAAGAAAGTAGCTAGCGCATTTCCAAAGATTTGCGGTTGCGTCATTGCTCCTTTTTCGCGTAAGCTTTTAACTCTTGCGCCAAGCACAAAATCTATATTTTTTTCTAGTATTGGTTGTACTATTCGTGTTAATTTTTCGGGATAATCGCTATAATCACCATCTAAAAAAACTATTATATCCGGCTTTTTTTCTTGTTGCGCAATATAATTTAAACCTTTCAAACAAGCGTAGCCGTAACCTTTGCGGAACTCTTTTAAAACCGTAGCTCCGGCCGCTTGAGCATTTTGTATGGTAGCATCTGTAGAGTTGTTGCTTACCACAATAATTTCTTCCGCAATAGCGGGAATATCATTTATTACCTGCGCAATGGCATCTTCTTCGTTATAAGCAGGAATAATAACTTTTATGTGCGCCGGCATATTTTAAAACTTTACGGAAAGCAAAAATAGGCTATTCTTACTGGGGAATAAAAAATTCTTAGAAAAAGCTATTTCTACGAAAGGATAATCTAAATTACAGCGTAGAATAGCCTTTACGACTGGCGTCTAAACGAATAAAAATAAACAGTAACAACGTAAAACCCCATAAACTGGAACCGCCATAACTTAGAAATGGCAGCGGAATTCCTACGGTTGGTAAAATACCAATAACCATCCCGATATTTACTGCAAAATGTATAAAAAGTATACCCAAAACACTATAACCATAAACTCTACTAAATTGCGATTTCTGGCGTTCTGCCAAAAAAGCTAAACGCAGAAGCAGACAAACAAACAATACAATTAGTCCGCCGGCACCTAAAAAACCCCACTCTTCTCCTACCGTACTAAAAATATAATCGGTATGCTGTTCCGGTACAAAATTACCTTTAGTTTGCGTGCCTTGCATAAAGCCTTTTCCGGTCCAACCGCCGCTACCAATTGCAATCTCGCTTTGGTTGGTATTAAAACCAATACCCTTTGTGTCTACTTCTTTTCCTAAGACCAAATTAAACCTATCGCGGTGATGTTGTTGAAAAATACTATGAAATATATAATTTACCGAAAAAGAGAATAACACTGCCAAAACACTAATTATAAAGTAGCGAGAAAAGTGCCTTTTTCTCTTTTTTCTGTTGAAAAATAAAATTAAAAGCGACAAAACAACTATCCCAACACTTACCCAAAGCGTTCCAAAAGCCAAGGTTAACACAAATAAAGCGACAAGGCTAAAACCAACCAATAAGTACCCGCCAGACAAGCCTTCGCGATATAAGGGAAAGAAAAAGGCTGCATAGACCACTGCACTACCGGGGTCTGGTTGTGGCAATATTAAAAGCGTAGGCAAAAGAATAACAGCAAAAGCACCTAACTGGTGTTTAAATGAAGTAATGTTGGTTTGAATATCACTCAAATATTTTGCTAATGCCAAAGCGGTTGCAGCTTTAGCAAACTCGCCAGGTTGTATACTAAACGGTCCAAAAACATACCAAGCCGTAGCACCCGATATGGTTTTACCGAAAACAAACAAGCCGGCAAGCGATAAAAGGGAAAGCAGATAAATTACGCTAGAAAAACGTTGGTAAAATTTAGCTTCTACCGAAAGTATAAAAATCACTAAAATGAGACTTAAAACAATCCATAAAGCCTGTCTGCCAAATGTATGCGACAAATCAAAAATACCGGTAGCAGCTTCTGTATAGGAAGTGGAGTAGATATTTAACCACCCAAAAACCACCAAGATTAAAAAAAGCAAAATTGTAATCCAATCAAATTTAACGTTGCTCTTCATCTTTTACTGGTTGATTTTAAAAGGTTCGCCAGAATATGGTTTTTTATATTCTTCTATCAAATCGTGTTCTAAAACCCATTTTTCTAAATCTGTACGAGTAATTTCCCCTTTAAGGTATTTTTCTATCATTAAACTTGCAATTCTGCCACCATATCTAGAACCCCAATAACCATTTTCTACAAATACGGCAATGGCAATTTTTGGGTCGTCTTTTGGTGCAAAAGCTACAAATATAGAGTGGTCTGTAAGTTGCACCCGCTCACCGTCTATTTTGGTAAAGTTTTCTGCCGTACCGGTTTTTCCGCAAACCTCAACCCCGGGCACTTGAAGAAATCTTGCCGTACCGTATTCGTAAACGCCAAACATTCCTTCTATAATAGGATCGAAGTTTTCTGCATCTATAGTTGTATAGTTTTTTTGCGTGTATTTTTTTTCTTTTATCGGGTTGCCGTCTATTTCTTTTAAAATATGCGGCGTATAAAACCAACCGCGATTAGCAATAGCAGCAGTCATATTAGCCAATTGTATAGGAGTTGTGGCTACTTCTCCTTGGCCGATTCCGTTAGAAATAATATAGGTTGCGCGCCAACGATTTGCAGGATACCATTTGTTATAATATTCTGCATCGGGTATGCGTCCCGGTTGCCCCGAAGGTAAATCATAACCCAAATAATCTCCTAAACCAAAACTGGCTAAATGATCGTGCCACACGTTAACCCCTTTTTGAGCAGAGTCGTATTTTTCTATAATTCTACGATAGGTTTTCCCAAAATAGGCATTACACGAATGGGCTATGGCGGGCGTTAAGCTTAATGGTGCTTTATGCGGATGGCAAGCCATTCTGCCGCCGCGACCGTAAGAAAAACCTAAATGACAATCTATTCTCTCTTTGGTATCTATTACATTTTCTTGAAGGGCAATTAAGCCCGTTAACGCTTTAAAAGGCGAGCCGGGCGGATACATAGCTTGTAAACTACGGTCGTATAAAGGTTTGGCAATGGTATCGTACCAAAGTTTATTGAAATTACGCGAGCGTTTTCGGCCAACCAAAAGACCCGGGTCGTAACCGGGAGCAGTAATTAAACTGAGTATTTCGCCGGTTTGAGGTTCTAAGGCTACAATGCCGCCCCATTTTCCTTTCATTAATTTTTCGCCATAGGCTTGTAATTCTGCGTCTATGGTGAGGTTTATATCTTTTCCTTTTACCGGTAAAGTATCGTATTGGCCTTCTTTATATGGTCCTAATTCTAAGTTATGAATGTCTTTTTGAATGTACTTTACGCCTTTTCTGCCGCGCAATATTTTTTCGTATTCTTTTTCTACGCCTTGTCTTCCAATTAAATCTCCGGCAATGTAATAGGGTTTTTCGGCAATTTCTGCTGTGTTTGCTTCAGATATATATCCTAAAACATTGGCGGCAAAGTCTACTTGATAATCCCGTAAAGAGCGTTTTTGAATATAAAAACCTTTGTACTTACGCATTTTCTCTTGTAAATAGGCGTATTCTTCTTTGCTAAGCTGCGGCACAATAACCGATGGTAATCGCGGAGAGTAAATTTTTGCTTTGTCTAATTGCTTTGCCAAATCTTCTTGCGAAACACTTAATAGTATAGAAAGTTCTAAGGTATCAAAAGGCTCTACCTCGCGTGGTATTGCCATTACATCATAAGAAGGTTGGTTGGAAACCAATAATTTATCGTTGCGATCAAAAATATAACCGCGCTGTGGATAATCGTATTCAATTTTGATGGCATTATTCTGCGAAAGCACCATAAACGAGTCGTCTATGACCTGCAAATAAAGCAACCGACCTAAAAGCAGAAGACCGGTAAGGACCACCAGTAAGAAAGGTAAGATTTTTCGCATTTATTTTTTTTTCTGAAAGAAAGCAGTTACCAATAAAATTAATAAAACAGTAAAGATACCCGAATATAAAGTCTTTTGCAGTACCAACATAAAGTAAGAAAAATTAAAGACTTCTAAACTAAATAACACCAAATGATGGATTAAAACCAAAATTATAATGTAACCTATTCTTTGCGAAATCGGGGTTTTATAGAATTTGATGGTTTCGTGTTCATAACTTACTCCAAACGAAAATTTTAAAATTAAAGGGCGTATGTAAGCTATTACCAAACAAGCTGCTGCATGTATACCACCGGTATCTTGAAAAGCATCAATAGTTATACCAATAAGAAAACTAAGAAGCAAAACCGCCATTTGGTTTAAATTGAACGGCAGTAAAAGCACAAATAGCATATAAAGGTACGGATTAATGTATCCTAAGAAATTAATATTGCTCAACAAAATAACTTGTACCAATACCAAAATTATAAAACGTGCTATGTTAGAGAGCAATAGTTTATTCATTTTTATCTAATAATTCTTGCAGTTCTTTTTTGTTGTTGTTTTCTATAATATACACATAGCCAATATTGGTCATATCGTTAAACAATTGAATATCTATTGTATAATAACTCTCGTTTTGGTCTAACTCAAAATCTTGAATTACTCCAACCGGAATTCCTTTAGGGAAAATTAACGACCTACCGTTAGTAATTATTGTATCGCCTTTTTTTACGGGTGCCAAACGCGGCACATCAATAAGTTGTACAAGGTTTGGGTTTTTTCCGTTCCATATTAAAGTACCAAAATGATTGCTTTTCTTAAGTTGCACATTTATGGCGGCGTTAGTATTAAGAATGGAGATTATTCTAGAAAAATTACCACTTGTTTCTTCTACAATACCAACAATCCCTTTAGACGTAATTACGCCATAATCTTCGGCAATAGAATCATTTTTACCTTTATTGATTAGTAAGTAATTATCTAATTTAGAATATTGGTTGCGCAAAACCTTGGCAGCTCTAAATGTATAAGGATCTGCAAAACTAGAAGTATCTTTAAAAATAGTATCTATTTCGTGTGCAGACATTTCTGCAAGCTGCTCTCGTAAAACTTTATTCTCTTCTACTAAGCGAGCGTTGTATTCTTTTAAATTAAAATACTCGTCTACATTGTTGGTCCAGGTGTAAATACCACCCATTAAAAAATTGGTAGAACCAATAACTTTACTTTTATGGTAAGAATGGGATTGTACAGTAAAAAAGAACGATAAACTAAATAGCAATAAAAACAGAATGGTATTCTTATAACGAATAAGAAAATCAAGAATTTGCTGCATAAATCAATCTATCTTCTATTTAATAAGTACCCCTTTAAACTTATTAATGGTTTTTAAGGTTATTCCTGTACCGCGCACCACTGCTCTTAACGGATCTTCGGCAATGTAAACCGGCAAATCTGTTTTTTGCGACAAACGTTTATCTAAACCACGCAACATAGAACCGCCGCCGGCCAAATAAACACCGGTATTATAAATATCTGCTGCCAATTCTGGTGGCGTTTGTGATAAAGTTTCCATCACGGCATCTTCAATACGTAAAATAGACTTGTCTAAAGCCTTGGCAATTTCACGATAGGTAATGTTTACCTGTTTTGGTTTTCCGGTAAGCAAATCTCTACCTTGCACATTCATTTCTTCGGGTGGTACTTCTATATCTTCGGTAGCGGCACCAATCTGAATTTTAATTTTTTCGGCAGTGCGTTCTCCAACATATAAGTTGTGCTGGGTACGCATATAATAAACAATATCGTTGGTAAAAACGTCTCCCGCAATTTTAACCGATTTATCGCAAACAATTCCGCCAAGGGCAATTACTGCAATTTCTGTGGTACCACCACCAATATCTACAATCATATTACCTTTTGGCTGCATAATATCTACGCCAATACCAATTGCTGCGGCCATTGGTTCGTGAATAAGATAAACTTCTTTCCCGTTAACCCTTTCTGCGCTTTCTTTTACCGCACGCATTTCTACTTCGGTTATACCGGAAGGAATACAAATTACCATCCGTAAAGCCGGAGTAAAAAGTCGCTTTTTTAAAGCCGGTATTTCTTTTATAAAACGCGTAAGCATTTGCTCACTCGCATCAAAATCTGCAATTACGCCATCTTTTAAAGGCCTTACAGTCTTTATATTTTCATGGGTTTTACCTTGCATCATCGCTGCTTGTTTTCCTGCAGCAATTATTTTGCCGGTCGTGCGATCTCTAGCAACAATAGACGGGCTGTCTACCACCACTTTATCATTATGTATAACCAAGGTATTTGCAGTACCTAAATCTATCGCGATATCTTCGGTTAGAAAATCAAAAAATCCCATAAAATATTAATAAGTTGTTTCCCGGTCTACGGTGTTTTGTAAATGTATAAAATTAATGTTTAAAATGACGCGTACCAGTCATAACCATAGAAATATTGTTTTTATTGCAATAATCTATACTTAATTTATCTTTTATTGAACCACCGGGTTGTATTACCGCTTTTATACCGGCTTGGTCTGCTATTTCTACGCAATCCGGAAACGGAAAAAAGGCATCGCTTGCCATTACTGCTCCTTCCAAATCAAATTTAAACGATTTTGCTTTATTAATAGCTTGTCTTAGTGCGTCTACGCGCGAAGTTTGCCCGGTACCACTGGCGCAAAGCTGTTTGTTTTTTGCCAAAACAATAGTGTTAGATTTGGTATGCTTGCAAATTTTAGAAGCAAAAAGTAGATCTTCGTTTTGCATGGAAGTAGGTTTGGTATCTGTCACTTCTTGTAAATCTTCTTTCGCGTCTGTTTTGGCATCTTTATCTTGTACCAAAACGCCGTTTAAGCAAGTTCTTACCTGCTGTCCGGCAAACGAAAATTGTTTTTGTACTAAGACAATACGGTTTTTCTTTCCTTTTAAAATGTCTAAAGCTTCGTCTTCAAAACTTGGTGCAATAACCACTTCGCAAAAAAGTTGATGTATTTCTTCTGCGGTGGCTTTGTCTATTTTGGTGTTGCAAATTAAAATGCCACCAAATGCCGAAACCGGATCGCCGGCAAGCGCATCTTTATAAGCTTCTAAAACCGTTTCGCGCTGTGCCAAACCGCAAGCATTGTTATGTTTTAAGATAGCAAAAGTTGGTGCTTCATCTTTAAACTCTGCCATTAAATTTACCGCCGCATCTACATCTAACAAATTGTTGTACGATAATTCTTTACCGTGTAATTTGTCAAAAACCTTGTCAAAATCGCCATAGAAAAAGCCTTTTTGATGCGGATTTTCGCCATAGCGTAATTCTTTGCCGGTTTCAAAACTTTGTTTGAAACTATTTTCTTCTTCGTTAAAATAATTAAAAATAGCCGTGTCGTAATGCGAAGAAACTTGAAAAGCCTTTGCGGCGAAACGTTTTCTATCTTCTAAAGAAATTGCGCCTTCGTTTTTATTCAGTAACGTTAAAACTTCGTCATAATCGTTTACCGAAGAAACACAAAGTACATCTTTAAAATTTTTGGCAGCTGCCCTAATTAACGAAATGCCGCCTATGTCTATTTTTTCTACAATATCTTGTTCGCTAGCACCCGAAGCTACTGTTTTCTCAAACGGATATAAATCTACCACCACCAAATCTATTTGTGGTATTTCGTAGTCTTGCATTTCTTTTACATCGCCTTCGTGCTCTTGTCTGTTTAAAATACCACCAAAAACTTTTGGATGCAAGGTTTTTACCCTTCCGCCAAGAATAGAAGGATAAGAAGTTACGTCTTCTACTGCGGTAACTGGTATTCCTAATTTTTTTATAAAACTTTCAGTACCACCGGTAGAGTAAATTTGTACACCAAGTTGATCTAATTTTTTTACAATTGGCTCTAAACCATCTTTATGAAAGACAGATATTAACGCCGATTTTATATTTTTTGCTGTGTTCATGAGGTTGTGTTGTTTGCGCTTGCAAAATTACTATTTTAAGTATTATTTATACGTTAAGTTCTTTAAATTATTTGAAAGATTTGAAGGATATAAAAACATAGAAAAGAAACTTTAAAATTAAAGTCTCTTTTCTTTCTAAGCTAAGAAAAAAACTATTTTTGTAACAAGTTTTGCTGACGAACGTCTTATCTTTAACCACTTAAATTCTGCAACCTATTCGTTTTTTATGCTGATTTATTTTCGCATCCTAAAAGAAAGTTTATTCTTCGCAATCAATGCGTTGAGAAATAACAAATTAAGAACTTTTTTATCTTTACTTGGCGTTACCATAGGTATTTTCTCGATAATTGGTGTTTTGGCAGCAGTAGATTCGCTTGAAAAAGAAGTTACCGGAAACTTAAGCAGCTTAGACAACAGCACGATAATTGTTACGCGCTTTTCTTTTGGCCCAACCGAAATTCCGCAATGGAAACGCAAACAATTTCCGGATGTAAATTATGAAGAGTTTCAGCATTTAAAGAAAAACCTTCCCAATACAGAGGCGGTAAGTTATACGCTAAATGTCTCGGCAGAGCCCATAAATTATGCCGGCAAGCAAGTTGCAGACGTTTCTATAAATGCGGTTACCAGCGATTATTATTCTATTGAAGCTTTACAATTAGAAGAAGGTCGTTTTTTTAACGAAGCAGAATCGTACAGCGGCTCGCCGGTAATTGTTTTGGGGCACGAGGTTGCAGAAAACCTTTTTGAAAACTTAAATCCTATTGGCAAGAAAGTACGTTTGTACGGCAGAAAATTTAGTGTAATTGGCGTTTTAGAAAAAGAAGGCACCAGCTTTTTTGGTCCTTCTAAAGACGGCGCTGTTTTTGTGCCGGTAAATTTGGTTAGGCGCATTTATGGCGATAACAACAAAAATGCTTTTCCGCAGATTGTTATCAAACCCGAAAAAGATGTAGACAACGCGGCTTATATTGCTTCTATAGAACAGAGTTTGCGTCTATATCGCGGTTTAAAGCCAAATACCGTAAATAATTTTTTTATTAATCAATTAAAAGGCTTTACTGATTTTATTGATAATATTACTGGACAACTCAATATGATGGGATTGATTATTAGCGGATTTTCGCTTTTGGTGGGTGGTTTTGGGATTGCTAATATTATGTTTGTTTCGGTAAAAGAACGTACAAATTTAATAGGTATTCAAAAATCTTTGGGAGCGAAAAATAAATTTATCCTTTTTCAATTTTTGTTTGAAGCTATTATTCTAGCCTTTTTTGGCGGCATAATTGGCTTAATTATGGTTTGGCTTGTAAGTTTGCTGGCATCGAGTTTTACCGGCGATTTTGAGTTTGTGCTCTCCTTTACCAATATTGTTTTAGGAATGAGTGTTTCTATTGCCATTGGTTTGATCTCCGGTATAATTCCGGCTATTTCTGCCTCGCGTTTAGACCCGGTGGAAGCAATTAGGACCGGAATGTGATTTTTTCCCTTTACGGAAAATAATCGCGATAAATTTTTACTCGCTTTTAACTATTTTTTTCTTCTTCCGACTGAGATATATTGCATATTATCAAATAAATTAATAAAAAATATATATAATTTAGTTTTTTTTAAGTTTTTTTTTATAGATTTACATACAACTAAATACTATGCTTCATGAAAAAAACTACTCTTTATTCCGTAATTGCTAATTTTTTCTTATTAATAATTGTATTTTTATTTAATCCACTTACTGCTTTTTCGCAACAAGTTAATCAAAGATTAGATATTTGCGCCACACCTGCCAACAACAGTCCCAGTCTCAATTATTTACCAAATCAGTTAAACCAAACCAATATAAATAACTTTTCCCAGAAAACTTTTAATATTAATTATCTGCAAATAGTTAAAGACGATGGCACCTCTTGGCCTTATACTTCTATGGAAGAAGTTAAAAGAGCTCATGAAGACCTTAATGATGCTTTTAGTGAGTTCAATATTTGTTTTAATCTTAAAAGTTATGATACTATTAGAAATACTATGTATGAACACACTAGTCCTTATTCTATAGATAACCTTATATCTCTCGCCCAGAATATTGGCAAATATGACGATAATGCTATTAATGTTTTTTTATATAAATTCACTTTTGCTTCGGGAATAAAGCGTAAAAAAGGTATCGCTGTAAGTAAGTGGAACTTTAGAAATGACTTATACAGCAAAACTTTTGTACACGAGATAGGACATTTTTTAGGTTTATACCATATTCATGACACGTGGGAATACAGTAATTGTGAACATGTTACCCGAGACCCCAACGACCCGAACTATAATGCCAACAGCCATGGTGATAAAATTACAGATACTTACCCAACCCCTGACTTTGTGTGGGAACAGAGAGAATATGGTGTAAAAGCACTTCAACTGATAGGCTATTCTCCACCCGCCGCAAGAGCAATCTTAACAAACGAAAATGGTTTTATAAACCATCCCGATGCCATTGCTATTGAACAAGCTTTATTAGACTATGGTTTTACCACCGGAGAAATCAGTTATATTAAAACTAGCGGTATAAAGCATTACGCTTATATAGATCCGGAAACGTGTAGTTATATTGGCGCGGTACGCCCAAACTCCGATATGTTTAAAGATTGTGAAGGCACGCCTTATATAATAACAGAAAATGAAGTTCGCAATTTTATGACCAATAGTCTTGCAGATTGTATGGATTCTTTTACGGCTGAACAAGGCTTGCGAATGCAGAATTCGATTGAAGGGAATAATCCAGATTTAAATAATTATACATACATACAAAATGCCTTGGCTGAGTTCCCAACAGATTTGTATTCCCAAAATACAATAGATGACATAGGTGCAGAACCAGATATCCACTCTGGCGAGGTTTTATGGCGCAGTCCAGACATTTGGGTGCGAAATCAAAACGATGGGTTGATTAATCAAGAACACGAAAACCCTATATACCAAGAGAACACGCCAGTATTTGTGTATGTTAGAATTCATAATAAGGGTTGCCAAAATTTTAATGGTAATGCGTCTTTAATGCTACATTGGGCAAAAGCCAATACAGGAGGTTGGTCTGCTTACAACGGAGAAATAACCAATCCTGTAGTAATGGGAGGGCCTGTTAGTGAACAAAACATTACTAATATTAATGCGGGGGAATCAGGTGTTTTTTCATTTGAATGGTATCCGCCCAATCCAGATGATTACGAGGGAATTGGCGATAATAATCCTTGGCATTTTTGTTTATTGACCCGTATTTTATCGGAAGAAGACCCTATGGCTTCTCCAGCAGGACAAGGCAATATGGTATATAAAAATAATAATGTTGTTGCCAAAAATGTCACTATAGATAAAGTTTCTGTAGAACCTACCTTAACACCAGGGGGTAAAATAGCTATTGGCAATTTACTAAGCCAAAAAAAAACACGCAGTTTTACCCTTGAATTTAAAAATTTGGATAATGCGACGGAAGGCGAAATTTGGAAAGAAGCAGAGGTAATAGTTAACCTTGACAATGATACTTGGAACAAATGGGACCAAGGGGGCAGACAATCTGAAAATATTAGGCTTATAAACGAAGCACAAAAAAAATTGTACATTACAGATAATAATGCCAAATTAAAAAATCTTACCTATGCTCCTCATGAGTGGAGTACCTTAAGTATTAATTTTTATTTTTTAACCAGAAAAGTTTCACGGGATAATTATGCCTATCATATCCTGCAGCGTGATATGGAAAATAATTCTGTAATTGGGACCGAAAGTTTTTTAGTACAGCGCGAGGCCCGCAAACTCTTTATGGCAGTAGCAGAAAAAAACAATACTACACTTACAGCTACCGATATTGGCGAACCAGCAATTTATAATTGGTACGACCTAGATGGCAATTTATTAAGTACGGGATCAGAATTAATAGTAAACTCTACATCTCCAGAATATAAATTAGAGGTTATTGCCCAATCAGATAAATACAAAGATTATGACACAGTTACGGTTGAAAATGTATTTGGTATAAAGACCATTTCGCCAAATCCAGCTTCCAATCAAATAGATATAACTTATTTACTGCCTCACACGGTTAACGCGTATCTAAGTATTGTACCATTAAGCGGCAATTACAATAATCTTTATGAGATTCAAAATTCAGAACAAAGTACCATAGCAATAAATAATTATTTACCTGGCCTATATGTAATAAGCTTAATTGTTAATAATGAAATAATAGATAGTAAAAACTTACTTATAGAACAATAAATACAATAAATAATGAAAAACTTACTACTTTTAACCAGTTTCTTGGCATTTTCTTTAGGCCAAGCCCAAATTACCCAAATTCCCGATGCCAATTTTGAGCAAGAATTAATCGATTTGAATGTTGATAGTGATGGCATCATAAACGGCCAAGTTCTTACCAGCGATATTGCTGAAGTAAGCGTTTTACAAATAGCTGGCGCCAACATTTCTGATCTTACCGGCATTGAGGATTTTACAGCCTTAGAAGATTTAAATATCTCGGGCAATCCATTGGTTGGCGATCAAGAATATCCTTCTTTTTTAGATCTGAGTAATGTACCAAGTTTGAGAAACCTTATAATGAACGGAAATGAAGATAATATAACCGTTGATATCAATAAACTGATCTTAATTAATAACCCAAATTTAGAAGAAATAACTATTAACTATAATTGGGCCATACAATTTATTGATTTACAGGGAAGTGACATTTCTTTAAACAATCTTATAATAGACATAGATAGCGGTTATCCGGGTTTTCCCGAAGTTTGTGTACAAGTTAGCAATCCTACCCAGGCAGAAAATGGGCAAGGCATTTATGCTAATTGGTATGTCTCGGAGAATTGTTCTTTCTCTGCCAATTGTAATTTGAGCGTGTCCAATTTTACAGCAGAAAAGATAAACCTTTACCCTAACCCAAGTAAGCATTATTTTTCTATAAGCAATTTACAAAACCCGGTAAAAACAATAGAGCTTTTTAACTTACAAGGCAAACTTTTAAAAACCTTTACCAAACAAGAAACTTATAGTGTTGCCGGCTTGGTAAAGGGAATTTATATGGTAAAAATAGAAACTGCAAATAGTGTAGCGATAAAGAAATTGGTGATAGAATAATCGCTTTATACGTAAAACTTATCTATAATTTATTTCACGTAGAAATTATTATTTAAAAACAGTTACTTTCCACGCTAAGTGCATAAATACAGTTTATTTTAAAAAGTTAGCATAAAAAAAGAGCTGTTTTAAAACAACTCTTTTTAAACTAGTACAAGCTTAATCCGATTAATTTTCTTCCGGTAAGTTGCTATATTCTTTTGAATATTCTAACATCTGACTTTTAAAACTTTCAGGTTGGGTTACTTTAATACCGGTGATTTCTCCGTTATCATCTTTTTCGGCAACCAAAACAGGGTTTACAAATCCGCTGTACGGAGCAGATTTAAAAGCTTCGTTTCGTTTTAAGATTTGTTGGTGTAAATCTTGGTCTACTTTTACGCCGTAGTTTTCTACCAGATTCTTAGCCGCTTCATAATCGCCTTCTGACTTTATGCGTTGGGTTTCGCGCAGTAATTCGCCAAAAAGTTCGCGCAAACGTTTATAATCTTTAATATCGTAATAAACTTTACCGTCTTTTTCTTCTTTTACAATTACATTCTCTTCTTTTCCTTTTTCAAAAACCCAAGCACTAACCCACTGGCGATTGCGCATATGCGCTTCTTCAATATCTTGGCCGGGTTCTATACGAACCAATTGAGTAATCAAGCCATTTCTAATATAATCGTTATAGGCGGCTTTTCCTAAATTTTCTGCGTTATCGGTTAAGCCCAATTCTTCTAATTTCGGGTCCATTAAATAATACAAACCAACCAAATCTGCCCTACCTTCTTCTAAAGTAGCAGCATAACTTTTTAGGGTTTCTTTGGTTTGCCCAACGCCTTTGTTTACTTTACCAGATGCGTGACCTACTACTTCGTGTAAAGCGGTGTGCAGTTTGTCTGCTTTTTCGCCATACTTTTCAGAAAGTTCTATTTCTTCTTTATCGTGTGCAAACTCATGTAGTTTTTCTGAACCACCGGCTTGGCTATAGGCGTTTATAATATTCCCTAAAGAAACAGATTTACTGCCGTGTGCTTGTCTAATCCAGTCTGCATTGGGTAAATTTACTCCAATTGGCGTGCTTGGCGATGCATCTCCGGCTTCTCCGGCAACATTTACCGTTTTATAGGTAACGCCAACCACGTTTTTCTTTTTATGCGAATCCATTATTGGGGAGTTGTCTTCAAACCATTGTACGTTGTCTTCAAAAACTTTCATTTTTTGAGACATATCAAAATCTTTTAATTGTACGATATTTTCGTAAGAACCGCGGTAACCTTTTGGGTCGTTATATACTTCTATAAAACCATTAATATAATCTACATCTCCTTTTGTAGCTTCTACCCAAGCCACATTATAATCGTCCCAAGTTTGTAAATCGCCGGTTTGATAATATTTTATAAGTAAGCCTAGAGCTTTTGCTTGCTGCTCGTTTTCTGCAACTGTTTTAGCTTTTTCTAACCATTTTATAATTTCATCTATTGCGCTACCGTACATTCCACCGCTTTTCCAAACTTTCTCTTTTAATTCGCCATTTTCTTTTACCAATTTTGAGTTTAAACCAAAAGATAAAGGCTTATTAGGATTAGGCGATTCTTTTTTCGCGTAGAACGCATCTACATCTTCGGCGGTAACATTTTCGCCATAAAAATTGGTAGCAGAACCTTTTACCAAGCCTTTTGCTTCTTCTAAGTTTACCTTTTTGGCGTCTTTATCGTTAAAGATAACTTCTAAAGCTTCGTCTTCTAAAGTAGTATTGGTAGCGCTAAGCAATTCTTCTAAATAGGCTTTATCAAAATCTGGTTTTATTTTAACATTAGAATAATGATGGTGAATACCGTTAGAGAACCATACGCGTTTAAGATAGGTTTCAAAATTTTTCCAATCTTCAGCATTTTTATCGCCTTCGTAATTGGTGTAAACATTTTCTAAAGCCTTTCTAATCTTAAGGTTATGTTTATAATTCTGATCCCAGATAATGTCGCGACCTTCTAAGCCGGCTTGCACCAAGTAATAAGCTAATTTTTGTTTTTTCAGCGAAAGCTGGTCCCAACCCGGGATTTGGTAACGTAGTATTTTAATATCTGCAAACTGGTCTACATTATAATGAAAGCTAGAGTCTGTTTCTTTTGTAGCTTCGGTTTGCTCTGTTTTTTGCTCTTCTGTAGCATCCGGTTGGTTTTTACACGAATAAAAACTTAGCACCCCAACTAAAGCGAGCGATAGATAGTTTAATTTCATTTTTTCAAGAATTATTAAAGGATTTTTACAAATGTAACAATTAACATTTTCTAAATTACGTATCTTAGCTAAATAAAGTAAAGCAGCAGTCTATGAAAATCTTTAAGTACGTTTTCTTTTTATTGTTAATTGTTATTATTGGTGGCTCTATTTACATTGCCACTCTAGAAGGTAATTATCGCATAGAAAAGCAAAAAACAATTGCTGCCCCGCCCGAGATGGTTTTTAATCAGATAAACCAGCTACAAAATTGGGAAGATTGGGCTGTTTGGTTAGAAAACAAATCTGAAGTTGGCATTACATACGAAGAAATTATTAAAGGCCAAGATGCCAAAATGAGTTGGACCGGCACCAATAACTTAGATGGCAGTTTGCAAAATGTAGCCGTTTACCCAACAGATTCTTTAACGCAAAAACTGGTGGTAAACAAATCTTCGGCCCCCAACAAGAATACTATAAATTGGAAAATAGAAGCATCTGCTACAGGAACAAATTTACATTATACTATTAGTGGCGAGCGCGGCTTTACGGAAAAAGCTATGCAATTGCTACAAGACAGTACTTTTAGCCAAAAACTAGAAGTGGCTTTCACGCAAAGTTTAAATAAATTAGAGAAACAAGTACAAGGAAAAATGGCTGTGTACAGTATAAATGTAGATGGCGTTACCCAGCATAGCGGGGGTTTTTATATGTATTTAACCAATGCAGCGCGCAACCAACCGGAAGTTTTGCGTAAAAAAATGCTAGAAATGTATCCGCGTGTGGCTAACTTTATGGAAGAAAACAACATTCAAAAAAGCGGTTCTCCTTTTTTATTGTACAACGAAATTAATGAAAGTAGCGGCACGGTAATTATTTCGGCCGGTATACCTACGTCTAATAAAGTTGTAACTCCGGCAGACAGCGATGTTTTAAATGGCTTTATGGAAAGCAAAAAAGTTTTAAAAACCACCCTTAAAGGAAATTATAACAATATGGAAGAAGCTTGGCAAACCGCCGAGAATTATATAAAAAACAACAGTTTGAAGAAATTGAACAACGCCCAAACTTTTGTAGTATTTGTAACCGATAGCCGCACAGAGGTAAACCCGGCAAATTGGGTTACCGAAATTTATATACCTGTTAAAGAAGTAGAAAACGAAACAGCCTCTAGCTCAGAACTTTTTAATTTATGAAAATTCTTTTCTTGATTTTTGTAGGAGGAGGTTTTGGCAGCGTTGCCCGCTTTTTAGTAAGTAAATCTATACAATCTTCAGGAGTTACAATTCCGTACGGAACTTTTGGCGTAAACGTTTTAGGAAGTTTTATTATTGGTTTGGTCTTGGCCTATCTTGCCAACAAAACCGGTGATTATTACGATAATCTTGGCTTTTTATTGGCAATTGGATTTTGTGGTGGTTTTACCACCTTCTCAAGCTTTGCTTTCGAAAATTTAGAACTTTTAAAAAGCGGTGCAATTTTAGAATTTTTCATTTATACGCTTAGTAGCGTTCTATTAAGTATAGTAGCTGTGTTTTTTGCAATGTGGTTAATGCAAATTAATCTTCGTTAGAAGAAGAGATCTCAAACTTTTTTACACCGGCTTTTATGGCTACTTCCAAATTGTTTTCTGCGGGTGGAATTGGACAAGAATAACGCGGATTGTAAGCACAATAGGGATTATATGCTTTATTAAAGTCTAACATTACATTTTCACTTTTTGGAATTTTAAAATCTAAATAACGTCCGCCGCCATAAGTGGTTTTACCATTGCTGGCATCTGTAAACGGAATAAATAAATAGTTGACATATTCCGGTTCGCTTAGCAGACGTTCGTTTTGGTACACGTTTAATTTTAAATCTTTTCCTTCTAAGGTAAAATGCACTTCGCCATATTTTACATACATTGCTTCGCGTTGTGTGGTGGTTGGCATTGCAAACGGATTTTCGGCCGGAGTGCGCACAAATTTTGCTCTTACTTGATATGCCGTGTCAGGCTTAAAAAAATTTAATTCCGTAAAGGCTTTTCTATCTTTTTTCTTAAGTGGCGATGTTTCCGCATCTTTAAAAGATTGGTTTACACTGTCGCGATAGGTTTTTATGTTTTCTTGAAAAACCACATCATTTTGACCAAGCACCGCAAAAGGAATAGAAAAAATTAAAAATAATACAAGTTTTATAGCTAACCGATTCATTTTAAGAGAATTTAGCTGCAAAGATACTATGCTTTAAAATTATTTTTGAAAGTTATCTTTATTATTTTTCCTAACTTTTACCGGTTGTGCTTCCTCTTCTGAAGAGAAAAAAAGTTTATATAAATAAGAAACTATCAAAAGGTCTACAGCTATTACAAACATTACCCTAATAATGCCAATACCATCAAACTGCATACCCGGATAGAAACCTATTAGGCCGGTTAATAAAATAGTCGCTATACAAATTAAAATATTTCTTTCCATTACTTTTTTTTACAAATAACAGGGAAATACTTTTTAAAGCTTGCTAAGATTTTACTAATTGCAATTACTTTAACGCTTAAACTTAGTTTTCTTAAAACGATTTAGAGATTTCCCAATAATACATTAATTGTTTAAGCTCTATATAAAATACTCCTGATCCAAACCTTTCTTTTCAAAATGAATTAACCGCAGCAATTCTTTTAAATCTTCTTCTTCTATTTGCTCTTGCTTAAAAGTTGGTCGCTGGTTATCATAGCGTTTTCTGTTTCCGTTTTCTGCCAATATTTTTTGGATATTCCCTGGAACAAAAAAACCGGCTTTTTCTCCTAAATACTTTTTATATTCGTTTAAATAAATTCCGATTCCCGCCAAATCAAAATCGCCGAAATGTAAATATTTGTTGGGGATAGTTTGCATCCACCTAATAAAATCCTTGTTTTGGTTTTGCGGATAGCGGGATACAAAAAGCGGATTTAATGCTTTAAAAAGATATTTTTGTTGATGAATCTGGCTAAAGTTTTTAGCGTTTTCAACTCCAATTACAGTTACATCTGTAGGGATTTTAAAATTTTCATAAGCATAGATAAATACAAAGCTGCCAACCGCCGGTTCAAGCTTTAATTTTTGTTGGTTCAGTTCTGTATTTATGCTGTTATAACTATTTACCATAAAGCCTTTAAAAACCCGTTCTTTTGAATCTTTTGAATCTGTCGTGAGTTTTACAAATTCTGCCCTGCTGGATTTTTCATTTTCCAACGCTAAAATATAGTTCCTCAAATCGTTTATTTGCAGCTGATTCGCCAAATAAATATGCAAACTTGATTCGCTTAGCAAGCTAAGCGTTTTGCGGTGTTTTCCCTTTCGGTAAATAATGTTTTCGGCAATCAAATTTTCCATCAATTTGCTTTTGGCCAAACTTGCCGCAAGGGTCTCGCCTTCTATTAATCGCACCAATATTCTGGCTGTTTTCAAGGTCAGTTTCATCCATTTAATACTTTTGCGTTTACTTTTACCAGTCGGTTGATTTTGGTAATATATTTCTTGGAATCCGATTTAGATTGTTGCTTGGCCAGTTTGTAGGTGTATTTATAATCGGTTGCGCTTTGGCTGGTGGGCGAACCGTTGATGAGCATAATATTTCGCTCGTTGGCGAAACGCAAAATGCCGCGTACATTGTTCGGGTGCAACCTTCCTATTTCGTCCATCATACAATGCAGCTTGAATTCCTTGAACTTTTTGGATGCGGTTTCTTTGAACACATTCAGCAACAAAATATTGATCATCGCTTTTACCAAAACATCGGTGCCTTCGCTTCCCACGTGTGCCAGTTTTTCTACCCAACCGGAATCGTTGTCGTTTTCTACAATCCTGAACTGCAAATCGAAAGATTCCGATAGGCTAAGCGTCGAGCTTTTGTAGCGTTCCAATTCTTTTATCAACTGTTTTAGCAAATCCACGGCTTTTTGGTTTTTGCTACCGCTTTGCGAAGTGGTAAAAAGATTGGTTTCGCCCAAAATCAAGCTGTTTTCATCGTTATATTCCTTTATGTTTATCAGCAACCTTACCACGGGATTGGAACTTTTTTGCGTTCGCATTTCCATGTGTTTAATGGCTTCCACAAAATTCTTGGCCACAAAATCATCGTTGATCTTTTTGATGATTTTTTCAATTTCGGCCTCTTTGGAAACCAGATCATTGGTTTCCCTGCCTATAAGCTGAATGATATGCGCAAAACGGGCATTCACCCGATTTTCAAACTCATTGATTTTGTCTTCTTCAATAAATTCTTTTAGATCTCTGGCGAAACCCAAGAAATCTTCATCGGTGTTCAACTTTACCTTGAACCGGAAAATATTGCTTTCACCAAAGTTGCCTATAAACGCGTTGATGGCCTGCTGCAGTTGCTTGAAGGTCTCAATACTTTTATAATGGTTTTCGTTTATAGCTGAAACAAGAGCAGTTGCAAGTTTTGAAGTTTCCTTTTCTTCCAAGGTCTCAGAAAATTCTGCCCGAACATCCCTAAAAGCATCCGATTTTTGAAATTTTTCAAAACTTTCCAAATCGCCGTCGTATTTTTTGAGCTCGCCTTCCAAAGAATTTACAAAAAGCTTTTGCTTCCTTAGTTTTTCATTGTTCTTGTCCAGCTCGGTTTTATGAACTGCGGCGATATTTGCTCGCTTTTTCTCCAAACCGGTCTTTTCTGCCCTCATTTCAGGCACCTTGTCCAAAAGTTCCCGTTTGTCTTTCTTGTATTCAATAACCAGTGTTTCGTTCTGTCCTATAAAAGTTAAAGACGATTCCAATTGATCTAGTTCCTTTTCTATTTCCTGCAAGCGTTGGGTGTCTGCACCTTTGTCTTCTAGCGCAGAAATTTGCTGCTTTTTGAGTTCCTCCATACGCCTTTCGGATTTCTGCTTGTTTTTAGCAATGGATTTCTCCAATTCAGCAATCCGAAGTTGTTTTTCGTTCTCTAAGGCCCCGACCTCCTTTTTCCGTTCGGTTTCCTTTAAACTGATCTTTCGGCCAAGGCTTTTCTTTAGTTCGTCCAGATGTGTTGCGGCCTTCAATTTTTTGGAAGTAACCGCTTCCAACTCGTTTTCCAGTTTTTCCACTTGGTTTTTCTTCTCCGATTTGCTTTCTTCCAGCCAATCGTCAAGGTTGAGTTTGATCTTATCTAATCTCCCTTCGCTTTGGGACAACTTGTATTCGTTTTCGGCGATGCTTTCTTCCAGGCCTTTTAATTTTTTCCTGAATTTTCTTTTTAGTTTTTGCCTATCGTTCTCTTTTTCGTTTTCCAGCTTGGCAATGCTTTTTCGGGCTTCGCCTGCATTATTTTTAAGAATGGCGATTTCCTGCCGGTATTCTTTTTCCGATTTTACTCGGCGTCGCAAAGCATTCAGGTTAAGTTTTACGCCATAAAAAGTAGCGTTTTCGGCATCGCTCAAACTCGGATTCAGTTCGGTATTGAACAGCACTTCATCTTCATCTGCTATTTTACCAATGTTGTTTTGCCAATTGGGCACATTATCGTTCAACCAGCCGTAGAAAGAAGACTTGCTTTGGTTTATATTCTTTTCGATATGTTGAATCTGTTCCGATAGCTTTTGTTGTTTCTCTTTGGCTTTTTCAATTTTCAGAGCAATATCGCGCTCCAAATCTTTTTCTTCCAATGTCCATTCTTTCCTCAGGGTATTTATTTCACTTTTTGTGGCTTTTGTATTGTTTTCGGTATTATAAATTTCCTTTTCTATAGCTGTTTTTTCTTTTTCGGTTGCTTCTATTTCAGTACCAAAAAAACGTTGATGTTTTAATTCTGCTTTTTGCCTTTTTATACGGTTTTCTTCCTCAAGAATTTCATTCAGTGCATTTTTGGCCGCTTCTTTTTGTTCCTGGCCATTTTCAATTACCTGTTTGATCAGCTTTTCATAGGTCTCCAAAAGATCATTTTTACGATCTGCAAATTCGCCAACCGTTTTATTGATTTCTGCATTTTTGGCGTTCAAAAGTTCCTGCTGCCGATTTCTTTCCTGCGCCATTAAAGCTTCAAACTTTTGACTGATTTCAGCAAATTTGGAATTCAACAAATTCCGCTCGTTTGTTAAGCCTACTTTTTCGAAAATCAAGCCTTCTTTTTCAGCAACTTTTTTAATTACAGCTTCGATGCCGCGGACTTCATAATCCTTTTGCTTTTCCCGTGCTTTTTTAAGTTCTTTTTTGATATGGTCTATATCCGAGACCAGTTTTTGCTCCCGTTTTTTGTGCAAGTCTTCCAGGTTCCTGATTTCTTGAAATAGTTGATCAAGCGCAATTTGTTCTCTTTTGAAATTGGACAACACGGCCGGTTTTTCTCTTTCTATAAAGTTCATTCTGGCCGCCAATTGCCGTGCCAAGCTTTTCTTTTCCCGTTTTAGATAATTGAAAACCCGGTATTTATCAATAATTTTATCGGCTTGTTTTCGTACAACAATCTGTCCTTTTTTGTTCTTTTTAGACCAGATTTTAATATCGTTCAGCTGGCTTTCAAAATCGCGAAGGTGGTTTTTTGCATAATTTTCCAAGTCTATCGCATACTCTTCCTCATTCAAGGATTTAATGATAGTATCTTTTATAAATTGCGCTTCCAAATTAGAATTTAAAAACACATTTTGGATGGTTCTGGGTATATTTTGATATTGCTTGCTCTCGATCAAGGCATATTTCCGGAACTCGCTCTTTAGACCTTTGTTATCACCATAGATAATCCTTCTGAAATCCTCATAACTCGCAACAATGGGCGTGTAATAAATGTTTTTCCCAAAAGCCATCCGGATCTTTTCCCAACTCTCAAAAGCCCTGTTGTTTTCATCGATAAACAACTCTTTTTTATAAGCCGAATTGAAGAAACGATAGGCCACTTTTCCGTTTATTTTATAGGCCAGGACACAAAACGGAATATCGTTTTTCACGATTTCATAAATGATATACGAGTTTTGGTAGGAGAAATAATATTCATCAAAACCCTTTTTCTCACGTGGGATCCCCAATTTGGTTTTATGGGCGTTGTAAAAAAACAAGATGGCACGCAAAAGTGTACTTTTCCCCACGCCTTGCGTGCCTATCAAATGTACGTTGCCATCCAGTTCCATTTCGGCATATTTTACCGAGGCACTATTGATAAATATTATTTTATTCAGGTATCTCATTTTCTATTTCTTCCGGAATGTTTATGCTGGTTACCAATTCTTTGAGGTAATTGAAAGACGTAAGTACTTTATAGGTTTCGGTAATTTCATTTTCCAAAGCAACAAAATTGTCTTTTTCCAGTTTTTCGATTAATTTTTTAACTCTTTCGGAATGGTTTTTCTTCTCTACGCCAATTCTTTTTAGGCTGTCCAACTTGCCTTTTAAATCGGCGTTGTTTTTTAATTGATTAACGATTTCGGCGGGCGTAAACCGAAACCCAATGTCAAAAGATGAGTCGAAGGTCTTTAGAAAATCCAGTATATCTATCCATCCAAAGGCTTTTCCCAGCTTCCTATCAAGGTCGGCGGTTTTTTCGGCACGGCTAAAGTAAAAATACTCGTTGCCGTACTCGAGCTTATAATTTATTTGAAGGAAATAATCTTGTAATTCCTCAAAAGTATGTTGGTCTTCCAATACATTGTAAAGCGTCTGGATCTCATTGCCTGGGCTATTGGAACAGATAAATTGCCCCCTGCGCAACAGCTCGAATATCTCTGAAGTGTATTTGGTCGTCATACTTATTTGGAATAAACAATGGCGTATTCAACACCTTTTGTGGTTAAAAATTCTTCTTTAATTTGTAGTTCTTGTTCGTATTGGGAAACCAATTGGCAAAATAGGGTTACGCGTTCTTTAAAGCTTACTTCTTTTAAGAAATCATAATTCATAATAAAATTGAATAATTGGTCTCCGGTGGCTGTAAACCGGTTTTTCACCTCTTCTAGGTTGATCATAACTTCTTCTTCTACCGCATTTTCTAGATATTCGTCTGAAATGCTATCTGCCAGTTCGGGTTGAAAAAATTTCCTGTTGAGGTAATTTTTGGCAATTCTTTTTATCGATGCAAAAGCCTGTTCGTTTTCCCGTAAAAGATTTAAGGACAGTTTTAAAGGCTCGGTGGTACGTGGTTCAAAAATCACCAAATTTTGCCGCCCCAAAACACTTTTAATATCGGTTTCGGCCACGATGGTAAAATGGTCTTTCAGGTATTTGAGTTTCCGCAGCTTTTCGATAAATTTCCCTTGGTGTTTTATTTGGTTCAGGTAATCGATGATCTGCTTTTCTATTTCAATCAAATTGTGCGAAGCTTCCCGGAGCTGTAGTTTCAACTCAACGATGATCCGTTTTAATTCTTCATCTAATGCTCGGTTAAAAAACGTGCGTTCTTCCTCGTCCAACAAAGACAAAGTTTGTCCGATTAAACGGAGCACCAAAGACCTTTTTCCGTCCAGGTTCTCTAATTTGAGTTGCTTGTTTTTGTAATTGGGTTCGTTCTTAAAGGTATTCTCGATGTTGCGCCTTAAATCGACCACACTACGCAAGGTAACCACGCCTATTTTCCTAAAGGTTTTTTTAATGAATTTTAAATAGCCGTATTTCCTGTTTTCGTTGGTTTCGTTCAGGAAGTAATCAATATGCTCTTTGATGCTTTTGATGTTTTCATCGATATAAGAGAGGTTGATTTCTTCGTTTACGTCCAGCACCTGCTCAAAAAATTCCAAATACTGGTCATCCAACTCCAAAAACCCGGCATTCTCCCGAATAACGCCCCGACCGGTCAAAAATTCAATACGCGCCTCGTCATAATCCACCAATTCTATGGCATCGCTCACTTTATAATCTAAAGATTTGCGTTTGCTGAACATTTCGGCAAGCAACTTTTCCTCCCTTTTTAGGGCGGTAAGCAATTCTTTGATGTCGTGGAAAGTGATCATAAAAAAAGAAGAAACAGTTTTATGGTCTGGAGTTGTTTTTTATTAAATATATGCCGAATATAATCAAACCAAAAATTAAATTATAGTTGTTTTCGATAGAAGAAATACAAAATACTTAATTAAACCAAATGAGGCTGAACTTTTAGAGATATTATAACTGTCCGTGACTTGTAGCCAGTAAACAAATAATTTTTGCAAGTAGAAGTAGTATTTTTTTCATAATAAAGTAAGAAGTTGCTAAAGAAAAGAATTCAAAAACCTACGAACCTGAGTTCAACGTAACAAAATCATGTTTGTCTGAGTAGTTCCGCACGTATGAAATTGAAAAAAATTTGTAACGTAAAAACCTATTCTCGATATAATTTCGATAAAAATTCGGGATTACTATCATTGACAATCTTTGAACTTTCTTATAATTAGATCGGACAAAAAGTTTTTGAGATAAAATCAAAAGATCCCGAAATCGTTCCTCTTCGGGATAAGCGATTCGCACGCTTTAAGCAAGCCATTTGGCTTGCTTAAAGCGGCTCTCTGCTTACATATTTCTTCTATACTGTCCGCCTACTTCAAATAAAGCTTCGGTTATTTGGCCTAAAGAACAAACTTTGGTTGCTTCCATTAATTCTTCAAACATATTTTGGTTGTGAATGGCAGCATCTTTTACTTTTTCTAAAGCTTCGTCTGCACTATCTTCATAGGTTTTATGCAGCTTTTCTAAAGTTTTGATTTGGAATTGCTTCTCCTCTTCTGTAGCTCTAATAACTTCTCCCGGCGTTACCGTTGGCGAACCTTTACTGCTCAAGAACGTATTTACGCCAATAATCGGGAATTCTCCACTATGTTTAAGTTTCTCATAATACAAGCTTTCTTCCTGAATTTTAGAACGCTGGTACATGGTTTCCATTGCTCCTAAAACGCCGCCGCGCTCTGTAATTCTGTCAAACTCTTGTAAAACGGCTTCCTCTACCAACTCGGTTAATTCTTCTATAATAAACGAGCCTTGAATTGGGTTTTCGTTTTTCGCTAATCCTAATTCTTTATTGATAATTAATTGAATAGCCATTGCGCGTCGTACAGAATCTTCGGTTGGCGTGGTAATTGCTTCGTCGTATGCATTGGTGTGCAAGGAGTTACAGTTATCGTAAATAGCGTATAAAGCTTGCAAAGTGGTTCTAATATCGTTAAAGTCTATTTCTTGTGCGTGTAAAGATCTGCCCGAAGTTTGAATATGGTATTTCAACATTTGCGCACGCGGATTGGCGCCGTATTTATGTTTTAAAGCTTTAGACCAAATTCTTCTTGCAACCCGACCAATTACTGCGTATTCAGGATCTATTCCGTTAGAGAAAAAGAAAGAAAGGTTAGGACCAAATTTGTTGATATCCATTCCGCGACTCAAGTAATATTCCACGTAAGTGAAACCATTTGCCAAAGTTAAAGCCAACTGTGTAATAGGATTGGCGCCGGCTTCTGCAATATGGTATCCGGAAATAGAAACCGAATAAAAGTTACGCACTTTATTCTCTATAAAATATTCTTGCACATCGCCCATTAAACGCAAAGCAAATTCTGTAGAGAAAATACAGGTATTTTGCGCCTGGTCTTCTTTTAAAATGTCTGCTTGCACGGTACCACGCACAACGGCAATGGTTTCTTTTTTAATTTTTTCGTACACATCTTTTGGCAAAACACGATCTCCGGTTACCCCAAGTAGCATCAAACCTAAACCGTTGTTGCCTTCAGGAAGTTCGCCTCTATATTGCGGACGTTCTAAACCGCTTTTTTTATAAATTTTAGCAATTTTCTTCTCTACTTCGTCTTCCAGACCGTTTTCTTTAATGTATTTTTCACATTGTTGGTCTATGGCGGCATTCATAAAAAAACCCAAAAGCATTGGTGCCGGACCGTTTATCGTCATACTTACCGAGGTAAGTTTGTCTGCCAAATCAAATCCGGAATACAATTTTTTAGCATCGTCTAAACAGCAAATTGAAACCCCGGCATTACCAATTTTTCCGTAAATATCCGGACGGTGATCCGGGTCGTTTCCGTAAAGCGTAACCGAATCAAATGCGGTAGAAAGACGTTTTGCCGGCAAGCCTAAACTCACATAATGAAAACGTCTGTTGGTACGCTCCGGTCCGCCTTCTCCGGCAAACATTCTTGTTGGGTCTTCGCCCTGGCGTTTAAACGGATATAAACCTGCCGTGTACGGAAATTCTCCGGGTACGTTCTCTTGTAAAATCCATTGCAGTAAATCTCCCCAAGCTTTATATTTTGGCAAAGCCACTTTAGGAATTTGTGTATGCGAAAGGGACTCGGTATGGGTTTCTATTTTAATTTCTTTATCCCGAACTTTGAAACTATAAAATGGGTCTTGGTATTTTTTAACCGTGTTGTTCCATTTTAAAATTTCTTCCCAGTTATAGGCATCAAAGTCCATTTTAATTTTATTAAACTGGGCAATTAGCATTTCTGTTAATTGCTTATCGTTTTCCTCTTCTACCAACTCAAGGATTTTCTCTTCGTCTAAACCGTTTTTGGTTAAATACGCACTTTCGTCTTGCGCTCTTTTTCTAGAAGGCGTTTTATCTGCCTGATTTGGCAATAACGATAAAATACTTTTGTAAACGCCATATAATTTTTGGGCTACCTCGACTTGCTCTTCTGCTTTTTCGTCGTAACTGCGATTATTTTCGGAAATTTCTGATAAATAACGTACTCGCTTAGGCGGAATTACATAAATCTTTTCAGACATTTCATCCGATATGTGGTAATCGCTTTTTAGACCTGTATCGGTTTTATCTTCTAACGCATCCATAATTTTTTTGTAGAGCGTGTTCATTCCAGGGTCGTTAAACTGCGAAGCGATTGTTCCAAAAACCGGTAATTTATCATCTGCTTGGTCAAATAAAAGATGGTTGCGTTTGTATTGTTTTTTTACATCGCGCAAAGCATCTAAAGCGCCACGTTTGTCAAATTTGTTGATAGCCACCAAATCTGCGAAATCTAACATATCTATCTTTTCCAATTGCGTAGCGGCACCAAATTCTGGCGTCATTACGTATAAAGAAACGTCAGAATGGTCTAAAATTTCTGTATCACTTTGCCCAATACCGGAAGTTTCTAAAATAATCAAATCGTATTTTGCCGCTTTTAAAACCTGTACTGCTTCGCGCACGTGTTTAGACAAAGCCAAATTAGACTGTCGCGTTGCCAAAGAGCGCATATAAACGCGCGGGGAGTTTATAGCATTCATTCTAATACGGTCTCCTAACAAAGCGCCACCGGTTTTTCTTTTGGAAGGATCTACAGAAATTATTCCTATGGTTTTATCTTTAAAATCTACCAAAAAACGACGTACCAACTCATCTACCAACGAAGATTTTCCGGAGCCGCCGGTTCCTGTAATTCCTAAAACCGGTGTTGTACTCGATTGGTTTTCTTTATGAATTTTATCTAGTAAGCTTTCTGCTTTTTCAGGGAAGTTTTCTGCAGAAGAAATAACCCGAGCAATAGCGCCGTAATTCTTCTCTTTTAAATCTTTTTGGTCAACTTCTAGCTTATCGCCAATGGCATAATCTGCTTGTTGTACCAAATCGTTTATCATTCCTTGTAAACCAAGTTCTCTACCATCGTCTGGAGAATAAATGCGGGTAATGCCGTAATCTTCTAATTCCTTTATTTCTTCCGGCAAAATAACGCCGCCGCCGCCTCCGAAAATCTTAATATGGCCGGCGCCGCGTTCTTGCAACAAATCGTACATATACTTAAAATATTCGGTATGTCCGCCTTGGTAAGACGTCATTGCAATTGCGTTTACATCTTCTTGTATAGCGGTATTTACAACCTCATCTACGCTACGATCGTGGCCCAAATGAATAACTTCTACGCCGGTAGATTGAATAATTCTGCGCATTACATTTATTGCGGCATCGTGGCCGTCAAATAAAGATGCTGCGGTTACAATTCTTACTTTATGTTTAGGTTTATATATTTTTACTTCTTCCATAGGAATAATTCGTTTTTTGAAGCTGTAAATTTAAGAAATTCTTCTTACTTTATAACCAATTGCGGGCTTTAGTCCATAATTAGGATTGAAATGCTACAAAGTTTGCTTTAAAATTAAATTAATCTTTGTTTACAACGTCTTTTATGCTTACGCGGAATTAGTCGTTTTTGCGAAAGGGATAGAGGCGGCATCCCTTAATTTTATTTGCGCGATAGCGAAAATAAAGTTAAGGATATAGCCGAAAGCCCGGTTGCTTTTGTAGTGATAGCGAAAAAAGCAATTTGCCCAAATTATTAAAATTGCTTTACGGAATTCTGCTACCTTTGTACTTTAACCGACTTTATATTTGTTATTATGAAAAAGATACTACTTGTTTTAATTAGCATTTTTACGTTAAATTCTTGCGCAGAATTGCAAACTATTGCCGATAATTTGCCACAAGAAGGCTACGGTTTGTCTAACGAAGACATTGCTAACGGACTTAAACAAGCCTTACAAAAAGGTATTGATAAAGAGGTGGCAAAATTGACCAAAGAAAACGGTTTTTATAAAAACGAGGCGGTAAAAATTTTGCTTCCTGCAGAATTGCAAAAAGTGGAGAAAGGCTTGCGCGATCTTGGTTTAGATAACTTGGCCGATGAAGGAATTAAAGCCCTAAACCGCGCTGCGGAAGATGCCGTGAGCGAGGCAACGCCAATTTTTGTAAATGCGGTGCGCGAAATGACTTTTACCGATGCCAAAAATATTTTGTTGGGAGATAATCGGGCGGCAACTGCTTATTTGCAGAATAAAACCAGCACGGCGTTATACGATAAATTTAACCCGGTTATTAAAAATTCTTTTGGAAAAGTTGGAGCCGACCAGATTTGGAATAATTTGATTTCGCGCTATAATCAAATTCCGTTTACGCAAAATGTAAATCCGGATTTGACAGATTATGTAACACAGGAAGCTTTGGAAGGCGTGTATAAAATGATTGCAAAAGAAGAAATTGAAATTAGAGAAAATATTGGGGCGCGTACTACCAATTTGCTTCGGCGTGTTTTTGCTTTGCAAGACAATAAATAAATTTAGCTATTCTTTCTTGTTTTTAGAAACAACAGCATATAAAAGCAAACAAGTGTTAATTTATTAACTAAACGCATAACACCCGGACTTCTTTTTATTAAATGCTTAACGAAGCTTAGCAAAATATAAAGTATCTAAAGTTTTATTTTTGTAGCAAAGATGTTAGTAAGAAATGAAGATGTTCGACTGGATAAAAAATAAAGATAGAAAAGAGCGACTTAAAACAAAATATTGCGCTTTGATGCGGAAAGCTTATCAAATTGCACCACGTAATAAAGAGAAAAGCGACAGGTTAAACGATAAAGCAAAACAACTTTTAAAAGAACTGCGGAATTTAGATTTGCAAAATAACTTGCAATAATTGCTTCGTTTTAGACAAATTGTGGTTATATTTTGGTTGCCTAAAACGCATTTAATACTGCAAGTTTAATGAAAGACCAAAATATAGCCGAAAGTTTTGCAACTGCAATAACAACATACTACTATAAGTTTTTAGATTTTTTACCAAAAGTTGTTTTGGCAATTTTGGTAATTACCTTAGGAACCCTTTTTGCGCAATTTATTAGCAATATCTACAAAAAACGCATAAAGAGGAAAGCAACAGACCCTTTAATGGCTGCTTTTTTGGCGCAAGCCATTAAAATAATTTTGGTAATCATTGCCATAATGATTGCTTTACAAGTAGCCGGATGGAGTGCAATAGCCGCAGGTGTTTTAACTGCTGCCGGCGGAGCTGCAATTGTTCTTGGTTTTGCGTTTCAAGATATTGGAAAAAACTTTTTGGCGGGAATTATTCTGGCATTCAACAGGCCTTTCAATATTAACGACACGATTATGATTGGCGATATTTTTGGCAAAGTAAGAGCGCTGAGCTTTCGGTACACGCATTTAAAAACTTTTAACGGCCGCGATATTTTTATCCCGAACAGTGATGTGCTTACCAAACCGGTAGAAAATTATACCGCAGATGGCTTTTTTAGAAACGAGTTTGTTGTGGGAATTGGTTATGAAGATAATATTGAAGCTGCCAAACAACTTATTGTAAAGATTTTAAACGAGCAAACAGATGTTGTGCAAAACGACCCCGAACACGAAAATTTTGTAGTAGAAAGTGAATTGGCTACCAGCACCGTAAATTTAAAAGTTTTCTTTTGGGTAAAAACCATAGATTATCGGGTTTCTTCTTTAATTTTGAGAGGCTTAGTTATTAAGAAAGTAAAAGAAGCCTTAGAAAAAGCAGGCTTTAACTTACCGGCAGATATTACAGAACTTAAATTATATAGTAACGAAGAAGATATTCCGTTGCGGGTACGAAAAGATCCGCAAGATTTGTTAGATGAGCCAACTAAAGCAAAATCTTAATTTATAAGTCTTGGTGCAGCTTTTTAAAATAAGAAAATGCTTTTTTTAGACGCGAGCCGTACCAACTAAAATACTCGCCATCTAGAAATTTTATTTTTTCTGTATCTAAATACGGTTCAAATTCTGGTATGTATTTTTCGTTAAACGGAAATGGCTCCGAAGAAAGCAACAAATAATCTACTTCGCGCAATTCTTCTAATTTTATGGCAGGATAGCGGTCTATATCTTTGTAGACGTTTTCTAATTTGTTTAGTTCTAATAAATAATTAATAAAGGTATTGCCGCCGGCAACCATCCACGGTTTTCGCCAGATAAAATAAGCCACGCGTTTTACCGGTTTATCCTGAATGTTTTGCAGAAAGTTTTGGTGTTCGGTTTTAATGGCTTTGATTAAAGTTTTTGCCTCGTTTTCTTTACGGAATATTTTGCCGTAATCTTGCATCAAAGCATACGCATCTTCCAAATTATTTATATTTGAAACGTGTACCGGCGCAACTTTTTCTAATTCCTTAACCATTAGCTGCGTATTCTCCTCTTTATTGCAAAGAATAATATCCGGGTTTGCTTCTTTTATTTTTTCTATTTTCACCTCTTTGGTGCCGCCAACTATTTCTTTTTCTTTGGTTAGATTTTTAGGATGAACGCAGAATTTTGTTATTCCTACTAATTGCTCTTTCAGACCTAAATCTACCAATAATTCGGTTTGGCTGGGTACTAAGGAAATAATGCGTTGCGGAGTTTTATCTAAGTGTATTTCTCGTTGAAGCTGATCTTGAAATTGCATACCGATTTCTTTTTACTGAATAATTACAAAGCTATAAATTCACTCAAAGATACAAGTTTTACAAGGTTTTGAGAGAGTTGATAACGATAGAAAATTGAAACTGTGTTCTAAAAACAGACCTACAGGGTTTTAGAAACCCTGCAGGAGAAATCAGGATGCTTTGTAGAAATAATTAATAAACTCTATTTCCGATAAACTTCAAAATTAATATGATATTAAAAAGTAGTTTTCGTTTTAGTTCTACAAGGTTTTAGAAACCTTGTAGGTCTTAGCCGTTTTTTAAAATAGCGGCCATTTCTTGTTGCAATTCTTTGGCTTTTTGAGCGGCTGCTTGGGCAAAGTTCGCTTCCGCGGAAGCGTAAATAATACTGCGAGAAGAATTGACGAGTAATCCTATTTGCTCATTAAGTCCGTATTTACAGGCTTCTTCTAAACTTCCGCCTTGAGCGCCGACACCGGGAACCAACAAAAAATTATTGGGCGCAATTTCTCTAATTTCTTTAAAATATTCTGCTTTTGTGGCGCCAACAACGTACATTAAATTACGATGGTTTTTCCAGGTTTGAGAAGTCTGAATTACTTTTTTGTACAAAGCGCTGCCATCTACTTTCTGGGTTTGAAAATCGAATGCGCCACGATTAGACGTTAAAGCCAATAAAATTGTGTGTTTGTTTTCATATTCTAAAAATGGCCCGACAGAATCTTCTCCCATATAAGGCGCTACCGTTACAGAATCAAAACTTAAATTGCTAAAAAAAGTCTTGGCATAACGTGCAGAAGTATTGCCAATATCTCCGCGTTTAGCGTCTGCAATGGTATAAATTTCCGGATGGTTTTTATTGAGGTATTCTATGGTTTTTTGCAAAGCTTCCCAACCCTTTAAACCATAAGCTTCATAAAATGCGATGTTTGGTTTATAAGCCACGGCCAAATGCTGCGTGGCATCTATTATGGCTTTATTAAATGAAAAAATAGGGTCTTGCTCGTCTAATAAATGACTTGGAATTTTATCTAAATTGGTATCTAAACCAATGCATAAAAACGATTGTTTTTTACGAATTTGTTCAACTAATTCTTTTGTGGTCATAGTCTTTGGTTTAGTAGCAATTGGTTTGCGGTAATTTAATATTACAGGTAGAGATTTTTTCGTTTACACGGAAATTGACTAAAACGAATCTGATGCTTCTTTTAATTTTTCTGTATTAGCCACCAATTTTAGCTCGTCTATAATTTTTTGAATATCGCCATTTATTATATTAGACAAATCATATAATGTTAAATTAATTCTATGATCGGTTACCCGGCCTTGCGGATAGTTATATGTTCTAATTTTTGCACTTCTGTCTCCGCTAGTTACCATTGAACCTCGTTTTGCAGCATCTTCTTCTTGTTTTTTGGCTAGCTCCATATCGTATAATCGCGAGCGTAAAACCTTAAAGGCCTTTTCTTTGTTTTTATGTTGCGATTTTTGGTCTTGACATTGGGCTACAATTCCGGTAGGTTCGTGGGTTAAACGCACCGCTGAATAAGTAGTGTTAACCGATTGCCCGCCCGGACCGGAAGAACAGAAATAATCTATACGAACATCTTTAGGATCTATTTCTACATCAAATTCTTCTGCTTCCGGAAAAACCATAACGGTTGCCGCACTGGTATGTACGCGCCCTTGGGTTTCGGTTTGTGGTACGCGTTGTACACGATGTACACCGGCTTCGTATTTTAAAGTTCCGTAAACTTCTTCGCCACTTACTTCAAATTGAATTTCTTTAAAACCACCGTTGGTTCCTTCCGAAAAGTCTACTGTGCTCACCTTCCAACCTTTGCTCTCGCAGTATTTGGTTAGCATTTTGTAAATATCTCCCGCAAAAATACTGGCTTCGTCTCCGCCGGTTCCTGCTCGCACTTCTACAACCGCATTTTTAGAATCTTCCGGATCTTTTGGAATAAGCATCATTCTGATTTTCTCTTCCAATTTTGGTAATTCTTCTTTGGCATCTTCCAACTGCATTTTTGCCATTTCTACCATTTCTTCATCGCTGCCGTCTGCAATAATCTCTTCTGCTTCTTTAATGTTTTGGGTAAGCTCTAAATAAGTTTCCCGCTCTGTCATTAAATCTTTTAAGTCTTTATATTCTTTGGTAAGCTCTACATAACGTTTTTGATCTGCAATAATATCCGGCTGGATAATCAAATCGTTAACCTCATCAAAACGCTGTTTTACTATATTTAATTTATCTATCATATACTTCTAAAATATACCACAAATTTACGATTATTTCTGGATTGTTTTTAATGTGTTTTCAATTATTGGGTTTATGGCCCTAGTTTTCTTAAGGCTATACCTAATTTTAGCAAGCCGAATATTTTCCGTAAAGAAAAAAAGCCGCCTATTTTCTAGACGACTCTTTTGGTTGGTTTGGTTTTAGTTGTTTTAATAAAAAGTTTATCCGCATTTTGAAGAGCCACAATTGGTGCATGTTAGACAGCCTTCTTGATATACCAACTGGTCTGAGTTACAAGATTGGCATTTACCTTTAGCTTGCGTGCCATCTTCTACGTAGCGTTTTAAGGCGCGCACCACACCATTTTTCCAGGTGTTTATAGATTGGCTGTCTAATTGTAAACTATTTATTAAATCTACAATTTTATCTATTGGCATGCCGTAGCGTAAGGTACTGGAAATCAGTTTGGCGTAATTCCAATATTCCGGATCAAATTTATGCGAGAGCCCTTCTATTGTGGTTTTATAACCTCTTTTATTTTCGTATTGAAAATCGTAACGAGAGCTACCATCGCTGTTTCTGTTTTTGATAATTAAACCGTTGCTTACCCAACGTGGTATTAAAATACCGTCTTCATCGTCTGCAAGACCGGTAAAAATCTCGTAAGGTTGATCGTTTATTGTACCTAAAAAGGCAATCCATTTTTCTTTATTATTTTGAAAACGCACAACATCTGCCGTTAATACATCCGGACGTTTGGTTGGGAAAGAAGTAAGGGTTTCTTGGTCTTCTTCTTTCTCTTCGTTAGAAATTAAAACGCCAGATCTGGAGCCATCGCGGTAAACGGTAACGCCTTTACAGCCAGATTGCCAAGCTTCTAAATATAAACGGCCAACTAAATCTTCCGAAACATCGTTAGGCAAATTGATGGTAACACTAATAGAGTGATCTACCCATTTTTGTACGGCGCCTTGCATATGTACTTTGCTAAGCCAATCTACATCGTTAGAAGTTGCTTTGTAATAAGGAGAAGTTTTTACCAGTTGGTCTAACTCTTCTTGGTTATAATTTTTATCAGTATCGTGGCCTTTTGCTTTCATCCACTCTTTAAAACGGTGGTGAAAAACTACGTATTCTTCCCAAGAATCTCCTACTTCGTCTACAAAATCTACACGAGCTTCTTTATCGTTCGGGTTTACTTTTCTTCTTCTTTTATAAACCGGTAAAAAAACGGGTTCTATACCAGAAGTGGTTTGCGTCATTAAACTGGTAGTCCCGGTTGGAGCAATGGTAAGCAAAGCAATATTTCTACGGCCATACTCCATCATCTCGTAGTATAATTTTTCGTCTGCTTCTTTTAGACGTTGTATAAACGGATTGTTTTCTTCTCGCTTAGCGTCGTAAATAGCAAAGGCTCCACGTTCTTTAGCGGTATAAACCGAACCGCGATAAGCTGCTAAAGCCAAGGTTTTATGCACTTCTACAGAAAATGCGTTACCTTCTTTAGAGCCGTACTGAATGTCTAAAGCCGCCAACATGTCTCCTTCTCCTGTAATACCTATACCGGTTCTTCTACCTTCTTTTGCTTTTTTCTGAATATTTCTCCAAAGGTTTATTTCAGTATTTTTAATTTCGGTAGATTCTGGGTCGGATTCTATTTTGTGTAAAATAGCATCGATTTTCTCTAATTCTAAATCGATAATATCGTCCATAATACGTTGCGCATAGGCAGCATGCTCTTTAAACAACTCAAAATTAAAACTGGCATTTTCCGTAAAGGGATTTTCTACATAAGAGAATAAATTGATTGCCAACAAACGACAAGAATCGTAAGGGCAAAGCGGAATCTCTCCACACGGATTGGTAGAAACGGTTTCATAACCCAAATCTGCATAACAATCCGGGATAGATTCGTTAATAATTGTGTCCCAAAAAAGAATACCTGGCTCTGCAGATTTCCAGGCGTTGTGTACAATTTTTTTCCAAACGCCACTGGCATTAATTTCTTGCGTAACTTTTGGAGATTCGCTAAAAATAGGATATTTCTGCGTATAAGTAGAATCGTTTTTTACGGCTTGCATAAAAGCATCGTCCATACGTACAGAAACATTGGCGCCGGTTACTTTACCTTGCTCCATTTTTGCATCTATAAAATCTTCTGCATCCGGGTGGTTTATAGAAACTGACAACATAAGTGCACCACGGCGACCATCTTGGGCTACTTCTCTAGTTGAGTTAGAGTAGCGCTCCATAAAAGGAACAATTCCCGTAGAGGTTAAAGCTGAATTTTTTACATCGCTGCCTTTTGGGCGTATATGCGATAAATCGTGGCCCACACCGCCGCGACGCTTCATTAGTTGCACTTGCTCTTGGTCTATTTTCATTATTCCGCCATAAGAATCTGACTTACTGCCGTTACCAATTACGAAACAGTTGGAAAGCGAGGCAATTTGATACGGATTTCCGATACCGGCCATCGGGCTTCCTTGTGGCACAATGTATTTGAAGTCTTTTATTAAATCAAATACCTTTTCTTCTGACATCGGGTTGGGATATTTTTGTTCTACCCGAGCAATTTCTTTAGCGATACGTTTGTGCATATCGTTAGGGGTTAATTCGTAAATAGTACCTTCAGAATCTTTTAAAGCATATTTATTTACCCAAACGCGTGCTGCTAAATCATCTCCTTTAAAATAATCTAAAGAAGCTTGAAAGGCTTCTTCTTGTGTGTAGGTTTTTGTTACAGATTTGGCTTCAACTTTCATAAGTGCTTATATTTTTGTGGTGAGTTTATTCTCTTCTTAAGAAAGGATAAACATACTAAATTTACAAACACTTTTTACATTTAATTTTTTAAAGTTGACAATTTTAATTTTTAAATTACTGATATTCAGTATATTAAAATTTATCAACAATAAAAAGTTGACAAGTTTTTTATATTTACGAAGAGTTTATTGAAATAAATTGTGTAGCTTTAAAGTTCTACTATTACGCCAATACCTAATTGTTGTTTCCATTGTACTTTGGGGCCAATGTCTACCAGTTCTCCCTCTGCATTTTCTTCTTGCACTTTAATATCATCGTCATATTTTAGGTGTGAACCTAATTTTGCCACAACATAATCGTTTACTTTAAAATTGAATTGTAACTCCCAGTTTATATCAATATTTCCAAAATGATTGAGGTAGTCTGTATATAAACTCAATTTATTGGTTAACCGAATATTTTCAAAAAGACGAATAGCATATTCGTTAGTAAGTAGAATACCAACCTCTGTGCGTGTATTTTCTCCTTCTTTAAGCAGATTACCATCTTCGTCATAAACAGCCGGCTCTACCCCAAACGCGCCTTGATTTGCTAAATCTTGATCGAGCACAAATGTAGAGCGAAGCGTTAAAGGAGAAAGATAGGCATTGAAATTCTCTTGTTCTAAATTAAATTCTGAACCAATACCAAGAAATAAGTAACCCGGCGCCATTATAGTAGAGATTTCTTGCGAGGTATCTGGATATTTGTAACCGTTAGAAAATTGGGTACTAAAATTAAGTTTAGCAGAATAATACCAGTTAGAAACAGAATCTGTACGGTAGCCAAATGTTGAGTTAATCTCTAAATTATCATCTGTTTTTCTAAAATCTTGGCCTTCTTGTTTATTTACGCCATAACGAGCCAGTAACTCATTGTTCCACCTAATATTTTTTCGTTGATAAAGGCGTTTGATATCTGCGCTCATTAAAGCAGATATAGAATTACTACCTCCGGCATTCCAGTTTACAAAGGCAACTTCGCTAACATCTAAACCTAATATATTGGTTTTTTTCCATAGCGAACGTTTAGGCGGCTCATTAACCACTTGCTCTAAGTAAAGCAAAGATCCAGTAGGAACTAAAATTTTTACGTCTTTGGGAGAAATAACATTAACCGGAACGCTCCTGCGGTTACTATCTTGAGCCGTTGCAATTTTAAAAAAAAAGACGGCTGCAAACAAAAAGATAAAGCGCATCTACTCTATTTATTTATTTGTGAATTATTCATAATAAAAACTTCCTAAATCACTTTTTATTGTAAGTTTTTTCTTGGGTGCTTTCTCTACCCTACCAATAATTTGTGCGTCTACACCAAAAGATTTTGAAATTTTTATAAGATTAGAAGCCAGCTCTTCCGGCACATATAGTTCCATGCGATGCCCCATATTAAAAACTTGGTACATTTCTTTCCATTCTGTTTTGCTTTCTTTTTGAATCATTTTAAACAGCGGCGGAACTTCAAAAAGATTATCTTTAATTACGTGTAAGTCATCTATAAAGTGCAGAATTTTGGTTTGGGCACCTCCACTACAATGCACCATACCATGTATTTTATCTGCTGTGTATTCTTGTAATATTTTTTTGATGATAGGTGCATAAGTTCTAGTTGGCGATAAAACTAATTTTCCTGCATCTAAAGCCACCCCGTCTACAGAATCTGTTAATTTTTTTGAACCGGAGTACACCAAATCTTCCGGGATTTGGGCATCAAAACTTTCGGGATATTTATCTTTTAAATATTTGTCAAAAACATCGTGTCTGGCAGAAGTTAAGCCATTACTGCCCATCCCGCCGTTATATTCTTTTTCATAAACTGCTTCTCCAAAAGACGCTAAACCAACAATTACATCTCCGTCTTGAATATTGGCATTATCTATAACATCTTTTCGTTTCATTCTGGCCGTTACCGTAGAATCTACA
Organism: uncultured Mesonia sp.; assembly: GCA_947494545.1. Taxonomy (GTDB): domain Bacteria; phylum Bacteroidota; class Bacteroidia; order Flavobacteriales; family Flavobacteriaceae; genus Mesonia. The sequence continues at coordinate 53,929 of CANLVH010000008.1, read as the reverse complement.
ATTATTGTTTGTACCAAATCTCCAACATCGGCGGTTTCTCCTCCCGTAGAATAAATATTTATTCCGTAACTTTTTAAATCTGCTATTAATTCTTCTGTACCGTTTATAATTGCGGAAATAACCTCTCCCGGGATACGGTTTTTATTTCTTCCTATAGTAGAAGAAAGCATAATATTATCTGTAGCACCTACGCAAAGTAAATCGTCAAGGTTCATAACTAAGGCATCTTGGGCAATTCCTTTCCAAACGCTTGCGTCTCCCGTCTCTTTCCAATACATGTAAGCTAAAGAAGATTTTGTACCTGCGCCATCTGCATGCATTATCAAGCAATAATCTTCATCTTGGGTAAGATAATCTGGTACAATTTTACAAAAAGCTCTGGGATACAAGCCTTTATCAACATTTTTTATAGCATTATGCACGTCTGTTTTTTCGGCAGAAACTCCTCTTTGCGCGTAACGTTTACTTACTTTACTCATAATTGACACCTATTAAGTTGCAAAAATAGACAATAAAAAACGTCCTGAAAAAACAGGACGCTTTTTTTAAATATATTGATGTGAAAATTATTCCCAATTAGGCATAGATGCATTCGTAAAGAGCTCATTATCTTCAACGTCCCCACTAAATAATAAAGAATAAATTTTGGGTGTAGCACCAAAGTTATTATTTACCCTAGTAAAAACAACTCCTCCCTCGGTAGGAGAAAATCTGCTATGGTATTCATTTTGGCCCTCAACTACATCTGTTGCTATTTGTGTAGCGGAATTGGTTGCCATATTATACAAAAACATTCTTGATTTAAACTGTCTATAAATTTGATTTTCTGTTTGCGAAATATCTCTTGAATACAATACTTTACTTGCATCTGCCGTAATATCTATAGAACCGGCAGCACCTTGAATATTTTCGAGAATTACAGTTTCTTCTGAACTAGTTGATAATCTGTAAGTAAAAATACGTACATCATAACCTTGGTAGTTATTAGTTTTGAGCAACAGTAAATCTGTATCAAATTCTGGGATTTCTACTTCAGAGATTAGAGAACCATTTGTAGTTTGATACATTAACGTGCGGTTACTACCATCGTTATTAATGCGGTATAACTTATCAAAGTAAGGATAGTATAAATAAGCGCCATCATCAGACCAAGTATAGGTTATTTCTTCTAATCTAAACCCGGCTACCGGAACTGTGGCGGTAACTTGTGTTATATTAGTACCATCCAAATTCATAGTAAATAGCTGGGCATCCCCTCCTACGGTGCGTAAAAAAGCTAATTTTTCTACGGTATTATTTTTCCTAGGTCTAAAGCTATTAGTATTTTCACCGGTTACCTGAAACAGGTTTTCATCTACCGATTCTTCTGTAGAATCTAAAGCATCGCCGGAATAAATTATATTATTGCCGTCTTCTTTCTTTACAAAAAAGAAAGGATTATCAAGAGCGGTTATTGTTTTAAATTCGCTTATGGCTGATTCTACAACCTCGCTATTATCATCTTTTGCCGAAACTTGCCAAAAGTATTTAGTAGATAAACTTAAGTTTTCAACCGTAAAAGAGGTATCGTTTACAATTTCGAATTCTTGCATTTCGCTAGTTGTTCCGTTACGCAGTTTTAAGGTGTAATTAATATCATCCTCTTCAGGATCTGACGCTTCCCAGATAAACTGCACGTCAAGCGGAATGTTTTCTGCACCATCTTCCGGAAAAACAAGTTGAGGCTGTGTTGGCGGTTCGTTTTCTGTATCTTTTCTTTCTAAATTGATTACGACTTGAGCTACACCGTCTTCTACTACATTTACCGGTTCAAAACCCGTTCTATATCCATCAAGCTCTGCTTGCACCGAATAATTATCTACAAGAACATTGAGTAAAGAAAACTCGCCATTTTCATCTGTAATGGTGGTTGTTGAAGCTGGATTTGTAGAGATTTTAACATTCTCTATCGGCTCACCGGTCTCCTCGTCTAATACTTTTCCTGTTATAGAACCTTTGAGCTCTAGGTCTAAAGTATCTTCGTTACAACCAGAAATTGCAAAAACCAGAAATATGCAAAAAATAGTATAGTATTTAGTTTTCATCTTGTATATGGAATTGCGTTTGTATTCTTCTAAAAATTAAAGTAATAATCTAAGCCTAAGCCAAAATTATAGTAAAAATCGTTTCTTTTTCCGTTTACAGTTAAATCCAACCTATCACTAAACGAAATGTTATGTTCGGCAAAAAGCTTTAATCCTAACCGGCGCGAAAGGTAATATTTTAAACCAGCACCATATTGCATTTTGAAAAAAGTGTCTGTCTCCGGTTCTGTAGATTGTTCTACATTAAAAGCCATTCCACCACCTGCATATATATAAGGAGAGAGGTCATCATCTGGCAATATATTAAAATAAGCATTTAAATTGGCATCACTGAAAATATCTGAAAACTGTTTACCACTATCTAACCTAAAGACAGAAGTTGAAAGACCAAACCCCAAGTTTTTAGTGATTTTCTTTTGGTACTCTAAACGTGCTAAGAAGCTGGGTTCTTTTTCTGTATAATCACCATCAAATAAAGTGGTACCGCCAGAAATTGAGAAATTATCTTTTGCAGTTCGTTTCTTTATAATTCTGTTATATAGCTCTATAGATTCTTCTTGTTCTTTTTCTTTAACATAGGTTTCCACCAATCTTTTATTGGTTTCTGCTCCTTCTTTTGTTGACCAAAATCGCTCTTTAATACCTTCTATAATAAGATCATGAACAGCCTTTTCAATAGCATCTTTAACGGCTATTTGCAAGGGTTCATTTCTTGTTATACCTGTTTCTGCTTCTAATAAACGTTGAAACTTGACAAATCTAAAATAACTTGCATCTAAGGATTGAGAAAGTATGGTTTTGGAAACATAAACAGTTTTTAAAATCTCACCGTTACTGGTAGAAACTGCTCTTAAATAAACTGTAATACGATCTTGTCTATATTTTGAAGAACCTCCAATACCAAAATATCGTGCGCCAATACCGCCCGTTACTATATTCGTGTCATAGGAAATTATGCCTCCCTCAAGCAAAAGCCCTGCATAAAGTAAAGGTGGCAAAGGTGGCTCATTAGGGTTTAAGTTTTTTATATATTCTTGTTTGGTATTACGTATTATGCTGCGCTCTGTAGAAAGATTACTAAGGTTTTCTCTTTCGATAGGTAAGAAATAACCTGAATCTTCTAAAGCTTTTATTAATATTGTGGTGGCGCCTTGCGTTACTGCGGTGCTAAATGTGCTCCCATTTTCTACCGGCTTATATTGCCCTGTTTGATCGCTAAAATTATAAACTGCTACTTCTACACGATCTGCAGCTTCTGGCAAGTCTAGTAAGTTTTGTGTAGATTTCGAAAATTCTCCTACCCGAGAAGGGGTTTGCTGTAACGGTTGGTTAAAATAAGCGCCGCAAGAATTTAACAAAACTAGAAGGCTGGTTATTACAACCAATTGAATTCTTTTTATCATAAGTGGTTAAGTATGGTTAATTAGGAACTACTACCTGCGTCTGCTCTCCGTTTGAGGTATCAAGAATATTAATTATCAAACCTTCATTAGATTCAAAAACCTCTATTGCTAAGCTTCCAAAACTAAAGGTACCGGGCTGCGTTAAATCTCCCAGACCTTCTATTTGTTGCTGCAGTAAACGTCGAGATATTTGGCTTAGAATCTGACTGTTTAAAGACTCTCCAAAACGCTCTAAATCAGATTGCTCTTGCCTATTAACTCCCGGAGCAGTAAACCCATTTTGCGCATTGGCAGAACTTAGCATCCATTGGTAGTTAAAAGTCTCTCCTCCAAATGCCGGGTTTATTGGTTTGTAGGTTAGTTGTTGTGCACTTAAAGTACAGCTAAAGAAAATAAAAATTAAAAAGATTGGATATTTCATAGGTTCTATATTCAGTATCTTGTAATTTGTTGATTTTGCTGTTGTAAACGTTGCAAATGTGCTATAGCCCTATTTAAAGCCGTCTGCGCCATTTGCTTTAAAAATTCTTTTCTAGGTTGGGAGAAAAATTGCCATACCAAATCATCGCCAACTTTCACACTAATTCTTGTGGTTCTGCCGCGGCCGGGTGCCTCGTCTATGGTAATATTTTTGGCAGAAATTATTCCTCTATTGTAGTATTCTGAATAAAAATATCGGTGGAAATCCCTACCGGCTTTTGTTAAAGTATTTTCTATAATTAAACCATTTATTACAAAACCGTCTTGCGGCTTAGCTTGGTCTTGAGAGTTGACAGCTGGTTGTTCGCGTTGCGAATCAATTTCTGTTTTACCACCTTCTTCTAAGACAAGTCGATCTTTACCAATAGGTTTACCATCTTTATCATAAAGAAGTAGCACTAGAATTATCTTAGCGTCTTCATTAAAATTTATATTTACCTGAGCCAAGAGTATTTTTTGATTTCCTTTTATAAAAAAATCGTTAGCCTGACTACTTTTTGCAATGTTACCTTTTGCATCTTCCTTAAATACCATAAAATCATATTGCAATGGATAATCCGATGGTGTTAGATTTTCTGCTGAAGCTTTAAAGGTTTTAAACTCGCTATTTCTTTCAACCAATATCTCGGCTTTTACCTCTTTATTAAAGTATTGAGCATGGAGCGTATGCATTGACATTAGACCAAAGAATAGACAGGTTAATATAAAACAGTTATTTAGTTTCAAATTAAAATCTTGATTATTTATAACTCCGTATAATAATATCCGGCGAATTTTGTGTTTGCTTAAACTTTAAAGATTTTGTTAACTCATTAGTACCAAAACGTTCAAAGTAATTCCCTCCTTCTTGTCTTAGCTCAAGCGAAGCGTCAACATTGCGATCATAAACATAATCCTTTACAACATTATAATCTCCATTCTGAAGTATATTGGTATATATCGTATTAGCTGTATAATCTAAATTAGCACCGTTTTGATTTCCATTTTGAATAAGGTTAATCTCGCTAGCGGTGGTTTCTGTACTAATTGCAGCTTGGTTACCTTCACCTATCTGCCTAACAAATACAGCATTGTTAGTTAAAGTAGCATTTTTAGGATTAACACTATTATCAATACCTATAGCCTGAAACAACTCTGGTGTTGCCGCTTGGGCTTCTCCGGTTTTTTGTCCTTCTGTTTTTTCTTCTTTATAGGTTTGTGCAAAACTTTGCGAACCTATAAATAGAAAAATAGATAAAACTATGTATGTTAAATTTTTCATAATAGTAAATATATTAATTTTTTATTAAAATGAGCATATTTTTTTAAAATAAGGAGGGCATCAATAATATGAGCCCTCCTCTTTTGTGAAATTATTTAGAATTTTTCAATTCTTTAAACTTATGTATTTAGTTAAGGGCATCTTAACATCCTACACAAGGTTGATCGATAGTGAAATCTCCTGGAGTCTGTGGATTTTCTGGTACATTCATATCAGGAAGCTCACAGTCTATAGCATCTAAATCAAAGTCTCCACCTGGACCTAACTGAAGAATATCAGCTACGTTACCACCATTAGGCATTCCTACTGGCATACCACCTGGAAGATTCTGCTCTACACTATAGCTATGACCTCCACGTTGTACTAACAATATTTGGTTACACTGCCCTCTCTGAGCTGTTGTAGCACGGTTACTGTCACCATCTTGGTAAGTATTCACGATGTTGTCATGACCTCTCTGAGTAGATAACGCGATGTTATCATCACCCATTTGTCTTTGGTAAGCCTTATGGTCAAAACCGTTTTGAGCAATACCAGCTTCACTGTTGGTTCCGCTTTGGTCTTGACGTGCATAGTTACCTGCACCCATTGGAGAACCGTAAAGATTTTGCACTATAAAGCCTGAGTTACCAGAGTTAGATTGATTTTGCTCTGCATAATTGGCGTTGTTAGGGTCGTCACCAAACTGACGAATATCAGCGTCATTTTCGTGTCCACTCTGGTTTTGGAAAGCGATACCGCCATAAGAACCTAAAGTTTGAGATCCATTGGTTACATTATCTATTGTTTGCAAATTAGCCCAAATTGGAAAACTGAAACCATAACCAGTAGTTACGTTACCTTGCGCAATTATAGCAGAGTTACCGGCATTACCTGATGTTGCATCAGTAACTTGATCTTGTTGTGCATAGTTATCATCTCCAGATTGGAAAGTTCTTGCTACGTTACCGGCACCGGCTCCAAGTTCTTGTCTAACAATAGACTGGTTTCTATCTCCTACTTGCTCTACTTCGGCCATATGACCATCTGTACTGTTTGGTCCGGCTTTTTGACGAATGTAAGAAGTATTTTCATTACCTGTCTGACGCGTCCAAGCAGCATTATTATCCCAAGTTTGGAACGTTAATGCGTTGTTATCGTCACCATCTTGATCTATAGCTGCAAAGTTATCTTCCGCATTTTGGTTATTACCTTGTTGAATTAATGCTTTGTTACCTGAACTGGCATCGTTGTTTTGTCCTTGACGTGTAATAGCATTATTTCTATCACCTTGCTGCCACGTAGTAGATTGGTTCTCTGAACCCGACTGTAGCACTTCTGCAAGATTTAACTCACCACTTAACGGGTTAACAACACCAGTTTGTTTAACGCGTGCCAAGTTACCTCCTATACCAGAACCATCGTTTTGGTTGGTATATACAGATTGACTGGTTCCTGCTTGACGAACCCAAACTCTGTTATCATTTCCGTTTTGAACAGACTCACCCGTATTGGCTCCAACTGCTGCTCCAGCTTGCGCGGGAACTTGCTGAGCCGTAGGCGCTCCACTTACCTGAGCGAACCCAATCGCTCCAATCATTAGCGCTGCTGCGCTTAACATTACTTTTTTCATGATTTAAAAATTTAGTTATTAATAATTAGTATTTGGTATTGATTGTAAAATCCAATATTTTGGTTAAGCCGTCTTTGGCTAAATCTGTTTTTAGTCTACCTAGGTTACAGACAACCTTACGGCATTATTCACACATCATTTATTTGCTAATTGTTTATTTTTATTTTCCAAGAAGATCATAATCTATAATCACCCTTGGCTATAAACTTTCACATTTCTTAGAATATAAAATTGAAATTTTTCCGCGGTCATTATCTCAAAATTTTATTCTTTTCTACTGGTACTAAATTACATACATATCAATCCTGTAACAATAAAATTCATAATTTATCGATATAACCTCGTCTATTTTCGTTATACTGCAATAGATTAATATAATCACTCCCTTAATCGTAAATACGTGTCGATCAACGGATTGAGTACGTAATATACGCAGTAGATTTAGGGCGTTGTAAATGGGTTTTAATCTGAAAAAACGAAATTTCACCTAACAAATGCTAAAATTAAATTCCGTTTATCTATTCCGTAAAGAAAAAATTGACGTGAATTAATTACCTTATATTTTGTAACATTTCTTATTTAGGTACAAAGTAGTTTATCTTTAGCTATGGTTATTATGTAAAAAAAAAGCTTTACCACATTTGCGGTAAAGCTTTTTCTACTCCTTATTATATAGGTAATTAATTTGTAAACAACATTTCCCTAAATTTGGTAAGCGGCCATAACTCATCATCTATAAGTAACTCTAACTTATCACAATGGTAGCGTATATCTTTAAAATAAGGTTTTACCTGATTGCAATATGCAAAGGCTTTTTCTTCTGAGTTTTCTAATTTATTGGCTTTCTTACGCTCTTCAATCATATCTGTAATGCCTTTATTTATTTTCTCGATATGTCTTGAAATATCTGCAATGATAGTCAATTGTTCGCTAGCGTGTGTTTTAAAATCTTCGCCATAAATTTCTTTAAGACCTTTTACATTTTTAATCAAGATATTTTGATATCTTATTGCTGTAGGAATTACGTGGTTGCGAGCAATATCTCCAAGTACTCTTCCTTCAATTTGAATATGCATAGCATAAGCTTCTACTTCTATCTCATGTCTGGCCTCTATTTCCGTACGGTTCATTACCCCCATTTCTTCGTAGAGTTTCACCGCTTTTTCGCCAATTTTAACTTTTAAAGCTTCTGGAGTGTTTCTGTTATTACTTAAGCCACGTTTTTCAGCTTCTTTTTCCCAAGCTTCTCCATAACCATCGCCTTCAAATCTTATTTTTTTAGATTTTTTAATGTAATCGCGTAAGACGTTAAAGATAGCATCGTCTTTTTTCATCTTTTTCTTTTTGATAAGCTTATCTACCGCAACTTTAAAATCTTGCAATTGTTTTGCTATTATGGTATTTAAAACCGTCATTGGGTTAGCGCAGTTGGCCGTAGACCCTACTGCACGAAACTCAAATTTATTCCCTGTAAAGGCAAAAGGAGAAGTTCTATTTCTATCTGTATTATCGCGTAAAATTTCAGGTATTTTGCCTACCACGTTTAATTTTAAATCTGTTTTTTCTTGCGCAGAAAGCTCGCCGTCTGTTACTTTTTCCAGTTCGTCTAAAACTTTGGTAAGCTGTGAGCCTATAAACACAGATATAATTGCCGGTGGCGCCTCGTTAGCACCTAAACGATGATCGTTAGAGGCAGTTGCAATAGAAGCACGTAACAATTCTTCATTGTCGCAAACGGCTTTTATAGTGTTTACAAAAAAGGTTAAAAACTGCAAGTTTTTCATTGGCGTAGAACCGGGACTTAATAAATTGGTACCCGAATTTGTAGATAAGGACCAGTTGTTATGTTTGCCGCTTCCGTTTACACTTGCAAAAGGTTTTTCGTGAAATAAAACCCGTAAATCATGTCTATCTGCAACCTTATCCATCAAATCCATCAACAACAAGTTATGATCTACTGCTAAATTAGCTTCCTCAAAAATTGGAGCCAACTCAAATTGATTGGGTGCTACCTCGTTATGCCGTGTTTTTACCGGAATGCCTAAAAGCATACATTCGTTTTCAAGATCGCGCATATAATTTAAGATTCGCGATGGGATTGCACCAAAATAGTGGTCGTCTAACTGTTGTCCTTTTGCCGGCGGATGCCCCAAAAGCGCTCTTCCGGTTAGCGTAATATCTGGTCTGGAAGCAGCTAATGCTTTATCTATTAAAAAGTATTCTTGCTCCCAACCTAAAGTGGCGTTAACTTTTTCTACTTTTTTATTGAAGTATTTTACAACATCTGTTGCCGCTTTATCCAAAACCTGTAAGGAGCGCAACAAGGGCGCTTTAAAATCTAAAGATTCTCCTGTATAAGAAACAAAAACGGTAGGTATGCATAAGGTTGTTCCTAAAATAAAAGCGGGCGAGGTTGGATCCCAAGCGGTATAGCCACGGGCTTCAAACGTATTTCTAATTCCGCCGCTAGGAAAACTGGAAGCATCTGGCTCTTGTTGTACCAAACTACTACCACCAAATTTTTCTATAGCCTGACCGTCTGCAATAGTTTCAAAAAATGCATCGTGTTTTTCGGCCGAAGTTCCCGTTAAGGGTTGAAACCAATGCGTATAATGGGTTGCGCCTTTAGAAATTGCCCATTCTTTCATTCCTGTAGAAATATGGTCGGAGATGCGACGCTTTATTTTTGTGCCGTACTGAATAGCATCCATAACGCTATTATACGAATCTTTGGTAAGATACTGCCGCATAGCGCGCTCGTTAAAGACATTTTGAGCAAAGACTTGCGAGCGTCTTTCAAATTCTTCGACTTCTACCGGCTGGCGGTTAAAACATTGTTTGAGGGCGTAAAACCTTAAAGTTGACATACAATTTGTTTTTGTTTTATGTCAACAAAAGTAAAATTTTTTGAGAACACCCCTCTATTTTAATGTTAATTTGTTTCTAAATACACTTAAAAAAATTAACACCCCTCTCTTTTTACCCGTTTATAACCGTTAATGCAATAAAAATAGAATAGGCGGCAAATAAGAAAAATCCTTTTATGCGACTAAAAATAAATTTTTTAGGTAAAAACACCAGTGGTAATAAAACCAAAGCAAAGCCAAGCATCCACCAGACATCTGTATTCAATACTTCTTGCGATTGCATTTTAATTGGTAAAACAAAGGCGGTAATACCTAAAACAGAAGCTATATTAAAGATATTAGAGCCAATTAAATTACCTAAAGATAATGCTTTTTCTTTTTTTACAGCCGCCATAACAGAAGCCGCTAATTCTGGCACACTTGTACCAACTGCTACCATGGTAACAGAAATTACCCGCTCACTAACACCAAGCTTGGTAGCTAAATCTATAGAGCCGGTTACTAGCCAATCTGAACCAAAATATAAAGCTGCCCCGCCAATTAAAAGCCAGATAATAATCTTAAACCAAGAGGTTTTCTGCAAACTTGTATCGACTTCTTCTACTTCTACTTCGTCATTTTTTCTGGCACGACGTAATAAAACCACCAAATATACAACCATCATAGCGAGCAGCGAAAGCCCTTCTACCCGACTTAAAACCTCATCGTTTTTTAAAAAGAAATAAAGTGCAAGCGAAAAAATAAGCATCACCGGCCAATTGAACTTATAGAAATCGCGGTCTACGCTTATCGCGGAAATCATTGCGGTTACCCCCAAAACCAATCCTAAATTAGCAATATTAGAGCCAATAACATTTCCTAAACTTATATCTGAAGCGCCGTTAAGAGCCGCTTGCAAACTCACTAATAATTCCGGTAAGGAAGTAGCAAAAGAAACAACGGTTAACCCAATAACCATTGTAGAAATATTTAATTTAAAAGAAAGCGAAACAGAAGACCGTACCAAAAACTCTCCGCCAACAACCAAAAGTGCAAAACCTGCTATTATAAGAATTATAGACATCTATTTTTTTGCTGCTAAGATAAAATAATTATTTGGCATACACTTTTTAGTGAAATGATAGATACCTATTTTTTTCACGCAAAAAAATTCCGCGTAAAGCGTATAATAAATAGGTAAAGCAATTTTACGCAGCTAGCAACAGCCTGTAAATTGCTATAATTTTCTTAAAAACCCGGCCTTTACATAGACACTAGCCTCTATTATTGTATTTTTAGTTAAAAACGAGACTATGGGACTTAAAACAGGTTTTTTTAGAACTTTAGCAAAAGTTAATAGAATGGTATTACCTAATTATACCAAACGGGGATTAGATTTGCGAGAAGCAACTAAGCTGCAGAAAATTATTATTGGCTGGAAAGCTTGGGTAACCAAACACGCCGGTGGTAATCAAAAACTTTTACAAAACTAATAGGAAAGCAAAACCTGTGTTGGATATTGCTTTATCTGCTCGACACCTTTTAAAGCTTTAATTTCCAATAAAAAATTGCATTGCACAATCTCTCCTTCCAGTCTTTTTACCAAATTACAAGCTGCACGAGCCGTGCCGCCGGTAGCTAAAACATCGTCGTGAACAAGCACGTTATCGTTTGGCAAAATAGCATCTTGGTGAATTTCTAACCAATCGTTACCATATTCCAAATCATAAGCTTCTTGCAATACTTTAAAAGGTAATTTACCTTTTTTTCTTACCGGTACAAAACCTGCTTTTAGCTTTTGTGCCAAAAGCATAGCAAAAAAGAAACCGCGCGACTCTACACCTACTACTTTGTCTATTTGCGTTGTTGGTAAGTTTCTTATAAATTCATCTACGCAAAACTCTACTGCCTCTGGATGCATTAAAAGTGGCGAAATATCTTTATAGGAAATTCCTTTTTTAGGAAAATCCGGCACTACGCGAATATATTTTTCTAAATCTAGCATTAAATTTTTATTTTAAAAACAAATATAAATAATCTGAGCGTATATTTGATTACTCCAAACCATACGCGGCAGATTTAATACAAAACAGCATTATATATATAGGTATGCATTTACAATTTCCAACTTATTCTTATGAAAGGCTTTTTCTTCCTTCAGTTAAAAAAATTTTCCTTTACGGAATAATAGAAAGCAAGAAGCCAGCTCTGTAAGAAATTAAAAAATAATAGGCTTAATAATAATTATCAAAAAATTTGTAGAAATGTAAAATAAACATAACTTTGCACCCGCAAAAAGGCCTCGTAGTTCAACTGAATAGAATACCTGATTACGGCTCAGGCGGTTGCAGGTTTGAATCCTGCCGAGGTCACAGCAAGCAAGAAACCACGTTTTTTTTAAACGTGGTTTTGTGTTTTTAGGAAGCGTTAAAAAACAACAGTTTTTTAAAAGCGTACTGAAAACACAAAACCAGAATCGCCCATAAGGCGAGACGGGGTTTCTTATTTGCAATAGCGAGCTCAAAGGAAAATCACAGATAATCCTGCCGAGGTCACAACAAGCAAGAAACCACGTTTTTTTTTTTAAATGTGGTTTTGTGTTTTTAGGAAGCGCTGAAAGGCGAAATAAAAATCACTAAAACCATTTAAAAATCAGATACTTAATTTTTTTTAGCTAAATTTGAAGGTAAGTAACCCCAACTGGTCTTTAAAACTTTTGTTATGAAAAAAGTATTGATCTTCTTTTTAATCGGATTTATCTTTTCCAGTTGTAGTTTTGATGATAGTAATTTAGAGAATAGCGTCGATTACTCCGACTATGTAACAGAAAACGGTATTGAAACGGACATAAATTTTATGCCGGCAGAAAAATATATTGATTTAGATAGTCAGCAACCGCCTTCGTTACAGCTAAGATTAGCCACTACAGAAATATATCCGTGTGTTAATTACGGTTTAGTTACCTCTAAATTTATAATAGGAAATGAGATGATTATCCGGTTTGACGAAGTTACCGAACCGGAAATTTGCTTAACAGCAATGGGACCCGCAATTTCTTATATTGAGTTGCCGGAAAACATCAGTAAACTTACTTTTATAAATGCCAATATTATTGATAAATATGCGCTAGAAATTAACGAAGAAAAAGTTTCTGTTTCACTTCTCGAAAATAATTTTACTATCTCTTTGCACGATAAAACCTTTAGAATTCCGGAAAACTCCTTTGCCTATGTTTGCGGAACAAACACCAATAACACCTATATTTATGAAGATTTTCTAACAATTTTAGAAGAAAATCCCAGCTTTACGGAATTTACTTTTGAAGGGGAAGGAAGAATACCTTATCCCGAGAGCACCCAAGGGCATTGGGTAGACCACCCGTCACGATTCTTTTTATATTCGGATGAAAGTGAATTTGAAAATTTAGAAAACGTTTTGAGTGATTATTCCATTCAAAATATAGAAGAAAACTCCGGTGTTAGCATTGCGATTTATGGCTGGAATAACACAAAATATTACAGTTGGCTTAATGATTAATAAATATTCTATTTAACAGTATTTATTCGTCATTAAAAAACCATCAGCAATTCACAGTTATTTGAGGTACCGAATTTGCTTTACAAAATTCACAATAATAAATAAAACGTTTTAATTCTTCAATAAACAGCTACTTCCATAATTTTAGTCGCAAAAGTATTACCATAATCGATAAGGAATGGTTTTCTTAGAAGCTTTAAGAGTTTTTACGTATCTTGTAGGTTAATCAATTTTTGAGAACTATGAAAAAAATTACTTTTTTGCTTGCCCTAATTAGTTTTGGATTGCACGCACAAAATTTCCCAAATCCTTATTGTAACATAGATGCAGATGGCGTTACCGTAGAGGAAATTACATCTGTTAGCTTTGCGGAAACCAACATTAGCAATACAGATGCTACTACCGTTTTAATAGATAAAACTTCGGTTACTGCAATGCTTAGCATTGGTGAAACCTATACGTTAACCGTGGGCGGAAACACCGCAGGAGATTTCGATAACAATATTGTTGCTTTTATTGACTGGAACCAAAATGACATTTTAGACGATGCCAACGAAATTTACGAAATAGGAACGCTTACCAATTCTACCGGAGACGATGGCGTTACCGTAAGTGCAGACATAACTGTTCCGGCAGACGCTTTGCCCGGTGACACGCGTATTCGTATTACCAAAACATATACAGATAGTGAATCTGTAGCAGAAGTAAACCCTTGTGCCATCGCGATGAATATTGCGGGTTATGGCGTTTTTCCGGGATACGGACAAGGATTAGATTTCACCTTAAATATTGATAATTTAAGCACAAACAGATTTGACGCTTCCGCTTTAAGCGTATTTCCTATACCCACAAAAGATGTTTTAAACATTAATTACAAAACAAATCTACAAGCTATAAAAGTGTACAACTTGTTAGGTCAAGAGGTTCTTGTTAAAAATAAAGTTGGGCCTCAGCTACAACTAGATTTATCGCATTTAACCACCGGCACCTATATTATTGAAGTGATTGCAGAAAAAGGACAGCATAGTTTTAAAATTGTAAAACAATAATAAGCAACAATTTTAAAGATAATTTACCAATTACTACGTAAAAAGGTTAGGTTCTACCAATAAACTTGGTTTTCCTGACCTTTTTAATTTCTAATCATAAATCAGAATGATTTGATTCTATTTCTGATTTCTCATACAAGCTATGAGTATCTTGACTTGGCCTGCATCTCCTCGTGCCTTCTATATTTTTAAAAGCTCTACATAATATAATTCCATAAAGCAAAATATACACTCCTACAGATTTTTTTAATAATTACTCTGATTAACATTCAAAAAGGATATTAATAAACTTAAAAATTCCTAAAAAATAACTTAAAACTCTATTAAAACTTAATTTTTTGTTATTGCTGATTGTTTAAAAGTCGATTAAATGTTGTTTTTATCCGATAAAAAGAATATGCGCTTTTCTATATAAGCAACTTTTAACGCAAACATAATTTTATTTAAGACAGGGTAAACGAACTTACTCCTACCTTTATCTTTCAACATTTAACTATTTAATCATGAAACATTTATTACCCAATTTATTACGAAAATGTATGTTTCTCATTGCGCTTTTGGCTTTGGGGACAACCACACAAGCACAAATTTTTAGTCAATATGTAGAAACCAATTCCGGTACCACACCAAAAGGAGTCGAAATTGTAAATAATACTTCTTCTACATTAGATTTTGCAACCAATAATTTAATTATCCAACAAGGACAGAATGGTGGTTCTTTAACTGATAAAGTAACTGTATCCTCTGGCACTTTAGCTCCGGGAGAAGTTATGGTTGTGGGAACAACGGAGATTGGTGCTTATTTAAATGCGGAAGGTTTAAACAGCATTTTATATATAGACTACAATTTTACTTTTAATGGAGATGATGCTCTTGCAATTGTATATAATGGCAGTACAACAGATGTTTTCGGAGATCCCGGAAATGATCCGGGTAATAGCTGGAGTGGAAATGGAGTATCTACGAAAGACCAGAATATAGCTTTAATAGAAAACCAATTTAACTCCGGTACAACATCCGGATTTACAGATCCGAGTACACGTTTTACGACCATAAGTACCGATCCGGCTGGAGCTAATGGTTTAGACGGTTTTGGAATAGCACCGGTATTAGCATCCACTGGTCCCGTAATAAGCAATGTACAGCAAACTCCAATAGCTGGAGAAGTTAACACAGGAGAAACGGTTACCGTTACTGCCGAAATCACCTCTCCAAATGCGCCAATTTCAGCACAATTAAGTTACACAGTTGATACAGGTTCTATTATAGATGTAAACATGAATCAATCTGGTGGTAATCCTAACATTTACACAGCAGATATTCCAGCTCAAGCTGAACTGGCAGAAGTAAATTATTCTATTTATGCGGTAGATAATAATTTAGACGATGTTACCAGTAGCAACTACACCTATACTGTTCTTTCTAATGAAGCCGCAAATCTTTTAATAGCTGTACAAGATTTTGATGGCACCACGCCTAATTGGAATTTCAGCACAAGTATTGCTCAATTTATATCTAATGATGGTACAGATTATTTTACTGTAGTTAGTCCTGACACTATTCCTGCTTTGAATTCCGCAAATTTTAGTGGGCAAATTTTTGGGGAACGTGATTTATTTAGTCCAGATGGGACAGACCCGGATAACGTATTTGTAGATATTGAATTCGCAACTTTAAATATTTCTGAATATACTGATGTAGAATTAAGTTTTGATTACCAAATTGTTGGTTATAATGCAAGTACTGACGATGCAAAATATGTGCTGACTTTGGATGGTGTAGACCAACCGGAAGTATTTATAGTAGATGGTGGTAACGATCCTCAGGATGCAGAAGGCACTATTACCATTCCAATTTCTACCGAGGTACAACAAGTCAAACTTACTATAAGCGTGAGAAATGATGGTAACTCTGGTTATTCCGGCTTTGACAACATTCAATTAACCGGTAAAACTGCGTTTCCCACTTATGTTTACGACAATGGTACTTGGACACCAAACCCACCGGAAGGCAACTCCAACAACACCGATGCTATTTTAGTTAAAAACGGTACGGCAGTTTTAACTGGTTTTGTAAATATTAATGATGTTCAAATTAATAGCGGAGCTACTTTAGATTTGAATACACACCAGGTAAATATGACCGGAGATTTAAATAACAACGGAACTTTTATTGCAGACGAGGCTAAATTAAATATGTCTGGAACTGGCCAACAATTTATTAACGGTAATGCTTTTGAAGTTAAAGACCTGACCGTTAATAGTCAACCGGGAACCGTTTTAAACGCACCTGTTTCCATAAACGGAACATTAAAATTAGACAATGGTGATTTACAAACTAATGATAATTTAACCTTATTAAGCTATGAATTTACTCAACTAGGACAACCTACTTATCGCTCTGCGCAAGTAGCTGAAATTGGAACCGGAACCATTACTGGCGAAGTAACCGCAGAAAGATTTATTCCGGCCAATCGTGCTTTTAGATTTATTTCCAGTTCGGTTACAACTACTACCAGCATTAATGAAAACTGGCAAGAAGGCGTACACAATACCGGTACTAATTTTCCTGCAGACAACCAAAACCCAAATCCGGGTTATGGTACGCATATTACCGGTTCTATGGCAGGAAATAACGGCTTTGACGCTACTCCAAGCGGTAACCCGTCTTTATTTAAATTAAATAATAACACACAAGGCTGGTATGCAGTAGACAACACATTAACAAATACTTTAGATGCCGGAGAACCTTTTAGATTATTTGTACGCGGTGACCGTAGTGTAAATGTAACCGATAATGAAACTACTCCTACTGCCACCAAATTACGCACCACTGGAGAATTAGCGCAAGGAGAGCAAGTATTTAATTTTTCCGGTTTAGCCGCGGGAGATTTTATATTCTTTGGTAACCCGTACCACGCAACGGTAAACATGACGCAAGTTATTGATGCGTCTACCAATATAGCTGAAGAGTATTATTACATCTGGGATCCTAATATAGGTACACAAGGAGGTTACGTAGCCGTAGATTTATTAAATGGTGATACGTTTGATGAAATAGAAGGAAGTAACAGTTCTGAAGCTAACCGATATCTACAAACCCAACAAGCTGCCATAGTAAAAACCAGTGCGGCAGGTGCAGCAACTATTAAATTTGAAGAATCTTTTAAAGATAGCGATGTCTTTACAGACGTGTTTAAAGACACAGAATCTTCAGCGATAACAAATAATAGTGCAGAGGTAGCTTTACGAGCACACTTGTACACCACAGAAGATTATACTAATAATCAACTTTACTCAGATGCGTTTGCTTTATTATTTGATGAGAATTACAACGCTAACATAGATAATAAAGATGCTGAAAAGCTCTTTAATATCAACGAAAATATGGGCATTCAAACGCAAGGTGAATATTTGATGATAGAAAAAAGAAACCTTCCACAAGATGCGGAAGAAGTGCAACTCTTTACCAATAATTACCGCGCTCAAAATTACACCATGTTGTTTAGTGCAGAGAATTTTGGCGATGTGAAACCTTATTTAAAAGATAACTTTACGGAAGAGCTAACACCGCTTGATGATGGTCTTACTACATACGAATTTAGCATAGACCAAGACCAGTCTGCAAGTTTTAGTACAGATAGATTCAGTCTTGTTTTTCAAGAAGATGCTTTAGGAGTAGAAGATGAAAAGCTATCTAACTTTAGTGTTTATCCAAATCCGGTTGTTTCTAATACATTCTTTATTGAACTGCCAAAATTTAACAATAACACTATAGATTTAAGTATTCATAATCTTTTAGGACAAGAAATTACGACAACCACTAAAAGAACTGACAACCAAAACTTAGAAGTTACTTTGAATGGTGAATTACAAAGTGGAGTTTACATCCTTACTATAAATACGGGAGATAAAGTAATAACCAAGCGAATTATTAAAAAATAAAATCTAGCAATTATGAAAAAGAAACATATATATATACTGAGTTTGACGCTAATACTTTGCCTTTTTATGGCTAATACAAGTTATGCGCAAGGTGGTCTAGGAGATTTACCGGGATTTGAAACAGGCGTAGACGATGAAGTTCCGGCAGCCCCCATAAATGGATTAATTTGGTTAGGAATCGCTGTTGCCTCTTATTTTGGAGTAAAGAAACTTAAAGAATAGGGATTTATTAACTAGTTAATTGTTGAGGAGGAGCCATTTTTTGGCTCCTTTTTTTATGGAAATCAATAGCTTTGTGAAAACAATTATTCTCTTATCAGTATGCAAGCAAATCATCGGCATTTCAAAATATTTAAACCTTATGGTTATTTAAGTCAGTTTATTACCAATCAAACCAAAGCCAAAAAGAAGAAAATGCTGGGAGATTTACATTCTTTTCCTATAAATACAATGGCTGCAGGACGTTTAGACGAAGCCTCAGAAGGATTATTAATTTTAACCACAGATGGCAAAACTAGCGCGGCTATAACCGGCAAAAAAATAGAAAAAGAGTATTACGCGCAAGTAGACGGTATAATTACAGAAGAAGCGGTAAAAACTTTACAAAACGGCGTAACTATAAGTTTACAAAACGGCAATTATACTACCTTACCTTGCAAAGCAAGAATGTTAGATAAAATTCCTGATTTACCGCCAAGAGCAAAAAAAATTCGCGACGAACGCCACGGACCAACCAGTTGGATTTCTATTACCTTAACGGAAGGAAAATATAGACAAGTAAGAAAAATGACAGCTGCCGTAGGTTTTCCCACTTTACGATTGGTGCGCATACGTATAGGAGAAGTTAACATAGAAAATATGCAAGCCGGCGAAGTAATAGAAATTACCGAAGAATTAAATAAATCTCTGTGTTAATACCATAAAAAAACTGCTTTAAGTTGATTTCTTTAAAAGATTTCAACCTAAAGCAGTTACTTAATAAATAGAATAACTGTTTACTTAACTATCAATTTTTTGGTAATACTATTATTTTTACTGAATAATTTTACCAAGTAAATTCCACTAGATAAATTAATATTTATACGCTGTGTCTCGCCAACTTCTTGTTGGTATATTCTCTCTCCCAACAGGGTAAATATTTGCATCGTACTCTTATTTTTAATGCCGCTTATTGTAAATGCACCACGAGTAGGATTTGGATAAAGTTTTATGCTCGCTATTTCATTTTCCGCAACAGCTAAATCTTGCTCCCATTCTTCTCCTACTTGATTTCCCCAGATATATTCTACCAAATCCGGTTGGTCTATAAACGGATTCCTGTTTTGCTGCCAAGTATAAACTACATTATTCCGGTTCATTTCATAATCGTCTGGTGGGTCGTTTCTGTGCCAATCTAACAAAGTTTCCAAATCTCCTAACTCTCCTGTAACGCTTGCGCTAGGATAACCTTCTACTACAGATAAATCGTTATAGCGTACTGCCATATACAAAACACTTCTAGCTACATCTCCTTTAAAACTACCTAGATTATTAACCGGACCGTCATACCCGGCCGGACCGTAATTTTGATTTCCGCGTGAGCTATTTTCAGGACCGTCTACGGCTCTAAGCGCATGCGCATCAGAATTTCCGTGCCGGAGAGAATCTGCATTTGTCGTCCAAAAAACATCGGGACCGTCTGCAAAATCATCCTCTTCTATGCTATAAAAACCACCGCGCGATCTAGGATACGTATGCTCGCGATTCCAAGTTCCGGTATTGTTAGAAGTAGTTTGTATGTCCAATTTTGGTCTGCCTTGTTCGGTGTAAACCAACCAAACTTCGTTACTGTTTTCCGGATTTTGGTCGGCTTCTTTTAAGATATCGTAAACATCTGCATAAGTTTGCGTGCGCACTACATCCGGATCTGCTATAATATCTTGTAAAGCTTGGCGTAAAGCAGTTGTTGCCAAACCGTCTAAAGTGTTGTAATAGCCGTCCGGTTGCGTACTTGCAACCACATCATAAGTCGGATTTGTTGGCGTGCCCCAAGGCGCTACCGTAAAATCGTTATCTACTACTCTAATTAATAAATTGTCATTTAATTTAAAGAATCCTTCTGGTAGCTCTGCTACACTTATTACAAGTTCTTCGTCACCCTCGTCTAAATTATCGTCTACAAGGGTTATTGTAGTAGAAATTGTATTATCTCCTTCGGGAATTATAGGCGTAGTATTTCCTGTAAAATCGTCTTGGTCAAATCCGTTGTTATCTAAACTAAAATTAATAATCAAATCTTGGTCAACCGGTTCTTCTGTGGTAAACGTTATTACAAAGGTATCTCCTTCGTTATATTGCTCTTGTGGCGTACTAAAACTCAAACCGTTCAGCACCACACCGCTCCCGTCATTTAATTGTCTTGGAGTTGGCGTTGCTACAAAGTAGCTGCCATCGTTAGCACGTTGTATAGATTCAAAATCTTTATTGTTGTTGGTGTCTTCGTCTATTTGTTCGGTTACACCCAACAAATTCATCAAGCTTGTAGCATCAGGATCGCTCGTTCCGTAAACTAAAGCGTCTACCAAATTGTTGGTGGTTGCTAAAGTTCCTTCAGGAAAATCGTTGTAATCTGCATCATAAATGGCAACTGCATCTGCGCCATTTTGAATAACATTTGCACTTATTAAATACTGTGGAGTTGGCGTAACAGAGTTACTACCAATTAGCAATAAGCCGTTTACATCTGTAGTATAACCGCTAAGGTCTATGGTATAATAGCTGGTGTCTCCGCCAGAGGCTGAACCATTAAACAATACCACCACATAACCGTCTAGCGGAAAATTAGCAACATCAGACTTTATCTCGATAAATTCTTTATCGTCTATACTTTCTGTATCAGAATCTAGCTCATTTATTACCAATTGTGCATTTGCAAAAGAGAAAATAAAGAGCATTAATAAAAGGGGTAAAATTTTCTTCATAATGATTATTTTTTGCAAAGTTACAGATAAAAGAATGTTTTAACCCTTTTTCTACTTTTTAATTAATAACGCACGAAGTCTTTCGGTTAAACCGAAGCATTTTTTCCGTAAAGAAATACGAATATTTACAAGTTTAAATAACAAAAACTATTTCAAGCAAGCGCTAAAAAGGACTTATTGTACAAAGCTTAATTATAGTTAAGACAGACGCAAATGTATTTATCCTTAGTATATTTGTATTTTTAAAAAGTAAAATTGATTTATGGATACCATACAGTCTTTAGAATGGCGTTATGCAACCAAAAAATTTGATGCAACTAAAAAGTTGCCGCCTCAAAAAATAGAGGTAATTAAAAAAGCTTTTAACCTAACTCCTACCTCGTACGGTTTACAACCGTCAAAATTAGTAATTGTTAGCAATAAAGCTTTGCAAGAAGAGTTAATGCAGCATACCGGCAACAAACAACCTATTGTCACGGCTTCTCATCTACTAGTGTTTTGTATACAAACCACGATTAATCACAAGTTAATAGAAGAAAATTTTGCACTACAAAAAGAAATTCGCAATACGCCAAACGAGATTTTACAACCGTACAAAGAGTTTTTATTAAATCATTTTGCCGAAAAAACACAGGAGGAAAAAGAAGAATGGGCAAGCCAACAGGTTTTTTTGGCTATGGGAAACATTTTAAATACGTGTGCTCAAGAAAAAATTGACGCTTGTCCAATGGAGGGTTTTGACAGTAAAATGTATGATAAAACCTTAAACTTAAAAGAGTTAGGCTTAAAATCTGTTTTAATTTTACCTATTGGTTATCGCGCTAAAGACGACATATTTGCCGGTTTTAAAAAAGTTAGACGTCCGCAAGAGGATGTAATTGTTGAATTTTTAGATTAAAGAAAATATGCCAGGATTTGAATTATTTGGAGAAGAAGAAAAGAAAGAAGTTGCAGATGTGCTAGAAAGCGGCGTTTTAATGCGCTATGGCTTTGACGGCATGCGAAACGGCCATTTTAAAGCCAAAGAATTTGAAGAAAAATTTGCCAAACTTATGGGCAGCAATTATACGCAAATGACTTCTAGCGGAACTTCTGCCCTTACCGTAGCAATGGCAAGCGCCGGCATTGGCGCAGGAGACGAAGTAATTTTACCAACCTTTACTTTTGTAGCCAGTTTTGAGTCGGTTATTGCTTTGGGCGCAGTTCCTATTTTATGTGATATTGACGATACTTTGTGTTTAGACGCCAAAGCGGTAGAAAAATGTATTAGCTCAAAAACTAAAGCCATAATGCCGGTACATATGTGCGGTTCTGTGACAGAAATGGCACCGTTACAAGAGCTTTGTAAAAAACACAATCTAATTTTGTTAGAAGATGCTTGCCAAGCCATTGGCGGTTCTTATCACGGCAAAAAACTGGGTAGCGTAGGCGATTTGGGCTGTTTCTCTTTCGATTTTGTAAAAACCATTACTTGTGGAGAGGGTGGCGCATTAATAACCAACAATAAAGAATTTGCCGCAAATGCCGATAAATACCAAGATCACGGTCACGATCACGTTGGCAACGATCGCGGAGCAGAAACACATCCGTTTTTAGGCTATAATTATCGTATTTCAGAATTGCACGCGGCTGTTGGTTTAGGACAGCTAAAGAAATTTGATGCTATTTTAAATAAGCAAAAAGAAAATTTTAATATCCTTTACAGGGAATTATCTAAGCTTGCAGAAATAGAATTTAGACGCGTTCCCGAAAACGCTGAAGAAAGCTATGCTTTTTTAAATTTCTTTTTACCTACGGAAGAAGCCGCTCAAAAAACCATAAAAAACTTAAAAGAAGCAAAAGTAGACGGCTGTTTTTATTGGTATGCCAATAATTGGCATTATTATAAAAAATGGGATCATTTAAAAAACCAAATCAGCTTGGGTAAACTGCCCGAAGAGGTGAAAAATGGTTTACAAGATTTTGAAAAAGTAGATTTTTCGCAAAGCGATTCTTTTTTAAGTCGTAATATTTCCTGCTTGATTAAAGTGGGTTGGAGCGAAGAAGAAATGCAAGAAAGAAGTAAAAAAATTGCCGAAGCAGTAAAAAGCGCTTTGGCGGAATAAAATACTTTTTACATAAAAAAAGCGGTCTATATAAAAATAGGCCGCTTTTTTATTCCGTAAAGGGAAATTTTAATATTTTACATATTCGGTAATTTCTAAACCGTAACCAATTATCCCAACTCTTTTTTGCTGTTCTGAATTAGACATTAGTTTTATTTTATGAATACCCAAATCATGCAGAATTTGCGCACCAATTCCAAAGTCTTTATTGTCCATGGTTAAGCGCGGCGCTTTCATTTTGCCTTCGCTTTGCAATTGTTTTATATCTTCTAACCTATTTAATAGGTTTAAAGTAGAATTTTCCTGATTAATAAAAACGATAGCTCCTTTTTCTTCGCGATTTAAAACCTTAAACATATCGTCTAATTTTTTATCTGCGTTGTTGGTTAAGGTTCCTAAGATATCGTTGTTTACCAAAGTAGAATTTACCCGTACCAAAACCGGTTCGTTTTCTGACCAAGAGCCTTTGGTTAAAGCCAAATGCACTTGGTTATTGGTAGTTTGCTGGTAGGCACGCAACCTAAATTTGCCAAAGCGCGTATCTATATCAAAATCTTCTTTTTTCTGAATTAACGAATCGTGGCGCATTCTATAAGCAACCAAATCTTCAATAGAAATTAATTTTAAATCAAATTTTTTGGCTACTTCTACCAATTCGGGTAATCTGGCCATTGTACCATCTTCGTTTAAAATTTCTACCAAAATTCCGGCAGATTCTAGACCAGCCAGTCTGGCTAAGTCTACAGAAGCTTCTGTATGTCCGGTTCTTCTTAAAACGCCTCCATTCTTTGCTCTAAGCGGAAAAATATGCCCCGGTCTGCCTAAATCTTGGGGTTTGGTCTCTTCTTCTACTAGAGCTTTTATTGTTTTTGCGCGGTCATGCACAGAAATACCGGTTGTACAACCGTGCCCAATCAAATCTACAGATACGGTAAACTGTGTGTGGTGTAAAACTGTGTTATCGTTAACCATAAGCTCTAAACCTAGTTCTTGGCAACGGTCTTCGGTAAGTGGGGCGCAAATTAAGCCACGTCCGTGGCGTGCCATAAAGTTTATCATTTCTGGCGTTACCTTTTCGGCGGCAGCTATAAAATCTCCTTCATTTTCGCGATCTTCATCGTCTACTACAATTACCACTTTTCCTTCGCGTATGTCTTCAATAGCTTCGGGAATAGTATTTAATTTGATGGTGCGTTGCATCGGGTTTTTCTCCTCCATAGTATTTTACAATTCTGCTGGCAAAGATACTAATTCTCTTTCTCTTTTTTGGAAAGGCCAATCTTTCTAAAGAATTTTTTTACGGGCTCGGTAAATGCATCGGTATTTATAAAACCTTGATCTGTTGTTGCTCTATACGTTAAATAAATACTTAACGGAAACATAATAAAGGTAGAAACCCACGTGGCTATAAACGGACTAATAGTGCCGTCTTCTGCACTATTCTTTGCGAAAATTCCAATAAAATGATACGTCAGAAATAATAATATGGCTACTACCATTGGTAAGCCTAAACCTCCTTTTCTAATAATGGCACCAAGCGGAGCGCCCACAAAAAATAAAATAAAACAGGCTACTGCCAAAGCATATTTTTCATGCAATTGTATTTCGGTTTTATTGAGACGTTTGGTTTTATCTCTAAAAATCCCTTTTTTTCCTTCTATATTAGAAAGAGTTCCGCGCACGGTACCCAAAGCAATATTATAAATCTGTTGTTTTTGATCTAAATCGTAGGAGGCATAAAAATCTTCTATATTATTTATAGAATAAGTGGTAGTATCTGTTTTTGCAATAATTCCATCTCTTGCATTTTGTAAACCACGCGGATTGTTTTCCTTAACGGAAGAAGACAATCTTTCTGCCCCACTTCTTTTTAAAATATTATTGGCAAAGCTTTTTTTGTCTTGTTGATAATCTTCCGAAAGCGAATCTAAAGCCACTTTTAACTCTGAAATATCGAGCATTTTGTAAGAATAGTTAAAATCTTCTTCTTCAAAATCTACATTGTTGAAACCCGAAAGATCAATGTTTATAGTATAAGTATCAAAATAGCTTTTTACATGTGGTTTGCGTTTTCTTTTTTCTACCTCTTTTGGCAAGACCTCATCATAATAATTACCTTCAAATAAAACCAAAGATAAAATATCTGATTCTTTACTACTTACCAATTCTCCTTTCTTGGCTTTTATAACCGTATAATTACCACTTCTTTTCGGTTTGTCTTTATGAATAGTAACCGTGTGTAAATGTTGATCGTTATCGCCGGTTTTTTTGTCAACTTTTATATTAACATCACCAATTTGGTTAAAAGCGCCTTCTACAATAGCCATAGCCGGCTTTAGCTTAGAAATGTTTCTACGTAAGTTTATAGATTTAAATTCTGCCCAAGGAATAACATTGTTAGAGAAAAAGAAGGCTACGATACTTAAAAATCCCACAAAAAAAACAAGGCTACGCATAGCTCTTTGTAGAGAAATGCCAGAAGATTTCATTGCGGCAAACTCATAGTTTTCTGCAAAACTACCAAAAACCATAATTGAAGCTACCAAAATGGTTAAAGGCAATACCAAGGGGATTAAACTTGGCATTATATAAAATAAAAATTTCCCGATAATGAGGTAATCTAAGTCTTTCCCTGCCAATTCTGATATGTGCAACCAAATACCTTGAAGCACAAAAATGAACATCAAGATGACAAATACAGAAAGAAAAGTCTTGAGAAAACTGGTAAATATGTACCTATCGAGAATTTTCAATTTAATCTAAGCGGTTAATGTAGTATCCTTGATACTTGTCTTCATCAAAAGTAAACATTTTTGAAGATAAAGGTTGGTTGGTTTTAAAGCTGTTTACACGAATGGTTACTTGCGTACCGTTATCTTGTTTCTGAATTAAATCATAAATATGCTTTGTTTGCTTATCTATACCCAACAAAATTTCTTTAATGTCTGCGTCAGAATCTATAGGCGTTAATTGTATGTACTGAATTTTTCTGCCGTTTACATCGCTTACTTTTCCCCATTTATAATTATAACCTTCGTTGTAAAAAGTTAGCATTTTAGATGGTGTTATATCGTTATTTTCTTTTGCATCGTAATCTGAAATATTAACTTCTTCATCCTCGGGAATTATGCTATAAAGTTTCTCGCCGTCAAAAAGACGGGTGGTCCCCATTAAATTAAGTCGGTATTTTTCATCCTGTAAGCTTACATCTCCGCGGGTTTCTTGTTTGATGTTTTCGGCAGGATTTTCTAGTATATAACTAAACTCAATTAGCATATTATCGTACGATTGTACCTTTTGTGAAACTTCGTTTAAAAGTTGTTTAGCCTTTTTATCTTGCTGAGCGTGCAACACCGCAAAACTTAGAAAAGCAATAAGTAAAAAACTTAATTTTTTCATTCTATTTGTTTTTATTCGTTGTTTAAATGTTCGTCTAAAGCAGCCAAATCCGGTACTAGTACTTGTCTGGCTTTGCTTCCTTCAAAAGGTCCAACAATTTCGGCGGCTTCTAATTGGTCTACAATACGTCCTGCTCTGTTATAACCAACTTTTAATTTCCGCTGTAAAAGCGAAGCAGAACCTTGTTGAGCGGTAACGATAACCTCTGCAGCTTCCCGAAATAATTTATCCCTTTCGCTCACATCTATATCAAGTCCTGTGCCACTTTCTTCCCCAACATATTCGGGTAAAATATGCGCTTCCGGATAAGCTTTTTGCGACCCGATAAAATCGGTTATTTTTTCTACTTCCGGGGTATCTACAAAAGCACACTGCAAACGCACGGGCTCGTTTCCTTCTGTATACAACATATCTCCGCGCCCAATTAATTGTTCTGCGCCACCGGTATCTAAGATAGTTCTAGAATCTATTTTAGAAGTTACCCTAAAAGCAATTCTGGCGGGGAAATTAGCTTTTATCATTCCGGTAATTACGTTTACAGATGGGCGTTGCGTGGCAATAATTAAATGAATACCAATAGCGCGTGCCAACTGTGCCAAACGTGCAATAGGCGTTTCTACTTCTTTGCCGGCCGTCATAATTAAGTCTGCAAACTCATCTACCACCAAAACAATATAAGGTAAAAATTTATGACCCTCTTCCGGATTTAATTTTCGAGCTTTAAACTTGGTATTATATTCTTTAATGTTGCGCACCATTGCGTCTTTTAGCAAATCGTAACGCGCATCCATTTCTATACAAAGCGAGTTTAACGTATTGATAACTTTGGTGTTATCTGTAATAATTGCTTCTTCGCTATCGGGTAATTTTGCCAAATAATGGCGTTCTATTTTGTTGAATAAAGTAAGTTCTACCTTTTTAGGATCTACCAGTACAAATTTTACCTCGGCGGGATGTTTTTGGTAAAGCAAAGAAGTTAAAATAGCATTTAATCCAACAGATTTTCCTTGCCCGGTTGCTCCGGCCATTAGCAAGTGCGGCATTTTTGCTAAATCTACCACAAAGGTTTCGTTAGAAATAGTTTTCCCTAAAGCTACCGGCAATTGCATTTCTGCTTTTTGAAATTTAGAAGAAGCAACTACAGAGCGCATGGAGACAATACTTGCTTTTTTGTTTGGTACTTCTATACCAATAGTTCCCCTTCCGGGGATTGGAGCAATAATTCTAATTCCTAAGGCAGAAAGAGAAAGCGCAATATCGTCTTCTAAATTTTTAATTTTAGAAATTCTAATTCCTGCTGCCGGCACGATTTCGTATAAAGTTACTGTGGGCCCAACCGTAGCTTTTATTTGCGAAATTTCTATTTTATAATTTTGCAGCGTATTTACAATATTGTCTTTGTTTTCTTCTAATTCTTGCTGATCTATAGTAATACCGGCTCCGGCCGTATAATCTTTTAATAATTCTATAGAAGGAAATTGATACTTCTTGAGTTCTAAAGTGGGGTCAAATTCACCGAAATCTTTTACTAATTTGGCACTTAAATTTTCTTCTACTTCTTCCTCTTCGTTGGCGGTTTCTACCTCCATTGCCAAATCAGATTCGTCTTCTTCGTTTTTAATAACTATTTTTTCTTCCGCTTTCTTTTCTTTCGGTTTTTCTTCCGGTTTAGTTTCCGACGTATTTAAATCTATTTCTTGTGCGGCAGGTTCTTCGTCTACCGGTTGTTTCGGATTTTCGGTTGGTTCTGTAGGTTTAGGATTTGCGGCAGGAGTAGCTTCCGCGGAAGCTTGCTTGGTTTTAGCTTTTTCAAAATCTTCTACTACTTCTTGTTTTGTCTTTTTGAAATAAGCCTGAATCAATTCGGGGGTAACCCCAAACCGAACTACCAAATAGCTAATAAAAACAAATAATAACAGCAAAACCGTACCGGCAAAACCAAGATAATCTTGCAGATAATCGTTGGTTTCGTAACCAACAACGCCACCAAGTAACGGATTTACATCTGCAAAGAAACCAAAAAATGTCGCGAGCCATATCATAACCAACAAGCCCCAAAACCAAAACCGCAAAAGTGGCTTGGTTTTTAGTCCGAAGAATAAAAAAGCGCCGCTAACCCCAATAAGTATAGCAATGCTAAATGCAGCAACACCAAATCCGTCGTAAATAAAAAAGTGACTGATTTCTGCGCCAAATTTACTCAGCCAGTTTTTGGCTTCTAAATTTCTGTCAGACAACTGCCCTAAAGTGCTTTGATCTGCTTGCCAATTGAACAAAAAAGATACAAATGCCAATATAAGTGCTAGTCCTAAAAGCAATAAAAAGCCACCGGCAACCACTTTTTGTTTGCGGTTGGGTTTAAAAGAAAAACCTTTAAATTTTCTGGTCTTCTTGGCAGGTTTCTTTTTGGGTTTAGCTTTTTTCTTGGCCATTAATTTTGTTTATATATAAAGCGCAAAAGTACAAATTCCCTTTAATTGAAAACCTATATTGGCATTCTCTTTTTTTAAAACAATATAGACTTTTGCTTAGGCATTTTTAAATTTTAAAAACTGTGTTGAATATAAGGAAGGTAGATAATAATTCCAATAACTACTGCCAATATCGCAGCCAAAAAAACTGCGCCGGCCGCCAAATCTTTTATTCGGCCTATTTTGAAATGAAAATCGGGATGAATAAAATCTGCTATTGCTTCAATAGCCGTATTAGCGCCTTCTAAACCTAGAACTAATGCTATGGCAAGGGTTTGCGCCAACCATTCTTCTCTACTAATTTCAAAATAAAATCCTGCAATGGTAACCAACACGCCAATACTAGTTTGAACTTGTATACTGGGTTCTTTCTTAAGCAATAAAAATGCCCCATAAGTGGCATATTTAACGCTTTTTATGCGTTTACCCAGAAACGAATTTTTCATAACACTGTTTTTTGTAATTGGCGCGCAATAAAGGTAAACAAATATCTTTATAAACCTTAGAAGCTTTTTTATTGAAAATTATAAAAATAAGCAACCTTTAAAAAACCAATTGCAATTTTGCGTGTTGAAAATAAAAAAAAAGACCTGCGCAAAATGGCAGGTCTTCTATCTTTATAAAATGTAGCTAATTAAAAACTTAGCTTAATTAACGGTCTATAGAGCCCATAACTTTTTGGGCAAATGCATTGGCTGCATCTTTTTCTTCCATCCCGTCTTCTATCATTTCGTGTACTTCTATGGCGCCGCAAACATTAGTAAGCAACTCGCCAATAACATCCATCTCTTTTTCTTTGCAAGCTCGATGTTCTGTAAACGACTCTAAAACTCCTACAGATTTCTGTAGACTTTCTTTATCGTTGTTCTTTTGCAAATGTCTAATTACTGGTAACTTCATTTACTAATTCTTTTAAAGATTCAAATTTATTGGTTTGTACCTGGTTTACAAATTTGCCGTTTTTAAAAGCAGCGAATGTTGGCAGATTATCTACGGTAGCCAATTTTCTCGATTCCGGAAATTTTTCGGCATTTACCAATAAAAATTCTGCATTCTCATTCTCTTTTGCCAATTTTTTAAATTTTGGCTTCATCACGCGGCAGTTGCCACACCAAGTAGCCATATACTGTACTACAACAGTGTCTTTCTCGTTAATTACTTCTGCCAAATTATCTTTTTCTAATTCTTTCATCATAGCAATTTTTTTGGTTAAATCTTTTTCCGGATAATGTATCCGGAAAAAGATTATACTCTATTTTTATTAGTGAGAAGACAAGTAAGAAGCAACTCCTTTACTGTCTGCTTTCATAGCGTCTTTTCCTTCTTCCCAGTTTGCAGGACAAACTTCACCGTGCTTTTGTACGTGCGAATAAGCATCAATCATTCTTAAGAATTCACTTACGTTTCTTCCTAATGGCATATGATTTACACCTTCGTGAAAAACGGTTCCTTCTTCATCTATAAGATAAGTTGCACGAAAAGTCACATTGTCTCCATCTACTGTAATTGCGCCGGTTTCATCATCGTAACGTTCATTTTCAATATCTAAAATACCTAATCTAGAACTTAAGTTACGGTTAGAATCTGCTAAGATAGGATAAGTTACACCTTCTATCCCACCATCGTCTTTTGGTGTATTTAACCACGCAAAATGCACTTCTGGGGTATCACAAGAAGCACCAATTACCATAGTATTTCTTTTTTCAAACTCTGCTAATTTTTCTTGAAATGCGTGCAACTCTGTTGGGCATACGTACGTAAAATCTTTTGGGTACCAGAACAAAACAACTTTCTTGTTATTTTTCTTAGCTTCTTCCAAAACATTAATGGTGAAAGTATCACCCATTTCGTTCATCGCATTTACCGTTAAATCCGGAAATTTTTTTCCTACAATTGACATAGTTTTTTATTTTTAAGTTATTAATTCGTTTTATTCACCAACAAAAATATAATTATTTTGGAGTAAAAAGCAAGAATATTGCTCACAAATATTTATCTAACAATAAAGAAAAGCTATCGACGCTAAAATAATCCATAACGTAAAGTTATAATTATAGGTTTTATAGGGAATCCCAAGGATTTTTTATAGGCTATGGCAATATTTTTTATATCTTTAAACTTATGAAAACACTATTTAAAAATATAAAAGGACTACTACAAGTACGGCAAGAATCTGAAACTTTAATAAAAGGAAAAGCAATGCAAGATTTGCCGGTTATAGACAATGCCTGGTTATTGGTAGAAGATGATATTATTGCAGATTTTGGCGAAATGCAATCTATACCAGAAAAACTAGAGCGCGATTTAACTATTGATGCTTCGGGAAAAATGATATTACCTTCTTGGGTAGACTCACATACGCATTTGGTTTATGCTGGAAACCGAGAACAAGAATTTGTAGATCGCATAAAAGGACTAACCTACGAAGAGATTGCAAAAAAAGGTGGCGGTATTGTAAACAGTGCTAAAAAACTACAAGAAACTTCTGAAGAGCAATTATATAAAGAATCTTTGACGCGTTTGGAAGAAGTAATTCAATTAGGAACCGGCGCTATAGAAATAAAATCTGGTTACGGCCTTACTACCGAAGCCGAATTAAAGATGCTTCGCGTAATTAAACGTTTAAAACAAGCCTACCCTATTTCTATAAAAGCTACTTTTTTAGGAGCCCACGCTTTACCACCAAAATTTAAAAATGATCGGGAGGCTTATATTTCTCATATTATAGAAGATATGTTGCCTAAAATAGCAGAAGAAAAACTGGCAGATTATATAGATATTTTTTGTGAAGACGGCTATTTCACCGTAAAAGACACCGAACGCATTTTAGATGCCGGCAACAATTACGGCTTGCAAGGAAAGATTCACGTAAACCAATTTAATTCTATTGGCGGCATTAAAACCGGTGTAGATTATAACTGCTTAAGCGTAGACCATTTAGAAGTTTTGACAGATGACGATTTGGAAGCTTTAAAAACAGGAACTACAATTCCGGTAGCCTTGCCATCTTGCTCGTTGTTTTTAAGCATTCCGTACACGCCCGCTAGAAAAATTATAGATGCTGGTTTGCCATTGGCTTTGGCAACAGATTATAATCCCGGTAGCACGCCAAGCGGAAATATGAACTTAGTACTTTCTTTGGCTTGTATAAAAATGAATATGACACCGGAAGAAGCTATAAACGCGGCTACACTAAACGCTGCCCACGCTATGGGATTAGAAAAAACGCACGGCAGTATAACGCGCGGTAAAAAAGCAAACCTGATTCTAACTAAAAAAGTACCTTCTTACGGCTTTTTACCTTATGCCTTCGGTTCTAACCACATCGATAAAATTTTACTCGGTGGAAAAACAATTTTATAGCTATGGAAAAATTTAATTTTTTTACCCACGAAGAACTTAGCGCATATTGCAATCCCCGCAAAGGCGAAACTAAATTTGGGGAAGCGCTTACGCAGGTAAATTCTTTTGAAGCCTTAGAACAAAATAAAGCAAAATATGCCATTATTGGTATTCCGGAAGATATTGGTGTTCAGGCTAATTTTGGTAAAAAAGGAACTAAAAATGCCTGGAAAGAATTCCTTAAAGCATTTTTAAATATTCAAATAAATCCGCATAACCAACCCGATAATTGCATAATCTTAGGTCAAATAGATTGCGACGGTTTTTTAAACGATGCCAATTATCTTGTAGAAAAAGAAGAAAATCCTGAAGAAAAATTGGGAGAAATTGTTGCCAAAATAGACACTATAGTTACAGAAGTTGTTTACCAGACGGTAAGAGCAGGAAAAATACCGGTAATTATTGGCGGCGGTCATAACAACGCTTTTGGCAATATTAAAGGAGTTTCTAAAGCTTTAGATCGTCCTATAAATGTAATGAATATAGACGCGCATACAGATTTGCGACTGTGTGATTACCGTCATAGCGGAAATGGTTTTAGCTATGCCATTAAAGAAGGTTATTTAAACCGCTACAATATTATTGGTTTGCACAAAAACTACACGCCCTATTATATTTTTGATGATATGGAAGCTTCCAAAAAGATAAAATATTCGCTTTTTGAAGAATATATTCATCTTACTACAATAGATAAATTGATAAAATTTAAAACTTCGGCAGATTTTGTTCAAAATCAGTTTGGGTTAGAAATTGATTGCGATGCTATAGAAAATTTTGAAAGCAGCGCCAAAAGTCCAACCGGTTTTAGCATTAACGAAGTGCGTAGCTTTATAAAAATTTGCAGAAAACAAGAAGTTTTATATATGCATTTATGCGAAGCAGTGCCAAAAGACAATAATAATGTAGGAAAAGCTTTAAGCTATTTTGTTTCCGATTTTATAAGAGATGATGATTAATTTTAGTTTAAAGAAAAGTTTAGTTGGGTTCTGCTGTGTTTTGATGGCTTTATTTTCGTGCAAAGAAGCTCCAAAAGACAACCGAAACCCAATTAGTGCGCCGGCCGGACAAGAATCGCAATCATTAGATGCCAAAAAAGATTATATAAGCGTGCACCCCGTAGAGCACGCTTCTTTTGTTTTGCACTTTTTTGAAAAAGTGATTTATGTAGATCCGGTTGGCGCTGCAGATTCTTACACAGATTTTCAGAAGCCGGATGTTATTCTACTTACAGACATTCATCCCGATCATTTACAAGTAGAAATTTTACAAACATTAATTACTTCCAACACAAAAATAATTTCGCCCAATGCAGTTACCAATAAATTACCGCCTGCTTTAAAAAAGCAAACAAAGGTTTTAAATAATTTTGAAGAAATTACTTTAGGTGGTAGCGTAATAAAAGCTTTGCCGATGTATAATTTACCCGAGTCTGCAGAGAGCATGCATCCAAAAGGAAGAGGAAACGGTTATTTATTGCAAGAAAAAGACAAACGCGTTTATATAGCCGGCGACACAGAAGACATTCCTGAAATGCGTAATTTAAAAGATATAAATATAGCTTTTGTTCCTATGAATTTGCCGTATACAATGACGGTAGAAGACGCCGCAGATGCAGTTTTAGATTTCAAACCACACAAAGTCTATCCCTATCACTATAGAGGAAAAGAAGGGTTTAGCGATATAGAAAAATTTAAAAACATTGTTAGCACCAATAATCCTAAAATAGAGATAATTTTATTAGACTGGTATCCCGAAAAATAAAACAAGGTTAGTTTTAAGCCTATATAATTACTAATTATTAGCTTTTATCTGTGCTTTTAATTCTTCCATAGACGCTTGCAATTCGCGTAAAACGCTATTTCCTGTATTACTTTCTAAA
The DNA here is from genome assembly GCA_947494545.1 of uncultured Mesonia sp. Lineage (GTDB taxonomy): Bacteria > Bacteroidota > Bacteroidia > Flavobacteriales > Flavobacteriaceae > Mesonia. The sequence goes on along the minus strand of CANLVH010000008.1, from coordinate 19,497 downwards.
TTAAAAGTTAGTTTAGAGTTTACTTGCCATAGTTCTTGAATATCGGAAACCTCTACTTCAAAAGGTGCGTATTCTTCGTTTAAGGAAACCAATCTAATTTTAGAAGGATCGGGTAATTTATGCAATTTTTTCACCACAACGGTATCGTGCATTACTACTACATATATTTTATGGTCTGAGGCTTCGCTAATAGCGGGAACAGCTTTAGCCAAAACCCAATCATCGGGACGTAAGTTTGGGAGCATACTATCGCCTTCTATCTGGAAACCTCTGTAAGTTGCGTTACGGTATTGCGGTAACGGGAAGTCAAACGCCGGCAATTGCTTATACCATTCTACATCTTGAATATTATGCGGATACCCGGCCACCGCACGTTGGTTTACCATCATAATATTCTCGTCTTCTTGCGAGTTAAGGGTAATTACCTTTGGCATTGTATCTACTTTATAAAGATTTAAGAATTTTTGGTGACTTTTACCAAACAACCAAAGTGGATTAACCCCAAATTGTCGTAAAAGTTCTGTAACTACAATACCAGAAAGTTTGGTACGACCTCTTTCTATATCTGCTGTAGAAGATTTAATGCCAAGTTTTTCTGCAAATTCAGTTTGGGTAAACTGGTTATCTTCTCTAATTTCTTTAAAACGTTTTATTTCTATATTTACATCCATACCTCAAATATAGTTTTAAAATGGAATATTTCCTAAAAACATCTTGGATAAAAACCAAAATTAAGGAATATTTCCTGTAATTATAAGAAAATGCGCTTGAAAAAATTTAAACTCCTTGCAAGGCTTTTTTTTGACTTTATATGTTCTCTAGAAAATAAAAACTCCCGGGAGATTTCTTAGAAACCTTACAGGAGTATAAATAAAATTTCAATCGATGTTTGCTTTAACTTTGAAACTAGTTAAAACATTTTACTGAATTTCCGCACTAATACCTGCTTCCAAAAGTTTAGAACAGCGCGGTTTTAAATCTTCGTAATCGCCGGTTTTTACGCCGCACTTGCCTTTATAATGAATAAGCAACGTACATTGTTCTGCTTGCAAAGCATCGTGCTCGCAAATTTTTATAAGCATTTCGATTACGTGATCAAAGGTGTTTACCTCATCGTTAAACACAATAATTTCGTTTTGTTTTTTCTCTTTCGTTTCGGTTAAAACTTCTTCTAAAAGTTCTTCTTTAACACTCATAACTTTACTTTTTCCGCTTTAAAAATATAAAATAAGTTTTTTACAATCAACTATTTAACAAATTTTGCGGCTATCCATTTATCGCGCTCTAAATGATCTTCGTATTTTAAATGCAATTTTTCACAAGCTTCTTGTAGGATTGGCAAATCTTCTTTATAAAATCCGCTTAAGAAAAGCTTTGCATCCGCTTCTAATGCTTCCGCGTAACCTGGCAAATCTTCTAATAAAACATTTCTGTTTATGTTGGCAATTATGCTGCTGTATTTTTTACCTTTTAGTAATTCTGCGCCACCTTCGTAAACTTTAATATGCTTACAGTTATTGCGCTCTACATTCTCTAACGTATTTTGATAACACCAATTATCAATATCTATGGCATCTATATTTTTGGCGCCTTTTTTCTCGGCTAAAATTGCTAATACTCCTGTACCGCAACCCATATCTAAGAGTTTTTCTCCTTCCCAATTATCGCGTAAAATAAGCTCGACCATCATATGCGTAGTGGCGTGATGTCCGGTACCAAAACTCATTTTTGGCTCTATTATAATATCAAATTCTACTTCTTTTTTGTCGTGAAAAGGCGCACGTATTAAACAATTATCGCCTACTTGAATTGGCGAAAAGTTCTTTTCCCATTCTTCATTCCAGTTTTTACTTTCTAAATCTGCCACCGTGTGGGTTATTGTAAAATGCGGATTTTTTAAAATAGGAACTTCGTCTAGAATATCTTCTCTATAATTATTAGAAGTAATATAAGCTTCTAAACCATCGTCTGTTTGGCGAAAGCTGTCGAACCCAAGCTCGCTTAATTCTGCCAAAAGAATATCTGTGCCGGGCTGTAATGGCTTTATATAAAAGTAAAAACTCCTAAAGGTTTCTTTTTTCATACCTATTTAATTTTGAAAAGCTAAAGCAATTTCTACAAAACTATCTGCCTTAAGCGCCGCGCCACCAACAAGACCGCCATCTACGTCTGTTTGCGAAAAAATTTCTTTTGCATTAGCCGGTTTTACGCTGCCGCCGTATAAAATGGAAACAGCGTCTGCGATTTCTGAATTATATTTTTCTGCTATTTGCTCTCTTATAAAAGCATGCATTTCTTGCGCTTGTTCCGGGCTTGCAGTTTTGCCGGTACCAATTGCCCAAACCGGTTCATAGGCTAAAATAATATTTTGCCAAGCTTTTTCTGGTAAGGTAAACAAGGCTTCTTCTAATTGTTGTTTTACCACGTTAAACTGCTTGTTTTCTTCCCGAGATTCTAATTCTTCTCCTATGCAAAAGATAACTTGCATATTATTATCTAAAGCAGTTTGTACTTTTTCTTTTAAAAGCTGGTTGTTTTCGTTAAAAATGCTTCGGCGCTCGCTATGGCCTAAAATAACCGTTTGCACTCCAATACCCTTTAGCATTGCCGCCGAAATCTCTCCTGTAAAAGCACCGTTTTTTTCTTGGTGCATATTTTGGGCAACTACTTCTACCGGCGTTTCTTTTAAGGTTTCGAAGGCCGCATATAAATTGGTGTAAGCCGGGGCTACCATCAACGAGACCGTGTCCGGGATGTTTTTTAATTGGTTTTTTATGCCGGTTAAAAGCTCTTGCATTTCTCCTAAATCACAATTCATTTTCCAGTTTCCTGCAACTATTTTCTTTCTCATATTTTTTTGACTATAAGTTTTACATTTTTGTTTTGTGTAGATCTTTTTTCTAATTTTTCTCGCCCTTATCTATTCCGTAAAGAAATTTTACTTCTTAGGATTTTTAAAAAGCTTTTATCTTTTCCGTGCACGGAAATTTAAAATCTTAGTCTATTAAGCGCGGGTTATTTTAGGATCTAACCAACCGTATACAATATCTACAAAAATATTAATAATAATAAACATTAGCGCAATTATTAGAACTGCGCCCATAATTACCGGTAAATCTAAAGTGTTTAAGGCATCTACAATTTCTTTGCCCAAACCATTCCACCCGAAAATATATTCTACAAAAACCGCTCCTGCAAGCATAGAAGCAAACCATCCAGAAATAGCGGTAACCACCGGATTTAAAGCGTTTTTGAGCGCGTGTTTTAAAATAATGCGTTTGGTAGAAAGTCCTTTTGCTCGTGCCGTTCTAATATAATCTTGTTGTAAAACTTCTAAAAGCGCGTTGCGCATAAGTTGTATAACTACAGCCAAAGGTCTAATACCCAAAACAATGGCCGGCAAGATAAGGTTTTTGAGTTGTAGGGTATTTTCTTCGCCAAAATCGTCTAACTCATATAAACTTCCGGTCATATTTAGATTGGTGAAATTGTGCAGAACGTAGCCAAATAACCAAGCAAATAAAATGGCGCTAAAAAACGAAGGAACACTCATTCCTAAAGTACTTAATACCTGAATGGCTTTATCCCAAACGGAATCTTTTTGCAAAGCAGAAATTATCCCAAAAAATATGCCTATGCTTAAGGCAATAACAATGGCAGAAACCGCCAGAACAAAAGTGTTGGGCAAAGTTTCTGCAATTACAGCCGAGACTTTTTTGCCGTTTTTCTGAAAAGATTCGCGCAAATATGGCGTTTTTAAAGCTAAGCTAAAACTACCTAAATCTACACTTGCCCAAATTTGGTACTTATCTTCTTCTAAATAAGTATAAGCATTGTTTTGATTAGAATGTACAGAAACAGGCGATAAATCGTTTACGTAATATAAATACTGCGTGCCCAAAGATTTATCAAAGCCATATTTGGCACGTACGGCTTGTAATTGTTCTTCGGTTTCGTTTTGCCCCAGCATCATTTGCGCGGGATCTCCCGGCAAAATATTAAAGAGTAAAAAAATAACGCTAATTACCCCTAATAAAGTAAGAAATGCATAGCCTATCTTTTTTATAATATACTGAAGCAAACCGCGCTATTTTAAATTGATTTTGCTCGCGTCGTTCCAATGCAGTTTTTGTTTAATCGTTCCTTTTTCTAAGGTCATAAGGCCGGGATTAGAACGTATAACAGTTTTAATAGCAGTCTCGTCTGTAAAATAAAAATTAAAATCGTAGCCGTATTTTTCTTTTAAATTACGAATATCGTCTGGACCGGAAGCCGAAAAACCAATTACTTTATAGCCTTTTTTATTTGCTTCTCTTATAACCGGCTCTATTTTTTTCCAACCTTCTTTTTCAGATTTGGTTAAATTATAGGCCACAATTACCAATACTTTATCTTCGTTTAAAATAATGTTGGTTGCATCTCCTTCATCGCCGTAAAAAGCAAAATCGTGAATTGGCGGTATAAGTTCACCATCTCTTGGTTGCATACCTTCTTCTATATTTACACCTTCTTTATACGCCCTAAAATCTATAAGTGGCAAGTGCATTAGAACATAATAAGCGAAAGCCAAACAAGCTATAAACACCACAAAAACAATCCATTTATGCGACGCCGGATTAAAAAGCGGCACAATATATTTTTGTTTTACGAATAAGATAAGAATCAATACCAGCAGAATAACATCTTTGGTAAACGACTCCCAAGGCGTTAACGGAATTGCATCTCCAAAACAACCACAATCTGTTACTTTATTAAAATATGCAGAATAGAAGGTTAAAAATGTAAAGAAGATAATCATTAACAACAAACTCCACATAGTAAATTTTTTGGCATAGCCCAAGAGTAGCATTACCCCCAGCAACAATTCAAAAATCACTAAACAAACTGCGATACCTAAAGCAAAAGGCTGTAGAAATTCTAAATTTAAAACGCCCTCGCCAAAATATTCTTGCAGTTTATACGAAAACCCAACCGGATCGTTAAGTTTAACAAAGCCGCTTAAAATAAAAAGTAAGCCAACAAAAATTCTTGCAAAGCCAACAAGTAGTTTCATAAATAAAAAGTTTTAATAAGTGTCAAATTTTTGTAAGATGAGGGCAAAAACGGCATAGTTTATCATATCTTGATAATTAGCTGCAATACCTTCGCTCACCAACGTTTTTCCTTGGTTATTTTCAATTTGTTTTACGCGTAATAATTTTTGCAAAATCAGATCGGTTAGACTGCTTACCCGCATATCTCGCCAAGCTTCGCCGTAGTCGTGATTTTTATTAAGCATAAGGTTTTTGGTTTCTTCTATGTTTTGGTCATAAAACTGCAAAGCTTCTTCTAAAGACAAGTCCGGTTGTTGCGCAATACCTTTTTCCAGTTGTATCAAGCCCATAATGGCATAATTAATTATACCAATAAATTCAGAAATTTCGTCTTCTTCTACTTTTCTTGTTTGGGTTTCCTGCAATTTGCGGATGCGTTGTGCTTTTATGAAAATTTGATCGGTTAAAGACGATAAGCGCAGTATTCGCCACGCGCTGCCGTAATCGCGCATCTTTTTTTCGAATAAATCCCGGCATTTTTTTATAACCGCATCGTATTGCGTAGATGTTTTTTGCATGAAAACTCTGTATTTTGCGTAAATTTCGGGAAATATAAAAAATTTAAATTTAAACTTAATCTTTATGGCAATCAATTGCGAGGGAAATTTAGTTAATTTAAAAACGCCCAAAATTATGGGTATTTTAAATCTTACCCCAGATTCTTTTTACGATGGCGGAAAACATAAAAACCAAAAACAAATTATACAGCATACCACAAAAATGTTGCAAGAAGGTGCAGATTTTATAGATGTTGGTGCCTATAGCTCTAGACCGCAAGCCGCAGATGTTTCCGTAAAGGAAGAGTTAAACCGCTTGCTTCCTATTATAAGCCTTCTTAAAAAAGAATTTCCGGAAATTTTACTCTCTGTAGATACTTTTAGAAGTGAAGTTGCACAAGAAGCAGTAACAACCGGAGCTTGCTTGGTAAATGATATTTCTGCCGGTAGTCTAGACCCAAAAATGATGCAAGTTGTGGGCAAATTACAAGTTCCTTATATTATGATGCATATGCGCGGTACGCCAAAAACAATGCAAAACAACACAGAATACAAAGATTTACTGCAGGAAATTATTTTTTACTTTACGGAAAAAATTGCGCAAGCTAGAAAAGCCGGAATTAATGATATAGTAATAGATCCCGGCTTTGGGTTTGCGAAAACAAGAGAACAAAATTTTGAACTTTTGCGAAAAATGCCCTTATTAAAAAATCTGGAAATTCCAATCTTAGCCGGTCTCTCCAGAAAATCTATGATTTACAAAACCTTGGGCAACAAACCGGAAGATGCCTTAAACGGCACTAGCGTTGTAAATACTTTGGCGCTATTGGGCGGCGCTTCTATTTTGCGCGTACACGATGTAAAAGAAGCAAAAGAATGTGTGCAACTGTTTACGGAATTTAACCGGTAAATTTTATACATTTACCAAAAAGCTTATAATTTGGAAAGTTTTAATTTTTTAGATTTTAGAATACTCGATATCCTAGATATCGTTCTGGTGGCCGTCTTCCTTTACTACATTTATAAACTGGTAAAAGGCAGCGCGGCTATTAATATTTTTATTGGTATTGTAATTATTTATTTGGTTTGGAAGCTAACGCAATTGCTTCAAATGGAAATGCTTAGCAGCGTTTTTGGCGAGTTTATTGGGGTGGGAATGTTTGCACTAATTGTTGTTTTTCAGCAAGAAATAAGAAAGTTTTTGCTTATGGTAGGTTCGACTAATTTTGGCACAAAACGTAACTTTTTGCGTCAATTAAAATTTATGCGAGACGATGTAAGCGAAGTTTCTACAGATATTAAAGCCATTTTAAAAGCCTGCGAAAATATGGGCAAGACCAACACCGGAGCGCTCATTGTTATTAAAAGAAGCACCAGTTTAGATTTTGTAAAATCTTCTGGAGACAAAATGAATATAGAAGTTAACCAGCCTATTATTGAATCTATTTTTTACAAAAATAGTACGTTGCACGATGGCGCAATGATTATAGAAGACAATAAAATTACCGCAACCCGAACTATTTTGCCCGTAAGCAACGATAGAAGCATCCCGTTACGCTTTGGCTTGCGCCACAGAGCTGCCGTAGGCATTAGCGAGAAAACAGATGCGGTAGCCTTAGTAGTTAGCGAAGAATCCGGGCAAACCAATTATATTAAAGACGGGAGTTTTGAAATTTATGACGACTTTAAAGATCTGGAAAGAAAATTAGAAAACGATTTAAGCTAAGCTTTTTTAGGTTGGGAATAAATTAAGCCCAGTATGCATTTCGAAATAGAAAAACCTACTTTTCAGATAAACTATTTTACGCTTATTATTAAATATAGTGTTTTAGCAATAGTATTATTTATAGGCAGTTGGGTGATTTTTCCGCTAGCCATTTCCCAAAAATATGGCTCTCGCTTAAACAGTGCTTTTAAATTATTTTTTGACAACCCATATATTTTTAGCGTTTTATTTGCAGTTATAATAATTGGTTTTTTAGTTTTTAGAACTTGGAAAAAATATAAATACGGAGAGGTTTACTATGTAGAATTTAATGATGATGAAAAAATACTAAATATAAAGTCTGTAAACCTCATCAATAACCAGATAAAAGAAAAAAGCTATGCCTATAAAAATATTACTTTCTTAATTAGCTTTACGGAAGATCCTCTTTTTGGAAAACAAGAGGTTTTAAGCGTCAAAAATAAAGGAAAAAAAGTGCATACCATTAATTTTGCCAGGACAGCTTGGTGCAGACATAAACAATTAAATGATTTTATCAAAAAAATACGTACGTTTTAAATTCAGAAAAACATTCTGACGTCTCTCTTAATTAACCTCTTCTTCCATAAACTGCACTTCGTACAGATTTTTATAATAACCCTCTTTTTTGTTGAGCAATTGGTCGTGTGAGCCTATTTCTACAATTTCTCCGGCATCCATAACAATTATCCTATCGGCTTTTTTTACGGTTGCCAAACGGTGTGCAATGACAATAGAGGTACGACCTTTGGTAATTTTATCGGTGGCTTCTTGTATAAGTTGTTCGCTATAACTATCTACAGAAGAAGTAGCTTCGTCTAGCACTAAAATACTTGGGTTACTCACATAAGCCCGCAAAAAGGCTATAAGCTGTCGTTGTCCCGAAGAAAGCATCACGCCGCGTTCTTTTACATTATAGTCATAGCCATTGGGCAAACTAGCAATAAATTTATCTACACCAATTTCTTTTGCCGCTGCAATTACTTCTTTTTCTGTAATAGTAGGATTATTTAAGCTAATGTTACTTTTTATGGTATCTGCAAATAAAAACACATCTTGTAAAACCACGGCAATTTCGTTCCGTAAAGATTTTAGGGTATATTCTTTTATGTTTACACCATCTATAGAAATCTCGCCACTGTCTATTTCATAAAACCTGCTTAGCAAATTGATGATTGTGCTTTTTCCGGCTCCGGTAGCCCCAACAATAGCTATAGTTTCTCCGGCTTTTACCGAAAAAGAAACTTCTTTTAAAATTCTTTCTCCTTCTATATAGCTAAAGTTTACATTTCTAAAAGCAATATCTCCCACCAAATTTTTAGCTTCAATTTTACCCTGATCTGCAATGGCAGATTTGGTATGCAAAATACCAAAAACACGATTGGCTGCTACCATTCCCATTTGTAGCGTATTAAACTTATCTGCAATTTGTCTTAACGGTCTAAACAACATTTGTATAAGTTGAATAAACATTACAATTACCCCCAAGGTAAGTGCTTGGTTATCTTGCGCTATTACACGTAACCCGCCAAACCAAACTACCACACCAATGGTAATAGAGGTTGCCATTTCTGCAATAGGAAAAAATATAGAGTTGTACCAAACCGTTCTTACCCAAGCTTTTCTGTGTTTGTTGTTTATTTCTTTAAAATTATCGTATTCTATTTTTTCGCGACCAAAGATTTGTACAATTTTCATTCCTGTAAGGCGTTCTTGCACAAAAGAGTTGAGATTAGAAACTTGGGTACGTACATCTTCAAAAGCTATTTTCATCTTTTTCTGAAAAACCCGCGTTGCATATAAAATAAAAGGTAAAACTACCAGTACCAAAAGCGTTAAACGCCAACTTTGAAAAAACATAAAGCCTATAACCACCAGCATTTTTAGCAAATCACTTATAATCATAAACAAGCCTTGGCTAAAAATACTGGCAATTGTTTCTATATCGCTTACCGCGCGGGTTACCAAGCGGCCGACTGCAGAATTATCGTAATATTGTTTTTTAAACCTAATCATATGTTCAAATAGGTTTACCCTAATATCACGAATAACCTCTTGCCCCAACCAGTTGGCAAAATAGATAAAACAAAACTGAAAGATGACTTCTAAAGTAAGTGCCGCCACCATTAATAAAATATAAAACAGCAAGCCATCACCGTCTTTAGGCACTATAGATTCGTCTATAGTAAGCTTGGTTAAGTACGGTCTAACCACTCCAAAAACCGAAAGCAAAATAGCAGCAAAACCAACAAAATAAAACGTAACCCGATAAGGCTTTGTATAAGCCAACAATTGCTTAAAAAGCTTAAAATCGAATGCATTTCCTGTTTTTGTTGCCATAAAACTTAGCTAAAAATTGTTTTAGGGTATTCTATTTCCCACAAGAATAAGCCTTTTGCGGCCACAGAAGTTCCTGCTTTGCCCCTATCTCTGCTTTTAATTATTTTATGCATATCTGCGGGCGCTAACTTTTTTTCTCCCACTTGCAAAAGTGTGCCAACAATGGCACGTACCATATTACGTAAAAAACGATCTGCTTTAATGCAAAACACCAGTTGCGTGCCGTGTTTTTCCCATTGTGCAAATTGAATACTGCAATTATACGTTTTTACATCGGTTCTGCTTTTTGAAAAGCATTTAAAATCTTTATAGTCTAATAAAATTTTTGCGGCTTGATTCATAGCAGCCACATCTAATGCATTTTTTTTATAATAAGCAAAATCTGTAGTAAACGGGTTTTTTGCTGTGTTTATAAAATATTTATAAGTACGTGCACTAGCATCAAAACGTGCGTGCGCATTGGGTGGCACTTTTTCTACGGCATTTACTGCAATATCTTTTGGCAAAAGCTTATTTACTTTAAAAGCAAATTCTTGCAAATTTAAAGTTTGCTCTGTATCAAAATGCGCATAAAGTTGTTTGGCGTGTACTCCGGCATCTGTACGGCCGGCACCAACAACGCTAATTGTTTCTTGCAGTGCAATTTGCAGTTTATCTTCTAAAATTTGCTGTACACTAGTAGCATTGGGTTGTATTTGCCACCCGTGATATGCGCTACCATTATATGCCAGATTTATAAAAAATCTCAAATCTATTTTTATATTTTTGAAGTGCAAATATACGGCAATCCTTTTGCTTAAGAAATTAATTAACCCTTGCACAAACCTTATAGTTTTGAAAAAAATATTGCTTTTAAGCGACACCCATAGTTATTTAGACAACAGGATTTTATCTTATGCCCGTCAAGCGGATGAAATTTGGCATGCGGGAGATATTGGAAATACAAAAGTTACCGATGCGCTTAAAAAGATAAAACCTTTGCGCGCCGTTTACGGAAATATTGACGACCACGAAGTACGAAAAGAATTCCCGTTAAACAATAGATTTATGTGTGATGAAGTAGATGTATGGATCACGCATATTGGCGGTTATCCCGGAAAGTACTCGCCTGCTATTAGAGAAAAGATAAAAGAAAATCCGCCAAAACTATTTATTTGCGGCCACTCACATATTTTAAAAGTGATGCACGATAAAAAGTTAGGTTTACTGCATATGAACCCGGGTGCTTGCGGCAAGCAAGGTTTTCATCAAGTAAGAACCATGCTTCGTTTTGAAATTGAAGGAGAAAATATTAAAAACCTGGAAGTAATTGAGTTGGGAAAGCGCTAAATCTTCCGCAAAAGCGATAGCAGCGGCAGCTTTTTAGGACGCTTTCGCGGAAAATACCAAATTAACAATGTAATATCGCATTTAAACTCGCTCAATTTTCTCCCGATGCATCGGGACTATTTCCTTGCTGGCTATGCAAACCAATCGCAGCGTTATAGAACAAAAAAGCAACTTCGTTTTCTATACGATATTACAAAGTTAAATTGGTATAAAAACTATAGCGGATAGCCCGACCCCCATTATTGGGGGATTTGCCCAAATAACAAAAAAACCCGAAAGACAAGCTTTCGGGTTTCACGCACTAATACTACTAAGATGTTAGGTTTATCGCAACCGGTCTACAGATTTTACGAGCGCTTCATCCTTTTTAATGGCTTTATTAGCCATTGCTAAAAAAACGATAGAAATTATTGGAATTAGCAACCCAATACCTTTCTCAGAAATTTGCATTTCTCCAGGTACGATTAGCAACCAGTACACAAAAAATCCTAGTAAAATAAAGTTTAATAAGATATTGATACGCCCCAGAACAAACTGAAGCTTTCTATTTTTATAAAGAAAAATTTCAACAAATGCCAGCAAGGCCGAACCTAAAAACATAACCAATATATATATTTGGTCTTGTGCGTAAAAATTGGTTCCTGCTTCTGTTTGCCATAAAGCTAAAAAAAACGGCAATACACTAGCCACCAGCGTTACAATAAGTAAATAAATGGTTTGTATACGTTGAATCATAGTTTTTTTTATGTGGCACAAAAATAACAGATTCTTTTTAGATTGGCATTTAAAATTTAAAATAAAGTTGTATACTTGCATCTATAAAGTCGTAACCACTTCAATAAAGGTTACTTATAGCTCCAAATTATTTTCAAAATTTTTCTTTTTTTATAAAAAAGCTAAGCCTTTTTTAGATAATCAATCAATACAAAATATATATTTTTTAATTAGATGTTAGAGATTTCAGAATTAAAAGCAAAAAAATTGCCTGAACTACAGGAAATTGCTAAAACCTTAAATGTACCAAAGTTTAGAAGTTTAAAAAAACTGGATTTGGTTTACCAAATTTTAGACTACCAAGCAGCCAACCCTAAAAAAGCAGAGGCTGCACTAAGCGAAGAAAACCTTCCTAAAAAGGAAGAGCCTAAAACTACAAACAAACCAAAGCGTCAACGCACTTCTAAACCGAGTACGCGTCCTACTAAAAACGAGGAAAAATCTTCTACCAATACTCCCAAAGAAAAACAAGCTTCTTCAGACGCTAAAAAAAACACTCCTAAGAAAGATTCTCCAAAAAAAGATATTGTTAAAAAAGACAGTAATAAAAAGGACAATTCTAACAGGAAAAACACCAAGGAACAAAAAGAAGATAAGTCTTCTTCTAGTTCCAAAGACAGTAAAAACAACTCGTCTAAAGAACAAAAACATACACATAAAAACACTAAAAATAACGGAAATCGTGACAGCAGAAACCGTTACAGAAAACCGGATTTTGAATTTGACGCTATAATAGAGAGTGAAGGTGTGTTGGATATAATGCAAGACGGCTACGGTTTTTTACGCTCGTCTGATTATAACTACCTTTCTTCTCCAGACGATATTTATGTATCGCAATCACAAATTAGATTGTTTGGTTTAAAAACCGGCGACACGGTTTTTGGGCAAGTGCGTCCACCTAAAGAAGGAGAAAAGTATTTCCCGTTAATTAAAATAAATAAAATAAACGGCTTAGATCCGCAAGTGGTTAGAGACCGCGTTTCTTTTGAACATTTAACGCCTCTTTTTCCGCAAGAAAAATTTAATATAGCAGAGAGAGACAGCAGCACTTCTACCAGGATAATGGATATGTTTTCTCCTATAGGAAAAGGACAACGAGGTATGATTGTATCGCAACCAAAGACCGGTAAAACCATGTTGCTTAAAGATATTGCCAATGCTATTGCTGCCAATCATCCTGAAGTATACCAAATTGTATTACTAATAGATGAGCGCCCTGAGGAGGTTACTGATATGCAACGTAATGTAAACGGAGAGGTTGTAGCCTCTACGTTTGATAAAGAAGCCCACGAACACGTGCGAGTTGCCAATATAGTTTTAGAAAAGGCTAAGCGTTTGGTAGAATGTGGCCACGATGTGGTTATATTATTAGATTCTATTACTCGTCTAGCTCGCGCCTACAACACTGTACAACCTGCTAGTGGTAAAGTATTAAGTGGTGGTGTAGATGCCAATGCCTTGCATAAACCAAAACGTTTCTTTGGAGCAGCAAGAAATATTGAAAATGGTGGCTCGCTATCTATTATTGCAACTGCCTTAACAGACACCGGCTCTAAGATGGACGAGGTGATTTTTGAAGAGTTTAAAGGAACCGGTAATATGGAATTACAACTAGATAGAAGAATTTCTAACAGAAGAATTTTCCCTGCAATAGATCTTACTTCTTCCAGCACGAGAAGAGACGATTTACTATTAGATGAAAATGTAATACAAATGTTATGGGGTCTTCGTAAATACTTAGCAGATATGACACCGTTGGAAGCAATGGAGTTAATAAACGAAAAAGTAAAACGCACCCGTAATAACGAAGAGTTTTTAGCTACGATTAACGAGTAAAAACTAGCTAAAAGTACTTGAGCAAAAAACGGTCTTTTCAAAATTGAAAAGACCGTTTTTTGTTATTCCGTAAAGAAACTAATGCCAACTTTTTTATGTAGTAAAATTACCCAACAAAAAAACTTCTTTTACCAGTAGATAAAAGAAGTTTAAGTATTATAACACTAATATAGTAAAGCTAAACCTAGAATTAAAGCGCTGCTACGTGCTTAGTCAATTTAGACTTTAGGTTGGCTGCTTTATTATCGTGTATGATGTTTTTCTTTGCCAATTTATCTATCATAGAAATCACAGAAGGATACAATTTTTCTGCCTCTGCCTTCTCTGCATTCTTCAATTTCTTTATGGCATTACGAGTGGTTTTGTGTTGGTAACGGTTTCTAAGACGTTTAGTCTCGTTGTTACGTATCCTCTTTAATGCTGATTTATGATTTGCCATAACCGTTTATGTTTGTTTCTCTGCGTTATTACTTGTAGTCCGTAGGGGATTCGAACCCCTGTTACCAGGATGAAAACCTGGCGTCCTAACCCCTAGACGAACGGACCATTGTTATTATTAAAATTTCAAAAAAAGAGGAACGTAAATCTATTTTCCTCACTTTTAGTAGTCCGTAGGGGATTCGAACCCCTGTTACCAGGATGAAAACCTGGCGTCCTAACCCCTAGACGAACGGACCATAATTGCTTAAATGCGGATGCAAAAATAATACTTATTTTGAATGCTCCAAACTTTTCTAATAATTTTTTTCTCATGCCCGACAAAAATACAGATTTAGACTAAGACAATTCAAAATTCAAAAACAATACTTATCGCTTCTTCAACTAATTAACCAGCTTTAAGCTATAAACAAAAGTTTGATTAAATTTATTAATCGAAAATAAGAAATCACCCCCCTGCAAACTGAAAACTGTTAGCCGATCACTGACTACTGATCACTGCTAACCAATCAACCAATCCCTAATACGCTTTCGCGAAAAGCACGCGTTGACTAGAAGGCTTTCCGGTTAAAATACATTTACCTTCTTCTTTTTCGGCATCAAAAGGAATACAACGAATACTTGCTTTGGTCAACTCTTTTATTTTTTGTTCAGTTTCTTCTGTGCCATCCCAATGCGCTGAAATAAATCCGGGTTTTTCTTTTAGAATTTTTTTAAACTCCTCAAAAGTATCTACTCGGCTGGTATTAGATTCTCTAAACTCTAATGCTTTTTGGAAAAGATTATCTTGTATTTCTACCATTAAGGTTTTAACCTTTTCTACTACTTCTTCTTGCTGTACAAAAAATTTGGTTAAATTATCTCTTCGTGCCAATTCTACTGTTCCTTTTTCTATATCTTTTGGGCCAATAGCCAATCTTACGGGTACACCTTGCAGTTCATATTGCGCAAACTTCCATCCGGGTTTGTGCGTATCTCTATTATCAAATTTTACGCTAATGCCTGCGTTTCTCAAATCTGTTTCTAATTTTCTAGCAACCATAGAAACTTGCTCCAATTGCTCCTCAGATCTGTATATAGGAACAATAACCACTTGATTGGGTGCTAATTTTGGAGGTAAAACCAAACCTTTATCGTCACTGTGCGTCATTATTAAAGCTCCCATTAATCTGGTAGAAACGCCCCAACTGGTTGCCCAAACGTGTTCTAAACCACCTTCTTTAGAGGCGTATTTTACATCAAAAGCTTTAGCAAAATTCTGCCCCAAAAAATGCGAAGTTCCCGCTTGCAGGGCTTTCCCATCTTGCATTAATGCTTCTATACAATATGTTTCTTCTGCGCCGGCAAACTTTTCACTTTCAGTTTTCTTTCCTTTCACTACAGGAATTGCCATAAATTTCTCTGCAAATTCTGCATAGATGTCATTCATCTGTTTGGTTTCCGTCAAGGCTTCTTCTTTTGTGGCGTGTGCGGTATGGCCTTCTTGCCATAAAAACTCGGCAGTTCGTAAAAATAATCTTGTTCGCATTTCCCATCGCACTACATTTGCCCACTGATTTATTAAAATAGGCAAATCTCTGTACGATTGAATCCAACCTTTATAAGTATTCCAGATAATGGCTTCAGAAGTAGGTCGCACTACCAGTTCCTCTTCTAATTTTGCCTGCTCGTCAACAATAAGTTTTGTTTTATCATCAGGATCGGTCTTTAGTCTATAATGCGTAACCACAGCACATTCTTTTGCAAAACCTTCGGCATTTTTTTCCTCTGCTTCAAACAAGCTTTTCGGTACAAAAAGCGGAAAATACGCATTTTGATGCCCGGTTTCTTTAAACATTTTATCTAAAGCTGCTTGCATTTTCTCCCATATTGCATATCCGTAGGGTTTTATTACCATACATCCGCGTACAGCAGAGTTTTCTGCGAGGTCTGCTTGCACTACCAATTCATTATACCATTTAGAATAATCTACGTCTCTACGAGTTAACTTCTTGCTCATTGTCTGGGTTTTGGCACAAATGTTGTGTTTTTGTTAATACATTTTTACTTAGCGCAAAACTAAGTATTTTTGATATATGTCCAACAATAAAAACCTCAAGATATGCAACTCTTAAATAAATATAAATTTAGCATCAAAGCCCTGAGTGGTCTTTGTGCAACTTTCTTGTTATTTTCTTGTGGTTCTTATGATAATGCAGGTTATGAAAGAGACGGAATTTATTCTAGTGATAATAAGCAAGTCTCTAATCAAACTTCAAAAGAGGCCGATGATTCGAGAGAAGAGACTTCCTATTATGAGAATTACTTTGAGCAGCAAGGAAAACAAATAGCGCAAGCAAAAGAACAAAATAATCAGCAAAAGGTTTTTACTGATGTAGAAGCTTATTCTTCACAAAACGAACAAAGCGAAGACGAAGAGCGTTATTACGAAGAAGACCAGCAATATACTCAAGGTAATGCCGGATGGGGCTCTAATCCTACCACGGTAAATGTTAATTATTACGATAGTGGTTTCTCTCCTTATTACAGCACTTATGGTTGGGGCGGTTATTATAGACCGTGGGGTTATGGTTATGGCTATAGACCTTATTACAATAACTGGCACATTGGTTTTAATATAGGCTGGGGTGGTTATTACAACCCTCACTACGTTTATGGCTACGGTTACGGACCATTCCATTATTATGGTTCGCCTTATAACTATTATTACGGTTCACCTTATTATTATAATCCATATTATCGTGTAGCGCATCATAACTCGAGCAGAAATTACCGCAGCAGTTATACCGGGCGAAACAATAATACGAGAAGTAATTATAACAGCAGAGATTATAATAGAAGTTCTGCAACTACCAGAACCACTAGATCCAACCAGTCGGATGCTAGTACTCGAAGTAATAATCGCGTTCGAAACTCGCGTAATATAGATGCTAGAACAAACAAAGCCACCACTAGATCTACAAGAGGTAACCCGCGTAGTAATACAAGAAGCACAAGATCTAGAAACGGATATTACAATAGCAGCTCTACCAGAACCAATAGGTCATCTAACACTAGAACGCATTATCCTACAAGAAATACGCGATCTAATAATAATTCTATAAATACCGGTTCTACACGTAGCAATAAAACTTTCTCTTCTGGATCTAGCAGTACGAGATCCAGTGGAAGCACCGGTGGAAGTACTAGATCTAGCGGTACACGAAGTTCTGGAAGTAGAACCAGATAATTTAACAACGAATGATTATGCAAAAAAACATATTTATATACTGTGCTATCCTATTTAGCACAGTATTTAGTTATAGTCAAACCCAAGATGCAGCTCTAAATTATGCGCTAAAAGATCTTACCGGAACCGCTCGTTTTACCGCTATGAGTGGAGCTTTTGGAGCTTTAGGTGGAGATATTTCTGCGCTAAAAATCAACCCTGCAGGTTCTTCTGTTTTTTTAACTAACCATGCTTCGTTTTCGTTATCTAATGAGCATTATACCAACGATGCTCTTTTTAGAAGTAATGCGACATCATCTTCTAACAATAAATTTGATCTACACCAAGCCGGCGCTGTATTTGTTTATAACAGTTACGATCCTGAGGCTACAGTAACCAAACTTAGTTTTGGTTTTACCTATGACAGAAATAAAAGTTTAGACGATAAATTTACCGGATTGGGCACGACCAGTTCTTCAATAGGCAACTACTTTACCAACCTTGCTAATGGAGTTCCTTTAGAATTATTTACCACTATGAGTGGAGAAAGTTTAGACGATCTTTACATCTATTTAGGAGAAGCAAATTTTTCTGCCGAAGGTTTTAATAATGTAGATCTACAAACCGCTTATTTAGGATACGAAACTTTTATTTTTGATGCAGAAAATTCTAATAATTCAAATAACACCGCCTATACTTCCAATGTAAGTGGTAATAATTTTAGTCAACAATACAATTACAGATCTACTGGCCTTAACGGAAAATTTTCTGCCAATGGTTCTTTAGAATTAGATAAACGTTTTTATTTAGGTTTAAATCTAAACGGACACTTTATTAATTACGAAAAAACAACAGATTTATACGAAATAGCACCGGAAAATAGTACGGTAGATGAAATTTACTTTGAAAATAGCTTGCGCACATTGGGCACAGGTTTTTCTTTTGACCTTGGCGGAATTGTTAAAGTAAACGATATGTTTCGTTTAGGCGCTTCCTACAAATCGCCAACCTGGTATGTTATTCAAGATGAAACCAAACAATATTTAGAGACTTATAGCGAAGGTTTTCAGCAACCAAGAGCCATTGCCAATCCACGTGTTATAAATGTTTTTCCTAATTATAGATTGCGTACGCCAGGAGAATTAACGGGAAGCGCAGCTCTTATTTTTGCTAAAGATGGTTTACTGAGTGTAGATTATACCTATAAAAATTACGCAAATATGAAATACTCTTCCGATGCGGTTTCTATAGATTTTAGCGAACAAAACGCAATGATTGATAATTTATACCAAGCCACATCCAGTATCCGAATTGGAGGAGAATATCGTATAAAAAATTGGCGATTACGCGCGGGTTACCGTTACGAAGAGAGTCCTTATAAAAATGAAGATTTAATGAGTGCTTTAAACGGTTATTCTGCCGGGATTGGTTATTCTTTTGGCAAAATACGATTAGATTTTGCTTACGATCACGCTCAAAGAGATTACAGTGCTAATTTAGACTTTACGGACTACTCCGAACGTATACAAATAAATAGAGATCGGTCTAACTATGTATTAACCATGTCTTTGGCCTTGTAAACTATTTATTTCCTTTACGGAATTCACTCGCGCCTATGGTAAAGAAATAGTTGTTTTGCCAATATTTCAGTGAAGATTACAGCTATTTAAAAGTAGTGTTAATACAGGTTTAACTTTACGGAAACTTAAATTATTTACAATAAATTAAACTCGCTCATTCTTTTGGACTCAAAAATTATGGTATACCCAGTTAAAAGATAAATGAATGTTTATATAATTTTTGGAGTAGCTTCAGTATAGCTCAAGTATAGCTCAAGTACGGTTAATGTATTAAGAGTGTATTAAACCTATTTTCTAATAGCGACTGATAAAAGATGTTTTCAATTTAAAACCAAATAAAATTTATTGGTTTTTTTCTTTTAGCGTTATTTTTACCCAAATTGAATATAAGATACCTCCCAGATACTCCATAGATACCCCATATATACTCCATTAAAACTTCCTTACCAAAAAGAAGGGACTTCTAGCTTTAGTCATAAGAAAAAAAGTATAAATGAGATCACTTTTACCTAAAGATTGATTTTTCTTCAAGAATACAAGAATTATCTTTCGCTTAAAAACAACAAACCGGCTTTGCTTACAACAAAACCGGTTTGTTTTTAAATAATCTTTACCCTCTCTCCACTATCGTTTTAAGGTAAAGTGGCCTTTAAATTCT
>CANLVH010000007.1 GCA_947494545.1 uncultured Mesonia sp. | reverse complement strand
GCACCGCTTAAACTGGCTTCGATTACATAACTGTCCGTAGAACAGAAATCCTGATCGCCGCCTAAGTCTACAGTGAAGTTAGAATTTGTAACTTCTACTGTAGCAGTTCCCGTACAGGTAGCGCCTACTGGATTACCATCTTCATCTATTATAATTCCAACCACTTCTACAGAGTATGTACCTTCTTGGGTTACATTTAATGTAGCTCCGGTTTCTCCGGCTATCTCTGTACCGTCTTGATACCAAGTATATTCTATTGGTGTTCCAAAATCTGCAATATTAATTGGCGTTGCATCTAGTGTTGCCTGGCCGGTATCACATAAAGAAATTACATCTTCTAAGTCTAATTCTGGTTCTGGTGCATACTCTACAGTAAACACTTCTTCTGAAGGAACTCCTGAAGAATCGTAGGATACCAATTTATAAGTTCCCGCTTCTGAAACCTCTAAAGTAGAAGTATCTTCTCCTTGAATAATATCATATTGATCTGTAGCAGAATTATATTCATACCACACATATGCTAAAGCGTCTGGAAATTGAGAAGTTAAAGTGATTACTTCGTCCCCACAAGCATACAAAGTAGTATCTAAAATAGTACAGTCTGTGGTACCTCCTCCACTTTCTCCAAAGTTGGTTTGACCTAGACTAATGTAACCAGGAGATTGGTTATAATTGGTTATTAATACAATATAAATATCTCCTTCTTGCGCCCCATTAATCGTCATCGTTTCTACAGAATCTGCAGAATAACTACAATCTACAACGTTAGACAAAGTTAATGCATTACAATTATCTTCAACAGTATCAAAAGGACCATAAGCGATAAAGTCAACATCTAACCCGTCTCCAATTTGATCTCCGTTAGCATCGAACGCGGTACTTTGAATAATTTCAAATTCTAAATCGCCCGAATCTGCTACTTGTAAATAATACCAAGCAGGGTTGGGCTGTGTACCTAAACAATCGTAATCTGGACCAGTTTCCGATACACTTTCATTAAGATAAAAATATCCGTTAGGAAATATAAGCGGTTCAGGGTCTCCGGAAGGATCTGTAGGCGCACAAAAAGGTGCTACATCTGAACAGGTTGTATTTTCTCCAAAATCTGGCGTAGTGATACATAGGTTAAATTCTTCATCGTTTACCGAGGTACTAAAAACACGTACTTTATAGGTCTCTCCAATCGTAAGGTTTTGCGCCACTATATTAGGACTATTACCGTTGTTATCAAATTCTTCACTACAGAATAACTCGGTTAAATTACCACAAGAATCTCCTTCATATATGGCATGGTATAAATCTGAAGAACTATTACCATCACCTTCTAATAGTGCAGTCATATGTTCTGTAGATGTTGCCGTAAATTCGAACCAAACGTCTTGCGCTACAGATCCGCCACAACTTACCGGTACACTGCTTGCGTTTGCTCCTTGTAAAGTACCAGGTGTAGTTTGCTCACATAAGTTACCATCGTTAACTATAGCTGTTTCGGCCGCATCACAATTTGTATTATCTGGTGGACAAAAATCTTGAGTTAAAGTGCCGCTGCTTATAATACAATTTGAATCGTCGTTATTTTCTATTTGGAATATGACGTTTGTCGTATTTGGATAAGGACCAAAAGTAAAAATACCCGTAGCATTCGCTGTTTGTGTTGCGCTACCTTGGTTATCTTCTAAGGTAAGGGAAGTCGCAGATCCCAAATCTGTAACTTCCACATCTATAAAAAATTGGTCTGTACCACTATCACAATCACTTTGTACGGTATAAAACGCAGATGGGTTAATACAGGTGGCACAAGACACCGTTACATCTAATGGACTGTAATTAGAGGAGCTAGCACAACCGTTTGAGCCATCTGCTACTATCTGGATGGTTATAGTGTCACCGGTTGACTGAAAATTCAAGCCGGATAAATCTCCACCATTTCCATAACCATTATATAATTCAGTACCATCGGTATCTAAAACAATAAACTCATCCCAAGTATTTTCTACTTCGCCTGCATTCACTACTAAATTTAATGGAGTACCATCGTTACTAACATAAACCAACTCTGTAGTCTGGCCATTTTCATAACAAATAGTTGTATTTACAGGTCCAACTGTACAGTCTAAATAATTAGTAGGGCAGTACTCTTGTGTAAGTTCTTGACTAATTAAAGAACAATTTGCGTCCGTAGGATTTTCTACAGTAATTTCTACAGGTGTGTTGTTAGCAAAAGGACCAAAAGTAACAGTACCTGCAGCGGATATAGTTTGAGCAGGACTGCCTTGGTTATCAGAAATTTCTAAGGTATCTGATCCGCCCATATTGGTTACATCTACTTCTATATTGAATTGCGGACCATTAATACAATCTTCAACAACTGTAAAACTGGCAATAGGATCAACACAGTCCGGCATTTCAATAAAAGTAACATCATCTATCAAAATATCGTTATAAAAGGTTGATCCGCTAGCACTACCGGCAACCGTAAAACGCACTTGTACAGGACCGGTAATATTATAAGGAGAAATGTCTACAACAAATTGCTTCCAGTTTTCACCTTGGAGCGTATTTATATTTAACACATCATTCCAAGCGGTACCATTATAAATTTCTACATCTACAATGTTTATTGCTCCATCGTCTGTATTATTACTAAATAAATAGAATTCTAACGCTGGAACAGTTAAACTGGAAACATCTATAAAAGGCGAAGTAAGCGTACTTGCATCACCACTACTATTGTCCGAACCGTCTATCCACGCATAATTAGTACCCCCACCTGGTGTATGATCTAACACATCACTAGCGGCATAATCTGCATTTGTGTTGTAATCCCAAGCATTAGCACCGCTTTCCTCCCAACAAGTTGGGGTTGTGTCTGCCGCAAAATCCTCACTCCAAGGTAGAGAAATTACATCACAGGCAGTGCTGAAAGCAGTGGGGCCGCTTAAATTGCTATCTTCTGTTGGACTACAAATTGCTTTTACATATACATCATAATCTGTTGCAGCATTTAGACCGGTAAGCGTAATGCCTACAGCGCCGTCATTATCTATCACAGAAGTGCCTTCGGTTTCGGGATCAAAACCTGTTGGGCCATAAATAACTTCCCATTCAGTTTCATCAGAAATTGGAGTCCAACTTATTTCTGCTGTATCAGAAGTTATATTATTAACAACTAAATCAACAGGCATAGCGCAAGCTGGCGGATCTACTACTGTTACCGTATAATCTTCTGCCTCGCCATAAGTTGTACTTCCACAAGGTTCTGGATTAGAACCAATATAAAGCGAAACTACTCGCATGCGATAATCGCCGTTTGCAACACCTGCCGGAATTGCAAAACTTGCGTCAAGAGGAGTAGAGATATACCCTCCTGAAGAATAAACTTTTTCTGCTTCTTCAAACTCGAAATTATTATTCCAATCTACCCATATACTTATTCCATAAGTACTGGTGCCAGCATTATTAATATTAAAATCTATTGTACCACCAGCATATTGGCTTACTACCATATCTGTAGCATCATCATAACCATTTGCCGAATAACCGGAATCGGTATTATCTATATTTGTTTGCCCACCAGAGGTAGAAAAATCATCAATATAATAAGTAGAGTTGGTCCCTTCAAATTCGCAATAGCCGGGAAAGAAAGAAATAGGACCTGCCCATAAACTTTCCTCACCAGGCCCACACACTGCTTTAACATAAATTTCGTAAGCAGTATCTGAAGTAAGTCCAGTTATAGTTTCTCCGGGCGTACCGTCTGTATCTTGCACAGTTGTACCTTCGGTCTCCGGATCAAATCCGGCAGGACCGTAAAGTATTTCCCACTCGGTTTCTGTACCATTAGGCGTCCACGAGATATCTACTGTAGTAGCAGTAGCATTTTCAGTAACCAAATCAATAGGTTTTGGACAAGTAGGCATTTCCATAAAGCTTACATCATCTATTAAGATGTCGTTATAATATGTAGAACCTGTCGCACTACCCGTAACAGTAAAACGCACTTGGGTTTGACCAGTGATATTATAAGGAGATAAGTTGATGGTGAATTCTTGCCAGCTATCGCCCAACAAAGTATTTACATTTAAAACGCTAATCCAATCTAAACTAGTAGCATCATAAACTTCTACATCTACAACATTAACAGCACCATCATCTGCATTGTTACTAAACAGCGCAAAATACAAAGCAGGTGTCGTTAAGCTAGAAATATCTATTAAAGGAGAGGTAAGTGTACTCACTTCGCCGCTACCATTGTCAGAACCATCTAACCAAGCATAATTAGTACCGCCGCCTGGAGTATGATCTCCAGCAGAGCCTGCGGCATAATCGCCGTTAAGGCTATAATCCCAAGCATTATCACCGCTTTCTACCCAACAGTTTGGGGTAGAATCAGAAGTGAAATCTTCACTCCAAGGTAGAGAAATCACATCACATTCTGTACTAAATGTATAAGGACCAGACCACATACTCAAATCTCCAGGACCACAATCTGCGCGCACATAAAAATCATAATCTGCTGCTGGGGATAAACCTGTTAAAGCATACGGGTTAGAAACCCCTGTCTCTGTAGGTGTACCAGTTGGTGTAAATCCAGCAGTTCCAAGCTCTATATCCCAAACGGTTGCCGAGCCATTTTCTGTCCATTGTAAATCTGCAGAAGTTGGTGTTATATTGGTTGCCATTAAATCTGAAGGTTGTGGACAAGTTGGCGGCACTCTTACAATAAACTCATCAATAAAGAAATCATAGTCTTCTGAATCGTTCACTGTACCTTCTGATGCCCAAAAAGCAAATTTAACTACACCAGAGTAAGCACTTAAGTTTATTATTTCTATATCTCCGTTAGCGGAAGGATAATCTGCTTGATTATATGTTTTTAAATTTTCCCAAGTAGCGCCATCATCTGTAGAAATAAGTACTTGCACTTCATCATCACTTCCCATACCTGCACCCTCTGGCACATCTGAATTGTTATAATCTGTAACTGCTGCGGTATAAACCAATTCATAGTTATCTCCTGAAAGATCGATAGGAAGGGAAATCAACCATTCTTGCTTACTGGAAGCATACAAGTTAACGTGAACTGAAGGTTCGTTACCAGCATTCAAAAAATCTTCTGCCGACCATGAGCTACTTCCAAAGTCTGATGGACCATCAGCTGGAGTACCGGAACCTGCTTCTTCCCAACAAATTGGCAAGAAATCATCAAAACCTTGGTTATAATAAGGTGTAACCACAGCGCACTCTGTAACAAAAGTAGCCGGACCAACATAAACACTCTCTTCCGTAGCACTACAAATAGCTTTTACATAAACCTCATAATCTGTTGCCGGATTTAAACCGGTTATGGTTTCGCCAATAGTACCGTCTGTATCTTGAGCAGTTGTTCCTTCGGTTTCCGGGTTAAATCCGGTAGGGCCGTAAACAATTTCCCACTCTATTTCTGCGCCATTAGAAGTCCAACTTATATTGGCTGCACTAGCGGTAATTTGATCTACTACAATTTCAGAAGGCTTAGGACAAGTAATCTCTAAAAATTCTATATTATCTATATACCAACCGTCGCGCTGCACAGAACTATCTGAAGTTAACCGAAAGCGCACTACTACTGTAGCAGTATTATAGGCAGATAGATCAAAAAATTCACGTTTCCACCAAGTGTTATCAGGGGTATCGCTGGAAGATGTACCCCATTGAGAATAAGAATCCTCATCAAAAACACCCGGTGCTGCCGTAACGCCGGCTCCCAGGTAATCTGCATCTGTAAAAGGCGCAAAAGTAGCGCCACCATCTGTAGATACTTCTACAATAGCATCATCATAACCACCTTCTGTTTTTGCAATATGCCAAAATGAGAGTTGAGGATTATTGGCTGTTGTTAAATCTATTGGGGTTGTTTGATACAGTATATTATCGCTTCCGCTTCCGTAAGGATTAAATACTGATTGTGCTCCATCTTGAAAAAGGTTTGTATCAATTTGCCAATCTACTGTATTACCAGCCTCATTAGCAAATTGCCCCAAACCAGCTTCAAAATTTTCTGAAAAAAGTTGCGCACTTGCCTGGAAAGACAAAAGAACACAACAAATCCAAAAAAGAATACTAGTAATTTTTTTCATTTAGGGTTTTGTTTTAGTTTAGTTTTGTTCGAATATAGTAAATTGTGCCAAATAAGTTAAACTTGTACTAATATTTTTACTGAATTTTATTTATTTATAATAATTTTAAACCCTTATCGAATTATTTGACTTTTAGTAGATTAAAATTCTTACTTTCCGTAAAGCACCACTAAGAAATGTTTTTTTATCTTTGGTTTATGATTGAAAAAGACAATATTACCTATGAAAAATCCGTCTTAATTGGTATTATAAACCAACAACAAGACGAAGAAAAGTCTAAAGAATATTTAGACGAATTAGAATTTTTGACATATACCGCCGGTGGCGAGGTTTTAAAGAGATTTACGCAAAAATTAGAAATGCCCAATCCTAAAACTTTTATCGGTTCTGGGAAAATGGAAAAAGTGCGTCAATTTATCTCCGAAAATGAGGTTGATACTGCCATATTTGATGACGAGTTGAGCCCGGCGCAGCAGAAAAACATAGAGCGCATCTTAAAGTGTAAAGTAATAGACCGCACCTATTTAATTTTAGATATTTTTGCTCAACGTGCAAAAACGAGCTACGCAAGCACGCAAGTAGAATTGGCACAATACGAATATCTTTTACCAAGATTGGCCGGTTTATGGACTCACCTTGAAAGACAACGCGGAGGTATTGGAATGCGCGGTCCCGGAGAACGAGAAATAGAAACAGATAGAAGAATTGTGCGCGATAAGATTACTTTATTAAAAAAGAAATTACGCACCATAGATAAGCAAATGGCCGTACAACGTGGTAATCGCGGACAGTTGGTTAGGGTTGCGCTGGTTGGCTACACCAACGTTGGCAAATCTACCTTAATGAACGTGATTAGTAAAAGCGATGTTTTTGCAGAAAACAAACTTTTTGCCACGCTAGACACCACGGTGCGAAAAGTAGTTATAAGAAATTTGCCTTTTTTACTTACCGACACCGTTGGTTTTATTAGAAAATTACCCACACAACTGGTAGAATCTTTTAAGTCTACACTAGATGAAGTTAGAGAAGCAGATTTGCTATTACACGTGGTAGATATTTCGCACCCCAATTTTGAAGAACATATAGCTTCTGTTAAGCAAATATTAGATGAAATTGAAAGTGCTGACAAACCCTCAATAATGATTTTTAATAAAATAGATGCATACGAGCAAGAAGAAATTGAGGAAGATGATTTAATTACGGAAAAAACAAGTGCGCATTATACTTTAGATGAGTGGAAAAAAACCTGGATGAACAAAGCAGACGGAGAAGTATTATTTATTTCTGCCCTCAATAAAGAAAACATTGAAGAGTTTAGACGAAAAGTTTATGAGAAAGTGCGCGAAATACACGTTACACGCTTCCCTTACAATAATTTTCTATATCCCGAATACGATACTTTCGGAGAGGAAGAATAAGGTATATTTTACTAAAAAAAGTCGGTAATTTCTTCTTGATTGTTGACTATAAAAAAAGGTTGTTGCTAATTAAGTTACCTAATACTTGGTAAAATAATTTACAACAACCTTTTACGGTTAACAATCTAACCGAAATATTTTAAGCCTCAAATGGCTCTACAGAAACAAAAGATTTATTGTTTCTTTTTTTGGTAAATTTTACGATACCATCTACTTTAGCGTGTAAAGTATGATCTTTTCCTGCATACACATTTTCTCCAGGATTGTGCGCAGTACCTCTTTGTCTAACAATGATATTTCCTGCAACAGCAGCTTGACCTCCAAAAATCTTAACGCCTAAGCGTTTCGATTCTGACTCTCTACCGTTTTTAGAACTACCAACACCTTTCTTATGTGCCATTTTCTTTTAATTTTTCAGATTAATATTATTTACTTAAAGCCTCTATCAATTCGGCTTTTTTCATAGAAGAATAACCTTCCAAACCTCTTTCTTTAGCCATTTCTTTAAGCTCTGCCACAGTATGGCTGCTTAAGTCTTTATCTTCTTTTTGCTCTTTTGGCTCAGCTTTTTTCTTTTCTGCTTTTTTTCCGCCTTTAAGGCTAATATCGTTTATAAGAATTTCTGTTAAGGCTTGTCTGTGACCGTTCTTAACACGGTAACCTTTTCTTCTCTTTTTCTTAAAAACAATTACTTTATCACCCTTTAGATGGCGGGTAATTTTTGCTCCAACAAGAGCACCTTCTATAGCCGGGGCGCCTAAGGTTACATCGTCTCCGTTACCGGTTAAAAGAACTTTATCAAAAGATACAGTATCTCCTTCTTCTCCGGCTAGACGGTTTACAAAAACCTTTTGGTCTTTTGCAACTTTAAATTGCTGCCCTGCTATCTCTACAATTGCGTACATAGCGTTACGTTTAGTTAAAATTATTTACTTAAAAATGGGTGCAAATATACTTTTAATTATTTAAAACGCAAAGCATCAGAAATATAAAACCATAATTTATCCGTCTACGGTATGTTTTTTACCTTCAGGAGTATTCCAACTAGATTTAAACAACTGCATAAAAGCTAAAGTAAGTACCACAGAACTGGCAAAACCCATAACAGCTTCTACAAATAGCAACATAGCTAAGGCCGTGCTATAATCTGTAGCCCAATTTCCCATTAACAATTCCGGAAAGTCTTGGTCTATATAGCGCACATATATTCCAAAAAAAATAGTAAATAGTATGGTAGCATTAAAACCGGTAAGTAAACCAGCCATAAAACCTTTTTGATATCTGAATTTTCTTTGTTTTTTATCGCGATAAGATTTAATGGCATAATAAATACCCAGCCCAACTATAACCCCGTTAAACAGACTAAATGCAGGTTGTGTATGCCAACCTATTGCCGCCAATAGCAAAAAATAAATAATTAAAGCCAAGCCGATAAAAAAACCGAATTTGATGGGTATTGCACGTAATTTCATAATTTATTGGAATTATAGGTTAAGGTAAATTTCATAAATATTACTGAAATAATGTTTTAAGACCTTGTTAATTTTAAAATTATCTAAAAATAGGTAAAGTATATCTACAAATTATATAATTTTCTGCTGTATTTGATTATTTTTGAAGCTAACTATTTTAATTAAACACTTTAAAGATGATAAAAAAGATTAGCGCAATACTTATTGCCGTTGTTTTTTCCTTTTATGCTAAAGCACAGGAGGTAGATTTTACAGAATATGATCTAGACAATGGTCTGCACGTAATTTTACATCAAGACAATACTGCTCCGGTTGTTACCGTTGGGGTTATGTATCACGTTGGTGCCAAAGACGAAGAAGAAGGCCGCACAGGCTTTGCACATTTTTTTGAACACCTTTTGTTTGAAGGTACAGAAAATATTGCCCGTGGCGAATGGTTTAATATTGTAGCCGCTAATGGCGGAAGCAATAACGCAAACACTACACAAGACCGTACTTATTATTATGAGACTTTTCCTTCTAACAATTTAGAATTAGCTTTATGGATGGAATCAGAACGTATGTTGCATCCGGTAATCAACCAAATTGGAGTAGACACTCAAAACGAAGTTGTTAAAGAAGAAAAAAGATCCCGTATAGATAATGCTCCTTACGGAAAAATAATTTACAACACCGGTATCACACCATATATGTTTGAAAAACATCCTTATAAAAATTCTGTAATAGGAACTATGGAAGATTTAGATGCCGCAGAGTTAGATGAATTTAAAGCTTTCTTTGATAAATATTATGGCCCAAACAACGCCACTTTAGTAGTTGCCGGAGACATAGACAAAAGTAAAACCAAAAAACTTATTAAAGATTATTTTGGTCCCGTACCAAGAGGTAACGAGGTTAAACATCCGCAAATTAAAGAAGAGCCAATTAAAGAAGAAATTGTTGCTACAGAATACGACAGCAACATTCAGATACCGGCAAAATTATTTGTTTACCGCACCCCATCCATGAAAGATAGAGATGCATACGTTTTAGATATGATTTCAAGTTTACTTACAGACGGAAAAAGCTCTAGAATGTATAAAAAAATGGTAGACGAAAAGAAACAAGCTTTACAAGTGTTGGCTTTCCCAAGATCGCAAGAAGATTATGGTGTTTACATAATGGGCGCTTTAGCTATGGGCGATACACCGCTAGAAGAAATTGCTGCATCTATGGATGAGGAAATAGACAAACTACAAAACGAACTTATTAGCGAGCAGGAATATCAAAAGCTTCAAAATAAATTTGAAAACCGTTTTGTAAATTCTAACAGCAATGTACAAGGCATAGCGGCATCTCTTGCTACCTATAATATGCTTTACGGAAATACAGATTTAATCAATAAAGAAATAGATATTTACCAAAGTATAACTAGAGAAGAAATTAAAGAAGTAGCCAATAAATATCTTAATGAAAACCAACGTTTGAATTTAGATTATTTGCCAACTTCAGAAAAAGAAACAAAATAATTAGCAAAATATTAATTTATGAAACTTAAAATAATATCCTTATTTATCTTGTGCCTTACCGTAGTAGGATTGCAAGCACAAATAGATCGCTCAAAGCAACCGGAACCGGGACCGGCACCAAAAATAAATTTAGGTAAACCACAATCATTTACGCTTAACAATGGTTTAAAAGTTATGGTGGTAGAAAACCATAAATTGCCTCGCGTGCGCGCTAATTTAATTATAGACAACCAACCACACTCAGCAGGTAACAAAGCCGGTATAAAAGATTTGTACAGTGCTATGATGGGAACCGGCACTACCAAAAAAACTAAAGATGAATTTAATCAACGAGTAGATTTTTTAGGAGCCAACGTTTCTTACGGCGCAGAAAGTGCTTCGGCTAGATCTTTATCTAAATTCTTTCCAGAGGTTTTAGGTTTAATGGCAGAAGGTTTATTGCATCCTAAATTTACACAAGAAGAATTTGAAGACCAGAAAAACATCTTATTAGAAGGTTTAAAATCCGGTCAAAAAAGTGCAGCATTTATAGCAAGTAATGTTAGTGCCGCATTGGCTTATGGTAAAAATCACCCTTACGGGGAATTTGCCACAGAGGAGTCTGTTAACAACATTAAGTTAAACGATGTAAAATCGTATTACCAAAACTACATTTCGCCAAAAAACGCTTATTTGGTAGTAGTTGGAGATGTAGATGTGGCAGATGTTAAAAAATTAGCCCGCAAACATTTTGGAAGTTGGTCTGCCGGAACGCCACCAAATATCAGCTTGCCAAAAGTTCAAGAAGCACAATATACGCAAGTCAATTTTATAGATTTACCAAACGCCGTACAAAGTGTATTGCGATTGCAAAATACTATTGATTTGCAAATGAAAGACGAAGATTATTTTCCTGTTTTGGTTGCCAACCAAATCTTAGGAGGTAGTTTTGGGAGTTACTTAAATATGAATTTAAGAGAAGCCAACGGTTATACTTACGGCGTTAGATCTAATACCGGAGCAGACAAATATGCCAGTAGATTTGTAGTAGCAACCAGCGTACGTAATGCGGTGAGTGATAGCGCTATTGTAGAATCTTTAAAAGAAATAAATAAAATAAAATCTGAAAAAGTTTCTTTTGAAGCTCTAAATAATGCAAAAAATAAATTTGCAGGAGATTTTGTTTTACGACTAGAGAATCCGGGTACAATTGCAGATTATGCAGTAAATATTGAGACTCGCGACTTGTCAGAAAATTTTTACAAGCAATTCTTACAGAAGATAAATGCAGTAACGCCAGAAGATATTATGCGTGTAGCCAACAAGTACTACAAAACAGATAATATGCAACTGGTGGTAGTTGGAAAAGGAAGCGAAGTTGCCGAAAACTTAGAGAACATCAAATTAAACGGCAAAAAAATACCTGTACGTTATTACGACAAATACGCTAACCTTATAGAAAAGCCGGAGTTCAATAAAGAAGTACCGGAAGGCATGACGGTAAAAGATGTTTACGATGCTTATATAAAAGCTATAGGAGGCGAAAAAGCAGTTAAAGACATCAATAACATCAGTATAAAAGGAAGCGCTTCTGTACAAGGAAATCCAATTCAGTTTATGCGTGTAGAAACTGCAGATGGTAAGATTAAAGAAGAAACCACCATGAACGGAATGGTTTTAAACAAAAACGTCTTTAATGGCGAAAGCGGTTACCGCTCTGTACAAGGTCAAAAAATGCAATATACCGAAGAAGATATAACAGAAGCCGAAGAAAATGCAGGTTTATTTATAGAGTTAAAAGATAACGCAGATGCTAAGTTAATTGGTATAGAAAGTGTAAACGGAGAAGAGGCGTATGTAGTGCAGGAGTCTGAAGATACTAAAGTTTACTACAACACCAATACCGGTTTAAAAGTGCAAGAAGTAAATACAATAACACAAGCCGGACAAACTATGACCAACACCACGCAGCTAGGCAACTACAAAGCGGTAGATGGCGTAAAAGTACCACATACGTTAAGTATGAGTTTTGGTCCGCAAAGTATAGAAATGAAAATAGACGAAGTAAAAGTAAACCAAAACCTTACAGCAGAAGAGTTTGAATAATTAACTTTTACTGAATTTCTTATTTAAACCGGCCTTCGTGCCGGTTTTTTTATTGGCCAAATACACACCAATAAGAATAAACAAACCGGATAAGAGCTGCACAAAACTAAATTTTTCGCCATCTAACAATCCCCACATTAAAGCAATTACAGGAATAAGGTAAGTTACAGAAGTTGTAAAAAGAGGCGTGGACAATTGTACCAATCTATTAAAGATTATTTTAGCAATACCGGTACCAAAAACAGCCAATATTGCAATATAAAAAATGGAGGTTTGTACTTTTGGATTTGTCAAAACTTGCTGATTAAAAAACCCCGTAAAAAATAACACTCCTAAAGCAAAAGGAAACAACACAATAAAAAAACCCAAAGTTATGCTAAGCGCCGGCACGTCTTGCAAATAGCGCTTAATAATATGCACGTTAAAAGCATACATAATAGTTGCTATAAGCGGAAGAAAAGCGTAGATAAAATTTCCTTTTCCTATAGAAACCGCTTCTGTACCAACTAGAAATATAGAGCCCAATAAGCCTACAACCACCCCGAGTATTTGGTTACCGGTTGCTTTTATTTGAAAAACCAAAGCACCAATTATTAAGGCTAAAATTGGCACAGTAGAATTTAATATAGAAACAATACCGCTATCTACTTTCGTTTCCGCGAAAGCGAATAAAAAAGCGGGGAAAAATGTACCTAAAAAACCCGATAAGGCAATCCAACGCCAGTGCTCTTTTTTAATTTTTTTAATGCTTTTTGCACCAATCAAGAAAATAAAAATTGAAGCAAAACAAACCCGTAAAGCGCCTAATTGTATTGGGGTAAGACCAACCAATCCTTTTTTTATTAAAATAAAAGAACTGCCCCAAACCAAAGCCAAGGCAATTAAATAAAACCATTTTAGTTGCTGTCTTCCCAAAACTTCTGCTACTTTAAATTTCTAAAAAGCTGCAAAAATGCGCTTAAATTTTTGAACGCACCAAGAATAATTGGTTATTCTTTCCAACGCACGCTCTCCATTAAATGGCGTATATCTTTTTTAAGATAATTGGCTGCGGGAATTATAGAGTCAAAATTAGGGCGAGCGTTAAAATAAATAGAGCCGGTAATAAAATTTTTGGTACTATCTGTAACATAAAATTGCGCTTGCGAAGCTGCGTTGCCTTTTACTTCATAAAAATTACCAAACACATTATGCTTCTCGTTGGTGTAGGTATCTACTTCTATCTCGTCTGCTTTGCTGGTATGTTCTAATGGTAATTTTTGCGCGTCTATTAAAAGACTTCTTAGATTATTATCTACGCGCCGATAAGTTATAAAAATAGTACCTTTCATCTCGGGATATTCAATATTTAACCAGCAAGGATTTCCCGTTCTTGAAGTTTTTATCTTGGTAAGGGTATTCACTTCAAAAACATAAGGACAGTTGGTTTTTAGCTTGGTGTATTTTGGTGTAGGATATTCTAATGCCAAATATGCCTTTGGTTTAGGTTGCACATTGTCTTGGCAAGCATTACAAGAGAGTAAAATAATAAGAATAAGTAGAGTGTATCGCATTTACTTTATAGAAACTTTAATCTGCTTAATACGTTTATTGTCTATAGCTTCTATAACAAAGGTATAATTTTCAAAAATTATACTCTCGTTTCTTTTCGGAAAACCTCCGGAAATTTCTAATAGTAAACCGGCAATGGTTTCTGCCTCTCCTTTATTTTCTTCAAACAAACTTGGGTCTTCTAAGTCTATTACTCGGTAAAAATCTTTTAAGGACGTTTTACCTTCAAAAACAAAATTCTTTTCGTCTAACTGCGAAAAGATCAAATCTTCGTCGTCAAATTCATCGCTTATATCGCCAACAATTTCCTCAATAATATCTTCTAAACTAATAAGTCCACTGGTGCCGCCGTATTCGTCTACTACAATAGCCAAGTGGTTTTTCTTTAGTTTAAAATCGTTTAAAAGATCGTCTAACTTTTTATTTTCAGGAACAAAGTAAGGCTCTCGCAACAATTTTTGCCATTCAAAATCTGTTTTATCTAGATAAGGCAGCAAATCTTTAATGTATAGAATTCCTTTTATCGTATCTAGATTTTCTTCGTAAACCGGTATTCTAGAGAAACCATTTTCTACAATTTCTCTTACTACTTTAGAAAAATTTTCTTCTATAGAAATCGCAAAAATATCCATACGCGGACACATAACTTGTTTGGTTTCGGTATTACCGAAGGAAACAATGCCTTTAAGAATTTTCTGCTCTTCTTGGGTTGTGTCTTCCTCGCTGGTAAGTTCTAAAGCTTGTGAGAGTTGATCTACGCTGAAATTAGATTTTTGTTTACCCAGACGCCTATGTATTAAAACTGTTACGTGACGCATTGGAAGACTAAAAACAGCAAAAAATTTATCTAGAAATCCTAACGGATATGCCATAAAGTTAGAAAACGCTACACGATTTCTGCTAGCATATATTTTGGGTAAAATCTCGCCAAACAGTAAAATTAAAAAGGTAATAACCACTACCTCAATAATAAATTGGAGGTTTATGCCGTACCAAATTATGTTTAAATCGCCTAACACCACATCTCCCAAAGAATCAAATAGCAACACTAAGGCAATATTTACAAAATTATTGGCTACCAAAATAGTAGCCAATAGTTTTTTAGGCCTATCAAGTAGGCGGACAAGAATTTGTTGTTTTGTAGAAAGTTCTCCGCTCTCTACCTCAAAATCTGTAGGTTTTAAAGAAAATAAAGCCACCTCTGAACCAGAAATAAGCGCAGAGCAAACCAATAATAATAAAAGCAACACAAGCCCGAAAATATCTTGTGCTTGCAGAACATTAAATAGTATAAAACTGACCGGTTCTGGATCCAAAATTAGCGTGATTCTATTTTAAAAGGGTAAATCGTCTTCGTCGTCTACCGGATCATTTTCCGGCGCAGAATAATTTTGCTGTTTATTTTGCGGCTCTTTGGTTTGGTTTTGCGCCGGCGATGAAGAGCCGGTTTGCATACCGCTTTTTTCTTTTGGCGTTAAAAACGTAAACTCTGTACACTGTATTTCTGTTGTATAACGGTCTTGGTTTTTATCGTCTGTCCATTTTCTAGTTTTTAAGCGACCTTCTATATAAACTTTATCTCCTTTTTTAAGGTATTTTTCGCAAACTTCTGCTCCTTTATTCCGTACAACAATGTTGTGCCATTCTGTATTGCTTACTTTTTCTCCTGTAGTTTTATTTAAATACTCCTCGTTAGTTGCCAACGGAAAGTTACCCACGCAACCACCACCTTCAAAATAATGCATTTTTACATCATCGCCGGTGTGGCCTATTAGCATTACTTTATTAAGTGTTCCTGCCATAATAATATTGTTTTTAAGTAAATGTAAGCAAAAAGAATTAGTTGGAAAAATTAAAATTTTCTATAAAATTTTGCACTAAAACCGGTACAGGGAAATTTTCAACCTCAGTAACTTCAAGCTTTTTAAGTGGTTTTGTAAAATTTGCAACCGGTATATTTTCAAGATAAACTACCCAAAAATTAGCATAAATTTTCTGGTGCGAAAGTACATGTTTTATAGGAGTTGCGTTAAACAATTCTAATTTATTAAAAGAACCATCTAAAAGGTCTTTAAAAAAAATATTTTCTAGAAGCTGTTTTTTATTTAACGAAGTTTTACTTTCTATAAGCGGAAATTCGAATAAATTTTGCCAAATACCCTTTCCTTGACGCTGTTGTAATACAGTATTGGTTACGTGATCGTTGTTTTCTAATAAAACCAAATAATTAAAATATCTTGTACTAACTTTAGTCTTTTTTGCTTTTACAGGAAGGTTTGCCACTTTATTTTGCTGGTAAGCCACGCAATGCGACTGCAGCGGACAAGTAGCACACAAAGGTTTTTTTGGCGTGCATTGCAGTGCACCAAACTCCATTATTGCCTGGTTGTAATTTTTAGCGTTTTGTTTATCCAGTGATTCTTCGGCTACAGCCTTAAACTCTTTTTTACCTTCTGTACTATCTATTGGCGTTTCTATACCAAAAACTCGCGACAAAACCCTATACACATTACCGTCTACTACTGCCACTGCTTCATTAAAAGCTATAGATGCAATTGCGGCGGCTGTGTACTCTCCCACTCCTTTTAATTTTTTTAGTTCTTTATAAGAAGAAGGAAAAACGCCGTTGCGTTCGTCTGCTATATATTTTGCTGTGTGGTGTAAATTTCTTGCGCGCGAGTAATAACCTAACCCTTGCCAAAGTTTTAAAACTTTTTCTTCTGGTGCTTTTGCTAAATCAAAAACGGTAGGAAAATGCTCAATAAAACTGTTGTAATAAGGTAAACCTTGCGCAATTTTGGTTTGTTGCAGCATAATTTCGCTGAGCCAAATGCGATATGGCTGCTTGGTTTTCCGCCAAGGCAAATCTCTTTTATTCTCTAAGTACCAAGTTAACAGTATTTTACTAAATTGCATAGTATGAAATCTTGTTTTGCAATGATAAATCTTTATTCACTTACTATTTAAAGGATTAGATTGATTATTTGAATTTTAAATTATTATATTTGCACCCTGAAATTTAATAAACCCATTATAAAAAAATATAAAGATGACGAAAGCAGATATTGTAGCAAACATTTCAGAGAAATTAGGAATGGAGAAAGGCGACGTGCAAGCTACTATAGAAACCTTTATGGATGAGGTAAAAACTTCTTTGGAGAGCGGTGACAACGTTTACCTAAGAGGCTTTGGGAGTTTTATAATTAAAACCCGTGCAGAAAAAACCGGTAGAAATATATCTAAAAACACTACCATAAAAATACCTGCACACAATATCCCTGCATTTAAACCGGCCAAAGTATTTTTGGAAGGTGTAAAAACAAACGTAGAAGTAAAATAAAAAAATTTATTAATTAAAACTATATTTATATGCCAAGTGGTAAAAAAAGAAAAAGACATAAGGTAGCAACGCACAAACGTAAAAAAAGAAGGAGAGCTAACCGCCATAAAAAGAAGTAGTTTTCACACTACTTTTTTTAATTAAGAACGTTCATTGAAAACGAAGTTTTTTTAAAACTTCTGCAGGAAATAAAACCCTGTGATAAATTTTGTTTAATCCATCTATGCTTCCCACCAAGAAGTGTGGATAAAAATCTAATACGCATGACAAAGGAACTAATTATCAGATCAGATTCCTCTGCTATTGATTTGGCCTTATTGAAAGATGGAAAACTAATTGAATTACATAAAGAAGACGATAACAGTAACTTTTCTGTTGGCGACATATTTTTAGCCAAAATAAGAAAAACTGTACCCGGCTTAAACGCTGCTTTTGTTAATGTAGGTTACGAGAAAGATGGTTTTTTACACTATCACGATCTAGGCCCGCAAGTAGCTACTTTATTAAAATTCATAAAACGTGTAAGCACAGGTAAAATAAAAGATTATTCTTTAAAGAATTATTCTTTTGAAAAAGATATTGATAAAAACGGAAGTATTAACGATGTTTTAAAATCAAATCAATCGCTATTGGTGCAAATAGTAAAAGAACCAATATCTACCAAAGGCCCACGCCTTAGTAGCGAACTCTCGTTTGCTGGAAGATATGTGGTTTTGGTACCCTTTTCAGACCGGATATCTGTGTCTCAAAAAATTGAAGACAAAGACGAAAAAGCCCGGCTAAAAAGATTGGTAAAAAGTATAAGACCCAAAGGTTTTGGCGTTATTATACGCACCGTAGCAACAGGCAAAAAAGTAGCAGACCTAGACAGAGACCTGCAAAATCTAAAAGATAGATGGGCAGGAATGTGCAAAAAATTGCAACGAGCAAACCAACCATCTAAAGTATTGGGAGAGCTAAGCAGAGCAAACTCGCTTTTACGCGATATGTTTAACGATAGTTTTACCGCAATACATACAGACGATGAGGCGCTCTACACACAAATTAAAGATTACGTTAGTAAAATTTCGCCAGAAAAAGAGTCTATCGTAAACTTGTATCAATCCAAAGCTCCCATTTTTGAAAAATTTGGTATAGAAAGACAAATAAAAACGGCCTTTGGCAGAACTGTATCTATAAGTAAAGGTGCCTATTTGGTAATAGAACATACCGAGGCTATGCACGTTATAGACGTAAATAGTGGTAACCGTAGCAACAAATCAAAATCACAAGAAGACACTGCCTTAGAGGTAAATCTTATAACCGCCTCAGAAGTTGCCAGACAACTTAGACTTAGAGATATGGGCGGTATTATTGTGGTAGATTTTATAGATATGGGAAAAGCCGATAATAGAAAAAAGCTTTATAACCATCTTCGGGACGAAATGAAAGACGACCGTGCAAAGCACAAAATCTTACCCCCAACCAAATTTGGACTGATTCAAATTACAAGACAACGCGTAAGACCGGAAATGAATATTAAAACAAGAGAAGAAAACCCAAACCAAAACGGGGAAATTGAAGCTCCTATTGTTTTGATAAATAAAATTAATGCCGACTTACAAAAACTAATTAAAAAAGACTATAAAAAGCTGAGCATAACCGCGCATCCTTTTGTAGCTGCCTATTTAACAAGAGGCATTCCATCGCCCAGGAGCAAATGGTTTTTTGACCATAAACGCTGGGTAAAAATTTTACCAAGAGACGCTTACACGTACCTAGAATATCACTTTCACGATAAAGACGGCGAAGTGATAAAAATTTAATACACAACCCCATTAAAATTTTAATGGGGTTTTTTTTGTGGTCTGCTTCATTATAAATTGTAAATAATCAACACAATTAACTGCAACAAAAAAACGTTATACCTGACTTAACCAACTTTTAAAACCCATGAAAACCAAAGCACGTTATCTTTTTTACTTTTCTTTAATTCTTACCATAATTGGTTTTTTGCTCGATAGTGATCCAAAAGAACCAAGCATAGCTCTGCGTTTTATAGAGTTTTTTGGTATGCTCACAGTTCTATTTATTCTTTCTTCTAGCATTTATTTCTTTACGGAATTTATCCGGAGGCAATGCATAAAAATCCGTAGTTAAAACTTAAGAATATAACCCGTATTTCTAACAGTGATATTTGCCACTAACTATTGAATATACTCTATATAACCTGTTAATAAGCTTTACATAACCTTTGCATAGGCTTTAAATAGCTTTTAAATTACATTAAGTCTCTTATTTTTGTACGCAACTATATTGTAAAAAAGCTCAACCATTTTGCAAAAGCATACGTCACATACCGTAAAAGAAGCCACAGCAAAACTAATGGCTTATTGCGCCTACCAAGAGCGTTGCCATCAAGAAGTAGAAGAAAAGCTAATTGCTTTACGCATGATTCCTGAAGCTCGGGCACAAATAATCAACACTTTACTGCAAGAAGATTTTTTGAACGAAGAACGCTTTGCGCGGACTTTTGTACGCGGTAAATTCCGAATAAAAAAATGGGGACGCCTACGCATTAAACGCGAACTTAAAAAGCGCAATATATCTGCCTATAACATTAAATACGGCATGACTGAAATCAATGAAGAAGAATACCAGCAAAATTTAGACGATTTATTTCAAAAACGCCTAAATTCCATAACCGAAAAAAACTTCTACAAACGCAAAAAGAAAGTAGCAGATTATCTTTTATACCGCGGTTATGAAAGCAATCTGGTATATGAAAAATTGCAAGAAATAGATAAGTAATCTACAGTCGCAATTTTAGACTACAAGCCGTTTATCTTATTGGTTTTTTCAACAGCTTTTTCGTTTTTATAATCAATCCAGTCTTGCCCTTTTATTCTGCGCATCAAATTATCAAAATGTCGCATAATAAAAATATTGTATAAAGCCTTAGAAAGATTTTTAGGCTTCCGCGGAATAGCGCGAAGACTCATAGAAAATCCGGGAGTTACATATTTCATATAATGCCAATAGCCTTCTGGCATATACAAAATATCACCGGGATTTAAATCTGCTTTAAAACCTTTGGCTTTTCTTAATGCCGGCCATTTTTCAAAGTCTGGATTAGAAAAATCTATGTCTTCTCGCACAATTAAAGAATGCGGAATTTTATACAAATAATCGTTTTGCTGCTGATCAAATAATATAACTTCCTTTTTTCCATGAAAATGAAAGTGAAAAATATTGGCCAAATCTATATCATAGTGCATAAAGGTATACGAATCTCTTCCGCCAAAGAAAAGCATAGGCAAGCCTTTCATTAACTGAATACCGAAATCTGGATACGAATAATCTTTTTGTAATTCCGGCACTTCTTTTAAAATATTCCACAAAAAAATACGGTATTTGGTCGGCTCACTTTTCAATAAATCTATATAATCACGCATTTTCATCTCGGCGTGGGCTTGGTTGAAACCCTCTTCATGCCTAACCGGCCGATTATCATAAAGCGGTACGGTTTTATCTCCCGCAACTTTTTTCATGTAATCTAAGTCCCATTTTTTGTGCGCCGGCCAATCTTTTATAAAACCTTCAATTACTACTGGCTTTTGTGGCTTAAAATACTTTTGCAAAAATTCTTTTTTACTAAAGTTTTTAAGACGCGGAATTTCCGTCAAGTTTAGCTCATCTTTCTTCATATTTCAACATTGCTCTTTTGGTGGGTATTTACAATAGCTTTGTTATTCTTATAATCTATCCAAGCCTGTCCTCTGATTTTACGCATAAGGTTATCAAAATTCATCATAAACAAAACATTCTTGACAACTTTTAAAATCTTTGGGAAAGATTTAGGAAGACTACGCAGCGTCATAGAAATACACGGACTCAAATATCGTATATAGTGCCAGTATCCGCTTGGAATATACAATGTTTCGCCGGGTTGCAAAACTACGCTGTAACCACGTGCTAATTTTAAGGCAGGATATTTCTTAAAATCGGGTTTATCAAACTCAATCCCTTCTATAGAAACAATAGAATACGGTACGTGATAAAGGTGTTTTTTTTGCTCGTGCGGAAATAAAATTACACGTTTCTTGCCGTGAAAATTAAAGTGCATATTATCTGCCAAATCTATATCATAATGCAATAAAACACGTGATCCGCTACCACCAAAAAACAATACCGGTAAGCGTTTAAAAAACTTTAGACCAATATCCGGATAACTAAAGTCTTTTGTTAACTGCGGACATTTTTGCAGGATATTAAAAAAGAAAATACGTAAATCTGTAGGACCTTTTTTTAGAAGCGTCACATAATCTTTCATTTTCATTATTTTGGCCGGCTTTCTCGAATTTTCTTTTCCTTTTGCCGGTTCACTATCATAGAGTGGTACTTCTATATTGCCAGCCGCCTCTGCAAAATAATCTAGGTTCCATTTTTTATATGCAGGCCAATTTTTAGATAAATTGGTAAATACTACCGGTTTTTTTGGTTTTACATAATGGTTTACAAACGCTTCTTTATCCGTAAAGGGAATACGATCTATTTCTTTTAATTGCATAGAAACTCTAATTATACAGCGTTTTATCTACTACTTACAAAAATACAAAACCTGTCTGTATATCTGCCTTAAAGAAAAGTAAATAAAAAAGAAAAGCTCCGGTTGAGACCGAAGCTTTCATATAAAAATTAGGATACCCCAAGCCTAATTTTTAAAGATTTAGTAATAATACAAATTTTATAGGAATATAAAAACAAATTAAAAGAAAAAAGCTAATTACTAAGACAAACTAATTAATTTTTAAGAGAATTATCAGTGTTTTATCTAAATAACTTTTACATTCTTTGGCACTAGATTATTTCTTCTTAAGATTCTGGTGCTAATTCAATTTTTAAACCTTCAAGCTCCGGTGTTATTTGTATTTGGCATCCCAACCTACTGTTATCTTTGGTGTAAAAAGCTTCTGCAAGCATAGCTTCTTCATCCATTTGCATTTCGGGTAAATCATGCTTGGTCATAACATAACATTGGCAGGAGGCGCACATTGCCATTCCGCCGCAGACACCAATAGTACCTTCGGGTGCCAGCTCGTAAGAACGCACAACTTCCATAAGGTTCATAGCCATATCTGTAGGCGCTTGAATAGCGTGACTTTCTCCTTCTCTATCTATAATAGTAATATTTACTTCTTTTTCCATACTAATTTATGGCTTTTACAACAGCTTTTGGGGCTTGTTTTTTAGAACCATCAAAACCGGTTACGCCGCCAACGGTGGTATATTTCATCACATACTTTTTATCAGGAAAAATACGCTGGTAGGCACTTTGGCACATTAAAGTAGCTTCGTGAAAACCACATAAAATTAATTTTAATTTTCCCGGATAGGTGTTTACATCGCCAATAGCATAAATGCCAGGTATGTTGGTTTGATAATCTAAACTATTATCTACTTTTATAGCGTTTTTCTCTATTTCTAAGCCCCAATTTGCAATTGGCCCCAATTTTGGTGAAAGTCCGAATAACGGAATAAAATAATCTACTCCTAAACGAATCTCTTCTTTAGCTTCGTCGTTTTTTCTAATTAAAACCGACTCTAACTTTTCTTCTCCGGCTACCTCAACTATTTCTGCCGGGGTAATCAAATTAATTTTACCCAGATTTTTAAGTTCTTTTACTTTATCTACCGAATCTAATGCCCCACGAAACTCATTTCTGCGGTGTACCAAAGTAACTTCTTCGGCGACGTCTGCCAAGAAAATACTCCAATCTAAAGCAGAGTCTCCTCCTCCGGCAATTAATACATGTTTTCCCCGATATTTTTCGGGATCTTTTATCATATAAGTAACGCCTCTATCTTCGTAATTTGCTAAATTGGGAATAGGCGGTTTACGTGGTTCAAAACTGCCTAAACCTCCCGCTATAGCAACAATTGGTGCGTGGTGTTTTGTACCTTTGTTGGTAGTTACTATAAAACTGCCATCCTCTAATTTCTCTATATCCTCTGCTCTTTCGCCCAAGGTAAAGCCCGGTTCAAAAGGTTTTATTTGCTCCATTAAATTATTAACCAAATCTCCCGCCAAAATTTCCGGAAATGCCGGAATATCATAAATAGGCTTTTTTGGGTATATTTCTGCACATTGCCCGCCTGGTTGCGGCAAAGCATCAATTAAATGGCATTTTAATTTTAATAGTCCTGCCTCAAATACGGTAAACAGGCCGGTTGGGCCTGCACCTATTATCAATATATCTGTTTTAATCATAAATGGAAATCCTTCGAATTAAAAACAACAATTTTCCCGGTAAAAATCGAGAAATAAAGCTTCTTATAAAATGACAATTATCAGCTTAAGCTTCTATATTTACTACCTTTTCTATTTGTGGAGCGTATTTTTTAATCGTCATTTCTACGCCAGATTTTAAGGTCATCTGGTTTACACTACATCCCACACAAGCGCCTTCTAATTGCACTTTTACAACATTTTCTTTTTCGTCTATGTCTATTAAAGAAATATCGCCACCATCGTTATTTAGAAATGGTCTTATCTCTTCTAAAGCTTTTTCTACATTCGCTTTCAAATTCTCATCAACTGTTGTCATGGTTTAGCTATTTATTTTTTAACGGCGCTACAGCCGGCCATTGTTGTAATTTTTATTGCCTCTGTTGGCGGTAAGCTTTTGTTACGTTTTACCGTTTCTTCTACTACATTTTTGGTTATCTCTTCCATTGCTTTTGCTACGGGGGTATCTTTTTGCAAGGCTGCGGGTCTACCAATGTCTCCAGACTCTCTAATGCTTTGCACCAAAGGTAATTCTCCCAAGAATGGTATTTGTAAATCGTCAGCTAAGTTCTTGGCTCCTTTTTCGCCAAAAATGTAATATTTATTTTCTGGCAATTCTGCAGGAGTAAAATACGACATGTTTTCTATTATACCAAGAACAGGCACATCTATGCTTTCTTGACGAAACATCGCCACTCCTTTTTTGGCATCTGCCAGCGCTACATTTTGTGGCGTACTAACAATTACAGAACCTGTAATTGGCAAACTTTGCATTATAGATAAGTGAATATCGCCGGTGCCCGGAGGTAAATCTACCAACAGAAAATCTAACTCTCCCCAATCTGCATCAAAAATCATTTGATTTAATGCTTTTGCCGCCATTGG
Source organism: uncultured Mesonia sp. (assembly GCA_947494545.1). GTDB lineage: Bacteria > Bacteroidota > Bacteroidia > Flavobacteriales > Flavobacteriaceae > Mesonia. The sequence continues at coordinate 176,658 of CANLVH010000007.1, read as the reverse complement.
CCCGCGCCAGATAACTGCTTGATCGGGCTTTGTGAAAAACCCTATAGATAAAATTTTAACTCCATGATTTTCTATGGGTTTCATTTTAGATTTTCCGTTAACTTTTACAGATAAAGGACGTTCACGCTCTACATCAAACATAATGGTTGCAGACGGCCCATAAATATCTGCATCTAATAAACCTACTTTAAAGCCCATCTCAGATAAACTGGCAGCTAAGTTGGCCGCAACAGTAGATTTTCCTACGCCACCTTTACCAGAAGCTACGGCAACTATATTTTTGATACCGGGTATTGGTTTACCTTTAATCTTGTTGGCATCTTCTTTTGGTGGTGCTTCTACCTTTATATTAACTTTTACTTTTGCTTTATCGTACACGTGTTCGTGAATGGCTTTTAGCACATCTACCTCAGCACGTTTTTTTATGTGTAAAGCAGGTGTTGCCAATTGCAAATCTATTACTACTTCGTCTCCAAAAGTAACTACGTTTTTTACCGCGCCACTTTCTACCATATTTTTTCCTTCGCCGGAAACACTAATGGTTTCCAGTGCTTTAAGAATATCTTGCTTCTTTAATTTCATTAGAAATTATTTTATTTTATTGCTTACTTAGAATTATTCTAAAGTACAAATATACAGTTTAAGTATAAGATTAAGAAGTAGTTTACAGGAATTTATATCTGCCTGCCGGTTGCAGATTTTTTGTTGTAGAAATTGCTATTTTTTTACTGCGGATCCCAAAAAACTTCCGTAAAGTTTTGCACTTGATTGTCTTTTACCACAACCCCTTCATTCTCTAACAATTGCTGCATAAGATTGGTGCCACCAAAATGTTGTTTCCCGGTTAACAAACCTTTTCTATTTACTACGCGGTGCGCGGGTACTTCTGGTTTATCTTTGGCGCTATTTAAAGCATAACCAACCATTCTGGCGCTTTTTGCCGCCCCAATTGCTTTGGCGATAGCTCCGTAACTGGTAACTCTTCCGTAAGGAATTTGCGCTGCTACGCTATAAACTTTATCAAAGAAATTTTTGTTTTTCACGCTGTAAAATACATTCTTATTAATGCAACAATAATTAAAAGCACCATTAGACCTGCCATAAAGTAATTGGAATATTTGGCAAATTTCTGGGTGTGCTTTTCAATTTTCATAAAAAATACTACATATATATATAACGAGCTAAAACTACCGGAAGCAGCCGCTATCGAAAACAAAATAATGCTTAGCATGCCGTAATCATATCCGCCTTGAGCGTTAAACAAAGTGCTTAAAACCACAAAATACGGTATTGGGAATACATTTAATAAGGCTATAGTAGAACCTTTTAAAAAGCTTTTGGTTCTATGCTTTTTGGCCGTTTTTATCTTTTTGTTTTTACTACTTCTACCTTGTATAAAAAAGTATATAGCCAAAATAACAAAAATAACCAACCCGGCGCGTAACAACATCGTGCGTACATAAGGATGCGTAAAAATATATTTAGCCATTAGAATGGCCACCAAAGCCTGAAAAAAAACTATTAGTGTAGAACCCAAAGCAACAAAAATACCACTTTGTTTACCTTTATCTACACAGGTTTTTGCTACCGTCATATTTACCAAACCGGGAGGCAAAACTCCCAATAAAGCAGCAAAATAGGTAAAGAAAAATAGTTTGGCTTCTTCCAAGTTTTTGTTATTTAATTCTAAAGTTAATGTAGGTTATCTTTTTATTTTCTTCAAGATACTGCTTTTCGTAAAAGGTTTGGATATTTACAACTTCTTTTGGCGAATATTCGTTTTTATAAACATTGTGGTTGGCATCTATAATTTCGTGCCCTTCGCCGTGCAAAAGCCCTAAGGTATAACCGTGCATAAACTCGCTATCTGTTTTTAAATGCACTTGACCTTCGGGTTTTAATATTTTTTTATATTTCTGTAAGAACTCACTATTGGTTAAGCGGTGCTTGGTACGTTTATATTTTATTTGCGGGTCAGGAAAAGTTATCCAGATTTCGTCTATTTCGTTTTCGGCAAAAATTTGGTCTACCAGCTCTATTTGTGTTCTTAAAAAGCCTACGTTGTTTTTATCTTCTTCTAAGGCTGTTTTTGCCCCGCGCCAAAACCTAGCACCTTTTATATCTATACCCAAAAAGTTTTTATCGGGAAACATTTCAGAAAGGCCTATGCAGTATTCTCCTTTGCCACAGCCAAGCTCTAAAACTATAGGCTGGTTGTTTTTAAAAAACTCGCTGCCCCACTTTCCCTTTAAGGGAAAATTACCATCTACAATTTCTTCGCGCTTGGGTTGTATTACGTTAGAAAAAGTTTCGTTTTCTTTAAATCGTTTTAATTTATTTTTACTTGCCACCTTTTGTTAAAATTTCTTCAAAATTATAAAAATTATTTTCAATTCTCTCTGCTTAGCAATAAAAGAGCAATTATGGCTTTATAATTCAGCTCTTGCTGCTTTTTTCTTTACGGAAGAAAAACTTCTTAGCTGGCTGTTAATTTTTTACTGAAATAGGCTGTAATAATCAAAAACATTTCCTAAAAATAGAAATATAATTAATTAGCTTGGGTAAAAAGCTTATATATGCATAACCGATTTGTTTAGCCAAAAAAATACCGGTTTTATTTATGCCGAAAAAAAAGATTTTAGTAGCACCGTTAAATTGGGGGTTGGGACACGCCGCCAGGTGCATACCTATTATCTACAGTTTGCTAAAAAACGATTTTTTGCCGGTTTTAGCTTCTAACGGCGAAGCTTTACGGCTTTTGCAACACGAATTTCCTACATTAAAAATTTATAGATTACCTTCTTATAAAGTACGATACAGCAAGCGCGGCTATTTTTTAAAATTAAAGTTGCTCTCTAAATCTGTACAATTGCAGAAAGCAATCCGTAAAGAAAATGCACTTACTCAAAAAATAGTTGCAAAAGAAAATATACAAGCCATAATCTCAGACAACCGGCTTGGCGTGCACTCTAAAAATGTACCTAGTGTTTATCTTACCCATCAATTACAAGTTTTAAGTGGCGCAACTACCTATTTTAGCACCAAATTACACCAATATTATATTAAAAAATTTGACGAATGCTGGGTGCCCGATTTTGCACAAGAACCCAATTTAAGCGGAAAGTTGAGCCATTTAAAAAAGAAATTCCCAATCCCGATTAAATATATAGGAATGTTAAGTCGGTTGCAAAAACAAACCGAAACCAGCAAATATGCAATTTTGGTTTTATTATCCGGACCAGAACCACAGCGAGAATATTTAGAAAAGCGCTTATTTAAATTACTAAAAGATTACCCCAAACCGGTACTTTTTGTAAAAGGGGTTATGGAGAAAGAGGCTACAAAAGAACAGCATAAAAACCTTCTAGTCTACAATTTTTTAACCGGCGACGACTTAGCCAAAGCAATTGCCCAAAGCGAAACGATTATTGCTCGCTCTGGGTACTCTACCATTATGGATTTGGCACAAACCACCAAAAAAGCTTTTTTTATTCCTACACCGGGACAGTTTGAGCAGCAATATTTAGCCACCCGCTTAAAACAACAAAAGATTGCCAATTTTTGCCAGCAAGATGCTTTTGATTTGGATAAATTAGAAACCTTAAAGAATTATAAGGGTTTTCCTGGTTTGGAGCACAACCAAGACTTAGACAGGTTTTTCGGCTTTTTCTAAGGTAAAAGAAAATTCGCTACCAATGCCATAATCACTTTCTACATAAATTTTTTCGTCATGGGCTTCTATAATATGTTTTACGATAGACAAACCTAAGCCGGAGCCGCCTTCTTTGCGGGAGCCACTTTTATCTACTCTATAAAAACGCTCAAAAATACGCGGCAACTGTTGGTTAGGAATACCTTCGCCATTATCTGTAATGCAAAGCATTATTTTATCTGTAGTAATATCTTCTATATACACTTCTGTAGTGCCGCCTTCTTGTCCGTATTTAATTGAGTTTACCATCAGATTAATAATTACTTGTTGTATTTGTTCGGGATCTGCTTTTACCCAAATTGGCTTGGTATATTCCTCTTGAAAATCGAAGCTTATATTTTTTTTAGCGGCTTTCATTTCTAAAAGGTCAAAAACGTTTTTAATAACTTCTACCAAATCAAAAACCTTAATCTGCAAGCGCAATTCGCCAACTTCCAGTTTGGTAATCATATCTAAATCTTTTACGATATAAAGCAGTCTCTCTACGCCTTTATTGGTGCGTCTTAGGTATTTTTCAAGTAAAGTTTTGTCGTGCATCGCCCCATCTAAAAGCGTCAATACATAAGCTTGCACGGTAAATAGCGGGGTTTTTAACTCATGAGAAATGTTACCCATATATTCTTTACGGTAGTTTTCGCGTATTTTAAGCGCTTCTATTTCTAGTTTTTTTCCTTCGGCAAAACGTTTAACCTCTTTGGTAAGTGTTACCATATCTGAAGTAATAGGACTTTCTTGCAAATTTGCAGACTCTAATAAAGATACATTATCATACACTTCTTTTACCCGCTTGTAGATAAAATGCTCGATGCGTAATTGAATTATTAAAAAAGAAAAAAGAAAAAATACAGCGGCAAAAAGCAACAAAGCCAAAATTTGGAATTCTGCATAGAGGTATAAAAAAACACCAACAAACACAGTCGCAAAAACACTGATAAAAAAGGCAGTAAAAAGTGCAAATTTATACGAACGTTTAAAAGCTTTTGCCATTAGACTTCTAATTTATATCCCACTCCTTTTACGGTTTTAAATTTATCTTGTCCTATTTTCTCGCGCAGTTTTCTAATGTGTACATCTATTGTACGACCGCCAACTACCACTTCGTTTCCCCAAATTTCGTCTAAAATCTCGTCACGTTTAAAGACTTTCCCGGGTTTTGAAGCCAACAAGGCCAATAATTCAAACTCTTTACGCGGCAAATTTATTTCTCTTTTATTGTTGGTAACGGTATATTCTTCTCTATTAATAGTTAAGTTACCTACTTCCAACAAATTATTGGTAGTTTCCCGGCTTTCTAACCTACGCAATAAAGCTTTTACTTTACTCACCAGCAATTTAGGCCGAATGGGTTTAGTTATATAATCGTCTGCGCCCGCATCTAACCCCGCAACTTGCGAATAATCTTCGCCACGAGCAGTTAAAAAAGTTATAATACTATTTTTTAGTGAAGCTTCTTTTCTTATGCGCTCACAAGTTTCAATGCCATCCATTTCTGGCATCATCACATCTAGAATAATAAGTTGCGGTTGGTGTTTTTTTGCTTTTTTTAAACCTTCTTTTCCGTTGTCTGCGGTAATAACTTGGTATCCTTCATTAGACAAATTATAACCTATTACTTCTAAAATATCGGGCTCATCATCTACCAAGAGTATTTTTACGGCACTATTTTCCATTCTTACTAATTTTTTGAATAGTAAAAATACGTATAATTTTTCAAGCCACCGTTAGCCGACAATTAGCGCCACGTAAAATTATTGTTAATAATTATAAGTTTTTAAAAATACCTTTACGGAATTGTGCTCTACTTACCTATTTACCTCCTGGTTGATTTTATTTTTCAGTCTAATTCTCTTTCCGTAAAGCAAGGCTTTTTTTCCTTTTTCTGTACAGCCAAAGCCGTTAATAGTTATAAATTATTGCAGTTCAATGTTAAATTAAGATTATATTTCTAATTCCTAATCTATTTAAACCCACCATCTCTTAAAAAACTTTTATCTTTGTATAAATTAATAAAAACAACACATTATGAAAAAAATTACTTTTTTAACCTTGCTAATGTTTGCTTCTATAGCAACATTTGCACAAACGCCTATCTTCACGATGATTTCTGATGGAGATTGTCCTGGCGGAAATCCTAAAGTAGTAGAGATTTATGCACAAGGTACTGTAGATTTTTCTAACTACTCGTTAGAGAATCAAACCAACGCCAACACAGACTGGGGCAATACGCTAAACTTAGCAGATTTGGGTACTGTAACAGATGATTTTGTATACATTTATGCAGACGATGCATCTTTTGCTACAGAATACCCAAGTGCAAGCAATTCTTTTGCAACTACTTCTTCTGTAATGAGTTTTAACGGAGATGACCGTATTAGAATTATACAAGACAGCAACAGTGCAGTTATTGACCAATATGGTGAAGACAGCGTTGATGGTACCGGCGAAGTTTGGGAATACAAAGATGGTTATGCAAAAAGAAATAACGGTACAACTGCTACCGGAACTTTTAACGCAAGTGACTGGACGTACTTTAACGGTGTTTTAGATGGCGAAGGAACTTGCCAAAGTGGTAGCACGTTTGAGTCTATTATAGAAATAGGTACTTTCTCTGCAGGAGCAGATTCTTGTATGTTGGTTATAATTTCTGAAACTATAACTTGTGATGCAGAAACAGCAGGAACAGACACTTATACTACTATTATAGAGTTTAGTGGTGGTGGTTCTGAAACTTATACACTTACTTCTACAGAAGGTAGTATTAGTGGTGACGACCCATCTACGCAAGAATCCGGTGTAATTAACATTACCGGCGTAGACGAAGGTGTAAACTTTGATTATTCTATTGTTGGTGGAAATTGTGACTTCACGAACACTATTACAGCGCCTACTTGTGATCCTGCTAATGAAGTATTGAATATCTCAGAATTGAGAGACGGTACAATTGGAGAGGTTTATACCGTAATTGGAGAAGTTGTTTTAACTTTCCAACAAAACTTTAGAGGTCAAAAGTATATAGAAGATAGCACCGGCGCTATTCTTATAGACGACAATTCTGGCGTTATAACTACCACTTACAATATTGGCGATGGCATCACAGCTGTTACTGGAGAATTAAACGAGTATAATGGTATTATGCAGTTAATTCCTACAGAAGATCCAGGACCAGCTACAACAACCGGAAATGATATTACTCCACAAATCATAACCTTGAGTGAGTATATTGCAAACTATGAAGACTATGAATCTGAAGTAATTGCTTTTGAAAACGTTTCTATTGCAGAAGGAGATGGTACGGCTACTTTTAGCACCGGAACCAATTATACTTTAACAAACGGAAGCGAAGACATAGTTTTAAGAACGCAGTTTTACGATGCAGATTACATTGGTACAGAAATTCCTTCTGCTACCTTAGACAATCTAGTTGGTATTGCAGCGCAGTTTGACAATGGTACAGATCCTGTAGAGCCACAAATCTTCCCTAGAAGTTTAGAAGATTTTAATGCAAACTTAGCAACTGACAATCCTGTCTTAACAGATGTAAGCATTTACCCTAACCCGGCTAACGGTAATGTAGTAAACATACAAACTAAAGAAGCTGGAAGCGTACAAGTAAATGTTTTTAATATGCTTGGTAAGCAAGTAATTACAAAAACTGTAAACAACAGCTTAAACATAGAAACTTTGGCTACCGGCGTTTACTTATTGCAAATCACGCAAGAAGGTAAAACCGCTACCAAAAAGTTAATTGTTCAGTAAAACAATTAAATAAACATTTTTTAGAAAAGCGCTCTGCATTAGGGGCGCTTTTCTTATTTTAATAGTTTTGTAAATAAAAAAGCATGCATCTGGAAAAGGCTATTTTCTCTATCAAAAACCAACAAGATTTTAAGCAAACTGCTTTAGAGGTTTTTCAATTTCAGTATCAAAATAATACGGTTTATAATAAATTTTGTTCATTAATTAATAGAAAACCTGCTTCGGTAAAAAACGTAGAAGATATTCCCTTTTTACCCATTTCTTTTTTTAAATCGCACGAAATAAAAACCACCGCTTTTTCTCCCGAAATTGTTTTCACCAGCAGCGGTACCACCGGCAGCACGACCAGTAAACACCCGGTAAAAAAGCTAAGTTTGTATCAAAAAAGCTTTATAAAATGCTTTACGGAAATTTACGGAGAAATTGAAAATTATGTAACACTAGCCTTACTGCCATCTTATTTAGAGCGCAAAGGCAGTTCTCTTATTACTATGGCAGATTATTTTATTAAAGAAAGTAAACATCCTGAAAGTGGTTTTTATTTAAATGAATTAGAACAACTCGGCATTATTTTAGAAAAACTGGATAAAGCCGGGAAAAAGGTTTTGCTTATAGGCGTTTCTTTTGCTCTTTTAGATTTGATAGAGCAAAAACAATTTAGCTTAAAGAATACGATTATCATGGAAACCGGCGGAATGAAAGGTAGGCGCAAAGAAATAATTAGAGAAGAATTGCACCAACTTTTAAAAAACGGTTTTGGCGTAAATAAAATTCATAGTGAATACGGCATGACAGAATTACTCTCGCAAGCTTACTCTAAAGGAAATGGTATTTTTGAGTGTCCCAAACATATGCAATTATTAATTCGGGATCCCGAAGATGCGCTTAGTCTTATACCAAATCACAAAACCGGCGGAATAAACGTTATAGACTTGGCTAATTTATATTCTTGCGCTTTTATTGCCACCCAAGATTTGGGTAAAAAAATAGGTGCAAATCAATATGAAATTTTAGGCAGATTTGATAATAGTGACGTTAGAGGGTGCAATTTAATGGCTTTATAAGTTAAAATTGTTATTCTTTTGTTAAGGCATGTAATAAAAGCCACTTTTTTACGTCTTATATAATGCTAAGATGAAGTTTTTTCATAATAGATTGGTTAGTTAGTTGGAAGCCCCGAGATTTACTCTCGGGGTTTCTTTTTAGCATTATTTTACCGAAATTATATAGGTGTTCTTTTTACCCTTGTTTACAATAACATATTTATCGTTAATAAGATCTGCGGTACTTACCGTATAATCTTCTTTTACTTTTTCTTTATTTACCGAAACAGAATTTGCTTTTAATGCTCTTCTTGCTTCGCCATTACTAGCCAAAAAATTGGTTTCTGCAGAAAGTGCTGCAATCATATCTAAACCTTCTTCTAACTTTTTGCGTTCTACCTCAGCTTGTGGCACGCCTTCAAAAACATCAAGAAATGTTTTATTATCCAGTTTTCTCAAATCTTCGGTGGTGCTTTTACCAAATAAAACTTCAGAGGCTTGTTTAGCATTTTCTAAATCTTCGGCAGAATGAACCATTTTGGTTACTTCCTCGCCCAAACGCTTTTGCAACAAACGTAAATGCGGCGCTTCTTGATGTTCTTTTACAAGAGCTTCTACTTCTTCCTTACTTAAGAAAGTAAAAATCTTAATATATTTTTCGGCATCTTCATCGCTTGTATTTAACCAATATTGGTAAAATTTGTAAGGAGAAGTGCGTTCTTTATCTAACCAAATATTGCCACCTTCGGTTTTACCGAATTTTGTGCCGTCTGCCTTAGTAATTAACGGACATGTAAGCGCATAGGCTTTTCCGCCGGCCATTCTTCGCACCAATTCTGTTCCGGTGGTAATATTTCCCCACTGGTCGCTGCCGCCCATTTGCAAACTGCAATCTAAGTTTTTGTAAAGGTGCAAGAAATCGTAACCTTGTATAAGTTGGTAGGTAAATTCCGTAAAGCTCATTCCCTCTTTAGATTCTGCAGCCAAACGTTTTTTTACCGAGTCTTTGGCCATCATATAATTTACAGTGATGTGTTTTCCTACATCTCGCGCAAACTCTAGAAAGGAGAAATCTTTCATCCAGTCGTAATTGTTTACCAAAACCGCGTTATTGGCATCTTGGGTAGAAAAATCTATAAACCGCTCTAATTGGGCTTTAATTGCGTTTTGGTTGTGTCGCAAACTATCTTCGTCTAATAAATTGCGCTCTTGCGATTTCCCGGACGGATCGCCAATCATTCCCGTGGCGCCACCAATTAAAGCCACCGGTTTATGCCCAGCCGACTGAAAATGTTTTAACATCATTACGCCTACCAAATGACCAATATGCAGCGAGTCTGCTGTAGGATCTATTCCCACATACGCAGTTCGCATTGCTTCTTGCAAATGTTCTTCGGTCCCCGGCATTGCGTCGTTTAACATTCCGCGCCAGGTTAATTCTTCAACAAAATTTTTGGCCATTTTTCTTGCTTTTATTTTTTAACGAACAGCAAAGATACTAGAAACCTGATTTTTTTCGATACAGAAATCCTTATATTTACCAAATGATTTTAGTTACCGGAGCAACAGGATTGGTAGGCGCGCACCTACTTGGGCATTTATTGCAGGAAGATGTAAAAATACGGGCTTTATACCGTAACAAAACCAAAATAGCAGAAAGTAAAAAGATTATTGCTACTTACTTTACGGAAGAAAAACGTCCCGACTACACTAAAATTGAATGGGTAGAAACAGACATAACAAATATACCGGCTCTGCAAGATGCTTTTAAAGACATTAAAATTGTTTATCACTGCGCCGGCTTTATCTCATACGATGTACGCGACTATAAAAAACTTCGGAAAATAAATATTGAAGGTACGGCCAATATGGTAAATATTGCTTTGGCAAATTCCGTAAAGAAATTTTGTCACGTAAGTTCTATATCTGCTTTGGGCGAAGAAATTGGCAAGAAAAAAATAACCGAAGAATCGCCACGAAACAACGAAAAACCGCATAGCAATTATTCTATTAGCAAATACGGCGCCGAGATGGAAGTTTGGCGGGCATCGCAAGAAGGTTTGCCTGTAATAATTGTAAACCCAGGTTTAATAATTGGCAACGGTTTTTGGCAAAGCGGCAGCGGACGTTTATTTGAACGTATAAACAAAGGTTTATCGTATTATTTACCGCTAACCACAGGCTTTGTAGCCGTAGAAGATGTGGTAAAAGCTATGATACAACTTACCAATTCTACTATAAAAAACGAAAGCTATATTCTGGTAGGAGAAAATTTAAGCTTTAAACAGGTATTAGACCAAGTAGCCGAAAATTTAAATAAACCCAAGCCCAAAAAAGCATTAAAACCTTGGATGGTTTTTATAGCTTGGCTTACACAAAGTATTGGCAATAGTCTCTTTAATACCAAACAAGAAATAACTTACCAATCTATTAAAGGTTTTAGCAACCAATCTTTTTTTGATAATCAAAAAATAAAAAATGCTATAAAGCTTGAGTTTACGCCCATTTCAAAAAGCATAGAAGCAACTGCTAAAGCTTATAGAAAAAGTTCTAACTAATTATTTTTGATTTATTTTTTTAGAAAGTTTTGCAGAATTTTTTATCGCTTCTTGCTTTTTTGCGTTTTTCAGGCTGTCTTCTTTTTTAATCAACGCGTCTACTCGTGCTTTGTCTCTCTCTAAACGCACTCTAACACTATCGTACAGCCGTTGGTTTACATTAAAATCTTCTGCATAGTAATTACTGCTTTTAGCAAATTGTAAGCTATCTATAGAGTACTTTGCAAAAATGAGCTTTTTAATTTTTACATTACGTTTACTAAAAGCCGTTTCGTTATAGCTTTGGCTCGCGTCTAGTTTGGCTAAATCTACCAAAACTTCTATCATCTTATCTTCCGGAATCAAATTTTCCGGTTTTTCCGTTTTTTCTACGCTCTGGCAAGCTGCAAATATACATAACAATAAAGCTGCAAAAACTATTTTTCTCATCGTTCAAAAGTTAAGCGTTGGGCATTCTTTACTTCCAAAACTTTAAAGTTTTTATAAACCAAGCGCCCGTTTACAAACGTATGGGTTATTCTAGATTTAAAGGTGGTTTTCTCAAATGGAGACCAACCGCATTTGTAAAGAATATTATCTTTTTTTACCGTCCACGGGGCGTTTAAATCTACCAAAACCAAATCTGCTTTATACCCGGCTTTTATAAAACCACGCTTTTCTATTTGAAATAAAATAGCCGGATTGTGGCACATTTTTTCTACTATTTTCTCTAAAGATAATTTACCGTTATGGTAAAATTCTAACATTGCCGGCAAAGCATGTTGCACCAAAGGTCCGCCGCTTGGCGCTTTGGTATAAACATTTTCTTTTTCTTTTTTGGTATGCGGCGCGTGGTCTGTAGCAACCACATCTATTTTATCATCTTTTAACGCTTTTAATAAAGCTTCTTGGTCTTTTGCTGTTTTTACGGCGGGGTTCCATTTTATAAACGTGCCTTTTTCTGCATATTGACTATCGTTAAACCAAAGATGATGAATACAAACCTCTGCTGTTATTTTTTTATCTTTTAAAGGTTTTTTATTACTGAACAATTTCAGCTCTTTAGCCGTAGATAAGTGAAAAACATGTAAACGCGCGCCGGTTTTTTTGGCCAAACTCACGGCTTTAGAAGAAGATAAGTAGCAAGCTTCTTCGCTTCTTATTTTAGGGTGATTTTCTATAGGAATGTCATCGCCATATTTTTCTTTTTGTTTTGCCAAGTTTTTTTGAATGGTGTCTTCGTCTTCGCAATGGGTGGCAATTAAAACAGGAGAATTTTTAAAGATTTCTTCCAAAACCTTTTCGTTATCTACCAACATATTACCGGTAGAAGAACCTAAAAACAGTTTTAAAGCTGCGGTGGTTTTAGGGTTTATTTTTCTTATCTCTTCTAGATTATCGTTGGTGCCGCCAAACATAAACGAATAATTAGCATAAGCGTTTTTTTCCGCTAAGGCAAACTTACTTTCTAGTTTTTCTATAGTTGTGGTTTGCGGATTGGTGTTGGGCATTTCGATAAAAGAAGTAATTCCGCCCGCAATAGCAGCTCTTGAGCCAGATGCTATGTCTTCTTTATGGGTAAGACCGGGTTCTCTAAAATGAACTTGATCGTCTATGGCGCCGGGCAGTAAGTATTGTCCTTCTGCATCTATAACTTGTACATCTTGCGATTTTGCGCTAATACTGCTGGCAACCTCTACAATATTGTCGCCTTCTATATAAACATCGCCTTCAAAAACTTTACCTTCGTTAACGATATTGGCGTTTTTAATTAGTATTTTCTTCTCCATTTTTTAAACTTCTTTACCCAGTAAACTTTTTATCTTCATTTTTATAACCCCAAAAACAGCTTCAGAAATAATATTGCTATTCATCTTAGATTTACCCTTGGTACGATCTGTAAATATTACCGGTACTTCCACTATTTTAAAATTCAGTAAATAGGCTTTAAATTTCATTTCTATTTGAAAAGCATAACCTACAAACTGTATACTATCTAAATTTATTTTTTCTAAAACTTTACGATGGTAACAAACAAAACCGGCTGTGGTGTCTTCTATTTGCATTCTAGTAATGGTTTTTACATATTTTGAAGCTAACCACGATAGCAAAACCCGTTTCATAGGCCAGTTTATTACGTTAACACCGGTAACATAACGCGAGCCTATACTCATTTGTGCGTCATGTTTTTTACAGGCTTTGTAGAGCCGAATTAAATCGTTTGGATTGTGCGAATAATCTGCATCCATCTCAAAGATATATTCGTAATCTCGTTGCAACGCCCATTTAAAACCGTGAATATAAGCGGTTCCTAATCCCGATTTATTTTTACGAACTTCCAAAAAAAGCTGCTCGGGGAATTCTTGCTGTAATTCCCGAACTTTTTCGGCAGTTTTATCTGGCGAATTATCGTCTACCACCAAAATATCAAAATGATGTGGCTGCGCAAAGATATTACGTACAATACGTTCTATCGTTTCAATTTCGTTAAAAGTTGGAATTATGACTAAGCGCGCCACCATTTTTTCTTTTTCGCAAATGTATATATTTTTAAGGTGTATTTTTCTAAGAATTGCACCTATTTAATTTTTAACTTTGCGGAAAATTAAATAATGGAAGCCATAGAAAGAAATATAACTTCTTTAGACTGGGTTACCCTTTTACTATTATTTATACTTTGCGGATTGGTTTTGATAAAAACCAGCTACCCAGAACGTTTTTATGATTTTTCTAGAATAGCTTTCTCCAACAAATATTTTACCACACATAAAAAATCTCTAAAAGTTCTTAACTTTTTTAGCTTTTATCTTTATTTATTAAAAGCAGCTATTTTAAGTTTAGGTATTTATATAGCTTGGCGTGTTTTTAATTTGCCGGCACAACAAGATGGTTTTACGCTTTATTTACAAATTTTTGTTATTTACAACATTGTAATTGGCGGCAAATATCTTTTAGAAAAAATAATTGCTAACCTATTTAGTATAGAAAAAGTATTTGATAACTATTTATTTTATAAATTAACTTTTAAAAATCTTCTAGCTTTGGTTTTTTTACCTGTTATCTTATTGTTTTTTTACGGATGGCAACCAAACAAAATAGGAATTATAACAGCGATAGCAGCTTTTCTAATATTTAACTTTTTTGCCTTGCTTTCGTATTATAAAAAAAATCAAAATATAGTTTTAGGGCATTGGTTTTATTTTATTTTGTACCTTTGCACCCTTGAAATCGCACCGTATTTCATTTTGTATAAAGTATTTACGCTTGCGAGCTAAACAATACCCTAAAAATACCGCCTATGAAAGTGAAAACAATTTTGATCTCACAGCCGGAACCAAAGGTTGAAAACTCACCTTATTTTGAGCTGGAGCAAAAGCAAAAAGTAAAAATTGATTTTATTCCGTTTATTCATGTGGAAGGGGCTTCTTCTAAAGAAGTTAGACAACAAAAAATTGATTTATCGCAGTTTACAGCCATTATTTTAACCAGCCGAAATGCTGTAGACCATTTTTTTAGAATAGCCGAAGAGCTACGATTTAAAGTGCCCGACACCTTAAAATACTTCTGCCAAAGTGAAGCTGTGGCCTATTATCTTCAAAAATATGTGGTATACAGAAAGCGTAAAATATATGTAGGTAAACGTACTTTCCCTGACTTGCTTCCGCTTATAAAAAAGTATAAGAACGAGAAGTTTCTTTTACCTTCTTCAGATATGCTTAAACCAGCAATCCCGAAGCAGTTAGACAAGCTTAAAGTTAATTGGACTCGTGGTATCTTTTATCGTACCGTAGTAAGTGATCTTTCGCACTTAAAAGAAGTGTTTTACGACGTTGTGGTATTCTTTAGTCCAAGTGGTATTAAATCTCTTTTTGAAAACTTTCCGGATTTTGAACAAAAAGATACGCGTATAGCTGTTTTTGGTAATTCTACCATAAAAGCCGCAAAAGCGCACGGTTTAACGGTAAATATTAAAGCACCAACCCCGGAAACTCCTTCTATGACAATGGCATTAGAACGCTACATAAAAGAGAACAATAAAAAATAAAACTACACTACACCAGCAAATAATACAAAAGCCCAAACTTACAAGTTTGGGCTTTTTTTAAATGGTATTACCAAGAATTTTTTAAACCGGGCTGCCGGCCATTATTTCTTCGTTGGCATATTCTTCAAACTTTTTAAAGTTATCTTTAAAGAAATGTGATAAAGCTTCTGCTTTCTTGTCATAAGCTTCTGCATCGCTCCAAGTTTTCTTAGGATTTAAAACTTCTGAAGGAACATTAGGACATTCTTCCGGCATTTCTAAACCAAAGATAGGGTGTTTGGTATAAGAAACTTTTTCTAATTTACCCTCTAAAGCCGCAGTAATCATAGCACGGGTATACTTTAGCTTCATGCGCGAACCGGTGCCGTAAGGTCCGCCGGTCCAACCGGTGTTTACCAACCAAACGTTAACGCCATTTTCTTTCATCTTCGCACTAAGCATCTCTGCATATTTAGTTGGGTGCAACGGCATAAATGGCGCTCCAAAACAAGCGGAAAAACTTGGTACGGGCTCATCTACGCCCGCTTCTGTTCCGGCAACTTTTGCAGTATAACCGCTAATAAAATGGTAAGCCGCTTGGCCCGGAGTTAATTTGCTTATAGGAGGCAAAACGCCGAAAGCATCTGCTGTTAAAAAGAAAATATTTTTTGCATTGCTGCCAATAGATGGCTGCTGAATATTGTTTATGTGATAAATAGGATAACTTACACGCGTGTTTTGTGTAATGCTAGTATCTTCAAAATCTACTTCTTTATTTTCGTTTAAAATAACGTTTTCTAAAATTGCCCCGGGTTTGATTGCATTAAAAATATCCGGTTCATTTTCTTGGGAAAGATTAATTACTTTAGCGTAGCAACCGCCTTCAAAATTAAATACTTTATTTTTAGGTGTCCAGCCGTGCTCATCATCACCAATTAACTTACGACTAGGATCTGCAGAAAGTGTAGTTTTTCCCGTACCCGACAATCCGAAGAAAATAGAAGTATCTCCTTCTTCTCCTATATTGGCAGAACAGTGCATTGGCAATACATTTTTATCTACCGGTAAAATAAAATTAAGAGCAGAGAAAATACCCTTTTTAATCTCGCCGGTATATCCTGTACCACCAATTAAAGCAATTTTTTTACTGAAGTTTAAAATAGCAAAGTTATGTTGCCGCGTACCATCTTCTTCAGGATTTGCTTCAAAACCCGGCGCATTAACTACCAACCAATCTTCTTCAAAATTCTCTAATTCTTTTTCGGTTGGGCGTAAAAACATATTATGAGCAAACATATTACTCCACGGGTATTCGTTTATAACGCGTATATTTAAACGATATTCGGGATCTGCACAAGCATAAGAATCTCTGGCGTAAATTTCTTTCCCAGACAGGTAAGTCATTACCTTATCGTACAATTTATCAAATTTATCAGCTTCAAACGGAATATTTATATTTCCCCACCATATTTTATCTTTTGTAATTGCGTCTTTAACTATAAACCTATCTTGCGGCGACCTTCCGGTAAACTCTCCTGTGTTAACAGCTAAAGCGCCAGATTTTGTTTCTACCCCCATACCTTTTTTTAAGGTCTCTTGGTGCAGTTCTTCTGAAGATAATTGGTAGTGAATTGTTGCGTTTTCAATTCCGTATTTACTTAACGAAATTTCTTTTGTTGTGTGGTTATTAGACACCATAAAATTTTAATTGTTGTGTTTGATAAACAAAAATATAAATAATACCAGATAATTGAAGATTTACAGGTGATATTTAACCTTTTTTATATTTTATAGCCTCGATAAGCACCAACAACCAACTTATTATTAATAATAAGCCGCCAATTGGGGTGCTAAATGCAATAACCGTAAAATCTATTACGGTAAGAGAATTTGTAGCTAATAAATAAATAGAGCCCGAAAATAAAATCTGCCCTACCAAAAGCAAGTAAAACACGCTATTTTTAGTTTTGTTTTGTAAAAAATTTGTTGCCCCCAAAACCAATGCAAATAAAGCGTGATAAAATTGGTAGCGGACTCCTACTTCAAACGTTCCTAAAGAACTGGTATCCAGTATTTTTTCTAAACCATGAGCGCCAAAAGCTCCAAGTATTACTGCTGTCATTCCGTAGATACTTCCTAAAATCAATAACTTTTGATGCATGATTTAATTTTTAAATACAATAATTTATTAATTACTTTGAAGGAACAAATTTAATCAAGTAATAATAATATGCGAAATATTTTAATAATAGGAGCAGGAAAATCTACTTCTTCGCTCATTAAATACCTAAAAGAAAAAAGCGAATCTGAAGATCTGCAACTTACTATTGGAGACATTTCTTTAGAAAATGCCAAAAAAGTTGCCGGTAACCACGAGAGATCCAAAGCGATTGAATTAGATATCTTTAAGGAAGAAGAACGCCAAAAAGCGGTAAAAGAGACAGATATAGTTATTTCTATGTTACCGGCGCGTTTTCACATCCAGGTGGCAAAAGATTGCGTAGAATTCAATAAAAATATGGTTACCGCTTCTTATGTGAGCGATGAAATGCAAGCTTTAGATGATAAAGTAAAAGAAAAAGGTCTTGTTTTTATGAACGAAATTGGTGTAGATCCCGGCATAGACCATATGAGTGCAATGCAGGTTATTGATAAAATTAGAGACGCCGGCGGAAAAATGTTGCTATTTGAATCGTTTACCGGTGGCTTGGTAGCTCCCGAAAGCGATACCAATTTATGGAATTATAAATTTACTTGGAACCCTAGAAATGTTGTGGTAGCCGGACAAGGTGGCGCAGCAGAATTTATTCAAGAAGGGCAGTATAAATACATTCCTTATCACCGTTTATTTAGAAGAACAGAGTTTTTAGAAATTGAAGGTTACGGAAGGTTTGAAGGCTTAGCTAACCGAAATTCTCTAAAATACAGAGGCGTTTACGGTTTAGAAGACATAAAAACCCTTTATCGCGGTACGCTTAGAAGAGTAGGTTTTAGTAAAGCTTGGAATATGTTTGTACAATTAGGAATGACAGACGATACCTATGCTATGCAAAACTCTGAAAATATGAGCTATCGCGACTTTGTAAACTCTTTCTTACCCTATTCTCCTACAGATTCTGTAGAATTAAAAATGCGCCATAGCCTAAAGATAGATCAAGACGATTTGATGTGGGACAAACTAGAAGAATTAGATATTTTTAATCCGGAGAAAAAAATAGGCATTAAAGATGCTACGCCGGCAAAAGCTTTACAAAAAATATTAGAAGAAAAATGGACGCTAGCCCCAGAAGATAAAGATATGATTGTGATGTATCATAAATTTGGCTACGAACTTAATGGTGAGAAAAAGCAAATAGACTCTACAATGGCACATATAGGCGAAGACCAAACCTATACTGCTATGGCAAAAACCGTTGGTTTGCCTGTTGCCATTGCAACGCTTAAAATATTGAATAAAGAAATAACAACTCCCGGTGTTTTACGTCCTATTTTAAAAGAGGTTTACAATCCTATTTTAAAAGAACTGGCAGAAAACGGCATCGAGTTTACAGAAACCGAACGCGAATATCTAGGTTATAATATAGATAATATTGTAGGTTAACAGGAACTTGCAGTTATAAAAAAAAGAGCTGTTTCAGTTTCTCGAAACAGCTCTTTTTTTATTCTTAAAATTATTTTATCTAATCTCTTCCTAAAAAGATTCCTATAAAGTATAATAAGGTAGCTAAAGAGCCAACAGCTGCAACTACATAAGTTCTGGCAGCCCATTTTAAAGCATCTTCAGAGCTTTCATATTCTTGTGGTGTTACAATGTTTTCGGCTTTAAGCCAAGCTAATGCGCGGTTGCTTGCATCGTATTCTACAGGCAAGGTAATAAAGCTAAATAAAGTTCCTAAGCCAAACATTACAATGCCGGCCAATAAAACCATTTGTCCGACACCTACAGATACCATTCCCATTAAAATTAAACCACCCATAATTACCCACTGACTAAGGTTAGATGCAACACTTACCACAGGAACCAAGGTACTGCGCATTGTTAACCAACTATAAGCTTGCGCGTGCTGTACGGCGTGACCACATTCGTGCGCAGCAACGGCAGCAGCTGCAGCGTTTCGTTGGTTGTAAACAGACTCGCTTAAGTTTATGGTTTTTTTGGTTGGGTGATAATGATCTGTTAATTGCCCCGGAGTAGAAATCACCTTAACGTCTGTTATGCCATTATCTGCCAACATTTGCTCGGCAATTTCTTTTCCGCTCATGCCGTTTTGCAAATGAACTTTTGAGTATTTTTTGAATTTGGTCTTTAGTTTATGGCTAACATACCAACTAGCCAACATTATAAGCCCGATAAGTATATAATATCCAAACATATTTTTCTAGTATTTTGTTTTTTTAATTGAAATTAATCTTAAGCAAAAACCCCGCCAATTCGTTTAAAAACTGCCAACTTGCCCGTTTTGTTTATTTATCCTACAATATTTACAATTTTACCCGGCACGATTATTACTTTTTTAGGCTCTCTGCCATTAAGTTGTTTTTGCGTGCGCTCGTCTTCCATTACAATTTTTCCAATTTCTTCTTTTGATAAATCTAAAGCTAAATCTAAAGTAAAACGCATTTTACCATTAAAAGAAATAGGGTAGGTTTTAGCACTTTCTTTTACGTGTTTTTCTTCAAATTTCGGGTAAGCCGCAAAAGCAACACTATCTTTGTTCCCTAGTTTTTGCCATAGTTCTTCGGCAATATGCGGAGCGTAAGGCGCAATTAGAACTGCTAATGGTTCTAAAACTTCTCTGCTGTTGCATTTCTGCGAACTCAGCTCGTTTACACATATCATAAAAGTAGAAACAGAAGTATTAAAGCTAAAATCTTCAATATCATCGGTTACTTTTTTGATGGTTTTATGCAGCGTTTTTAACGACTCTTTACTCGCTTTTTCTTCGTTAACCCCAAATTCATCGTCTGTATGGTAAAGTTTCCACAGTTTTTTTAAGAAATTATAAACACCGCTAAGCCCGGCTGTACTCCAAGGTTTAGATTGCTCTAACGGACCTAAAAACATTTCGTACATCCGTAAAGTGTCTGCGCCATATTCTTCACAAATATCGTCAGGGTTTACGACGTTGTATTTAGATTTAGACATTTTTTCTACCTCGCGGCCTACAATGTATTTTCCGTCTTCTTCGGTAATAAATTCTGCGTCTTTAAACTCCGGTCGCCAGTTTTTAAAACCTTCTATATCTAACTCATTAGAAGCGTTTACTAAAGCAACATCGGCGTGAATTGGCTGTACTTTCAAGTCTTTTATCTTATTAGCGCTAACAAATTTATTTGCTCCCTCTAATCTATACACAAAAGCACTTTCGCCTAAAATCATGCCTTGGTTTATTAGTTTTTTAAAAGGTTCTTGTACGGGCACAAAATTTCGGTCGTTTAAAAATTTAGTCCAAAAACGGGCGTAAAGTAAGTGCCCGGTGGCATGCTCGCTTCCTCCTATGTACAAGTCTACGTTTTCCCAATAATTTAACGCTTCCGCGGAAGCGAAAACATCTTGCCGCTTTTCTTTTTCCATATAACGGAAAAAATACCAAGAGCTACCTGCCCAACCCGGCATGGTATTTAACTCCAACGGAAATATAGTTTTGTGATCTATTAAATGATTTTTTACCACCTTTTTATTTTTGCTATCCCAAGCCCAAACATCTGCTCTGCCTAGTGGCGGTTCGCCTTCTTCTGTAGGTAAATATTTTTCTATTTCGGGTAATTCTAAGGGTAAATTTTCTTCGGTAATCATTTGTGGTAAACCATCTACATAATATACCGGAAATGGCTCGCCCCAATACCGTTGTCTACTAAAAACAGCATCGCGCAAACGATAATTGGTTTTTCCTTTACCTTGACCGGTTTTTTCCAATTCAAAAATTACTCTTTTTAAGGCTTTTTTATAAGGTAAATCGTTTAGAAAATCAGAGTTTGTGATTATGGTGTTTTCTTTACCGCTGTATGCAGCTTCAGAAACATCTATATCTTTAAAGATATTTTTTATTGGCGGCATACCGGGCTTATCTTCAAAATGTTTGGCAAAATCATGATCGCGCTGATCGCCGCAAGGAACGGCCATTACCGCTCCGGTACCATAACTTGCCAAAACATAGTCGCCAATCCAGATAGGAATGGGTTCTTTGGTAAACGGATGCTCTGCATAAGCTCCCGTAAACACGCCGGTAATGCTTTTTACATCTGCCATACGCTCGCGCTCACTGCGTTTGGCTGTTTTTTCTTTATAAGCTTGCACCGCTTCTTTTTGTTCTTTTGTGGTAATATGATCTACCAATTCATGCTCCGGCGCCAAGGTCATAAAAGTTACGCCGTAAATTGTATCCGGTCGGGTGGTAAAAACTTCAAATTTGTGGTTTGGGGTTTTGGTAGTGTGGTTTGACGCATCCCCTCCTAAATCCTCCCCTGAGGGGAGGACTTCTAATTGTGCTTTAATTTCATTTAATACTTTAGAAAGGCTATTTGTTACCTCATCATTAGTAAACCGCAAAAGTTTATAACCCAATTTTTGCTCTAAAACTGATTGACGCTCCTCATCTTTTTCTTTCTGAAATTGATGAATTTCTCCATCAATTTCAATAATTAATTTTTTAGCAAGACAAACAAAATCAACAATATAATTATCAATGGGATGCTGTCTTCTGAACTTAGCATCTATTTTTTTCGCTCTTAAAGCTTCCCACATTTTTTGTTCTGCTTCTGTAGGATTCTTGCGCATTTCTTTAGCTCTATTCAGCAATTCGCCGGCAATTTCAGGGTTAGCTGTTAAACGCTTATAATATTCTTGTTCTTGCGCGTTCTCCCTTCCCTCGGGGAAGGGTTGGGGATGGGAAGAGTTACTTTTCAAATCATTCTGAGAAGAAAGTACACGAAACTCTATTTGCGCTCCAACAGATTTGCCAATCCAATTGCGCTGACTTTCTTTTAAACTTTCTGTCCAATCTAAATTTTCTAAGCCTTGCAATAAACGCTCTGCATAGGCAGAGATGCGCATATTCCATTGTTTCATTTTTTTACGCACTACCGGATAGCCGCCGCGCTCTGACAGGCCGTTTACAATCTCATCGTTGGCCAAAACTGTTCCTAATTGCGGACACCAGTTTACTTCTGTTTCGGCTAAGTAGGTTAAACGATATTTTAATAGTATTTCTTGTTGTTCTTGGTCTGAAAAATTTTTCCAATCTTCCGCAGTAAATTCAGATACATCTACATCACAAGCAGCGTTTAGATTTGTATTGCCTTGCGCGTTAAAAATTTCTTTTAGTTCTGCTATACCGCGTGCTTTATCTTTGTTATAATCGTACCAGCTTTCAAAAAGCTGAATAAAAATCCATTGCGTCCATTTATAATAATCCGGATCGCTGGTGCGCACCTCTCTACTCCAATCAAAAGAAAAACCAATTTTATCTAATTGTTCTCTGTAGCGTTTTATATTGGTTTTTGTAGTAATGGCAGGATGTTGCCCGGTTTGAATGGCATATTGCTCTGCCGGCAAACCAAAAGAATCATAACCTTGTGGATGCAAAACATTATAATTTTTATGACGTTTAAAACGCGCGTAAATATCGCTTGCAATATATCCTAACGGGTGGCCAACGTGTAAACCGGCACCAGAAGGATAAGGAAACATATCTAAAACATAGAATTTTTCTTTATCGCTATAATTAGCGGCTTTAAACGTTTGGTTTTTGTGCCAATAGGCTTGCCACTTGGCTTCGATCTCGTTAAAATTATAACTCATTTTCTTAGGTTTTCGGCGTTACAAATGCTGAATTTTTAAGCACAAAAATACTATTAATGTTGAAAGTAGTAAACCCAAGACATACAAATAGTTTAAGAACTGCTGCTTTTTATTTTTTTCTGTAGATTACTTCTCTCAATTTGTTGGTTTAGCTTTAAAAAATACATTTTTTCTAGTTGTTTAGAGCTAGAATATTTTTCCGTAAAGTTTGCGATAAACTTCCGTAAAGGCTTAAACAAGCATTGCTCGCAACTAGCAATTGAACAATTATTGTAAAAAGCGGGCGTTTATAATAGTAGCGTTTCAATTACTTTATTATTTTTACAGAAAATCTTTTGAAATTTATATGAGTTCATCGTTCGAAAAATACCAAAAAAGACGCTTGATTTCTTCCTATTTTTCGGTAGTTATCAGTATTGCTTTGGTTTTGTTTTTGTTGGGTTTACTGGGCTTGCTGGTGCTTAACACCAAAAAAGTTGCAGACCATTTTAAAGAGCAAATTGCTTTGAGTATTTACTTAAAAGATACTGCAAAAGAAGTAGAAATAAACCAGTTAGAAAAAAGCCTTGCTTTGGCAGATTATACCAAAAGCACCAATTTTGTTTCTAAAGAAGAAGCGGCAAAAGCGCACAGTAAAGAAATTGGGGAAGACTTTATGGAATTTTTAGGGTATAACCCATTACAAAATTCGATAGATGTATTTTTTAACGCCGATTATGTTTCGGAAGTAAAAATTGCCGAAATATCGCGAGACCTGCAAGAAAAGAGCTTTGTAGATGAAGTAATTTATGATAAGCCTCTTATTTCTCTACTAAATGAAAATATAAAACGCATTAGTTTCTGGATTTTGGTAATCTGCGGCATATTTACTTTTATAGCGGTTTTACTAATAAATAGCTCGATTAGACTTTCTGTTTATGCCAAGCGGTTTACCATAAAAACCATGCAAATGGTGGGCGCAACAAAAGGCTTTATTCGTAGACCCTTTATCTGGAAAAACATTAAATTAGGTATGATTGGCGCCATACTGGCACTTATTGGGATGGCTGCCGTTTTATATTATGTAAATCGCGGTTTCCCGGAATTGCATTTGCTTGCCGATAAAATTATTTTGGGAAGTTTGTTTGCAGGCGTGTTTATTTTAGGCTTGCTAATTGCTTGGCTTAGTACTTTCTTTGCCACACAACGTTTCCTAAACCTTAAAACCGATGAGCTTTATTATTAAATAAGCCTACCTTTGCTAAAAATTTGATTATGGGAGAGAAAAAACGAAAGATAGAAACCCAAGAAAAAACCAAACCTTATTTTATTTTCGAGAAGAAAAATTACCAAGTTATGGCCATTGGCCTTGGGGTAATTGCTTTGGGCTTTATTTTAATGGCAGGTGGCGGCAGCGACGACCCCGCTGTTTTTAATCCCGAGATTTACAGCTGGCGCAGAATTAGGTTGGCACCAACTTTGGTTTTATTGGGTTTTGCCATAGAAGTTTATGCCATTCTTCTTAATCCGGATAAAAAACAGAAATGAGTGTAATAGATGCGTTAATTCTTGGTATTATACAAGGCTTAACAGAATTTCTACCGGTATCTTCCAGTGGTCATTTAGAATTAGGAAAAGCCATTTTGGGCGATAATAGCATTCCGCAAGAATCTATGCTTTTTACCGTGGTGATGCACTTTGCTACTGCCTTGAGCACCTTGGTTGTTTTTAGAAAAGACGTTTGGGAAATTTTACGCGGGTTGTTGCAATTTAAGTGGAATGAAGAAACAGAATTTTCGCTAAAAATAATTGTTTCTATGCTTCCTGCTGTAATTATTGGCTTGTTGTTTGAAGAAGAACTCGAGCAACTCTTTGGTGGCAGCGTTTTGTTGGTTGGTTTTATGCTAATTATTACCGCGCTCCTATTATGGTTGGCAGATAAAGCAAAAAACACGCAGAAAAAAGTAAGCTTTAAAAATGCTTTTGTAATAGGAGTTTCGCAAGCAATAGCGATGCTGCCGGGAATCTCTAGAAGCGGAGCTACTATTTCTACCTCAGTTTTGTTAGGAAACGATAAAACAAAAGCCGCCCGATTTTCTTTCCTTATGGTAGTGCCTCTTATTTTAGGCAAAATTGCAAAAGATTTTTTAAGCGGAGATTTAACCCACAGCGGAAACAGTTTACCACTCATTGTTGGTTTTATTGCCGCCTTTGTTGCAGGACTTTTTGCTTGTACGTGGATGATTGCCTTAGTGCGAAAAAGCAAATTATCTTACTTTGCCATTTATTGCTTGGTAGTTGGTATTATTGCCATAGCATTGAGTTATTAAACTAGATTTTAATTTTTAAAAGTCATTTTCTTGAAACAATTTAGCTTAGACGATTTTAAAAACGGACAACTTTTATTACTCGAAAAACCCTTAGAATGGACTTCTTTTCAATTGGTAAATAAAGTGCGTTGGCTTATCAAGAAAAGTTACGGAATAAAAAAAATAAAAGTTGGTCACGCCGGCACTTTAGATCCGTTAGCTACCGGTTTACTGCTAATTTGCACAGGAAAATTTACCAAGCGTATAAACGAATTACAAGGCTTAGAAAAAGAATATACCGGCACTTTTACATTGGGCGCCACAACGCCATCTTACGATTTGGAAACAGAAATTGACCAAACTTTTGAAACCAAACACCTAACCGAAGAAAAGCTAAGAGAAGCAACCAAACAATTTACCGGGACCATAGAACAATATCCGCCGGTATTTTCTGCTTTAAAAAAAGAAGGAAAACGCTTATACGAATACGCCCGAAAAGGTGAAGAGGTAAAAATAGACTCGAGAGAAGTTAGTATTTCTTCTTTTTCGCTTACGCGGATAGCTTTGCCTGAAGTAGATTTTAAAGTTACTTGTAGCAAAGGAACGTATATAAGAAGCTTAGTGCACGATTTTGGCAAAGCCTTAAACAGCGGTGCACACCTTTCTGCCCTGAAAAGAACCAAAATAGGAGATTTTGCTATAGAAAATGCTATGAGTTTAGAGGAATTTATCGATAAACTTCCTCCAAAACCTCAACAAGAATAAGCTTTTTTAAAACAAAAAAATAAGCGCTTTCTTTACGGAAAACGTCTATCATATTGTTTTATTCAGCTTTTGTATAGCAGCTTAAGATAACATACCTGCCAACTCTTTTAAAGCAGTTTGGCCTTTGTCTGTATTATACCAACGTTGTAGTTCTTCTTTAATATAATCGTCTACTTTGCCGTGTTCTTGTTTATAGTCTTTTATTAATTTTTTGGCCGGTGCCGGGCGTTCTCCCCAAACATTTAGCACTTCTAAAGTTTCTTTATCTACCATTAACAGTTTAGGAATAGAGCGCGCGCCGTTGGTTAAAAAATGATCCATTAAAGATACATTTTGGTCGCGTAAAACAATGCGTAAATCTATTTTATCGTTTAGCTCTGCCGCTTTGTTTATAACCGGCAAAGAGTGTGCTACATCGCCGCACCAACCTTCTGCAATAACAATCCAATAGACCTCTTTGTCATAGTTCTCAAAAACTTCTTTTTCTGTCTCGTTTACTTTTAAGGTTTTGTTCCAACGCTTTATACGGCGCAAGTTAAGCTCGGTATAATTGAATAAATCTTCGGTTTGTTCGTCGCCGGTAACCTTACCATCTTCATAAAGTTTGGTTACCATATTTTGAAATTCTTCGTAGCTCATGCTTTTTTTTAAAGCATCTGTTATTTCGGTGTTTAAAACTTGTGTATCCATAAAATTTATTTTTCCCTTACGGGGAATTTTTTAAAACAATTCTTTACATTTCCCCAAATTTAAGCAATTATGAGCAAGAAACGATGCCCGTGGTGCCAAGGAAACGCTTTATATGAGAAATATCATGATTTAGAATGGGGCGTACCGGTTTATGACGATAAAATTTTATTTGAATTTTTAATTTTAGAAAGCTTTCAAGCCGGTTTAAACTGGTTGAGCATTTTAAAAAAACGTGAAAATTTCAAAAAAGCCTTCGCTGGTTTTGAAATTCAAAAAATAGCTGATTTTACAGACAAAGATAAAGCCAGACTACTAAACGATACAGGTATTGTAAGAAATAAATTAAAAATTGAAGCTGCCATAAACAACGCGCAATGCGTATTGGAAATTCAGCAAGAATACGGTTCTTTAAGCAAGTTTTTTTGGCAATTTGTTAACCACACTCCTATTGTAAATTCCGTAAAGAATTATAAAATTGTACCCGCCAAAACTCCGCTTAGCGAAAAAATAAGTAAAGAATTAAAGCAAAAAGGTTTCAAATTTTTAGGTCCTACCACTATTTATGCTTTTATGCAAGCTGTAGGAATGGTAGACGATCACGAAAACAGTTGCTTTAAAAAAGAACTTTAAATTTTTTGAATGGAATTTTCGCTAATGCAATTAATTTAATATTTTTACCTGATTAATTTTTTTTACAAAATTTGCCTAACAAACCTGCAATGAAAAAGCTATTTACCAAGTATTCTCTATTATTTGTCTTTTTGCTTTTTCCTGTATTGGTAGTCGCTCAAAAAGATTTTACCGGCTTAAGCGAAGTAGAAGCAAATGTAAATTTTGAAACCGACAGCATTTGGACATTCGATTTTGATTTTGTTAGACGCGATGTACTTTATGGCCAGGAAAGGTTTGAAATTCAAGGCCAACACTACGAAATTACGCAGGTTACGCAACTAAAAATTGGCAATGGTTTTAAAGTTGGCGCCGGTTTACGCTACTATACCAAAAACCTTTTTAACGATGAGAAGCAAAACGAATTACGGGTTTTGCAACAATTGAGCTATAAAAATAAAAGCGGTGTAATGAGCTTTAAGCACCGGTTTCGGTTTTCGCAACGTTATAGAGAACGACTTACTTTGAGAACCCGTTATAGATTTGGTGTAGAATTTCCGTTAAACGGAAAAATGGCGCAAAAACCTTTATCTCTAGCTATACAAACTGAAGCTGTTTACGAATTTGGCAAATATGAAAAACCAAGTTTGGGCCAGCGTTTAACCTCAAAAATAGGTTTTAATGTTTTTGAAAACACAACTGCAGATGCAGGTTTTGAATACCGGTATAGAGATTATACCGATAAGCCCTACTCGCAATTGTACTTTTTAATGGGCTTTAGCGTAAATTTATAACTTAACGTAAATACGCAATAAATTCTTTTCTTGGTATTTCGCGAGCGCCTAAACTTGCCAAATGCGGCGTATACATTTGACAGTCTATTAGCTGAACGCCTTCTTTTTCTAATTTTTGTACTAGGCTGATAAAACCGTATTTAGAGGCATTGCTCACTTTTGTAAACATACTTTCGCCGCAAAATACTTGCTTTTCTTTTAGATAAATTCCGTAAAGGCCTCCTACCAAATTATTGTTTTCCCAAACCTCAACAGATTGTGCAAGACCGGTTTTATGCAATTCTTTATAGGCAGTTATCATTTCTTGGGTTATCCAAGTTTCTTCTTGACCTTCTCTTTTAATTTTGGCGCAATTTTCTATTACTGCTGCAAAGTTTTTATTATAGCTAACTTCAAAAGTTTGCTTTCTAAAAAGTTTTTTCATGCTTTTAGAAATTTTTAGCTCATGCGGAAATAGCACCATTCTAGGGTCGGGACTCCACCATAAAATTGGCTCGTCTTTACTATACCAAGGAAATATGCCGGCTTTGTATGCCGCTGCTAAGCGCTCTGGAGACAAATCTCCGCCATACGCCAATAAGCCTTGGGGAGTAGCATTTTCTACAGGCGGAAAACCGTATTGAAACTGTTCTTCTTGCATTTCTCTGAATAATAAATACTTACAAAATAAAAACTAGCTTTAAATTGTTTTTTATCATATTTTTAACGATATTTGAAGCAACCTTATTGAGATAAATTTTGTTCATCATTGCTTTTTTTGAATTTGTTTACTAAGGTTGATTAGACTATAATATGAAAATCCGACCTCAAGGGGTCGGATTTTTGCTTCTTACTTTATAAAGAATTTACAAATTTAAAACGGCAAATCGTCGTTTTCTTCTTCGTTAAAATCTGTAGTAGGCTCAAAATTATCCTGTGGTGGCGGAGGCGTATTTGTTGGGCCAGACGGGTTAGATGTTTCTAAATTCTCTATGCGCCAACCGTTTATAGAATTAAAATATTTGGTTTCGCCTTGCGGACTTACCCATTCGCGTCCTCTTAAATTAACGCTTACTTTTACCTCTTGGCCAACCTGAAAATTGTTTAAAAGATCGCATTTATCTTGTATAAATTCAATTAATAAATGCTGCGGATATTGTTCTTGCGTGGTAACTACCATTTCGCGCTTTCTAAAACCATTGCTACCGTAGGTTTTTGTTTCGTCTATTTTTTTAATCTTTCCTTGTACTTCCATCTTTTTTTACTTTATTGCTAATAATAATTTCCAGGCGTTTTCTACCTTGTCTTTTTTAAGATATTCTTGTGCTACTGCGTGTATTTTTTCCGCAGTGCTTTTTTCTACCAGATTATGCAGATCTTCTTGTTCTAAAAATTCTTTTATTTCTTTGGTAGTTGGCTGTTCTTCTAACGTGCCTAATTTACCTAAATCATTCCCAGTTAAAATAGAACTGTTTTTAATAAATTCAGGAATATTGTCTATGCCCATTCCTATAGTAGAGGTTGGTTTAGGAACTTCAAACATACCGGCATTTGCGCGCGTGTACCAATTACCACCCATACGCGCTACTTGATCTAGTTTATGCTGATCTATTTTTTGGTTATCGTCTAAAATACTTTCGGCAATATGCATTTTTAAAACTTCGCAAACCACCAAATTTCCTGCGCCCCCTTCTTCTCCTAATTTAATTATATCTTTTACTTTACATTCAAATTGCACAGGAGATTCTTTTACGCGAGCTGGTTTTACAGTTTCAGAAGCTAGCATTGTAAAGCCGGCCTTTGTAAACTCATTTACGCCGTCTGCATAATTAGAACTGGCAAGAGACATTTGTTGCACCATCTCATAATTTACCAAATTTATAACCACTTCTTTGTTTTCTTGCACATTTTGCAACGTGTGTTTGCTAGAAGCATCTTTAATGCGCAAAACCGGCGAAAAAACCAAAATTGGCGGATTTGGACTCATCATATTAAAAAAGCTAAAAGGCGCCAAATTGGCCTTGCCGTCGCTATTTATAGTACTGGCAAAAGCAATTGGTCGTGGCCCTATAGAGCTTACCATTAAGCCATAAAGTTTTTGTGTTGGTGTTTGCTTAGGATCTATTGTGTGCATGAACTCTTATAAATTTTCACAAATATAGTTATTCTAAATACTAATGAAAATTTAGCTGCAAGCAATAATTAAGATAAAAATTCTATCTTTAAAATTTTAAAAAAACAACCTAAAGTACATGGTATTTTCAGATCAAGAGCGGTATACAAGATGGTTTATTACTATTTCTTCTATAATTATTGTGGCGCTTTTTTTATGGAATGTTTTTATATTTTTTAATCGCATTAAACAAGAAGAACGCGATAAAATGGAAATTTGGGTAAGCGCCTACTCCCAAATTTTACAAAGTAGTCTAGACGATGAGATTTCGGTAGAATTAAAAGTAATAGAGAAAAATACTTCTACCCCAATGATTATTTATTCGTTGCGCGAAGACACTTATGACACGCGAAATATTGCGCCAAAAGACGTAGACACCAAAGAAGAAATAGAAAAACTGGTGGCGTCTTATCAGGCTCAAAACACACCTATTGAAGTTACGGACCAAGGCGATTTATTAAGCATTATATATTACGGAAACTCTGAATTGCTTACCAAACTAAAGTATTTTCCGGCAGGTATTGTATTGGTGGTTATTCTTTTTTTGGCAATGCTCTATTATTTTTACACCACTTCTAAAACCAGCGAACAAAACAAATTATGGGCAGGAATGGCAAAAGAAACCGCCCATCAAATTGGCACGCCACTTTCTTCTTTGGTAGGATGGACAGAGATTTTAAAATCTGAAAATGTAGACAAGAGCTATTTGCAAGAAATGGAAAAAGACATTAACCGTTTAAAAACCATTACAGAAAGATTTTCTAAAATAGGCTCGTTGCCAACCCTAGAAGAAACCAATATTGTAGAAGCCACGCAACAATCTTACGCTTATTTAAAAGCAAGAAACTCCAGATTAATAGATTTTACTATTAGTTTGCCTTCGCATCCAATTATGGTAAAGCTAAACGAGCAATTGTACAGTTGGACCATAGAGAATTTAGTGAAAAATGCCATAGACGCTTTACGCGGAAAAGGAAAAATTAATTTAGAAATTACCGAAGACCAAAAGTGGGTGAAAATTTGCCTTAGCGATAACGGAAAAGGCATTCCGAAATCTAATTATAAGAAAATTTTTACACCGGGTTATACTACCAAAAAACGCGGTTGGGGACTTGGTTTGTCTTTAGCCAAACGTATTATTGAAGATTACCATAACGGAAAAATTCGGGTGCTGAAAAGCGAAGCAAATAAAGGAACTACCTTCGAAATTAAATTGCTGAAGTGTTAGTTTTGGTTTTTAAGCCGAATTCGATTTTAATTCTAAGAAGATTCAAAAACTGTCAATTCAGAGGCAACTTTTCAACTAAACCAAAATTTCCAATTTAGAAAAAACGTAGCTATTATATATATACGTGTTGAGTTCTCTGTATTTATTACGGTTGATTAATTTTTTCAAATTTCCAACCGCATCCTTCGTCGCAACTTAAATAAGTGGGAACTAATATTATTCTAGTTGACTCAAAAGTGTAATCTTCAATAAAGGTTCCTTCCGGATTTTCAATGCCAGTTGTAAATCCGTCACAATTAAAATCTAAAGTCAGTTTATTAGAATTCATAGAATAATTTCCGGTGCTGCATTCAGAGAAACGAGTTGAAGTAAACTCACCGTTTAAAGAAAAACTGTAAGTATATCCGTTTTCCACAGAATCCCAACTTGCAGAACCATCTCCCGTGTCATTATAAATTTCTATTAACTTCCAAGTTCCTACAATAGAGTTTTCTTCTTTTATATTTTCATCGTCATTGCTACAGCCAAGTATGGCAAGTATAAAGCAAGAAATTGGTCCGAGTTTCAGCAATTTTTTCATAATTCTTTAATTTATATTTATTCGTTCGGTTTTTTTCAAATTGCTGGCAACAAATTTTTAAAGCCTTAAAAATTCTGACGGATTTTTAAGGCTAATTCCTTAAATTCATCTTCAGAAAGTTCTACTTTGTTTTTGAAATTCATATCGTCCATTGCGTTTAACGGAATTAGATGAACGTGTACGTGTGGCACTTCTAGCCCAACCACAGCCATTCCTACACGTTTACAAGAAACGGTTTTTTCTAAAGCAATTGCCACTTTCCGCGAAAAGCGCATTAACTCCATATAGGTATTTTCGTCTAAGTCAAAAATTTTATCTACTTCTTTTTTAGGAATACAAAGCGTATGGCCTTTAGCATTAGGATTTACATCTAAAAATGCCAGAAAATCATCGTTTTCAGCAACTTTATAAGCAGGTATTTCTCCGTTAATTATTTTCGTAAATATTGAAGCCATAATTTTTCTTTTAAAAATAACAAAATTTCTTAACTTTTAACATCAAAAGCATCCCGAAGTGCGTTTCCTATGAGCATAAACGCCATTACCATGCTCATAATGGCAAGTCCTGGCACTACTGCCAAATAAGCTTTTCCTAAAATAATATAACTGTAATGGTCTTTTATCATTGCGCCCCAACTTGGCATTGGGGGTTGCGCTCCAATTCCTAAAAAACTCAAACCGCTTTCTATTAAAATAGCAGCGGCAAAATTTGCAGCAGAAATTACAATAAGTGGTGCCATTATATTGGGCAAAATATGTTTTGTAATTATTCTAGAATTAGAATAACCCAGCGCTTTGGCTGCGGTTACAAATTGTAATTTTTTTACGCCCATTACTTGTCCGCGTACTACTCTGGCTACTTCTACCCACATAGTTAAACCAACCGCTATAAACACTTGCCAAAAACCTTTGCCTAAAGCCAAGGTAATTGCAATTACCAAAAGCAGGGTTGGGATAGACCAAGTTACATTAATAAGCCACATAATAGCGGCATCTATTTTGCCACCAAAATAACCTGCTAAAGCGCCTAAACCAATACCTATTACCAAAGAAATAAAAACCGCTACAAAGCCAATAGATAAAGAAACGCGAATACCTATTAACATTCTACTCAGCAAATCTCTGCCGTATTTATCTGTACCGAACAGAAAAGTTTTAGAAAAAATTAAATCTTCTTTTATTTCTTTTTGGGTGTAGCCTTTAAAAGTTTCTGATAAGGTGTAGACTTTTGGTAAGCCTTTTTTATCTTGACCTGTGTAAGGAAATACCTTTAACTCTTTCTCTAAAAACTGATAACTTTCTATAGGAATTTGTGTAGGAGTATATTTTTTACCGAAAAAAATCTGGTCTAACCAAGCTTTCTCTTTTTGGTTTTGCTTTGGTATTTCTAACATCTGCACTTTGAAACCGGGTGGTTTAGAATGGATAGCCAAATGCATTTGATTGGCATTTTCAGAATTATCAGGTGCCAAGACATAAGCAAAAATTGCCGTAAAAGTACAAGCTACAATAAACCAAAAACTCAAAACGCCCCAAAGGTTTTTTTTAAACTTTTGGAGCGCTAATTGACTTAATGATTTTGACTTACTATGCAAGATTTACTTTTTATAGTTGGCCACTTTAGAACGTTTTAACGAATTGATTTTCATATCTTCTAAAACCAAAATTGCTTCTTCTACATAAACGTCTTTACTTAAATTCTCGTGCCAACGTTCTCTTTTTTCTGCAAGGGTTGTATCTGTTTTAAACATTTTTTGCTCGTAAGGAAGTGACACAAAAGACAAATTGGTTTTATAATCGCTTATAGAGTCAAAACGTTTGGCTTGCTCTTCACTAAACAATATTTTTTCTTTATAAGTAGCAAAGTTTAACGGATAAATATCCTTCTGGCGTTGCTCTTGAATCCATTTAGCGCTTTCGTCAATTAATTTTAATTGCTCGCTTTTGGTCATTCTTTCTTTACTTTTTTCTATGGTTTTTTCAAAATCTACATAGCCGTTCCATTTGGTATAATCTGCCGGTTCTATTTGGTCCCAAGGTAAAGGATTTTCCATATCGCGCTCACCAATATCTATATAACTATAACGGTCTGGCACAACCACATCACTTTCTACTCCTTTTAATTGAGTAGAACCGCCGTTTACGCGATAAAACTTTTGCGTAGTCATTTTTAAAGCGCCCATATCGCCTAAATCACTGTTTCGCATCCAACGGTTTAAATCTATTACATTTTGCACAGTGCCTTTTCCGTAGGTTTGCTTGCTTCCTATAATTATTGCGCGTTGGTAATCTTGCATTGCGGCTGCCAGAATTTCTGAAGCTGAAGCAGAAAGCTCGTTTACCAAAATTACCAATGGGCCGTCCCACAAAATACTTTTATCTTCGTCATGTAAAACCTCTCGTTGATTATCGCTAGTGCGTACTTGTACGATGGGGCCTTTTTCTATAAACATACCGGCAATATCTACTACAGTAGAAAGCGAACCACCGCCGTTGTTTCTTAAATCTAACACTAGCCCGTCCATATCTTCTTTTTTAAGGCGCTTTATTTCTTTTTTAATATCGCTGGCTGCATTGCGTTTATCGTAATCTTCTATATTAAAATAAAATCGGGGTAAGTTTATAAGTCCGTAATTGTAAGAATCTTTTTTAACCATAGAAGATTTTGCGTAGGTTTCTTCTATCTCTACAATGTCGCGCTCCATTTTAATATCTTCTACCGTACCGTCTACTTTTTTTACGGTTAAGGTTACTACGGTTCCTTTTGGACCTTTAATAAGTTCTACCGCATCGTCTAGCGGCATCCCGATAATGCTTACCGGTTCTTCTTCATCTTCTTGTTTTACTTTCTGAATAATATCGCCAACTTCCAGTTCTTCTCCGCGCCAAGCAGGACCACCGGAAATTATTTCTAATACTTTAATATTATCCATCTTTTTTTGGAGTCGTGCACCAATACCTTCTAAACTTCCGGACATCTGAATATCGAAACGTTCTTTATCGCGAGGAGCAAAATAATTGGTGTGCGGATCAAAAACCTCTACAATAGAGTTAATGTACATAGAGAACCAATCTTTACGATCTACATCGTCTAAAATATCATAAGCTTCTTCTAGAGAATTTTGAGTAGATTTTCTTGCTTCTTTTTCTAACTCCGATTCGGGTTTTGGCGTATACTCTTCGTCGTCTTTCTGTTTATTTTCTTCGTCTTTTTGTAAATCGTAAAAGTTGCTTAAAGCCGTAAACTTCAATTGTTTTCTCCAACGATCTTTTAAAGCAGTTTTAGATTCTGCGTACGGAATTTCTTTATAATTAGTATTAATATCTTCTTCTTTCGTATAATCAAAAGGCTTGTCTAAAATACTTCCGTAAAGCTGTTTAGACTCTTCTATGCGTTGTTGTAAGGTATTATAAGTAAGGTTAAAAAAATCTACTTTTTTATTATGAATTTCGTCGTCTATTTTATCTCTGTAAGCTTCAAATTTATCTATGTCTTCTTGTAGAAAATAGCGTTTTCTAGGGTCTAGACTCAAGATATAATTATCATATACTTCTTGCGAGAACGCATCGTCTATTTGTTTAGGATCATAATGTCCTTTTTGTAAAACATAAGTAATTAACTCTATTAAAACTGAGTCTTTATCTGAATTTGTATCAAATTTTTTGGTGGTAAAACTACAAGAAGCTACCGCAAGCAATAGCCCTAATAAAAATATCTTTGAATTCCTTTTCATATACTTCGTTAATTTCATTCGCATCCTATGCTGTAATACATTAAAAACTATGCCAATCTTTTACATTTAAAAAATCCTGCAAAACTGCAAGATTAAAAAAGGCAAGTTAAAAGTAAGACTTTTTTTATACCTAATTCATAAAATAATTATAATCTAAGCAATTCTTTATCTTAAAGCAACAAAAGGATTTTTTGCAAATTTATTGTTTATTTTTGTGCTGCGAAAAAATATAGTTTATGAAAAAAGAAAAGCCATTGATTTTGGTTACCAACGACGACGGAATTACAGCTCCCGGAATTAGACATTTAATAAAAATAATGAAAGAAATCGGCGAAGTGGTAGTAGTAGCACCAGATAGTCCGCAAAGCGGAATGGGGCATGCTATTACGGTGAGCAATAATTTATTTTGCGATCCCGTAAAACTTAACAATAACGAGAAACACAAAGAATTTTCTTGCTCCGGCACGCCGGCAGATTGCGTAAAAATTGCCAAACAAGAAATTTTAAAACGCAAACCGGATTTGTGTGTTAGTGGTATTAACCACGGTTCTAATTCTTCTATAAACGTAATTTATTCCGGTACGATGAGTGCAGCAGTAGAAGCCGGCACCGAAGGAATTCCCGCAATAGGTTTTTCTTTACTAGATTATAGCCTTACGGCAGATTTTAGCCATACTACTAAATTTGTAAAAGCCATTACCAAAAACGTTTTGAAAAACGGTTTGCCCGATGGCGTTGTTTTAAATGTAAACATTCCAAAGCTTTCCGAAAAGGAAATTAAAGGCATAAAAGTTTGCAGACAAGCAAAAGCAAATTGGGTAGAAGAGTTTGACAAAAGAACCAATCCGCAGGGACGCGATTATTATTGGCTTACCGGAAAATTTGTTAACCAAGACGATGGTTTAGATACAGACGAGCACGCACTTTCTGAAGGATATGTTTCTGTAGTGCCGGTACAATTTGATTTGACAGCCCACCACGCTATAAAAACTTTAAACGATTGGGAATTAAATGATTAAAAAAGAAATTCTTATCGGATTTTTAGTGGGTGTTTTTGCAAACTTGGCGGGAATTTACCTCTATATTGCCGCGTTTTCGCCAGATAGTTTTGAAGTGACGTTGAATAAAGCCATAAAAGGCGATTATATGGGCAGTATTATTGCTTTAGGAGCCATTGCTAATTTTCTGCCGTTTTTTGTGTTCTTAAAAAAACGACAAATTTACCGCTCTAGAGGCGTGGTAATTGCCACTATACTTGCCGCGATGGCAATACTTTATTTTAAGTTTTACTAACCTAAAATAGCTAAATCTAAACTTTTTGCCTATGAAATATTATTTAATTGCCGGGGAAGCATCTGGAGATTTACACGCTGCCAACCTAATGAAAGCTTTAAAAGTCGAAGATAAAAATGCAGAATTTAGATTTTGGGGTGGCGATTTAATGCAAGCTCAAGGCGGAACTTTAGTAAAGCATTACCGCGATTTAGCGTTTATGGGCTTTGTAGAAGTTTTACTGAATATTAGCACGATTTTTAAAAACATTAAACTATGCAAAAAAGACATTGCGCGTTATAACCCGGACGTAATAATCTTTATAGACTATCCGGGTTTTAATTTTAGAATTGCAAAATGGGCTCGTAAAGAAGGCTATAAAACGCATTATTATATTTCTCCGCAAATTTGGGCTTGGAAAGAAAATAGAATTAAAGCCATTAAGCGCGATGTAGACGAGATGTATGTAATCTTACCTTTTGAAAAAAAGTTTTACGAAGAGAAACACGATTTTCCCGTGCATTTTGTGGGACATCCTTTGGTAGATGCCATTCACGACAGAGAAGAAATAGATTTTGAAAAATTTATAGAAAGATACAAACTTTCCCAAAAGCCAATTATAGCTTTGTTGCCCGGTAGCCGAAAGCAAGAAATAAGTAAAATGCTGGCTACAATGTTGCAAATAACAAAAGACTTCCCTGATTATCAATTTGTAATTGCCGGTGCACCCAGCCAAGAAGAAGCTTTTTATGCGCCCTATCTAAAAAAAAGCAACGTCTTTTTAATTAACAACAAAACCTACGATTTATTAAGTGTTGCTACCGCAGCTTTGGTAACTTCTGGCACCGCTACTTTAGAAACTGCACTTTTTAAAGTGCCGGAAGTAGTTTGTTATAAAGGCAGCAAAATTTCTTACGAGATTGCTAAACGCATTATTAAGCTAAATTATATCTCTTTGGTGAATTTGATTATGGACAAAGAGATAGTTACCGAATTAATTCAGCAAGATTTTAATGCAACACGTCTAAAACAAGAACTTCATAAAATTTTAGCTACGGAAAATAGAACACAAATGCTAAAAAATTATGAGATTTTAGAAGATAAACTTGGCGGAACGGGAGCAAGCCAAACCACTGCAAAACTTATTTATAACAAACTGAAGTAATAATTTTTAAAACTAGACAGGTTACTTTTCAGTTTT
The DNA here is from genome assembly GCA_947494545.1 of uncultured Mesonia sp. Lineage (GTDB taxonomy): Bacteria > Bacteroidota > Bacteroidia > Flavobacteriales > Flavobacteriaceae > Mesonia. The sequence continues at coordinate 138,473 of CANLVH010000007.1, read as the reverse complement.
CTTCTATATTTGGAATTATAAGCTAATTTCCATGAAAAAAATTCTTCCATTTCTTGCTTTAATTTTTGTTTTGGCCTCTTGTGGCGGTTCTAGAAATATTGGCAACGCTCCAATAAAAGAAAGCAGTTCTTACCGTCAAGAACCACCGGAGATTGCAAAAAGAATAGCCAACAATGCTTTACATTATCACGGCACGCGCTATAAATATGGTGGGATGAGCAAACGTGGTTTAGATTGTTCGGGATTAATATATTTGGCTTTTGAAAAAGAAGGAATAGCTTTACCTAGAGTTTCCAGAGAAATTGCCAAGCGCGGCAGTCGTATACATTTAAGCAAAGCCAATGTAGGCGATTTGGTGTTTTTTAAAACCGGAAAAAGCGGTAAAAGAATTAACCACGTAGGTTTAATTGTGCAAATTATCCCGGGAGAAGTAAACTTTATCCACTCTTCTACCTCACGCGGCGTTATCATTTCTTCTTTAAACGAAAAATATTGGAATCGTTCTTTTGTAATGGCTCGAAGAATTTTGTAGGATATTTTAAAGCTTTTTAGTAGTTTTAGTTCATGAAACTGCTCAATCCTGCAATTTTATTGCTGTGTTTTTCCTTTTTAATTGGCATTATCCTTTGTTTAAATTTTAACTTGGGAGAAGCATATTTTTGGATTGCCTTACCCGCAAGTATTTTGTTTTTTATAGGATGCTTTATTCGGGCGCGTTTTCTTCTTTTTCAAGATAAGTTATTTGCCGTTAGCGCAGTTTTGGTTTTTATATGTTTAGGATATTTAACTGCCTTAATACATAAACCCGAAAACAAAAAACAATATTATATTTATTTTACCGAAAAAGAGCCAACCCAAGCCAGTCTAGCAATTGAGGTCAGCAAACAACTTAAATCTTCTGCTTTTTATCATAATTACATAGCAGAGGTAAACCGTCTAAATAATCAAACTACCGAAGGTAAAATCTTATTTTCTGTTAGAAAAGATTCTTCAAACATTGTTTACCAGCCTGGACAATTTCTTCTATTCAATGCACAGCTAAAACCGGTTTTTAAATCTGGCAATCCACACCAATTTGATTACCGAAATTACCTAGCCAAGCAACGAGTTTTAAAGCAAGCCGTTAGTTTAGATCAAAAAAATATTCGGGTATTAAACGCTTCGGATAATTTATATACTAAAGCTGCTCAATTGCGTAGCAAGATTACGCAATCTTTGGTAGAAAACGATTTTAGGAACAACCACGTTAATTTATTACAAGCTCTAATCTTAGGACAAAAGCAAGAACTTTCTAAAGATATATATGCCAACTTTACGGAAGCCGGAGTGGTACATGTTTTGGCAGTTTCTGGCTTGCACGTAGGTATTATTCTTTATTTATTATATGCTTTATTATGGCCTCTGAGTAGATTCCGTAAAGGAAAAATAATACGCATGTTTATTGCTATTATTTTACTTTGGTTGTATGCTGCTTTGGTTGGGTTTAGTCCTTCTGTTTTGCGGGCAGTTACCATGTTTTCTTTTCTTGGTTTAGGATTGGTAAGTAATAGAAAAGTGTTTTCTTTAAATATGTTGGCTTTGTCTGCAATGGTTTTATTGCTAGCTGAACCTTATTTTATATTTTCGGTAGGTTTTCAATTGAGTTATGCGGCTGTTTTTATGATTGTTTGCTTTCAGCCGAAAGTTTATGGGTTGCTAAATCCAAAAAATAAGGTTATAAACTATTTCTGGGGGATTTTTAGTGTCACTTTTACCGCACAAATTGGTGTTTTGCCATTGAGTTTATTCTACTTTCATCAATTACCGGGCTTGTTTTTTATAAGCAATCTTTTAATTGTTCCCTTTTTGGGAATTTTATTGGCTTTAGGAATTTTAAGTATTTTTCTAAGCTTGGTCGGTATTTTACCGACTTTTGTAAAACTATCTTTAGAAACCGGTCTAGACCTGCTTTTAAACGTAGTAGAAATGGTTTCTGCGCAAAAAGCATATGTATTTAAAAATATTTATTTTTCAGAGATTTTATTATTCTCCTTTTATGGATTTTTATTTCTTCTCTTGTTTTTTGTTTATCAACGGAAAAAAATCTGGCTTTTTACGTTTCTAGCGGGTGTAATCTTATTTCAAGTTGTTTATATATGGGAACATCATGATTTAAATTCCGTAAAGAAATTTTACGTTTTTCAGCAATATAAACGTACTATTTTGGCAGATAAACAACACAATGGTTTAACCGTTTTTAGTGATTCTGCATTAAGTGTTTCCGTAAAGAAATATTTAATAGACCCCGTATTAACCCATCAAGCCAGCCACCAAAAACCAGTAAAATCCATACCCGATTATTATAAATTAGGTGAAAAAAAGTTGCTGGTAATAGACGGTTTAGGTGCGTATCCTAGACGCAACTTCCCGGTAGATTATTTGTTGCTGCGTAATTCTCCTAAGGTAAATTTAGAGCGTGCTTTGCAGTATTTGCAACCTGCGACTATAATAGCAGACGGAAGCAATTATCGTAGTTATATAGAGCGTTGGGAGCAAACGTGTAAAAAGAAAAAGCTCCTTTTTTACAACACTAGTAAAAAAGGAGCTTTTGTAATTGAATATTGAACATCTTAGCGCAATTTCAACATCAATTTAGTTTTTGTTTTTGAAAGTACCTTTAAAATTCTTTTGGTATTTTTCCCAGGCTTCGCCGGTAGTTACTTTTTTATAATCGTTTGTAGCAATCATTTTTAAATACACCTCTAATTGTTCTGGAGTTTTATAACCGGTTACCGGGGATATAATATCTGAATTTTCATCGAAAAAAACCATACTCGGATAAGCCGTTATTTTTAGCGCATGTGCAAATAAATGTTGACTATTACGTCCTTTACGACTCGCTTTATAATTTGGATTGGTATAGGTAAAATCTTGGTAGGTTATTTCTGAAGTTCCTTCTGCATTAAATTTTACCGGATAAAAATGTTTGTTTACATAATTTACAACATCTTTATTTTTAAAGGTTCTTTTATCTAATAATTTACAGGGACCACACCAATCAGTATATACATCCATAAAGATTTTCTTTGGCTTTTCTTTTTGGGCTTCCAGAGCCTCATTCATCGTCATCCAATTAATTTCTTGCGCCGAAAGGCCAAAAATTGATAAAAAAACTACAAGTGTATATATCCATTTCATACTGTACATTATTTCAAATTTCATTCCAAAAAAACAATTATTTTACCCCTTGCATCAGTTTTTTAATAGGTCTATTAATAGCTATAATTAGTAAACCGGCTAAAATTGGTACAACGGTAAAAATTAAAAAGAAGGTGGTTAACGAATATTCTTCGCGAATATTTTCTAATTGACCTCCTAGCACTGCTGCAAATTTATTTCCTATGGCAATTGCCAAATACCACATACCAAACATAAAAGCTATCATTCTTGCCGGTACCAATTTACTTACGTAAGAAAGGCCAACAGGCGATATACAGAGCTCGCCAAAGGTATGGAAGAGATAGGCCAGAATAAGCCAAATCATACTTACTTTTACGCCTTCTGCAACGCCAAAGGTTCCAAAGGCTAGCATTCCAAAACCTAAAGCTAATAAAATAAGGCCTATACCATATTTTTGTGGCGCCGAAGGATTGTATTTGCTTTCCCACCATTTAGAAAACAGACTTGCAAAGGCAATAATAAAGAAAGAGTTTAAGATACTAAACCAAGAAGCAGTAATCTCTACCCAATGGTTTTTTACTTCGGTTACGGTTGCTTTTACAATTCCGCTATCTCTACCTAAACGTTCTGCATTTTTCTGTGCATCTTCTAAACGCTCTGGGTTGAGGTATCCAAATTTATTATAATTCTCGTCTTTGGTGATAATGTTAATTTCTTGTCCTTCTTGAAAGTCGCTAAAGGCTTCTCCTATCACCATTTTTTTAGAGAAAGTTTCATTTTCTACTTCGTCTATATTTTGTTCTGTAGAAATTGGAACTTCTAAAAAGACAAAATCTCCATTTTTGGTTACTTTCGGTTCACCGGTATCTTCATCTATTACCGCTACTTTTTGGGCATCGAACTCTACTTCATAAGCTGTAGTGTTAAAATCGCGGTTTAGCATATAAATTACAACACCCCAAATACCGATAAAGCAGATGGCCAAGACGATGTTGGAGCCGGGAATTTTCCCAAAAGTTTGTTTTGCCAATAAAATAAGAACGTAGGTAATTATAGCTAATGGCACAATAGTTAATAGAGCGTTTACTATATTAAATATTATTGCCGCATTTCCTATAAGTTCTCTGTCTATATAATCTCGCGCAAATAAGACTAAAGACGTAGCTCCTTGCTCAAAACCTAAGAAGAATAAGACCGTAAAAAATGCAAAAACTATTACAGCATACATTCTATTTCTAACAACCGGCGCATATCTATTTATTCTGCTTATTACCAGATATAAGAATAAAACCAAGCCAAAAAGTACTACTACATACTGGCCTTCCATACCTTGAAACTCAAACGGAAATAAGTTAAAATTAGCAATTTTAGATAAAGGATCGTTTATAGCGTATGCCAAACCAATTATAGATGTAATAACAATAAGTATCTTGTCTAAAGCCGTAAACGGATTGTACTTAATGTTCTTCTTTTCTTTTTTGGTAGTGGTTTCTGCTTCCGTTACTTCTTCTGTTTCTTCCTCTTTGCTGGGCACATCGCCTATTTTACCAAATAATGGTTTGGCCAGCCAAAATTGTAAAGTTCCTAAAAGCATAAAAACTCCGGCTAAACCAAAGCCCCAAGACCAACCTATACGTTCTGCCAAGTAACCGCAAAGCATCATTCCAAAGAAAGCTCCTGCATTTACTCCCATATAAAAGATGGTATATGCTCCATCTTTCTTTTTAGGAAGATCTTTATACATTTCAGAAATAATAGAAGTCATAGTTGGTTTAAAGAAACCGGTACCAATTACTAAGAGTGCAAGTCCTACATACAACCAAAATTCTGTCTCGACAGCCATAGCGGCGTGACCCAGCGTCATAATTACCGCTCCTATTACTACTGCCCAACGATAACCGGTAAGTTTATCTGCAATAACCCCACCAATAATTGGAGTAATGTAAAGCAACATTGCATAGGTACCAAAAAGTGCGCCGGCGTTTTCGGTGCTCCATTCCCAACCGGGATTGTAGCCAACGGCAGCCATTGTTAAAAAGTTGATAAGCAAAACGCGCATTCCGTAAAAGGAAAAACGCTCCCACATTTCAGTAAAAAATAATACGAAAAGTCCGGCGGGGTGACCTAAAACTTTACTTTTAAAAAACTCTTCGTGCTCGTTTGAAGCTATTGCTGCCATTTTATTTCTCTTTTTCTGTATCTGATATTTCGTAACCTTCTTGTTCTAACATTTCTACCTCGTTGTCTTCTACCCCGTGGGTTAAGCGTTTAAGTGGTTTTAGCATTAGAATTACTATAAAGCCAAATAAACCGGTAAAAATGGTTATTCCTATAAAGGTGCGGAACTCCATTTCTGTTTGTATTTCTTCTATAATTAAAGTTCCTGTATAACCTAAACCTTGTTCTGCTTTCGCGGAACTTTCTATTTTTTTAAAGCTTAGCTCTGCGTGATACGGGCTTTGTGCCGAAACATTTTCTTCTCTTAAAACTTTAGCTACTTCATCTTCTCCCTTTTCAGAATGGAATTTAACTAATTTTAATAAAGATTTTTTTGTTTCTATTTCTTCGGTACGAACGCCATCCTCGGTTGGATAAATTTTGGCTTCTAATTTGAAGTTTTTATCCATAGCCAAAATACTATCTTTTGGATTTAAGAAAGGTTCTATATCAGTTTTCGAAGCTATTAAGTCTATTTTAGTAGGTTCTCCTTGCGAAAACTCTCCAATTACCCCAGCCATTTTGTTTCCTAAACCGGTTGCTGCAAAATAAACTCCCATCATTAAAGAGGCATATCTTACCGGCGATAATTTGGTAATAAAAGACAATGCCACCGGAGACGAACAAAGCTCACCAATTGTGTGTAACAAATACGCTAAAACCAACCAATACATAGCTGCGGCACCTTGATTCTCATATTGCCAAGCGGCTCCCGCCATAAACAAGAAACCGAGCCCCATAATAATTACCCCGGTTGCCATTTTAAATAAACTAGATGCTTCTTTATTTTTGATTTTACGTTTTGCCCAAAAGTTGGCAATAAGAACCCCAAAAATTATTATGAATAATGCATTTAAAGCTTGAAACCAAGTTGCCGGCACCTCAGAGCCAATTAAAGGCAAACTAAAAGGTAAAGTTCTATTTGTTTTCTCTAGCGCGTAAATATTCATTAAACCACCAGCTTGTTCAAAAGCTCCCCAGAAAACAATTACCAACAAAAATGAAAGCACAATAACAATATAGCGGTCTTTCATTACTTTGGTGGTAAGATCTTTATAGATCATTAGCATCATAGCGGTAACTAAGCTTAAAAATATAAACAACAGGCCATAGGCTATGTCTTCTACAATTAGCCAGTAAATTGAGAAAAGCATTAAACCGGCGCTAATTATTAGTTGTAATTTGGTTTTGAATAAATCTTTAAATAAACCGCCTAAAGATGCGCCTTCGCCTCGTTCTGCTTTAGAAAGTAAGTTACCAACTTCTTTAAGATAAGGTTGCCCCCACCAGTAAACTAATAACCCTAAAGCCATAGCAATACCGGCAATTCCGAAGCCGTAGTGCCAACCAATTTGTTCGCCTACATAACCTACTATTATACTAGAAAGTAAAGCTCCTAAGTTAATACCTATATAAAATATAGTAAAACCTTTATCTCTTCTGATATCGCCCTTTTTATAAAGACCACCTACCATAGTAGAAATATTGGCTTTTAACATTCCTACACCAATAACAATTAGAATTAAACCGGTGTAGAAAGCCCACATTTCTTCTACGGCCAAAATACCGTGTCCTGCAACCAAGACTACGCCTCCCCACAGTACGGTTTTTTTCTGACCAAGCAGTTTATCTGCAATCATACCGCCGGGAATGGAAGATACGTATACCAGCATTGTATACCATCCGTAAAGAGCAAAAGCTTCTGCAGAAGTCCATCCCAATCCTGCGTTGCCGTCTGTTGTTGCACTTACTAAATACAGTACCAAAATTGCGCGCATTCCGTAATAAGAAAAACGCTCCCACATTTCAGTAAAAAATAACACATAAAGACCTCTTGGGTGGCCAAATAGTTCTTTATTTTCTGGTTTTATCGTTGCTGCCATATAGCTGTTTAAATTATTTTTATAAATTTTCTTTTAAGAAATTTGTCATAAGGGTATACAAGTGCAAACGGGTATTGCCGCCATAGATACCGTGGTTTTTATCGGGGTAAATACGCCAGTCAAATTGTTTGTTTTCTTGCACCAAAGCTTCTATAAGTTGCATAGTATTTTGCACATGCACATTATCATCTGCGCTACCGTGTACTAATAAATAATGATTGCTATCATCAAATTCTTCTACGTGCGTAATAGGCGAATTTTGGTCGTACCCACTAGGATTTTCTTGCGGCGTTGTCATGTAGCGCTCGGTATAAATACTATCGTAAAAACGCCAGCTTGTTACCGGAGCAACTGCAATTGCCAACTCAAAAGTATCGCCGGCTTGAAAAATTGCGTTAGACGACATAAATCCGCCAAAACTCCAACCCCATATACCAATTCTATTAGCATCTATATAAGCACGCTCTCCTATTTTTTTTGCTGCTGCAATTTGATCTTCCAGTTCTAATTTACCCAATTCTTTTTGGGTAACTTTTTTAAATTCGGCACCTTTAAAGCCAGTACCACGACCATCTACTGTTACTACAATAATATCGTGCGCGTTTGCCAACATTTGATACCAATAATCATTTGTGCCTAAAAAACTATTAGAAACCGACTGGGATCCCGGTCCTGAATATTGGTACATCAAAACCGGATATTCTTTTTCAGGATCAAAATTTAACGGTTTTATCATAGACATATTCAAATCGTTACCGTTAATAGTAATGGTAGATAGTTCTTTTTTAGAGATTTTATAGTCTTCTAACCTTTCTTCCAATTTAGAATTATCTTTTATTTTACGTACTAACTTACCATTTCTAGCCAAATGCAAGGTATAAACATTAGGTGTGGAAACGCTGCTATATGTATTTATAAAATAGGTGAAATCTGCACTAAAATCTGCACTATTCGTACCGCGTCTTTGTGTTAACTGCGCTTTATTTCTACCGCTTGCCATTATAGAAAACACATCGCGGTTTATGCTGCCGTTTTCTGTACTTTGGTAATAAATTCTTCCTGTTTGCGGATCAAAACCGTAATAATTGGTAACCTCCCAGTTACCTTTAGTAATTTGTTTGATTAGATCGCCATCTTTTCCGTAATGGTAAATATGGTTCCATCCGTCTTTTTCGCTAGTCCAAATAAAACTATTATCGTTTAAAAAAGTAAGATTATCTGTAACATCTACATAAGCTTCGTCTGTTTCTTCTAAAACTAACTCTGTGCTATTATCTTTTGTATTTACAAAGAGTAAATCTAATTTGTTTTGATGACGATTGGTTGCCTGTACGCTTAAAATTTGATTATCGTTACTCCATTTTAATCGCGGTAAATATTCGTAATCTTTCTCGAAATCTATTTTGGTAGATTCTTCTGTTTTCCAATCGTAAATATGCAAGCTTACCTCTGCATTTTTCTCACCGGCTTTCGGGTATTTAAAAACATCTTGTTGTGGGTAAAGTTGTTTCCCGTAAGTGCCGTAAACATCCATAGAGAATTCCGGAACATCTTCTTCGTCAAAACGTAAATAGGCAATTTTATCGCCGGTTTTGTTCCATTCATAAGCTTGTACAAAGGCAAATTCTTCTTCGTAAACCCAGTCTGTAATTCCGTTTATGATTTTGTTTTTTATTCCATCAAAGGTGATTTGCTTTGTCTCACCACTTTCTAAATTCTTTACGTAAATATTATTGTTGTACACGTAAGCAACTTTAGTAGCGTCCGGAGAGAAAGAAGGCTCTTGTATATTTTTATCAGAAACTTGCGTTAATTTTTCGGATTGCAAATCGTATACATAATAGACACCTTTAGCAGAGCGTCTATAAATTTGCTGCAACTGGGTAGCTACCAAGGCTTTATTTTCATCCTTACTTAACGTATAGCTTTGAAAATATTTTAGATCCGGTATATTTTTAGAATCGATTAAAGTGCCGGTTTTTTCGCCGGTTTTATAACTGTATTTATCTACGCTAACACTTTGCGTGGAACGGTTGTAGTTTTGCACCACATACTCTTTGCCGTTATCTAGAGATTGCAAGGCTTGTAAGCGTTCTTGTCTAAAAGTGCCATCCCACAATTCTTCTAATTCTATTTGTTTTTTTTGGGCTGTTAAAATGCTGGCAGCTGTAAGAAAAGCCACCAAAAATAAACCTGTAGTTTTCATAAAAATATACGTCGAAATTTTTGCAGGTCAAGTTTACTAAAAAAACAGCAAAAACAGGCTACTTTTAGTGTTAAATACTAACATTTTGTTAAACAAAGTTTTCGGTAAACATTTATCAAAGCTGAATTCCCTAAAAAATTGCTCCTAAAACCAAGATTAAGTTCTCTTAAAAGGGGATAATTGTATCTTTGCGGAAGACAAGAATATAAAATATAATGACAAAAATTTCCGGTTTTTCTAAATTCAGTAAAGACGAAAAAATAGCTTGGTTATCTACAAATTATTTTGAGAATGCCCAAAAAGCTCGCGAGTTACTACAACTGTATTGGAATAGCGATAAAAAACTTCAAAAATTGCACGATGAGTTTAGCGAAAATACGCTATCTAACTTTTATCTTCCGTTTGGGGTAGCACCTAATTTTACCATTAACAAAAAGGTATATGCTATCCCAATGACTATTGAAGAGAGTTCTGTAATTGCCGCAGCCAGTAAAGCAGCAAAGTTTTGGAATGATAAAGGAGGTTTTTCCGCAAAGGTTATTGACACCCAAAAAGTAGGACAAGTGCATTTTACCTATTCCGGTGATTTTTCTACGCTTAGAAATTTCTTCGATAAAAACAAAAAGCAACTTCTAAAAGAAACCGAAAATATAACCGCCAATATGGTAAAGCGCGGCGGCGGAATTTTAGATTTAGAACTACACGACAAAACCAAAGACCTAGAGAATTATTACCAAATCTATTGCACCTTTGAAACGCTAGATGCTATGGGTGCCAACTTTATAAATTCTTGTTTAGAGCAAATTGCAAGCAGTTTTAAAAATTTGGCTAACCAGCAATTAGACGAAGAAAAACCACAAGTTATTATGAGTATTTTGTCTAATTATGTACCCAATTGCTTAGCCCGCGCAGAAGTTTCTTGTCCGGTAGATCAATTATTAGACGATACAAATGAAGCAAAATTATTTGCAGAAAAATTTGTAGAGGCAGTTAAAATTGCACAAATAGAACCTTATCGCGCTGTTACCCACAACAAAGGAATTATGAACGGCATAGATGCGGTAATTTTAGCCACCGGAAATGACTTTAGAGCAGTAGAAGCCGGCGTGCATGCTTACGCGGCACGCAATGGCCAGTATAGCAGTTTAACACAGGCAAGTATAGAAAATGGTATTTTCAAATTCTGGTTAGAAGTGCCTTTAGCTTTAGGAACCGTTGGCGGATTAACCAGCTTGCATCCTCTAGTAAAATTGGCTTTAGAAATGTTAGGAAAACCTTCTGCCAAAGAATTAATGCAAATTGTAGCCGTGGCCGGATTGGCGCAAAATTTTGCCGCTTTAAAAAGTTTGGTTACCACAGGAATACAAGAAGGCCATATGAAAATGCACTTGATGAATATTTTAAACCAATTTCAAGCCACAGAAACCGAAAAAAAGAAGGTTATAGAATATTTCAAATCGCATACGGTTTCGCATAGCTCTGTTGTAAAAGTTTTGGAAAACATTAGAAATGGAGCATAAGTTTTACAGCAATGGCAAGTTGCTCTTAACCGGAGAATATTTTGTTTTAGACGGGGCAACAGCTTTGGCTTTACCAACTACTTATGGTCAAGATTTGCTAGTTAACAGCTTTACGGAAGAAAAAACTAGCATAAACTGGAAAAGCTACGACACACAACAAAATTGCTGGTTTTCCCTTCGTTTAAAAAACGATTCGGAAAATTTAAAGTTGGATAATAATGCAAACTTTACGGAAGAAAAAACTGCCGAAAGAATTGTACAGCTCCTAAACTTCCTCAAAAAAGAAAATTCGGCTTTATTTACAGATAAAAGTTTAAGTTTTACCACCCATCTTGGTTTTAATAGAGATTGGGGCTTGGGCAGTTCTTCTACTTTAATCGCTAATTTGGCAAAATGGGCCAAAATAAATCCTTACAAACTACTCAAAAACAGTTTTGGCGGTAGTGGCTATGATATTGCTTGTGCAATGCGCGACACACCAATTTTGTACACTTTACAACACGAAAATCCCGTAATAGAGTCGGTTACTTTTAAACCTTCCTTTGCGGAAAAATTATTTTTTGTACATCTTAATCAGAAACAAGATAGTCGCGAAGCTATTGCGCATTATCGCAAACAAAAGGCGGAAAACCATCAAAAAAACTTAAAAGCAATAAATAAAATCACGCAACAACTACTGGAAAGCAAAACTTTGCAAGATTTTGAAAAACTTCTTGATTTACATGAAAAAATAGTTTCTGCAGCTTTAAATATTTCTCCTATAAAGCAACGCTTATTTCACGATTATCCGGGCAGTATAAAAAGTTTAGGCGGTTGGGGTGGCGATTTTATTCTGGCTACAGGCAATCAAGAACAAAAAGAGTATTTTCTAGAAAAAGGTTTTCCTACAATTATAGACTACGACAAAATGATTTTAAACAAAAAAAGCTTGCCTTAAACAGACAAGCTTTTTTATATATTTTGCTTTTCTAACTAGTAAAAATTAGCACGATTATCTTCTATCTCTGCGCTGTTTTTTAAACTTTCTGTTAGACGTTGCGTTACTCTTGCGTTACGCGATTGTGTTTCTTGCTTAGCAAAAGTTGCATAAGACCCAAGCTCTGGAGCTTCTGTTTTGTTGGTTACTTCTACCACATAAACTCCTTTTCTGCCCGCAATAGGTTTGCTGGTTTCTCCGGTTTCTAAAGCAAAAGCAGCACCTACCACTTTTGGCTCTCTAGATGCACCTGGAATTGTAGGATTCTTTCTAGTAACAGCATTAGCGGTTTGTACAGAAGTATTTTGACTGCTAGCAATTTCTGCTAAAGAATTACCGCTGATTTGCGCTTTTATCTTTTCTGCTTTTTTCTTGCTACGCAATATAGGCGTTACTTTTGGCGAAGCTTCTTCTACGCTCATCAAACCTTTTTGGTTTACTGCAGTAACTTGCGCTACTACATAACCGTTTGGCGTGTCAAATCTTTTTATATCGCCGGCTTTTGTTTCTTCAGAAAAAGCCCATTGTACAATTTGTCTTTGATTACCAATGCCCGGAATATTTTCTTGCATACTTTTAATGCCTTTTACCGGCTTTGCATCATAGCTTTTTTCTTCGGCCTGTTTTACAAAATCTTCCTCGCCTGCGGCAATTTCAAATTTGGTAACTTCTGTAAACAATCTGTTTTGTGTAGTTTCTGAAGGCTCAATTTCTTTTGCCAAGGTTGCTACTTTAAAAGCTTTCTTAGCTTCGGTTTGCTCTTCTGGCAATAAGATATAAAAGCCGATTTCTTCGTCTTCTACAATTCCTACTTTTCCTTCTTCTTGGGTAAACAAGAAGTCTATTACTTCAGAGTCTTGGTTTACTTGGCTGTAGGTTATCCAACCTAAATCGCCACCGTTATCTTTTGTAGAAGTATCGCTAGAATAGTTGGCAGCAATTTCGCCAAATTTACTCGTATCGTTATTTAAAACCTCTACCAAACTATCTGCTAATTGCTTGGCTTCTTCTTTGGTTCTGGTTAATTCTTGCCCTACCGGCGTGCCTTGGTAAGAAATTAAAATATCTTTTGCTTTTACCGAATCCGGTATTTGTTTTACCGCTGTTACTTTAGAAACTTTATAAAAACCACCTTCTTTGTACGGACCAAAAGTTTCGCCTTCATTTAAATTAGAAATCTTATCGGCGTTTTCTGCCGGAAGGTCTTTTTTAAACATAAAACGTTCTTGGTAAGGTAAATCTGAATTTTCTACCAAAAATGCTTCGTTATTCTCTACGTCTTTAAATCCTTTTAAGGTATCGTTCATTTGAGAAACCTCGTTATAAACTTCTCTTTGTTGCAATAGATCTGTTACACTTTTTTCTACTGCTTGCTCGTCTTCTTTAGAAGCTTTTTCTTCAAAAAACACGTATTGAATGTTTCTTGTAGCTTCGGTTTCGTATTGCTTTTTATGTTTATTGATGTAATCTTTTATTTCGCTTTTAGAAATTTCTACATCTTCTACCGTATCATACGGCAAGTAAACAAATTTAAAATCTACTTTATCGTTTTCTAATTTATAGGCTTGTTTACCTTCTAAATTGGTAGCGCCAATGCCAGCTCTAACCATATTGTAGTAAATATTGGCTTTTGCTTGTTCTGCAATGTTTTCTTCTACATCAATCCATTGGTTATAAGCTTCGGGAGAAGTTGCTTTTAGATTGGCAATATACTCGCGCATTAAATTTATATCGAACATTCCTGCCTCATTGGTAAAGTTAGGATTACCGGCAAATTGCTGACGCAATACGTTATTAATTTGTTCTTGTCCTACTTCTATACCAAGTTTTTCAAACTCTTCTTTTAACAAAGCTTGGTTTAGCATACTATTCCACACTTGGTTTACCGCTTGTGTGGTAGTAACATTGCCTCGGGAGTTACGTTGGTAAGATTCTACCTGACGTGCAAATTCTTCTCTATCTATAGGTTCATCGTTTACGGTTGCGATTACGTTTTGCGATTTTTGCGAAGAAAAACCACCATTACGAATCACATCTGCCAAAACAAATGAAAATAGCGCCAAGGCTATTATTATGATTAAAAAAACAGAACGTTCCCGAATTTTATTTAATACTGCCATTTTTATTGTATTTGTCTAAATATAGGGGGCGAAAATAAGATAATTACTTAAATTATAAAATTAAACTTCTTAAAAAGTTGTACTTATATTTTAGATTTGTTTATTCTTGGAGCAAACTTTTAATAGCTTGTAAAGCTGAAAACAAGCATAATAATTTTGGGTAAGTATACTTTTAAGCTAACACGGAGCAAATTTTCTTTAATCTTCTTCTAACTTTTCTATCTGCACCAACTCTATTTTGGTGTTAGAAACTTCTAAAATGCTAAACTTAAAATTATCTATTATAACTTGGCCGCCGTGTGCTGGTATTTCTTCTGTATGGTTGGTAATTAAACCTCCTAAGGTTTCGTAGTTTTCGCCTTCGGGTAGGTTTAGGCGGTAATGTTCGTTAATATAATCTACTTCTAAGCGGGCAGAAAATTTATAACGATTATCCGGTAATTCTTCTTCAATTAAAACTATTGGGTCGTGCTCATCTTCTATTTCGCCAAACAATTCTTCTACAATATCTTCTACGGTCATCATACCGCTGGTACCACCATATTCGTCTATGACAACTGCAATACTTTTACGTTTTTTACTGAGTAAATTCAGTACATCTTTTGCCAACATGGTTTCGGGTACATAAACCACTTTCATCATGATTTCACGTATGTTTTTTGGCTTCCTAAACAAATCAAAACTATGCACGTAGCCAATAATATCGTCGTTGGTTTCTTTGTAAACCAATAATTTTGAAAGACCTGTATCTGTCAAGAGTTTTACTAAATTCTGAGGAGATTCAGACACATCTACCGCTACAATTTCGTTACGCGGTATCATAACTTCACGCGATTTTACTTCTGAAAATTCTAAGGCGTTTTTAAAAATTTGTATTTCAGAATCTACCTCTTCATCTCTTTCAACCGTTTCCATTTGCTCGCTAATATAATTACCCAACTCTACTTTACTGAAGGCTAATTGCACCTCGTCTCCTTCGGTTTTAAAGAAAAGTTTTAGTACCAAATCACTTATCCAGATTACAAAATCTGAAATAAAACTAAAAAGCAGGTAAAATAAATACGCGGGTAGGGCAAAAAATTTTAAAAAGAAATTGGCGTAAATTTGAAAAAATACTTTAGGAAGAAACTCTGCAGTAAACAAGATAATAACGGTAGAAATAATGGTTTTTGTAAGCAAAATGCCGTTGGTAAGCCAGTAATTTAAAAAAGCGCTATCAAAGCTTAAATCTGCCAGCCAGTTTACGATTAAATCGCCCATAAAAAATCCGTAAACCACCAGCGCAATATTATTGCCCACCAGCATAGTGGTTATAAATTTAGAAGGTTTTTTGGTAAGTCTTTTTAAGATCTTAGACAAAAAACCTTCTTGCTTTTTTTCTATTTCTATATGAATTTTGTTAGAAGAAACGTAAGCGATTTCCATTCCGGAAAAAAAAGCAGAAAATAACAAAGAAAGAACTATTATAAGTATATCTACTTGCATTATTTTTCTTTGTGTTGCTCTATTTTTTTACGGAAACGCCTTTTAAAGAAAAACATAAATATTGCTACTACCACAAAAGCAGCAAACATAATTGCCCTGCCGCGTTGGTCTGCCCAACTTACAATGGCTTGGTAGGTAAAAAATCCGGCTACTACCAAATAGGCATATTCGAAAAACTTATAAAATTTCATCATTTTTTATCGTTGTCTATGTATTGCGTCCCAATATTGGACCTGGAATTGAATTTATTAAAATTTTCGTTGGCGTCAAAACCTTCTCCTTCATTTAACGCACCACTTTTCATTTTTATACTATAATCTATATCAGAAAAAACCCATTGTTGCTTTTGGTCCCAGTATAATTGCTTTGCGTGCAAAACGGTACTATCACTGGTTACAATTTCTACATTGCCTTGTAAATCTACCAAGCCGGTTTCTTGATACACAATGCCATAATCTGCAATTACCGTATTTTTTTTATTGTCTTCACCATAAAAATCTACTTCTAAGCCTTTTGGAAATTCCCGATAAGGAAATTCTTGGTTACTAAAGTCTAACATAAACGGACTTCGTAAATTGGCTTTAACTTGTCCGCTATCGGTATAAAAAAGATTAATACCTTCTCCAGAAGTTTGCGCGGCCAACTCATCTTTATCCCAGCTTCTAACTTGATTTAACCGATTCTGACAAGAAAAAAGCATTGTTGTAAAAATCATTACAACAATGCTTTTAATAATATTAGAATATGTTATTTGCATATTTTCTTATAAAGAAGGAACGGTAACGCTCTCTCCTATCCAACACCCAATGTTAATTCTAGAACCGGGCTTATAATCGTATTGAAAAATATCTGCTTTTTGTGGTGCACGACCCATATAGCTATTGGCTGCTTGGTCTGCAGAATTTTTAATAGCAGGATTTACACGACCAGCTCTTCTGGCATAATCTGCAGCTAACCAATATACGGCTCTTTTTTCAAAAATATTATCACCACAATCGTTAGCGCTTTTTGCATACATATTAGCTATTTGCAAGTAAGCACTACCTAAAGATGGTTGCGCTTTTAACGCTCTACGGTAATATTTTCTAGCAGAAGAATATTGCCCTCTATTTTTATAATTATTAGCTATCATTTTATATACTCTAGCTTTGTCTAAGTTATTGTCTTCTAACTCTGCAGACTGGTTGTAGTATTCTAAAGCTTTAGAAGCATTACCGTCTTTAGAAGCTAACTGACCAAGGTATAATGCAGATTTTGCAGATGGTTCTTTTTGGTGCAAAGCTTCTACTAACTTAAAGAACAAAGGATCTTTTGTACATTCTTTAGCAGAAAGTCTTGCCGCAGCACGTTTTAACCAATCTACGTCGCCTTTATTTTCTTCAAAATCTTTGTTGTAAAGCGGAATCAAGTTTTCACAATCTGCACGCTCACCTAATTTCTGGTTTATACCTCCTTTAATTTTACTGAAGTTAGTAAGGTAGATTTCAGAATTTTTAAGAATACGCTTTTCAGCAGAAGTTAATTTTTCATTCATTTCCTGCTTTTCGATTAAAGGTTGTGCTTCTTCTGCACGAACAATCTCTTGATTTTCTATTTTCTTAATTAATTCATCATACTTTAGAAAAACATCTTTTAAGTCTTTCTTACCGGCATCTTGTAAATCTACCAACAGAGAAAAGTAAGTATACAAAGCTTTAGGACTATTAAATGAATCTTTATCTGCTTTCCAAGCTTTATCAAAAGCTTCGTACTGCTCTGTTTTTGTACCAATACCATAATCGTACATTACCTGTGCAATATCTGCATAAGTATCTCCTTTTTTTGTTTTTGCAGGAAAGTACTCTAAGCGTTTTTTATAATTTTCAATAAATTCTTTTGCGTAAGCTTCTTTTTTTGCTCCTTCAGCATCTTCTAAAAGACCTTTAAACATACGCTTACCATATTGATAAATTGCCATATGCGTACCTGGGCAATTTTGTATCAACTTATCATAATGCGGTTTTGCAGTTTTATAGTCTTTTATTTTAGCGCTTTGCGAAAAAAGCGAAAGTTGTGTGTTACAGTCAACTTGCTGCGCATTTAAAACCCCAGCACTTAAAAACACTCCGGTAAGTATTATTAAAAATTTAGTTTTCATAGTTAGGTATAATGTAAATTAATTAAACTTTCTTTTTTGGAACCATTTGTCGTTAAGCGATAAACTTATAAAAACATTGAAAAAGTTTTCTTCTACCAAGTTAGCAGTTTTAGTTCCGCGTTTTCCAATTTCAAAACCAAGGTTTACATTGGTTAACATATTTCCTGCCGGTAATCCAGCTCCAAAAGATATGCCAAACTCATTTATTGGTTCGTTATTGATTATTAACCCGGTCTCTTGATAACGCGCTCCTGCCCTATATACCACGCGTTTAAAATAACTGGTAATATCATTAAAATCAGGAATATAATAGCCTCCTAATTTATAACTTGCAGCATCTTCAAAACGAACGTTATCTAAGGTAAAAGAACGGTTGGTAAAATTACTTGTTCCTAAACGTTGGTATTCTATTCCGGCAAACCAATGCTTTGGCTCTCCTACACCTGCTCCTATTCCAAATTCTGACGGTAAATCAAAATTGGTATCTGCTAAAGTAACTTGTTGCGTGTCTGAAACTAATTCTTGATCGTTAACTACAGTAATTGCCGCAAGCTCTCGTGTATTTTCTGAAGTTAACTTAGCCGCCGGCGCATAATTTAAAGAACCGGTTAACTGTAATTTATTACTAAGCATTTTTTCGTATTGCACACCAAAGTTCACTTGAAAACCGCTTAAATCTGAACGGTTAATTTCTCGTGTACCAAATTGCACGTTTTCTTGAAAAAAGAGACTTTTATTTTGAATATTTCCAAAATTATAACTTCCTTCTACCCCAATTCTAAATTGCTCGCTTAGCTGATATCCGGCAGCTAAAAACAATTTATTGAGTCCGCCACGACCGGTAAATCTATTAAGACTAGCTTGAGATTCGTTTTGTAATTCATACCCAACAGCAGAATAGGGCACCAGGCCAAGGCCAAAACCTAATTTACCGGCAGGAATTCCTATTCCTAAATAATCTATAGAAGTATTAGAAACCTTATCGGAAGCTTCGTTATTTTCTACTTTAATATCGCTATAGCTTGCTCCCAGCGTATAAGTGGTAAGCTTTAAAGCTCCGTAACCAGCCGGGTTTTGCAAGTTCATATGTATACTGTCTGAAGCTATACTTAAACCTCCCATAGAACGATTTTCTGCGGTTCCTTTAAAACTTTTAAGCCCTATCCCAAAATAAGAATAAGGAGAAGAAATAATTTCTTGACCGTGAAATAGCATTGGCATAGAGAGCAATAACGCTATAATAATTTTTTTGACCATTAACTGTTGTTATATTCTAAAATGTGGTTTAAGCCTTTTGATAGAAAATTTTGCGGGACAAATATGCTATTTTTTACTTTCTTAGACAAAAATTCGGCGTCTCCTCCGGTAAAAATTACTGTTAAATTAGAAAAATCATTTTTATACTGATTAATAAAGCCATCAATTTCAAAAACAATTCCTTGCACTACTCCAAGATGTATATTTTCTACAGTAGTTTTTGCAGGAGAATTTTCTATTTCAAAAGTTTCTCTAGTTAACAACGGCAACTTGGCTGTAAAATTATGCAAAGCCAAGTAACGCATTTTTACTCCTGGTGAGATGGCACCGCCCTGGTAAACACCATTTTTTTCAATAAAATCGTACGTAATACACGTGCCGGCATCTATTACCAAAACGTTTCTTTTCGGAAATTGTGCAACGGCAGCCGCTGCCAAAGCAATTCTATCTATCCCCAAACTACCTTGACTGTGGTAATTGTTTGTAAAAGGAACTTTAGTTTGTGCATTTAATAAAAGTAGTTTGGTATTTTTTTGAAGCACTTCTAGCGTACTTTGTGACACTTCTGCTACCGCTGCCAAAATAGAATGTTCTATTTTCGGGAATTTTTGCAAAATTTCTTTAATTAATTGGGTTGTATCTGCAGTAATTACTTGTTTTTCTTGAAGCACCTCAGCCTCCTGAAAAATAGCTATTTTGGTAAAAGTATTACCAACATCTATAATCAAATTCATAGGTTAATTTTAATATTACAAACATACAAAATAGGATTTTTTTAAATTTTGTTTGTGCAATTGCAAAAATGAATATATATTTGCCACCGCTTACAAGCACTGGTGCCTTAGCTCAGTTGGTAGAGCAAAGGACTGAAAATCCTTGTGTCCCTGGTTCGATTCCTGGAGGCACCACCTTTAAAACCTCGACTTTTTGTCGGGGTTTTTTGTTTTAAGCTCGCTCTGTTATACTTGAAAGACGAGTGGTTTTTAAAAGTGTTGCAGAAGGTCTGAAAATTAATTAGGGTGTTACATAAGTTGCAACAAAAAACCGTTACTACAGGCAACGGTTTCTAAACAAGTGTATATTTTACTACTAAGCAGCCTTACCAAATATTAAGACCATTTTTTGAGTTTTTAAGCAAATTATAAAGTTCTAACCCTTTTCCTTTCCGTAAAGAAAAAAATTAGCGCTATTCTACTTCAATTTCTGCTATTAAATCTTTAAAAAGTGCAATCATATTTGGTTCTGCTTTGGCTGCCATTGCCATAATATCTTCTACTTTTACCGGTTCTAAATTTTCGGGATCGCACTCATCTGTTAATACCGAAACTGCTACTACCGGCAATTGCAAATGGTTGGCAACAATTACTTCGGGCACGGTGCTCATACCTACTGCATCTGCGCCAATTATTTTTAAAAATCTATATTCTGCACGCGTTTCTAGCTGCGGACCAATTACAGAAGCGTACACGCCTTTATGCAAAGCAATAGATTTTTCTTTTGCCAATTTTTCTATTTTTTTGCGCATTTTGGTATCGTACGGGCAACTCATATCTACAAATCTTTGGCCGTATTGCGAAACTCCTTTAAAAGCCAAAGGCGAGCCGCCCAATAAATTTATATGGTCTTCTATAAGCATTAATTCGCCTTTTTTAAAACTGGTATTAATTGCGCCGGCTGCATTAGAAACCAATAATTTTTTTATACCCAAACGTTTCATTATCCTTACGGGGAAAGTAACGTCACGAAAATTATAACCTTCGTATAAATGAAAGCGACCTTGCATAATAACTACTTTTTTTCCTTGCAATTCGCCGTAGATTAAATGGCCTTTGTGAAACTCTACCGTTGCGGTAGGAAAATTAGGGATGTGGTTATAACTTACGTTGGCAAGGATTTTTACTTCATCTAGCAACTTACCCAAGCCGGTGCCCAAAATAATTCCTACTTCGGGATTTTCAAAACCTTTACCTTTTAAGTATTTTACAGTTTGTTCAATATATCTCATAAATTTATAAATTTTTGTAAGACAGATTCTTTGTCTATATCTTCTAAAGTGTCTATATCGTTTTTTATTGCTAAAACAGCGGTTTCTTCTTTTGGCAAATTGTGCATAGTTTCGTTAAAAACAGAAGGGCTGCTCCATTTTTTATTTTTAAAAATTGTTGGGTGCAACTGCTGCATACCTAACAAATAATAGCCGCCATCTTGGGCGGGACCAATTACGTATTTGTACTTTTCTAATTGCTTAAAAGCAAAATTTATTTCTTGCGCAGAAATGTCTAACATATCGCTACCAATAATTATAATTTGCGAATATTTTTCCGTAAAGCCTTCTTGAAAAGCATTGTGCATACGCTCTCCTAAATCAGTTCCGTTTTGTATTTTTTTACGGAATTTATCTTCCTCAAAATAGTCGTTTTTCTCTATATTCTCAGAATAGTATATATACTTATCTGCTTTTACTTTCTGCGCCATATTTGCGGTATGTTGCAATAAATACCGGTAAATTTCTAAAGCTGAATTTTCTCCTATATCTTTTGCCAAACGGGTTTTGCATTTACCTGGAATCGGGTTTTTGGTAAAAATAAGTAGTAAATTTTTATTTTTCATAAATCGTAACTTTTCCTAATGGAAACCAATTACTTCTACACCAACAAATTGTGTAGTTTTTATAAAAAGCCCCATATTCTAGCAAGCCATAAAAATAATAACTTTACGGAAACTTAGCGTCGTTCCCTTCCCCGTAAGGGAAAAATTTTATAAACTTAAAAAACTAATTAGAAAAGCAAGATTAGCTCAAACTGCCTTGACAACTACTGCCTGCGCCGGCCGTGCAGCCGTAACAATGTTGCGAAGTTATTATAGTGCGGTTTTGCAAGGTGGCCTCGTTATACTCTTTTATATGTTGCACGTTGCTGGCTACTTTTAACGCCAGCATTTGGTTAAAATCACAGTCGTATAAATAGCCATCCCAACTTACAGAAAGCGTATTGCGACACATAACTTCTTGTACCGCTTTAGGATTGTAAGCGTCTACCAAGGCATACATATAATCTTCGTAATTTTCTGACGCGATTAAAAATTCTAAAAACCTGCTTATTGGCAAATTGGTAATGGCAAAAAGTTGGTTAAATTCTATCTGAAAATCTTCCCACAAGGCTTTCTTAAAATCTTGTTCCATTGCTTTTTGTCCGCTTGGCAAAAATGCTCCGGCAGGATTGTATACCAAATCTAACACCAAACCGCTATCTGGTTTTCCGTAACCAACCTTATTTAGCATTTTTAGAGCTTTTATAGAAGCATCAAAAACTCCTTTTCCGCGTTGTTTATCTGTTTTTTCGCGTTTGTAAAAAGGTAAGGAAGATACCACGTGAACGTTATATTTTTTAAAAAATTCCGGTAAATCGTGGTATTTTTTGTTGGCAACAATAATGGTAAGATTAGAACGTACAATAAAATCTTGTACGCCAATTTTTGCTGCTTCTTTTACAAACCATCTAAAATTAGGATTCATTTCTGGCGCGCCACCGGTTAAATCTAGCGTATGCGCGCCACTTTTTTTTATGGCTTCTAAACAATATTGAATGGTTTGCACGGTCATAATTTCTTTTCTGTCTGGCCCGGCGTCTACGTGGCAATGCGAGCAAACTTGGTTGCACATATAACCTAAATTAATTTGTAGTATTTCTAATTTTTTAGGTTTCAACGGAAAAGCTTCGGTATTTTTTAATTTTTCTTGAAAAGTAGGTAACTCGCCCTCTGCAAATATGCCGTTGCTTAAAAACTCCAGCTGTTTTGCGGGATTAGACCAATTATTTTTTCGCGCTTTAAGCGATTTTGTAGCCATAAAGATTGTAAAGATTTTATGAAGTAGTAGATTTTTAAGCCTTTAACTTACATAGAAAGTTTATCGTATTTATTCATCATTTGTACGCCGTGCACCAAAGTTGCTCCACTTTCTATAGCGGCGCCGGCGTGAACGGCTTCCATCATTTCTTCTTTGGTTATGCCGCGTCTTAAACCGTCTTGCGTATAAGCGTCTATACAGTACGGGCATTTTACCACGTGAGAAACCGCCAAAGCTATTAACGATTTTTCTCGAGCCGAGAGTGCACCTTCTTCAAATACTTTCTCGTAATAAGTAAAGAATTTATCGCCTAAATCTTCATTCCAGTCTTTTATTTTACTAAATTTTCTTAAATCTGAAGGATTGTAATAATTTTTCGCCATTTTTAGTTTAATTTTAAAACTAATGTAGCCATTAAAAAATGGTTGCTTGTTAAATTCTTTTTAATATCTATGCTAAAAATTATGTAACTTCCACCCAACTAATCTATCTAAATGAGAACTTTTTTTAAAAAGGTAAATACTTGGTTTTTAAAAAATCCTGCTAAAGCGGGATTATCTGCCTTTTTATTTATGTTACTTATTGCCTTGATTATTAGTTTTTTAAAATTTAAAAACACTAAAGCGCTTAGACTTACTAAAGAGGAGCAAATAGCTACAGTTATTAAGCAAAACATAGAACAATCTTTAAATGCCGCCTACTCTGCCGTGCTAACTTTATCTATTAGTATTGAAGAAAATGGCGAAGTAAAAGAGTTTGAAGAAATTTCTAAAAAACTCCTAAAGGCTAATCCAAATCTTAGTGTAACCCAATTGGTGCCAAATGGTGTAATTAAACATATCTATCCGTTACATAAAAACGAAGCTGCGTATAACTACAATCTTTTTGATGAAACATTTGATCGCATAAGTGCAGAAAATGCCATAGAGAAAAATGATGTTTATTTTGTAGGTCCTATAGATTTGGTACAAGGCGGTAAAGGAATTATAGCGCGATTGCCAATTTCTAGAGAAGGAAAGTTTTGGGGCTTTACCGCAGTAGTTATACGTTTAGAAAAACTTATTGAAACTGCCGGGATTCCGCATTTTAATGGCGAAAAAATGCATTTGCAAATCGTGAGTCCCCACCTTGTTTCTAAACAGCCAATTTACCTTTTAGATTCCTCTACCAAAATAAATTATGACCACGCCCAAAAATTAGACATTAAACGAACAAATTGGAGTTTATATGTATGGCACAACAACTATAATTTTGCGTGGGCAGAAACTATACCTTATTTTGTAAGCGGTTTTCTGTTGGCTTTACTTTGCGGATTTTTGGTTCAGAAATTATTAAAAAAACCGGCTAAATTGCAAAAACGTATTAGCGATCAAGCTAGTAAATTATTAGATTCTGAAATTAAATTTAAATCTATTTTTGAACAAGCAGGTTTAGGAATTGCTTTAGTAAACTCAAGTACCGGGCAAATAAAACTAGCCAATAAACGCCTGGCAGAAATGCTGGGTATAGCCAAAACAGAATTGGAAGGCCTTGAACTTCAAGATTTATGTTTAAATCAAGAACAGAAAAAACTAATTCATAAAAGTAAACATAAGTTTGTCTGCGATTTGAAAACAGATACTGAGAAAAAACAGATTATAGCAAAAATAACTAACTCGCCTTTAGAAACGCTTCAATTAAAAAATACACATGTTGCCATAATTGAAGACATAACCGAAAAACGCAAAGCAGAACAACGCTTATCAGATTTAAGAAAATTAATGGGAATGGCCATTAGAATATCTAAACTAGGTTTTTGGCAATATACTCTAGCTAGCGATTCTGTTATATGGTCAGATAGATTATTTGAAATTTTTGGTTTAGATTCTTCTACATTTCTAAATCGTGCAGTCATTGATAAGTTTATACATCCTAACGATAGAGCTTTATATAAAAAAGAGCTCGATAAAATCATGAAAACTTCGGGTACTACCACCTTTGAGTTTCGCATTATTAATCCCGCTAAAGAAATAAAATACCTTTTAACCCGTGTGGAAGCTCAAGAAAACGAAAAAGGTAAAGTAACAAAACTACGCGGGATAACTATGGATATTACCCAAGAGAAAAAAGTAGAACGCGATTTACAAAGCTCTTACCAAACCGTGTTAGAGCAAAACAAACGCCTGCTTAACTTTTCTTACATAGTTTCTCACAACTTGCGCTCACACACCAGCAACATACAAGGTATTTTATCATTATTGCAAGAAAACCTGCAAAAACCAGAGCGTATAGAAATGTATGCTTTATTACGCGATGTAACCAATTCTCTAGACGAAACTTTAAACGATCTCAACGAGGTTATAAACATACAAAACAACAAAAATGTGTTTATTCAAACCTTAGTTATAAAAGAATATATTGCTAAAGCAAAAAGAATTTTGCACAAAGAGATAACTTCCAGTAAAGCAAAAATTGTAGAAAATTTACCGGAAGATTTAAAAATAGATTTTAACCCGGCTTATTTAGAAAGTATTTTCTTAAATTTAATTTCCAATGCGGTCAAATATCGCCATCCGGAGCGTTACCCGATCATTAATATTACATTTGAAGAAGACGCTAGCCACAAAATTATTCATATTAAAGATAATGGTATTGGTATAGATTTAAAAAGATACCGCAAAGACATTTTTGGTATGTATAAAAAATTTACCGATCATAAAGACGCGCGCGGCTTAGGTTTGTTTGTAAGCAAAAACCAAATGGAAGCAATGGGTGGCAGCATACAAGTAGAAAGCATTTTAGGCCAAGGTTGCACCTTTACACTTTATTTTAGCAAAGAAATATGAGAATTTGTATAATAGACGACGACAAGATTTACCAATTACTTATAAAAAAAATGTTCAAAATGCTCAATGGGGATGTACAGCTCAAAAGCTTAGTAGATGGGCAAGCTGCTCTCCAACATTTTTTGCAAAACAATCCTGCTTACGATATTGTTTTAGTAGACCTTAATATGCCAAGAATGAATGGTTGGGAACTTTTAGAACAAATGCAGGATAAGAATATTTTACCCAATGCGCAAGTTTATATCGCCACTTCTTCTATAGATTACCAAGATCAAAAAAAAGCCAAAGATTTTGAAATTGTTAGAGGTATACTTACCAAACCCATTACCAAAGAAAAATTAGAACAATTAATATTTTAATTAATTTACTAACTAGACATTAAAAACTACTAATCTTGCAGAAACCTCAACTATATCAACACTTACAAGGTATAGTTATTTTTTCTTTACGGAATTTTCTCGCGCTAAAAAATTAGAGCTTTAAACCTCATTTAATTACGTCTAAAGTTGGTTATTTTTACAAGCTTTTTGTTCATCTCAAAACTACTTTGGTCTTTTTTAGAATTTCTATTAAGAAAAAATTAAGAATTTCAACCGGTATTTTACTCATTTCCACCGTTTAAAAGCAATTTTTTCAAGCTAAATAAATTTTTTTTTGATTGAATTTTAAAATATCCTGTCTCCCGTATTGCTTTTATAATGCCGTTTCCGAACAGAATCTTACTTTCCTAAATCAAATTCATTGGCATAATTTTTAACAAAAATTTATATTTTAACGTTTAAATGTGTTGTTTAATCGATAAAGTGTTACATTTGTCCGAATAAAACAACTTAAAAAGGACAGAGATTGATGTCGAGATTTTTTACGAAGCAAATGAGTTTTAAGTGTTTTCTCATTTTTTTATTTATTGGTGTTTCTGGCTTTGCGCAACGAGTTAGCGTAAGCCAGACCGCCAATGGATCAGAAGAATTAGTTTACAGCTTATTGGATAATGCCTGTGCCGAGATTTCTAATTCGGCAATTTCTACCGGAAATTCGGTAGCGCACTTTAACAACAATAACGGTGCTTTCCCATTAGAACAAGGCGTGGTAATTAGAACAGGAGATGCTTTACACAGCGCAGGAGATTACACCGGAAACCACTTAAGCGATCATTTAAACACCAACACAGACCCTTATTTAGAAGCTATTAATGCGCAAGCAGGCCAACCCACAGACTTACACGATATTGCATTTTTAGAATTTGAGTTTACACCGCTTTCCAGCAGTTTAAACTTCGATTTTATTTTTGCTTCTAACGAGTATGGCGAGTGGCAATGCGTCTCTAGCGATGTTTTCGCGTTTCTTCTAACAGATTTAACCACCGGCGAAACCACCAATCTTGCTGTAGTACCGGGTACCAACACGCCTATTTCCGTAAAGGAAATAAAAGACCAAACTTATAATACTACTTGCGGCTCAGATAACCCAGAACTGTTTGACAGCTACCAACCTTTTGAAGAAAACACAGTGTTAAACATGCGCGGGTATACGAAGGTTATGACAGCTTCTGCTGCAATAGAACCGGGAAAACCTTATAAAATAAGATTGGTAATTGCAGATGCTACAGATGCCAATTTTGATTCGGCTATCTTTTTATCCGGTGGTAGTTTTGATACCGGTTTAGATTTAGGGCCTGATGCCAGTATTTGCGATGGCGATTCTATGTTGTTAGAAACCGGTTTAAATTCGGAAGCTTACCAACATACTTGGTTTTATAACGGGCAAGAAATTAACGGCGAAAATGATAATCAAATTTTTGCAGAGAATCCGGGAGAATATTCGGTGCAAATAACCCAAAATTCTACCAATTGCTCTTTTGCAGACGAAATTGTTATTAGCGAATTAAACATTGGTGAGCCGCAAAACCTTAGCGTTTGTACCAGTGGCGCAGAAACATATCAGTACAATCTAACCAACAATAACGCAGAACAATTAGGTTTAGATCCTGACGTATATGCATTAAGTTATTTTGCGTCTTTAGAAGATTTGCAAGCTAATAATCAAATTCCGGCCAACCAACTGGAAAATTATGAAAGCGCAGGCAACCAAGAAATTTTTATTCAGATAAATAACAGTCAAAACCAGGCAAGTTGCACCAATACACGCAGTTTTCAACTTCTGGTAAACGAAGGAATAAGCATAAGCGCGCCTTCTAATATAGATTTCTGTACCTTTCCGGAAGAACTTACTTCAGTAAACCTTACCCAAGTAATAAGTCAATTGCTGAGTAATGAAAACAGCTATAATTTCAGTTTTTATGTAGCAGAAAACGATGCATTAAACCAGGAAAATGCCATAGAAACACCTCAAAATTACAATCCGCCAGAAAATATAGATAGCCAAACAATTTGGGTACGCGTAGACAATGCTTCCAATGCGGCTTGTTTTGCGATAGAAAGTTTCGATATAAATAAAAATCCGTCGCCTTTGGTAGACAGCCTTCCGGATGTTATAGAATGTAGCGCGTATATTCTTCCGGAAATAAATAACGGCTCTTACTTTTCAGAATCTAACGGAGAGGGAGATGCTTATTTCCCCGGCGATATTATAGACGAATCGGGCACTTATTATATTTACAACATTTCAGAAGAAACCGGTTGTAGCAACCAATCTAGTTTTTCGGTTATTTTAATAGAAGATTTTAGTATTAAAGAAGACCATTGCGGTGGTTTTAATGTTCCGAGTCCACCGGCTGGCGCATTTTATACTGCTCCGGGCGGACCAAATGGTAACGGAGAAGAGATTTTACCCGGCACTGCTTTTTACGAAAATACCATTTTACATTATTATGCAGAAATAGACGGTCAAGTTTGTAAAGACGAAGAATTTCCTATAAATATTTTACCCTTACCGGAAGTAGATCAACCGGAAGATGTGGTTACCTGCCAGAGTTATACATTACCAACTTTGGAAAACGGACAGTATTTTTCAGATTCTTTTGCCAGCGGTCAAGCTTTAGCTGCCGGAGACGAAATTACTTCTTCCACAACCGTTTATATTTTCAACGACGACAGCCTTTGCGTAAACGAGCATGCTTTTGATATAATAATTATTCCAGATTATCAAGACGTAACCGCTTGTGGCGATTATACTTTACCGGCTGTAGAAGTTGGTGGTTTTTACACCCAAGCAAACGGAGAAGGAGAGCTTTTTGAACCGCAAGAAGTTATAACCACTTCGCAAACGGTTTATTTTTATGCCGAAACTACTACGCAACCCAATTGCACACTTGATAATTCCTTTACGGTAAACATAACGCCTTTACCCGAAGTAGATGAGTTAGAAGATGTGTTGCTGTGCGAAAATGAAACCTATACTTTACCTGCTTTATATAACGGTAATTACTTTACGGAAGAAAACGCTAACGGCACGCAATTGCAAGCCGGAGATATAATAGAACAATCGCAAACTATTTACATTTACAATTTTGCCAACGCTTGTAGCAATCAATCTTCTTTTGAAGTAGAAATAAGACCTTTGCCGCCTGTAGAAAACTTTGTAGACATGCATGTATGCGAACCTTACGAATTGCCACAATTGCAATACGGCAGGTATTTTACTCAACCCCACGCAGAAGGCACAGAATTGTTTGCCGGAGATTTAATTTCTAGCACGCAAACCATTTATATTTACGCACAATACGAAGACCTTAGCTCTTGTGTAAAAGAAGATTCGTTTACCGTTTATTTTGACGGGGTTTTATTACCTGATTTTGAAGATATAGATGCTTGTGTAGAATATACCTTACCGGAATTGGAAAAAGGTAATTACTTTACGGAAAGCGGCGGACAAGGAACTCAACTTTTTGCCGGCGATGTAATAACTAGCACCCAAGAAATTTTTGTTTACTCTATTGTAGGGACTCGTTTTGTATGCGAAAACGAGCGTAGCTTTACCATAAACATTAACGGTTTACCAGATTTAAGCAGCTTTACCAGTATAGAAAGTTGTGGTAATTATAATTTACCGGAAGAAAACGCACAAGGCTATCCTCTTTATTATTATTGGGATGCTAACGAGCAAGAACCGCTTACCAATTTAAATATTTCGCAGGCTGGTAATTATACTTTATTTGTAGTAGCGCAAGACGACACCGAGATGGCTTGTAGAGTAAAACAACAATTTAGTTTGCATATTTATGAGCGACCACAATTAAACATAAACAATACAACACTTTGTAGAGATGTACGAAGCGGAGAAGTTATTGCCCCGGCGGTATTAACTTCGGGCGTAGACCCAAATGCTTACGCAGTTAATTGGTATTTTGATGGCGAATTAGTACACAGCGGTCCGGAATTGCAAACCGAACAACCCGGCGTATACACCGTAGAAACCGAAATGCTAAGCGCAGAAGCAGGAAACCATTGTAATTATGCTATTGAAGAAGTAAGGGTTTTTGAATCTTCGCAAGCGCTTATTAATACAGAAGTAACACAACCTTTTGAAGATATTGCAGAAATTACCGTAAATGTCACTAAAGGCTATGGTAATTATAAATACCAACTTAACGATGGGCCGTGGCAATACGAAAATAATTTTTACAATGTACCGACGGGCGTGCATACTGTAAAAGTAAGCGGCATAACAGGTTCTTGCGGCGTAACAACTACCAAAGTAACGGTTATAAAGCATCCAAAGTATTTTACACCAAACCAAGATGGAATAAACGACACATGGAATATTGCAGATTTAAAAGAGCACCCAAATGCTAAAATCTATATTTTTGATCGTTACGGAAAGTTGATAACCGGGCTTAAACCAAATTCGAGAGGTTGGGACGGTACTTTAAATAATAAAAATTTACCTTCTAACGATTATTGGTTTAGGGTAGAATTTATTTACGAAGGCAATAAAGAAACCTATACTTCGCACATAACCCTAAAACGCTAAACTTAAATTACCTACTTAAAAAAAGAGACTGTTGCAATATTTTTGCAACAGCCTCTTTAAATTTAAAATAGCCCCGACATTTGGGACTTTTTTTATTTCGGTAACTAATTTTCTTTGTTAATCACGGCTTATTTCTAAAACCTCGAAAGTCATCGTACCATTAGGCACTTGAATTTCTGCTTTTTCACCAACTTTCTTACCTAAAAGTCCTTTTCCTATAGGAGAATCTACAGATATTTTTCCTGCTTTTAAATTTGCTTCGCTTTGTGCTACCAATTTATAGGTAACCTCCATTTTGTTAGCAAGGTTTTTTATTTTTACCGTGCTATGAATTAACACTTTAGAAGTATCTAATTGCGACTCGTCTATTACTCTGGCGTTGGCTACCACCTCTTCTAGCTTAGATATTTTTAACTCTAACAAACCTTGGGCTTCTTTGGCCGCATCATACTCGGCATTTTCACTCAAATCTCCTTTATCTCTAGCGTCGGCAATGGCTTGTGAAGCTTTTGGCCGTTCTACGTCTTTTAACTGAGACAACTCGCTTTTTAGTTTTTTCAAACCTTCTGCGGTATAATAAGATACTTTACTCATAACATTGTCGTTTATATATACAAAAAGAATCCCAACAAGTGGGATTCGGCTTTAAGCAAAGATAATAAATTTTACCAAGCTTAGCAATCATGTTATCTTGCAAACCAAATTTTAAATTTTTATGAAAGTATTTTTTCCTTTTGCAGTGTGTTTACTTTTACTTTACGGATGCAGTAGTGACGATAACCGCATTAGCAATCCTAATTTGCTAGATGTAAATGTAAACTTACAGTTAGATTTGAGCTTACCACAATACAACAGTCTAAATTTTGTTTCCAGTCCGGTATATATTCCCAATTATGGTAATGGCGGTATTTATGTGATGAATACCGGGGGCGATACTTTTGTGGCTTATGACGGAGCAGACCCTAACCATCCGCGCGATAATAATTGTTCTTATATGCAAAGAGAAGGCATAAAACTTATCTGCGACTGCGAAGGCAATACCTATAATTTATTTACCGGAACTTTTGAAGAAGGTGAAGAATTGAATTACACCTTATATGCCTATCGTGTGCAAAAAAGCGGACAAGGAAAGTTAGTGATAACCAATTAAAAACAAACAGCCCCGAAATTTCGAGGCTGTTCTACCGTTTAAACACTTAAAATTTCAGGGTAACCCCGGCTAAAAAATTAATAGTAGCCTGCGGATAATAACCCGCGCCGCCTTTGGTTTCTAAACCGGAAGCTAAGTTTGGGTTTTCTACTTCATAGGTGTAAAAGTAACCATTTGACACATATTTTTCATCAAAAATATTATTTATTAAGCCGGTAAATACAATTTCTTTAAACCAAGGTGCTGTTTGCCAACGGTATTGCACATTAAAATCTGTTGTAAAATAACTTTCCAGCTTAGAACCTTCTGCTTCTATGTTGCTCATATATTGTTCGCCTACATATTTGCTTAGCAAACTAAGCTCTAGGTTTTTTACCGGCAAATAGCTAATAATGTTACCGGCTACTACAGAAGGAGAATAAGAAATTTCTGTATCGCCAAAGTTCTTTTGTTCGCCATTATAACGCGCGGTAAAATCTTTGTTTTTATTTCGGCTTAAAGCCACATTAGGTTTTACAAATAGCTTATCGCTTACTTTTATGGTAGCATCCAACTCGATTCCTAATCTATAAGAATCGCCACTATTTTCTCTTACTTGCGCGCCTTCCGCATCAATTTCTCCGGTTAAAACCAATTGGTCTTTATAATCCATATAATACAAATTGGCGTTGAGTTGTATGTTTTCGGAATTTAAGCGGTAACCAAACTCATAATCTGTTAATTTTTCTTCTTTTAAATCTTCGTTGTTACTGAATAACGCGTTTTCATAATCTGCGCGCGAAGGTTCTCTGTGCGCAACTGCTAAAGAAGCATATAGTTGATTTTTCTTATTTATCTCATAGGTTAACCCGAATTTTGGATTAAAAAAGCTAAACGAGTCGTCTATAGGAAACGGAATACCTTCTTCTAATGGCCCGGCAGCATCATATTTTATGCTTCGTAATTGCAAATCGCCATAAGCGGCCAATTTATCGTTTATGGCATAAGTAAGTTTACTATAAATATTAAAATCTGTTTTGGTAGCGCTGTTAAAGTAATACGGCTCGTACGGATCGTTATTTTGCGCAAACCTTGTATAAATAATATCGCCAAAATGATCGCCTTCGTATTTATTCCAACCTCCGCCCAAAACGGCATCTACTTTATCTTTTTTATAGTTTAAGCTAAACGTTGTTCCGTAAAAATGGTTATCTAACCATTTTCTGTTTACCAAATCTGATGTAGTAACTTCTTCACCATTGGCTATAAAAGGTTGCATTCCGTAAGCTTGCAAAGAAGCATCTTCTTGGTATTCTTCATAAAAACCTTTACCTTTGGTATAATGCAAAGCCACATTAGTTGACCAGTAATTGTTGTAGCGTTGGTCCCAAAGTAATTGGTAATGGTCTTGTTGGTAATTATCGGTTTGGTTTTCGTAGTATTTTATATTTCCATCTTCATCGGTATATTCCCCGGCAGGGTTATAAGTTCTGTCTTCTTTTAGTTGGTCTTTTGTAATACCATCCCAAGCCATATAGGTTTGCTCTGTGCCGCCAAACATTACCGCTTTTATCAAAGTGTTGTCTTTTACATAAGCGCCGTGCAAATAATACGATTTTAGCTCTGTTGCAGCCCGGTCTACATAACCGTCACTTTCTATCAAACTGGCTCGTCCGGAAAACTCCCAATGTTGGTTAAACAAACCGGTACTAAATTTTGCGGTATGTTTATGCGTGTTGTACGAACCAAAGCTGTTGGCAACTTCAGCGTAAGCTTCTTCGTTATATTTATCTGTTAAAATGTTTAAACTTGCGCCAAAAGCCCCAGCGCCGTTAGTAGAAGTTCCTACCCCGCGTTGCAATTGTAAGTTTTCTACGGAAGAAGCAATATCTCCCAAGTTTACCCAGAAAGCACCTTGACTTTCTGCATCGTTATACGGAACGCCGTTTATAGTAACATTTATTCTGGTGCCATCGCTTCCGCGGACGCGCATTCCGCTATATCCAATTCCTGCTCCGGCATCTGAAGTAGTTACCACAGAGGGTAAATAATTCATTAAAGTTGGAATATCTTGTCCCAAATTTCGGTCTTCTATCTCTTCTTTAGTTAAATTACTGTGTGTAATGGGAGAATCTGCTTCTACGCGAATGGAAGATAAAAACACTTCTTCAAGGCTTTCTATCACTTCGGCCATATCTACATCTAATTTGGTATCTTCTGTGATATCTACCGAAACTTTTTTGGTGTTTCCGTAAGTAAATAACAAAGTATGTTGACCTTGCGAAAGTTCTAATTGGTACTCGCCCTGCATGTTGGTAAGCGTGCCTTCTTGGGTATTTTCCAGATAAACACTAACGCCCGGCAAAGGTTCTTGGCCGCTAGTAACCTTCCCTGAAAGGGTAAAAGTGCTTTGCGCAAAACTAAAAAGGCTACTTAAAAAAAAGCCTGCAATAAATAATACATTTTTCATTCGTAATACAATTTTCACGAATAAAAGGGGCTATTATTCATTTTGGTTTATACATAAAATAAAAAATCCTGATAAAACTCTTCTTTAAGTTTTCACCAGGAGTACATACGTTAGAAAGCCGCTAGCAAGCTTTCTGTCCCTTGGCAGCATTACCTGCCCAGGTTCTTTGGGTATGATCTCAGCCTACAAAAATTTGCGGCACCCCTTTTGAGATTTGCCGCAAATCTATTAAATAATATGTAATTTGCAATATATAAACAGACATTTAAACTTACGCGCCTTACTTTTGTTCTATGCCTAAAAACACCAAACAATCTATTGCCTTAAAAGTAGTAATTGGCTATATATTATTAACGGTTTTTGCCGGAGCTTCGGTTTGGTTTATTTACA
Source organism: uncultured Mesonia sp. (assembly GCA_947494545.1). Classification (GTDB taxonomy): domain Bacteria; phylum Bacteroidota; class Bacteroidia; order Flavobacteriales; family Flavobacteriaceae; genus Mesonia. The sequence goes on along the minus strand of CANLVH010000007.1, from coordinate 103,920 downwards.
ATAAGACTTTAGCGCTTAACGAGGCAAACCGACTTAATACTACCAGCCAGCAAAAGTTGCTTTTAATTAGTAAAGCGGTTACCAGTTTGTATACGGCAGAGTCTATTGGACGCAGTATTATACAGAATAACGAGAAAGAAAATTTGCCAAAATTCAATCGGCAATTAGATACTATTGGTAGTTTGGTAGACTCTTTAAAAAATCTTTATACCGAAAGAGAAATTAAAGTAGAATTAGACAGTTTGCAAAAACTTTTAAGCTTAAAAAAACAAAACTTGTTGGATTTGTTGGAAGTCAGAAAGAAGAACGCCAGTAACAATTATTACGACAGGGTTTTAAACCGTTTGCAAGAAGTAAATTATATTTTTGAAAGTCAGGATTACAACAAACTGCTTAAAAATTACAATCCGCATGCGCGTCGGGCTTTGGTGAAATGGCTAGAATATGCCAAAAAAGATAATGCAGAACGACTAACCCAACAATCTGCCGACTCTCTTGTAAACACTTTGAAAAACGTTCTTAGCGAGATGGAAGCAGAAGAAGAACGTTACCGCGAAGAAGTGTTGGTAAAGATAAACGACCTCATTAAAAACGATCAAGAATTATCGTTACAACTGCGTAAAATTAGGGCAGAAATAGAACGGGATGAGATACAACAGTCTGTCGCTCAATTTAACAAATCGCAAAAAATTATTGAAGAAACATCTACCATAATTGTTCTTCTGGCCATTGCCTGTGTAATTACCGTTTTTGTATTTGTACTGCTCATCTTAAAAGACACCAACCGCAGCCAACGTTACCGGAAAGAGTTAGAAAAAGCAAAAGCTTACGCGGAATTACTTTTAAAGCGCCGCGAGCAATTTATGGCAACTGTTACGCACGACTTGCGCACGCCGTTAAATACGCTTAGCGGTTATGCAGACTTACTCAAAAACACCAACTTAACAGAGAAGCAAGAACATTATTTACAGCAATTGCAAAAATCTTCTGTTTATATTTTGCATCTGGTAAACGATTTATTGGAGTTTTCTAAACTGGAATCTGGTAAAGTGCTTATAGAAAAATTACCTTTTAATCCTAAGAACTTACTTAAAGACAGCATAGAAGGCGTTATACCTTCAGAAAACGAAAAAAACGTACAAGTAAATTTTAGGTGTAGCGATGCTTTAGACAAGAATTATTTTAGTGATCCCTTTAGAATTAAACAAGTCTTGATGAACTTGATTGGGAACGCCTATAAGTTTACGGAAAACGGAACTATAACCATTACAGCAAATTTAGATACCAGCTCTCTAAGCGGCGATAAGCTAAAAATTAGCATTGCAGATACCGGAATTGGCATTAGCAAAGCAAAACAAAAAATAATTTTTAACGAGTTTTCGCAGGCCGGCACCTCTATAGAAAAAAAATATGGCGGCTCCGGTCTTGGTTTGGCCATTACCAAAAGATTAATAAACCTTTTGGGCGGTAGTATAGAATTAGAGAGTAAAGAAGGAGAAGGCAGTACTTTTAGCATTTTTATTCCGGTAGAAAATGCCAAACGTACCTATACAGACAACGAAAAAAATAAAATTAAAATTACCAACACCCGCAATAAAAAACTGTTGCTAATAGATGACGAAGAAACCCAACTTGCTTTAAATAGCGAAATTTTAAAACAAAATGGTTTTAGTTTTACCGCCACACAAAACCCGAAAGAAGCTATAAAGTTGGTAAAGAAAGAGCAATTCGATTTGATTTTAACAGATATTCAGATGCCGGGATTAAATGGTTTTAAATTGCTTAGAAAATTAAAAGAGAAAAAATACAGTAAAGACATACCAGTAATTGCCCTGTCGGGGAGAACCGAAGTTCCTGCAAAAATCTATATTAAAAAAGGCTTTGCCACCAATTTAATAAAACCTTTCCATTCTAATGAGTTGCTACGGACCATTGCAAAAATTTTAGACCTGCCTACCGCTACCGAAAAGACAAACCGAAAAACTTTCCGTAAAAACAATGCGCAAAATTACTCTTTAGAAGATTTAAAGATTTTTACGGATAACGATGCCGATGCTCTAAAATTGTTATTACAAACTTTTATAGACAACACGCGCGATAACTGTAAGAACCTTAACGCGGCAGCTAAAGAAAAAGATTATCAAAAAATTGCTTTTACAGCACATAAAATGCTACCAATGTTTAGACAGTTAAAGGCAGAAAAGGTAATTAAAATAGTAGAACCTCTAGAACGCCAACACGAATTAAACTTAGAAAAACAGCAAGTACTTAGCTTGGTAGAAGAAAGCGTAGTAGCTATAGAAAAACTTCTAAACGAGCTAAAAGTCGAGGCTAACGTTTAATAATTTTCTGCACTCCAAAATTATTGCCTAATCTATACTTTAAAAAATACAAGCCGGCAGGATATTTTCTCATAGAAAAGGCCGATATATTTTTGGTAGAAATTTCTTGTACCAATTTTCCCGCTATATCAAAAACTTGTAAGCTTTGCATTTCTTGATGTTGGTTGGCAATAAACACCTCTCCGGAGGTGGGATTGGGAAAAAATTTTATGCTTTCTTTTACTTTTTTTAATGTTTGTAAATTACAATTTTCCGAAAAGTTTGCGCCGGTATCAAATGCCCAAGATGCGTATGGCGCTTGACTGTTATTGGCGGCTTGTACATTATCTACTTCTATACAAATTGCCGTATTGCAAGCTGCCCCTTCTATGCTACAAGTTATATTTACATCTGTTAAGATAGCGTTATTGGAGTTTTTTAAATAGATGTTTTCTAGCTCCGGTATGTTTTTAAGCCAAAGCACTTCTAACAAATTATTGCTATTTAAGTCTATGCTAGAAAAGCTATTTTCCGGCAATTCGCCGGGATTGCCGGCATATAATTCTTTAAGTTGTAGATTTGCACTTACATCTAAAAAAGTTAAATTATTATCGGCACAATTTAGAACTTCCAAGGCTGTAAAATCTTCTATTCCGGTTAGGTCTTGAATTCCTCTGTTACCAATTTCCAGAACAGTGATTGTATTGATGTCTGCGGTTAATACCTGCCCATTTAACTGCCCGTCAGAGTCTATTTGTAAATTTAGTAAAGCTTGCTCAAAAGAAGCATCAGGAATGGTGGTGGTTTGTGCTTGGTTGTTAAGCGATACCAATAACATTAAGATTAAACACAAACATCGCATGGTAGTAATTTTTTTAATTATTTTAATAAATTTAAGATAATTAGTAACAATTAGCTTAAATTTTCAAGAAAATCACTACTTATAAATCTATATCGTATTGTTTTAATTTGTTATAAAGCGTTTTTCTGTCTATATCTAAAAGACGTGCAGCTTTACTTTTATTACCATCTGCTTGTTCTAAGGCTTGCAAAATTAAGGTTTCCTCATTTTTGTTTTTAAAAAGTCCGTAGCTTTCTTTTGGCGCGTTGTTTTGCAACAATTCCTGTGGTAAGTTTTCTTTACTAATAAGTTTTTCTTCGGTAAGTAAAACGGCTCGTTTAATGCTATTTTGCATTTCGCGTAAGTTGCCCGGCCAAGCATAGGTACTAAAAACAGCCAGAGCTTCTTCCGTAAAGCCAATAATATTTTTATCTAATTCTACATTTGCTTTTTCTAAAAAATAATTGGCAAAAAGCGGTAAATCTTCTTTTCTATTTTTTAAAGCCGGTACTTCTATAGAAAATTCGTTAAGGCGGTGGTACAAATCTTGCCTAAAATTTCCAGCTTCCACAGCTTTTTTCAAATCTTCGTTGGTAGCGGTAATTACCCGAATGTCTACTTCTATTTCTTGGTTGCTACCTACGGGTTTAATTTTACGTTCTTGCAAAGCCCGTAATAATTGCATTTGCAAATCGTAGTTTAAGTTTCCTATTTCGTCTAGAAATAAAGTGCCTTTATCTGCAGCTTGAAAATGCCCAACTTTATCTTGAATGGCACCGGTAAAACTACCTTTTATATGGCCAAAAAATTCGCTAGAAGCTATTTCTTTAGGTATTGCGCCACAATCTACGGCTATAAAAGCTTCTTCTTTACGCTTGCTTTGTTTATGTATTTTTTTGGCAACATATTCTTTTCCGGTACCGCTCTCACCAATAATTAAAACAGACATTGGGGTTGGCGCAACCAACCGTATGTAATTATTCAACTTTTTGGAAGCATCACTTACACCTTCTACAAAATCTACAGAAGTTGCCGTTTTCTCTCTTTGAGAGGCAGGACTTTTTTGTGGTTCTGTTGGTGTAGTTTGCGTGGCTTTTTCTACAAGATTTAAAAGTTTTTCCGGGTTTATGGGTTTAGAAATATAATCTAAAGCGCCTTTTTTCATGACCTCAACAGCTTTGTCTACTTCGGCGTAACTAGTCATTAAAATTACCGGTGTTTTTAAGCCTTTTCTATTTACCACCTCTAATACCGCAGTACCTTCTTTTTCCGGTAAACGTACATCTGTTAAAATAAGTTGATAGGTATTTTGTTCTAACAAGTTTAAAGCCTCTTCTGTAGAAAAACAAGAATCTACCGCATAACCTTTTTTGGTTAAAAAGTTCTCAAGCATTTTGCAAAACGCTACATCATCTTCTACTAACAAAATACTATTCACCCGGCTGTTTTTTTACAAATTTACGAATTCATCTTCTCGCTAAGGTACAAATAATACATAAAAAAGACTGTCAAAAAATTTTGACAGTCTTTTCCAATCTTAACCAAATACTAAGCTTTTTATTAGAGCTTAAAAACTAAATTTAGACTTGGGGTCTTCTTATCCACTTACCGTTTTGGTTCGCAAATACTGTTTTGGCCTGCGATTGACCATTCAACTTTAAAACCAGTTTATACTCTTTACTATCGTTACTAAAAGCTTTGGTTAGTGTTGCGCCAGAAAAATCTTCGGCAATGGCTTTTTTAACGGCAGTAGGAACTTTTGTGGTTTTAATAGGTTGAAACTCGTTAACTAAAATTTCGCTAAGTGGTTTTGCAACTTCTGCTTGGCCGCCTTGTACTTTAACCAGCGGAAAACCGATTAATGCACATACTAAAATGACGGTTATTGTTTGCTTCTTCATCTTGGTTGGTTTTTGGTTGGGGTTAATAAGTGTTGGTTAGTGTTAATGGTTGAAATTAGACTATTTGCGGAGTATTTCTCCTTTTTGGCTAAGATATACTGTATTGCTGGCGTTCACGTCTTCCAACTTTAATACAATTTTATAATTTTTTTGGTAGTCTTGATAAACCTCCTCTATTTTGGCTTCTTGGTAATTTTTTTCAACTTTTTCTTGAATAAATTCCGGCAAGTCGCTTTTAGAAATTTGCTTATAGTTGTTTTGAGCTAAAGAATTACTTTTAGACGCTACAGCTTTAGTAAGCTTGCTCTCTTGAGCTTTCAGTTCCGTAAAGCTTAAAAAAGCTATTGCTATAAAGGCGGTTATCGTAAACTTTTTCATGGTTTAAAAGTTTTAGTGGTTTTCTTTACGGAAGGTAATGAGAAATCTATGCCAGCTCTTAAAAAACACTTCAAATAAGAATCTAAGTATATACATAACAGTGTTTTACACAAGTTTCACATCTAAAAGGCGAAAACAAAAAATGTGTAGAGAATTATAATTTTCTACACATTAGCTGTGGAATATTACCACAGATGGCGCTATGCCAATTTTTAAAAATCCGGAGTTTTTCTGCGATTTTTCTTTTCGGAATGTTGTCTTTTGTCCTTTAAACGCTTTTGTTTTTGCGCTTTAGAGGGTTTGGTTTTCTTACGCTTCTTGGGCTCTTTTAGGGCATTTTCAATTAATTTTAAAAAACGCTTATTAACCAATTTCTTATTTTTATGCTGGCTTCTAGAGCTATCTGCTGCTAATTGTAGTTGGTTATTTTTTGTAAGTCGGTTTTGTAATTTTTGACGTAAACGTTCTTTTTGTTTTTCCGTAAAGACGTCAGAATTTTCCAAATCCCATTGTAAAACAACCTTGGTACTGGCTTTATTGGCGTGTTGCCCGCCAGGACCACCGCTTAAAGTAGCCGAGTGGGTAACTTCTTGCAAAAGTTGTTTTGGTGCAAACATAATCTAGTTAGTTTGGTGGCTGGGTTTGCCTAAATCTAAAACGGTTTTTACCGGATTAAAACTAAGCAAAGGCGTTTCTACAAAAATGGTATTCCAATAAGCCATAGCGCCATTCCAAAGGCCGGGAAGTTCTAAAGCTTTTAATTGTTGGCCGTTTTTAGATTTTTTGGTAATAAAACCTTTATTAGGATTTATAAATTGATGCAGATCAAACTTTTCTCCTTTATAGTTTTTAACGCCGCAAACAATATCTACCGGATTAAAATGCGTTGCATCTTTTACAATTTTTTGTTGTGCTGCATCATTGGGATCAATTTGGGCTCCTTCTACAATTTGTAAAGAAATTTCTCCTTTCCCGTCTTTTACCCAAAAAGGTCCGCCGCCCGGAGCGCCTTGATTTTTTACCATTCCGCAAACGCGAATAGGTCTATTTAAATAGGCTCTTACTTCATTTTCGGTAGTTAATTTTACCGCCAAACTTAATTTTTCTTGTATTAAATTATTGGCGCGGTTTAAAAGCAGTTTGCTAAAGCCTTGTTTGTCTAAACTGTTTAGAATATCAAAAATTTCGTTTTGTACTTCTAGTAAAATTCCGCCTAAAACTTTTTTATAATAACAAACCTTGTTAAGATGTTTGCGCACGGGTACGTTATCTATGTTTTTAATAAAAATTAAATCGGCATCTACTTTGTTTAAATTTTCTATTAAAGCGCCGTGCCCGCCCGGTCTAAACAACAAACTGTTGTCTTCTTGCCTAAACGGACTGTTATCAAAATTTACCGCAATGGTATCTGTAGATTTTTCCTGAAAAGAATATTCTACTGTAAAAGCCGCCTTGGTTTCTTGCTCTACCCTATCTTTTATCTGCGAATATGTTTCTTTAAAAACCGGTAAATGCTCTTTTGCAACCGTAAAATGCAAGTAGGCTTTATTATCGCAACAAGCATAATCTGCAGCCTCGTACAAATGTTCTTCAAAAGCAGAAACCGCCGTATTTTCGTATCTATGAAACGGTACTAAACCTTTTGGTAAAGATGCGTATTGTAACTTTTTGTGGTATAGCAAGGCTTCTACCAAATAATAAAATTGCTGGTCTTGCGATAACTCGTCAAAATTAGAATGCTCTTCTTTAATAACCTTTTCTACTTCCGGATAAAAAGCGTAGGTTTTTATACTTTCTGTAAAAGCTTGAAGCGGAAGCCATTTTTCTTGCTTTAAAAAGTCTTGTAAAGTTTCTTTTTTGTAATCGTATTCTTTAACAAAAGCAAACAGCAACTTAAACATTCTAGAAGCTGCGCCACTTGCCGGTACAAACTTTAATTTTTTTAGCTCGGCATTATCATAGATTTGCCGGTAAAAATTCTTTTGATTTTCGTCTACTTGTAAAATGCCATTATTAATTCCGGCAGCACTTACCAACTCTACATAAGGAATACCTTCCCGAAAGGTTTGCAATTGTTTTTCTACAACCGGCCGTTTTAAACCGTGTTTTTCAATTTGTTCTAAGTCTGTTTCGGTAAATTTATATTCTTTCATTGATTAGGCATTAATTTGTTTATGGCATTTACGGCTTGTTGCAAACGTTCTTCTTTATTTCCCTTTACGGAAATAAATGGAAGTTGTCTTTTCTCTAAAACATTTTTAAAATGTGCATACATTTCTTCTCTTTCGTCCGGCTTATCGCGCAAATCGTCTTCCTGCCAAGGAATGTCTATATTGGTTAGCAAATACAAGTCGTAATGATGTCTTTCTATCGCTTTTTTTAAAATTTCGTTTTCAAAATTAAGATAATATACTTGACCGTAGGCATAAGTTTGCAAAACATTAGTATCGCAAAACAAAACTTTATTGGCTGTTTTGGCCAATTTGTTTTCTGTAGCTATTTGTCCTTTTGCAATAGGAACCAAATCATGCGGCTCACAGATAATACCAGAATCGTCGTATTTTTTCTGTAAATAATCTCGGGCAAACTCCGGCACCCAATTGGTTTTATAATATTCTGCCAGTTGTTTTGCCAGACTTGTTTTTCCGGTAGACTCCGGACCAAAAAGCACTATTTTTAAACAGTTTGCGGGAGTTTGTTCAAGCGTTTTTTCCATGAGATATAACCATAAATTGCAATAATGGTGAGCAATATATAAAGTATCGCGCTAAAAGCAAGACCTTTAAAAAAGTAAAGCGGAATAGAGATTATATCGCCAATAATCCAATAGGTCCAGTTTTCTAGTTTTTTCTTGGCCATTAGCCACATTCCTACAAAAAATATAGAAGTGGTTAAAATATCGGTATACGAAATCCAGCTTTCCCATTTATCAAAAACTTGATAAATAAGCGCTACACTAGCTATGGTAGCCAAAAATATATAAACAGATTGCTTTTTCTCTTTTTTTGTGGTGCGGGTTATTGGTGTATAATATTCGGCATCTACTTTTCTGGTCCAAATATACCATCCGTAAACACTCATACTAAAGTAATAAGCATTGATAAGCATATCGCCCAACAGGCCGTAAATTGCCAGAATGTAAACAAATATAATTGTGCTTATCATGCCGGTTGGATAAACCCAAATATTATCTTTTTTGGCGTACACAACACTCAGCACACCAAACAAAACGGCTATGAGTTCTAAAACAATTAAATGAACAGGAACTTCGTAATACTGACTAAAAACCCAATCAAAAACCTGGTTCATAATTACTTCTGTCCGTTTTTACAATCTTTATATGAATCAAGCCTCTTTCTACAGATTCTAATGCCGTTTCTACCTCTGTGGTAAGCAATTGCATAACTCTATCATAATCGCCATAAACCTGTGTACTTAACGGATTTTCGATTACCTTTAACCCCGAAGCTCGCAATTTTTTTATAAAGTTTTTTATAGCCGGTTCGTAATCATCTTGTATGGGAGTGAGTGTAAGTTCTACAGATATTTTCATTGATTTTGGTTTTTACTGTTTTTAAATCGTTTTCGAAAGCCGTTCCTACAACGGCCATTTTTGCGCCGGCTTTATAAACTGCCGCTAGCTGTTCTTGGGTTTTTATGCCACCACCAACCATTACCGGAATTTTTACCGCTTCCGCAACAGCTTTAACAATAGTTGGATTTACACATTTTTTTGCGCCACTGCCGGCTTCTAAATAAACTAAAGTTTTGCCCATATACTCTGCAGCCAAAGCAGTTTCTACAATTGCCTTGCAGTTTTCTTGGGACATAGGTTTGGTTTGACTCACTTTTTCTACGGCCGTTGTTTTGCCGCCATCTATTAATATATATCCGGTAGGAATTACTTCTAGGTTGATTTTTTGCAAATATTTTACGGCTTTTAGTTGTTGACCAATTAAATACTCGGGGTTTCTACCGGAAAGTAAAGATAAAAACAATAAAGCATCTGCTTGGGCGCTAATTTGTGCGTAATCTCCCGGAAAAATTATTACCGGTAAAGCACTTGCAGCTTTTATAGCTTTAATTAAAATTTGTGTTTTGTCTTTTTCTACTGTGCTGCCACCAACTAGTAAATGCGTGGTTTGTTTGGGTAGGTTTTGCAGCAATAAAGCAACATCTTCTACCGGTAATTTATCTGGATCTACCAAAATACCAAGCAAACTTTTATTTAACCTAAGATCTTTTAGAAAACTATTGATTTTTACCATGCTAAGAAATTTCAGTTTAAGCTAAAGTAAGTGCGTAAACACAAGTAAAACCTTCAAACTCAAGAAAATGTAATTTAAATTTCTCTTTTGTAGCTTGACACCGCACTTTTGCAGTAGTTGTGCTGGTTTCAAAATCAAAATCTTTTACGTTTATATGGTGCAAAAATAGTAAACCGGGAATATTTACCAATTTATAAATTGCTTCTTTAGCGCCCCAAACTATGGTAAGTTTTCGTATTAAAGCATCTTCGTTAGCCAAGGTATAATACTCTTCTAAAGGAGTAAATTTATGCGCTATTTTTAAGATTTTGGCGCGTTGTTTTTCAATATCAATTCCTATAGGTTTTTTACTGATTATAATTCCGCTAAACTCATAAGAATGGGTGATAGAAATATAGTTATTATCGCGCAAATGCGGTTTTCCGGTTTCGTCATAATACAAATCGTGGTCGGTATAACCTGCTTCTGCCAATAAATGCCTGATACTCATAAAACCACGTTTATGTATTTCAGACTTCATGCTATCTACCCTATTTTGACAATGCTCGGTAAGTTGCACATCTTTTTTTAACCAATCGTAAGTCTCTTCTATTTTCCAAATGAAGACGTTAGTGTCTTTATCAACTGTTATTGTTTTGTAAAGAGCCATAGGTTTTGGTAGATAATGTTTATTTTTGCACTTACTTAAGTTGAATATAACAAATATAAGCATATGAGTACGAAAACTGAGAATTATGTGGCCTATAAAGTGAAAGATATTTCGCTTGCGGATTGGGGACGAAAAGAAATAGAATTAGCACAAGCCGAAATGCCGGGTTTAATGGCTTTACGGAAAGAATATAAAGAAGAACAACCGCTTAAAGGCGCTCGTATTGCAGGATGTTTGCATATGACCGTGCAAACTGCTGTTTTAATAGAAACTTTGGTAGAATTGGGAGCAGATGTAACTTGGAGCTCTTGTAATATATTTTCTACACAAGACCACGCAGCGGCAGCAATTGCAGCAGCAGGAATTCCCGTTTATGCTTGGAAAGGAATGACCGAAGAAGAGTTTAATTGGTGTATAGAGCAAACCTTGTTTTTCGGCGAAGACCGCCAACCACTTAATATGATTTTAGACGATGGTGGCGATTTAACCAATATGGTTTTAGACAACTACCCGGAGTTGGCAAAAGACGTTAAAGGTTTGTCTGAAGAAACAACAACCGGTGTACACCGTTTATACGAGCGTATGAAAAATGGCACTCTGCCAATGCCGGCCATTAACGTAAACGACTCGGTTACCAAGTCTAAATTTGATAACAAATACGGTTGTAGAGAAAGCGCTGTAGACGCAATAAGACGTGCTACAGATGTTATGTTGGCGGGAAAACGTGTTGTAGTTTGCGGTTATGGAGATGTTGGTAAAGGTACCGCAGCTTCTTTTAGAGGCGCAGGCTCTATAGTTACCGTTACCGAAATAGATCCTATTTGTGCGCTACAAGCTGCAATGGACGGTTTTGAAGTGAAAAAACTAGAGACCGTATTGCCAAAAGCAGATATTGTAATTACCACAACCGGGAATAAAGATATTGTACGCGGCGAACATTTTGAAGCTATGAAAGACAAAACAATTGTTTGTAATATAGGTCATTTTGATAACGAAATTGATGTTGCTTGGTTAAACGACAACCACGGTAATACCAAAGACGAAATAAAACCACAAGTAGATAAATATACTGTAAATGGCAACGATATTATTCTGTTGGCAGAAGGTAGATTGGTTAATTTAGGTTGCGCCACCGGCCACCCGAGTTTTGTAATGAGTAATTCATTTACCAACCAAACTTTGGCACAAATAGAATTATGGAACCGCTCTGAAAATTATAAAAACGAAGTGTATATGCTACCTAAACATTTAGACGAAAAGGTTGCTAAATTACACTTAGAAAAAATTGGAGTAGAATTAACGGAGTTAAACCAAGACCAAGCAGAATATATTGGTGTAGAAGTAAAAGGACCGTTTAAACCAGATTATTACCGTTACTAATATCGCTTCCGCGGAAGCTTGAAAATGATACAAATAAAAAATCCTTCTTGAAACTTCAGGAAGGATTTTTTTATGAAAAAGTTTTACTTGCAAACGCTTAGTTGACTTGATAATATTGTATGTCAAGAGACTAAAGTTCTTTCCGGGAATTTGACATCAAAGCCATGCAAGGGGCTTAAACCCCTTGGAGATTTAGATAAAAGTTATTTTTTTCTAAGCTCGATTTTACCCTAACTTCAACAAGTAAAAAACCCGCTCTTTACAAGCGGGTTTTTATATATTGGTTATTTATTGCTAAATAAACTTCTTATTGTCCTAACACACGAATGTTATCTATCTGGTAAGTAGTGCTTACACCGTTTGCACCGCCTAAATATTTAAAGGCAATATAAACATCCTGACCAGCAAAGCTAGAAATATCTATATCTCCTGAAGAGATAAAGTCTCCGTAGCCATTTTCATCGCCGCTAGCAATAGTTGCTTGCTCGGTTACGTCTGTCCAAGTAGCTGCTGCTACATCGCCATTAAAATCTGAAGATACTAAAACACTTAACGCATCGCCGTTGTAATAGCCATCGTTAGACGTAAAGTTTAAAGTAGCTTCACTAAGGTCTGCAAGACTTACAGCAGGAGTTATTAACCACGCTTCGTAAGGATCTTCGCCAGAACCAAAAGCACTGGTTTGCGCATAAGCGTTATTACTAAACTCTCTGGTTTGCCATACTCTGCTTCCACCATTTACATTTACGTTGGTCCAACCTTCTATCTGAATGTCTGTACCGGGATCTACTTCTTCTCCTTCAAAGTTTTGCTTAAAGATAGCGCCACAACGTGGTTCCGTAAAGTTTACATCTTCAGGGTCTCTAATAGTAAGTTGGTAAGTGCTACCAAATAAACTCAATACAGCGGTCAAGTCGCCATTTTTAGTTGGCAACAACATATTTTTAAAGTTAGAGTAACCACTATTTCTCATTATGATAGTCTCTCCGTCACAGTTTTCTATGGTACGGTTTACGTTAAAATTATCGTTAGTATTACCGTAAGACTCACCAATTAAAGCTTCTTCAAACTGTACGTTTTCAAACTTCACTAAAGTATTCAAGTACTCGTCAGCAATCTCATCAATACCAATTACGGTAGGCACCAATTCTTCTTTTGTGCCAGAGCGTGCTATTCGATCTTCAAATTCTGTAACGCTTATTCTACCAACTTGGTCGCCATCTTGCGTACCAATAGTTGGCAAATTAGCATAGTCTCCACTATATAAACCGTTTACACGGAAGTAAATCTTTCTTCCCGGCTCAAAACGTGTATATAAATCGGAAGCTTCTGTAGAAATAGCAATCCCTGCAGTTGGATTTTCCGGAGCATCTTGTATAATTAAAGTTTTATAAAAGTTACCCGGCTCGTCATTAGAGATCACGTAACCTTCTATATATAGATCTTGCTCAGAATCTTCTCCTGCTGTAATTTCTATTGGCACTTCTTCATTTTCTGCCAATTCTTTTACTGCTTGAATAGTAAAATTAACATCAATATTAGGCTCATCAAAATTGATTGGCGGCGTATCGAAATCGTCGTCCTGCACACAAGACGTAGCGAACAATCCTAAAAAAAGGATGCTTAAAATTTTAAGGTTCTTTACTGTTTTCATAATTAAGTGTTATTCTAATTTATATTTTATTAAAATCTAAGGTATACGTTTAAATAATAAGTGGTACCATAACCATACCAGTATTTAGGTCCAAAAACGCGCGTATCGTGACTATTGTCTTCTACTAAGTTTTGGTAATTAGCACTTCTGCCTTGCTCATAACCACCGGTTTTGTATTTCTCGTCAAAAACGTTATTAATAGTTGCAAAGAAACCTACAAAGTAATCTCCTACTTTCCAAGATTTACCACCAACTAAGTTTACAAGCATGTAGTCGTCAAATTCTTCTTGTTTTAACAACTCGCGCGCAGTTTCTTCATTATAATCGCCAAAAGGAATGCCGTCACTATCTAAATAGAAGTTTTGTGAGCGAGTAATTGGGGAAGCATCTACATACGCATTAGAGAAAAAGTTGCTGGTTGCACCAAACCACCAGTAATCCGGGTCGCGGTATTCAAAACCAATCTGGTAAGCTTGTTGCGGCCCACCGGCAATTTTATAATCTTTTAAATAGGATTTTCCTAAATCTAATTGCTCTTCAAAATCGTCTGAAGTTAAGTATAGTTCAGGATTGTTATCATAAGTATACTGTCCGTATGCTGCCGCTCCTTTTAATTTAATGGTTGGGGTAATTTGAGCTTCTATTCCCAATTCTGCCCCAACGTGGCGTTTGTCTATTCCGCTTAAAACTTCTTGTACAAAAGCTGTAGTTACATTTCTTCCTAAACCGGAAATACCATCTGCATAGAAGAAAGAAATTTCTGTTGCATCTTCTACCTTAGTGTAAAAACCAGTTAACCTACCTTTTATAGTTGGTGATCTATAAATATAACTTACATCTATATTTTGACTAATCTCTTCCGTCAAGCCATCTACCGTCATATTATTTTGACGCGAATTAGAGAAAGAGCTTCGTAAGGTTGGCGCATCTGTCATATAAGCCGCATTTACATCTATCATGTGTCTACCGGTAATCTTATAGGTAGCACCAACTTTGGCACCATAAGTAGTAAAGTCTAATTCTTCACTTTTTCCTAAAGAGTTTTCCGGATAGCTTCCGTTTTTATACAAACCGTTTCTCTGGTAAGTAGTTTTGCCTACGTTAGCACCAACGTAAAAATCTACTTTGTTGTAACGGAATTGTCCTTGTGCAAAAGCATTATATTCTGAAGCATCTAATTCGTAGTTATACTTCATAATATCATCTTCACCAACTACGCGGTTAGGATTGTTTAAATCGCTTTGCGCTTCATCTCCTTGGTTATACGTATCTACGTCTAAGTAACCGTTACCACCCAACAAATCTAGCATATTGGCAAAATTGTGTGAGTTTAAATTACGGTAGCTTAAAGTTCCGTTTAAACGGATATTATCGTTAATGTCTGAAGTTAAAATAGTATTAACCATTAACTGTTTATCATCGTTACGGTCTTCATATAAATAGTAGCGCGATGTACCACCGTATAAAACATTAGTTTCATATAAATTATACCAATCTATCTGTCCGTCTTGTCGAAACTCGCGTCCGGCCAAGAAAGCACTTGCGTAATTAGGTCCTTCCGGATTTGCTAAATGGTAACTAGGCAAAGATTGGTAGTAAGAAGGATCCGGGTTTGGTGCATTATCATAACCTAAACGGCTGTTACCAATTTCTCCAAACTGGTAGCCAACGTTGGTATTTAATTGGGTTTTGTCGTTAATATCCCAGTAATGGTTAAGCATTATAACCGGCTCTTCTATAGTACGCACGCGCGAATTTCTAATTTCGCCGTCTTGATAACCCCAATACGAGTTATACTGTGTATCTTTTAAATCGTAAACCTCTTGCGTGTTAGCAGAAGTTTTACCTCTTCGGTTAGGCGTATAAAATGCGGTAAGGTTTAAACTGTGATTTTCTCCTAATTTCTTTTCTACCGAAGCAAAGAAAGAGTTAGCATCGTATAAAGAACCATCGCGGTAGCCTTCTTCTCCAAAACGTCTGGAAGCTAAAAAGCTAAACGCCCAGCCGCCTTCCATCATACCGGTATTGTACGAAGCCATAACACGACCTCTATAACTACGGTTAGAAGAAGCATAAGACACTCGCCCACCTTGTTGGTATTGCGTAGCACGCATTATTATATTGGTAGTCCCGGCCAAATCTCCAAAGTTATAATCGTTTGCAGACAAGCCCATAGAAAATACTTGGTTACGCTGGGCATCGTTCAAACCTCCCCAGTTGCTCCATTGCGGACGACCATTATACATTTTATTCATTTCTAAACCATTAATTAGCACTTTTCCGTTTTCAGAATCGTACCCGCGCGGGTTAAAGAAAGTGGCGCTAAAATCATAAGCAGCAGCGTTTAAGAAAACATCTTTAGAAGCTTGCAATAAACCCGAAAGATTATCTGCCGAGCTTTCTTCGTTGTCTAGCTCATTATCAGAAAGGCTAATGGTACCAATTTGATAATTTTCTTCGTTAATGTCTACTTCTAAAGGTAAGGTTTCTAAATCTAAAACCTCGCCTTCGTTAATAGTAACGGGAAAACGCTTTTTTACAAAACCTGCCTTCTGCAAAGCAATAACTTGCTCTCCTAAAGGGAGGTCAAAGGCATTAAAATTAAAACTTCCGTCTGCGGCGGTTTTTACGCTAAGTGCTGAATTTTCTATAGAAACTTCAACATCCGGAAGATTTTCATTGGTAGTAGCATCAATTACCTTACCTTTAACCTGGGTTTCTTGCGCAAGCAAATTACCCACTGAGCAAAGTAAAAATGCTAAAAGAAAAAATCTTTTTTTCATTTTTAAAATATTCATTACTACTTAATTTGAGTTAAGAAAAATTAAATTTCCGCCCGCAAAGTTACATTATTTCTATACAATAATTACTTTTGGCGCAGCATTTGTTTTAAACTTTATTTAACATATCACAAAAAAGATGAATAAACTAAACACTACCTTATTATTACTTTTTATTTGCATTACTTCTTTTAGTTATGCACAAAAGAAAACCTATAAAGTAAATACCATTGCTTTTTACAACTTAGAAAACCTTTTTGATACAGAAAACGACCCTACCAAATATGACGAGGCAAGCCCAATGATGGAAATGTCTGTTGCTTTGCGCGAAGAGGTTTACCCGAAGAAATTAAAAAACATGGCCAAAGTAATCTCTGAAATTGGTGCAGATGTTACCAAAAACGCTCCCGCAATTATTGGCGTTGCAGAGGTAGAAAACCGCAAAGTTTTAGAAGACTTGGTAAACCAACCGGTCTTGCGCAACAAAAACTACGGCATTATTCACGAAGATTCTCCGGATGAGCGTGGTATAGATGTAGCGCTACTTTACCGTAAAGATGTTTTTAAACCAAAATCTGTTTCTTCGCATACATTAAAACTTTTCCGTAAAAACAATCCGGAAAAAAGAGACCACACCAGAGATCAACTCTTGGTTAGCGGACTTTTAGATGGCGATGAAATGCACTTTATTGTAAACCACTGGCCTTCTAGAAGCGGTGGCGAAGCTGCAAGCCGCTCTAAACGAGAAAAAGCTGCTGCCCTTAATAAAAAAATTATAGATTCTTTACTTGCTATAGAGCCTTATGCTAAAATAGTAACAATGGGAGATTTTAACGACGGTCCTTATAACACAAGCATTAAAGAAGTCTTGGGTGCAAAAGCAGAAAAAGAAGACACCAAAGTAAAAGAATTGTACAACCCTATGGAGAATATGCAGAAAAAACAGGGTATTGGTACAATAGCTTACCGCGATAGTTGGGATTTATTTGACCAGATAATTATTTCTCAAGCCTTCTTAAAAGAAGATTACAGCACTTATCAATATTATAAAGCAGGTGTTTTTAACCCAAATTATTTGGTTAATCCGCGTGGCAAGTATAAAGGTTATCCTTTTAGAAGTTTTAGTGGTGGCGGTTTTACAGGCGGTTATAGCGACCACTTTCCGGTTTACATTTATGTGATTAAAGAAGTAAATTAAAATTAAGATTTATAGCTAAAACGGCTAATTTAAATTGGTTTCGCAGCGTGATTAGTTCGCTTCCGCGGAAGCTTTAAATTAGCCGTTATTTTTTTATGGAAAAGCTTGTTAGGTAACCACGATAGCTCCTGCAAAAGGGAATAGAAACCAACGCAAAAACAACCAATGAGAATACTTTTACTATTAATTTCTTTCCTTTTTCTTTCTTACGGAAATGCCCAAAATAAAATTAAACCCAGAAAATTAAATGAAGATTTTGATTATTTGATTAAAGAATTGAAATCGCAACAACAAGGGCTTTATAATTATGTAGGAATAAACCAAACAAATACGGAAATTGACAGCATTCGAGAAAGTTTAAAAACACCGCTAACGAAGTTACAGTTCTACGAGAAGTTAAGATATGTAATTGGTTTGACAAATGAAGGGCACACTTCTATTGAACTCCCAAAATGGTCTATGCTAAAACTTGGACTTTCAAAATCTTTTATGCCCCTAACTGTAAAGTTTTGCGACGAAGATTTGCTTGTTACTCAAAATTATGGCAAGAATGTTCCCGGTCTTAAAAAAGGTGCAAAAATAATTTCCGTAAACGGAAAGAAACTAAGCGAGATAGTAAATAAACTTTCTCCTTTAATTCCTTCAGACGGTTTTAATGAAACTTCTAAAAAAGAATGGATTGGCGGTTTAAATTTCTCGTTACTGTTTAGATTAGTTTATGGCAAAGAGAAAGAATTTAGACTTAAAACTCAAGAATTTGGTAGTGAAGAATATCAAGATTTAATTGTACCGGCAATTCGGTTTACTAAGTTTAAAAATAAAAATGCCCAACTTGCATCAAAAGAATTTGGTTACAACCAATTTGCATTTGAACAAATTAACGATTCTATTGCGTATTTAAGCATTCCTAGTTTTGGTAATGAAAATATTGACTATGAGAAGTTTTATCGGTCCAATTTTAAAAAGATAGATTCTTTAGACGTTAACCATTTAATTATAGATATTCAAACCAATGGCGGCGGCACAGAAGGCAATGAAAATTTACTGTTTAGTTATTTATCCAATGAAGTTGTGCAAAAATACAAGCGTGTAACAATGCTTCCTAAACCCTATCACAAAAATAAAAACAAGCAAAGTTATAGCGAAGATAAATGGCAACTGGAAGATACGATTGCAAAGAGAGGAAACTTTACGTTATTTAGCGATTATTATTCAGATTTAGGATATAAAAAACCAATAAAAGAACTTATTTATACCGGAAAATTATATGTCTTAACAAGCGGAAAAACATTTTCTGGCGGGGCGGAATTTGCAAGTTTGATAAAAATGACCAACAGAGGAATGTTTATTGGAGAAGAAACCGGCGGAGCTTATGAAGGAAACGTAAGCGGATACTCAGAATATGTAAAATTGCCCAATTCAAAAATTGAAATAAAAATCCCTACCGTTCATTTTCAAATAAATGTTACCCCAAAACTAAAAGGGCGTGGCATAATACCGGATTATAATGTACCGCAAACTTCGAAAGATTATAGGAGCGGAACAAACGCAAAAAAAGACTTTATCATAAAAAAGATAAACCGCGGCTCCTTATAAAGTTTTTAGTTTTTAAGTTCTTTTTTGTTACAGCCGAGTCTATTCCGTAAAGGAATTTTAAAGCTTTTATATAGGAATCAAAAACAGTTAAAAGACCAAATTCAAGTTTTAGAAGAGGTTTTGGCGTAATCTAAACCAACAAAAAAAAGGAAGCAAAATTGCTTCCTTTTTTCATGTTTGATTTATTGATTGCTGATTTTAAAACCAAGCTGCCCACGGAATCATTGCTAATGTAGCTAGTAACGCAAGGCTATAAAAAATACTTAAGCTTTTAAACTTAGGACTAGATGCTAATTTCTTTTTATGGCGCGAGTATCCAATTGTTATTAAGATAACTGCAACAATCATTAACAACGGATGTTCTACATTGTATAAGCGTAAAGTAGGATTGCTCATTATGCTTCCCATATCTACATTTCCCGAAAACCATCTTACTTGCGGAGAAACAAAGAATAAAATTAAACCCAATAATAGCTGAATATGTGTTGCGATTAAAGCAAACAAGGAGATTCTAAAATCTTTTGGTGCATAAGAGCGTTTACCGGCCCAACCAAATATAGCATTAAAGGTTGCCAAAATTATAAGTAACAATACCAAATAGGCCCAAAAAGAATGTAAGTGAAGAAATGCTGTATACATAATATTAGTTTTTGCGCAAAGATACCTTTTTTAAAACAAAAAGTCGCTACCTAAATGGCAGCGACTTTTTTTGGCTTAATTAATAAACTATAGTGCTTAGAACTGGTATTTCACAGCTAAGTTCCAAGTTAGACCATTACCGTAGTAATAACCGTAGTTATCTTTTTGACCAACATATTCATAGTCTAAAAGGTTGTATACGTTACCTACAACTTGAATTCGGTTATCACCAAAGTTAAAGTTATAAGCAGCGCCTAAATCAAATAAAGAATATGGGCTTAACTTTTCAGATTGGTAAGTTTCGTCTTCTAAAGTAGATTCTGCAACATCTTCTACGTCTACAATTCCGTAAAGCTCTCCGTAGTAATTCCAGTTTAAATCAAAGTTAAGTTTTTTAGGTATCACATCGTAATTAACACCTAAACCTCCTGTAAATTGCGGAGCTCCACCTACTTTAGTTCCTGATAGGTCTGCGCTAATCTCATCAATAAACTCTGAGTTGTTATTGTCTCTTATACGCACCGGAGAAGTACCGTCGTATTCCCAATCACCTACAGTTACATAACCTTTTAATCGCAAGTCATCTGTAATACGGTATTGCGCATCTAATTCTAAACCTTTGTGTAGTTGCGCGATATCTGTAAATAAGAAAGATACACGATCATATTCCGGTACACCGTCGCCATCTGGATTAGGATCGTACTCCCCACCAACATTTTGGAATCTGTTTTCCCACTTGGTATAATAACCGTTTAAGTTAACTTGAAGGTCATTCATTTCAAATTTATAACCTGCTTCTAAACCAACAATTTCTTCGTTATCTACGGCAGGTTCTGCTAATTCTGTATTATCGCTATAAGAAGGAAATACATTATCTAAAAATGGTTGTCTAGAATATTTTCCGGAGTTTACATAAATAGCGTGGCCTTCTGCAAATCTCCAAGAAGCTCCACCTTTTATGTTGTAGCCTGTTTTGTTAACGGTTTCAGATTCTTTAGTTTCTGCAAAATTCCCCCTATCTTCTCTTTTGTAAGATTGGTTAGAAATTGCACCTTGAAAAAATACAGAAAATTCATCGTTTGCCCATTCTACTTGACCAAAACCACCTTGGTAGTTAATATTTTCTGAGTAATCGTAATCTATACGCTCGTCTTCGTCTGCGTAGTTAAATAAAGCAGCCCAAGGATCTGGATTAAAAGTGCTGGTTACTGTGTGGTTTGGATCTCCGCCAAACTCTTCTACACGACCATCTAGACCTAATAAATCTGTTAATTGTCTAAAGTGAGTACCTTCGTAAAAACGTACATCTGCACCTACGTTGAAAGTAAGGTTTTTAAGTGTATCGTACTCGTAGTTAATTACAGAACCATACCAAGCATGGTTATTTACAGAAGCTCTTAAAAGCGTACCGTCGTAACCTTTACTATAACGGTTACCGTTTTCGTCTGGCTCTATGGCTGCGTTAGCTACATTTTGAATATACGTCCAATCTATTTCTCCGTTAGACGGAATATAGGCACCGCCTTGTAACGGATTTTCTGGAGCGGGAGCATAATCTACGTAACGAACACCGTTACCGTAATCGCCGGTTCCGCCACCTCTACCAAAAGAAGCATATACTACGGTAGATAAGTCTGATTTTTCAGAAATATTCCAGTCCCAGTTTAAGTTCATAACGGGTTTGTGGTAATAATTTCTACGCAAGCTTAAATACTCACCGTTGTTATAACCGTAGTTGTTGTTGTATTTAATGCCATACTTATCATAAAGTTCTTGATCTTTAGAGAAGTTCTGGTCGTGCCATTGTGGCGCACCGGTCAACAAGAAATTGAAATTATGGTCTCCTGCCTTTTTCCCTACAGAAAAGAAGTAGTTTTGTCCTTGTCCTCTTGTACCTTTTGCATACTTGGCGTGTGCTTGCCAGTAATCTAACAAGAAAGAAAAGCCCCAGCCGCTATCGCTTAAACCGGTATCGTAAGAAACCGTTCCTTTAAAGTAGCTGTCGTTTCCTACCAAAAATCTTGCAAAACCACCTTCTGAGCGGTTTGTTGCTTTGGTAACAATGTTTATGGTACCACCAACAGAAGAAATAGCTAATTTAGAAGAACCCAAACCTCTTTGTACTTGTACTGCATTTGCAATATCTGCCAAACCTGCCCAGTTAGACCAGTACATTTTACCGTCTTCCATCCCGTTAATTGGTTGCCCGTTTAACAAGAAAGCTGTGTTGGTTTGATCAAAACCACGCACATACATTTCAGAATCTCCAAAACCTCCGGACTCATTAGAAACATATACCGACGGGGTATTTTTCATAATTTGCGGAAATTCTACGTTACCCACCGCTCGCTGCTGAATTTCGGCTTTGGTAATAGTAGAAACAGCAATAGGAGTTTTACGATCTTCTTCTAAATCTATTACTCCGCGGCCTACTAAAACAATTTCTCCCAATGCACTTGCATCTGGCATTAAGTCTATGCTGCCTAAATTTTGTGTTTGGTTTTGCTGTACGCTATAACCTACTGTTTTGGCTTCAAAACCAACGTAAGTTATTTCAATTTCTCCAGATAATTGGTTTACCTCTAAAGAGAAATTCCCATCAAAATCTGTGGTTGTCCCAGCAGATGTTCCTTTAACCATTACATTGGCTCCCGGCAAAGGCGTGCCCATGTCGGCGTCTTTTACCATTCCGGTAATAGTAGTTTGAGCATAAATGAAACTTGTTGTTAAAAACAAGATCATTAAAAAGGCTTTTTTCATTTCAATAGTTGTTAAAATTTGTTTTTGGTTATCACAGCAAAAAAATTATTTTTTTACTGTTTGTTGTTTACCTAAACATTAAATTAAGTTTAAGTTATTTCTTTGCTTTTACTTTTTTATTTACTGAACAATGTTTCTACAAAAAAAGCCTTAGGAACTAAACGCCTAAAGCTTTTTTATCTATACTTTTTATATTATCCAATTCTTTCTTTAAAGGTTCTATAGCCATAAAATAATCTGGTTTTAAAGATTCTTTTAAAGGCTCAGAACTAGGCAAATTTTGTTTATACGGGTCTACTTGTCTTCCGTAAACCCAAAACCTGTAACAAACATGTGGACCGGTTGCCAAGCCGGTACTTCCTACAAAACCTATTATATCTCCTTGTTTTACGCGTTGCCCAACTTTTACATTGCGTTTAGACATGTGCAAATATTGTGTTGTATATTTTTCGCTATGTCTTACTTTTACATAATTGCCATTGCCACGCGTGTAACTAGATTTTATTACCACGCCGTCTGCGGTAGACCAAATTGGCGTACCGGTTGGGGCGGCATAATCTGTTCCTTTATGTGCTTTCCATCTTTTTTGTACGGGATGAAAGCGGCGTTTGGTATAGCGCGAGGAAATTCGGCTAAATTTTAACGGGGCTTTTAAAAAGAAGCTCTGCAAAGACTCTGCTTCTTCGTCAAAATATTCCGGAAAACCGCTAATGCTATCGTTCCCGTATTGAAATGCATAATAATCGTTTCCGTAATGCGATAAAACCGCGGCTTCTATATTGGCCAAACCGGCATAAACCGTATCGTTGATATATTTCTCGTTATAAATAACTTTAAAACGATCTCCTTTTTGAATTTTAAAGAAATCTACTTTCCACTGAAAAATATCTGCTAGCTTATCTGCCAACAATATACTTAATCCTGCGTTATCCATAGCTGCAGAAAGCGAAGAGGTTATAATGCCCGATGCTTTTTTACGCTTGATACTTACGGGTTTTTTAGCGCGGTATGCCGTAATAGAATCTTCTAAATTGATTACGGTATAGTTTACCCGATCGTTTTCGTAAATAAAAGCTTTTATGCTTCCGGTAGAATCTTTTTCTTTTAAAATGGTATACGGTCTGCCGGCACGAAGACGTGCAACGTCAAAACTATCTTTTACCGTTTGTACAATGTTATAAACTTGAGCGGGAGAAACGCCGTTGGTATCCATAATACCACCAAAAAAATCGCCGGACTTTATGGTATCCTTAACAATGTCGTATTGGTTTAACGTAAAGCCGTATTCTTTGCGTACCGGAGCCGGTTTTTCTATCTCCGCTTTGGTGATTTGTTTCGGCTCCTTTTTATCGTCTTTGCAAGCAAAAAATGCTAAAGACATTAGGAATAATAATATGAGGTTGTGCGTTTTTTTCAAAGGATATAAATTCTATAATTCCATCTGCAAAACTTTTGCAAAAGTATTCATTAAACTTCTACCTTACAACAAAAAACAGGGCAAATTATTATATTTATTTTAAGAAAAAAGAGAGTGATTTTTGATGGATGCTTCTATTCTGAACCTATATAATTCTTGAGCTTTTACTAAAATAAGCTGCTTATTAACAAGCAAATACTACACAACCATGCTCTTTCTTTACGGAAGCACCTCAGAATATACGCCTCTTTTGTGAGAAATTAATTTTCTAATACTTTTACCAAAAAGTCTAGGTTTCTCTTCTATTAAAGCTTGCTCTTAAAGATAAAAAGTTACTTTTTTATCTATGTGTTGAGCTTCCCTTTACGGAATATAAAAATCTTACTTTTTAAACTGAAAGGAATGTTTTAAACCTCTAAATGCATCTAAGTCTGCTTCTAAAGATCCTACTGCTAAATCTGCTTTTATTTTTAAAGGAATTTTATTAGCATCATCGCTAACCCAAAAAGTTAGACTTTCTTCTTCTTCAAAAATACGACCAGCCTGTACATAAGGTCTAAACTTTAAAGCTCTTATTTTACCAAATTTGGTTTTGATGGTTTCTCTACCTAAAAATACGGTTTTAAATTTATAATTTTCGTCATCAAAAAACATATCTACCACCACAGCATCGTTTTTCTCTATTGATTTTTCGTCTATTTTATTCCGTAAAAAATAAAATACAGAAATCATGTCTTGCACATTGGGCTTGGTATCAAATCTATTACGGGTATTGCGTTTTTTGTCGTGTACCAAGGCTCTATTATTAACCTGGTCAAAATTTATTATGCGGTCTTTGGTATGGCCGCCTTCATTAATATCGCGTATAAAACGCAAAGGCAATTGGTTATCTTGCCGCACATAACTCTCGTACCTATCGTCTACTTTAAAAAACAAATCTAACAAACCGGTAGATTTACCTCTACCTTTTATGTGGTAGACCGGCATATCAAACAAAGTTTCTTCGTGTACTTCTAAAGTTGCATAACTGGCATTAAACCAGCCGTAATGTATTCTAAATTTAAACCATTCTCCTGGTTGGTAAGCAGAACTTTGTGCAGAAATAGAACTAATAAAAAATAAAACGCCAAAAAATGCGAACAACAACTTTTTCATGAATACCTTTTTAAGTTTAGAGTTTGAAATTTACAATATTTATTCCAAAAATGGTTTAAAACACATAAAACCCTATCAAATACATGATAGGGTTTTACGCTTATTAACCAACTAAAACTTAAATTTATGAAAAAAATTACTTTTTCAAATACACTCAAGGAAACCACCCCCTGAATGCGAATGCAAAAATACGTCAGCTTTGAAATATCTGCAATCAAAAAGCAATATTTAACCTTTTTATTAACATATTTTCATTAAATTTAAGATTAGCTGTTTGTTTGTTAATATATTCATAACAATCACAAGGTTCCTCGTAATCCTTGCTCCCGTTCTATAGACTCAAATAGGGCTTTAAAGTTACCAGCACCAAAGCCTTTTGCTCCCATACGCTGAATTATCTCAAAAAACAAAGTCGGTCGGTCTTGCAAAGGTTTGGTAAATATTTGTAATAAATAACCTTCTTCGTCTGCATCTACCATTATACCCAAACTTTTTAGCTTATCTAAATCTTCTCGTAATTCGTGGCTGTGCTCTTCTAAACGTCCGGGAACGGCATGGTAATATTCGTCTGGCGGAACCGATAAAAACTCCACTCCTCTTTTACGCAATTCTGATACGGTGGTAATAATATCGTCTGTAGAAACCGCTACGTGCTGTACGCCGGCGCCTTCGTAAAAATCTAAATATTCTTCAATTTGCGATTTTTTCTTTCCTTCGGCAGGCTCGTTAATGGGAAATTTAATTCTTCCGTTACCGTTACTCATTACTTTACTCATTAAAGCAGAATATTCGGTATGGATTTGCTTATCGTCAAAAGACAAAAAGTTAACAAAGCCCATTACATCTTCGTACCATTTTACCCAGGTATTCATCTCATTCCAACCCACATTTCCTACCATATGGTCTATAAATTTAAGACCGGTAGGCTCCGGATTGTAAGCAGACTCCCAAGCTACATAACCGGGCAAGAACGTGCCATCAAAATTTTTACGTTCTATAAACATATGTACGGTTTCGCCATAAGTATAAATACCGGCTTTTACTACTTCGCCACTTGCATCTTTATCTGTAGTTGGCTCCATATACGATTTTGCACCTCTTTTGGTGGTTTCTTCCCAAGCGGCTTTAGCGTCTTCTACCCAAAGGGCAATTACTTTTACACCATCGCCGTGTTTTACGATATGCTCGTTTATGGGGTTTTTAGAATGTAGGGGAGAAGTAAGCACCAATCTAATTTTGTCTTGCTGCAATACATAAGACACCTCGTCTTTACTGCCGGTTTCCAAGCCTTTGTACGCTAGCGATTGAAAACCAAAAGCGGTTTTATAAAAATGCGCTGCTTGTTTGGCATTTCCTACATACAATTCGATATAATCGGTTCCTAATAAAGGAAGAAAATCTTGTGCTCCTTCAAATATCTTTTCGGTACCATAATTTACCGATTCTATTTTCTTGCTCATTTTATTATATTTTAAGTTTTAATTTATTCTTTTTTCTTTACGGAATATAATCTTCGCCCTTTACAGATGACGAAGCATTTTTTAATCTTCTAGCCAAGACCTATAATAGGTATCATCTGCTATTTTCATTCCTTCTTCGGTAACTTTTAGCGGTTTAAAAGTATCTACCATTACTGCCAACTCTTCTGTTTTGGTTTGACCAATACTTCTTTCTACTGCGCCGGGATGTGGCCCGTGCGGAATGCCTGCCGGGTGCAACGAAATATGTCCGGCTTCAATATCGTTTCTGCTCATAAAATCGCCATCTACATAATACAAAACCTCATCGCTATCTATATTGCTGTGGTTGTATGGCGCCGGAATACTCTCCGGATGATAATCGTATAATCGCGGACAAAAACTACAAACTACAAAGGCATCTGTTTCAAAAGTTTGGTGCACCGGCGGCGGTTGGTGAATTCTGCCGGTTATGGGTTCAAAATCGTGAATTGAAAATGCATACGGATAATTGTACCCGTCATAACCCACTACATCAAAAGGATGCGTGGCATACACCATATCAAAAATTTCGTTTTGTTTTTTTACTTTCATTAGAAATTCACCTTTTTCGTCGTTGCTCTCCAACTCGTGTGGTTGGCGCAAATCTCTTTCGCAAAATGGCGAATGTTCTAACAACTGCCCAAAATGATTCCGGTAGCGTTTTGGGGTGTAAATTGGTCTAGTAGACTCTACTATAAAAAGCCTATTATCTTCGTCGTCAAAATCTAATTTATAAATCACGCCCCGCGGAATAAGCAAATAATCGCCGTATTTAAAATCTATATTACCAAGATGAGTGCGCAACTTACCGCTGCCTTTGTGCACGAAAATAAGCTCGTCTTCGTCTGCGTTTTTATAAAAATAATCGTTAGTAGATTGTTGTGGTGCGGCCAAAATAATACTTACGTCTGCATTGGTAAGCACGGTTTTTCTACTCTCTAAATAATCTGGCGCCGGCACTACTTGAAAGCCTTTTAAGCGGTAAGAATGCAAGTTATTTTCTACGGCTATTTTTGGACTAACATCATAACTGCCTTTTATTTCTTTTACTTGCGTTGGCCGGTGAATGTGGTACAGGTTAGACGACATACCGTCAAAACCAATGGTACCAAATAATTGTTCGTAATACAAGCCGCCATCTGGTTTTTTAAAAACCGTATGGCGCTTATGCGGGATTTTTCCTAATTTATGGTAAAAGGGCATTTTTTAACGTGTTTTAAAATTTCGCCAAAAAATAAGCATTATTAAGCTTAATTAAAAACAAAATCTTAAAATTCAAAAGAATATTTCAAACGGCGTTTTCTTCCGTAAAGGAAATAAAAAATATTTACGCGTTATTTTACTGTTTTAAAACCAAAACCCCAAACTTAAAAACCATTCGCTTTCTGCCCTTTCGGGGGAATAGGAGTATTTTGCTTCTAACGGCCCTAAAAAAGTTTCTAAACCGTAGCCTATTGCAAAACCGGTATAATCTGGCGTAGAAAACCATTCGGTACTTTGAAAAATATCGTCTTCTGCGTTGGCTATGTTGTAACTCAAAATAAGGTGGTTTTTTCTAAAAAGCTCGTAATCTAATTCTACCAAAGCCTTAATATAGCTGTCGCCGGAAATGCTTAAAAAATCATAACCGTAAAAAGGTTTTATATTGTTTACGTAATTGTTGCCGTAGCCGCCAAGGTAAAAATTAAGAACGTTGCTTTGGTCATTTCCTATTTTAAAACCGGTTTCTGTACTTAGCCTTATGGCGAAATTTTTAAAAATAGTTTTTGCTACACCCAACGAACCGCGTGCCACAGAAAATTCAGAAAAATTTATATCGGTATTGGCTTCTAACAAATACAAATGAAAGTCTCCCGTAAAATGTGCACCTTCTGTAGGAAAATACGCGTGGTTATAGGTGTCGTATTCTAAATAGCCGTATGGAGCAAATAAGCTGTTTTCTTCTAAAATTGTAAAACTAGTGTTTTGACTGTCGCTGTCTAAAAATGTTCTGGTTTTTACACGCGTGTATTTATGCTCTAAACCCATCCCGAATTTAAACGATCTGTTTAAAAAGGTTTCTACATAAAAACGGTTGCTTAGGTCTAAATAATCTATGTTTAACTCGTTAATATCTAAATTGGAAAAAGAAGAATTACTGTCTAAAAAATCAACGCCCACTTCTCTATCAAATTGATTTAGGGTAGAGTTTAGGCCAATGCTCCAATAATTACCTTTATCTATATAGTAATTAAAGTTATATCTAAAGTTATCTCCCACTATTATGTCTAAAGAAGTGATATCGTTAGTTAAAAATAGACTTTTATGGGTAAGGTTAACCAAGGCAGCACTTTCGTATAACTCATCGTAGTGCAAAGCAAAGCGTAAATTGGTGTTATTTTGGTTTTCGCGAACAATTAAATTAAGATCTTTATGCTCTTTTACCGTATCTTCTAATTGGTATTCTACA
Organism: uncultured Mesonia sp.; assembly: GCA_947494545.1. Classification (GTDB taxonomy): domain Bacteria; phylum Bacteroidota; class Bacteroidia; order Flavobacteriales; family Flavobacteriaceae; genus Mesonia. Next base: position 75,035 of record CANLVH010000007.1, on the reverse strand, counting down.
CGCTGAAAATTTCCGGTAGCAGAAAGGCGATTAATAGCTTGGTTTAATTGCCGGTAACTTATTTTTTTCCGTAAAGGAAGTTTTAATTTTCCGGTTACATAATTTCTGGGATACGTACTATTTCCGCTAATTTTAATATTATTAATGCTAATAGAGTCTAACCGATTTAGTACTTTTTCTTGATCTTTAGACGTTGTGCTTTGTATTTTTGCAAGTTGTTTTAAAGCTATTATATTTTTTTTGGCTGCTGTCTCGCCACTATCTATAATTGCCGCGCCTTCATCAAAAGAAAGAATAGAGAACTTTCTTATATCCGGATTTATATACAAATCTGTCTTTGCAATTTTATTTTCCATATCTTGTATGGTTCTAAAATTGTTTACTTGTGTAAGTATTTCTAAGGCACTTTGTAATTTTTTACGACTTACCAAGGTGTCTTGTACGTCTACTCCTACAACATAATCTACCGTTTTTTGTCTTAAAATTTCTACCGGATAATTATTAGAAATACCGCCATCTGCAATTAATTGGTTATTTATAAGAACCGGACTAAAAAGAGAAGGAATGGCACCACTAGCAGCAACCGCTTGCGGCAATGAGCCACTGTCTAAAATTACTTGTTTTCCTGTTTCTATGTCTGTTCCTGTGCAGAAAAAAGGAATTGGTAATTTGCTAAAATCTTCTACATTATGCACGTGCGCTGTAAGCCTCGATAACAAATTATATAAATTTTGACCTTTACTTAAACTAGAGGGCAACGTGAGGTTAAAATTATTAAAAGGTAAGGTAATCGCGTACCTGTCTGCTTCTTCGCGTTCGTAGAAACTTTTAACTCCCCTAGGCAAATCGTCCTGAATGAGTTTACTGAAATTGGTTTTTCTAAAAATAGAATCTAATTCTTGTGGCGAATAACCCGAAGCATACAAAGCACCAACAATTGCCCCCATACTACTACCGCCAATATAATCTATACGCACGCCGGCTTCGTCTATTACTTTTAGCGCTCCAATATGTGCCAAGCCTTTTGCGCCGCCACCGCTTAGCACCAAGCCTACTTTTACATCTTTTTGCGCAGGATTTTGTGCAAAAACCGAAAAGCTAAAAAATATAATTAAAAGGCTTAAAGATCTCATATTATTTATGATAATGATTATAGACCAAGGTTGCTTTGGCACTTCCTACAATTTCAGCAAGTTCTTTTTTAGTAGCTTTACGGATACGTTTGACCGAACGGAAATTCTTTAATAACTCTAAAGCGGTTTTTTGCCCGATGCCAGAAATATTTTCTAACTCGGTATCTATTGCGCTTTTGCTTCTTTTGTTACGATGAAAGGTTATACCAAAACGATGCGCTTCATTACGCAATTGCTGAATTATTCTAAGTGTTTCAGACTTTTTGTCAAGATACAAAGGTATAGAATCGCCCGGATAAAATAATTCTTCCAGTCTTTTGGCAATGCCAATTATAGCAATTTTACCGCGAAGGTCTAATTGCTCTAAAGCTTTAACGGCTGAAGACAGCTGGCCTTTCCCGCCGTCTATAATTATGAGTTGTGGCAGAGGTTCGTTTTCATTTAATAAACGTCTGTAGCGTCTAAAAACCACTTCTTCCATAGAAGCAAAATCGTCCGGACCTTCTACAGTTTTAATATTAAATTTGCGGTAATCTTTCTTGCTGGGTTTCCCGTCTTTAAAAACTACACAAGCCGCCACCGGATTGCTGCCTTGAATGTTAGAATTATCAAAACACTCTATGTGTCTTGGTTCTTGGCTAAGGCGCAAATCTTCTTTCATTTGTGCCATAATTCTATTAGCGTGGCGGTTAGGATCTACAATTTTCATTTGCTTAAACCGCTCTTGTCTAAAGTACTTTGCATTCCGTAAAGATAAATCTACAATTGCTTTTTTATCGCCTAATTTTGGAACGCTGACTTTCACGTTTTCTCCTACGTCTACTTTAAACGGCACATAAATTTCTGTAGAATTAGATTGAAAACGCTGGCGAATCTCGGTAATGCCAAGTTCTAATAATTCTCTGTCAGATTCGTCTAGCTTCTTTTTCATCTCGATAGTGTGCGAACGAATTATAGCACCGTGCGAAAGTTGTAAAAAGTTAACATAGCCGTAACCTTCATCACTAAAAATAGAAAACACATCCACGTTATTTATCTTTGGATTAACCACGGTAGATTTGGCTTGGTATTTTTCTAGAGTTTCTATTTTATCTTTTATACGCTGCGCATCTTCAAATTCCATTTTCTCGGCATGTTCTTGCATTTGCTTTCTAAAACGGTCTAAAGAATCTTTAAAATTACCTTTTACAATTTGCCGTATTTGCTCTATATTGTTTTGGTAATCTTGTTCTTCTTGATGCCCTTCGCACGGGCCTTTACAGTTACCGAGATGATATTCTAAACATACTTTATATTTGCCGTTTCTAATTTTTTCTTCCGATAAATCGTAATTACACGTGCGCAGTTTATAGAGATCTCTAATGAGCTCTAATAAAGCATTTACGGTTTTTCCGCTGGTAAACGGCCCAAAATATTCGCTACCGTCTTTTATTAGTCTTCGGGTAGAAAAAACTCTGGGAAAACGTTCGTTTTTAATGCAAATCCACGGATAGGTTTTATCGTCTTTAAGCATTACGTTAAAACGGGGTTGGTATTTTTTTATCAAATTGTTTTCCAGCAAAAGCGCATCGGTCTCCGAGTTGACTACAATGTGCTTTATCTCTACAATTTTTTTTACCATTACCGCAATACGGTGGCTATCGTGCTTTTTATTAAAGTAAGAACTAACTCTTTTTTTAAGATTTTTGGCTTTTCCTACATATAATATTTTTCCGTTTTTATCAAAATATTGGTATACTCCGGGGCTGGAGGGCAGGGTCTTTATTTGGATTTCTAAAGGCGGCTTTTTCATTGCTTCAAAGATAAAGCTATTTAAAATCAAAAAAAATGCTTTTAATTAATTAGCCTTTTTGTTTATAATTTTTATGAATTAGTATATTGCGGTATGAATAAAAAAATAATTGGAAGGGTAGATAAAGCAAATTTTCCCGAACTCGGACTTAAAAACATAGCCGTAAAAATAGATACCGGCGCGTACACTTCTTCTATACATTGTAAAGATATACGCGAAGAAGATGGCGTTTTATATTGCAAGTTTTTAGATAAAGACCATCCCGATTACAATAAAAAAACCTTAACTTTTCATGAGTATAACACGATAAAGGTAAGAAGCAGTAATGGGATTGCGCAAAAACGTTATGAAATAAAATCTAACATACAATTATTCGGTAAAACCTATAAAATATCTTTATCTTTAAGTGACCGCCAAGAAATGCGGTTTCCTGTTTTACTTGGCAGAAAATTTTTAAACAAAAAATTCTTAGTAGACCCACAACAAAAAGACGTTTCTTTTAACTTGCAACAATAAGCTTATGAACATTAAAATATTATCCCGCAACCCAAATCTTTACTCTACGCAACGCTTGGTAGAAGCTGCCAAAAAACGCAAACATAATGTAGAGGTAATAGACCCGTTAAAATGCGACATCGTTATAGAAAAAAGACGTCCTAATATCTATTATAAGGGCGGTTATATAGAAGAGGTAGACGCTATAATACCGCGTATTGGAGCTTCTGTTACGTTTTACGGAACTGCAGTAGTACGCCAATTTGAAATGATGGGCGCTTTTACAACCGTAGGTTCTGAAGCTTTAGTAAGAAGCAGAGACAAATTGCGAAGTTTACAAGTTTTATCGCGCGCCAAAATTGGTTTACCAAAGACTGTTTTTACTAATTATTCTAGAGATGTAGAAGGAGTAATAAAGCAAGTAGGCGGCACGCCTTTGGTAATAAAATTGTTGGAAGGCACACAAGGATTGGGCGTAGTTTTGGCAGAAACCCGCAACGCGGCAGAATCTGTAATAGAGGCTTTTAATGGTTTGCAAGCCCGCGTAATTGTGCAAGAATTTATTAAAGAGGCCAAAGGAGCAGACATTAGAGCATTTGTGGTAGACGGCCACGTAGTTGGCGCCATAAAACGACAAGGAAAAGAAGGTGAATTCCGCTCTAATTTACATCGTGGCGGTTCTGCATCTGTTATAGAACTTACAGACGAAGAAGAAGTTGCTGCCGTACGAGCCGCAAAAGCTATGGGCTTGGGCGTTGCCGGCGTAGATTTATTGCAAAGTGGCAGAGGACCTTTAATTCTAGAAGTAAACTCTTCTCCGGGATTAGAAGGTATAGAAAAAGCTACGGAAAAAGATATTGCACGAAGTGTTATTCGATACATTGAAAAAAACGTGTAAAGTTATGCGTGACAGTGAAAAGGAAGATGTTTTAGAACTTTTAAACCACAAAATAAAACCGGGCCAAAGTGCTCGTATAAATTTTAATACCGCCAAATTATACACTACCACGGCGGTAGAAGTACCCATTTTAGTAGAGCGTTCTGTAAACTCCGGCCCTACAATATTAATAACCGGCGGCATTCACGGCGATGAGATTGCGGGTGTAGAAGTTGTGCGACAGCTTATTTCTAAAGGAATAAACAAACCCAAACGCGGCACTATAATTTGTATACCGGTGGTAAATGTTTTTGGTTTTCTGAATTTAAAAAGAGAATTTCCAGACGGTCGCGATTTAAACCGTATGTTTCCCGGCTCAAAAACCGGCGCTCTAGCCAGTCGTTTTGCTTACCAATTTACCCACGAGATTTTACCGCACGCAGATTTTTGTATGGATTTTCATACCGGTGGCTCTACCCGCTACAACGCTGCACAAATTAGAGTACAAGAAGGCGATGAAGAAATCTTTGAATTAGCAAAAGTTTTTAACGCTCCTTTTACCGTGTTTTCTAAAACCATTGCAAAATCTTACAGAGGTGCTTGTGCCAAATTAGGCAAACCTATTTTATTGTTTGAAGGCGGAAAATCTTTAGAAAACGATAAAACCATTTCTAAATATGGGGTTGATGGCGTAATGCGAATTTTAAAGCATTTTGATATGCTGCAAGACAATTTTGAAATTCCCGAACCGGACTTTAGCAATATACTTATTAAAAAAAGCCAATGGATGCGCGCCAAATATAGTGGTTTGCTGCACGTAAAAATTCCTATTGGGAAATTTGTGGAAAAAGGCGAATATATTGCAATAATTACAGATCCGTATGGTAGTTTTAGATATAAAGTACGTGCCTCCAACACCGGCTATATAATTAACGTAAACCAATCTGCTATTGTTTATCAAGGCGATGCCATTTTTCATATTTCAAAAGAGTAGATGCGATGCTAAAAAAAGAACTTCGGGAAAAATACAAGCAAAAACGCAAAGCTTTATCTGCGGAAGAAATTGATAAAAGCAGTCTGGAAATAGCCAATAAACTGTTAGAACTACCCATTTGGGAATATACTTATTACCATATTTTTTTAAGTATAGAAAAACACCAAGAAGTCAATACCGAATTTATTCTTCATATTTTAAATGGAAAAGACAAAAACATTGTGGTTTCTAAAAGCGATTTTAAAACCCACCAAATGACCAACATTTTACTTACCGATAATACCAATCTAAAAGTAAATAAATGGGGAATCCCTGAACCGACTGAAGGTATAGAAATTATGCCAAAAAAAATTGAGGTGGTTTTTGTACCGCTTCTGGCTTTCGATTTAAACGGACACCGCACCGGTTATGGCAAAGGTTTTTATGACAGATTTTTAGAAACCTGTGACCCAGAAGTCATAAAAATTGGTCTTAGTTTTTTTTCCGCGGAAGCGCAAATTGAAGACACCAATAAACACGACAAGAAACTGGATTACTGCGTAACCCCGAATGAAATTTATAGATTTTAGAATCTTAGTATCCGGAAAAAGAAAAAATATTTTAACTACCTAATTACTTTCCCAGCTATTGCTCTTCAAAAAACTTAATTGGTTTTCTTTTTCTCTTCTTCCTGTGGAAAAGCTTGTTTATTAAAAAAAAGCAATAAAATTACGCCAACAGTTATTGCAGAATCTGCAATGTTAAAAACCGGTTCAAAAAAAGTAAAGTAATTGCCACCCCAAAACGGGATCCACTCCGGTAAATAACCGCTCCATAACGGGAAATAAAGCATATCTACCACCTTGCCGTGAAAAAGAGTACCGTAACCACCGGCTTCTGGCAGAAAAGTTGCAATTTGGTTATGACTGTTGTTAAAAATAATTCCGTAAAAAACCGAGTCTATAATATTGCCAAAAGCTCCGGCAAAAATTAAAGCGATAGAAATAAGTAGAATTTTAGAACCGTTTTTTCTGGCAGAATCCCAAAGCCAATAACCAATACCTACAATGGCTACCAACCTAAAAAGCGTAAGAAAAAGCTTACCATATTGCCCGGGAATTTTTGCGCCCCACGCCATGCCTTCGTTTTCTACAAAAAGAATTCTAAACCAATCAAAAACCTTAATTTCATCGCCAAGGGCAAAATTGGTTTTTATATAAAACTTAGAAATTTGATCAACAATCAAAATTACCAAAATGAGCCAGGAAGCTTTTTTTAACGACATTTACTTAAAATTTTGGCGGTAAAAATACATTTTTTTATTCGATTTTTTTCACAACTATATCACCAGAGATAGATTTTACTTTAATTAATTTACCAAAACCTAAACGCGGGTCTACTTTTACTACTCCTAAATTAGATTTTGCTTCTACTTGTGCTTATTTTGTTTTTACAAACACATTGCCGATATAGGTTACAACAAAGGCTTTTCCGCTAAAGTTAGATAGGCGGCATTGTCCTGCTTTAAGTTCGGTTTCCAGATAGTTAAAAGCGCCATTTGCGTAAACAGATGCCAAGTTAGAAAGAATAACCACCTTAAGGTTTTGCGGCACATCTATTTCTAGGTTTACGGCAAATACTTTGTGCGAGCCTAATTTATCCTGCCCACCAAGCAATTGTTTGTTATAGTGCGATTCTAGTTTAAGCTCTCTCCCTTCTCTGCTGTTTTTTAAATAAATATCCTACAAATATTCTCCCTCTGCCGTAACGCTGTAGCGGATAGTTTTTCGCTTAGAAGCATTTATGGAAATTTTAAAAACCTCATCGGCTTGCACAAAAACGCTTTCAATACCCTTTGCCGGAATAATGGTTGTTTTGCTGCGTTGCGCATAGCAATTATTTCCGTAAAGGAAAAAAACCAACAAGACAACCGTTAAATTTTTCATAGCCGAAAAAATAAAAAAGCTGCTTCAATCCGTTTTTAAAATAAACTTCTAAAAAAGAAGCACGGTATTGAAACAGCTTTCTAAATGCAGAACCAATACTTATTGCTGCATATTTTTTGCTTCTATGCTTAGCGTTGCGTGCGGTACTAATCTTAAACGTTCCTTTTTGATTAATTTACCGGTTACACGGCAAATACCATAGGTTTTATTTTCTATACGCACCAAGGCATTTTTTAAATCGCGAATAAACTTTTCTTGGCGTATGGCCAATTGTGAGTTTGCTTCTTTGCTCATTGTTTTGCTGCCTTCGTCAAAGGCTTTAAAAGTTGGAGAGGTGTCGTCTGTCCCATTTGAGCTATCGTTCATATACGCGCTTTGGTACATTTCTAATTGTTGGGTAGCTTTTACTATTTTATCTTCTATAATAGCTTTAAACTCGGCCAACTCTGCATCTGTGTACCTTTCTTTTTGTGTTTCTTGTGTTGTCATAGTTAGTGTTTTTTAATGGCCAATTGGGTATTTACATCATCAAAATTTATCGCTATCCCATTGTCCAGATTGCTTTCTACAATTTCGAGTTTTGCAGTAAGCGTTTCGTTTTTAATATATGTCTTATTATCGTTAACGGCATCCTCGATCATCCCGTCACTTTTAATTTTTACCTCAATTTTATCGGTAACTTCAAAACCGGAATCTTTTCGTAGGTTTTGAATTCTGTTTACTAATTCTCGCGCTATTCCTTCTTTTACTAGTTCAGGGGTAAGACTCACGTCTAATGCAACGGTTAGACCACTGTTACTGGCTACTAACCATCCCTCAATATCTTCGGAAGCTATTTCTACTTCGTTGAGTTGCAACATAATCATTTTCCCGTTAATTTCAATGCTTATTTCGCCTTCTTTTTCCAGCTTAGCAATATCTTCCGGTCCCATTGTGTTTATGGCGGCAACCACCTTTTTCATGTCTTTTCCAAATCGTGGACCTAAGACTTTAAAATTAGGTTTTACAGTTTTAACCAAAATACCCGAAGCATCGTCTATAAGCTCTATTTCTTTTACGTTTACTTCAGATTTAATCAAATCTGCTACTGCATTTATCTCTTCTTTTACCGCATCGTCCAACACCGGAAGCATAATTCTTTGTAACGGCTGTCGTACTTTTATCATTTCTTTTTTCCGTAAAGATAAAACCAACGAAGAAATGATTTGCGCTTTGTGCATTTTCTGTTCCAAAGCTTTGTCTATAAAGCTTTCTTCTTGTTTTGGAAACTTGGCTAAATGTACACTTTCTGCCGTATCTTTTTGAGAAACTTCTGTTAAATCTCTATACAACGCATCCATATAAAAAGGTGCTATTGGTGCGGCCAATTTAGCTACATTTTCTAAGCAAGTATACAAGGTCTGATAAGCAGAAATTTTATCTGTATTATATTGGTCTTCGCCGGAATTGATTTGTGCTGCGGGTTTCCAGAAACGTCTTCTGCTTAAACGTACAAACCAGTTGCTTAGGTTTTCTTGTACAAATTCTGAAATTGCTCGCGCAGCCTTGGTAGGCTCGTAATTAGAATAGAATTTTTCTACCTTACCAATTAGCGTATGCAATTCTGAAAGTACCCAACGGTCTATTTCCGGTCTTTCTGCAATTGGCAATTCTTTTTCGGCATAGGTAAAGTTGTCGATATTGGCGTAAAGCGCAAAAAAGTTATACGTGTTATATAGCGTTCCAAAAAACTTTCTTCTTACTTCTGCAATTCCTTCTATATCAAATTTTAAATTATCCCAAGGATTGGCGTTGGCAATCATATACCAACGGGTAGCATCTGGGCCAAAAGCAGCCAAAGTTTCAAACGGATCTACGGCATTGCCCAAACGTTTAGACATTTTTTGGCCGTTTTTATCTAAAACCAATCCGTTAGAAACTACATTTTTATAAGCGACATCGTCAAACATTAAAGTTGCAATGGCGTGCAAGGTATAAAACCAACCACGGGTTTGATCTACGCCTTCGGCAATAAAATCTGCTTTACGCTCAGATTTTTCTACTAGTTCTTTATTCTCAAACGGGTAATGCCATTGCGCATAAGGCATAGAGCCAGAATCAAACCAAACGTCTATTAAATCTGCCTCGCGGTGCATGGTTTTGCCGGATGGCGCTACCAATTTAATTTTATCTACTATGTTTTTATGCAAATCTATTTTATCATAATTTTCTTCGGACATATCGCCTACCACAAAATCTTCAAAAATATCTTTTTGCATTACGCCGGCTTCCACGGCTTTTTGCATTTCTGTTTTTAATTCGGCCACCGAGCCAATAATCAATTCTTCTTTGCCATCTTCTGTACGCCAAATAGGCAACGGAATTCCCCAGAATCTAGAGCGTGACAAATTCCAGTCGTTAGCATTGGCCAACCAATTTCCAAAACGGCCTTCGCCGGTAGAGGCCGGTTTCCAGTTTATGCCTTTGTTTAATTCGTGCATCCGGTCTTTTACCTCGGTTACTTTAATAAACCAAGAATCTAACGGATAGTATAAAATAGGTTTATCTGTACGCCAGCAATTTGGGTAACTGTGCACGTATTTTTCTACCTTAAAAGCTTTGTTTTCTTCTTTTAGCTTAATGGCAATTTCTACATCTACCGATTTTTCCGGAGCTTTGCCGTCGTCGTAATATTCGTTTTTAACGTATTTACCGGCAAGCTCGCCCATTTGCTCTCTAAAACGGCCTTGTAAATCTACCAGTGGCACCAAATTATCGTTCTCGTCTTTTACCAACATTGGCGGAATTTCCGGAGTTGCTTTTTTAGCAACCATTGCATCGTCTGCCCCAAAAGTTGGCGCGGTGTGTACGATTCCGGTACCGTCTTCTGTAGTTACAAAATCTCCCGCAATTACTCTAAAGGCATTTTCAGGATTGTTATGCGGCAAAGCATACGGCAAAAGCTGTTCGTACTGAATATTAACTAAATCTTTACCTTTAAACTTTTTGCCAATCCAATACGGGATTTTTTTAGCTTCTTTTGTATACGCTTGTAAATCTTCTTCGTTTTCTACTTGCTTAAATTTTTTATCAAATTGCTGCTTTGCTAAAGCTTCTGCAACAATAATGGTAATTGGCTCGAATGTGTATTGATTAAAGGTTTTTACCAATACATAATCTATTTTCGGGCCAACCGTCAAAGCTGTATTGCTGGGAAGCGTCCAAGGGGTGGTTGTCCAAGCAATAAGATTAATTTCGCCTTCGTTTTTAAGAAAATCAGGCAAGCTTTCTTCTTTTGCTTTAAATTGTGCGGTTACCGTAGTATCTGTAACATCTTGATAAGTACCGGGTTGATTAAGTTCGTGCGAACTTAAACCGGTTCCTGCCTTTGGTGAAAACGGCTGAATGGTATAGCCTTTATAAATAAGGCCTTTTTTATAAATTTCGGAAAGCAGATACCAAACGCTTTCCATATATTTTGGTTTGTAAGTAATATACGGATCGTCCATATTTACCCAATACCCCATTTTTTCGGTAAGGTCTTTCCATACATCTGTGTAGCGCATTACGGCATTTTTGCAGGCGTCGTTATAATCTTCTACACTAATTTTTGAGCCAATGTCTTCTTTGGTAATTCCCAATTCTTTTTCTACGCCCAACTCTACCGGAAGTCCGTGCGTATCCCAACCGGCTTTTCTTTTTACCTGAAAACCTTGTTGGGTTTTAAACCTACAAAAAATATCTTTGATAGTTCTTGCCATCACGTGGTGAATACCGGGCAGGCCATTTGCAGAAGGCGGTCCTTCAAAAAACACGTAGGGTTTGTTGGCATCGCGCGTACTGATGCTTTTTTCAAAAATGTTTTGCTTTTCCCAAAAATCCTGCGTTTTCTTAGCTACTTCGGGCAAGTCCAGCTCTTTATATTCTGCAAATTTTTTACTCATGAATATGCCTTTTTTTAATAGTCTGCGAAATTACGGAATTTTGCCAAACCGAGGCCGCAAAAAATAAAAAAACCTATCCCTTTGATGGTTAAATAATTATAATTTAACCCGCAACAAATTATTTTTATTAAAACAGCTTTCTGTATATTTGTTTTAACAAATACAAAATTCATTATGTCGTTTACAGATTTATTTGATTCAGGCCACCACCAACGCAACATTGGGCGTTTTGCAGCTATTGTTAATATTGCATCGGTAGATGGTGAAATTAACGAGGAAGAGGAGCGCGTTTTAAAACGATTAGCAAACAAACTTGGTGTAGATAAAGAAGAATATGCCAAAATAATTAAAAATCCTACCGGGTATCCGGTAAATCCGCCTAACTCTGCAGCAAAAAGGTTAGAACGTCTTTATGAGGTGCTAATCGTAATTTTTGCCGACCATAATATGGATAAGGACGAAGAATTTATGCTTAAAAAATATGCAGTAGCTTTGGGTTTTGACCCGGAAACTTCGCAAGCAATAATAGACCGTTCTGTGAAAATTTTAGGAGGCAGATTAAGTTTTGATGATTACCTGTATTTGTTAGAACGTAAAGATTAATTTTTCGGCTATAGCCGAAAAGTTCTTTGCTGCTTAATATAAGAAAGTAAAGCGCAATTAATTCCGTAAAGAGAACGGATTAAATATTATTTTGTTAACCAATCGTTTGAATTTTGTGATAGACTCCCAATAATCAAAATATCTCGACTGCGTTCGATGTGACAAGTTTCTTAGAGTTAAGATTTCAACTGCGCTCGATGTTACAAGTTTATTAAAGAGCTAAAAAAAATAGTCATCATAAAAAATTTTGGCACTTATTCCGGCGCGTTTTTCATAAACTCTTCTGCTTTTTTCACCATATTTTCGCTTCCGCAGAAAAAAGGCGTGCGTTGGTGTAATTCTTTTGGCTCAATATCCATAATACGCTTAAAACCATCGCTTGCCACTCCGCCGGCTTGCTCTGCCAAAAATGCCATTGGATTACATTCGTATAACAAACGCAATTTACCATTTTCAGATTTTGCGGTTTTTGGGTAGATATAAATTCCGCCTTTTATGATATTTCTATGAAAATCTGAAACCAACGAGCCAATATATCGCGAAGTATACGGCCTGTCGCCATCTTCTGCTTGACAATATTTTAAATAATCTTTTACACCTTGTGGAAAGTGGGCATAATTACCTTCGTTAATCGAATAAATTTTTCCATCTTTAGGAAAACGCATATCCGGATGCGATAAATAATACGTGCCAATTGCCGGGTTTAACGTAAAGCCGTTTACCCCGTGACCGGTTGTGTAAACCAACATTGTAGAAGTACCGTAAATAATATAACCGGCGGCTACTTGCTGGTTGCCGGGTTGTAAGAAATCTTCTTGGGTTACGGGCTTACCAACTTCGGTTTTACGGCGGTAGATAGAAAAAATAGTTCCTACAGAAACATTTACATCTATATTAGAACTTCCGTCAAGCGGATCCATCAACACCACATATTTATTTTTATGGTCGTTATTTTGACCTTGTATGGTAATATAATCATCGTTTTCTTCGGAAGCTATACCACAAACAATTTCGCGATTGGTTAGGGTCTGAATAAACTTTTCGTTAGCATAAACATCTAATTTTTGTTGTTCTTCGCCTTGCACATTAGTATCTCCCGCTGCACCGGTAATATCTACCAAACCGGCCTTGTTTACCTCGTGATTTACCACTTTTGCAGCCAAACGAATGGAGTTAATAAGTCGCGATAATTCTCCTGAAGAATACGGAAAAGAAGATTGATTTTCTATTATAAATTCTCCTAAAGTTTGGTTTTTCCTACCCATTTTTTGTTGTGTTTGTGCACAAAAATAGAAAAAAAGAAAATCTAATGCCTACTTTTGTACCTAAACCTTTTAGTTATGCAAATTAATATACGGCCCGCAACCAAAAAGGACATGCCCGACGTTTTATTGTTGATAAAAGAATTGGCAGCATTTGAGAAAGAACCGGATGCAGTAATTATTACTACAGAAGATTTAATACGCGATGGTTTTGGAGAAAATAAACTATTTACCTGTTATGTAGCAGAGCTAAATGGCGTTGTAGAAGGAATGGCGCTGTTTTATTTTAGGTATTCTACCTGGAAAGGAAAAACTGTACATTTAGAAGACTTAATGGTGCGTGACCAACATCGTAAAAAAGGTTTAGGTATTGCTTTGTATAAAAAAGTAATGCAATATGCTATAGATAATGGTGTAAAACGTGTAGAATGGGTGGTTTTAGATTGGAACACCGGCGCTATTGATTTCTACAAAAAAACCGGCGCCAAAGTACATACCAATTGGAATACGGTACAATTTGATGAAAAAGCCATTAAAGAATTTTTAAATCAAAATTGATGGAGGTTTTTAAATTTGGCGGCGCTTCTGTAAAAGATGCACAAGCTGTGCAAAATGTGGCTCGTATTCTTCAAGATATTGGCGACAAACGTAAATTGGTGGTTATTTCTGCAATGGGTAAAACCACCAACGCTTTAGAAAGAGCCATTAATTATTATGTGGAAAACAAAACTTTACCGCTTGCGTATTTAGAAGAAATAAAACAATTTCATTTAGATGTTTCTACCCAATTATTTTTAAGCACGCCAGAGAACCTTCAGCAAAAAATTGAAGCTTTTTTTAAAACTATTATTGCGTTTTTAAAAAGCAATCAAAACTGGGATTACAATTATATTTATGACCAAATAATATGCTATGGCGAACTTTTAAGTACGGTAATTATAAGCGAGTATCTTAGTTTTAAAAAAATAGAAAACACGTGGTTAGACGCCCGCCAGATTATACAAACCGACCATACTTACCGCGAGGCAAAAGTAGATTGGGAACTCACTAAAATAGCTATACAACAAGAGGTTGATAGGCAAAAACTAAGTATAACCCAAGGCTTTATTGCCGGTAGTTTTAATAACAATAGCACTTCTCTGGGGCGCGAAGGCAGCGATTACTCCGCAGGAATTTTCGCTTACTGCCTAGACGCCAAAAAAGTATGCATCTGGAAAGATGTAGACGGTTTTTTCAACGGCGATCCTAAGATATTTCCCAACACGCAAGTTCTAGAACAGATTTCGTATAGAGAAGCAATAGAATTAGCTTTTTATGGCGCTTCTATTATTCATCCCAAAACTTTGCAACCACTACAAAAAAAGGAAATTCCGCTTTTTATTAAATCTTTTTATAAACCCAAAGAAGTTGGCACTTTAATTACAAAAGGACCAAAAATAAGACCTAAAATTCCTTGTTTTATAGTGAAGCATAATTTAGTTTTAATCTCACTTTCTACTTTAGATTTTTCTTTTTTTGTGGAAGAGAATATCAGCGAGGTTTTTGCACTTTTACACCATTATCAAGTAAAGGTAGATCTTATTCAAAATTCTGCCATTAGCTTTTCGCTTTGCGTAGACAATAGGTTTAACTTGGTAGATGATTTACTGCTTCATTTAAAGAAAAAGTATAAAGTAAGCTTTAACAAAAATGTTTCTTTATATACCGTTCGGCATTTTGATAATGCTACCATAGCTTCTATAGAAAACGTTAAAAACATTCTTTTAAAACAGCAAACCCGAGAAACCGTGCAGTGGGTAACGCAAGAAAAAGCTTAAGCAAGTTTTAGATTTTGTTATATTTGTTTATAAACTGAGCATTAAATGGGATTTGTAACTGCCAAAGAAGTGGCCAAAGGCTTGAATTTAAGCAAATTTGGTTTTTTAGGAACTGCCTTGGGCGCCTCTGTAATGGGTTTGACCAAACTAAACAAACTCAACAAAATTTACGAAGATCGTAAACATTTGAGCGGTTTAGAATTTTTACATTCTGCACTTTCTCATTTAGAGGTAGATTATGAAATTCCTGAAAAAGATTTAAAACGTATTCCTAAATCTGGGGCTTTTATTACCATTTCTAACCATCCTTTGGGCGCTATAGATGGTATGATATTATTGCAAACTTTAATAAACAGGCGTGAAGATTATAAGGTAATTGCCAATTTTTTGTTACACCGGCTTAAGCCCTTAAAGCCTTATATTATGCCGGTTAATCCGTTTGAAGACCGCAAAGAGGTAAAATCTAGCTTAGAAGGTTTAAAAACGGCCATACAACATCTTAAAGCCGGGCATCCTTTAGGAATTTTTCCTGCCGGGGAAGTTTCGACGCATCGCGAAGATAAAATAATTGTAGATCGTGCGTGGTTGCCCGAAGCTATGAAGCTTATACAAAAATCTAAGGTGCCAATTGTGCCCATTTATTTTCACGCAAAAAACAGTCCATCATTTTATCGTTTGGCAAAAATAAACGACTCGCTTCGTACGGCAAAAATACCCAGCGAAATGCTCACGCAGAAAAAACGTAAAATTAAAGTGCGTATTGGCAATCCAATTTCGGTAAAAGATCAAGAAGAGCATCCGGACTTAGAAGACTTTACGCATTTTTTACGGAAAAAAACCTATATGCTGGCGAGTGCCTTCAGTAAAAAAAGTTTTTTAAAAAACATACAAATTCCTACGCAGATAAAATTACCGCGCTCTCCGCGAAAAATTGTAAACGAAACTGCCGAGCCGGTAATGCAAAAAGAAATAGATTTTTGTAGAAAAAATGAAAAACGTTTACTAGTTAGCAAAAACTACGAGGTGTTTTTGGCAGAGCGTAAATACATACCCAACATTGTAAACGAAATTGGACGTCTGCGCGAAATTACCTTTAGAGCAATTGGCGAAGGAACAAATAACGAAACAGATTTAGACGAGTTTGACGAGTATTACCACCACATGTTTTTGTACGATAACAAAGCGCATAAAATTGTGGGGGCGTACCGTATGGGATTTGGATCTAAAATTTTTCCGCAATACGGCATAAATGGTTTTTACTTGCAGCAGTTATTTCGGTTTGAGCCCGAGCTTTACAAATTAATGCGTGAGTCTATAGAAATGGGACGCGCTTTTATTGTAAAAGATTACCAGCAAAAACCAATGCCGCTATTTTTGTTATGGAAAGGAATTGTGCATTGCACGCTTCGTTTTCCCGAGCATAAATATCTAATTGGCGGGGTGAGCATAAGCAATAAATTTTCAGATTTTTCTAAATCTATGATGATTGAGTTTATGAAATCGCATTACTACGATCCGTATGTGGCGCAATATGTTAGACCTAAAAAAGATTTTAAAGTAAAATTAAAAGACGCCGATAAAGATTTTGTTTTTGACGAAAGCAAAGCAGACCTCAACAAATTTGATAAATTAATAGACGAGTTAGAGCCGGACACTTTACGGATGCCGGTGCTGCTAAAAAAATACATAAAACAAAATGCCAAAGTGGTAGCTTTTAATGTAGATCCGCTTTTTAACAACTCGGTAGATGGTTTGATGTACATAAGAATTGCAGATTTGCCCGAAAGTACAGTAAAACCCGTGATGGAAGAATTTCAAGAAGAATTGGAAAAGAAGATGGAAAATAATGCGTAAAAAGTTAATTTTTTTACTGATTATTATCGCATTTTGTTTTTCCGCGAAAGCGCAATACTCGATTAGTGGCACTGTTATAGACGCTACTACTTCCAAACCTATAGCCAATGCTAACGTTTATATAGACGGAACGGTTTTTGGCAGCATTACCAATGCTAAGGGAGAGTTTTTTTTGGATTTAGAGAGACCGGTAAATTTTCCGTTAGTGGTAAGTTCTATTTCTTATAAAACCAAAGTTTTACCCATAGATTTTACTTCAAAAAGTATAACTTTTAATAAAATACCGCTTACGGAAGAAGTAAATAACCTTAGCGAAGTTTATATAGAAAACGACCCGTGGCCGCGTAAACGCAAACTTAAGTATTTTAGAAAATGGTTTTTAGGAAAAAACCATAAAGATAAAAAGACAAAGATTTTAAACGAAGATGCCGTTAAACTTAAATTTATGCCATCTTCTAATAAGCTAATTGCTTATGCAGAAAAACCTTTAATAATTAGAAATAAAAAATTGGGTTATTTTATTAACTATGATTTAATAGAGTTTGAGTTGGTTTTTACGCGTTTAGATTTTGTTGTAGATAATAAGAAGAGAACCAATTATAAAGAAGAATCGTCATTTTTTCTGGGCACTTCTTTTTTTAAAGAATTAAAACCTCATAAAGTAAAAAAGTTTAAAAAAGCGCGTAAAAAAAATTACGAAGGCTCCACTCTTCATTTTATGCGCGCGCTTTATCAAAACAAACTTAAAGAGAACGGTTATCGCATTTTTCTTAAAAAATTTGAAATTGAACCTAATCAAGTTTTTAAAGTAAAACAAACAGACAATTTAACCCACGTAGCTTTAAACAAAAAGAAAATTACAGTTTTGTATGACGATTTTTACCAATCGTTTATTGAGGTAGATCAAGTACCCACCTACTTTAGTATAGATAAAAACGGCAACTATCACCCAATTAATGCTTTATATCTTGGTGGCGGAATGGGCCAGCAAAAACTATCAGACTTTTTGCCGTTAAATTATAAACCTGAGTAAATTAAAAACAAAATTATGCGCTGTCTACTTTCTATTTTTTTTATTGTATTATGCTGCGCGCCAGTATTGGCACAAGACGCCATTAGAGGTTTTGTGGTAGATTCTGCAACAAACAAACCCATAGAAGGCGCTGCGGTTTTTTACGAAAATACCATGTTAGGTACCAGCACCAATAAAAATGGCTTTTTTGTGCTTCGCGCGGAAGAAAAAAGCAAGTCTTTTATAAATATAAGGGTTTTAGGTTGGTAAACAAAAAAGAAGAAGATATTGCTTTACAAAGAACGTAACAAGAAGACTTTACGGAAATTAAAACCCCGCCCGTATTTTATATCTACAGACCGGAAGATGTTGAGGATCACAACAGCAAAACCTGGAAACAGATTCAGTTAGAGTTAAGAAAAGAAAAATTCCCTCCTATAACCAAAGTAATTGCCAAACAGAATTTTGGTATAGATAAGTGGGGAAATTTCTTTCCACACAATGCGCTTCGTTTTGAAGGTTATCTAGGTAACAGAGGATATTCTACCGCTTTGCCTTTAGATTTTCAGCCTTATGAATAAAAGAAGGTTTTGAAGCGTTAAGCCTTTGTTATTTAAGCCTTTTTTTAGATTATTTACTAGTAATCTTCTTATTTTTAAAGAAAAAATTATGGAGAAAGTATTGGTAGCCGGAGCAAACGGCACGACAGGAAGAGAGATTATAAACATTTTGCAAAATCACCCGGATTATGAACCGGTTGCAATGATTAGAAAAGAAGAACAAAGCGCCTATTTTGATAATCAAGACGTAAAAACCACCTTGGCAGACTTAGAAGGCGACCTTACCGAAGCGGTAAAAGGTATAGACCGCGTAATTTTTGCAGCAGGTTCCGGCGGACACACAGGGAAAGATAAAACTACTTCTGTAGATGAAAAAGGTGCTATGCATCTAATAGACAAAAGCAAGGCTGCCGGCGCACGAAAATTTGTAATGCTAAGCGCAATGGGAACCGATAACCCAGACCAAGTAGATGGTTTAGAACATTATCTACGCGCCAAAAAAACAGCCGATGATCATCTTAAGGCCAGCTTTTTAGATTACAGTATTGTAAAACCCGGTATGCTTACTAACAACGAGAAAACCAATAAAATAAAAGCAGCAGAAAAGCTAAACGAGCAAGGCGAAATTTCCCGAAAAGATGTAGCCCAAGTATTGGTAGATTGCCTGCCGGCCAATATGATGAAAAACAAAGAATTTGAAATCCTATCTGGCGATCAAGCTATTGAAATTGCTTTGGAAAGCCTAGAATAACTATAATCTAAAGAAAATTTAAACCCCTGTCCAAATTAAAAATTTGGACAGGGGTTTTTGCTTGGTATTAGTTGAGTTTTTAAATGCTATGTTAAGGCTTGTCTGTAACAAGTTTTAAAAAAACGTTCTGAGAACTCGTCAGTAACGGGCGTCGTCGCGGTTAAAATTCAACAGTCATTCCAATTTCTTTTTGACATATTTATATAATTTATAAATAAAAACAAAAATAAGGATCAGCAAAATCAAATTAACTGTTTGCCAAATTATCAAACCTAAATCTAAATCAGTAAATCTTTCCATCTTAAATTTCATTTATATCATTTATTTTTAATTCAACGGCTTTATAGTTCCTGTTTGTACATTTTCAGTAACTTCATCTAATAAAACTTCAATCTCATAACGCTAGCGCTCTCCCGGTGCCTCGGGATGCAGCGAGTGCTAGCAAGGATAGTACGTGCTTATCAGTCTCCTTTTAACATGTATAAATTCTTTTCTGTCCCTTTATAATTTATGGGAAAAGTATAAAATGCTTTTTTTATCTTTACTATACTATATATATACGCGTTTTTATGTTTTAACTTACTAAAGAACTCATGCAGTTCACAACTTCCTTTCTTACTCAACTCATCTACAGTAATGAAAGAAATTGTATCTAGATCAATTTCAGTTCTAATATCCTTGAATTTTTTATACTCTTCAAAACCCACTTGATTTGGAACATTAAATTTATAGCTGTCAGAATCAAACTCTCCTTTTGGTCTTTTTATATTGATTAGATAAATTATCTCATCAAAACCACCTACATTACTAAAACCATCTTCATCCAAAATATATAGCAAATCATTTTTCTTTTCTTGTGAAAAAGATTGTACGCTTAAAAAAGATGAAAATAAAGAAGCTTATATAATTTTTCATAAATTAAAAATTTTCTATTAGTTGTGCGGTATACAAAACCTTTGTTTGATCTATTGAGTTTAAAGCGTTGTATTCTATCGTCCCCTGTAATCCAACCCAAGAAAAATATTCATAAAATTCAGTAATGTTACTGAATGTACCTTCATCTATTATAAATTGCCCAAAACAAATGAGCCATAATAAAAAAATAGTTATTTACTATTTTCTAACTGACTTCTTTAATTTTAAATATCTTATAATCCTTCTATACAACCTGAAAAACACGTAACCAATGAATAGAATCATTATAAGTTACAGAAAAGGTAATAAACTTATAAATATAGATTCAAAACTGTTTTCTTCTATTATAATATCATTTATTTTTAATTCAACGGCTTTATAGTTCCTGTTTGTACATTTCCAGTAACTTCACCTAATAAAACTTCAATCTCATAACGCTAACGCTCTCCCGATGCCTCGGGATGCAACGAGTGCTTTTTCGAAACTCTTAAAAACATAGTTCTAATTTTCATAAAATCTAGATTTTTTATAAATTTCCGTGTTGGGAACCCGTCAGAGATGAGTGTGAATACGTATGATTATTATAATGCCATATTTATTTTTTCAATTATCTTTAATTTTTCTTCTTTACTGATTCCTGAACCAGCGTAGATTATTTCTTTATTTTTGTCGATAATCACAATTGTGGGATAGGTTTTTATTTTATACGCATTATTCTTTGCAAGTAATATTTCGTATTGTATATTAAAATCTTCAATAAAATTCTTGATTTGTTCTTTATCTTCATCAATGAGATTAATCCCTAAAACTACTACCTCTTCTTCAGTAAAATCATTACGTAGTTTATTTATAAAGGGTATCGCTTTTATACACGGGTAGCAACTCATATACCAGAAATCTAAAATTATTACTTTTCCGTAATAACTACTTAGACTTAGCGTTTTATCTTGAGAAAGCAAATAACCCGCAAAATCTTTAACTTTAATACTGTTTTTAGAAACTGGTTTTGGATTCTTCTCGAAAGGTTCGTAACCATATTTTTTTATATTTTCAATTTCGCTTTTAAAGTTGATGTCTGATCCTTGTCTAATATTCTTGAATAAAAATTCCTTATACTGACTGTTCCCTTGAAAGTTAACGTGCGAAGTAATTTTATAAGAATGCCTATTTTTTAGGTTGATATAATAGTTGAAATAAATATTATTAAACTCCTTAAAATCTTTTTTATCTCTTCTTATAATAATTTCTCTTTTATTTCTATCAATTACTCTCAAACTATCAGATAAATCTTTGGTTTTTATATATCTAGTTGGTAGAAGGAGATTTTTTATATTTAAGTCTACTTTCTGAGAAATAGTATAGACTTTATCTTTTTTAGAAATACTGTAAAGTGTATTATCCCAATTTATATAAAGCGTTTGATTATTGAAAATTTTAAAGTTATAACCATATAAACTGTCTTGCTCATTTTTTTCTAAAACAACTGTATAATGGCTATTAGTGGTATCTGTTTTAAAAAAGTACTTCATCTTAAGGTGCACGTTATATGACAAAGTTTGATTTTCAAACAACTCATTTTCTATACCATTTGGTTGGGAAAAACCAAGTGAACTATATAAGATGCATATATAGAAAAATATAAGTTTATTCATATCGAATACAATTAAAAACCGAGGCATTAAACCTCGGTTTGATAAAGAGAAACTTCTATTTAAACTGTTTCCCGTTGACAATTATTGTTTTTGATGAGACAATAATTCCATTGATAATTTCTTTTGTAATTATTTCTTTACCATTCGGAATAGTTATACTCATCGCACAAATTACCGTATCTTCTGTAGTAGTTGCACAGACTCCTTGACAAGTAATTACTGTTGCTGTTTCAGTTTTGGTTGTCTTTACCTCACATAGATTCATACCTGCAGAACAGTCGCAAGCTATAATTGGATTGGGATCATAAAGAATTTTACCTGTATTATTAAGTTTTACCGGAGTCTCTCTTTTGTCTACAGGAATATACCAAATTGGAAAGTCGTTTTTTGAAGACAATGTGCCATTTTTCACTTCTATAGAGCTGTCAACAAAGATACCGGCGGTATTAATTTTTTTTGGGCTTTTACCCGTGACTATTTCAATACTTTCTCCTGATTTAAAAATCGTAGAATTTTCATATTGAATTTTAGTAGAAAAATCATTTTCTATTGTACTGTCTTTTTCACAACTAGCCAAACTTAAAAATAAAGCCAGCACCAGCGATGTAGCGATGTAGCGATGTAGCGATGTAGCGATGTAGCGATGTAGCGATGTAGCGATGTAAATTTCTCATAAATAATTGGTTTTTGGTTAATAATTTGGCACTAACTTAACATTTTTTTGTTAATCGTGCAAAATTTATTCAGAATTATTTATCTTTAAACCAATAGTTAGAAATGCTTATTTAGTAAAAACCGCCGCTATTTTATCTACAATTACTTGGGCTAATTTTTCTTTGCTTTCTATTGTCCATCCCGCAATATGCGGACTTAATAAAACATTGTTGGCTTGAATAAGGTATTGAAAAGCCTCCGGCATGTTTTCTTTGTTGCTGAATAAATTTTCAAAAGAACTTTTTTCGTACTCTAACACATCTAAGCCGGCTCCTAAAATTTTTCCACCCTTTAAAGCTTCTACCAAATCTTGGGTTACCACGCTTTTTCCGCGGGCGGTATTAAGCAACCAAAAATTCTTTTTAAAGCCGGCAATAAAAGCTTTATCTACCATATTTTTGGTTGTATCGGTCAAAGGCGTATGTAAACTAAGTACATCTGCGTTTTCTTGCAACTGCTCTAAACTAACTTGTTTGGCGTCTTTGTTTCCTACATTTTCTTTGATATCATAACAGATCACCTCACAATCAAAACCGCGCAATTTTTTGGCAAATGCTTTGCCCATATTGCCGTAACCAATTATACCAATGGTTTTGCCTTCTACCTCTAAACCTCTGTTTTCTTCGCGTTTCCAAATACCTTGGCGCACTTCTGTATCGGCTATTTTTAATTTATTAAACAAAGCTAAGAGCATTCCCAACGTGTGCTCGCCAACCGCATTACGATTGCCTTCTGGGGCAGAAAAAAGCTGCACTCCTCTTTCTTTGGCAAATGCTGTATTTATATTTTCTAAGCCGGCTCCCAATCTACCTATAAATTTTAAATTACTTGCTGCCAAAAGAAATTCTTTATCTATGCTAAACCTACTGCGTATTATTAGTCCGTCGTAATTTTGTATCTTTTCTTGTATTGCCGCTTTAGAAGAAGTATAATCTTCCTCATTTTGAAAGCCTAATTGTTGTAATTGCTCTAAGAGTAACGAATGGTTTTTATCTACGTGCAATATTTTCATACTATTCAAAATAAGGTTGGGTTATTTCTGGCGTTATGCGGGTTGGTTTTTGCGTGCTCAGGTTAATTAAACACCAGGTAGTTTTTGCTTTTACTACTAGTTTATTATCGTTTTCACGGATTATTTCTGTGCGACGCTCACATTTTATATTGCCATAATTGTGTATCCAGGTTTTTAAGATAAGTTTTTCGTTTTTAAAAGCCGGACGTTTGTACTCTATATAATGGTCTAGTACCACCCAACCTACTTTTTTACGTATATCTTGAGAGGTTTTCTCTTCCCAATGTTTTTGTGCCACGTCTTGAATCCATTGTACATATTTTACGTTATTTACGTGGTCTAATTGATCTATGGCAGAATCTGGAACGGCAATAGTATATTGAAATGGAATAGGCTGCATATACAGTTTTTTTCAAAGATACTTATAAATTGAAATTTCCTTATAGCTTTAAAAAAACTTTAAAAGCTGGTTTTTTTGCGTTAGGGATAGCAGTGGTAGCTTTTTTATGGCAGCGCCTAAAAAACTACAAACGTATAGCCCGACCTTGGCCGCCTTAAAGCGGACAAGGGAACGCCCAAATTATTAAAATCCTAAAATAAGTTTAGCAATACTAAAATAGATAAGAATCCCGAAAATATCGTTGCTGGTTGTTATAAACGGCCCGGTTGCCATAGCGGGATCTATACCTTGTTTGTCTAAAATAATGGGTACAAAAGTGCCAATTAAGGAGGCGTTAATGATTACTGAAATTAGCGAAAGCCCGACGGTTAACCCAAAATCAAAATTAAGGTCTAAAAGTAACATTCCGCCGGCTATTAGCAAGCTTGCCAAGACTACACCGTTAAATAAACTGAGTAAAACTTCTTTTAGCAAACGCTTAAGCAACGAACCTCTAAGACTACGATTGGCCAAGGCCTGCAATACAATTGCCGAAGATTGTACGCCAACATTTCCTGCCATTGCGGCCATAAGTGGCACAAAGAAAAATAGCGCGGCGTGGGTTTTTATAGCTTCGTCAAAAGCTTCTAATACGTTTACACTCACAAAACCGCCCAAAAGTGCCAAAATTAACCACGGTAAACGCGCTCTGGTAAGCTGCCACAAACTGTCGTTTGCTTCTACATCTTCTGAGATACCGGCTGCCATTTGATAATCTCTTTCGGCTTCTTCGCGTATAAAATCTACAATATCGTCTATAGTAATACGGCCAACCAATTTACCCATTTCGTTTACTACGGGAATGGCTTCCAGATCGTATTTTTGCATTATGCGTGCTACTTCTTCTCCCGGCGTATTTACGTTTACATAATCTACTTTTTTTATATAAACGTCGCTTATTTGCGCCGTGCTTGGCGCAGTAAGCAAATCTTTGAGAGAAAGCCTGCCTTTTAAGTGGTTTTTATTGTCTACTACATAAATACTGTGTACGCGGGTTACGTTTTCGGCTTGTTCGCGCATTTCGCTCATACAGCCGGTAACGCTCCAGTTTTCGTTAACTTTTACCAATTCTTTTGCCATCAAACCACCGGCAGAATCTTCGTCATAGCGTAAAAGTTCTACAATATTGTCTGCGTGTTCTTCGTCTTGAATATATTTTATAACACGCGCTTTGATATCTGGAGAGAGTTCTGCCACAATATCTGCGGCATCATCTGTATCCATCTCTTCTATCTCGTTGGCAATTTCTTTTGCAGAGAGATTGTTTAAAACTTTTTCGCGGTCGTCGTCGTTGAGCTCCAATAAAACCTCGGCGGTTTTATCTGTTTTAAGCAGTTTTATAACATAGGTGGCGTCGTCTAAAGAGAGTTCGTCTAGAATTTCGGCAATATCGGCGTGGTGCAAGTCTTCTAATTGCAGGAGGAGTTGCTTGTTGTTTTTTTCTTCAACAAGTTGCTCTATTTTTTCTATAAAATCGTTACTGATTTGAAACTGCATCCGCTTCTATTTTTTTCGTAAGACTTATAAATTCTTCTACCGAAAGTTGCTCAGGGCGTTGCCCAAAAACACTTTCTTCTCTTAATTCTTGGCTTAAGCCGAAACTTTTTAAGCTGTTGCGCAAAGTTTTTCGGCGTTGCTGAAAAGCGGTTTTTACCACTTTAAAAAACAATTTTTCTTCTACCGGAAGACTAAACCCTTCTTTCCGCGTTAAGCGTAAGACCCCACTATCTACTTTTGGTGGTGGATTAAATACACTTGGCGGCACGGTAAATAAATATTCTACCGTATAAAAGGCTTGGGTTAACACAGATAATATGCCGTAAGCTTTACTGCCGGCCGGCTCGCAAATGCGCTTGGCTACTTCTTTTTGAAACATACCGGTAAACTCCGGTATTTGCTCTCTGTTTTCTAAGGTTTTAAAAACAATTTGGGTAGATATATTGTACGGAAAATTACCGGTTATAGCAAATTGTTCTTCGCTAAAGATATTTTGCAAATCATAATTTAAAAAGTCTGCTCCTAAAACTTTAAAGTTATCTTTTATTGTTAGTTGCGGATTATCGATAGCAAAAGACTCTTGCAAATAAACCACAGATTCCTGGTCTAAGTCTAAAGCTACCACTTCTATATCTTTTTGCAATAAGTATTTGGTAAGCATCCCGGTGCCGGGGCCAATTTCTAAAACCTGCTTATAACCGCTTAGACTCAAGGTTTCGGCTATCTTTTTGGCTATATTTTCATCGGTAAGAAAATGTTGCCCTAAATGTTTTTTAGCGCGTACCGGCCCTTTGTCCTGATTTTTTTTTTGAGGTTTATAATTATTGCGCTTCTTCATGTTGACTTACGATCTCTAATTCTGTGCGGAAACTAACACATTTATCTTTAAATTGTTTTGATTCTGCCCGTAATTTTTTTGCATCTTCTTTATAATACCGCTCCAACATTGCTTTGTTTTTGGCTGTATATTGCACAGAATAGGTAATGCCGCCCATAGGTTCTTGCACCAAAACTTTGCTCATTAAAGCTTTGGTAAACTTACCGGTTGCCAACATTTGCGGTATATGTTCTTCTCGCATCCATCTTACCCATTTATCGTGTACAGATTCTTGCACGTTTATGGTTACATTATAAATATACATAGCTTTTTTCTTCAAAGTTAGATTAAATCACTGAATGGCATCGCCCCTTAATTTTCTAAATTCTTTGCGGGCTTCTACAAAATGAATGCTGTCTGCAAAATCAAAAATAATAGTTTGGTAATGTTTTTTGGCTTCTTCGGGTTTATTAAGTTGATACTGATACAATTCTGCCACATAAAAATGCGCGTCGTCTGCCAGAATATCGTCTCCGTAATACCTGATTATTTTTTCATAGTTTTCTGCCGCCTCTTGGTAACGGTTTTCTTTTTCTAAAATTTTGGCTTTTCTGTAAAGTGCTTCATCTTCTATTTTTTCGCCTTTATGCTGACTTAAAATACTGTCTAAAAAAGTTTTTGCTTTTTTATTTTCTTGCTGAAAGGCGTACAAATCTGCTTTGGCAAATAATTTTAAAGCAGTTTGGGTAGAGTCTTCTAGCGAGTTGTCTGCAATAAGCAAATGTAGCTCTAAAGCATCGTTAGCAATAAGTTGCGAACTGGAGCTTTTTAACACTTTAAGTTGCGTTTGTGCCCAATCAAAATCTCCTTTATAATAACTGGTACGCGCTACCCTAAAGCGCGCTTCTTGCGCCAAATTGGTGTTTTTTATTTTCTTCTGAATTTGACTGTAATAAATTAAAGCTTGGTTAAACTGTTCTTGAAACACCAAAATGTCTGCTAAGAGTAATTTAATTCTACCTTCTTCAAACCGATTTAATTTTTGGGCTAGCAAATCTTGTAAAACGTTTTTTGCTTTTTTAGGTTCTTTTTTGGTAAAGGCCAAAAACTCGGCGTAAGAAAGTTGTAATACCAAGGTTTTGGTAGAGCGCCCATATTTTTCTAACAGGTCTTGAAAATCTTTGGTTATCTCAGGAAAATCTTTTGGTTTTGCCTTTGCTATATCTAATTGCAATAAATTTAAATGCGCGTTTAATTGTTGCCGCTCGTTAGCAGTATTTTCTATTATATATAATAAAATATCTTTGCTAAGCTGCGTTTGTTTGTTTTTGGTAGTAATTTCGGCAAGATCGAAAAAAGGGTGTAATTCTTTTCTTTCCGAACGCATAAAAATTGCTTTTTGCTGAATAAAAGCTTTTTTAAAATCGTTTTGTTGTGTAAAAAGCCAAGCTAACAACTCGTTATACAAAACTTTTGGTTGTTGCTGATTTTTCTTTAGCAATAATTTCCGTAAAGCCACATTTGCTTCATTATCTGCTTCTTCTGTAATATATTGCGAAAAATTTCGGTTAACCGAATAAAAATATTCCGGTTTTTCTTCGATTAAATCGATATAGGTTTCAAACATTTTGGCCAGTTTACCTTGCTCGCCATAAATTCTGGCTAACTGTACGGTAAAATTGGTATTGGGTCCGTTTTCTAAACCAATTTCATACACCTCAACAGCTTCGTTTAATAAATTATAATCTTGAAAAGCATTACCAACTACATAAGCATAATTGGGTTTTGTTTTTACTTTATCTATAGCTAGGGTATAAAAATTTGCTGCTTTTTCGGGTTGTTGCATTAGTTGGTAATTGTAGCCAATTTCTACCAACAGGTTTGGATAAAAGTTAATTTCGTCTTCGTTTTTTAGCAATAGCTTTTCTGCCATTTGGTATTGCTCTAACTCTTGATATACTTTGGTTAACCGCTGAATGTAGCGTAAATTATTGGGTGCTTTTTTTAACAGCTTTTGGTAAATACTTTTGGCTTTTTCATACTCGCCTTGGTCCATATAATTATCTGCCAATTGCGGCGATTGCCCAAAAAGGCTTCCGCAAAGAAAAAACAAGGCTATATATAAAAGTGAAAAACGCATTTTGCTAAGATAACAAAATGCGTTTTTATAAGAAGTTTTGCTTGTTAAAGATTTAATTAGCTTAAAAATTGTATTCAATCTAAGCATTTTCAACAAAAAATCAAACAAGAATATTAATCTTGCATTCTTAGAAACTTTGTTCATTTTCTTTGCTCGTCCAAAGAAAACGAACCAATCCCCAACTCTAGTTGGGGACAAAAACACTTTACAGAAAAGTTTAGCTATACGGAAGAAAAAGAACCAAACACCTTAAAATTCAAATCATATTCACATTTAAGGCTTCTTTAAAACCCATTAATTTATCATGTCAAAGCCTGTATACGGCACCAAAACCTCAGGTACTTTTATGCCGTCTTTGGTTTGGTAATTTTCTAAAATTCCGGCTAAAACTCGTGGTAAAGCTAAAGAACTTCCGTTTAAGGTATGCACCAACTCTTTTTTACCTTCTTTATTTTTGTACCGAACTTTTAAGCGATTGGCTTGAAAGGTCTCGAAATTGGAAACCGAAGAAATTTCTAACCAGCGATCTTGCGCGGTAGAAAATACTTCAAAATCATAAGTTAAAGCCGAAGTAAAACCAAGATCGCCGCCGCAAAGACGTAAAATACGATAGGGTAATTTTAAATCGCGCAGCAATTCTTTTACGTGCTCTACCATTTCGTCTAATACTTTATACGAATTTTCCGGTTTTACCACATTTACCAATTCTACTTTGTCAAATTGGTGTAAACGGTTTAAACCTCTTACGTGTGCGCCATAAGAACCTGCTTCTCGCCTAAAGTTGGGAGTATAGGCCGTGCATTTTTTGGGTAAATCTGCATCTGTCAACAAATCGTCCCGAAACATATTGGTAAGCGGCACTTCTGAAGTTGGAATTAAATACAAATCATCGTTTGCTATGTGGTACATTTGTCCTTCTTTATCGGGCAATTGTCCTGTGCCAAAACCCGAAGCTTCGTTAACCACCAACGGCACTTGGTATTCTGTATAACCGGCTTGAATGTTTTTGGTAAGAAAATAAGTAATTAAAGCGCGTTGCAAGCTTGCACCTTTTCCTTTATAAATAGGAAAACCGGCGCCGGTAACTTTATTTCCTAATTCAAAATCTATTATGTCGTATTTTTTGGCCAATTCCCAGTGGGGTAAATTACCTTCTTCTAAAACCGGAATGTCGCCTTCTTTAAAAACCTCTTCATTATCTTCTTCTGTACTTCCTGCCGGCACAGACTCGTGTGGCACGTTAGGAATATTGTAAAGAATTTGCTCCATATCGTGAATGGCAGCATTCAAATCTTCGGTTAGTTTTTTGGAGTTTTCTTTTAAATCTGCAGTTTGCTCTTTTACTTTGTTGGCTTTTTCATGTTCGCCGGATTTAAAAAGCATGCCAATTTCTTTAGACAATTTATTAGATTTTGCCAAGGTGTTGTCTAATTCTTGTTGGGTAGAACGGCGTTTTTCGTCTAAGGCCAATACTTCTTCAAAAAACTGCTTGGCATCAAAATTACGCTTTTTTAAAGCTTTGATAAAAGCTTCTTTGTGTTCTCTAATTTGGGCTACTTGTAACATGAAAATTCGGTTTTGGTAAAAGTAATTTAAACTATAAGATTTGTTGTCTCTTAAACCGGCAAAGGTACTTATTTCTTGTTTAAGATTTATCTAAGTTAGAGGGTAAAATCCATGGGTTGTGCCAGAAATAGTTCCATTCGGCTGCAGCCATATCTACTTTATTATCTATTAGGCGGCGATAAGGTCTTTGGTTTACGCTTACGCGGGAATCTACATAAATGGCAATATCTTTTCCTTTTTTGGCATATTCTTTTTGAAGACGTTGCGAAAATTGCCAAATCATATCTGGTTTGGTCGCCAAAGCGCGGCGTTGTTTTTTGCTGAGGTATTCTTTTAGATTTACAAAATGTTCGTTGCCGGTTTGCTTATCTATAACTTTAAAATTAATAATGCCGTTTTTGGTGCGTAACATCATTCGCCAGCTTAAACGATGGCCTTCTTCTGTCCATAAAACATTGTCTTTTATAAGCCAATGCCGCAACGGTAAACCTATTTGCACGATAAACCAAATGCCAAAAAAGCTAACGAGCAAAGGTTTATAATTTGGCACGATTACTTCGGCTTTGTTGTAAAATGGTTTTCGTTTTAAAAAGCGTTTATGAATAGTTTCTTCCGAAAAGAAAAACAAACAAAACGCTAAAGATAGGTACGGAAAAATACCAATATGAAAAACCGCGCTATTAAAAAGATGAAAAAATATGGCTAAAATAAAAACCGGCAACCTGGTTTTGCGCCATAGCAACAAAGGAACGATTAACAAATCGAAAAATATACCAAAATAAGCTACCACGACGGGAACCCAATCCGGTTTCAATAAAAATCCGATATACGGCAAACGCGAACGGGCATCCATTAGAATTGTTGGCATGGTTAAATCTAACCAATCCGGATATAGCTTTGCTACCGCTGCGTAGGTATATACAATACCCAATTGCAGAATAATAAAGATTTTTACCCAACACGGCATACTAATTTTCCGTAAAGCAGGATTTTTTCGTGCATCTATAGATAAATATCTATTTGCCGGCACCAAAAGCATAAAAATACAAATGAGCAATAGCAAATAATAATGGTTGTTATAGCTTGATTTTTGTAAAAAATAAACACTCGCCCACATAATTGTAAAGCCAAACATGCTAAAACGGTATTTATACCCAAGCGTCACAAAAACCCCAAAAATGCCCATAATAAAAAAGTAGAGGTACATTTTTGGACCTAATAGTGCTTGTAGAAAATCGAGCCCAATAAAATTAAAGGTTTGCGAAGGCTCTACCATAACCCGCTTTACCCAGCCGGTAGCAATAGCGCCCCAAGCTTCTAAGGTTATTAAAATACCAAAAAACACCCGAAAAAGCACGAGCGAACTATTGTCTATTTGCGTAAAGAGCCAACGGTTAAGCATTAGTGTAAATCTTTAAAAAGCCTGGCAAGGTATTGTCTTGCTATTTTCTCGTCGTTCTGCATAGCTTCTACGAGTTTTTCTGTCGAGTCGAAATTAACTTCTTTCCTAAGATGCGATAAAACTTCTATTTGTAATTTCTTGCCATACAAATCTTGGTCAAAGTCTAAGAAATAGGTTTCTATGGTTCTTTCTTTTCCGCCCACAGTAGGATTGGTGCCAATATTCATCATTCCGTAAAGGGTTTTACCCTCTAGAATAGTTTTTACCACATATACCCCATTGGCAGGAATCAGTTTATAGCTTTCTTCTATTTTAAGATTGGCGGTTGGGTACCCAAAACCTTTGCCCAAGCCTCTGCCACTTACTACCGTACCGGTTAAAATAAAAGGTTTGCTTAGATATTTGTTAGCTTTTTCTATTTCGCCATTATCCAAGGCTTTTCTAATTTTTGTAGAGCTTACGGCAACTTCTTCTACATCTTGCTTGCTTATTTCTTCTACGCTAAAATCAAATTGTCTTCCAAATTTCTTTAAATCTGTTATATCTGCGGTTCGGTTTCTTCCAAAACGATGATCGTAACCAATAATTACATGCGCTACGTTAAGTTTTTTTACCAAAATCTCTTCTATATATTCTTGGGCTTTTAATCGAGAAAATTCACGTGTAAAGGGATGCACCACCAATCTATCTATTCCGGTATTATACAGAATTTGTTTCCTTTCTTCTATGGTATTAATTAATTGTATCCCGGCTTCTTTTTGCAGCACCATTCTAGGATGCGGAAAAAAGGTTAAAACCGTAGAAGTAAGCTCGTTATCGCGCCCATAATCTATCAATCTTTTTAAAATTTTGCGGTGACCAATATGCACGCCATCAAAGGTGCCAATAGTAACAACAGATTTTCCTGTAGCCATATTTAAGAAATTGATTTTGTTAATCTTAGGGATTTTTTCCGTTAAAAACTAAAAAATAACTAATTTTGAGAAAATACCTTAACCCTAAAAATTATTCTATGAAAACAAATTTACGCCAAGTTTTTTCTTTGCTAATGTTTTTTGCTGTTTTTTCTATGGCAGCTCAAAATAATTACTGGGAGAAAATATCGGTTTCTACCCTAAAAAATGAAAAGACTATTGAGAGGGCAGTTACCCCAACCAAATTTGAAGTATTTAAATTAAACTTAAATGCTTTTAAAAACGCTTTAATTGGTGCGCCCTTACGGGGAAGCATTTCCGGAAAATCTACAAAAATTGTAGAATTCCCCACTCCGGAGGGAAAACTAGAGAAATTTCGCGTGGCAGAATCTCCAATAATGGAGCCCGGCTTAGCAGTAAAATTTCCGGGTATCAAAACCTATAAAGCTACCGGAATTGATGATCCTACCGCTACTATGCGTTTTAGTGTTACGCAGTTTGGTGTACACGCTATGAGTCTTTCGGGCCAACGTTCCACCACTTATATAGATCCTTATACAGAAGACAGAACTTCGTATATGATTTTTAGTAGAAAAGATATTGGTGCAAACCCGCAAGATTTTGAATGTCTTACCGAACAAGGTATAGATCTTAATTCTATTGAAGAAGAAGTTAGTACCAATAGAAACGACACAGACGATAGTGTTTTACGAACCTACAGATTAGCACAATCTAATAATGCTCCTTATGGTAATATTTTTGCCAATCCGGGAACAGAAGTAGAAGATATTCAAGCGCAAATGGCTATCACTATAAATCGCGTAAACGAAATTTATGAACGTGATTTGGCAATTACCTTAGTATTTGTAGCCAATAACGACCAATTAATTTATTGGGGAGACAGCGCAGACGATCCTTGGAATGGCGAATATAACAATACCACACAACAAGTTATTGATAGCACTATTGGTAGTGCCAATTATGACATTGGCCATAATTTTAATACTACCGGAGGCGGTAATGCCGGCTGTATTGCTTGTGTATGTATAGATGGTAGTAAAGGAAGTGCATATACAGGAAGTAGTAATCCTGTTGGCGATCCCTTTTATATAGACTATGTTGCACACGAAATGGGTCACCAGTTTGGTGGCTTTCATACTATGAATACTTGTAGTAGAAGTGGAGACGGCACTACAGAGGTAGAACCTGCCAGTGGTAGCTCTATAATGGGCTATGCAGGTATTTGTTCTACAAATGTGCAATCTAATTCTGATGCGCATTTTAATTATGTAAATGTTCGCGATATTTCAGAAAACATTCAGCCTGGTGGTAATAGTACTTGCGGTGCGCAAACCACTTTAAACAACCAACCTCCGGTAGCAGATGCTGGCGCAGATTATACCATTCCTATCTCTACTGCTTACGTATTGCGTGGTAGCGCCACAGATCCTGACGGAATGGAGACCTTAACTTATAACTGGGCACCAAATGACCCAGACGAAGCACCAAGCTCCGGATCGCCACAATCTACTTGGACGGTTGGACCACTATACCGTTCTATCATGCCAACGCAAACCCCAGACCGCTACATGCCAAAATTATCTGATGTACTTGCAGGTAACTTAACCCCTACTTGGGAAGTTACACCGTCTGTATCTCGCGTAATGAATTTTTCTTTTATTGTTCGCGATAACGGAAGTGGTTTTGCAGCAGGAATTGGACAAACAGATGCAGATCTTATGCAAGTAATTGTAGACGATAGCGCAGGGCCATTTGTGGTTACTTCGCAAAATACCGGTACAACTTGGACGGCAGGAGAAACCCAAACTATAACTTGGGACGTAGCTAATACAGATGTAGCACCAATAAATGCGGCTAACGTAAATATCTTATTATCTAACAATGGTGGTTTGAGTTTTGATACCGTTTTAGCATCTAATGTTCCTAACAACGGCTCTTACGATATAACCGTTCCTGCAGTACAATCTACTCAAGAAGCTAGAGTTATGGTAGAAGCAGCAGATAACATTTTCTACGCCGTAAACGCAGAAGAATTTGCTATAGAAACAGCAGAATTTGAGATAAACTTTACGGAAGATGAAGTGGCAACCTGTCAACCAAACGATGCAGAATACAACTTCACGTATAATACATTAAATGGGTTTAACGAAGAAACAACTTTCTCTGTTTCCGGATTGCCAGCAGGAACCACGGCAAGTTTTAGCCCGGCAACTGCAACAAATGATGCTACCTCTGTAGATTTAACTATTACAGATATAGCCAATGCAAGTGTTGGAGAATATATACTTACCGTTACTGGTACCTCTGCATCCATAACTAGAACAGAAGATATTGTATTACACGTGTATAGCGACAATATATCACCAGTAGTTCTAACCACTCCAAACGACGGAGAAATAGATTTAGATTTGGTACCATTATTCGCTTGGGAAGCAGATGAGAATGCAGAAAACTATCAAATACAAGTTGCAGAAGATGTTGATTTTAACAGCATAGTTTTAGAGGAAATAACAGATAGTAACTCGTATACGTCCTCTGTTACTTTTGAGGAAGAGACTACTTATTACTGGCGTGTTAGAGCAATTAACACATGCGGGAACGGTCCTTATTCTTCTATAAGAAGTTTCACGATAGGAGAATGCAGTTTATGTAACTCCGTTGCCAATACCTCATATCAAACTAGCGTTACCAAAGTAGTGCTTAACACCATAGACAATTCTAGCGGAAAACCATCTGGTTATAGTGATTATACAAACATCTCGACCACTTTGGTACAAGAAGAAAGCTACGATCTTACCGTTAATGTTAACACAGACGGTGACTACCCGGCAGCAGCCAAAGTTTGGATAGACTGGAACCAAGATTGTAATTTTGACGGTCCGAACGAAGAGTACGATTTAGGTTCTGCAACCAATACTGCAGACGGTCCTACCGCAGCTTCGCCACTTAACATTACCGTTCCGGCAAATGCGGTTTTAGGCAATACTACTATGCGCGTGTCCGTTCAGTACAACGAACCTGCAACAGCTTGCGCCAATGGTTTTGACGGAGAGGTTGAAGATTACACCATTAATGTAACAGATGAACTTTCTGTAGAAGCTAACAGTTTAGATGCTTTTAGTATTTACCCTAACCCTAATAACGGTCAGTTTACTTTAGGTTTAGCTAGTGGCACACAAGAAAAAGTACAAGTTAGCGTGTTTGACCTTAGCGGAAGATTGGTATACGAAAAAGAATTCGAACCTAGCAATTCTTTCGAAAAACAGATAAATCTTGGCAATGTACAAAGCGGAGTTTATTTAATGAATATTTCTTCAGGAAATAGCAATACTACCAAAAAACTTATTGTAGAATAAGGTTGATTGGTGGTAAACAGTAAAAAGGGAAGCAAAAATTGCTTCCTTTTTTTATTAGCTTTTTCTAAATTTGATAGCGCTATAGATTTTCCGTAAAGAATTTTAAGCTAATCTTCAGGCTTTTTTCCGTAAAGACAAGCCTAGATAAGCATTTCTAAATGGTCTACTTATTATTAAAATTATTCATGGTGTTATGTATTCCTGCGGTGCCAAAAGATTTTACCAATTGCCAAGATTTTTCTAATCTTTCGGGTAGTTTTTCTTCTTCTTCGGGAGACCATTTACCTAGAACATAGTCTATTTGATTTCCTTTAGAAAAAGCATCGCTAATACCAAACCTAAACCTATTGTATTTGGTGGTTTGCATTTGCTGTTGAATGTCTTTTAAACCATTGTGCCCCCCATCACTTCCTTTTTGTTTTAAGCGTATGGTTCCAAAGTCAAGGTTTAAATCGTCTGTGATAATAAGCAGGTTTTCTAAAGCAATTTTTTCTTTGTTTAACCAATACCTAACCGCTTTCCCACTTAAGTTCATGTAAGTGTTGGGTTTTACTAAAATAAAAGTTCTTCCTTTAAACCTAAACTCGGTTTTATCTGCTAATTTTTGTGTTTCAAAGTTTACTTCTTCTTTTTGGGCTATATAATCTAAAATTTTAAACCCTATATTGTGGCGGGTATCTGCATATTTTGGCCCCGGATTGCCTAAACCAACTATCAAAAATTTCTTCACTGGATCTAGCGTTTTTTTATTCTTATTTTTCTGCGATAAAATTCTACCAAAGAAAGCGAGCATATTTTTATTTTTTATAAAAATAAAAAAAAGCACCTTATTATCATAAGATGCTTTTTTATAAAACTTTTTCTTTGCTTATTGATCGTCAGAAGCTGCGGCTGCGCCTTCATCTTCTACTTCTGTAGCAGGAACATCACCAGCATCTACTTCGTCTTCGTCTTCTTCATCAAGAACCGCAAGGTTACGAGAAGTTCTTACTTGACAGATAACGGTATTGTCCGGGTGTAAAATGTTGTAATCTTCACTCTTAACAGCTGTTACATACATTTTGTCTCCAATTTTAAGCGGCGTTACATCAACTTCAATGTAATCTGGTAAGATATTTGCCAAACCACGAACGCGCATACGACGTAGGTTGAAACGTAAAACACCACCATTTTTAACCCCTTTAGGAACACCTTCTGAGTGTACAGGAATTTCCATAGTAATTTCTTGGTCGTCGCCAAATTCATAGAAATCCATATGTAAAATGTTGTCTGTAACCGGATGAAATTGCAAGTCTTGCAATACAGCATTGTATTTCTTGCCGTCCAAATCCAATACAACAACGTGTACATCTGGGGTATACACCAAATTGTTAAATGCTATTTCGGGTGCCGAAAAGTGTATTGGTTGTTCTCCTCCGTATAATACGCAAGGAACCATTTCAGCATTACGTAAGGCTTTTGTTGCTTTTTTGCCTACGCTTTCTCTTTTAGATCCTTTGATCGTAAGTGACTTCATTCTTAAAAAATATATTAATTAATAAATAGTTTCTACATTAAAAATTTAGAGCTTATAGAGCGGTTTTCGTGTACGCGCCGCATTACATCTGCTACCAAATCTGCACAAGATACTACTTTAATTTTTGCAGATTCTTGCTTTAGCGGTATACTGTCTGTAACAATAAGCTCTTGTATTTTAGATTTTTCTATGCGCTCGTATGCATTACCAGATAAAACAGGATGGGTACAAATTGCCCGTACGGTCAAAGCGCCACGCTCTATCATCACATCTGCAGCTTTGGTTAGTGTTCCGGCCGTATCTACCATATCGTCTACCAAGACAACATTTTTTCCTTTTACTTCGCCAATTAATTCCATATGCGAAATAACATTCGCTTTTGCCCGTTGTTTATAGCAAATTACCACATCACTCTCCATAGTCTTAGCGTATGCATACGCCCGTTTGGAACCGCCCATATCTGGCGAAGCCATCATCAAATCTTTTAATTTCAAATTTCTTAAATACGGTAAGAAAACGGTAGAGGCATATAAATGATCTACCGGTTTCTCAAAAAATCCTTGAATTTGATCTGCGTGCAAATCCATTGTGATAATTCGAGTGGCACCGGCGGTTTCCAACATTTTTGCTATTAATTTGGCAGCAATTGGTACGCGCGGCTTATCTTTTCTGTCTTGCCTCGCCCATCCAAAATAAGGAATTACGGCAGTAATATGCCGGGCAGAAGCTCGCTTTGCAGCATCTAACATCAATAACATTTCCATAATATTATCGCTGTTAGGAAAAGTAGAACCAATAATAAAAACCCGAGAACCTCGCACAGATTCTTCAAAAGAAGGCTGAAATTCGCCATCGCTATACGTTGAGGTAATCACGTTGCCCAGCGGCGTTCCGTAAGATTCGGCTATTTTTTTAGCCAATTCTGTACTCTGGGAACACGCAAAAATTTTAGCATCTGCAACTGCCTTAACCATAACGAACTAAAGTTTTGTAAACGAATTATTTATGTTTTCTAACGCGCTGCAAATTTAGGAATTTATTTTGATCTTAAAAGTAATATTTTTAGTATTTTTTTAGCTTGGTGTTATTTATTTTTTTACTTTTGCCCTCGCAAATGCTCGAGTGGCGGAACTGGTAGACGCGCTGGATTCAAAATCCAGTTTCTTCGGAAGTGTGGGTTCGATTCCCACCTCGAGTACAAAAGAAAAGACCGCTTATATTTTTAAGCGGTCTTTTCTTTTGTAAACCAGCTTTCTCTTGTTTTACTTCAAAAAACCACCTCTTTTTTACCCTCTTCTCTAAACCTCAACGTATAAAGTTGTATTAAAATTTGTGGCGCATTGTCTAAAAATACTTTCCATAATTGGAAGTACACAAAAGTCTCAGTAAATTTAAAGGTTATACTTTTTTGATTATTTCTTTGGCATAAAAGCTTGCCGCTTTAATTTAAAACACAACTTATGCGAGAAGCTATAAAATTTACATTCATTTTAGGTGCTATTATAGCTGCTATTATTGGCGTAATAATTTGGCCGCTTTACGGATTTTCTATTTTAATCTTACTTGTTTTTGGTTTAGGAATTTACAATCTCGAACAAAAAAAGCATACTATTTTGCGCAATTTTCCGGTTATAGGTTACGTGCGTTATATGATGGAAATGATAGCACCAGAATTGCACCAGTACTTAGTAGAAAGCGATGTAGACGGCACGCCGGTAGATAGAAACCACCGCAGCTATATCTACGAACGTGCAAAACGCCAAAATAAAACCCACCCGTTTGGTACAGAGTTAAACGTAGAAGAAGAATACTACAAATGGATGGAACACAGCATCTATCCTGCAGAAAAGTTAAAAGCCTTTCCACGCGTTCCTATTGGCGGAAAAGATTGTAAACAACCCTACTCCGCCAGTCTTTTTAATATTTCTGCGATGAGTTTTGGCGCTTTAAGCAAAAACGCCGTGGAAGCACTAAATTTAGGAGCAAAAACAGGTAATTTCTTTCATGATACCGGAGAAGGCGGTATTTCTGAATACCATCGCAAAGGTGGCGATTTGGTTTACGAAGTAGGAACCAATTATTTTGGTTGTCGTACCGAAAATGGAAATTTTTCACCGGAAAAATTTAAGGAAAAAGCAGCTTATCCGGAAGTTAAAATGATAGAAATAAAACTATCGCAAGGAGCAAAACCCGGTCACGGCGGTGTTTTACCAGCAGAAAAAAATAACGAAGAAATTGCCGAAATAAGAGGTGTAAAACCCCATACAACGGTATTATTGCCACCGGGACATAGCGCTTTTAAAGACGCAGAAGGTTTATTGAAATTTGTACAGCAAATGTGCGAATTATCTAACGGAAAACCCATTGGTTTTAAACTTTGTATTGGTAGCAAAGCAGAGTTTATACAAATTTGCCAAAAAATGCTGGAAACCGGTATTAAACCAGATTTTATAACCGTAGATGGCAGCGAAGGCGGTACGGGAGCAGCACCAATAGATTTTTCTAATTATGTGGGAATGCCTTGGGAAAGCGCGCTTATTTTTGTAGTAGATACCTTGCGCGGTTATGGCTTAAAAGAAGAGGTTAAAGTCTTAACCGCTACTAAAATTTTTACTGCTTTCGATATTTTTAAAGCACTTTGTATTGGCGCAGATGTATGTAATTCTGCGCGCGGAATGATGTTTGCCCTTGGCTGCATACAAGCCTTAAAATGCGACACCAATAAATGTCCAACAGGCGTTACCACCAACGATCCTAGTTTGCGTCGTGGCCTAGTGGTCTCAGATAAATGGAAACGTGTTAAAAATTACCAAGAACAAACCTTAGAAGAGTTTCTAGAACTTTTTGCCGCTGCAGGTTGTAAAAAATTATATGACCCAAACCGTTCTCTTATCTATAAAAAATTGAAAGGTAAGATTAGTAGCTATGAAGAATTATACCCCAGCGTTTCTATGGGGAGTTATCTTACTAATCAAACCGGTTAATTAGAAACCATTTTTTAAGAAGGTTTCAACCACGCTACCGCTTCTTGTTCTTTTTCCAAAGGAAAATATTTTAAAGCAACCGATTGGAAGATTTTATCTTCTGCAGTCAAAATTTTTTCTATCCATTCTTTATCGCTTACAATAGCGTATTTATTTACGTGCCCTAAACTTTCAAAATCGACTTTTAGTCCTTTTAAAAAAGTTTTAAAACTATCAAAGCCATCAAAATTTTTAAAAACGGCCAGCAAATTTACTTTTTCTTCGCGATTTTTTATAATTCCGTAAAGGGCTTCTATGGCACCACGGTCTATTTTGCCGTCTATAGTAAATTTATAAATATTAGCATTTAACTTTTCAAAATCTAATTGAGTAAGGTATTCTTCTTCCGTAAAGGTTTTGTGATAAGATTTATTAAGCCAATTAATGGCTTCGTCTTTTTCTTGGGTAGTAAAATGTTTTATAGGTATTCTTGGGGTAAGCAGATTTCCTAAAGGGGTAAAAGCTTTTATCCACCCGGCATCCGAAACAACGGCGTATTTCTCTATATTGGTTAAGGCTTTAAATTTTAGTTTAAAGGTTTCGCTAAAAGCTTTAAAACTTTCAAAACCGGGAAATTCTTTAAACTCTGCCAGTAACTTAATTTTCTGATTTTCTTCTAATTTACGGTCTAATAAATAGTAAAAATCTTCTAATTCGCGGGTGTTTAATTCTCCTTCTACCGTGAAGGCATAAATTTGGGTTCCTTCTAATTGGTGTAGGTTAAACATAACTTTTTGTTTAAATGTACATAATTACTAAGGTTTAGAGGGTTAAAACTTCTGTAAAAAAACCTAATTAAATCTTATTTCTTGCTACCATTCCCACCCCAAAATACTCTGGAAAACATAATCTGTTTCGCTGGCATCTTTTACCGGACGGTTATCGTAATTTAGGCCAAGCCCTAAGTTTATATAAAAATTAAACGGCAAATCGTATTTTAAATCTAAGCTGTAATCTATACGCAAACGTTCAGACTCTGTTAAGCTTGGGTACAAGGCTACTTTGGTGAGCAAGCTAATATCGCCCATATCGTACAAGTTTAATTCAGAGCCAAGAAAGGCTTCTGCACTATTGTTGGCTGTAGTGCCTTGGGCAACATCATAAATTTCGTTATTGTACGATGCACCAAATTGCGCCCCCCAGTACATTTGGTTGGTACGAATTATAAACTTTCCAACGCCTATTTTGCTTAGCGTACGTAAATCTAAATTTTGCTCGGTATTAGAAAGCCAAGAAACATCTGCGGTTAGAAACCAATCTTTTTTTAAAGAATATTGATAGCCCAAATTGGCATCTATACGACTTACGTTTTCTACATCGTCTTGGTACGAGCGTATATCGTTGTAAGAACCGTCTATACTCCATCTTCTAGCTTTATAACCCAAAGTGCTGCGTACGCTAAATTGCTGTAAATTTTTTGCTTTGGTATAATTGTATCCCAAGCCAATACTGGCAGAAAGTCTGCTCCAAAAATTGGCTTTTACCACATCTAGAAAAACAATGGCGGCACGATCTACTTGTGCCAAAGTATCTTTGTTTTTTACAATATTTATCTTGCTGATACTATCTGCTTGCGTAGATAATAATTTGCCATTATAACGTATGCCGTTAACCAAATTTATAGAAAATTCTTGGCTGGTTTTAATGCGTTTTACTTTGCTCCATTCTATTTTAAAATCTTTATCGCTATAAGCGGTTTCTATACTAAGCACGTTTCTATTTAGACCTTTTATTTCGCCAACAATTATATTTTTATTGCTTAGGGTTAAACTATCTGTTTGGCTGTAGCCGAAAAGTGACAGCAACAAAAAAGACAGGTTTAAGTATAAAAATTTTTGCCGCATAGGGGTTTATCCATTTTGATAAACTGCAAGGTATTTTATTTTTTTTGCTTGACGACCTGCTATGGCAATTTTTTAGGAAATCAATT
The DNA here is from genome assembly GCA_947494545.1 of uncultured Mesonia sp. GTDB lineage: Bacteria > Bacteroidota > Bacteroidia > Flavobacteriales > Flavobacteriaceae > Mesonia. The sequence goes on along the minus strand of CANLVH010000007.1, from coordinate 33,123 downwards.
CTTTAAAGAATGGCATTTGTAGTTAGCTTTCTTTTCCGTAAAGAAAAAAGACAAAAATTTATTTATTTTTGAAGAAGTACCTTTGCAAGGAAGCAACCAATTATGAAAAAATTTTTTATCACTCATCAAAACGATCTGCTGTTAATAGGGATTACTCTTATAGCAGTAATTTTACTTTTATGGCTTACCAAATTTACCTACGGTTTTATAATTAAAAAACTGCAAACAAAGTTTAATCCTAAAAGTCTAAAAAGTTTGCTGCGTGTAAAGCAAATTTTAAACACTTTATGGATTATTATTGGCCTAGGCACTATGAGTTTTGCCTTTTTAAACCAAGAAACCATAGACAAGGTAAAAGATAAAATGGAACTTATAGTCTATGTAGGCGTGGTTATTATTTTAACCATTTTGTTTGCCGCCGCTATGCAATTATTTTTTAGCAAGCAAATTCAGGAAAAAATAAGAGAAGGCGAAGATTCTACCAATCTGCAGTTTCTGCAATACTTAGGCACGATTGCGGTCTACTTTCTAGGCGTTTTGCTTATTATTTTGGCTTTTCCTTCGTTGCGTACTTTAGCCGGAACTATTTTGGGCGGGGCCGGAATTTTGGCTGTAGTAATTGGTATTGCCTCGCAAGAAGCCTTGGCTAACTTAGTGAGCGGTATTTTCATAATCACTTTTAAACCTTTTAAAATTGGCGATATCGTAAAAATTACAGAAGAGATGATGGGTACCGTGCATGACATAACTTTGCGGCATACGGTAATTCAAGATTTTCAAAATAAAATGATCGTAATTCCTAACGCAATTATAAATAAAGAGCGTTTAATAAATTATGATTTAAGCGATAATAAAGTAAGACAATGGGTTTTTATACGTATTTCGTACGATAGCGATATAGATCTGGCCAAGAAAATTATGTACGAAGAAAGTATGAACCACCCATTTACCATAGACAATCGTACTCCATTAGAAAAAGCCAATAAAGAGCCGGTAGTTTTGGTAAAAGTGGTAGAACTGCAAGAATCTTGCGTAATGTTACGCGCGTGGGTGTGGACAAATAATTATGCTGACTCGTTTACCTTAAAATGCGATCTCTATGAAAGCATTAAAAAACGCTTTGACGCAGAAGGTATTGTTATGCCGTTTCCGCATCGTATGCTGGTTTTTAAAGATGAAAAAGACCAAGAGTCTTATAAGAATCCCAAGTATAACGACGACTCTACCTCAAAAGATTAATTTTTTAAGGAAGAAACATTTAAAAATTCAGTAAAAAACAACGACTCATAATTTCTTTACGGAATTTATTTTTGCTAACCAATAACATTTAATAAGCTTATTGTTTTTAAACAATTATTTAGGCTTTTAATTTCGAAAAATGTAAGTTTGAAGCAGTTTTGTAACGCCTGACAAACTATGAACGATTTTTCTATTTATTTTAATTTAGGCTTAACTCACGTTTTAGATTGGAATGCCTACGACCACGTATTATTTTTAACCGTTTTGGTAGCTGCCTCTACCTTTAAAGACTGGAAACGCGTAGTTGCTTTGGTAACGCTTTTTACCATTGGCCATACCGCTTCTTTAGTGCTTTCTGCTTACGATGTTTTGGCAGTTTCGGGCAGCTTAATAGAGTTTTTAATTCCTGTTTCTATTTTGGTTACGGCTTTTTATAACTTGTTTACCGCCAGCAAAACCAAAAATGGTTCTATTTTATTGTTATATGTGGTAACTTTATTTTTTGGACTAATTCACGGTTTCGGGTTTTCGTCTTTCTTTGTAAGCACTACCGGCAGCGGCGGAATAGAAGTTTTACGCTTACTTGCATTTGCGGTAGGTATAGAGGCCGCACAATTAATCGTTGTGTTAATTGTTTTAATATTAGCTTTTATTTTTCAAACTATATTTAGACTTTCCAAACGCGATTGGGTGCTTATAATTTCGGCAATTATTATAGGACTTACCATCCCAATGTTGCGCGAAAATTGGATATTATAACAACTTTTTAAACCATGTCTTTAAAAAAACAATTAAAATTTGACAAAGCTTATCTACGTATTGCCAACGAGTGGGGCAAACTTTCGCATTGCAAACGCCGGCAAGTGGGTGCAATTATTGTAAAAGAACGCATGATTATTTCAGACGGCTATAATGGCACTCCCAGCGGATTTGAAAACGTTTGCGAAGATGAAGCCGGTTTAACCAAATGGTTTGTTTTGCACGCAGAAGCCAACGCCATTTTAAAAGTTGCCGGCTCTACCCAATCTTGCAAAAATGCTACCTTATACATTACAATGTCTCCTTGTAAAGATTGCAGTAAATTAATTCATCAAGCTGGCATAAAACGTGTAGTGTACCAAAATAATTATAAAGATAATGCCGGCTTAGATTTTCTAAATCGCGCAGGTGTAGAAATAACACACATTACAGAATTAAACGAAGATTGAAAACCTATTCTAAAAAATATTTACCCCTCATAATTGGCGCTGCTTGCGCTATTGGTGTTCTTATTGGTGCTTCGTTAAACTTTTCAGACAGTCCCGAAACCTTATTTAACGGCAACAGCAAAAAACAAAAATTAAACCGACTTATAAATTATATAGACTACGAATATGTAGACGATGTAAATACAGATAGCATTGTAGATGTTACCGTAAATAGTATTTTAACCAATCTAGACCCGCATTCTATTTATATTCCTAAAGCAGATTACCAAAATGTTGCCCAAAATATGAAAGGCGATTTTGTAGGAATTGGCATTAGATTTTATACTATAAACGACACTATTGCTGTGGTTCGTCCACTGCCTAACAGCCCGAGTGAAAAAGCCGGCATAAAAGGTGGCGACCGCATTTTATCTGCAGATAAACATCAGTTGTACGGAAAAGAAATTTCTAATGATTCGCTTACCAAAATTTTACAAGGCGAAGAAGGTTCTACGGTAAATTTAGAAATTTATCGTAAAAGTAAAGACAGCCTTTTTAATGTCCGCGTAAAGCGTAGTAGCATACCTTTAACCAGTGTAGATGCTGCTTATATGCTTTCTGATAAGTTGGGATATATAAAAGTAAATCGCTTTTCGGAAACTACTTATCGCGAGTTTAGGGAGGCAGAAAAAAAATTGCGAAAAGACGGCGCTAAAGAATTAGTATTAGATTTACGCGATAATGGCGGCGGCTATCTAGACGAAGCTGTAAAAATAGCAGATGAGTTTTTACCGAAGGGAAAACTGATTGTTTTTACCAAAAATAAATCGGGTAAAATTAAGAAAACCTTTGCCACCCCGGATGGCGATTTTGAAAACGAACCGGTTTACGTTTTAATTAACGAAAATACCGCTTCTGCCAGCGAAGTTATTGCCGGCGCTTTACAAGATAATGATATTGGTACCATAATTGGCAGACGTTCTTACGGGAAAGGTTTGGTGCAACGCGAGATGGAGCTGGGAGACGGCAGCGCAGTTAGATTGACCGTGGCACGTTATTACACGCCCACGGGACGTTCTATTCAAAAACCTTATACCAACGGGAACAAAGCTTATTTTGAAGATTATTTGCAGCGTTATGAAAATGGCGAATTAAAAGAGCGCGACAGTATTAATGTAACAGACTCGCTAAAATATAAAACGCCAAAAGGCAAAATTGTATATGGCGGCGGCGGCATAATACCCGATGTTTTTGTAGGAAAAGACACCAATTTTGAACGCGAAAGCTTAAGTTATATGCTACGTGGCGGCGTGATGGACCGATTTATTTTTGATATACTAGAAAAAGACCGCGAATATTACAACAAGTTAGATTTGCAAAGCTTTAAAGCCAAAGAAATTGTAGGACCGCAAATGGTAGACGATTTTATTGCTTACCTAAGAGAATTTAATTTTGATTTTGATGCTCTACACTACCGCGATTTGATGCAACGCTATCTCAAAGCCACAATGGCACAACAATTATTTGGCACCAATGCCTTTGAGCAAATGGTAAATAAAAAAGACCCAATGCTGCAAAAAGTGCAAGAATTGGCTACAAATTCTTAATAAATAATTTACGAAGCTTCGTTTACGCGTTTCTGTATTGCTCTGCTTACCATCAAGATAAACATAAGTACAATTACACATAAAGCGGCAACTACCCCGGCGAGTGCCGTGCTACTTTCTTCCCCGAAAGGGTGCTCAAAATCTAACAAACTGGCATTATAAACCATTAATGCCATAGCCGTAAACAGGATAAAATATATTAGGTATTTCATAACTAAGAAAACAAGTTTTGAATATTAGTGGCAAATAATTTTACCGCAATTGCTAACAAAATTACACCAAAAATTTTACGTACAACGCTAATTCCTTGGCTTCCTAATACTTTTTCTATTTTTCCCGAAAGTTTTAGCACAATATATACAATTACAATATTGCCAATTATAGCCCCAATTATATTTATAGTTTCAAACTCTGCACGCAAAGAAAGCAAGGTAGTCATAGTACCCGCGCCGGCTACCAAAGGAAAAGCTAAAGGCACGATAGAAGCGGTTTCTGGAGCATCGTCTTTATAAAGTTGTATGCCCAAAATCATTTCTAACGCCAAAAAGAACAAAATAAAAGCTCCGGCAACTGCAAAAGAATTTACATCTATACCAATTAGACTTAAAATTTCTTCGCCCACAAAAAGGAATAAAATCATTAATATACCGGCAACTATAGAGGCTTTTTCGCTTTGTATATGTCCGGCTTTTTTACGCAAATCTACAATAATGGGAATGCTACCGGTAATATCTATTACCGCAAATAAAATCATTCCGGCAGTGAATATCTCTTTAAAATCAAGGTTCATTTTCCAACTCGTTTAAAAATCGCGCAAAAGTATTCTAAAATTCAAAGCTGACAAGCGTTTTTTTGCTAAAAATTTTAAAAGATAAAAATCAATTAATAACGGCTTAAAAATCGTAAAGAAAGCATTTTTTTTTTGACTTTACGGAATTTTATAGGGCTTTTACTCTGTCACATCTTTCCGTAAAGTACTTGCTTGTTTCTTCTAAAATAACTTTTACCTTTGCCTTATGTTTCAATTAGGAAAAACCATACTGTCTGAAGACATTATAAAAAAAGATTTTGTCTGTAATTTATCTGCTTGCAAAGGCGCGTGTTGTGTAGAAGGCGAAGCCGGCGCTCCGGTAGAAACCTCTGAGGTAGATTTGTTGGAAGAAAACTATCCGGCTATTAAACCTTTTTTACGCGAAGAAGGTGTAAAAGCCATTGAAGAGCAAGGCACGTTTGTAACTAACGACTTTGACGAGATAGAAACGCCCTTGGTAAACGGCAAAGAATGTGCTTATGTAACTTTTGACGATAGAGGTATTGCTTTATGCGGAATTGAAGCTGCTTACCGCGCAGGAAAAATAGATTGGAAAAAACCTATTTCTTGTGAATTATATCCTATTCGGTTGCAAGAATATTCGCAATTTACCGCTTTAAATTATCACCGTTGGCCAATTTGTGATCCGGCTTGTAGCTTGGGCAAAGAACTGCAAACACCTATTTATAAATTTGTAAAAGAAGCTTTGGTAAAGAAATTTGGAGAGGCTTGGTACGAAGAGTTAGAAGAAACTGCTTTGGCTATTCAAAATAAAAAATAACTTTGGTGCCGGCTGCTTCTTCGTCTTGAAAAAGATCTATTATCTCAAAATGATGGTTTTTATCATGTTCTGTGTTAAAATAACGCAAGCGTTCTTGTGTCATTTTTAAACCTACGGAGTTTCTCTTCCAGGTTTTTTTGCTTTTATATTCTGCAGATTTTTTGCGACCAATGCCGTTATCTTCTAACTCCAACAATACTTTCTCTTCTTTCTGGTAAATTTTTATTTCCAGGTGTTTTTCGCGTTTACTTAAAGTTAAGCCATGCCATAAAGCATTTTCTACAAAAGGTTGTAAAATTAAAGGCGGCACTTTTAGGCTACTAAGATCCGGATTGCCTTCTATGTTTATAGAGAAATGTATCGTATCTTCAAAACGCATATTTTCTATACCCATATACAATTCTATCAATTCTACTTCTTCTTGTAAACTATGTTGTTTTGCGCGAGAGCCTTCGAGTATTTTTCTAATAAGTTTAGAGAATTTATTAAGGTAATAAATAGCCTTTTCTTTATCGTTGTCTATAAAATATACTTTAATAGAGTTAAGTGCATTAAAGATGAAATGCGGATTCATTTGGCTTTGTAAAGAAGTAAGATGTAGCTCGTGTATTTCTTGTTTAAATTTTGTTTTTAATTGGTTTATACGGTCTTGTTCTGCTTGAGCATTAAGCTTTAAAACCTCATCTTCTTTTTTTTCTAATTCCCATTCTAGCAATATGTTTTGTTCGTTTTTTATGCGTTGATTTTCTTGCAATTGGTAAATAAGTTTTCGGTTAATGGTACGTACTTTATAAGCAAGTCCTAAAGCAAATACCAGATGTTCTAAAAAAATACCAATATAAAAATAGACAATTGGCATAAGCAGCAATTGCTCATAATCTTCGGACCCGAAGCTGAGTATTAAGGCATAAACTGCCAAAATAATATAGGTAATACTACCAAAACAAATAAAGTATTTTAATTTGCCCGGCAACTGCAAAACGCGTATAATAACATAAACGCCTAAAAGAAACATGCCGGGAGTAAAAGCGTATAAAAAGAATTTTTGATAGAAAAAAGCAGACAACCAAAGTATGGCAATTACTAAGATAATACTGGAAAGTATAAAAACGCTAGTTACAATTTTTTTGAGACCGCTATAGAGTTTTTTTTTATAGATATAGAGATCTACAAATTCCATAAAAAACAAAAAATACAAACAATTATAAATTACTTGTATATACCAATTTAAGGGTTGTAGGCTACTGTTTAATATCTTATCGCGTAGCGGAAAATCATAAGGTGTTTTTAACAATAAAAAACACAAAAGAAAAAAACTGTAGAAAGCATATTTCTGAAAACTTTTTTCTTTTGAATGATAGCTTATTATACTGCTAATTATAAATAGCAGAAATACGGCTGTAGTGCTTAAATGCCATAAAAAGTGATGTGGTGCAAAATCTAAGCTCCCCATTACATTTTTTCTAAGAATGAAGATTTTTTATTGCGCGACACCGGTATTTTCTTTCCGTTATCTAACATTACATAACCTTCTTGTTTTAAATATTCTCGTATGCGCTTCATATTTACCACATAAGAATTATGTACGCGGTAAAACCTATCTTCTGGTAAGATAGCCTGAATTTCTTTTAGTTTTTTACTTACAAACAAAGACTTTTCGTCTTCTAAAAATATTTTGCAATAGTTACCATCGCTTTCACAGTATAGAACTTCTTCGGGATGCAGAAAAACCAGTTTTCCGTCAACGGGAATAGCAATACGCTTATTAGAATTAGAAAGATCAAGCAAACTCTCTTCTAATAAATCTTTTACTTTAGGAGTTTTTCTTGCCTTTATTTTTTCTATCGTGTTAATCAAATCGTCAGAGTCTATTGGCTTTAATAAATAATCTAAGGCACTTTCTTTAATCGCCTTTACTGCGTATTGATCGTAAGCGGTAACAAAAACTACCTCGAAAGTGCGTTCTTCAAAATTTTGTAGAAATTGAAAACCATCCATATTTGGCATTTCAATATCTAAAAAAACACAATCTATAGGGTGGTTTTTAAGATAGATTAAAGCCTCTTCAGGATCGGTAAAAAAAGCATCTACTTTTACATTGCTACAAAAACTTTCCAATTCCCACTTTAGGCTTTTTATAGATTTTAATTCGTCGTCTATGAGGAGTACATTCAGCATCGTTTATAAGTTTGTTCAGGTATCTGCCCTAATTTACTGAAAATAAATAGAAGTTTAAACATTTTTGTATAACCGGTTACATTTTGCGTATAGATGTATAAATTTTACGTGTAGCTTGTAATTTCTTCCCTGAAAAAAACACGACAGGTTTCATTTTCCAATTATACAGCAAACTTCACCAACTATACATTTTTTAGGTGCCATTATATATTTTGTCTTTTATGTAAGCTTTTAAGCTGTGATATTTGGGACAACCTAAAACACAACACGCTATGCAAAATTTACTGAAAATAGGATTTTTAGGACTTGTCTTCCTACTATTCTATCAACCCGCACAAGGACAGTTTTTAGAAAAACTAAAAAAGAGAGTAGAGAAAAAAGCCGAAGATGTAGTCTTAGACAAAAGTGCCGACAAAACCGGGGACGAGGTTGGCAAAGGCATGGATGGTATTTTTAATTCTACCAGAAAGAAAAAGAAACGCTCAAAAAGCTCTTCTGTTAAAAAGGCACCGAAAAGCACTTATAGTTTTGACTATCGTTATACGATGCAAATGAAAACGCAGGATCATGAAATGAACATGGTTTACTTTCTAACTAAAAAAGGAGATTATATGGGCATAGAAACCGGTCCCGCTTCTGTAGGAATGTTTTTAATAACAGATGGCGATAAGGATATGCAATATACCTTTATGAATGCCGGCGGAAGAAAAATGATGCAGTCTTCTAGCTTAGATCTTTCACAAACCGAAGCAGAAGATGCTACCGGCGATTATACGTATACCAATTTACCAAACAAAACCTTTCTGGGCTACAACTGTCAAGGTAAACGTTTTGAGAACGAAGACTATAGCATAGATTTTTATTACACAACAGATGCACCCGTGAGTATGGTGGGCTTTGGGCAGGATAAAAACACCAATTTTCCTGAAGAGCTAGCTATGGCAGAAAATGCTTTGGTTATGTATATGAAAATGAAACATAAAAGAAAAAGCAAAAGAAATATGGAAATGCGCTGTGTAGATCTTACCAAAACAGATTATGACTTTTCTACCGGTGGTTACCAACAATTTTAAACGCTAAAGATAAAAATTATGCAAACACAAGCAGAACATAAAATAGAAATTGCAGATAAAGAGAAGAACATTGGCATAATAGCATATCTCACCTTAATAGGACTAATTGTAGCCTTTGTTATGAATAATGAAGAAAAAAGTAACTATGCCCAATACCATATAAAGCAATCTTTAGGATTAATGTTAAGTGGTTTGGCGCTGGGAGTAATTGGATTAATACCAATTCTAGGCTGGATAGTTTCTATTCTAGGAACCTTCTTTCTTCTTTATTTATGGATTATGGGATTGTTAAACGCAATAAACAGCAAACAAAAACCGGTACCTGTTTTAGGAACCCATTACGAGAACTGGTTCCAAAACCTATAACTAACGTAAACTTTTAACTAATTATAATTCGCAAACATTATGAAACTAAAATTATGTATTACTAGCTTTTGTCTATTAATTGGCGGTCTTTTTATAAGCAACGCACAAGTAGAAACCAGAGTTGGCGGTATGCTTGCTTATGGTTCTGAAATAGAGAATATTGGTATAGGTGCCACGGCAGAGTTTGGTATTTTAGAGAAGCTAAGCATAGCACCAAGCTTTATCTATTACCTACCTAAAGAAGAAGGACCTATAAAATGGAATTGGTGGGAGCTTAACGCAGATGCCAATTATTACTTCTTACAAGACGAAGGTTTTCAAGTTTTTGGTTTGGCAGGTATAAATTACAGCCAAATAGAAGTTAAATCAGATGTAGATTTTGGGGCTTACGGCGGCGGAAGTTACGAAGCCAGCGACGGCAAAATAGGTTTAAACTTGGGCGCGGGAGTAAACCTTGATTTAGGTAGCAACATTATGCCATTTGCCAATCTAAAATATGTAATAATAGACGATGGGCAGTTGGTTATTGGCGCCGGTGTTAAATTTAAAATTTAAACTTCTTTTAAAAGCATAAAAATTACAAACACATAAAAACAAATACGATGAAATTTATTCAACAAAATTTAAAAATACTGCTCCTAGCTTTTAGTTTTACTTTTGTAGCCTGTAGCAGTGACGACGATGGCGGACCTACCGGTCCGGGAGAACCAAGTAATGGCGTAAGTTCTTACGACATAACTATTGAAGGAGTTGGAGAATACAGCAAAACCTGGAATTTAGACGAAGATTACGAAGAAGGTGGTATGTCTGCAGTATATCTTAACGATCAAGAACAAGGGCAAGAGGCTATAACCTTAACCATAAGTGACCAAACAAACAATTTATTTATGTCTGGCGGCTTAGCCATATCAAACGATCAGGCCTTACCCTTGGGAGATCCTGATGAGTGGGAAGACACTATGCAAGTATCCGGTCTAATTATAACTTTTGATGGTTTTACCAGCGGATATTCTTCTACCGGTGGTAGTGTAAGCATTAGTAATTTAGAAGTTTTTGAAGTATCTGCAGCCGGCGGCGCAGCATCTTTTGATATGCAATTAGACGGAACTTTTGATGATATTACTACCGAAGAAGTAGAACAAATAAATATAACCGGTACATTTCGTTTTAATTCCGGATTATTTTAAACAAAAAACACAAAACTAAACTTACCCGTGCCAACCACTAAATTTACAGTTTTGGCGCGGGTATTCTCTAAACTAATTTAACTATTCAAATTAATTTTAAGAATGAGGAAATCAATTTTTTTAAAAAGTAACATCTTTATCTTGTTTATCAGTCTAACCTTATTATCCGCTTGTAGTAATGATGACGATACTACCGCCCAACAAGGACCAGACGATTTTAACCTATTAACACCCAACAATAGTGGTAATGTAGATTTGCTACCAACATTTACTTGGGAGGAAGCGACACATCCAAATGATGAAAATATTACTTACGATGTTTACTTAGACACCCAAAATCCGCCACAAAATATTATTGCAACTAACCATAGCTTTAATTTTTTAGATGTAGAAGAAGAATTAGAACCGGAAACCACCTATTATTGGCAAGTGGTAGCCAAAGACAGTAATGGCAACACCACTACAAGTAACTTAGCTTCTTTTAGTGTGAGAGAAAAAACTACCGCAGAACTGGTATTGGGTAAATGGTATTACGCCAGCATAGAGGGAGAGGAGCCCTTAAATGATTGTCAAAAAAATAGTTATTTAGATTTTAAGGAAAACGGCACTATCGAAATAAAACATTTTAACGAAAATAACAGCACTGAATGTAATTCCAATAGTTCAGTTTATATGTATGAAATTATAAATGAAGCACAAATAGAAATTTCTATGGATACAGATTCTGAAACTTGGAACATTATTCAACTAGATGATACCAATTTAAGTATTGATGCTCAATATATAGTTATAAACTGTGTAAGAGAATAATTTAATGTTCATTACTTTATAAGGAAATATGTGCCAATTTCTCTCCGTGTAAGATTTGCAGAGAAAATGTATTAAGGCAAAAATAATTAGAATTCGTTTTTAAGTTTAAACCTTATGCTGTTTAAAGAAGATAGTCTTAAGCATTATAATTTGCATCAAAAATTCTCGGTGACACTTTATACCATAAAGGAACACCGCTTATTACAGAATTTAATTTACGATTTCTGAAAAAAAACCTTATAAACATTTAGAAGAACTAAAACCACAACTAAATTTTAAGCACTCCATAACAAGTAAAAAGCAAAGGAATTTGTGTTTTATGTTAGGGAGTATAGTTAGTAATTTGCAATACCTTCGCAATAACTTGGGAGTGCTTTTTTAATTCTTGCAAAAAAGCTTCAAAGCTTAGCTTGTATTGAATAAGCTGAATAAGAAAAAGACAAAACCGCTTAAAATGCAAGTTGTTTTATATTCCTTTAAAAATTCCGCGTAAAGCATAAAACTTATAGCTCTTCTAACAATTTCTTAATTTTTATTCATAGCCAAAAATCGCAACAAGTTTAGTATTTTTACACGCAAAACTCAGCTATGAATTGGCAAGAACTACTCTCTTTAAACCGTTACGGAGATACAAAACCGCGTTTACGAAAAGATCAGGACGATACCCGCTTGGGCTTTGAAGTAGACTATGACCGCGTTATTTTTTCGTCTGCCTTTAGAAGTCTACAAGATAAAACGCAGGTTATTCCGCTTTCCAAAACAGACTTTGTACATACGCGTTTAACGCATAGCTTAGAAGTTTCTGTTGTGGGCAGGTCTTTAGGAAGAAACGTAGGAAAGAAAATTATAGAAAAATACCCCGAACTTTCTAAAACTTACGCCTACAAATTTAACGATTTTGGCGCCATTGTAGCCGCCGCTGCTCTAGCACACGATATTGGCAACCCTCCTTTTGGACACTCTGGAGAAAAAGCTATTGGCGAATATTTTAAAACCGGTAACGGCAAGCGCTTTAAAGAACAACTTACCGAAAAGCAATACCAAGACCTCACTAATTTTGAAGGTAACGCCAACGGCTTTAAACTCTTAACGCAAACCAGACACGGGATTAAAGATGGTTTACGACTTTCGTATGCTACGCTGGGCGCTTTTACCAAATATCCTAAAGAGTCCTTACCGCACAAACCCACCAAAATGGTAAGCGACAAAAAGTTTGGTTTTTTTCAAAGTGAAAAAGAGATTTTTAATACCGTTGCCACTGAATTGGGAATAAAAAAAGTTTCTAAAGATAACAACATCAGGTACGCCCGTCATCCGCTGGCATTTTTGGTAGAAGCCGCAGACGACATTTGTTATACCATTATAGATTTTGAAGACGGTATAAATTTAGGCTTAATTGAAGAAGAATTAGCTTTAGAATACCTTATAAAACTTGTAAAAGACAAAATTTACACAGAAAAATATAACCAACTTACCACTACCAACAGCAGGTTAGGTTATTTACGTTCTCTTGCTATTAGCACGTTAATAGAAGAAGCAGAAAGGGTTTTTATGGAAAATGAAACCGCTATCTTAAATGGTAATTTTGATACCGCTCTTTTAAAAAAGACGAGATTTACTGCGCAAATAGATGATATTCTCAGCATTAGTCGAAAAAAAATCTATGAAAGTAAAGAAGTAACAGAAAAAGAAATTGCGGGTTATAAAATAATTTCTACCCTCTTAGATTCCTACACCCAAGCTATTGAAAATACCATTAATCAAAAATCTGGTAATTACGATAAATTGCTTTATAAAAATTTTTTAAAAGATATCCCTTTAGAGAAAACAGATACTTATACCTGGTTAATATCTTTATGTAGCCAAGTCGCCGCTTTAACAGATGGCAATGCACTGAGGGATTACAAAAAATTATCAGGATTACATATTTTTTAAAAAAGACTAGTTAAAAAAAATACTTTTAACAATCGTTAGGTAGGAATACCGTATTTATTTATATATTTTTAGCGAAAATTTAACATTTCAAAACTTAACTTATGTTGAAAAAATATTTTTCAAGCTTTTTTATAGCGCTTATGCTCGTCCCCATGAGTGTAATGGCGCAAAGTGTAGATATCAGCACGATTCAGAGCTATTTATCTTCCAATTCCTCGCTTAAACAAAGCGATATAACAGGAATGCAAATAAGTAATCAACACTTTTCCAAGAGCCTCGATGGCCAAATGGTTTACGTTCAACAACACCATCAAAACGTTCCGGTATTTAATGCAATGGGTAGTTTTTTGGTAAAAAACGGACGTGTAACGCAAGCAAAAGATAATTTTATAAGTGGTTTAACTGCAAAAGCAAATACTACGCAAACCGCTTTTGGTGCTATACAAGCAGTAAATAAAGTTGCTACTGCTTTAAATCTTACTCCAACAGGTTTAGAACTTCTTTCTTCTGAAGAAGGCACCTATAAATTTAACAATGCAGGAATTTCCGCTACAAATATACAAGCATATAAAGTTTATTACCCTTCCGGGGAAAATATGCGCTTGGCGTGGGAAGTAAGTTTACAATTAAAAGACGGTTCACACTGGTGGAATATTCGCTTAGATGCAAATAACGGAACAATTCTACACCGCGATGATTGGATTGTTTCCTGTAATTTTGATACAGAAAAACACACTACACTAGCACATCGCATGCATACAAATGCAGCCAACAAATTTGGTTTTAAAGCAGTTAGCTCGCCACAAGATGGCTCTGTATATAATGTATATAATATGGTTGCCCAATCTCCCAATTTTGGTGACCGAAGCTTAGAAAACAACCCTGCAGACGCCCTAGGTTCTCCTTACGGATGGCACGATACGGATCAAGTTGTTGGACCGGAATATACCATTACTCGAGGAAATAATGTTTTTGCGTACGAAAACAGAGACGGCGATAACGCAACAGGCTATGCTCCGGATGGCGGAAGTAACTTGAATTTTGATTTCGCCTTAAACCTACAACAAGATCCTGATGGCTATATCGAAGCCTCAGTAACTAATTTATTTTACTGGAATAATATCGTGCATGATGTATGGTATAATTATGGTTTTGATGAACCAAGCGGAAACTTTCAGCAGAATAACTATGGTAGAGGTGCTGTTTTTACCGCTAATGATCCTGTGTATGCTAGAGGTCAAGATGGAGCAAACCAAGGTCCAGGTAATAATGCCACTTTTGGAACACCTCCAGATGGGCAAAGTCCTGTTATGCGTATGTTTACTTGGGCACCAACTGGTGCACCGCAAGTCTTAACGGTAAATTCGCCTTCTAATTTTGCAGGTAGTTACACAGGAACTACAGCCAATTTTGGCCCATCAATTCCAGTAAACGGAATTACAGGAGACTTTGTAATTGCAGAAGATGACAATGCAGGCAACTCTATAGACCCTTATGATGCTTGTGATAATATTACCAATGCAAGCGCAATAGATGGCAACATAGCCATAATACGCAGAGGCGAATGCTCTTTTGTAGATAAAGTAAATGCAATGCAACAAGCCGGCGCCATTGCTGTAATTATTGTAAATAATGTTTCGGGACCTCCAATTAATATGGGTGGAAGCTCCGGAACTATTACAATTCCTTCCATTATGCTTACCTTATCAGATGGCGTACCAATGATAAATGCTATTGAAGCAGGAACAACTATAAACGGAACAATTATAGAAAGCGGACCTTATCAAAAAGACGGCTCTTTAGACGGTACAATTATAGCACACGAATATGGTCACGGAGTTTCTAACAGGTTAACCGGCGGTAGTGCCAATGCCAGCTGTCTTTATTCTTGTGAAGAAGTAGACGAAAATGGTAATTGTATACAATATACAGAACAGATGGGCGAAGGCTGGAGCGATTACATAAGTTTAGCTATGACTATGAAATCTGGCGATCAGGCCACAGACCCTAGAAGTATTGCCACTTATGCAATTGGACAAGATGCTAATGGTGGCGGACTTAGAAGCGCCCCGTATTCAACAGATTTTTCTATCAACGATTTTACTTATGGAGATACCAATAACACGTTTCAATTATCCGCTCCACACGGGGTTGGTTTTGTTTGGGCAACTATGTTGTGGGATATGACCTGGGGTCTTATAGACGAGCACGGTTTTGATCCGGATATTTATAATGGTACAGGAGGTAATAATATTGCTATGCAATTGGTGGTAGACGGCATGAAATTACAAGCTTGTAACCCCGGATTTATAGACGGAAGAGATGCTATCTTACAAGCCGATATGGAAGCTAATAATGGCGAAAATCAATGTATAATCTGGAGTGCTTTTGCCGCTAGAGGCTTAGGTTATAGCGCAGATCAAGGTAGTTCTTTAGATCGGGCAGACCAAACCGAAGCTTTTGATATGCCACCGGCTAGCGTATTAGAATGTAATATGGCTGCGCAAAGTTATAATAACGAGCAGTTTATTATTTATCCTAATCCGGCAAACAACTTGGTTAATATTAAGACTAAAGCCGCCGCAGGAAATACAAAAGTGCAGATTTTTGACATTAATGGGCGTTCGGTAATGCAACGTGATTTAGGTACAGATCAGACGCAAATAGATGTATCTAACCTTACTACAGGAATATATATCTTAAAGATAAATAACGATACAGCTTCACAAACGGAAAAACTTATTATCGAGTAATTTCGTTAGAAGTTCTTATATAAAAACCGAAGCGGCACTTTTGTTGCTTCGGTTTTTTATTTTTGGTAAGAAAAAAATAATGCCTTTACGGAAAGTTTCTTACAATAAATCTTGAAATAATTGCAGTAATTCCCCCGTGGAAATTCCGCATAAAGCGTGTAATTCTTCTACGGTGCCGTGTTGAATAAAAGCATCCGGAACACCCAAATTAATAATTTGTTTTCCCTTTTTTTCAAGATTCTCGGTGGTGAAAAAATTGCTTATCGCTTCGCCAAAACCTCCGGCAATAACGCCCTCTTCCAAAGTTATAATAGTAGAGAAGTTTTCTTTTACGTAATCTAGCATTTCTTTATCTAAAGGCTTGATGCTGCGCATATCTATAATTTCAATTAAAGAAGGATTCTCTAATTGTTTACGGGCTTCTAAAGCATTTTCTATAATAGTGCCTACGCTTACTACTGCTATCTTGCTTCCTTTTTCAGTAATTTTTGCTTTCCCAATAGGGAAAATCTCAAAAGATTTTCGCCAATTTAAAAGCTTCCCTCTCCCCCGCGGATATCTTATACAAATTGGTCCATTGCTGTAAGTAGAAGCCGTGTATAAAGCATTTCTTAATTCTATAGCATTAGATGGAGCCAAGATTATAAGATTGGGTATAGGGCGTAAATAAGCAATATCAAACACCCCGTGGTGTGTTGCTCCGTCTTCGCCAACCAAACCAGCACGGTCTATGCAAAAAACAACGGGTAAATTTTGTAAGGCTACGTCGTGAATTACTTGGTCGTAGGCGCGTTGTAAAAAAGTAGAGTAAATAGCACAAAAAACTTTAAAACCTTGTGTAGCCATTCCTGCAGATAAAGTTACTGCGTGCTGCTCCGCAATACCTACATCTAACGCTCGATCCGGAAAAACTTGCATCATATATTTTAAAGAGCTTCCGGTAGGCATAGCAGGAGTAATACCAATTATTTTTTTGTTTTCTTTTGCCAAATCTACCAATGTCAAACCAAAAACATCCTGAAATTTGGGAGGTAAGTTTTTATTGGGTGTTTCTATAATTGCCCCGGTGGTTTTATCAAATTTTCCCGGTGCGTGATAACGCACTTGGTCTTCTTCGGCTTTTTGTAAACCTTTACCTTTTTTGGTAATTATATGTAAGAATTTAGGGCCTTTCTTATCTTTTAATTCCGCGAAAGCGTTAATAATAGCATCTATAGAATGCCCGTCTATAGGTCCGGAATAATTAAAATTTAAGGCTTCTATAATATTAGCTTGGCGTGGTTTTTTACCAATTCCGGCTTTGGTTAAATAATCTTTTAATGCGCCAACACTGGGGTCTATTCCTATTGCATTATCGTTTAAAACAATCCATAAATTAGCTTTGGTTACCCCGGCGTGATTTAGACCTTCAAAAGCCATCCCGCTGGCAATAGAAGCATCGCCAATAACGGCAATATGATTTTTTCTATAATCGCCTTTTAATTGCGAAGCCAGTGCCATCCCTAAAGCTGCCGAAATACTGGTAGAACTATGACCTACTCCAAAAGTATCATAAATGCTTTCTTCGGGTTTTGGAAAACCACTTATGCCTTCAAATTGCCTATTTGTGTTAAATACATCTCGCCTGCCTGTTAATATTTTATGACCGTAAGCTTGGTGGCCAACATCCCAAACCAGCAAATCTTCTGGCGTATCAAAAAAGTAATGCAACGCAATACTAAGTTCTACAACGCCCAAACTGGCGCCCAAATGACCTTCTTTGGTAGAAACTATGTCTATTATATATTCACGCAGTTCTTTTGCTAGTTGCGGAAGTTTCTCTCGCTTGAGCTTGCGTAAATCTGCCGGTGAGTTTATGGTATGTAAAATAGCATCGTTCATACTTACAAAGGTAAAGTTTGAATTTGTATTTTTGCTAAATGTTACAAGCTTTTGACGATTCTTATTTTATGAAAAAAGCGCTTGAAGAAGCGCAACATGCCTACGAACGTGACGAAATTCCTGTTGGAGCCGTTATTGTACACCAGCAAAATATTATTGGCCGGGCGCACAATTTAACCGAGTTGCTAAACGATGTCACCGCTCATGCCGAAATGCAAGCTATAACCGCAGCTGCTAATTATCTGGGCGGCAAATATTTGCGCGACTGTACAATGTATGTAACCCTAGAACCTTGCCAAATGTGTGCTGGCGCTTTGTATTGGAGTCAGTTAAGCAAATTGGTAATTGCCGCGCCAGATAAAAATCGAGGTTATAGAGCAATGGGCGCAAAATTGCATCCTAAAACCAACGTATATACCGGTCTTATGGAAGAGGAAGCCGCGCGTTTACTGAAGTCTTTCTTTATTGAAAAAAGAAATTTAAACTAATAATTTTAAAAGCTTTACGGAATTTTTAAAAGGTATAAATCGGCACTAATCAATTTATTAAGTCAAGCTTGTTTTATTAGCAAAGCTTTAATAAACAGCGTTAAACTATAACTAAAAAACTTTTTTAAAAGGCGGTCACTTCTTACTTTAGGCAAACCAAACCACTAACACTATTATCATGACGGCCTACCTAACTACAAAAGAAATTCAGACTTCTTTACAGACGTTAATTAAAGAATATATTAGACAATGTAAAGAAGACACGAAGTTGTGTGAAGATTTTAAAACTTTACTTAAACATACCTTTAAAGCAAAATATGTGCTAATTAATAAAGAGGGAAAAATAGAAATCGGGATTAAAAACCCCGATCCTAATGCTTTATATAACAACTTCCGACAAGAAAATTATGCCTTAGACGAAATAGAAAAAGTTTTAAACACTAAGATTCAAGCGGCTCCCAAAAACCAAATAAAATATTATGGAAATTTTATTAACGCTACGAAAAAAAGCCCGGCTAAAGAGGTTGTTTTTATAGGTTAATATTTCAGAAATCAAACAAAAAAACTCCGACAGTCTCTTATCTGTCGGAGTTTTTTAATGCTATTTGCTGAAAAAAGATGATACTTTACGGAAATTTCATAAATTACTCACATTCAGCATATTCATCTATAATTTGCTGCAAGTTTTCTAAATTATTAAGATCAAATGCTTCAGATTTTACTTCTTTTGCTAAACTGCTACAAGCTTCCAAATAATCTGCTAAGGCATTAGAAAGTGCGGTATTACTTCTTTCGTCTAACATAAACCCGTCTTCTTCCTTTTCTATCTTTATAACATAAATTTGTTCTCCGGGTTTTTTATAGATTTTATTTTTGCCGTTGGTATAGATTTCTTTATAAAAATAAGAATTGTTAAAGCCAAAATTAGTAGCGTTGGTTAATTTTTTAAGCGCATTCCCTTTAGTTTGTAAACCTTCAAAACAAACAGTTTTGTCGTCCTGTTCTATACAAAAACGCACTTTATTTTTTGCTTTAAATTCTTTATTACGCTTTTTACCCCGGTCGTTGGTATAATTTACACTAACGTATTTCCCAAACTTATCAATATTATCTAAGCTTTTTAATGGGCTTTGGTTGTCTTGCGGATTGATATCTAGGGGTTCAAAAACAGCATATACCAAGCCTTGGTATTTTTTGCCATCTTCATCTACTACATAACCTTTAACACCATACAAGTTTACGCTATTCTCTTTGGCAACCTTTACTTTTTCTTGGTGCAAAGCCTCTTTCTGATGTTTGGCTTGGTGCCCCAAAGTATAACCGCGACTTACCACTTCATCTACCATTATCTGGGCAAAATTTCTCGAAAAATTTGGTTTTACCATAGTTTGTGAACCTTTTTCATATACAAACTCTTCGTCTGTATAGGTGCTCACCTCTACCTCGGTTTGTATCGTTCGGGGTGTTTTGGTCATCGCTACTCGGTAACCATCTAAATCTTTTATTTCGTAGTTTTTAGAGTTTTTGTAAAAGTGAATATACCCAACTATTTGCGTTCCTTGGGGTCCGCCAAAAACAATGGTACCATCGTTTTTTACAAACGGATTGTATTTTCCCAAAACTGCTTCTCTTTCTTCTGCTTCTGCAGCAGCGGCTGCTCCGGCCTTTAAATATTTATTGCTTAAACTCTCTCGGTTTTCAGCAAAAAATGCAGTTACATTTTCTTTATTTAATCCTTGCGGTTGAAAAAGCTCGTACTTTTTTAACAACATATCAATAATGATTTTGGTGGAATTAAAAGAAACACGCAGCACTTCATAAGGTACTTCTGTAGTAACTCCTTGAGCAGAAGTCATCTTTAACCATTGGTGACTTTCAGTAGGACTAACCGTGATACCTTCTAAATTTACAGTAAAAGCTTCCTCCCCATTCAGGTAAAAGAACTTTTCGGTATTGTGGTCTTCAGATGTGTACAAAGCCACGTCATTGCCGTCTATTATTACCCGGTCTTTTTTTAGTTTTATTTTTTGTGCCGTGGCATAATTAAAGACTAGGCCACAAAGAATAAGAAATGTATAAATTCGTTTCATATTTTTAATTTATTTTGGCCGCAATGTACTTTATTAATTTGAAATTCAACAAACTGCAGTTATTTTATTTTCCTTTAAATTTTCTCCTTATAGAAGTGATTTTTTTGTTTTTAGACGAGACAGGAAGGACTCTAATTCTAAACTATAGTTAAAAACACGCTTTACAAAAGTCTAGTACAAACAGCTACTATCTTTCCGTAAACTAATCCTGCTAAAAATGACATTTGTCATATATCTATTATTAGAGATGCTTTACTTTTAACCCAATTTTAGCAGAAGATATTACTAATCAATTTTGTACCGTATCTATTAATTTAAGTTGCTCGTTTACTTTATCTACAACTTGCGTATATGCGAAATTTATGTTGGTAAAAAACACTTTCTTAATTCCGAAAAGAGATTTTTATTTCTCACATACTGTATTCTTATTTTTCTACTTAAACATTTTATTCTTCAACCTATTTATTTAAAAAATTAAATTAAAAGCACGATGAACTTGCATCAGGAAATAACTGAACTAAAAAAGCAGAAAAACGCTGTTATACTAGCACACTATTACCAAGTTCCGGAAATTCAAGAAGTAGCAGATTATGTTGGCGATAGTCTTGGTCTGGCACAAAAAGCAGCAGAAACTAACGCAGAAATTATTGTTTTTGCAGGTGTGCATTTTATGGCCGAAACCGCAAAAATACTAAACCCTACCAAAAAAGTTCTGTTACCAGATTTAATGGCAGGTTGTTCTCTTGCAGATTCTTGCCCCCCTGAGGCGTTTAAAAAATTAGTAGACGCACACCCCAATCATGTAGTTATTACTTATGTAAATTGCTCGGCAGAAGTAAAAGCTTTAAGCGACATTATTTGCACCTCTTCTAATGCCGAAAAAATTGTAAACTCTGTCCCAAAAGATGTTCCTATTATTTTTGCTCCCGATAAAAATTTAGGTAAATACATTCAAAAACAAACCGGTAGAAAAATGCTGCTTTGGGATGGCGCTTGCATCGTACACGAAGCTTTTTCTTTAGATAAGCTTTTAAAATTGCATCAAGAACATCCTGATGCAAAAATAATTGCGCATCCCGAGAGTGAAAGTCACATATTACAAACCGCTTCTTACGTTGGCTCTACGGCCGGAATGATAAATCATGTAAAGACAAATCCTGCTAAATCGTATATAGTTGCTACAGAAGCAGGAATTCTTCATAAAATGCAACAAGAAGTACCGCAGACTACGCTTATTCCTGCTCCGGCAGAAGAAGATAATACTTGCGCTTGTAGCGAATGTGCGTTTATGAAAATGAATACGTTACAGAAATTATATGACTGTTTAGCAAATGAAACGCCAAAAATTGAAGTTTCTAAAACAATTAGAGAAAAAGCTATTTTGCCAATAGAGCGTATGCTCCAATTATCAAAATAATGATTAAAACCGATTTCTTAATTATAGGGTCTGGTGCTGCCGGATTAACATTGGCAGTAAAACTAGCTGCCAAATTTTCGCATAAAAAAGTAATGGTTGTTACTAAAGCCGGTCAAGCAGAAAGTAACACCAAATATGCACAAGGCGGCATAGCGGCGGTTTTTAATTTAAAAAAAGACTCCTACCAACAACACATCCAAGATACCCTAAATGCCGGCGATGGTCTCTGTGACAAAAAAGTAGTAGAAATGGTCATTAAAAATGGACCGCTACGCCTGAAGGAATTGATCTCTTGGGGCGCCAATTTTGACACCAATTCTAATGGTAAACTTAATTTAGGAAAGGAAGGCGGACATTCAAAATATAGAATAATTCACCACAAAGATACAACTGGTAACGAGGTAGAACGCACACTGCTAGCACGCATAAAGAAATTTAAAAACATAGAAATCTTACCGCATCATTTTGCTATAGATTTACTTACCAATGTTTTGCAAAACAAAAAAAATAGTAAAAAAGTGGCTTGCCAAGGCGCTTATATAATGGATCAAATTTCTGGAGATTTTTTTACTATTCAAGCAGATTTTACCACTTTAGCTTCGGGTGGCATAGGACAAGTATATGGCCATACTACCAATCCTAAAGTTGCTACCGGAGACGGAATAGCAATGGCTTACCGAGCGAAAGCTAAAGTAAAAGATATGGAGTTTATACAATTTCATCCCACAGCTTTTTACGATGGTAAAAATGGTGTTTCCTTTTTAATTTCCGAAGCTTTACGCGGCTTTGGTGCCTATTTAAGAAATAAGAACGGAGAACGTTTTATGCTAAATTACGATATGCGCACAGAGTTAGCTTCCCGCGACATTGTTTCCCGGGCTATTCATTCTGAAATGAAAAAACTTAAGCATAATAACGTTTACCTAGACTGTACGCATCTTAATATGGATGATTTAAGGTTGAAGTTTCCTAATATTTATCAAACCTGTATTTCCAAAAATATAGATTTAAAAAAAGACTGGATACCCGTAGTTCCTGCAGCTCATTATTTATGCGGAGGCATAATGGTAGATAAAAATGGCAAAACCTCTTTAAAAAATCTTTTTGCTTGTGGCGAATGTTCCTACACCGGTTTGCACGGCGCAAACAGACTAGCTTCTAACTCTCTACTGGAAGCCTTGGTTTACGCCGATCGAATATTTAAGTATGTAAATAAAAAAGCTGCTTTACCTCATCCTGTTTCTTCTGTTACAATTAAAACCAATAATTTACCTACCTATCAAAACGCAAATAGCATTCTTCAACAAAAAATAAAATTGCAGCGTATAATGCGCAATTATGCCGGCGTGGTTAGAAACTACAATGATTTGAAGATAGCTGCGCTTCAAGTAGAAAAATTACATAAAACTTTAGAAAAACTCTTTCAGGAATATAAGTTCAATTCGGCTTTATATGAACTTCGTAATATGGTAGAAGTAGCGCGTTTAATAATAGAACATTCCTTAACTAGAAAAGAAAATAAAGGCGGTTACTTCAATAAAGATAATGCCATCTTATCGCAAAGGAAAACGGAGAGTATATTGAATTGGACCCTAAGCTTAAAAACGAAGGCAGCCAAAAAATAGAAAGGCCGGCAGAAATGCGAATCAATCCATAAATAGAATTAATAATCAAACACTATGAAAAAAATAATTTTAACAAGCCTAATTCTTTCAGCTTTAATGATCGGCTGCAAAGACAACAAAACTAAAAGTAACAATACTTCAGAATCTACCAAGCTTCCAAATCATACAGAAGAGACCACTAAAGAATCTGAAAAGCAGGCAACAATATATGATAACGCTTGGATAAACGAGATTAAACTTAATAGTGGTAATAAATGGGAAGCTAATTTAGAAACCAGTCAAGGCGTGGAAAATATGCTTAAATTGGTAGCATCCAGTAATCCCAATAGCATAGAAGACTATCACAATCTTGCAGCAGAATTAAACGAACAAAAAAACTATATAGTTAAAAAATGTACTATGAAAGGACCTTCGCACGATAACTTGCACGTTTTTTTGCATCCGCTCATTGAGAAAATTGCTGCTCTTGGCAAAATTTCGTCTATAGAGGAAGGAGCTAAAATAACAGCGGGTATCAAAGAAAATCTGCAAGGTTATTATGATTATTTTAAATAATCACCTTTTCTTTCGATATTAGAAATATTGACCCATTAATGTTTGGAGATAAAAGGACACTTTAGGTAAATGTGTGACGCATAAAGTAGATACTTTAGCAGAAAAAATGAAACCCTTTATGAGATTGAATGTAAATTTTATTCAGATCTCAAAGCTGTTAGCAATGCTACTATCACCGGGTCTTAAATTCCCGCACCCAATAGTACAACTTATATGGAGATAAATATTTTTTTGAAATACGGAATAAGGAGAATGAAAAAGGAGTTGAAACGCTTATTGAAATTCCTATGCAATAATTACACATAAATTACCGTCAAAAAAGTAATTAACATACGAATACCTCCCAAAAACCCTATCTTTGTATAAAAACTAACTACTGTGTTTCAATTTACCGCTAATTATACAGATTTGTACCAACTAAGTATGGCGCAAGTCTATTTTAATCAAAACAAACACGAGCAGACCGCCGTATTCGATTATTTTTTTAGGAAAAATCCGTTTAAAGGTGGTTATACTATTTTTGCCGGTTTAGAAGAATTGTTAGAAGTTATTAGCAATTTATACTTTTCGGAAGAAGACTTAGACTTTTTAAAAAAACAGGATTTTACGGAAGATTTCTTAGAATACCTAAAGAACTTTAAGTTTAAAGGCAATATCTATTCCGTAAAGGAAGGCGATGTAGTATTTCCTACCCGACCGGTTTTACAGGTAGAAGCCAATTTTGTAGAAGCGCAATTGGTAGAAACACTTTTACTCAATTTACTTAACTTTCAAAGTTTAATAGCTACCAAAGCTAGCAGGATACGCCTAAGCGCCGGAAATAAAAAGATTTTAGATTTCGGATTAAGGCGTGCGCAAGGCCCCGGCGGTTATTTTGCCACCAAAGCTGCTATAATTGGTGGTGCAAACGGTAGTAGCAATGTAAAAGCTGCCCAAGATTATAAGTTGCCGGTTGCCGGTACAATGGCGCATTCTTTTGTACAAAGCTATGACGATGAGCTCACCGCATTTAGAGATTTTGCAGAAGGCCGACCAAAAGATTGTGTGCTTTTGGTAGATACTTACAGTACTTTAAAAAGTGGCGTACCCAACGCCATTAAAGTAGCTAAAGAAATGGAAAAACGTGGCGAAAAATTAATGGGTATTCGCCTAGACAGTGGAGATTTGGCCTATTATGCAAAACAAAGCAGGGCAAAATTGGACGAAGCCGGATTGGATTACGTAAAAATAGCAGCTTCCAACCAGTTAGACGAATATGTGATTAAAAGTTTAGAAGACCAGAATGCACCCATAGATGTTTTTGGCGTAGGTACCAATATGGTAATCGGGAAACCGGATGCGGCTTTAGATGGCGTTTATAAATTGGCTTTTTCTAACGGAAAACCACGTATTAAAATTTCCGAAAATATCGCTAAAATCACTTTGCCGCACCGAAAACAAGTCTACCGAATGCGCAAAGAAAACGGTATGTTTAGCGGAGCAGATGTAATTACAATGGCTTCGGAAAAAAAGGTTGATAAAATGTACCATCCGTTTGAAGCCCATAAAGAATTAAACCTAAAAAACTTTAAGCACGAAGCTTTATTACAACCGGTAATGAAAGCAGGAAAATCTACCGTAAAGCACCAAAGTCTTACAGAAATAGCAGATTTTGCCCGGTATAGATTAAGTTTGTTACCTTTGGAATACAAGCGCTTTGACAATCCGCATATTTATAAAATTGGTTTGAGCGCTGCCTTAAAACAAGAACGCGACCAATTAATAGCAACTTATAAATCTAAGTAATATGAATGCTTTATTATTAATAGATATACAAAACGATTTTATGCCCGGTGGTTCTTTGCCTGTAGAAAATGGCGATAAAATTGTACCCATCGCCAACACTTTACAACCGCAATTTGATTTGGTGCTTGCCACACAAGATTGGCACCCAAAAGACCACGCCAGTTTTGCAAGCAACCATAAAGGTCAAAAAGAATTTGAAGAAATAGACTTAGACGGACTTGCACAAACTTTATGGCCGGACCATTGTGTACAAGGTACCAAGGGAGCAGAATTTCACCCAGATTTAGATACCCAACGCATAGAGGCTATTTTTAGAAAAGGCACCAACAGCGCAATAGACAGTTATAGTGCTTTTTACGACAATGCCCATAAAAAAAGTACGGGTTTAAGTGGTTATCTAAAAGAAAAAGGCATTACTACTTTATATGTTATGGGCTTAGCAGGAGATATTTGTGTTTATTATTCGGTTAAAGATGCTTTGCAAGAAGGTTTTAACTGCGTGCTGATAGAAGATGGTTCAAAAGCATTAAACCAAGAAACCTTTTTAAAACAGAAAAAAGAATTGCAAGAAAAAGGCGTAGATTATGTAAATGCAAAAGATGGTTTGTAAACTTTTTTGATGAAAGTTTTCTAATCCATGACAGATGTTGAGTTTATACAACAATCGGATTTAATCTATGCAAAGCCTATATAAAGCCTATGTAAAGGTTATGCAAAGGTTATTGGAGTGTTATAGCAAGCTTTAGGTATTAGGCAATTTTTTTAAATAAATGAACCAGTAAACAAAAAACGATTCACAAGCTGTAGGCTATAAGCTATACGCCGTAGTCTGTAGGCGTTTTTTTTTAAAATAAATCAATCAGTAAACAAAAAACGCTAAATCAAGAGATTCAGGGAAAATCTTCCGCTGTCAGATTTTTCCAGAATGACAGTTTTCTGGTGGTTTCCTAATTTGAGATTTGAAATTCTCACCACACACCTCTAACCTCTAACCCTTGCCAACTGAATACTGATCACTGAACACTAATCCCCCGCTGGTGCGCGATTGTATCGCGTTCTCCTAACCCATTGCAATCAACTGCCCAATTCCTCAATTCATCATTCAAGTATAAAACTAAAACTCACAAAATAAAGACCCTCTGAATTATGAAACTTGTAATTACGGCTCATATTTTAAAAATAGTATTTTTTTTATCAACCTACTAATAGGTAGAAGACCATAGACTACAAAAACCACACGATGCAATCGTGCGGGAGCGGGGGAATTCTATAATTTCCTATATTTATAAGAACAACCTTCATAACAAGATGAAGGATTCGGGGTGAGGATAAGAAAATTATTTTCAAAGCTAACATCATAGGTAGATACCTGCTGATTTTCCGAACAATCGAAAATTAGCGTTAGTATTTCTGAATCGTATTGATATGTACCGTTGCAAGAAAATCGATTAGAAATTAGGATATTGCTTTCTGCAAAATTATAAGTATAGCCATTTTCTATAGAATGCCCATAACTTACTCCACCATCAGCTTCATAAATAATACCTTCAAATTCAACGTATTGCCATGTACCAATTAAGGATTCTTTTTGTTGATTTGTTTCACTATCATTACTACTACAACTAAAAAAGAAAAAAACAAATATTATCAAGATTAAATTTTTCATTTTACAAATATCTAATTTACAAATTGTTATAAAATTAAATTATTGAATTACAATACGAAAATTTTTTTCACCATTTTCACTTCGTATTTTCAAGAAATACAACCCCCCCGCTGGTGCGCGATTGTATCGCGTTCTCCTAACCCATTGCAATCAACTGCCCAATTCCTCAATTCATCATTCAAGTATAAAACTAAAACTCACAAAATAAAGACCCTCTGAATTATGAAACTTGTAATTACGGCTCATATTTTAAAAATAGTGTTTTTTTATGAATCTGCTAGTAGGTAGAAAGCCACAGGCTACAAAAAACAATAGGCTGCAAAGACCAAAGGTAGCAATCCTGCGGTAGCGAGGCTGCATCGCTTGCACCTCGCCATCTTGTATCCCACTCGCCTAGAGCGGTGAAGGCCACACGATACAATCGTGCGGGAGGGGGGGGGGAACTCCTCCGCCAACGGGTCAAGACTTAACCAAATACTCCATTTAGGATTATAGTACCTCGCACCGTAATAGTAATTCCCAGTCTCTGCCCAGCGAGGATAATTTCTTATTTACTCTTCATTAAGTTCAAAATCTAACATAATAAAAACTAAGGTCTACACTTCCAATCTTTGACTTCAATTAAGTCATCTAGGGGTCGATACCAAGTGTTTTTAAAAATCTTAAATTCCCCTTGACTGCATAAAGCCAATATCCACTCGTCATAATCCTCTTCTGTAAAATAGCTTTCCTTTTCCTTGTATAAACCTTTATTCTTTAAAAAAATATAGTTTTCCTGAGATACTTCTTCATTATCAAGAAAGATAAAGACATAGTGACCTTTATATTTAAAAAAATCATTGGGGATTTGATCTTTTTCTAAATTGAAAGTTCCAGAAGATATCCTAAATATTCTCTTATCTTCAAGAGCAACTTCATGAATAAAAACATTAAAATCAGATTCTACTTGGGTAGATAAATAATCTATATAATCTTTAGACACAGATTCAATAATGTTTTCATTTTTACAGCTACAGAAAGAGACTATAATTATTAGTAAAAATCCTATTTTCATATTGTTATTGTTAATTAAAATAGACATCTAAATCCTTTACTGAATAGGTTTTATGACTATTATATTTACTGACATCATGTTTTTTAGATAGAATGTAATGAGGAAATTTTGGATTGTACTTAACATTTCGTTTATCAGTTGGTGATGCATAACCTTCACCACCAATACCACTCTTACTTCCTGGATGAGTGTGTATTTTAAAGAGTTTTGTTCCCAAAGATCCTAAAAGACCTACCCTATCACCAGTACGTAACAGATAATCTTTTGCACTTCTAAAAGTATTTCCTTCCCAAGGATTTATGAAAAAACCTTATTTTTTTCTGAATCTTTATAAGCCCACCCACTAAATTCTCTGTTTCCAGAAAAAGATAAAAATTTCATTGTTTTTAGTCCATCTTCAAGATTTCGAAAAATTATTCCTTCTTTAGATAAATCATCATTTTTCCCCCCAAACAAAGCACCTTTGTCTATTTTTATAGATTCCCCATTTTTATGGAAAGAACCATCCTTTGTAAATTCTCCTGCAAAAATCTTGTCGTATTTATCACTTGTTTCTTTTATTAAAGTCAGTTTACCTGTTTTTTTATCATAGCCGTAATCATTATCAGGAGTCTCTACCACCATCCCCGTAGGATCTATAAACCGCACAGGATTTTGCAAGGTATATGAATAGCCACTAAAAGAAGGATATTTCTCTGCCATCGGGTCAACACTTAACCACAACTCACTATATGGCTGGTCATAGATATAATTCTATGTGTTCTACCTAACAATAATTTCGAATAAAGTATCTGTACAATCACCCTCAGAAACTTTATAATTGCCTACTTTTATTGAGCTTATTAATAAGTAAAAATCGGTATCACTTTCGAACCTGTGCTTAATGCCATTTTCTTGATCACAAACAACGAAATCACCAACTTGTAATGAAGACATTTTCAATATTGGTGGTGCTAAATCTATTTTTCTGTCATATTTAAACTTTTGTTTTGTTCCTAGATTATCTAAATCTATTATTTTTGAATAAAAGAAAACATTAGTGTTCTGCAATTTGTTCAAATTATCTTTATAGGAAATTTGGAGCGACTTAATAGTTATCGAATTATCTAATTTATTAAGAATAATTTTACTCTTATTTTTTCCATATTTCTCAATTGATTCTAAAACGAAACCCGTATTCTTTTGAACATCAATGTCATATATTTTAAGAGGCCATTCGTTGACTATTACGCCTATCGTTTTACTGTCTGTTGAAAAGAAATTTTTCAAACCAACTTTGTTGTTCGGCATTGTTTTTAAAGTTTGACACTGTACCGAAAATAGAATACTTATCATTAATAAGTATTTAATCTTGTTTAGGCACCTCCCAATTATCATAGTATTCTCTTCTATTTTTATCATTTCTAAAGTTTTTGTTTATAAATTGGGAGGCCTTTACTTCTTCGGTTTTTCTAGTTTCCATAGTTCCATCATCCATTCTTTTTGAATGATATAATTCGTGAAAAAGTATTGTATTCTTAGTTTTCTTATAGTTCGATTTCTCCTTTAAGTCAGCTTCAAAATTAAGATTAACATTCGATCCATCACCGCTACCATCACGATGTTTATTTGGTCTGTTATCCTTGTATTCTTTTAAGTTTGTATTAAAGTTTGCTATCGTTTCTTCGGAATCTTCAATATAGTTGGGT
This sequence comes from uncultured Mesonia sp., assembly GCA_947494545.1. Classification (GTDB taxonomy): domain Bacteria; phylum Bacteroidota; class Bacteroidia; order Flavobacteriales; family Flavobacteriaceae; genus Mesonia. The sequence continues at coordinate 2,947 of CANLVH010000007.1, read as the reverse complement.
ACTTGTAAATTTGGGTCGTTCAATGCCTTTTCTTCGTACTCATCGAGAGTTTTCGGAGTGGTGATTGAACCACTACTGTTAAATTCTCTAATAGTATGATCGTTTTCAGAAGTCTTTAGTTGCTTTATCATGAAACGTGTCTCTTTAGAGCCGAAAATTGATTGAAAAAACAACCTTGCTTTTATATCAATATTAAATAGAAATGAGTTATCGGCATGATAAACTATACGTCGTCCATCTGGATCAATATACTTCAATGGGTTATGCGCTACATAAGCATATGGTGAAATGCTCGGATACTCCTCCGCCAACGGGTCCACACTCAACCAAATACTCCATTTAGGGTTATAATAGTGTGCACCATAATAATAGTTGACACTTTGCCACTTTTTTGTATTGCTAATTTGGTACGGAACTAGTTGCAAACTAGCTTGGGGTAAAGGTCTACCTCAATCATTGTCAAAAGTTTCTAATTTGTTCCAATACATTTCAAAAATTTTAGATGAAATTTCCTTTTGTTTGAATTTTTCATTACGAAAATCATCATAAGTCATTTGTGTATCTGACAAAAAACCATAGCATTTTGAATTAGGCATAGCAATTAACGGTATTAGTTCTTCTGAAAGACCAATTTCTCGATTAATAATTCCTTCATTAGTAAATTCCAACATCCAAATGTCACTTAAATCAATTAATTTATTACAAGAATTTGAAAAAAATAAATTATAAACCTTAATGAAAAAATTATCATTTTTATTCTGATCATTTTTTATGTGAATCTGTAAATATATCATTATAATTTTATGTGTAAATGCCCTCTATCTAAAGATCTCCAATTCTTGATAAATGGCATTCTTTTTTGACGTAATTTAATGTTCAAATTCCTTAAGGTTGTACTAGGAATTTGTTTTAAATACTTTCCATTTCTTGCAGGTGAAGCACCCCAACTAATTGACCATTTTGATTTGGCACCCCAAAATTTACTATATGACCTATGTGGTTTTATTATGCCTCGAATCCAATTTTTACTAGGTCCAGCTGCTATTTTTGCTGAGCCCAAAGGCAAAAGTGTTGCAGCCACATTGGCTCCATGTTCAGACCTATCTGTACCGTTGAGCCCTTCCCCTGTTAGGGATGATAACTCACTGTCGAAAGGATTCATTGATTGTCCAAATATGGAAAAGCTATTTGCTGTCTCATAAACAGCTTGCTGTAAAATATTCCCATTTTTCCAACGGTCAGCAGTAGTTTCGGGGTTAGCTTGCATTTCGTGTGGCACGCTTCCATTATGTTCGCCATATTCTGGAGCAATACCTAAAGCACTTTTAACAGAATGGTTCTCTTGATAATGAGCGGTAACATTATTATTTTGAGAAGGGCCAACGTATTCGAGATTAGGGTCGTCAATCTGGCTAGGATCCGTAATATTTTTATCATAATGATATTTCTTTGTGGTTTTGTTATATACCCAATTATCTTTGCTCATCCCGGTGGGATCCGTATAACGCAAAGGATTGTTGGCAACATAAATATACGGCTCTAAAGTCTCCTCCGCCAACGGATCAACAGAAAGCCAAATACTCCATTTAGGGTTATAATACCTAGCCCCATAGTAATAATTACCCGTTTCTGCATCATACTCCTTAGCATTAAATTTAAACAGGGAATTATAAGAATTAAGGTGTTCTTCCACAAGGGTCTCTCCAAATGGCAAATACTCCATATGTTGGGTTATAGTACCATCTAAGTTAGTAATATAACTAGAAGAACCCATCCCGATAGCTATCGGGAGGTCTGGGTGGTACCAGTAAGCCTCATAATTATTGTTATGGTAATAAGAATTAACTCCTGCTTGCCCGTACGCAAATGGCGCCGCTACCTGTAATTCTTTTTCAAAATTTACCTGCCAATCTTCTTGCAATTTTTGGGTGGCTATTTCTGTTTTGTTATCCATATAGGTTATAAGGCCATTTATAGGCGGTAATAATTCTTGACTCAAAGCTCCTAAATTATTGGGCTCAAGTGTACCCAAGGCACTGCTTACCAAAAATTTAATAAGGTTTTTATTTTCTTATTTTAATTTTCCATACCCCCACACTCATTACAAACGAGCGCTAGCGGGGGAGATGTTTTATATAGTTTATGGCTTTTTGGGTGGTTTTTCATGAAGACATTCTGCAAATATCCACCCCCTTGTATAACTACCACCAAACCAAGTTCCTCTATCATAATAACTAACGACATTTGCAAGTAAACTATCTTTAGTATATTCCATTACATAAACAGGATTATACTGAGGCATTCCTTTCAAAGGAAGCTCATTAGGCAGATAAGGCTCTTTTCCTTTTTTTAATTCTTGATAATATTTCAAATAAGATTTTTTATGATCTAAATTCTCAATAATGAGTACAGAAACAGGGTTTTCAGAGCCTCTAAAATATTCATAACAATACATTTTTGGTTTACTCTTAACATTTTCATGGTGATGCTTGTTAATAAAATAACCTCCAACTGAAAAAAAAACAATAAACAGAATACTTAAGCTTATTAAGAAAATTTTTTGCTTTTTCATTTATTATGGTTTTTCTGCTTTAGTTGCTTCGTTTCTATAGTTTTCAGAGCTCCAAACACCAGAAGGAACATTGTTTCCTTCATTATCTATAATATTTGAACTATTTATTTGAATTCCAGTGTCAATAAATTCTCCTCTCTTATTTTTCGTTCCTACTGAACCACTCCAACTATTTGTTTTTGAATCATATTTTCTATCATTAACCAACCAGCTCTCTGTCCATACGTCAGTTGACTCACTTACAGAACTAGTTTCTCTATCTGTTAAAGAGATAGATTCATTTATTTCAGCATTTATAAACTAAACAACTCTGCACTGAAAGTGCAGAGGTTTATTAATACTGGGGACTGAAAGTCCCCCTTTACTATTCCAATA
>CANLVH010000006.1 GCA_947494545.1 uncultured Mesonia sp. | reverse complement strand
AGAAATACTTTCAGGCGGAGAGGCGAGAAGTTTATCCTGAGCGAGGAACGAGTCGAAGGGAGTCTCTCCGCCCGCACCAATAAGAAAGCTCTTCAGAAATGAGGGGCTTTTTTTGTTTTCAATAATGTAAACACTAATTTAATTTGTAGACGATAATTCCTTATATGGACATTCAAAAAGGAAATTAATCGTAAATACTTTTTAAAACGTTTTTTTTAAACCTTTACGAATTAAATTTTTTAGAAATCTCTAAACACCAGCAAATTAGCTGAATCCTAAAATTATGATTATATTTCAGCTAGGAAAATAATTGTAAATTATGAAAAAAGTAACGCAGCCCAAAGTTAGATCACTTGCCGCCGGCAAATCACTCGTAGCTAAGCAAATGCAAGCTAAGAATGGCGATTTGTTGCCGAAGCATTTAGCTAATATGGAATCAATTCTCTTTGTGCAAGAAGGTAAATGCACGCTAAACATATATGAGGAAGATAAGGTCTTAAAACAAGGAGACGCTTTTATAGTGCCGCCAAATGTCGAGCATCAAATTAAAGCTGAAACAGATTTTAAAGGAATTCATTTTATGCCTAAAAATATCGAATTTCAGTTTTTTAAATAACTTGTGGGAAAACTGAAAATGTTAATTCCTATAAATAGGTTTGAAAAACATTTTTATTATATCTTTTCATTTCCAAAGGTAAATAATCTTGCTTTTTCATCCACACGCTTCTTGTAGCTGGTCATTAAAATTTTTCAGTTGGCGAAAATCATGTATTTTTAAGGAACTATATTATTAATAAGATGAAGTAGCGGCACTTTACGGAAAAAACCAGTATTCTAAAAACGAAACTATAATTGCGAAGATTCCAAGTATAAATTTACTGCGACCTTCAGTAAACAAAAGAATAACATTAAAGGTGTTCTACCTATTTAAACTAAATCAGGAAACAAAAAGAAATTGTTTTCGGTATCGGGCAGACCGATAGCGGAAAACCAAAACGTTAAAACAGCAGAAAAAAGAGGCCCGATGCTTCTGGAAGACTTTTGGTTTCTGGAAAAATTGGCGCATTTTGATAGAAAAGTAACACCCGAAAGAAGAATGCACGCTAAAGACTCGGGAGCATCTGGAACTTTTAAAGTTACCCACGATATTTCCAGATTCAGCAGGGCAAAACTATTTTCAGAAATAGGAAAAGAAACCGATGTGTTTGTACGCTTTTCTACCGTGGCTGGCGAACGTGGTGCTGCCGATGCCGAGCGCGACATTAGAGATTTTGCCATTAAATTTTATACCGAAGAAGGAAATTGGGATCTAACAGGTAACAATACACCTGTTTTCTTTTTACGCGATCCTTACCGTTTCCCCGATCTTAATAAAGCAGTAAAAAGAGACCCAAAAACCAACTTGAGAAATGCCAACCATAACTGGGATTTTTGGACCCTGTTGCCCGAAGCATTACATCAGGTTACCATTACCATGAGTGAACGCGGAATCCCTAAATCTTACCGTAATATGAACGGTTAGGGTAGTCACACATTGAGCTTAATCGATGCCGACAATGTTCCTACTAATTTCTTTACATCGCCACTATTAAAGACCTACAACATCTTATCAACTACTTTTTTCGCTGAATTTTCCATAGCCAAAGCTCACTGCTTTGCAAATTGTAAGTGGGCTACAATGTTTACTTCTTTTCCAACGGCAGCGCCGGTTGGGTCATAATCTATGTTATAATCAAACCTGTTGATAGTGGTTTCCGCCTTTAATCCCAATTTTTCTCCTTGATCATTTTTTATTGTTCCGCCATAATGTACATCAAAAATGACATCTTTTGTAATGCCTTTAATCGTCAATTCGCCATACAATAAATATTTATCTGGTTTGCCGGTAGCTAAAATTTTAGTGCTTTTAAAAGTCATTTCCGGATACTTTTCCACCTCAAAAAAATCAGCACTTTTCAAGTGGTTATCTCTTCTTTCCACATTAGTATTGATACTTTCTATTTTTACGGTAAAATCAAAATTGGCATCGGTTAACGCATCGCCGTTTGTGGTTAAACTTCCGGTATAATCCATAAATTTTCCGTTTACCATACTTATCCCCGAATGTTCAATGTTAAAATTTAGCGAGGAATGGTTTGGATCTACCTTCCATTGTGTTTGTGCAAAACTACCTACCGATAAGAGGAGTACTGCTACTAAAGTTATAATATTTTTCATTGTAGTTAATTTTATTCGTTAAAAAATAATTGAAGTTAATTTTACTGAAATTTGATGATTTTATTACTTAGCGTTGGTATGCACCCATTTCTCGAAAGCTTCCATATAAGATTTTAAGAAGTCTTTAGTCGAATCATTAGTGAGTTTTCCATTATCGTCAAAAAGCTCGGCCGCTCCGCCAATATAAGCTTCGGGTTGCGCCATAGTAGGCACATTTACAAAAACTAAAGATTGACGTAGATGGTGATTGGCTCCAAAGCCACTAATAGCACCAATGGAAACACTAACGATGGCTGCCGGTTTTCCGTCCCAGGAATTTTCCCCGTAAGGACGAGAACCAACATCAAGGGCATTTTTTAACACCCCGGGAACGGAGCGGTTATATTCCGGAGTAAAAAATAAAAGTCCGTCTGCATCCTGAATTTTTTCACGGAGTGCTACCCATTCTTGCGGCGGATTTTCTTCTAAATCTTCATTAAACCACGGCAGTCCCGATATGTCAAGAAGCTCCATAGAAAGAGAATCTGGCGTCATTGCCATCATTTCTTTGGCTGTTTTTAAGTTGAAAGATTCTTTACGAAGACTTCCTACGATTACTGCAATTTTATATTTTCTCATAATTCTTGTATTTGTTTAATTATAAGTTAATTAATGCTATTTTCCTAAGCTATTAAGGATATTTTAGGAAATAAGGATGTTCTTAAAAAGTGTAGAAATCATAACTCTGACTTTAATATTTATGAAATTTATGTAATCCTAATTCTCAAAAATGGTCTCTCCCTCTTTCATCAGCATATAATTATCTCCTTTTCCGCGCAACTCATATTGGTCATTTTTATACCAAATTCCTGAAGCTGATTTTTGTTATTCCAAAACAATGGTTTCTCCTTTAAAATTTACGGTTGCCGTTCCTTCTGAATTATCAAAAGGCAACTCAATGGTTTCGCCGTCATTATTGGTCAAAGATTGGGTAACCACATCTTTGGAAGCTGTTTGTTCTGTATTGGATGAATCTGTATTTTTTTGATTTTGGTTATCCTTACAGGAAATAAATACCGTTGCGGTTAGCATTCCTATTGCAAAAATTTTTTTAATCATTTTCTAGTTTATTTTTAAGTTCGATAATAAATAATATTGGTGCTTAAAAAGGCTATAGATCAATTCTCATTCCGCATTTAAGCCGGTAGCTCCATGGGGACTTCCATTAGAAGTATTTTAGAATTTTCAAGCGCTTCCAGTTTAAAGGAATCCGTTTCACTTATTCCCAATGCGTCCCTTTTTTCCAAAACCTGATCGCCGATTTTAGCTTTGCCTTCCAGGATAAAAACATAGACGCCTTTGCCCTCTTTTTTCAGCTTATATTCTTTTGAATTTCTCTTATCAAAATTAGCCAGATGAAACCAGGAATTTTGATAAATCCAAACCCCTGCATCGTCTTTATTGGGCGATAAGATTTGTTGAAAGTCATTGGGTTTTGCATTTTCTGATATGGTGATTTGGTCGTAACGAGGTTCAACGCTCATTTTGTTCGGAATAATCCAAATCTGTAAGAATTTTACCGGTTTATCGGGATTGTTGTTATATTCGGAATGCATGACGCCGGTACCCGCACTCATCACCTGGATATCACCTTCTTTGATAATGGTCTCGTTCCCCATATTATCCTTGTGTTTCAAATCGCCTTCCAGCGGAATGGAAACTATTTCCATATCCCTATGCGGATGGGTGCCAAAGCCCATACTTTCTGAAACGGTATCATCGTTAAGCACGCGAAGCACTCCAAAATTCATCCGTTCGGGATTGTGATAATTTGCAAAACTGAAACTGTGTTTTGAATGTAGCCAGCCGTGATTAGCATCTCCTCTTGAATCTGCTTTGTGAAGTACTGTTTTCATAATTCTTTATTTCATTTAATAATATTAATATAACTCACTAAAAGGCTTCCAATCTTCCTGTTTTCATCGAATACGCGGTTTTGGCAAGGGTACATATTCTTCCTCATCTCCAACCACTTTTGGAAAAGCTTCCAAATTCTGATTCTCCCAATCTTTTTTGGCTTTTTCAATCACTTCTTTATCAGAATTCACAAAGTTCCAATGGATATAACGTTCCTCATCAAAAGGGGTGCCGCCAAAAATATAAATAGTGGTGTTTGGCTCCATTTCAAAGGAACAAAGCGTACTATCCTTGGAGACGAGAATTTGTTTGTTTCCGTAGTTATGTCCGTCGGCATTGATACTACCTTCCAAAATATACAAAGCACTTTCGCCATAAAGATCATCGCCTATATCGATTTGCTGTTTGTGGTCGCTTTTAATTTCTATAAAATACAATTCGCTGTGTACAGGCACGGGTGATTTTTTATCAAAAGCCTTTCCCGCAATCAATTTAAATTGCACTCCTTGTTCTTTCCAATGCGGAATATCTTTTTCTTCAATATGCGAAAAACTGGGTTCAGATTGCTCTAAACTTTTGGGCAGTGCAACCCAAATCTGTAAGCCGTGTAAGGATTTTGCTTTATTTCGTAAATATTCGGGGGTTCTTTCTGAATGAACCACGCCTTTTCCTGCGGTCATCCAATTAACCGCACCGGGTTTAATTTCAATATCGGAACCCAAACTGTCTTTATGCTGAATGGAACCTTCAAACAAATAGGTGAGGGTAGATAAACCAATATGAGGATGGGGTGCCACATCCAGATTCGTGTCCTTATCCATTTCGGCCGGTCCCATATGATCGATAAATGAAAAGGGGCCAACACTTCTTTTTTGTCGGAAAGGCAATAGACGTCCCACCATAAAGTTCCCGATATCGGCAGCGCGTTCTTCTATTATTAATTGGGTGTTAGACATATTTTTGTTTTTGTACTTATCTTGAATTAAAATTTCTCCATCGAGCCTGTTTATCTGCATTTAGCAGACATAAACCAATTCTAGAAAATCGTTTTGATGGACAGTCGAGACGTTTTTGTTTCACCTTTCGACTGCGCTCAAGGTGACAAAAACTTGCTTAAGGTGTCTCACCACGAGATTAAGATTACGCTAAAACGTCCCTTATGCTTTCATCTTTTTCAAACCTGCGTTTTGCGTAAGGACAAAGCGGAATGATTTTTAAGTCATTCTCCCGTGCGTACTCCACACCGGCCATTACCAGTTGCTTTGCAAAACCCTGTCCGCCATATTTTTCTTTTACTCCCGTATGGTCGATGATAAATTTTTCTTTCCCCGCCCAGGTAAACGTCATTTCCCCGGCTTCTTCATTATTTTCATAAATGATAAATCGACCTTTTTTTCCGTTATCTTCTCGTTCTATTTTTGCCATAATTTTTAGTTTTTTTATGCTTTTTTATTCCAATATTCTTGTGAATTCCCAAAATTGGGATATCCATTATTTGCCTTCAGCATAGCTGCAAGATGAAGCAAATTATAGGTCATAAACTTGGTGTTTTTTTGGGTAAAATCTGAATCAAAACCTGCCGGTGAATTTAATTCTTCTCCTTTCCATTCTATATCGCCATAACTGGGGCCGGGGCCAACTTCACCAATCCAACCGCAATCGGCTTGTGGCGGAATGGAATATCCAATATGCTGAAGCGAGTACAAGATGCCCATCCCGCAATGTTTTATACCATCTTCATTTCCGGTTACGATACAGCCGCCTCTTTTCCGTAGAAAATATACTGACCTTTATCGTTGGTTTTTCCGCTCATAGCGTATAATCTTTCGATCAGTTTTTGTGCTTCAGAAGATTTTTCACCCAGCCAAATCGGTGTGCCAATTATCAGAATATCAGCATTAATAATCCTGTCAAATAAGGAAGGCCACGCATCTTCTTCCCACCCGTATTCGGTCATATCTGGATATACGCCGCTGGCAACCGGATGATCAACTAAGCGTATTTCATCTAATTTGACATTTTCGGTTTTCATAATTTTTTTGGAGACCTCCATCAAAGTTGCGGTATGACTTTGCTTTGGCGACTTTTTTAAAGTGCAGTTCACATAAACGGCTCTCAAATTACTGAAATCTGGTTTTTGCATATCTTTTTACGTTTGCGGAAATGACTAATTACCTATTTATACTCCTCTAAATTGAATTTAAATTCCTTCCGGTCCCAATTGGCGAGTTTTGCAGCGTTTTCGTAACTACTGTTAAGAAACTCCAGCAATACTTCAGCAGGATTATCTGCTTTTTGAACATCTTCATATTTCAGGATAAATTCGCCAAGATCTTCGTGAAAATAGGCTTTTTCAGGCTTTATGTCGGCTTCCTTAAAGCCATCGGGCGCCGGATAAATATAACTGTAAAATGCCGCAAAAGGCGCCCCTTCGCTGCCCGGCCAGAAACCGCAACTCATTACTTCGTGTGAATAGGCTTCCCGGGTTACCCAATCTGGAAGATTAGGAAATCCTCCCGGATGCTTAGGCGCTTCCTTACCTGAAAATCTTGAAACAACCATATCAAAACTCCCCCAAAAGAACATGACGTCGCTGCTTTTGCCTGAAAATTGAGAGCGATATTCATAAAAAACTTTATTAACCTTCAACAAAGCTTTATGCAAGTTGATGGCAGCTTCTACATTGTAAGTGCCGCTATGGTTTTCGTGGAAATGAACCGGATCTTCCATTTCGTTGGGTAGCGTATTTATTTTAACGTCAATATCAATATCGTTCAAGCAGCTGATAAGCTTGTTGTAACAACTTGAAACTTTTAGGTTTTTGAGATCAAAACTTTGCTTCTCGTTTTCACTGGAAACAATAGTTAATTGATGATCCAAAAAATTTAAACCAATCTCAACTTGTTTGTCCTTTGCGAAAATAGGTCCGCTGGACAAACCGTGGGTAGTAACACCTAAAGTAGTGTGCCAGGAATGATTAATCCAGGGATTGAGTTCCAGTTTAATTTTTCCGATTATCTGCGTCCAAAGATGTAAGGTTTCGTAGGTCTCCTTACCTTTTTCGAAAGACAATTCCGGCCAGTTGTTATTTTTCATAATTATATGTTTAAAATTGACTATTATGCTGAAAGTTAATTAATATACTGCATTTAATTTATTGAAACAACCAATCTTTTTCCTGAACCTATTTTAGAATCCCATAATTTTTCGATATTCTCAATATTTCCCTCTTCCAATTCCATTGTTAATTTTCCCTCTGCGGCAAGCTGAAACATTTCGGGAAGTATTTTTTGACTAAACTTTTCCAGATCTTTTTCTGATAAACTTCCAAAACCAGACCCCAGGATTTCTATAGCCGAACTTTTTAAAATTCCCGAGGCTAAATTTATAGTTTCCCCGGCCATTGTACCAACGCTTACCACACGTGTTTTAGAAGTCGTATTGTCTAAACCACCGCCTTTTAATGCGGTTAGTATGAGTTCAATTGGATTGCCCCACAAATAATCAATCACTAAATCTATCGGGTTCTCACGATGAATTTCTTGTAGTTGTTCAATTATGGTTTGCTCATTTTCTTTTAGCGAAACCGTTTGGTCTGCACCAAGACGCTTAGTTTTCTTTAGGTTCTGTTGATTTCTACCTGTTGTTATAATATTATTTGCGCCATAATATTTGGCAATTTGCACTGCCATTTGTCCGGTAACCCCGGTTGCGCCGTTAATCAACACATTTTGCCCGGGTTTGATTTGCCCTCTTATTTTTAAAGCCATAGCGGCACCCAAAACCGCATTTGGTATGGCCGCGGCTATATTCCAATCTAAATTATCGGGAATTGGGGTGTATTTATCTTTACGGATAACGGCTTTTTCGGCTACCATTCCGGTGATTCCCTGCGCATAAACCCTTTTGCCATTTTCTAAGATACCAACGCCATCCATCCCAACGACAGCAGGTAACTCTTTATGACTTGCGTAATGCGAGCCACTCGCCCTTAATTTGTCCAGGTTTTTTACTGCCGCCGCTTTCATGTTCATCAATAATTGATCGTTATCCTGAATTTCTGCCTCGGGAAAATCCCTGTATTTTGGGGTGTCTCCTAACTTATTTATAACGGCTGCTTTCATTTGGCTGTTTTTTGTTTCTTTAAAAATTTTCGGCGTATTGCTTAATAATTTAAAAATAAATCAATTATTCTCTTTCCGCATTCCTTTTAATGCTTTTGCCCAGGCTTGTAATTTATTGAGCATTACATTAGCTGACCTGTCTAAAGGTTCATTGGCTTCAAAAACACCATTTTCGTTGATGAATTTTGTAAAAAACGGAATGTTTACCGCTTGTGGCAAAGGCATCATTCCCAAAGTAGTTACTGGTAATTTTAGTTCCTGGACTGCTCTGGTACCAGCTGATACGCCTCCGTAACTCACAAATCCCATTGGTTTATCGGCCCATTCTACAGAAAGATAATCCAGGGCGTTTTTTAAAGAAGCCGGATAACCAAAATTATATTCGGGGGTTACAATCACAAAAGCATCGGCGCTATCAATGGTCTTGCTCCATTTTTTGGTATGAGCGTTAGCATATTTTTGTGCTCTGGGATGTTCTAATTCATCCATAAACGGGAGGTTGATTTCCTTTAAATCCAGTAATTCCACGTCAAAATCGGAATGTTTTTTTGCGATTTCCAGAAACCAATCGGCAACGATAGGTCCTTTTCTTGAAGGTCTTGTACTACCGATTATCACTTTAAGTTTATACTTCATTTGTTTGTTTTTAAATGTAATTGTTGAAATTTCAGGTTAAAATTAAAAGCTTGGTGTTAATCTTCTAAATACCCAAATTTCCCCATATTAAAATCATTAAAAGCTTGCATCAATTCCTCCCGCGTGTTCATCACGAATGGACCTTGTGCAGCAATTGGTTCGTTAATAGGTTCACCGCTTAAAACCAATACTAAAGCATCATCTAAGGCTTCTATTTCAAAATTTTCACCATCATTCGCCATAAGTGCTAAGTGATCTGTGGGCGTTTCTTCTTTCCCATTAACCATAATATTTCCTTCTAAAACCAAAAGTGCGGTGTTGTAGTCCGCCGGAAATTGAAAATCTGCTTTTCCGCCTTTTTTTAATTTGGCATTGAATAAATTAACGGGAGTAAATGTGGAGGCAGAACCTTTTGTGCCTTTATATTTGCCAGCAATCACTTCAATTTGCCCGGCATTATCCGGTAATTCATACCGATTGATATTTTCATTTTTTATGGCCTGATATTTAGGTTCTTTCTTTTTGTCTTTAGCGGGCAAATTGATCCAAAGCTGCACCATCTGAAAGTCGCCACCTTTTTTGCTCCATTCTTCTTCGTGGTATTCTTTGTGCAAAATTCCTTTGGCCGCGGTCATCCATTGTACATCGCCTTCACCAATTACGCCACCTCCGCCGCTATTGTCGTGATGTGCAACTTTGCCTTTGTAAGCTATGGTAACGGTTTCAAAACCTTTGTGCGGGTGCACGCCAACTCCTCTGGGTTTTTCTGAGGCCGGGAAATTATAGGTGGAATTATAATCCAACAACAAAAATGGACTCATGCGTTGCATATCCATTCGATAACCGCTTGGGATAAAATTATGTACCCGAAAACCATCGCCAACAAAATGCGGTTCCCGCGGACTTGCTACTAATTCTACTGTTTTTGTTTTCATTTTATGTATCTTTTAATATAGTCTTCTTCAGAAAATAATACGGATTTCAGGTTTAATGCCTTCTTGAAGTTTCAGGATTAAAGGGTGAAAGACCTGGAATGAACTTGATTTCCGCCACAGCGGATAGGGCAAAACGAGCACATTTCAGGGATTTATTTAAAACAAGAATCTTAGCCTAAGCTTATTGTTTAGTAAACTGAAGATTAGCTACCAATTTTACTTTATCACTCACCACAACATTTCCTGCCTCGGTTACGGCGCTCCAGTTTAAGCCGAAATCTTTTCTGTTGATTTTTCCAGTAGCTTCAAAACCTGCTTTGGTTTGTCCGTATTGATCATCTGCAATTCCGTTGAAATCTACATCAAGGGTAACTTCTTTGGTTACATCTTTTATGGTCAAATCACCGAGCATTTTTTCTCCGTCGAAAGATTTTGATTCAAACGTAAGATGCGGATGCTTTTCAGCACTAAAAAAGTCTTCAGATTTTAAGTGCGTATCCCTATCCTTATTTTTTGTGTTTATAGAATCAATTTTCGCATTAAATTTGAATTTCGCATCTTTAAAAGAATCGTCTGCCGCTTCAATTTCTCCGTCAAATTCAGTAAAACTTCCTGACACTGTAGAAATCATCATGTGTTTTACTTTGAATTCTACTTCTGAATGTGTTGGGTCTAATTTCCAAATTGTTTTTACTGCTGTTTCCATTTCTCTAAGTTTTTTATGTGTTAAACATTTTAATTTGATACAAAGCTACGCGACAGGATGTTACTGTGCATTGATGTATGATAAGAAACCAAAAAATTGGAAGTTGGAGGTGAGAAGTTAGAAGTGAAAACTGAGAAGTTAGAAGAATTCATCTAAATTTCTACAATTCAAAATCTATTTTTTAAAATTTTTACGAGCTAATTCCTTGCGAACACGGCTTAAACTTTCTGGCGTAATGCCAAGATAAGAAGCGATCATGGTTTGCGGTACACGTAATAAAATATCGGGGTACATAGCCACAAACTCGAGATAACGCTGTTCTGCACTTGCGCTTAATAACATATTTATGCGCTTTTGCAGATGCCGAATATGGTTATGGAGCAGTTTGTTATTAAAATCTGTAAAAGAAGGAATTTCTTCGGAAAGTTTCAGAAAAAAATCCTCATCTATCATTACAACCTCGCTATCTTCCAGCGCCTGAATATAATAAGCGGAAGCCTCATCAAAATATACGCTTTCCCTATCACTCACAAACCAATTTTCAGGTGCGAAAGATATGGTGTGTTCTTTTCCTTTATCGTCTATGGAATATTGTCTTATAAGCCCGCTTTCCACAAAAAAAGTATGCTTGCAATGTTCATTTTCCCTTAATAAAAACGCATCTTTTTTTACACTTTTTACCTGACAACTTTTGAGTATTGATAAGATCTCATCGTCATCAATATCGAGATTTGAGGTTAAAAATAGTTTTAGTTTTGGGCTGTTCATTTTATTGATTTTTTGGTAATCATAGGCGCTAAGTATTTTTACCTGAACATTAAAAATCTAAATCAGAAATCTCTGCGGCTAAATCGCCTTGGGCTGCCAGCATGATAACGGCGTGTTTTTGTTGGATGTAAACATCTTGCAAAAACAATTCTTGCATATTTCCGTAAAGTAAAACTCCTTTTTTTACTTCGAACAGATTTTCTAATTTTTTATTTAATGTCGTTTTGGCTTTTTTTAATTTGGGTTCTAGATGAAAGTTAGACTTTTCTAAAACTTTTTTCCGTATAAGGGAATTTAATAGAAAACCGATTAATTTATTGGTAAACCAGCTATTGTTTTCTCCTATAGCTTTGTAATTTTCTAATTCTATAGCTTGTTTTTGAAGGTTAAAATTCAATTTTAACTGTAAATCTATTTTTAGCTTTTTGTTCTTAAAAAGTTTGGTTTTGGTAAGTATTTCCAATTCTAAATTTAAGTCGAAATCTTGCCTGCTGGGATGTAATTTTGCCGCAAGCACTTCGCCATATAAAGTGCCATCTTCTTCACCATCTTTTCTTATTTCGAACCCGATAAGTTCTTTTTGGAGCTTTTTTTCTAAAACTTTTAGCTTTATTTGAACCGGTAATAAGATATTAACGCCGTTTTCTAAAGCATTATTTATGTCGAGCTTTTCCATAAACTTATTTTTTCGATTGGATGGAAAAAGTAGTTAAATTTTTATATTCGGCATACGTCTTTAACGTTCTGTAAAGATTAGCGACTCAAGTTTTTAAGAAAATTCCACCAAATTTCAATTACGCTTACGCGGAAAGCAACGAATAACCCATAGCTTTTTCTTCCGTAAAGAGAAATATAAATAAATTATCTTTACGGAATCTTAATATTTAGCCGGTTTCCCGTCTTTAGGAATACTCTTTTTTATAAACGCTCTAATATCTTCTGTTGCGGTTTTTAAATCTTCTTTACGTAAATACATCATATGTCCGCTGCGATAGGTTTTAAAATCTATACGATCTTTCATTTTTCCACCGGGATCTAATTGGTTGCTGGTATATTTACTGTGAAAGTAAGTGGTCGCGCCGTCATAATATCCTGTTTGAAACAATACGTTTAAATAAGGATTTTGTGCCATTGCTTGTCGCAATTGCTCGCGGGTATTGTTATTGGTTCTGTCCCAAGGATGCACTGGGCCAAACATATTGTATTTTACGTCTGTTTTGAAATTTAATTCTTGGTTTAGATAATAGTTTATCGCTGGGGTAAAAGCATGCAGCCAAGAGGTTAATTCTGCATTATAATCGGGGCGTGTGCCGCTTCGGGTTTTGTCTATACCTAAATAACGAGAATCTAGTCTGCCAATAGTTTTGTCGTTGCCGGGTTTGTTTAATAATTCTTTCCAAAAAACATTACTTGGTAGCGCCAAATGATGGTCTATAAACAATTGTTTGTTTATACCGGTCAAGTTTTCTAGTTCGGCAGCAATTTTTTCTTTTTTAGAGGTTTTTAAGCTGCTTCCTTTAGCCAAAGCCGGTAATAAAGTTTCGTACGCATATTCTTCTGCTTGAGGCAAAATTGCCTCTAGGTCTTGGTTTTGTAAGTTATTTGGTAACTGTTTGTGGTACCAAGCTGTTGCGGTATAATACGGTAAAAATAAAGAAGCCGCTAAAGGCGTATCTGACTCAAATGTTAGATAATCTGCCGGAGAGACTAAAATTACCCCGTTAAGATACATCCATTGTTGCTTTTGTAATTCTAAAGCCAAGCCAGAAACACGCGTACCACCATAACTTTCGCCAATTAGATATTTGGGTGCCAACCATTTATTATGTCTGTTGACAAACGTATTTAACCATTTTGCCAAATAACTGATGTCTGCATTTATACCGAAAAATTGGTCGCGTTTTGGCTTTTTATCGTCGGTTTTAAGCATTCGTGAATAACCGGTATTTACAGGATTTACGTATAAAATATCGGCTACATCTAAGATAGAGTAGGGGTTATCTTTTATACCGTACGGTTGCACCGGGTAACCTTCATCGCTAATTTTTAACAATTTTGGGCCGGTATACGCAATATGCATCCACGCGGAGGCAGAACCGGGACCGCCGTTAAAAGAAATTACCAACGGACGCTCTTCTGTGGTTTTCTTACTGTTTGTATTTTTCTCGTAATAAGTATAATGCAAGCTGGCTATGGCTTCGTTCTCACTATTCCATAGCGGTTGCATACCGGTAGTTGCCGTATAATCTACTTTTTGGTTATTAAGTTTCACACTATGTTGTGTAATTACGGCCGTATCTTTTAAAACCTCTCTTTCTTGTCCGTAAAGGCCTATTGCCAAAAACAAGAAAAAAAGATAAGTGTAAGTTTTTTTGTGCATTATAAAGAACGTACTTTTTTAAGTTTTGCTTTCCAAGTTTCTAACTGGTTTTTATGTTTTTTGATATTATTTAAAACTTCTTTTACTAGCGGATTGCTTTCATCTACATCTTGCGAGAAGAATTGCAGATTGTTTTCCAACTGATTGATTTCTGCTTTAGTTTCACTTATTTTCTTGCGTAAGAAAATTACTTCCTTTTCTATTTTTCTGCTGTCTTCCGCTTCATCTAAAGATTGGATACGGTTTTCATATTTTATCATCTCGGCTTCTTTTTTGTCCATATCTAACTGACTAAAAAGATGGTCTAAAGCTTTATTAAACTTTCCTTCTATATAGCGTTTATTATAGGGTACGCGACCAAGATTTTTCCATTCTTCTATATGAGTCTTTATTTTCTTTAAATCGGTTTCGTGGTTTCCTTCTAATTTTAACTCGCGGGTTTTTTCCAGCAAATCTTTTTTGGTCTTAAAAGCCTCCATTTCTTCTTTGTTGGCTTCGTCTTGCACGGCGTGCAACCTGTTAAAGTAATGGTTACAAGCTTTTTTAAAGCGTTTCCAGATTTTATCGCTGTCTTTTCTTGGTACGTGTCCTATTTTTTTCCAGTCGTTCTGAATTTTTTTCATTACGGGAGTAGTGGCCTTCAAATCTTCGTTATCCTGATTTTTCTCGGCAATTTCTACCAACTCCATTTTCTTTTCTAAATTGGTATACTGTTCTTTTTTTAGGTTTTTATAGAACGTATTTTTATTACGGTTAAATTTTCTAACCGCTTGTTTAAAGGCAGACCAAGTTTTTTCGTTGTCTTTTCTAGGCACTTTTCCTGCTTTGAAAAACTGTTCGCGCAAAGCTTCTACTTTTTTAATATTTTGTTGCGCTTGGTTATGACTTTTGATATCTTCTTCTGCAATAGCAATTATTTTTGCAGTAATATCATTTTTAACCTCTAAGTTTTTTTCTCTTTCTTTATCTAGCTCGGCAAAATGTGCTTGTCTATTTTCGTGAATTTGCTTTGTGGCAGCACTAAATTTTTCCCAAATATCTTCGCGGTATTCTTTTGCTACCGGTCCAACTTCTTCTTTCCACATTTTGTGCAACATTTGCAACTCCCTAAACGCACGATTTATATTGGTTTCTTTGGCAAGTTCTTCTGCGCGGGCAATCATTTTGAGTTTCTGTTCTAGGTTATGTTTAAAGTCCATATCCCTAAACTCTCTGTCTAGATGCAAGAAATCGTAAAAATGTTCTACGTGGTGATGATAAGTGCGCCACAAATCGTGGTATTGATCGCGTGGTACGGGACCGGCTTTTTTCCAGCGTTCTTGCAATTCTTTAAACTGCTGAAAGTTGGCATTCATATCTGCTCCCAAACCAATCATTCCTTTTAATTCTTCAATTATAGCGAGGCGTTGCTTTAAATTTTCGTTTAGATTTTGCTTTAAAGCCTTGTAGTAATTGTCGCGTTTTTCCTTAAAGTCAAAATAAATGTTATCAAATTTCTTTTTAATAGGAGTAGAGTAATGGAAATCTATAATATTACCGCCTTCTTCTAAAAACTCTTCTTTTTTCTGCTCCATTTCTTCCTCAAACTTCGCATCAAATTCTGTCTTGATCTCTCTAACATGATCTCGAATAGCCGGTATTTTCTCGTTTTTAACCAGACTTTCCAATTCTTTTATCAGCTCGTTCATGGTTAACGAGTGATAGTCTTTCATTTCTATTTCATGCCGCTGATTGGAGGCTTCGTCTTCGCTGTCTTCTGCAATGGCATCGTCCATTTCATTTTGAGCCTCGTTTTTCTGCTCGTTTTCTGTATCTTCTTGCGCTTCGCTATCTTTTTCCTTTACGGAAGAAGAAGTTTTTTCGTCTTCTTTTTTGCTGCTGTTTTCCTTTACGGAAGAAGTTTCTGCCGTATCTATTGTCTCGTTGCTATCTGTTTCCTTATCGGAATTTTTTTGATCTCCCGCTTCTTCTACGATAGCATTCTCGGTAGTTTGCGAATCTTTTTCTGTAGTAGTTTCTTCGTTCTCTCCCGATTTTTTACCGGTTTCTTGCTGCGCTTTGCTTTCTTCTGTGATAGCTTCTTCTAGCGGATTTTTTTTCTCCTGATCAGACATATCTTTCAATGTTTAAGTTCGTCTTAAAATAATTGTTGAAAGATAGTAACTACGCAACTACTCTGCAAAAAAAACTAAAAAATATGTGGAGTAAAGCAACTATTAATCATCATTCCAAAAAACTTCCGTAAAGTATTTTAAGATAATTTGGAATTAAGGGCGTTGCTTATATGTTTTTCTAAATGTAAACTTTCTAAAAATAGGTTTAAGAAGTTTGTAGTTCTCTTATTCATTCCAAATTTCCCAAGCGTGTTCTGCTTGAAACTCTAACATTTTTTGACCGTTATAAAGTTTGGCACCTTGGGCTTGGCCGTTGGCTAAAAAGTTGGTAAGTGGCGGATTGTAAACCAAATCATACAATAAATGTTGTTTGGTAATAAAACGGTACGGAATATCTGGCGCTTTATTTATTTGTGGCGAAGTTCCCAGCGGCGTAGCATTGACTATAAGCGGATGTTGTTCTATAATTTTTTCAGTAAGATCGCCATAGGCTAATTGGTTTTTAGACGGATTTCTAGATACGAGCTTATATTCTATTCCTAAACTTTTGAGAGCGTAAGCTACTGCTTTTGAAGCACCGCCTGTGCCTAAAATAAGCGCATGTTGGTGTTGTTTTTCCAGTAATGGAAATAAAGATTTCATAAACCCGAAACAGTCTGTATTGTAACCTGTTAATTTACCATTCTCTATTTTTATGGCATTAACGGCTCCTATTTTTTTTGCGCCGTCTTCTAAATCGTTTAAAAAAGGAATAATACTTTCTTTGTACGGAATAGTAACGTTTAACCCTTTTAGATTTTTGGTTTGAAGTACTTGCGGTAATTCGCTTAAATCTTGGATATCAAAATTTTGGTAGCTTGCCGAAATACCTTCCGCAGCAAACTTTTTTAAAAAATAATTTTTAGAAAAAGAGTAAGCAATGTTTTTGCCTACCAATCCAAACTTTGGTTCCATACTTTAAGTGTTTTTATCTTCATAACGTCCCAAACCAACTACCACGGCAATACCGGCAAAAATAAAAAAAACAGCCAACCAGGTGCTGGGCTCTGTCCACTCCGGTATATAACGATCATAATTGTCTAAAATACGATTGCCGTTGGCGTCTTGCAGCAAATTACCGGCGCTATCTTTTTTAAAAATTTTCTCTTTCCAAGGCCAAACCACGCCTAAAGAGCCGGTTATAAAACCTATAATAGTGGCGTAGGTTATGTTTTTGTAATGTTTTAATACATATCCTAAAATGTGTGATAAAGTTACTAAACCTACTACAGAACCCAAGGTAAAAGAAGTCAAAACTTTTAACAATCTAATTTGCTCAGGATTTTGCATAAAACTAAAATCTAAGCGTAAAATTGCTGTTATGGCATTATATAAGGCGTTAACCGAGTCTACCATTAAGAGTACATAATTGCCAATGAGAATAAGTATAAAAGAACCCGAAAGTCCCGGAAGCGTCATTCCCGAAACGCCAACTATTCCGCAGAAAAATACAAACCATAAATTGTCGTTTTCTGTGGCCGGTTCTAACATACTTATTGCCACGCCGGCGACAATTCCTATAGCAATAAAAAGTAGGTTAACGGCAGATTTTAATCTAAAATCTTTTCCTATATAGTAAATAGAGCCAATAATCATCCCAAAAAAAGTGGCCCAAACATAGAGTTCAAAATGCATGATAAGATAATCTAACATCTTAGAGACGCTAAAATAGCTTATTACCATTCCTAACATTAGCAAGCCTAAAAATCTACCATTTACATAGGTAAACAAACTTCTAAAACGCCCATTGAGCAATAATAACAATGCTTTGGAATTTATTTTTTGTAGCGAATAAATAAACTCTTCATAAAAACCAACCACAAACGCCACAACGCCACCCGAAACACCGGGCACTTTGTTGGCGGCGCCCATAGCAAGGCCTTTTAGCACCAAAAGTAATTTGTCTTTAAACGTTCGGGTCTGCTGCATTGCCATCTGGTTTTTTTTCAGCTATTTTCTCTAAGGCTATTATGAGTAAAAATCCTGCAATTGCCAATAATATTGCAAACAATAAATGTGAATCTTGGTTAAAATTCCAAGGTAAAACAGATTCTTCGTCAATTATTTTTACTTTATCGCCAAAAGTTTTAGTTTCCAGCACATGCTTCCACGGCCATATTTTATTTAAAGAACCTGCAATAAAACCGGTAAGAACAGCTAAAGTGATGTTTTTATAATGCGCAAACAACCATTTTAATACTTTAGAGAAGCTAAGTAAGCCTACAATAGCGCCAAGCCCCACCACAATAATTTTCTTAAAATCGAAATCGTGTACGGCTTTGGTAATCGTTTCGTAAGCGCCTAAAAGTACTAAGATAAATGCGCCACTTATACCGGGTAAAATCATAGCGCAAACGGCAATTGCTCCCGCAATAAATAGATAGAAATAACTGTCGCTAGAAGCTGCAACTGGCAAAGTAGTAACAAAAAATGCCACGGCTGCGCCCACTATTACTGCAAGAATAGTTGCTAAACGCCATCTGGTTATTTGTTTGGCAACAAATAAAATACTGGCTAAAACCAAACCAAAAAAGAAGGACCAAATTAAAACGGGGTGATTTTCTAACAAATAGTTGGCTAAGCGCATAAAACTAAAAACACTTATTAAAATGCCTATAAGTATGGAGAGAATAAAACTACCATTCAGTTTTTGCCAAAAGCTTGCAAAACCATTCTTTTTCCATTCGGTAAGTAAAGAAGGGTTTACATTGCCAATAGTGGTAATTAGCTCTTCGTAAATTCCTGAAATAAACGCAATTGTTCCTCCTGAAACTCCCGGCACGGTATCGGCAGCGCCCATTGCCATTCCTTTTAATACTAAAACTATGTGGTTTTTAAAACGTCGCATCGCAGAATTTAAAAGCGCATAAAAGTAAGCATTTTAGTTTTTATGCGCCGATAGTTTGCAAACATAAGCATAAAATTAATCGGAATATGCTGCGATGATTTTTTGTATGCTGGGGCGTTTAAAAATTTCAGGAAAAAGCTCTTCTATAATAATAACATATTCTGCATCTAAATTTAAAGCAGTACTTAAATGTTGATAACCTTTGGTACCTTGGTTATTTTTAAAATACAAACCTGCCAAACGATATTCTATTTCTGCAGTGTTTGGATAAAAGGAAAGCGCTTGCAACAATACGCTAATGCCGGTTTCTACCTTGTCTAGGTTTATAAGTACATCGCAAAGGGTTACCCAAGTTTCTAACTCAAAATTGCCTAAATCTAAACTTCTTTGAAAACCTTTTTCTGCTGCTTTAAGATGGCTTAATTGGTGGTTTATTTTGGCAAAACGTTTCCAATACAAAACATTATTATTGTCAATGTCTATTGCTTTATTAATGTAAAACAAAGCTTTTTTAAATTCAGAGCGTTTAAAATGGAAATCGGTTATAGCTACCCAAGCTTTGTCTAACAAAGGATCTTCGTCTACCGCTTTTTTAAAGTTTTCTATCGCAAGATCCGGTCGGTTTATCTTTTCGTAACATTTACCAATCCGTAGATACGCAAAAGCAGTAGGATCGTCTAATTGCAAAGTAATTTGGTAGGCTTCTATAGCTTCAGAAAAGCGTTTTAGACGTTCTAAAACTTTTCCTTTTTCCATATACGCGCCAATAAAAGTATCGTCAGAGATAATGGCAAAATCTAAAGCACTAAGAGCGCGTTTATAGTCTTTTTTTGCAAAATACTGTTTGCCTACTTCGTGCCAAGCAACCTCAGAATATGGATTTTTCTCGAGCAAATCGTCTAAAAAAGCAATAGCTTCTTCGGTTTGATTTAAAAAATCGAAACAATAAATTATATTATAAAGTGCTGCATAATCGTTATCGTCTATTGCTAAGCATTTAATAAAATATTTTTTAGCGTTTTCGTAGTCTTCCAAAAACATATATTCCATTGCTATAAGCGAATAGATATCGTTTTCTTCCGCAGCAATTTCTAAAGCCATTTGTAGTGTTTCTATGGCTTTGCGGTGCATATTGCGCTTAGAAAATATATTGGCTTTTTGCACAAAAATCTCTTCGTTAGAAGGTTCTAAGCTGTATAAATTATCTAGAAGATTTTCTGCCTCTTCCAGCTTGTCTTCAAAAATTAAAATTTCTACTTGAAAAAGCTGTAAACTAGTAGCATTTGGATGTTGCTCTAAGCCTAATCTTACGGCTTTTTTTGCCAAGGGAAATTTGCCGTTTTCGAGATAATGGTAAATAATAAGTTCAAATTCATTCGAATCAAAAAACAATACATCGTTGGTTTTTAACATCGACTCGAATTTGGTAAGCGGAAAATGGTGTTCTTCGTTTTGACTTAAATGCATAGACGAATTTTTACGGATTCCTTTAGTATTAAAGTTAAGCTCTATTCTTGGTATAAACCAAAGTTAGCGCTTAATATTGTTAACAATTTAATTAACAGTCTAAATTATTTTGTATTTCGGTTAAAATCTGACAGATAATCGCACAGCCTTTTGTAATTTCTTCTTCAGAAATGGTTAATGGTGGCGTGATGCGAACGGCTTTCTTTTCAAATAACAGCCAAAAAAGCAATAAACCTTTTTCTTTTGCTTTTAAAATAAGTTGGTTGGTAATTTCTTCGGAAGGTAAAATTAAGGCTAACATTAAACCTTTTCCCCTTATTTCCTTTATTAAAGGATGTTGTAATTGGTCTCTAAAATGTTTTTCTTTTTCTAGGGTTTTTTGCATCCAATCGCCTTGATTCACTTCTTTTAGAGTAGCCAAAGCTGCCGCAGCAATTACCGGATTGCCGCCAAAAGTGGTAATATGCCCCATTGCCGGATTGTTGCTAAGTAAGTCCATTAATTCCGCGGAAGCTACAAAAGCTCCGGCCGGCATACCACCTGCCATTCCTTTGCCTATAACCAAAATATCCGGTACGCAATTGTATTGCTGAAAAGCAAATAAACTTCCCGTACGACCAAAGCCGGGCTGAATTTCATCTAAAATCAATAAAGCGCCAACTTCTTGACAGCGTTTTTTTACCGTTTCTAAATAATTATCTTTCGGTAAAATAAAGCCGGCTCCGCCTTGAATAGTCTCCAAAACTACCGCCGCTGTTTTGCTAGTGATTTTTTCTAAATCGGTAAATTGATTAAAGCTAATATGATTAATATTAGGAATTAACGGTCTAAAAGGCGCTTGACGTTCTTCATAATCCATCAAACTTAACGAGCCCATCGTGTTGCCATGATAAGCGTTTTTTGCTGCAATAATTTCTTGACGACCTGTTGCGCGTCTTGCCAGTTTTAAAGCACCTTCTATAGCTTCTGTACCGCTATTTACCATATAGGTTTTTGCGTTTGGTATTTCCGGCAACAATTCTGCCAATAATTGGGTGTAGGCAACCGCCGGTTCTTGGGCAAATTCTCCGTAAACCATTACGTGTAAATATTGTGCGGCTTGATCTTGAATTGCTTTTACCACGGCAGGATGACAATGCCCCAAACTGCACGCAGAAACGCCTGCTATAAAATCTAAATAAGCCTTATCTTGTACCGAATAAATATAGCTGCCTTTGGCGTTTTTAATTTCTAAACCTAATGGGTGGGGAGTGGTTTGGGCTTGGTATTTTATAAAATTCTCTTTCAATTATCTTCTTCTTTTTCTACTTTCTTTAAAAGCGGCATTTTTAACGGATCGTGAATATTTTTAAGCTTCAAAGGACTTAACGTATCGCCATTATGGTCTGATAATATTTCTGGGGTTAACCTAGAAGTTTTATGTAGGCTATTTTCTTCACCTTCTTTTTTGCGTTCATCAAAAAATCCTTTTTCTTCTTGGGGTAGCGGGATACCTTTAATTTTAGGAAGGTTTATTTCCGGCTCTCCTGCAAATAAGTCGCTTTTTTGTAGTAACCTTTCATCGCCACGCCAATTAAATCCTCTTAGTTTGCGGGCATTCTCGGGGAAATTTTCTGGCAGATACATCGTGCCTTCCGGTTTTTTGTAGTAAAAAATATCAGTCACTTCACGGTTTTCAAATAATATCTTTATGGAAGATGCAAACATTTTATCTATTCCCATTAATGTCTGGTCTTCGTCTCTAGAATAGTAAATCGTTTCGGTGTTTTTTATGAAATTGGCTTCGTAGAGCTCGTTATTCTCGAAAAGTCCGTACATTTCTTGTCCTTTTACTTGATTATAACCTTTTATACTATCTTTTTGAATCATAAAAGCATTATAAAATACTTTTAGCGAGTCTAATTTATCTGTTTTCGGATTGTTGAGTAAATGAATGGTGTCGCCACTCATTTGGTTGTTACCAGACCAAACTACCGGTTTGCCAATCATTTGGGTCAGTCCCGTTTTTTCATCAATATGTATAGAGTCGCATTTTCCGCTCATTGTGCTTTTAAAAATACGCGTATCTCTAAACCCTCTTATTATTCTGTTTTGGGGTTTGCCGGTAATCATAAGCGTATCGCTATGAATATGTATAGAATCTTGTTCTTGCTTCATACTGGCCAAAGCACGTTTTGTAATAAAAACCGAGTCTTTGGCTCTAAAAACTTCGGCATAATGGCCTTTAATTACAGATTGGTTGGCAGTATCGGTTACCCGGATATTATTGGTAGCCGAAGCAAAACTTTTGACCTGATCAAAATAAATACTATCGCCTTCTAGTTTACGGTTATCGTAATATACGGTTGAATTCTTAACAAAATACCCTTTATCGTTTCGGGTGTCGTAAAAACCGCGCTCACAATAAACTTCTGTTTCTTTACCGGTAATGGTAGATGGGCCGTATAAATAGGCGTGACCGCTTTCTGAATAAAAATCTAACTGATTAGAATTTATAATGTATTCCGGATTGTTTACCACTACGTTTTTTACAAAAGAGAACTTTTCTTTTTCCATAAAATAACGACCAATTCGGCTGGTTATAGTACTTGCCGAATCTTTTACAGTACCGCCGCTTCTGTAAAAAGCCTCTTGTTTTATACGATCAAAAAAAAGTGTATCGGAAGTTAAGGTGTTAGACGGGGTTTTTAATTTTACATTGTTACTAGCAAAAGCAAATTGTGTATTGCCGTTATATTCTGCATATTTACATTGCAAATTTATGGTATCTCCTTGTACCATTTTTACATTACCAAAAGCTTTTACAAAATTATCTTCTTGGTAAGCAATTGCTTGATCGCACCACGTTTCTATACCTTCGTGTACAAAGTAAACCTGCTCGTTGCCTGTTTTTAAAAAAATAAGCGCTCCCGGAAATTTTTCTTCATCGGTTATAATACGCTCACTTTGGTAATCTATAGGAGTTGTTTTTTGCGCATAGGCTTCCGCCGAAAGGCTAAAAATTACAATACTTATATAAAATAATAATTTCTTCAAGCTGGATATGTTGTAATTTGTAATGAAACTAAAATATTGACTTATAATCAAAAAACGCTCCAATTTGAACTGAAGCGTTTTTATTTTTAACCAAACAAGCCAATAACTTTTGGTCTTTTTATTAACGCTCGATGGTTTGCGTTCTATCTGGCCCCACCGAAACAATTTTTATGGGTGTAGCCAATTCTTTTTCTATGAAATCTATGTATTTATTTAGATTTTCAGGAAAATCTTTTTTATCTGTCATTTGCATTAAATCTTCGTCCCAACCTTGCATTTCTGTATAAATTGGTTCTACATATTTTTCATCTACGTTATACGGGAAATGGGTTATTTCTTCGCCTTTATATTTGTAAGCCGTGCATATTTTTAAGGTTTTAAACCCGCTTAATACGTCGGCTTTCATCATCATAAGTTGCGTAACGCCGTTTACTTGCACCGCATATTTTAAGGCTACCAAATCTAACCAACCACAACGTCTTGCTCTTCCTGTTGTAGCGCCAAACTCGTTACCTATTTTAGCCATTTTTTGACCTGTTTTGTCAAATAATTCTGTAGGAAAAGGGCCGCTACCAACTCGTGTGGTATAAGCTTTAAAAATTCCGTAAACTTCATTTATCTGGTTGGGAGCAACGCCCAAACCGGTACAAGCACCGGCAGCGGTTGTATTGCTGGAAGTTACAAAGGGATAGGTGCCAAAATCTATATCTAACAAAGAGCCTTGTGCGCCTTCTGCCAAAATTGTTTTTTGCTCTGCTTGGGCTTGTTGCAAATAAGCTTCAGAATCTATAAAACGTAACTTTTTAAGCGATTTGATTGCTTCAAAAAACTCAGTTTCCAACTCTTCTAAGTTGTACTGAATGTCTACATCGTAAAAGGCAATCATAGATTCGTGCTTGTTGGCAAGATTGCGGTACTTTTCTTTCCAGTCCGGCATTTCTAAATCGCCTAAGCGTAAACCGTTTCTTCCGGTTTTATCCATATAAGTAGGACCAATACCTTTTAAAGTAGAGCCTATTTTAGCTTTTCCTTTTGAGGTTTCTGAAGCCGCATCTAACAATCTGTGGGTGGGTAATATTATATGCGCTTTTTTAGATAATAAGAGTTTAGACACATAATCTAACTCAAATTTCTCTAAATTTTTAAGCTCTTTTTGAAAAATTACCGGATCTATCACTACGCCATTTCCCACCAAGTTAAGGGCGTTTTTATGAAAAATCCCGGAAGGAATGGTGTGTAAAACGTGCTTAATGCCGTCAAACTCTAAAGTGTGTCCTGCGTTGGGGCCGCCTTGAAAACGGGCAATAATATCGTATTTGGAGGTTAAGACGTCTACAATTTTACCTTTGCCTTCGTCTCCCCATTGTAAGCCTAGCAGTAAATCTACAGCCATAAAAAAGTTATTTGGAGGTTTTTTTGTTTCCGTAGAAATACAACGAATGGTTAGTTATTTCTATATCGAAAACTTCTTCTATAGTTTTTTTGATAGATTGAATACGCGGGTCGCAAAATTCTATTACTTCGCCGGTATCGGTTAGAATTACGTGGTCATGCTGTCTGTCAAAATAAGACTTTTCATATTGCGCTTGGTTTTTGCCAAATTGATGTTTGCGTACCAAACCACAGTCTAAAAGCAATTCTATGGTGTTGTATAAAGTAGCCCGGCTTACGCGATAATTTTTGTTTTTCATAGTAATGTACAACGATTCTATATCGAAGTGCTCATTACTATCGTAAATCTCTTGTAAAATGGCGTAACGTTCAGGTGTTTTACGGTGTTTTTTTTCTTCTAAAAACTTGGTAAACACATTTTTAACTACAGCCTGGTCATTCTTGTGCTTTTCTGTATCTTCCATAATTCTGTTTGCAAATTTAGGCTTTATTCACGGGTTATTTTATCTATTCCCGGTATTTTTTTAAGCCTTTCCATTAATTTTTTAAGAATGGTTTTGTTTTTTACAATAACGGTAATTTTTCCTTCAAAAACACTCTCATTACTCTCAAAAGAAATATTACGCATATCTACATTTAAGTTGTTAGAGATTTCTTTGGTTATCTGACTTACCAAACCTAAATTATCTAAACCAATTAACTTAATAACAGCCCTAAATTCTTGTTGAGAAGAATCTATCCATTTAGCCGTCATTATACGATAAGCATAATTACTTTGTAATTGAATGGCGTTGGGGCAGTCTTTTTTATGCACTTTTATACCGTCGTTTACCGTAACAAATCCAAAAACATCATCGCCGGGAATTGGGTTGCAGCAATTGGCCAATTGGTATTCTAGTTTTTGGTTGTCTTTACCAAACACCAACTGATCGTAATTACTGGTTATCTCGTCTTTTTCAATTTCTTCTTTTGCTGGTGCTTTCTTAATTTTATTCTTAAAAAACGAAACCAAAGCATTGCTTCTAGAAGCAGCATATTCTTTTAACCCGGCATTATCTATAGTGCCAATACCAACGCGGTAAAATAAATCTAAACTGGTTTTAAGCTTAAAAAATTTAACCAATTCTCGCGTAGTTTTATCGTTAAACGGAATTTTTTGGGCTCGTAATTTTCTTTTTAAAAGCTCTTTTCCGTCTAAGGCAATGGCTTTTTTCTCTTCTTTTAAAGAAGATTTTATTTTAGAACGCGCTCTTGCCGTAGTTGCATGTTCTAACCAGTTTTGCGTGGGTTTGGCATTTTTAGAAGTAATTATTTCTACTTGGTCGCCGCTTTTTAATTGGTGACTAAGCGGCACCAATTTGTTGTTTACTCGAGCACCTCTTGTAGTTAAACCCACATCTGTATGAATGCTAAAAGCAAAATCTAAAGGTTTAGCGCCTTTTGGCAGAGATTTTAGATCGCCTTCGGGAGTAAAAACAAAAATTTCTTTGGCATATAAATTCAATTTAAACTGTTTTACAAAATCTACGGCATTAACCTCGTTATTTTCTAAAGCATCTTGTAATTTATTAAGCCATTGGTCTAAGTTTTCGTCTTGTTGTTTCTCGCCGTGTTTGTATTTGTAATGCGCTGCGTAGCCTTTTTCGGCAATTTCGTTCATGCGCTTACTTCTTATTTGCACTTCTACCCATCTGCCTTGCGGTCCCATAACCGTAATATGCAAAGCTTCATAACCGGTAGATTTTGGTGAGCTAATCCAATCGCGTAAACGGGTAGGGTTGGGCCTAAAATGATCTGTTACAATAGAGTAAATTTTCCAGGCTAAAAACTTTTCGTCTTCCGGAGTGCTGTCGTAAATTATTCTAATAGCGAATTTGTCGTAAATTTCATCAAAAGAAATATTTTGTTTTAGAATCTTTTTACGAATGCTAAAAATAGATTTTGGTCTGCCTTTTATTTCATAGGTTAAATTTTCTTTATCTAGAGAATTGGAAATTATTTTAGAAAAAGCATTGATGTATTCATCTTGCTCTTCCTTACTTTCCTTCATTTTAATAAGAATATCTTGGTAAACCTCCGGCTCTGTATATTTTAAACTTAAATCTTCTAGTTCTGTTTTAATGTTATACAAACCAATACGATGTGCAAGCGGCGCATAAATGTACAAGGTTTCCGAAGCAATTTTTACTTGCTTATCTGCCCGCATAGCTTCCATTGTTTGCATATTGTGCAAACGGTCTGCTATTTTTATAATGATAACCCTAATATCATCATTTAAAGTAAGTAGCATTTTACGGAAATTTTCTGCCTGTAAAGAAACGTCTCGTTCTGGTTTAAGATGACTTATTTTTGTAAGTCCGTCTACAATTTTGGCAACCACTTTGCCAAACATTTGCTCAATATCATCTAAAGTATATTCTGTATCTTCTACCACATCGTGCAAAAGAGCGGCGGCAATAGAGGTGGCGTCCAAGCCAATTTCCGAAGCTACAATTTTAGCCACTGCAATGGGATGAAAAATATAGGCCTCACCAGATTTTCTACGCTGATCTTTATGCGCGTCTACAGCAATTTCAAAAGCTTGGCGTATTAGCGCTTTATCTTCGTCTGTTAGCGTACGATAGCTTATGCGCAACAATTCTTTGTATTGCTTGGTAATGCGCTTGTTCTCTTTTTCTATTTGCTCTTCGGTCAATATCATATTACTAATATACTAAAAGTCTGTCATATTATAAACTCCCATATTTTGTATACGTTGCAAAAGAGTAGGGTGGGAGTAATGTACAAAAACATAAGCTTTATGTGGCGTTAAATTGCTTAGGCTTTTAGCCGATAAAGTTTTTAAACCACTAATTAATGGCGCCGCGCCATAGGTTTTTTGCGCAAAACTGTCTGCTTGGTATTCAAATTTTCTGCTGAGGTAGTTCATCAACAAACCGGTAATTGCCGAAATTGGCGAATATAAAATACCAAATGCAATTAAACCTACATGAAAGCTGGGTTGCTCCACGCCAAGCGCTTGCGATAATAACGGATTGTCAATAAATACAGACAAAAGCCATAAAGTTAATCCTGTAGTAAGTATAGAAGCCGTCAGATTATACAAAATGTGTTTCTTTTTATAATGCCCAACTTCGTGCGCCAAAACAGCAACAATTTCGTCTTCGTCTAAATCGTTTACTAAAGTATCGTAAAGCGTAATGCGTTTTTCTTTTCCGAAACCCGAAAAATAAGCATTGGCTTTTGTACTGCGTTTTGAGCCATCTATAATAAAAATGTTGTCTATTTTAAAGCCGTTTTTACTGGCATAATTTTCTATTTTACGGTGTAAAGAACCTTCTTTTAATGGAGTTTGTTTGTTGAATAAAGGCACAATCCATTTACTGTAAAACATGTTCATTATAACAGAAAATATAGTAATCAAAGCCCATGCATACAACCAAAAAGAAGAACCAGTAAGTGTGTAGAACCAAATTACTACTGCCAAAATGCCGCCGCCCAAAACTATTAATAACAGCCAAGATTTTAACTTGTCTAAAATAAAGGTTTTATGTGTGGTTTTGTTAAAACCAAATTCTTCTTCAATTACAAAAGTTTGGTAATACGAGAATGGCAGGTTTAAAATATCGCTACCAAACATAATAATGCCAAAGAAAATTAAGCCGATAATAATTGGATTATCGGATAATGATCTGGCCCATTGGTCTACAATTTCAAAACCACCTACCAAAAAGAACGATAAAACCACCAAAAGATTAAATAAACCTGTGATATTGCCAAATTCGTAATTAGCTTTTTTATATTCTTGGGCTTTAAAATATTCTTTTTCGTCTTGGTAAACATCTGCCAATTCTTCCGGCAGTTTATCTTTAAAATGCTCTGCGTTTAAAGCACCTAAAATATAATCTACTATAAAATCCAGTAGAATAATGCCTATTAAAATATAAAATAAAGTTTCCGGAGCCATAAGTTAAGGTTAAGGATTTGTAGTAAGTTGCAAAATTAAAATTTTCGTTGTCGTTTTGCTTCAAAAATTAAAATTCCTGCCGCAACAGAAACGTTCATAGAGTCTATTTTTCCTTGCATAGGAATTACAATATTTTTGGTAGAATTTTGCAGCCATTCTTCCTCTAAGCCATCTGCTTCGGTGCCAACTACAATCGCGCTGGCGTTGGTATAATTTTGCTGCGTATAGGAGCTGGAATTTTGCAAAGCAGCACAATAAATACCAATGTTTTCTTGCTTTAAAAATGCAATGATTTCCGTTGTTGTGCCGGTTGCAATTTGGTTGGTGAAAATACATCCTACGCTAGAGCGGATTATATTCGGGTTGTACAAATCTGTTTTGGGATTGGCAATAAAAACCGCGTCTAAGTTGGCAGCATCTGCCGTACGTAAAAGCGCCCCGATATTACCGGGTTTTTCGGGAGCTTCGGCTATTAAAATCAACGGGTTTTCCCGCTTAAATTCTATTCCGCGTAAAGCGTGCTCTTTTGTATGCATTACCGCAACAACGCCTTCTGTACTACTACGATAAGCTATTTTTTTATAAACTTCCGGGCTTAGTTCTGTAATTTTATCTTTTGCTACAGAAAGCGAATTTAAGTTTTCCTCTGAAATCAATTCCGAAGAAAAATAAAGTTGTTCTAATTGGTAGTGCGCAGATAAAGCCAAATTTATTTCGCGCAAGCCTTCTACTACAAATAAAGCTTCTTTGCGCCTATTTCTAGATTTCTCTGTAAGTTGCAAAAGCTTTTTAATCGCTTTATTTTGCGTGCTGCTTATGTGTTTATACATAGGTTTTGTAAAAGCCCGAAATTTACTAAATCTTAACCTAAAAGCAGAAGTTTTACAGTGATTTTCCTTCGTAATAATTTACCAGCAAAGCCACCACATAATTATAACTCTGCATACCTTCTGGTTGGTTGTTGGCTTTTAAATAACCGCTATAAAACAATTTAAAAAAAGGCTCTAAGGGGTTTTGGTGTTCTTGCCAAAATTTTTGTACTTCTCTGTAATTTTCCATCACCCCGGGATGCAAAGCAGCAATAAGATTTTCTGTTTTGCATTTGTCTGCTACATAAGTTTCAGACAAGCAATATTTTAGCGCAAACGTATAACCGGCATATCTAAAATACGGGTTTGGGTGATGCATTGTTGTAAGGCAAGCCATAAAGTTGGCTTCGTTTTCTTTGGCAAAACCTATTTGGTGCCCAATTTCGTGACTGGTAGTGCTGGGCAATTTAAATTTTGGCATTTGGTTATTAACTTGCGCCTCGTTGGTTAGCGGATTTAAATAGCCGTTAAAACCCATATAACTTAACGGAATGCTAAACAAAGAAGGCTTCACGCTTTTTGGGTTATACACCAATTTTGGAAAACGCATTGCAATACTATCGTAGCCGTTTTCGGCCATTTTTCTAATTTCGTGATTTTTAAATGCATATTGTACAGGTAAAGTGTCGTTTTTACTCAGCATTTTGTGCATTGCATTGGTTTTTTCCACCAAGCGTTCGGCCAGATTAAAGAGTTGTTCGTTGGTGTAATCTTTACGGATTTGTAACGAGCGATGCAAAGGCAAGCGGTAATAATTAAAACCCCAAAACAAGTGAAAACAGAAATACAAAACAGATAAAGTGGCAAGCGCTTCTAAAAGCCATTGTTTTGGTTTTTTAAAGCCAGATCTAATCCGTGTAAACAACCACTTTATTAATAAGATAACCAACAGAGTGTAAAGAAAATCGCCTACAGAAAAAGGCAACCATCCTAAACCATAGCGCAAAAATTTAGAAATATACGGATAAATGCCGTTGCTGTAATAGGTTTCTACCAGCTGGGGAAATTCTGCCAAGTAAGAAACTAACCCAATTTGTATAGGCAGCAAGATTGCAAGAATAAAATGTGTATACCTTTTCACGAGGCTAAAAATACAAACTAATTCGTGTGGCGCAAATTTTATAGTTTTCCTATTAAAGTTATCTTTGTAATTCAGCATAAAAATGAAAACTATGAACGAAGAAATTAGAAATTTAGAGCCTAAACTCTTATGGAATAAATTTGCCGATTTGAATGCCGTGCCGCGACCTTCTAAAAAAGAAGAACGCGTTACCGAGTTTATTAAAAAATTTGGGAAAGATCTAGGTTTGGAAGTTTTACAAGATAAAAAAGGAAATGTGGTTATCAAAAAACCGGCCACTGCCAACCATACAGATAAAAAGAAAATTGTGTTGCAAGCCCACGTAGATATGGTGCATCAAAAAAACAACGCAACAGATTTTGATTTTGAAACGCAAGGAATAGATATGTACGTAGACGGCGATTGGGTGCGTGCAAAAGGAACCACTTTGGGCGCAGATAATGGGTTGGGTGTTGCGGCTATGATGGCTGTTTTAGAAAGTGACGATATTGAGCATCCGGCTTTAGAAGCTTTGTTTACCGTAGACGAAGAAGCAGGTATGACCGGCGCAAAAGATCTGGACGAATCTATTTTGGAAGGCGAAATTCTTTTAAATTTAGATACCGAAGAAGATGATGAAATTGGTATAGGTTGTGCCGGCGGGGTAGATCTTTCTGCCAAAAGAAGTTATAAAGAAGAAGCAGCAGATAGTGACGCCACCGCTTATAAAGTGAGTGTTACCGGTTTAAATGGCGGTCACTCCGGAATGGATATTATTAAAGGCTTGGGCAATGCCAATAAATTAATGAATCGTGTGCTGTTTCATCTTTCGCGCGAAAGCGGAATGCAAATAGCAAAATTAAACGGCGGCGGTTTACGCAATGCCATTCCACGCGAAAGCGTTGCAGAAATTGTGGTAAATAATTATAACACAGAAGCCTTAAAGACAGAATTTAATTATATAAAAGAGGCAATTTTAAGCGAATATAAAAGTTTGGAAAAAAACTTAGAAATTAGCTTAGAAAAAATAGAAAAGCCGGAAAAAGTTATGCAAATAGAAGACCAAACGGCTGTTTTAAAAGCTATTTATGCCGCGCACAATGGTGTTTACCGTATGAGTCCGGATATTGAAGGTTTGGTAGAAACCTCTAACAATATTGCCCGTGTAGAAATTGAAAACGGTAAGGTTGAGGTAGCTTGTTTAACGCGATCTTCTGTAGAAAGTAATAAATGGGATTTAACCAATAGCTTAAGCGCCGGCTTTGAAATGGGCGGTTTTGATGTAGAACTTTCGGGAGAATATCCGGGATGGACGCCTAATCCGGATTCTGATATCTTAAAAGTTTTAGACAAGCTTTACGAGAAACAAACCAACGAAAAAGCTAATATTGCAGCTTGCCACGCCGGTTTAGAATGTGGTATTATTGGTAGTCATTATCCGGAGATGGATATGATTTCTTTTGGACCAACCATTCGTGGAGCGCACTCTCCAGACGAGCGAGCAAGTATTTCTTCTTCACAAAAATTCTGGAATTTCTTTATGGAAGTTTTAAAAAATATTCCGAAGAAATAAAAGAGAACCTAATAATCAAAAAAAAGCTGCTCGAAATTTAATTTTGAGCAGCTTTTTTATTTTATCTTTCTTTACGAAATTTACTCGTCGTAAATATTTTCGTAAGAGTTTCCTTCCGTAACAAAAAACTCACCGGTAACATATCTAAAATGTCTGTCTAAGCTGGCTATTTGCTTTAAATCATCTTCATCTAGCTGAATTTCTGCACTTCTTAGGTTTTCTTCAATTCTACCTTCGTTGGTAGATTTCGGAATAACCGCCGTACCGCGATTTTCTGCCCACTTTATCAAAATTTGTCCCGCCGACGCATCGTGTTTTTCGGCAATGCTTTTTATGGTATCGTTTTCTAATAAAGAAGGTTCGTTGTCTGCTTTCATATCGTCGCTACGATCACCGCTTCCCAGTGGCGAATAAGCCGTTAAATGAATGTTGTTGTCTTTGCAAAACTCCAACATTTTGGGTTGTTGCAAGTAAGGGTGCAATTCAATTTGGTTCATTTCCGGATTCTCGTCTGTTTTTTGCATTAAGTCTTTTAGTTTCTTAATACTGAAATTGGAAACCCCAACATGCTTTACCAAACCTTGCTTTTTGGCTTCTAGCATAGCTCCCCAAGTTTCTATAATTGGTACTTCTTCTAAAGATAAAAATTCATCATCATTTTTTGGAGAGCCTTTTACTTCCGGCTTAAAAGCTACCGGCCAATGAATTAAATATAAATCTAAATAATCTAACTGCAAATCGCTTAAGGTTTGTTTTAAAGCCGGAATCACGTCTTCTTTTTTGTGGGCGTTATTCTGTAATTTAGAAGTTATCCAAACCTCTTCCCGTTTTACTTTACCTTGCGTAAAGACTTCTTTGAGCGCTTTACCTACATCTTTTTCGTTTTGGTAAACGGCAGCACAATCTATATGATGGTAACCATTTTCTAAAGCGTGTTTTACAGCGTGGGTAACTTTTTCGGGTTCAGATTTCCAAGTTCCTAAGCCAATTGCCGGCATTTTATCGCCATTTTTAAAATTAAGTGTTTTCATAGTTTTTGTTTTTGCAACAAGATAAAGGCTTCGCGTAAAGTAGAAAAACTTCTCGTTTTATTTAGCACAAATTTAATAGTGTGATAGTGATGACTGATCAGTTGGCAGTGCGCAGTAATCAGGGAGCAGTTTTTACAAATTTACACTATACAATATTCAATGCTACAAGCCATATGCTTTACGCTTTAAGCGGAAAAATTTAATGATTAGTTAATTCGTAAATTGGTTGATTCGTTTACTGATTAATTGGTTCATTTTTTTATTTTTTCACCAAAATTAATGGGCGTAATATACCCCAATTCAAAAACTACTGCCTAAACCCTAACACCTAACACCTAATAAACTACCACCTATTTCCTGGGGTGAAATTTTTCTACCACTTCTTTAAGGTAACTTCTGTCTAAATGCATATATATTTCTGTGGTGGTAATGCTTTCGTGTCCCAGCATTTGTTGGATGGCACGTAAATTAGCTCCGTTTTCCAATAAATGGGTGGCAAAAGAGTGCCGAAAGGTGTGTGGACTAATTTTTTTGGTGAGGTTAGCTTTTTTAGCGGTTTGCTTTACTATGGTAAATATCATTGCGCGCGTTAAA
Organism: uncultured Mesonia sp.; assembly: GCA_947494545.1. GTDB lineage: Bacteria > Bacteroidota > Bacteroidia > Flavobacteriales > Flavobacteriaceae > Mesonia. The sequence goes on along the minus strand of CANLVH010000006.1, from coordinate 179,983 downwards.
CTTCCGCCGCGACGGTTTAAAAACAAAGTATCTTCAAATTCTTTTTTGATGTTTTGATGCGCTCTAATTTCATTTTTATACAAATTAATGTATTTAATAGTATGCGCACTAATAGGCACAAAACGTTGCTTATTGCCTTTGCCGGTAACTTTTATAAAGCCTTCTTTAAAAAACAAATCAGACAATTGCAGGTTTATCAATTCTGAAACGCGCAAACCGCAGCCATATAAAGTTTCTAAAATTGCGCGGTTGCGTTCTCCCTGCGGATGACTTAAATCTATATGTTGTATAAGTTTATCTATTTCTGTGAGCGAAAGCGTATCGGGTAATTTTGCGCCGGTTTTTGGAGCCTCTATAAGTTCCATTGGGTTGTCTTCTCGGTAATCTTCAAAAACCAAGAAGTTAAAAAATCCGCGTAAAGCGGAAATAATTCTTGCTTGGGAGCGAGCTTGCATGCTTTTCGAAATTTGGTAAATAAAGGCTTGCAAAGTCTCTTCTTTAATGGAAATTGGGTTAAACTTACTTTTACTATCCTCTAAAAAAGTAATTAATTTAACAATGTCGTAAGAATAATTATCTATTGTATTTGCAGATAATCCGCGTTCTAAACGGAGGTAATGTTGGTAATCTTCAAGGGCTTGGCTCCACAGCATAAACAAGTTTTTGGCTAAATATGTTAAGAACAAATTTAAGCTTTATTTAATGTATGCTTAGTATTTTATTTTGAAATTGACCAATATGTTTGTACTGAATTTAAAAAAACAAATGTGATGAAAAAGTTAGTTTTAGGAGCTGCCGTTGCAGCAATGTCTATTTTTACAGCAAATGCACAAGCCGACTCCGACTTAGTTCAATTAGGGGTTAAAGGTGGTGTAAACTTTGCAACTGTTGCCGGAGACGATTTTGATAGTCCGGACGCAAGAACCAGTTTTAATGCCGGTTTTGTAGCCGAAGTTCCTTACAGTGAGCGTTTCTCACTACAAGCAGAGGTTTTATATTCTGGACAGGGTTATGACTGGAAATCTTCCGACCAAGACAATATTTTTGATAACGACGACAATGTAGAAGTACAATTTGATTATATACAAGTGCCAATCTTGGCAAAAATTTATTTGGTGGAAGGTCTTAACGTACACGCCGGTCCGCAAATTGGATTTTTGGTAAACGATGAAATTGACTTTCAGCCAAATAGCAATGCAGGGGACGAACCGTTTCCTTTAGAGCCTAAAGATATAGATATTTCTTTGGCTGCAGGTTTAGAATATAAGTTTGATAACGGTTTCTTTATACAAGGAAGATATAATTACGGTTTTTCTGAAATGTTTGAAGACGTAGATGCACATAACTCTGTAATTCAAGCCGGAGTTGGTTTTATGTTTTAAGACATAAAAAAATAATGAATAAAAAAAAGAGGGGCGTTTTGCTCCTCTTTTTGTTATTTAAAGAATACTCAGATTACTAAAACTTATAAATCAGCGCCAAATTAATGTTGTTTAAATCGAGGCCAATTTCAAAAGCTTTTTGTGCATCTGCTCCGTCTATATCTTGCTTCACGCTGTCATAGCTTATTAATCCGAGGTTTGCTTCAATAGCAAAACTTTCGGAAATAAAATAACTCAAGCCCGGATTAAAACTTCCGTTAACGCCGTTGTAACGATCGTCTGTAACAGTATTTTTTATAGTGCCAAATCCGACACCAACTTCGCCAAAAACAGAAAACCTATTGCCCGGCAATAAATAGTAGCGTCCAAAAACGCCCAGCGTAAGCGATTGGTTGTTGTAAAGTTCTTGCCCGTTTGTAGCTTCTCGCTTTTCAGAAGAAAAACCAACTTTTGCTCCTAAGGCTACAAAATCGTTAATAAAATAACCAAACCTGGGTGCTACATTAAAGTTACTCGTCTTAGAATCGTCTGGATACGAAATCGTGCTATAACCTATAGCCCCCGAAATAAATTTATCTGTTTTTTGAAAACCTATGCGTTTAACTTGCTTTTCTTGCGCTTGCGATAAAGAAAAGGCAAAAACAGTCATTATTGCTAAAATAATCTTTTGTGCTTTCATATTTTTTTAAGCAAAAGTAGGTTTTTTCTATTTCTTTTGTTTGGTTGTCTTTTCGGAAGTATAAAATATATTAGCAAAATTTAACATAGTTTAAATATTTTTTTTACATTTGACTAAACTATAAAATTAATATATTATGAAAAAATTATTACTTATTGCAGTTATTGCCATTTTTGGTGTTATTGGAGTGCAAGCGCAAGAGATGCAATTTGGTGCTAAAGCGGGTGTTAATATCGCAAATGGTGCCGGAGATGTAGAAGACGCAGATTCTAAAATAGGTTTACATATTGGTGCCTTTGCAGAATTTATGTTTTCAGAAAAGTTTGCATTCCAACCGGAGCTTCTTTACTCTATGCAAGGCTATAAATATGAAGAATCAGAAACTTTTAATGGAGAAACTTTTACTGCAGAAGATAAAGTAAAGCTTGACTATATTAATATACCTTTAATCTTTAAGTATTATGTTACAGAAGGGTTGGCCATTGAAGCAGGACCTCAAGTAGGTTTTTTAGTTTCTGCAAAATCTGATTATGAAGCTAGTGGTGGCGGACAAAGTGAAAGTGCAGAGATTGATATTAAAGATGGTTATAAATCTTTAGATTATGGAATAAATGGTGGTTTAAGCTATACGTTAGATATGGGAGTTATGTTTGGCGCAAGATATTACTATGGTTTAGCAGATATAGATGATACTAGTGATGATTTTGATGAAAAAAATAGTGTAATTCAAATATCTGTAGGATATAAATTCTAATTTAAAAATTACTTAAATTAAATAAGAAAGCGAAAATCTGATAAGGTTTTCGCTTTTTTGTTTTATCCCATTACTGCCATATGCCGACTTTTTAGTAATTTCGTCGAAAACTAATTATCCATGAAAAAATTATTAATAAGCCTAAGCATTATTTTAGCAGCATTTCAATTCGCGCAAGCGCAAACCACAGAAGTTGGTATTACCGGCGGGTATCTAAATGTAAGTCCAGATGGAGATTCAGACGGCGAGTCCGGGTTTTATGCTGGCTTTTATAGTGAGTTTCACCTTTCCAATACCTTTAAGTTTCAGCCGGGATTAGTTTACGGAAATGCCGGCGACAGCAATTTGCTTTATTTACCGGTAATGTTGCAATATTACGTAGCCAACACAGATTTACACCTGCAAGCCGGACCGCAAGCAACCTATATTTTTGAAAGCGAAGGCAATGCAGAGTTTAAAGACAAGTTGGGCTTAGATATGGCCGTAGGCGTAGGTTACGATATTTTTCATCATATTTTTATAGAAGCGCGGTACGGTTTTAAAATTGCAGAAAATAGTGATACTTTTAGATCGGCTAATTTTAATACCTTTACCATAGGTCTTGGTATAGGCTTGTAACACTTTATTATTTATGAAAATTCTTATCCTAAACGGTCCAAACCTTAATTTGCTAGGTAATCGTGAGCCTGATGTTTATGGCTATAAAAATTTTGACGATTATTTTGGGCAATTGCAGTTTAGCTTAAAAGATGTAGAACTCTCGCATTGGCAAACTAATAGCGAAGGCGAGATTGTAAGCAAATTACAAGACGCAGATAAAGATTTTGATGGTATTGTGTTAAATGCTGCGGCTTATACGCATACTTCTATAGCCATTGCAGATGCGGTAAAGGCCATAAAAACCCCGGTGGTAGAAGTGCATATTTCTAATACTTATGCGCGCGAAAATTTCCGACAGAAATCTTTTTTTGCGCCACATACTAAAGGAGTAATAATTGGTTTTGGTCTGCAAAGTTATGAACTTGCCATACGCAGTTTTATAACCAAATAATTCAGTACAAATGTTTTCTTCTAAAGCTTTTCTAAATTGGAGTAGTGGTAAAGATGCAATGTGGAGTTTACACCAACTGCAAGAAGAAAATTTAGCAATAAAAAAACTAGTTACCACCATAAACACCCAAACCAATAGGGTTTCTATGCACGGTCTTCGCCGAAATTTGCTAGAGCAACAGGCAAAAGCACTCAATTTACCTTTATATTTAATAGAGTTAAACGGCAAAGCATCTATGGAGGCTTATACTAAAGTTATGCATAAACATTTGCAGGTTTTACAAAAAGAAGGCTTCACACATTCGGTTTATGGAGATATACTTTTGGAAGATTTACGCGAATACCGGGAAGCAGAGTTGGCTAATTTCAGCATCAAACCCGTTTTTCCTTTATGGAAAAAAGACACTAAACAGCTGATGTTAGATTTCATTGATGCCGGTTATAAAGCGGTCGTGATAACGGCAAATGCCAACTATTTAGATAAATCTTTTTGCGGACGAACCATAAATAAACAATTTTTGCAAGATTTGCCAGCCAACGTAGATTGGTGTGGCGAGAATGGCGAGTTTCATACCTTTGTTTACGATGGTCCACTTTTCTCTAATTCCGTAAAATTTAGAAAGGGAGAAGTGATAATGAAAGATTACGGTCCGTCAAAAAAAACCGATTGCTTTAAGGAAACCGACAATTGGGACTACAAATTTTGGTTTATCGATTTGCTTCCAGCTTAAAATTTAGGAGTTTTTAAGAAATGTTAAAAAAAATTTAGCAAGCTGAGAAACAGCATTAACAAAGGTTTGATATTCTAGGTAATAAAATTTGAAGTTATTTGCTCTGAACTAAAAAACAAAGCAAAATGAACAAAAAACTTTTAATTTTACCGGCAATTATCTTAAGTCTTATTTTTACATCTTGTAGCGATGATGACGATGTTATAGATCGTATAAGAACCATTAGCGATATTCCGGTTACCGAAAATGTTAGTATTGATTACTTACCAATCAACTTATTTGAAATTCCGGTAGAAACAGATCTTAACGTAAAACAAGCTATCGAAGCCGAGTTAAATACGGACGAAGCGCTTAATCAAGTAGAAGAAATTGAATTAGACGATCTAAAAATTACTTTGGTAAATGCAGACGATCAAGAAAATTTCGATTTTATAAATTCTGTAAAATTAGGTGTTCGTACGGCAGATTTGGAGTATTTGCAAGTAGGGCAATTAGAAAGTATACCTTCCGGACAAACCGTTTTAAATTTAGAAACTACAGACGCTTATGTAGACGATTATGTAAAGTCTGACGATTTAAAATTGGTAATTGAATTTGAAAGCACAGAAGATGCCAACAATTTAGAATTACAATTAGATATGGAGTTTGATGCTAAATTAGACCCTTCTTTATAAGCAAATATTGTAATTATTTAAAATAAAAAAGTAGCTGTTTCATAAATTATACTTGCTTGTCTTTTTGAGCGCCATCGAGAAATTTAAATCTTGTTTATAAAACATTTCGACTGTGCTTAATGTGACAAATTGGTTTTGAAACAGCTACTTTCATATAGAATTATTTTAAAGGATAATAAAAAAGGCTGTTTCCAAATTATGGGAACAGCCTTTTTTATTAGAAATATAAAATCTTAAATATGTATTACCTCGTCATACGCATCTGCGGTAGCCTCCATAACAGCTTCGCTCATTGTTGGGTGCGGATGCACTGCTTTTAAAACTTCGTGTCCGGTAGTTTCTAGTTTTCTACCTAAAACTGCCTCGGCAATCATATCTGTAACCCCGGCGCCAATCATATGGCAACCTAACCATTCGCCGTATTTGGCATCGTAAATTACTTTTACAAAACCTTCTTTTTTACCGGCAGCACTTGCTTTTCCGGAAGCAGAAAACGGGAATTTTCCTATTTTTAATTCGTAGCCGGCTTCTTTGGCTTGCTCCTCTGTCATACCAACACTCGCAATTTCTGGCGTGGCATAAGTACAACCGGGAATGTTGCCGTAGTCTAAAGCTTCTACTTTCATTCCTTTAATTTTTTCTACACACAGAATTCCTTCCGCGGAAGCGACGTGCGCCAAAGCAGGTCCGGCAACAACATCACCAATTGCGTAAATACCCGGTACGTTGGTTTGGTACCATTCGTTTACTTCAATTTTATCTTTTGCGGTTTTTACACCTAAATCTTCTAAACCTATATTTTCTATATTGGTTTTAATACCAACAGCAGAAAGCACAACGTCTGCTTCTAACGTTTCTTCCCCTTTTTTGGTTTTTACCTTAGCTTTTACTTGCTTACCGGAAGTATCTACGCTTTCTACAGAAGAATTGGTCATTACTTTAATTCCGGCTTTTTTGAAAGAACGCTCAAATTGCTTAGAAACATCTTTGTCTTCTAATGGCACCAAGTTTGGTAAATACTCTACCACGGTAACTTCTGTGCCCATTGCATTATAAAAATGTGCAAATTCTACTCCAATAGCACCAGAACCAACAACTATCATTTTTTTAGGTTGCTTCTTCAAATTCATTGCTTCGCGGTAGCCAATTACTTTTTCGCCATCTTGTTTAAGATTAGGTAGTTCTCTAGATCTTGCACCTGTAGCAACAATAATATGTTCTGCTTCGTAATCTTTGGTATTACCGTCTTTATCTTTTACGCTTACTTTTTTACCTTTTTTTAGTTTCCCGAAACCGTCTATAACGTCAATTTTATTTTTTTTCATTAAAAATTGTACGCCTTTACTCATTCCTTCAGCTACATTTCTGCTTCGTTTTATAACGGCACCAAAATCTTTATCTGCTTTTTCTACTTTCAACCCATAATCTTTGGCGTGGTTTAAGTATTCAAAAACTTCGGCACTTTTTAAAAGCGCTTTTGTTGGGATACAACCCCAATTAAGACAAACCCCACCAAGATTTTCTTTTTCTATAACGGCGGTTTTAAAGCCTAGTTGCGATGCGCGTATGGCGGTTACATAACCTCCCGGTCCGCTACCTAAAACAATAATATCGTATTTACTCATAGTTGTTATGTTTATGCTGAAATTAGATTTGCGAATTTAAGTAATAATCCGCATAACGAAAAGCTATCCAGTTTTTTAAATTTTTGTAAAATACAGCCTTAGCTTCTATTACTTATTAGATAGATTTAGTTTTTTTAAACTTCTACCATTTTGTTTAGCTGCTTTTTGTAAAGACTCAAAGGTAGAAAGGTCTATTTTTGGGTCTTTGGCAAAATCTGACGGCACTACCACAACTCTAAAATGTTGGTTATTGAAATAAATGTTTGGGTCTATGGCGTTAAAATCTGCGGTGCCTTCTACAAACAATCTAACATCATTAAAAGTGTGGTCAAAATTATAGGCTAACTCCGTGCCATTATTAAAATAAATGGTTTGCGGCAATTGTTTCCAAACCTTAATAGGTCCCGAAGGGTCAGATAGAGATTCTTCTGAGCGATAAACCAAAACCGCATCCGACTCAAATACCTCTATGCCATCGTCTGCAAACACATAAATAAATTCGTTATTTAGTGGGAAGTCTATTGTAAACTCTGTTGTAGTGCCAATATAACCATTGGTGCCATCTGGTCCCGGCGGTCCTTGCGGTCCGCGGTCTCCTTCACAAGCTGTAAAGCCAAAAATGGCGACCAATGCAAGCGTAAAAATTTTAATTGTTTTCATAATAGATGATTTTAAGTTTTTTATTTATTAAAGTTTAGACTGGCAGAATTTATACAGTAACGCGTACCGCTTTCGGTTGGACCGTCGTCAAAAACGTGGCCTAAATGTCCGCCACAATTAGCGCATAAAACTTCTATACGCTGCATACCAAAGCTATTGTCTTGCACATATTCTATACTTCCTTCAATAGCATTATCAAAACTTGGCCAACCGCAATTGCTTTTAAATTTGCTTTCGCTTTCAAAAAGCTTTGTTCCGCAACCGGCGCAATTATAGCTGCCATCGTCAAAATGCAAGTTATATTTGCCGGTATGGGGCGCTTCTGTACCTTTTTTTCGTAAAACTCTAAATTGTTCTGGTTCTAGTTCTTTTTTCCAATCTTCTGTAGATTTTTCTATAGTGTATTTTTTCATGCTTTAAGATTTTTTAGGGATAAATTTCATGGCATCGCCATTCATACAATAACGTTTACCGGTGGTTTCTTTGGGGCCATCGTTAAAAACATGGCCTAAATGTCCGCCACAATCGGCGCATAAAACTTCATTACGGGTGTAACCTAATTTATTGTCTTTACTTATAAAAACGCCACCTTCTATTGGCTGATCAAAACTTGGCCAACCGGTACCGCTTTCAAATTTATTTTTGGTTTTGTAAAGTTCTTTTCCACAGGCAGCGCAAACAAAGGTACCGGCTTCTTTTATATTGTTAAGCGGGCTAGAAAAAGGTTTTTCTGTGCCGGAAGAACGCAAGACGTGGTATTGGGCGGCAGTAAGTTCTTTCTTCCATTCTTTTTCTGTTTTCTGAATAGGAAATTGATCAGCCTTTGGTTTCTTCTGGGCTTTACTGTTACAACTTAATAAGGTAAAACTAAGAATAAATACCAGTAAAGAAGGTATCTTGTTCATTTTAAACATTTTTAGGTTTGATTTTTAAATAAAATTACAAATACCGTTCCGTTATTCCCCTATACTTCTGTTAAAGGCATGATAAAATTTTATTTTAAACTGGTGCATTTTTGTAGTTTTAATTCAGAAAAAATCAATGTTATGAAAATTTCGAACATCAGTATTATTTTTAGTGTTTTATTTCTGCTGGTTTCTTGTAATAAAAATCCGTTTACCGGAAAGAAAACCTTAGCGCTGGTATCTAATTCTCAAATTTTGCCAATGGCATTTCAGGAATACGACCAGTTCTTAAAAGAGCATGATGTGGTAACAGGAACATCTGAATCAAGAATGGTAAAAGAAGTGGGGCAAAAAATTGCCGCAGCTTCTGAGCGTTGGTTAAATGCTAATGGTTACCAAGGTTATTTAGAAAATTACAGATGGGAGTATAAGTTAATTAAAGAAGACGATATGGTAAATGCTTGGGCAATGCCCGGCGGAAAAATTGCCGTTTATACCGGTTTATTGCCGGTAGCAAAAGATGAGGCCGGGTTAGCAGTAGTGTTGGGGCACGAAGTTGCTCACGCCTTGGCAAATCACGGTCAACAACGTATGAGCGCCGGCCAGTTACAACAATTGGGCGCTGTTGCAGGAAATATTGCTTTTAACGAAACAGAAAGTCAACAAATTTTTAATAGTGCTTACGGTGTAGCTTCGCAAGTTGGAGTAATGTTGCCTTTTAGCAGAAGCCACGAAACAGAAGCAGATAAAATTGGTTTAACTTTAATGGCAATTGCAGGCTATGATCCTGAAGTTGCTCCGGATTTATGGAGAAGAATGCAACAAAAAAGTGGAGGACAGGCACCGCCGGAATGGTTGAGCACCCACCCGTCTAACCAAACTAGAATTAATAATTTAGAATCTTGGGCAGCTGGAGCAAAAGCCGAAGCTAGAAAGTTTGGGGTTACCAACTTTCAAAAATAAGATTAAATTTTAGGTATAAAGAAGCTGTTTAAAGTAGAAAGTTAGATCGTAAAAACTTTTCTAATCTAAACAGCTTTTTGTTTTTCCGTAAAGCAAATTATTATTCTTCTTTAAAAGCGGCTTCGGCAATTTTTCTTGCCTCACTAGCGTGCGATTTTTGCACTTGCAGTTGTACTTGTCCCGGTAAACCGCCACCAAAACCGGCACGTAAACCGGATTCAAAGTTATTTTTAACGATAGAAGAAATGCTTGCTTTTTTTAAGACATTTTGCAAGTATTGTACATTTACTTCAGAACCGGTATAGATTGTTTCGTAATGTGGATCTTGATTTGCCATAATAGATAGTTTTTGAATAAAAATAACTTTTATAGCCTAAACAAAATGTGTTTTAAGTAGAAATTAACGCATTTTTTACGCATTAAAATACTCGCTATCCCAAATGGCAGTACTAAAATTTTTACCGCGTTTAAAGCCGTAAAAAATAACCAAGCCGGCAATCCATTTGGCGGTAAAAAGTGATAATATTAAATATTCTGAAAAGCTGTTATTTTTAGAAAACATATTGTCCGGAAACATTGCACCTACCAAAAAACCAATGGCTAAAATACTGATCAAAATATTTTCCATACTTCTAAAAGGCCACATTAGCCATTTTCTTAACGGATGTAAATCTTTTCCCCATTTATGAATCAGGTAATAATAATCATTGCCAATGGGTGCGAAAAGTAGTGGGTCGTCTGCATTTTTAAGCTGAAAAGCTTTAGCCGGTGCCATTATTTTAAAACCCGAAAGTTCTGTCTGGTGTTCTTTTTCTAAACGTTTTATTTTCTGAATAGCCTCTAGCGGTAAATCTTCCCGAAAAAGTCTACTGTTTAAAAAACGGAGACGGTAAGTGAAGCAAATTTCTTTTATTTGCTCTATGTGGTAAATATTTTCGCTTTTTAGAGCATCAAATTTAAAAGTGTTTCTGCCGTTATTGTCATCATTACTTTCTAGGGTTTCTATGATTTTTTCTTCGTGTAAAGCATCTTGAGAAAGTATTTCTTCTACCGCATCTAGTAAGCTTTGTTCTGAAATATGCTTATCTCTATAATTTTTCAGCTTGGTTTCGATATTGGTTCGCGTAACTTTCATCGTCTTTAATTTATACTAAAATACATATTAAAAATTATCTATTTTGCTCAACCTCACTATTTAACAATTACTATGTTATACTTACTGTGTTTTTTTGTCCGATTTTTTTAGCCGAATAAAATTGTAAACGCCTTTACCTTCGGCAACCAAATCATGTTCACCTTCTTCATAAGCCCGCATTCGTGTTACCATTATGCGGTTGCCCAAACGCACCAATTCTCCTTCTACAATTATGGCTTTACTTTGTGCGGCCTTTAAGTAATCTACGCGCAAATCTATAGTTGCCATTTTATCTTTGGTAGAAGTGCTAAAGGTGGTGCCAACAATTCCGCCAACAGAGTCCATTACTGTTGCAATAATTCCGCCGTGCCAACGGTTGTTGCGTACATCGCCTACTACTTCTTTTCTGTACGGAATTCTTACTTTGGTATAACCTTCTTCTAAAGCTATAATTTCTAAACCTAAAAATTTGTGTAGCGGGATTAACTCTTCCGCCATCTTTTTGATAAATTCTTTGTTTATTTCCATTCCAGTTTTGTGTATTTTTTTGTTGAAATTTAAAACTAAAATTCCGAAAAGAAAAAATTAGTTTAAAGAGAACGGGTGCTACTTTTTGCATTCAGTTTCGGTTAATACAAAACAGAAATAAAAAAAGCCTGCAAAATTAAATGCAGGCTAAAATAAGAATGCTTAAGAACAAAATTTATCGTAAACTCGCTCCGAGTTGTTTTTCAAATTTTTGTTGCAGTTTATTCATAATCTTATCAATATGTTTATCTGTTAAGGTTTTCTTTTCGTCTAGAAACGTAAAACTTACCGCGTAACTCTTTTTGTCTTCCGGCAGGTTTTCTCCTTCGTAAACATCAAAAAGATCTACGTTTTTTAAGAGGTTTTTTTCGGTTTTAACCGCAATATCGTAGATGTCTTTAAAAATAATTTCTTTGTCTATTAGTAACGCAAAATCTCTTCGAATAGAAGGAAATTTAGGAATTGGTTTAAATATTTTTTGTTGCTGATTTACCAATTTTATAAGCGCGTCCCAATTAAAATCTGCAAACAAAACTTCTTGTTCTATATCAAAATGTTTTAAAATAGACTTGCTTACCACGCCAAACTCTACCAAGGTTTGTTTTTTGTGCGTTAGCTGTAAACCTTCGTTAAAAATAGCAGAAGAACTAGTTTTAGATCTTGTTTCCGTAAAGCCTAAACGCTCTAATACTGCTGCGATAATTCCTTTAAGGTAAAAGAAATCACTTTTCTGCTTGTTATTATTCCAACGTTCTTTGGTGCGGTTTCCGGTAACTAATAAAGATAAATGTTTTTTCTCTTCTCTCCCTGCAGGGAAATTATGGTAGGTTTTTCCAAATTCAAACAACTTTAAATCTTCGTTTTTACGATTTAGGTTGTAAACTGCTGTTTCTAAGCTGCTAAAAAGCATAGATTGTCTTAAGGCAGACAAATCTTGGCTTAAAGGATTAAGCATTTCTACCGTATGCTCCGAGTTTAAAGTTTCGTCTAAATTGCTGTAGGTTTTGGTGGTTAAAGAGTTGGCCATCATCTCATAAAAACCTTGCCCCACAAGCTGATTGGCTATTAAATTTTGCAATTTAAAATCTTCAAATCGGGAAGAGTTGGAGATAGAAGCATTTAGTTTTTCGCTAAACTCAACATTGTTATAACCATAAACGCGCAAAATTTCTTCAATAACATCTACTTCTCGTTGTACATCTACACGATAGGCAGGAATGGTAAGCCCTAAGCCGGTTTCAGTAACATTATTTACACGAATATCTAGCGAAGCTAAAATAGATTTTATAGTGTCGCTCGGTACTTCTTGACCAATTAATTTATTGATTTTACTAAAGGTTAAAAACACCTGAAAATCTTCTATTTTGTTGGGATAGATATCATCTATATCGCTAGAAACATAGCCGCCGGCGGTTTCTAAAATCAGCAAAGTTACGCGTTTTAGCGCATATTTGGTAATGCTTGGGTCTACGCCGCGCTCAAATCTAAAAGAAGCATCTGTATTGAGGCCGTGTCTTTTTGCAGTTTTTCTTACGCTAACCGGATTAAAATAAGCGCTTTCTATAAAAATACTGGAAGTTTTTTCGGTCACGCCGGAATGTAATCCGCCAAGAACGCCGGCAATAGCCAGTGGTTTTTCGGTGTCTGCTATGATTAAATCTTCTTCGTGCAACTCGCGTTCTACCTCATCTAATGTGGTGAATTTTGTACCTTTTTTAGCCGGTTTTACAAGAATTTTACCATCTGTAATTTGGTCTGCATCAAAAGCGTGTAGCGGTTGCCCTAATTCGTGCAAAACGTAATTTGTTGCGTCTACGATATTGTTTTTAGGACTAATACCTATAGCTTTTAATTTGTTTTGCAACCAAGCAGGCGAGGGGCCAACTTTTATCCCGGAAATACTTACGCCGCAATAACGCGGAGCTAAATCATAATTTTCTACCTCTACAGTTATGCGTTTGCTACGGTTTTCTACATGAAAATTACTAACCGATGGCGAAACCAAAGAAGTGTTTATTTCTTGTTGCAACAAACCGGCTTTTAAATCTCGTGCAACACCAAAATGACTCATTGCGTCTGCGCGGTTTGGCGTAAGACCAATTTCGTAAACAAAATCTGTTTCTACGTCAAAGATTTCTTTTAAAGGCGTTCCGGGTGCTAATTTTTCGTCTAAAACCATAATGCCTTCGTGGCTTTTTCCCAAGCCCAGCTCGTCTTCTGCGCAAATCATGCCTTGGCTAACTTCGCCCCGTATTTTGCCTTTTTTTATTTTCCAAGCTTCGCCTTCGGGCGTGTAAAGTGTTGTACCAATAGTGGCAACAGGTACATTTTGCCCGGCTGCAACATTGGGTGCGCCACAAACAATTTGCAAAGGTTGGTCTGTTCCAATTTCTACAGTGGTAAGTTTTAACTTATCTGCGTTTTGGTGTTTTTCGCAAGTTAAAACGTGACCAACTACAATGCCTTCCAGTCCGCCTTTTACAGATTCAAACTGCTCAATGCCTTCAACTTCCAAACCTAAATCGGTTAGGAGTTTTCCGGTTTTTTCGGCATTCCAGTCGGTTTTTATAAATTGTTTAACCCAGTTATACGAAATCTTCATATTGTTGCTCTTTTTCGAGCCGCAAAGATAGTATTAATTCATAAAAATAAAGATTGGATTGCAGCGCTTTTTACAGAAATAAAAGCTTTAAAATTGTAAGTCAACTTTTATGATGACAATGACAATTGCGGTTAATTTTTATACGTTTTTATATAATAGGCTAAACAAAAAAAGATGCCTGAAAAAATCTCAGGCATCTTTTTTTGAATTTTATATCGATTTTTAAATTACATCAGATGTTTTTTCATACTCCAAATAAAGTTCTACCTCTTGCCATTCTCCGGAGGAGGTATAAAATTCTTTTTTGAGTGTAAAATATACCCAGTCTTCTTCCCACGTCATCGTTAAAATTTCTGTTTTAAAATCTGCCGCAAATTCATCCCAATGGTCAGATTGCCCCAACTTAATCGTGTTGTTTGGTACATCAAATTCAAAGGGATAGGCTAAACCTTTATCCCGGATACAGGTGGTAGGAAGATAGTGTTCTATAAACTCAGAGGTGGGTACTTCGAAAATTATTTCGTCATAAGTTGACCTATGTGTAATTTTACACGAATAGGAAACCAAATTAAGCGTATTATTGCAGTAACGCACCTCTTCAAAAAGGTTGGTTTGCGGCACCCCATCCAAATTTATGTCTATTGGTACACTAGTAGTGGCTGCCCGTAACCTATACAAGCCATGAACTTTTTCTATGAGTTCTTGTTTTTTTAAATCAACAGTGTTTGAATCGTCTTTACTACAAGACAAAACTAGCACCGCCATTAAAAATAAAAGTGTTTTTTTTAGCATAATAGTTCTCAATTACTGCACTTTTAGTGGTACTAAAGAAAAAGAACACATTCCTGTAGTATATCTTTTTAAATCATAATAAAATAATTAAATTTCAAAATAATTGTTTTAGTGGTTAATTACAAATATAAAAATTTTATATAAAAAACCAAAAAAACCGATTAAATACTCATTAGTCATTACATTTTATATTTGTTTTAAGATTTAAACATATAAATTTATAGTAATCCAATAAACTTGAAAATTTTTACCAGAAAAAGTTAAACAATTATCAATTTATTTAAAACTATTCCAAACTTATCTAACTAATATAATTCCAGATGCTTTTATTTTTATTACTTTTTAAATAGGTGTTTTTGATCGGTTGGTTTTGGGTTTCGGTAAGTTTGGGGTCTTCTTTTAGTAATTGTATAGCTTCTTGTCGGGCTATTTTTAAGATTTGGTTGTCTTTTACGATATCTGCAATTTTTAGGTTTAAAACACCGCTTTGTTGGGTTCCCATAATATCTCCGGGACCGCGTAGTTTTAAATCTACTTCGGCAATTTCAAAACCATCGTTAGTTTGTACCATTGTGTCTAAGCGGGTTTTGCTGTCTTGTGAGAGTTTATGGCCGGACATTAAAATACAATAACTTTGCTCTGCGCCACGACCAACCCGACCTCTAAGTTGGTGCAATTGCGATAAACCAAAACGCTCTGCACTTTCTATCACCATTACGCTGGCATTGGGTACATTTACGCCAACTTCAATAACTGTTGTGGCAACCATAATTTGTGTTTCGCCTTTAGCAAAACGGTTCATTTCAAAATCTTTATCTGCCGGTTTCATTTTGCCGTGTACAATAGAGATTTGGTAATCCGGCATAGGAAACTCGCGTACAATACTTTCGTAGCCATCCATTAAATCTTTATAATCCATTGCCTGGCTTTCTTCAATCAACGGATATACAATATAGACTTGTCGGCCTTTTTTTACTTCGTCTTTAATAAACTTAAAAACAGCTAAACGGTGACTGTCAAACCTATGAACGGTTTTGATAGATTTTCTTCCGGGCGGGAGCTCGTTTATTACAGAAATATCTAAATCGCCGTAAAGGCTCATTGCTAACGTACGCGGAATTGGCGTTGCCGTCATTACCAAAATGTGTGGGGGCAAGGTGTTTTTCTTCCATAACTTGGCACGTTGTGCAACGCCAAAACGGTGTTGCTCGTCTATAATTGCCAAACCAAGATTTTTAAATTGCACTTTATCTTCTAAAACCGCGTGCGTACCAATTAACAGATGTAACTCGCCGGTTTCTAATTTTTCGTGTAAAATACGCCGGTCTTTGGTTTTTGTAGAACCGGTAAGCAAAGCAATTTTTATTCCCGATTTATCGCCCAGTTCCTTTAAACTATTATAATGTTGCGTGGCCAAAATTTCTGTGGGTGCCATTAAGCAAACCTGAAAATTATTGTCAAAAGCAATTAAGCTCACCAACCAAGCAACCATTGTTTTTCCTGAGCCAACATCGCCTTGTAAAAGCCGATTCATTTGTGCGCCGGTGCCTAAATCTGAACGTATTTCTTTAACTACTCTTTTTTGTGCATTGGTAAGTTCAAAAGGTAAATATTTTTGGTAAAAAGTATTAAAATAATCGCCTACTTTATCAAAAACAAAACCTTTTATTTTTTGTTTTCTAGCTTGATTTTTAATTAGCAATTGCAGCTGAATAAAAAATAATTCTTCCAGCTTTAAGCGGAATTGCGCTTTGGTTAACTTCTCACTACTTTGCGGAAAATGCACTTGCAACAAAGCCTCAGATTTTGGAGGAAGCTTATATTTTTCTATAATTTCAGCAGAAAGGGTTTCTTGAAAACCTTTGCGATTTTCCCTAAAGATTTGCTGTATACATTTTATAATTACCCGGTTGCTAACGCCTTGTTTAGTAAGTTTTTCGGTAGAGGGGTAAACCGGTTGCATGGCAATACGGGTGTTTTTTTTATGTTCGCTAAGCAGTTCCATTTCTGGATGCGGCATAGAAAAACTGCCGTTAAACCAATTTACTTTACCAAAAATTACATAAGCCTGGTTTATTTTTAAGCTTTCTTTTATCCATTTATGGCCGCGAAACCAAACCAATTCCATTTTGCCGGTGTCATCTATAAATTGGGCCACTAAGCGCTTGCCACGTTTTTGTTCTACAGTTTTTAGGTGTACAATTTTACCCACTATTTGCACTTCTGCAGAATTGCGTTGTAGCTCTCTAATTTTATAATATCGGGTTTTATCTATATACCTATTGGGGAATAAATTGAGCAAATCTGCATACGAGAAAATCTTCATTTCTTTTTTTAGCAGCTCGGCACGATTAGGCCCAACTCCTTTTAAATACTCTATTGGCGTATGCAAATTTCCCGAATTCATAAAACGAAGATAGTAAATTTCAAAAATAGGAATACTAGCGGAAAATAAAATCATTTTTGTACTTTGCAGTACGATATCAATCCCGAAATAATGAAGTACTTTTTTTGCTGTTGCTTTGCGGTTTTAATTCAGAGTTTGCAAGCGCAACAATTAGATAAGGTAGATTTTTTAGAACTAAATGCCGCCTTAGAAATTTTCCCTGAAAAGGAATTGGTAAAGGGAAATGTAGAAGTAAATTTTAAAATTCTTAAAGTTACAGACTCTATTTACTTAGACGCTAAAAATATGCAGACAGAGCTGCAAAAAAGCACTTCTTTTGACGCTGTTTTAAAAGCTACAAAAGATAAAATATGGGTGGTAGGAGACTTTCAGAAAAACAAAACTTATACCTTAAATTTCGACTATTCTGTACAGCCAAAGCAAACCATGTATTTTTTGGGTTGGAATAGTGGCGGCAGCAAACAAGTTTGGACCCAAGGGCAAGGCAAATATACATCGCATTGGTTGCCCAGTATAGATGATGTAAACGATAAATTAATTTTTTCGATAGATTATAAAATTCCTAAAAATTTAGAACTGGCGGCCAATGGTAAATTGGTAGAAACTTTAGTTACGGATAAAAAGAAAGTTTGGCGTTACCAGATGAAAAAACCTATGAGTAGTTACTTGGTTGCAATGGCTTTTGGCAATTATTTGTTCAAAAAGCTAGAAGCAAAAAATGGCACGCCTTTACAACTATATTACGAGCCTAAAGATTCTTTAAAAGTAGAACCTACTTACCGGTATACGCAAGAAATTTTTAATTTTTTGGAAGAAGAAATCGGTGTAGATTATCCTTGGCAGAACCATAAACAGGTTCCCGTACGCGATTTTTTATATGCGGGAATGGAAAATACCGGTCTGACTATTTTTTCAGAAAGTTTTGTAACCGATTCTATCGGGTTTATAGACAGGAATTACGTAAATGTAAATGCGCACGAATTAGCGCACCAATGGTTTGGTAATTTGGTTACCGAAGTTTCTCCCACGCACCACTGGTTACAAGAAGGTTTTGCAACTTATTATGCGCTTTTGGCCGAAAGAGAAATTTTTGGCAATGATTATTTTTATTTTAAACTCTACCAAAGCGCGGAGCAATTGCGAGCTTTAAGCGAAAGCGGTAAAGGCGAAGCTTTGCTAAACCCTAAAGCTAGTTCGCTTACCTTTTATCAAAAAGGCGCTTGGGCATTGCATATTTTAAAAGAAAAAATAGGAGAAGAAGCCTTTACGGAAGCAATACGTGCTTACTTAAAAAAGTATGCTTATAAAAATGTAACTACAGATAATTTCTTTACGGAAGTAGAAAAAGTTACCCAAACAGACCTAACCGAATTTAAAAAAGATTGGTTGTTACAATCTGCTTTTCAGGCGCGCGAGGTCTTAGAGAGTTTAAAAAAATCTGCATTTATGCGCAACTATTTAGATCTTGCAGCATTGCGTTCTAAGCCTTTAGACCAGAAACGTGCAGAGTTACAAATAGCCTTATCTTTTCCGGTAAACGATTATTTAGGGCAAGAAGCAGTCTATCAATTAGCTGCAGAAAATACCGCGGATGTTATAAATCTGTATAAAAAAGCATTTGCCAGTAAGAATATATTGGTTCGGCAAGCTATTGCCTTGCGCTTAGATGAAATCCCCAAATCTTTACAAACAGAATACGAAAGTTTGCTAGACGATGCTTCGTACCTTACTAAAGAAAAAGCTTTATTTAATTTATGGAAAAACTTTCCGCGAAAGCGTCAGGAATATTTAGATAAAATGCGGGGAATAGAAGGTTTTAGAAATAAGAATATCGAGTTATTATGGCTTACCTTAAACTTGGTTACTCCCGATTATGAGCCGGCAAAACAACAAGATTATTACAGTAAATTGACCGGTTACACAGCGCCAAAATATGATTATGCTGTGCGCGAAAATGCTTTTGGATATTTATACCAGATTAATCTATTTTCGGTAAAAAATTATAAAGATTTATTGCAAGGCACCACGCACGAAGTTTGGCGTTTTAGAAAGTTTTGCAGAGAACTCTTGAAACAATTGCTAACCGAAAAGCAACACAGAGAAAAAATTCTTGCTTTGGTAAATGATTTGCCAAGCAAACAACAAACTTATTTAGAAAAACAGCTATAATTATGCGGGCATTGGTAATCTCCGGGGGAGGAAGTAAAGGAGCGTATGCCGGCGGCGTGGCAGAGCATTTAATTAGAATACAAAACAACCAATACGATATTTTTGTGGGTTCTTCTACGGGAAGTTTGTTGCTTACGCATCTAAGTATAAATAAGATTAATAAGTTATACCAAATCTATACAAACGTAAACCAACGCAGTATTTTTAGTTTGAATCCGTTTATCGTAAAAAAGCGTGAAAACAGAGAGTATGTAAGTATTAATTACACCAATACTATTTTTCAGTTTTTAAAAAGTAAACGCACTTTTGGCGAAAGCAAAAACCTACGTAAACTCATACGAAAAAGCATTAGCAAAGAAGAGTTTGAAGAAGCAAGAAGAAGTGTAAAAGATTTGGTAGTAACGGTTTCTAATCTTTCAAGAAATAAAATAGAATATAAAAGTATTCACGAATTTTCTTATAAAGAGTTTTGCGATTGGATTTGGATATCTTGTAATTATGTGCCATTTATGAGTTTGGCAGAAAAAGATGGTTATGAGTATGCAGATGGTGGTTTTGGCTGCGTTGTTCCTATACGAGAAGCCATAAGAAGAGGCGCTACAGAAATTGATGCTGTAATTTTAGAATCTGAAAATTTAGAACGCAATAAAGTGTTGGGTCAAAATCCGTTTTCTTTAATGGTAAATTTATATGGCTTTGTAATAGACCAAATAGAACGAAGCAATATTATAGAAGGAAAACTGGCAGCGACTAATCAAGATGTTTCTTTAAACCTTTATTATACGCCAAGTAGGCTTACAGAAAACTCTTTGGTTTTTAATAAAAAACTAATGCGTAGCTGGTGGGCACAAGGTTTTGATTATGCCGAAAAAAAGTCTAAAGAGCTTAAAGAAAACCTCTTAAAAGAATAGACTTTACCAGAGGTTTTTTACTTCTTGTTTAATATAAGCCAAACCGGTAGCACTCGGCGGATTCTTATCTACCAACTCAGATAAAATTACTTCGCGCAACTTATCGGGGCTGTCAACTTTTTCGCTCATATTGGTTTTTCTAATCAACGCAATGGTAGAGTTTTTTGTAGCTTTTATGGCATACCAACATTTGTCGCTTATATAGATTTGTTGCGCCAAATTATGTTCAAACTCCTGCTCTATATGTTGTATTAATAAATTTTCATAATCATGTTTGTTATTGTTATATGGTTTAATTCTCACCAATAAGCTGCCGGGATCTATACGTTCTAAAAAAAGCGTCATACGTTCCATAGCTTGCAAACGCAGCGGTAAAGATGTTTTATTGTTTTCGCGTCTTAACATGTAATAGCGGCGTTCTTCTTCGTTTTTTAAAAACGAATTGAAAAAATAGTAAGCCACAAAGCCAACAATTAAACTTGGTAATACATACAATAAAATCTGGAGTAGGTTAATGTCTTGCATAAAAGGTTTGGGGTAAAAGTTAATTAATATCTAATGGTTTCTTTATCTATTTCCTTCTCTTTGACAATTTCTCTGTAACTGCCACCTAAATATGGGCAATCTTGCAGGGCTTTCATTCCTTCAAAAGGTACTTCTACTTTATGGTATTCATAAGAATCTGCCAAGCTTTTTGTAAAATCTTGATCGCTTAGATTAATATCTACATCGTCCATTGTATATTGACAAGGATGCTCATAACCGGAAGCGTGCGTTAATTCTATAAATTCTTTACGGAAATTTTTAAAATAGAAATTCACCCGCGTAGCTTTATCTTTTACATTAATACCGGCTTGTAACCACTTACTTTGGGTAGCAACCCCCGTAGGACAACGGTTGGTGTGGCAAGCTTGGGCCTGAATGCATCCAATACTAAGCATGGCTTCTCTAGCAACGTTTATACAATCTATGCCCATAGCAAATGCCATTGTCGCAGCAGAAGGAAACCCTAAACGCCCGGCGCCAATTAGTACCAAACGTTCGGTTAGGTTATGGTTTTTTAAAATTTTATACAAATCTCTAAACCCATACATAAATGGCAAAGCCACGTGGTCTGCAAAACTTGGTGGCGCAGCTCCGGTACCGCCTTCACCGCCATCTATCGTAATAAAGTCCGGGCCGCAATCTGTACTTTCCATCAAAGCGGCCAATTCTACCCATTGGTCCATTTTACCAATTGCTGCTTTAATGCCAACAGGTAAGCCGGTTTCTTCTGCTATTTCTTCAATCAAGTCTACCATCTCTTCAACAGTAGAGAAAGCAGTATGATATGGGGGAGAAACTACATCTTTATTGAGCGGTACTTTTCTAATTTGTGCTATTTCTTTGGTGATTTTAGAAGCAGGTAAAACCCCACCTTTTCCGGGTTTTGCACCTTGTGAGAGCTTAATTTCTATAGCTTTTATAGAAGGGTTTTCGTCTACCAATTTTTTTAATTCCGTTAAGGAAAAATTACCTTCTTTATCACGTACCCCAAAATATCCGGTTCCTATTTGGTAAATTATATCGCCGCCTTTTTTATGGTAAGGAGATAAACCGCCTTCGCCTGTATTGTGGTAGGCATAAGCTTTATTTACGCCTCTGTTTAAAGACTCAATTGCTTTGGCAGATAAACTTCCAAAACTCATAGCAGAAACATTAATTACCGATGCGGGTCTATACGGTTTTCTCCGGTTATGGTATTTACCCATAACTTTGGCGCAGGGTAAAAAATAAGGGTCTTCTATATTAGGATGATTTTCTGGCATTCTGTACGGAATCATCGCGTTGTTGATAAATATATAATTGGTTTCAAAAATATCTCTATCTGTACCAAAACCTTCATAGTTATTTTGGTTTTTGGCAGAAGCGTAAACCCAGCCACGTTCAATTCTATCAAAAGGTAATTCTTCGCGATTATTGGCAACAATATATTGCCGAAGTTCCGGTCCTATACTTTCTAAAATATATCTAAAATGCCCTACTACCGGAAAGTTGTGTTTAATGGTGTGTTTTCTATTGAAGAATATATCTTTAATGGCAATTAACAAAATGGCAATAATAATCCATTGCCACCAAGTTATTTGGCCCAAAAAGTCGAGTACGGCATCCATAAAATTACGTTTTAAAACACTAATATATTTAAAATTATTATGCCACAATTAAATTTATACAATGTTTATAAAATGTTTTGGCTTACCGGCTTAATTTAGGATTTTTGTAACTTTACGATTTTAAAAACGGATTTAGATTGGAAAAGTATTTAGAAGGATTGAATGAAGCGCAATTAGCACCGGTTTTGCATAAAGAAGGACCGTTAATTGTTATTGCCGGAGCCGGTTCTGGTAAAACCAGGGTTTTGACTTATAGAATAGCGCATCTAATGCATCAAGGCGTAGACCCGTTTAACATTTTGTCGCTAACTTTCACCAATAAAGCCGCGCGCGAAATGAAAAGCAGAATTGCCCAAATTGCCGGTGCAAGCGAGACCAAAAACCTTTGGATGGGTACTTTTCACTCTATATTTGCCAGAATTTTACGCATAGAAGCGGATAAACTCGGTTATCCGTCTAATTTCACTATTTACGACACAAAAGACTCGCAAGCACTTATTGGCAGCATCATCAAAGAGATGAAACTAGATAAAGACGTTTATAAATATAAACAGATTTATTCGCGTATCTCTTCCTTTAAAAACAGTTTAATAACGGTAAAAGCCTATTTTCAAAATCCAGAATTGCAAGAAGCAGATGCAATGGCAAAACGTCCTAGAATGGGCGAAATTTACGACCAGTATGTAAAACGTTGTTTTAAAGCCGGCGCGATGGATTTTGATGATTTACTCTTGCGTACTAACGAGCTGCTAACCCGTTTCCCGGATGTATTGGCAAAATACCAAAACAGGTTTAGATATATTTTGGTAGACGAGTACCAAGATACCAACCATTCTCAGTATTTAATTGTTCGTGCTCTGAGCGATAGGTTTCAAAACATTTGTGTGGTAGGAGATGATGCACAAAGTATTTATGCGTTTAGAGGAGCCAATATTAATAACATCTTTAATTTTCAAAAAGATTATGACGATGTAAAAACCTACCGATTAGAGCAAAATTACCGTTCTACCAAAAATATTGTAAATGCGGCCAACTCTATAATAGATAAAAACCAAACCAAATTAGAAAAAGTGGTTTGGACAGAAAATCAAGATGGCGGAAAAATTATTGTAAATCGACTCCTAACAGATGGCGAGGAAGGCAGATTTGTGGCCAGTTCTATTTTTAAAAATAAGATGAACCACCAACTTAAAAACGGTGAGTTTGCAGTGCTTTACAGAACAAATGCACAAAGCAGGGCAATAGAAGACGCTTTACGGAAAAAAGGCATTCCGTATAAAATATTTGGGGGTACATCTTTTTACCAACGTAGGGAAATTAAAGATGTGTTGGGTTATTTAAGGGTAATTACCAACCCAAAAGACGAAGAAGCTTTAAAACGGGTAATCAATTATCCGGCAAGAGGTATTGGCGCTACCACAAAGGATAAATTAATGATAGCCGCCAATCACTATAACCGTCCAATTTTTGAAGTTATAGAAAACCTTGCCAAGATAAACATCAATATTTCTAAAGGTATTCGTACCAAACTTACCAATTTTGTAAATATGATAAAGCATTTTCAGCTTATCGCGGAAAGAGAAAATGCCTTTATACTTACAGAAACTGTTACCAAACAAACCGGTCTGATTCAAGAGCTCAAAAAAGACGGTACGCCAGAAGGTATTGCGCGTATTGAAAATATGGAAGAGCTCTTAAACGGGATAAAAGATTTTGTAGAGGAACAAAAAGAAATAGATGAAGCCACCGGCTCGATAACCGAGTTTTTAGAAGATGTAGCTTTGGCTACAGATATGGACAAAGACACAGAAGATGATGATAAAGTGGCTTTAATGACCATTCACTTAGCTAAAGGATTAGAATTTCCGTATGTATATATTGTTGGTCTGGAAGAAGATCTTTTTCCTTCAGGAATGAGTATGAATACCCGTGCAGAATTAGAAGAAGAAAGGCGCCTATTTTATGTAGCGCTTACCAGAGCAGAAAAACAAGCTTATTTAACCTACACACAATCGCGTTACCGTTGGGGAAAGTTGATAGATGCAGAACCAAGCAGATTTATAGAAGAAATAGACGAAGCTTATATAGACTCGCAAATTCCAGATGATAATTACCGTTACCAACCAAAAATAGATTCCGATATTTTTGGCGAAGTAGACAAAAGTAAATTACGCCAGCAAAAACCGGTAAAAGGTACGCCGCCACCCGCGCATAAACCCACAGAAGAGCAATTAAAAAAATTACGACGTTTACGTCCTGTAGGAAGTGATAAAGCTGTAAAAAATACCAACGATAATTTGCAACTTACGCAAGGGCAAGAAGTAGAGCATTTGCGTTTTGGGAAAGGAAAGGTTTTGCAAATAGAAGGAGTTGGTCAAGATAAAAAAGCCGAGATTGATTTTGAAAACGGCGGTATAAAAAAGTTACTATTGCGTTTTGCCAAATTAAAAGTGCTATAAAAGAAAGTTTACAAAATGTGTAGGTTTAATGGGAGTCAAAAAACCGATAAAAGCTAATTTTTTAGAGAATTAGTAAAATTTAAGGAAAAGGAAATTGGTTATTTGACCTAGTTATGCGAAAAATTTCGTAAATTTTATGGCTTAAAAAAAATTACATATTATGGCAGAACTTTTAAGAGTTTACGAAGAAAACCCATCGCCAAAAGCTATTAAAAAAATAGTAGAAGTTTTAAAAAATGGCGGTTTGGTAATTTATCCTACAGATACAGTCTATGGTTTAGGCTGCGATATTAATAACACCTCTGCTTTAGAGAAAATTGCGCAAATAAAAGGCGTAAAATTAGAGAAATCTAATTTTTCGTTTATTGTAGAAGATTTGAGTAATCTTTCTGAATATGCGCAACTCAACAATCAAAACTTTAAAATTCTAAAACGCAGTTTGCCGGGACCGTATACTTTTATTTTGCCGGGCAGTAATAACCTGCCTTCTGTGTTTAAAAAGAAAAAAACAGTTGGAATTCGCGTTCCCGATAACGGAATTGCCAAAGCCATTGTACAAGAATTGGGCAACCCTATAGTTTCTACCTCTATTAAAGATGACGATGAGGTGTTAGAATACACCACCGATCCTGAACTTATAGCAGAAAAATGGAATAAATTGGTAGATCTGGTAGTAGATGGCGGGTATGGCGATAATGTTGCTTCTACTGTAATAGACTTAACCGGAGAAGACCCCGTAGTAGTAAGAGAAGGTAAAGGCGATTTATCTATTTTCTAAAAAAATTCTAATTTAAAAATTAAAAAAGCTATCTATGGTTTACGACTTTAGATAGCTTTGTTGTATTGTGAGAGATTTAAGTAACCTATCTAGATAATTCTTATTTTAAATAAACTTGTCTTAACTGCCACGATAAGTAGAGTAGCCAAAGGCTGAAAGCGTAATAGGAACGTGGTAATGCTGGTTTTCTGTAATATTAAAAACAACTCCTATAAAAGGATAAAAGCTTTCTTTACCTTGGTCTTTAAAGTAGGATTAAAAAGTAAACTTATACGTGCCATTGTTTTCTTTATCAAGTGGCAGAAAATCGTTTATACGACCGTTTTTCATAGTTCTCTTAGCAGAAATAAATTCCCATTTACCGGTTTTAGCATTCATTTTTTCTAACTTTATTTTTACATTTTCTGCCGGTATACCTTCAGAAATGTCTAAAATATGCGTAGATAGTTGATATTCTTTTTGCTGAGCAAAACCTGCGACGCTAAATAAAACGATAAAAAGGCCTAGAATTGTCTTTTTCATAATTTTTACTTTTAATTTTTTTACAAATTTAAAAGCTTGTTGCCGCTCAAGAGCTTGAACTTTAGTTAATGTTTTCTATAAACGTTTATTCCCTTACATAAATAAGTGTTTGGATGAATTTTGCTTATTATTAATTAATTTTAGAATCAGCAGGCATTAACTTCTTAAACTTTCTTCTTCTGAATTTCTTCTACCACATCGGGGTTTAATAAGGTAGAGGTGTCTCCCATATTTTCGGTTTGGTTGGCGGCAATTTTCCGTAAAATTCTGCGCATAATTTTACCGCTTCTGGTTTTTGGCAACTCGGTTACAAATTGTATTTTTTGTGGCTTAGCAATAGCCCCGATATTTTTGCTAACCATATCGCGTATTTCTTGTTTTAAAGAATTGGTAGCGTCGTTGTGGTCATACAAAATTACATAAGCATACAAAGCGTTTCCTTTAACATCGTGCGGGAATCCTACAATAGCGCTTTCAGAAACTTTTTCATGTTCGTTTATGGCATTTTCTATAGGAGCTGTTCCTAAGTTATGACCGGAAACAATTACCACATCGTCTACCCGGCCGGTAATTCTATAATTTCCAACTGCATCGCGATAGGCGCCATCTCCAGAAAAATAATAACCGGGATAGGCAGAAAAATATGTTTCTTTATAGCGTTGATGATTATTCCATATTGTTCTGGCAATTGCGGGCCACGGCGCTTTAATGGTTAATTTTCCTTCAGCTACTTTCCCGTCAAACTCTATCTCGTTGCGCTCATCGTCCATTATGGCAGGTTGTACGCCGGGTAAAGGTAAAGTTGCAAAAGTTGGTCTTGTTGCAGTAACTCCTGCCAGTGGCGAAATCATTATAGAACCGGTTTCAGTTTGCCACCACGTGTCTACAATAGGACATTTTGTTTTTCCTACATTATCGTTAAACCAATGCCAGGCTTCTTCGTTAATTGGTTCGCCTACAGAACCTAAAACCTTTAAAGATTCTAAGTTGTGTTTTTCTACGTGTTTAACATTTTGTTTTGCCAACGAACGAATGGCAGTTGGCGCGGTATAAAAATGCGTAATTTTAAACTTTTCTATAATTTCCCAAAACCGGTCAAAATCAGGATAACTTGGTACGCCTTCAAACATTACTGTGGTGGCGCCGGCACATAACGGACCGTAAATTATATAAGAGTGGCCGGTAATCCACCCAATATCTGCCGTACACCAATAAATATCTTTTTCATTTAACTGAAAAGTGTTTTGAAAAGTATAGGTTGTGCCCACCATATAACCGCCGGTAGTATGTACCATGCCTTTTGGTTTTCCGGTAGAACCGGAAGTATATAATATAAACAAAGGGTGTTCTGCTTCTACTTCTACCGGATCGCATTCCGCGTAAGCTTTTTGCAGTTCGTCAAACCAAAATTTATCTCTGCCTTCTTTCATAGAGGTAGGATTTACCGTTCTACGATATACAATTACCGTTTCTATAGAAGGCGTGTTTTCTAAGGCTTCATCACAAATTTCTTTTAATTTAATAGATTTTCTGCCACGGTAATAATCATTGGCCGTAATTAACATTTTACACCCGGAATCGTTAATTCTGCTTGCTACAGCTTTACTTGAAAAACCCGCAAATACAATAGAGTGTATGGCGCCAATCCTGGCACATGCAAGCATAGCAATAGCTAGCTCGGGTATCATTGGCATATAAATACAAACCCTGTCGCCTTTCTCTATGCCGTTTTGTTTTAAAACATTGGCAAAATTGCACACTTTTACCTGTAACTGTTTGTAGGTTATATGGCGTGATTCTTCGTTAGGATCGTTAGGTTCCCAAATTATTGCGTTTTTATTAGGATGATTTTTTACGTGTCGGTCTAAGCAGTTTTGCGTAATATTTAGCGTGGCCCCTTGAAACCAATTTACTTCCGGTTTTTTAAAATCTGCAGAAAGTACCTTGTCCCATTTTTTAGTCCACGTAAATTTCTCTGCCACTGTTTTCCAAAAAGCTTCGGGTTCTTCTATGCTTTTTTGGTAGGTTTTTTTATATTCCGCAAAGGTTTTTATCTGTAAATTATCTCTTATTTCCATAAAATAGCTAAAGCTGTGTAATTTTAACTAAATGTATGAAAAATCAGTAAATAGGTAAAAAAACTTTGGTGTTAAATATAAGGTTTCTTACTTATTTAAAATGATTCTGCTAAATCTGCTTCTCCCCATCTAATTATTTCTTGCTCACTCCATAATTTGGGGAAAAATTTACGTTGTTGGTATTTGGGATGTAAATATTTTTTCCATTCAGAACCGCCCGTAGCTGCTTTGGTTTCTCCTTTTTTGTCTAAATAATGCTCGGCGGTTTTTAGGTGTACAATTGGCCAATCTACATTATAATAATGATCAAAAGCCTTGGCGGCTTTAATTAAATCTTCAGACGGATTAGGAAATTGTTCTATTCTCTCTGCTAAGGTTTTTCCTCGAAGTTTTTTAGCCAAATCTATAAAACTCTCTAAATACTTTTCTTCAAATAGCCGAAGGGTAAGTGTTTTTTTGCCGGTCTTACGGTTATGTCCCGCATCTTTCCAGTAAATATTTTCAAAATAATCTTCTATGCTTGGGTTTTCCGGCAAACGTTTTTTGCCTTCTTCGTTAACAAGGTTTTCTATGGGTGTGCAATAAATTTCTAAATATCTAAATTGCGCACTCTGAAAGCCGCTAGCCGGGGCTAATGTTGCTCTAAAGGTGTTATAATCGTCATAATCCATTCCGTAACGCATCACATCAAAAGAAGTCATTAAAAGATTGGTATAACGTTTTAAGCGTTTAAGTTTATCTATAAAAATATCTTCGCTATCTATCGCATCTAGAGTGAGTTGTTTTAACTCATGAATTATCAATTTTAAACTCAGCTCAGTTATTTGATGATACATTATAAAAATCTCTTCATCTTTAAAATTGGTGCGGGGTTTTTGCAAAGAAAGCAAAGCGTCTACATCTATATAATCCCAATACGTAATTGGCTTTGCGTGTAGCAGTCCGTTAAGGTAAGTTTCCGGATTTTCGCCAAGGTTTTTATATTTTTTTTCTATCTGTTCGTTTAGGTTTTTATTGGTCATAATTCAGGGTGGTTTTTTAACAAAAATATTAAATTATATCAACTTTTGGCTTAAATTGAGACTAGATTATCTTATAAAGCTTAAACAAAACCTAACACTTTGCTATATAGGTTTTTCTTATAAAGAAATAGGAAGTTTTATAGCAAAATAATTCTGTCTTGTGCTAGAACTTGTTATTTTTACACTTGCAAAAAAGATTAAAGTATGGAAGAGCAATCAATAGAGAGAATAAAGTGTTTAATTATTGGTTCGGGGCCGGCAGGTTATACTGCAGCCATTTATGCCGCACGAGCAGATTTGAAACCTATAATGTATACCGGTATGGAGCCGGGCGGTCAACTTACTACCACAACAGATGTAGATAATTTTCCCGGTTACCCGGAAGGAATAGACGGACCAACTATGATGGTGCAATTGCAACAACAAGCAGAAAGATTTGGCACCGAGGTACGCATGGGAATGGTAACCGAAGTAAAATTAAGTAAAGACCACGGCGGCATTCATAAAGCCTGTGTAGACAATAAAACGTGGGTAGAAGCAGAAACGGTTATAATTTCTACCGGCGCCACAGCAAAATATTTGGGCTTACCAAGTGAGCAACGTTTGCGCGGAGGCGGCGTTTCTGCTTGTGCAGTTTGCGACGGTTTTTTCTATAAAGGGCAAGATGTTGCCATAGTAGGCGGTGGCGATACCGCGGCAGAAGAAGCTACTTATTTGGCAAATATCTGTAACAAAGTAACCATGTTGGTAAGAAAAGGAGAGATGCGAGCTTCAAAAGCTATGCAACACCGCGTTACCAATACAGAAAATATAGATTTACGTTACTTTACGGAAATAGACGAAGTTCTAGGAGAGCAAGTGGTAGAAGGTTTACGAATGGTAAACAACCAAACCAACGAAAAAGAAGAAATTAAAATAACCGGATTGTTTATTGCAATTGGGCATAAACCTAACACAGAAATATTTAGCGGACAGTTAGATATGGATGATGCCGGATATTTATTAACTAAAGGTAAAAGCACAAAAACCAATCTTCCGGGCGTTTTTGCCAGCGGAGATGTGCAAGATAAAGAATACCGTCAAGCAGTTACCGCAGCCGGTACCGGTTGTATGGCTGCGCTAGATGCAGAACGTTATTTAGCTACGGTAGAAACACAAGAAGAAGTTAAAGCTTAAAGCATAAAAGTAAAACTTATCTACTTAAAAACTGTTAACGCTGAATAATATATTTAGTTTTAGCAGTTTTTTTATGGAAAAAAACGAAATGAGATAATTTTTTATAACTTTAGAAAATGGCCGAAAACAAAAATTATATAATAGATTTTGACAGTACTTTTACCAAAGTAGAAGGATTAGAAGCCCTTGCCGAGATCGCGCTACATAATAAACCCAATAAAAATGAGGTTTTAAAAAAGATAGAAACCTTAACGGAAAAAGCTATGCAAGGCGATATTTCTTTTCGGGAATCTTTAGAAAAGCGTTTGGCATTACTACCGGCTAACAAAGACCATTTAGAACTATTAATAGAGCGGCTTCAAAAGCAAATTAGTACTTCTTTTAGTAGAAATCCGGCATTTTTTATTCAGAATAAAGATTCTATTTATATTGTTTCCAGCGGCTTTCAAGATTTTATAATTCCGGTGGTAAAACGTTTAGGGCTTAGCACCGAAAATGTTTACGCCAATACTTTTACCTATGATAAAGAAGGGAATATTACCGGATTTGATAAAGAAAACATTTTATCTACCAACAATGGTAAAGTAAAACTTTTACGACAGCTTGATTTGCAAGGCGATGTTTATGTGGTGGGCGATGGTTATACAGATTATGAGGTAAAAGCAGCCGGTTTAGCCAATAAATTTTACGCTTTTACAGAAAACGTTGCTCGCGAAAAAGTAATGCATAAAGCAGATCATATTACACCTAGCTTAGACGAATTTTTATACGTACACCAAATGAATAGAACGCTCTCTTATCCTAAAAACCGCATTAAGGTTTTATTGTTAGAAAACATACACGCAGATGCTAAAAAGATTTTTGAAGAAGAAGGCTATCAAATAGAATGTTTATCAACTGCTTTAGACGAAGCAGAATTAGCCGAAAAAATAAAAGATGTTTCTATATTAGGAATACGCTCTAAAAGCCTACTAACAGAAAAAGTTTTAAAACAAGCAAAACGCCTTATTGGCGTAGGCGCATTTTGCATTGGCACCAATCAAATAGATTTAGAAGCTTGTGCCAAAAAAGGAGTTTCTGTATTTAATGCACCATTTAGTAATACTAGGTCTGTGGTAGAATTGGCAATAGGAGAAATTATTTTTCTTTTGCGTAACCTTCCGCAAAAAATGCAAGCAATGCAAGATGGCAATTGGCAAAAATCTGCGCAAAACAGCTATGAAATTCGCGGTAAAAAACTGGGAATAATTGGTTACGGAAATATTGGTGCCCAACTTTCTGTTCTTGCAGAAAATATGGGGCTAGATGTTTATTATTACGATACAGAAGATAAACTGCCTTTGGGCAATGTTACAAAATGCACTTCGCTAACACAGCTTTTAGAAATCTGCGATATTATTAGTCTTCACGTAGATGGTAAGCCCCAAAATAAGTATCTGATAGGAAAAGAAGAATTAAACGCGATGAAAAAAGGCAGTATTTTACTGAATTTAAGTAGGGGAGAAGTGGTAGATTTAAATGCCTTAAAAAAAGCACTTGAAAGCGGCAATCTAGCCGGAGCAGGAATAGATGTTTTTCCCGAAGAACCTAAAACCAATCAAGAGCAATTTTATTCTGTTTTACAAAAAATGCCAAACGTTATACTAACGCCGCATATTGGTGGTAGCACGATAGAAGCCCAAGAAAATATTGCCAATTTTGTTGCTAATAAAATAATTAAGTACGTAAATACAGGAAGCACGACGAGTAGTGTTAATTTTCCTAATTTACAATTGCCGCAATTACAAGATGCGCACCGTTTGTTGCATATACATTACAATCGTCCGGGAATTTTGGCCGAGATAAATTCTATATTCGGGCAGCACAATATAAATATCGATGGACAATACCTTAAAACCAATCAGCAAATTGGTTATGTTATTACAGATGTAAACAAAGCCTACGATGAAGAGGTGGTAAATAAATTAAAATCTTTAGAAGGCACTATTAAGTTTCGGGTTTTGTATTAAATATCAGTTATAAATTACAAAAAATAAGCAATACAAATTCCTAAAATAATCGATAGCGTTTTAGAGAAATCAAATTGATGATTTTTAGAAGACTCAAACAAAATAGTGGTAGAAACGTGCAAAAATATACCAATAACTAAAGCGTGAATGTATTTTTCAATATGTTTTAATTCTTCAAAATGTTGGTTTACATAGCTTCCTATTGGCGTCATTAAGGCAAAAATAACAAGAAATAGAATAGACTTTGTTCGGCTTAACTTTGCTTTCAGTAAAAAAGTAGAGATAATTATAGCAACCGGAATTTTATGAATTACCACCCCAAAAAGTAAATGCTCATTTTCATGTAATGGGTAACCTTCTATAAGCGCATGAATACACAAACTTATAAATAGCAAATAAGGAAAGTTTTTTTGATTAGGGTCTTGGTGCATATGGCCGTGTTCTGCGCCGCGCGATAAAAACTCTAAAAATACCTGCAACAAGATACCAATCATGATAAAAAGTCCTACGGTTTTAGAGTAAGACTGGTATACTTTGGGTAAAAATTCAAAAACCGTAATAGACAATAATAAAGCGCCACTAAATGATAGCAACAATTGTATGGCAGCTTTGCCGGTTTTTATAAAATAAGCGATTAAAAAACCGATTATTACCGCCAAAATTGGTAAAATAAAACTCATTCGTTAGTGTCAAAAATTAAGATTAAACGATCTGATTTTTCTTCATCAAAAGAATTTAGGTCATAATCACCAAAATAAGCTTTTAATTGCATTCCGGCTGCTTCAAAATACGCTTTAAAATCGTTTAAGGTTAAAGCTTTTACTTTTTCAACAAACGAAAAATGTTCGCCTTTATCTTCAAATTTTATTGTTTTTATAATAAAGTTGTTTTCTACTTTTCGTGAAATATGAAAATCAATTCCCTGCACGGTTTTTACTTCTTGAGGTACTAAATTCTTAATGCTTCGTTTGGCATTCATAAAATCTATTACACCACAACCTCCCGGTTTTAATTCTTGTTTAATAGCATTTATAGTAGCATAATTGTCTTTTTCGTCTTCAAAATAACCAAAACTTGTAAAAAGATTAAACACTACATCAAAATTTTTTTTCAGCGGTACACGCATATCGTGTACGAGAAAATTTAAACTTTGGTTGCTGTGTTTTTTAGCCGTTTCAATATTATTAACAGACAAGTCTATACCAGTAACTTGGTATCCCAATTTATTAAGATAAATAGAATGTCTGCCTTTGCCGCAGCCCAAATCTAAAATAGAGGCATTTTCTTTTAAATCTAGATAGCGCAACAAATTATCCATAAAGAGTTGCGCTTCTTTAAAATCTCTATTTCCGTATAAAATGTGGTAATATTTGGTATTAAACCAAGAAGAGTACCAATTTTTTGTCTGCATAACCATAGGCCGCAAAATTAATGTATTTTTGTGCGAAGATAACTTATTGCTATGGGAAATAATTATAAAATGTTGGCAAAAACCTTATATGGGTTTGAAGATTTGCTAGAAAAAGAATTGCGCAACCTTGGAGCGATGGATGTAAAAAAGGGCGTGCGAAACGTGACTTTTGTGGGTGATAAAGGCTTTATGTATAAAGCTAACTTGGCTTTGCGTACGGCTATAAAAATTTTAAAACCAATACGAAGCTTTAAAGTCTTTACGGAAGAAGACCTTTATAACAAAATACGCACTATAGATTGGAGTGATTATTTGAGTGCCAACCAAACTCTAGCCATAGACTCTACAGTGCATTCTAAGGTTTTTACCCATAGCAAATTTATAGCATTAAAAACCAAAGATGCTATTGTAGATCAATTTAGAGAGAAAACCGGCCACAGACCAAGTATAGATTTAGACTATCCAGATTTACGCATAAACATTCATATAGAAGATAAGTATTGTACGGTTTCTTTAGACAGCTCCGGGCAATCTTTGCATAAAAGAGGTTACCGTTCTGCCACCAATCTTGCGCCAATAAACGAAGTTTTGGCGGCAGGAATGTTATTGCTTTCCGGTTGGGATGGCCGTTCAGATTTTCTAGACCCAATGTGTGGTAGCGGTACTATTTTGGTAGAAGCTGCAATGATTGCCTGTAACATTCCGCCAAATTTGAATAAAAAAGAATTTGGTTTTGAAAAATGGAAAGATTGGGATGTAGAGTTGTTCGAAAAAATAGAAGAATCTTTACTGAATAGAATTCGTGGTTTTGAATACAAAATTATAGGGTATGATAAGGCTTCTTCGGCTGTTTATAAAGCTTTAGAAAATGTAAAAAATGCCAATTTATCTGATTTTATTGAAATTGAACAGTGCGATTTTTTCCGTACAGAAAAACCGGTAAATGGACCTTTACATATGGTTTTTAATCCGCCGTATGGCGAACGATTAGAACTGCTTAATCTAGAAAAATTTTATGAAGATATAGGCAATACCTTAAAACGAAATTATCACGGAACGCAAGCTTGGTTTATTGTTTCTAATTTAGAAGCGATTAAAAATGTAGGTTTACGACCTTCTAAAAAAATTAAACTGTATAACGGTAAATTAGAATCGCGTTTCTTAAAGTATGAAATTTATGAAGGTTCTAAAAAAGCTAAAAAAGAGCGGGATTAATCGGGTATTTTCTTTTTGTGTTCTTTTTTATAAATAGGGATTAAATACGAAAGAGAATAGCCCCAACCTACACCAAACTTACTATTGCCGTAAGTGCGGTTAAAACCCGGAATAAATAAATTATCGAAATTATCTGGCTCAGTAGCGGTTCCGCGCTGTTTTATTTGTACGTGAACACCCAAGAAAAGGTTATTAAAAAGCTCTGCTTTTAAACCCAATTGCAGTTCTGCCCAATGCGCAGATAAATTGTTAAAGTCTTGATTAACTTCTCGTGTATCTACACCAAAATAATTATCTGCCGTATAAATATTATAGCGATGTAACGTATGCGAAAACGTGGCAAAACCATAGCGCAAACCAACATAAATTTCGTTTTGCATATCTAACCAGTTTTCGTAGGTATTGTAATTAACGCCTATTTTTGCATAACTCCCTTTGCTGGTAATGTCTAAATAAGGTTCTGTGTAGTGGTATTTTTCGTTACCTAATTCCGCGGCAGCGTAAAAATTCTTTAAAAATCTATAATCGCCAATAAGTTCAAAACCTGTGTAATTGTCATCTAGCAAGGTTTGTATGGGTTTGCTTAAATCTGCACCAACCCTAATGCCGTATTTGTCTTTTAATATTAAAGAATCTGCCGCAACAGATTGGTCTTGCGCAGTTGTTTTCTGGCAAAAAAGTACAACCAAACTAATGATAAAAATAAAGGTGCGTTGTAAATTCATTTACAATATTATTTGGTTGTTGTACATTTATATTATCTATCCAATTAGCATTGTTTTGCTCGCCAATTAGATTGGCATCTAATTCTAAAAATTCGGTTTTATAACCGCACGCTCGGCTTACAAAAACATCTACCGGAGTGTAAATAAAATTTATTTCGTCTGTGTTTGGGGCCGGTGTATCTTCTTCGTCTTCATCGGTATTTTCTACACTGTTAATTATAAATTGGTAGTTGGTGTTGCCCATACTGGTTTTTAGCGGTAGTTTTACGATGGTATCGTTTACCGGAGTTTCAAAATAGAAATCTTCTTCGCCAATTGCTTTCGCGTTAAAATTTTCTACTCTTTTGGTTTTGGTAGGATCTTCTGCATCTCTAAAAACTATTACCAATTTTGGTGTGGTAATAGTAGTTTCGGCACAAATATCGTCTCTTTCGCAACCAAAAGAGAAGAATAAAACTGTACTTATTAAAAGAAAAATTATCTTTTTCATGTGCGTCTGTCTAATCTAACCACATTTTCTACATGGTGCGTTTGCGGAAACATATCTACCGGTTGTACTTTTGTAACCTTATAATGTTCGTCTAATAAAGCCAAATCTCTTGCTTGTGTAGCGCTATTGCAACTTACATACACAATACGTTTTGGTAAAATCTTGGTAATTTGAGCAACTACATCTTTATGCATCCCATCTCGCGGCGGATCTGTTATAATAACGTCCGGTTTACCGTTTTCTTCTATAAAAGCCTCTGTAAATACTTTTTTCATATCGCCGGCATAAAAAGCTACATTGTTAATATTGTTTAATTCGGCGTTTTTCTTAGCATCTTCTATAGCTTCTGGTACGGCTTCTACACCAACTACTTTTTTGGCTTTTTTTGCAACAAATTGTGCAATTGTGCCGGTGCCGGTATATAAATCATAAACCAAATCTTCTTCATTTAAATCGGCAAAATTGCGGGTTATTTTATACAGTTCGTAAGCTTGTTGCGAATTGGTTTGGTAAAAAGATTTGGCATTTATCTTAAAACGCAGACCTTCCATTTCTTCAAAAATATGGTCGCGGCCTTTATAACAAACCACTTCCTGATCGTAAATAGTATCGTTGCCTTTTTCGTTAATGACATAAAGCAGAGCGGTAATTTCCGTAAAGCGTTCAGCCATAAAATTTAGTAGCAACTCCCGGTTTTCTTTATCTTCATAAAAAAACTGCACCAAAACCATAACTTCTCCGGTTGAGGAGGTTCTAATCATTAAAGTACGTAAAAGACCTTTTTTATCTCGAGCATTAAAAAAAGGAATATTATTTTGGGTAGCAAAATCTCTTACTTCGTTTCTAATGGCATTACTTGGATCTTCTTGTAAGTGGCATTTTTGAATATTTAAGATTTTATCCCACATACCGGGAATGTGAAATCCGAGTGCATTTTTATCTTCAATATCTTCTCCGCTATTTATTTCGTCTAAGGTTAACCACCTGCTATCGCTAAAAGAGAACTCCATTTTATTACGGTAAAAATAGATGTCTTTACTACCTAAAATTGTGCTTATTTCCGGTAATTCTATTTTGCCTATTCTAGCTAGATTATTAACTACCTCACTTTGTTTGCTCTGCAACTGGTATTTGTATTCCATATTTTGCCATTTGCAGCCGCCGCAAGTGCCAAAATGCTGACAAACCGGTTCGGTGCGTTTATCGGAATAGGATACAAAACTGGTAACTTTTGCGTGGTAATACGCTTTTCTTTTTTTGTAGGTCTTTAGATTTACTACATCGCCGGGTACGGCGTGATCTATAAAAATAACTTTTCCGTCGGGAGATTTTGCAATAGCTTTTCCTTTTGCGCCGGCTCCGGTAACCTCTATTGCTTCAAACTCTTTTTTTCTGTTTTTTCTTGCCATAGGACAAAAATAGTAAGAATATTGAATTAGCGCTTTTATCGGGCTTTAAAACTGCAATTATTATTTGTAGGGTGGGGAATAGAAAAGAGAAAATAGAAGATGGAGGCTATACGCTTTAAGCTTTACGCTGTATGCGCTAAATTTTGAATTTTTGGTCTTTTGTAATACACCAATTAGCTGCCGAGCAACAAACAAAACGTCAGACGCCAAACGAATACTCGATTACTCGAGTAACAATCATAAGAAACTTAGAATAGGATAATTCTTTAAAATTATGCTAAGTAATAGGGTTTAAATTTTATAAGTGCGGCATATTTAGTAATTTGCGCTTTTGGGTGATTTCTCTCCAAATAAAGCTTAAAATAGCTTTTTTAAGTAGGAATCAATAAAGTAAAAATTGAAAAGATAAAAGAATGTCAGTTTTAGAAATTAAATCATCACAACACGCCATTGAGGTAGAAGAAAAGTACGGAGCGCATAACTATCACCCTTTACCTGCTGTGTTAAGCAAAGGCGAAGGAGTTTATATGTGGGACGTAGAAGGAAAACGCTACTACGATTTTTTAGCAGCTTATTCTGCGGTAAATCAAGGTCATAGTCACCCAAAAATTCTAAAGGCAATGACAGACCAAGCCGGAAAGTTGGCATTAACCTCTCGCGCATTCTATAACGATGTGTTGGGTAAATACGAGAAATTTGCTACAGAATATTTTGGTTTCGATAAACTTTTGCCAATGAACACTGGGGCAGAAGCGGTAGAAACTGCTATAAAAATATGTCGTAAATGGGCGTATGAAAAGAAAGGTGTAAAAGAAAAAGATGCACAAATTATAGTTGCCGAAAATAATTTTCACGGTAGAACTACTACCATTATTTCTTTTAGTAACGATGAAGAAGCTAGAAAAGACTTTGGTCCGTACACACCAGGTTTCTTAAAAATACCGTATGACGATACCGATGCTTTAGAGAAAACTTTGGAAGCAAACGATAATGTTGCAGGTTTTTTAGTAGAGCCAATTCAAGGAGAAGCCGGAGTTTATGTTCCTTCTGAAGGTTATTTGAAGAAAGCAAAAGAGCTTTGTGAGAAACATAATGTATTGTTTATTGCAGACGAAATACAAAGCGGTATTGCTCGTACCGGAAAATTGTTGGCAGTAGATCACGAAGACGTAAAACCAGATATGATAACTTTAGGAAAAGCATTATCTGGCGGACTTTATCCTGTATCTGCGGTATTGGCCAAAAACGAAGTGATGGAGGTTATTAAACCAGGTCAGCACGGTTCTACTTTTGGTGGAAATCCTGTAGCCGGAGCTGTTGCAATTGCTGCTCTGCAAGTAGTAAAAGACGAAAATCTTGCAGAAAATTCAATGAAATTGGGAGAATTATTCCGTAGTGAATTAAACAAGTATATTGAAAACTCTTCGGTAGTGAATAAAGTTCGTGGTAAAGGTTTGATGAATGCAATTATCATTAACGATACAGAAGATAGTTCTACGGCTTGGGATATTTGTATGGCATTAAAAGAAAATGGTTTACTGGCAAAACCAACGCACGGTAATATTATTAGGTTTACGCCGCCATTGGTAATTACAGAAGAGCAATTGAGAGATTGTATTTCTATAATCACAAAAACTCTAGAAAGTTTTGAAGGAAAAATTTAAAACCTAAATTTTTCAGAAATAAAAAATCCGGCAATTTGCCGGATTTTTTTATACAATTTTTAAAGAAAGCTGGACTTAAGAAACTTGCTGTCCGTATTCTCGTTGCATTCCTTCTATCATATCAAAATAAGCTTCTATACCGCCTAAAGATATTAAGGTTACAATCATACTTATTAAAGTTAACGCACTTAAAACAAGACTGATAATAGCCAAAATACGAGCGGTTTTTACTTGGCCATAATTGTCATAAAGTTCCGGGTTTTGCTGGTATAAAGCTTTATCGCGATTGGCTAAGTATAAAGCAATTCCTGCTAAGATAATTCCGCCAAGGCCCCAAAAGCAGCAACCAATAAACGAAATGATTGCTAGTACTAAGGCAATGGTAGCATTAGGTAATTTTTGATTTTCCATAAAAAAAAGTTTTTAGTTGTTAATAGATTTGGTGGTAAGCATAGTTAGCGGTTATTACTATTAGGTTAATTATAGCTAATATAGATATTATTTTATCGAAATTTTTGAACTTTACAAATAAATTGACTCCAACTAAAAGAAATAAAACAATTAAAGGATATAAAGGTGGATACATGAAAAAAGCTTTGACAAATTCTCCATCAAGGAGAAATGCCAAAGCTCTTTGTCCGCCGCATCCCGGGCATTGAACTCCAAAATATTTATTAGAGTAGCACGAGAGCATATAATCTTCCATCTTACCTGCCTTTAAATACGGTGATTTTTTTGGTAAGTATATTGTTCTTTTTAGTGGTAATTCTTACTACATAAATAGCTTGTGCTAATTTTTGCGTAGAAAAAGAGAAACGTTCGTTATTACCTAAATTTTGTTTGTTTAAAATTTGTTTTCCGGTCATATCGAAAACGCTAACCGATTGTACATCTATAAACTTAGGGTTGTAAATCTCTAATTGTTGAGCAGGGTTGTTTTGCACGACTACAAAGTTATCTGCAATTTCATCTTCTACAGAAAGACTACTGTCATCTTGAAACCTAAGTTCAAATCTGCCGGAGTAATCACCTTCCGGTAAAGTTATATAAAAGTAATCGTTTTTAATAGAATAGTATTGATCTGTTTCTGTATCGTAAAGAAATACATTATCAGTATCAAAATTTTCAAAGTTATTTATATTAATTGCAATATCAGCTTGTTCTGATAAAGTTAAAAACAACGGAATTGTATCTTCTTCATCATAAGGTCTAATATCTATTACATAGTTGCTGCCGTTTATTAAAGAACCGGCATCTGACCCAAGTTCGTCTCCATTAGCGGCATCCATAGCTACATCGTATCCGCTAGTGGCATTATCAGAAAATGCTACTGCCATTTGGCGTGTATAAGTCTCGTTAAACTCTATATTAACCCGCATTTTAGGAACAACATACAATGCATTTTCTTGTGTTTGCGCTTGGTTAGTAGCTGGTCTATCAAAATATGAACCGTTGCTAGCTCCTTCTTCTACAAAAACACGTTGAGCATTTTTAAATTGAACCGGAGCAATAGTTCCTGCGGGAGCGTCTAATCTAAAACCTTGTGCAATGGGTAAAAATCTTCTGTTAGCTTTTTCATCTTCGGCTTGCATTTCGCCGCTTCCTGTAATTATTTCACCTGCGGAAGTGTAATTATAAAAAACAGGTGGTGTGTAAACACCAGAAGAGTTACAGAATCCTCCAGTAGAATAAGCAGCATAACCACCAACGTAATCTGCTACATAATGCGATTGTACGCTAGGGTCACTATCCCAAAAATAAGCAGTTCCGGTTGTAGCGTTTCTTCTTTGAATAATTTCCGAACCACAAGTAAAAGTGCCGCTACCCGAGTTTTCGATTAGAAAGCGATTTAAATCTAAAGCAGAAGGATACGGGTTTCCTACAATCATCATTTCGCCTTCGGAGGTTGCCGGTGGTAAGGTTATGAGACCGTTATTTGGTCGTCCTCTAAAATCGTAACGTTGGTTACTACCAGGGTTGTTTTGCACGCCATTTATCATGGTTGGATCG
Source organism: uncultured Mesonia sp. (assembly GCA_947494545.1). Taxonomy (GTDB): domain Bacteria; phylum Bacteroidota; class Bacteroidia; order Flavobacteriales; family Flavobacteriaceae; genus Mesonia. The sequence continues at coordinate 138,895 of CANLVH010000006.1, read as the reverse complement.
GTGCCATTTACTCCTTTCATAGAAAAACCTTCTCCAGGGTTTATAGCATAATTATCTCCTACGTGTATCCAACTAAAATATTCATCATCACCAGTGCCAATAAATTTATAGATCCAGCGTTTAGAAATTGTTAATGGATTGCTAGAACCTTCGTAATTACCGGTTATAATTGCCGGAACACTTCCTAAGGTAGTTGTAGGGTCTTCTAAAGCTTGAATTCCAAAACTTTTGTTGCCTGCTCCTGTTTCATTTCCCATTAAAACACCCACAGGAGAACCCCAATAATTATAAGCGTAAGCATCACTCGTACCTTCTTGGTACACAGAGAGTAAACCAGTGCCAGAATTAGGGCTGCTTTCGTTTTTTTGAACAAACTGCCCTTTTTCTCTAAGGTAAATGCTGGCAATATCTGTATCGTTGTTTTTGGTTAATTCTGTATTTCCTTCTACACTTACCACAGTGCTTTTTACGTATATGTAAAAATCTTTAGAATCTTCTGTAGGTGGTTGATTAGGATCACCGGTTGGCTTTACTGTAAGTTGGGCAAAGCCAATAAATCCAACAAATAGTAGAAAAGATAGAGTAGAAATTTTTTTCATGGACACTAATTTTATACAAAAATAATACATTTGTGATGATAATGTATGAAAATTATCTGAATTATTCGATTGTTTTCTTAAAAATAATTTAAAATTACTTGGTCTTATGAATTCACAATTGCTTAATACCCTTATAATTGTAGCGGGTAGTGCACTTTTATTATATGCGGTAATTACCGCCTCAGATAATGTTTACCTTAAGATTATCGGTCTTATTTTGCTGATGTATGGCTTGTATAATGCTACACAAAAGTGGGTAAAAGATAATAAAGGAGATAATAATGACGAAAAAAATGATTAAAATTGGCGATGAGGTAGAGGTTTTGGATGAAGCTATTTCCGGCAAGGTAAAAGCTATAAATCAAAATCAAATTAGCATTGAAACTGCCGATGGGTTTATCATGAACTTTACGGAAGAACAACTTATTTTAAAACCCAAAGAGCCGCTTTCTATTCAGCAAGAAGATCTTTTGGAAAATTTAAAAGCCAAAAGAATTAAAAAGAAAAATACTAAAAAAGCGGTTAAACCATCAAAGAAGGGCACGGCTCCGCCTATGGAAGTTGATTTGCATATTCATAATCTAGTAAATTCTGTAAAAGGTATGTCTAATTTTGATATGTTAAACATTCAATTAGATACTGCTAGGAGTCAGATAGAATTTGCTATTAGAAAACGCATTCCTAAAATAGTTTTTATACACGGGGTAGGAGAAGGGGTTTTAAAAACCGAGTTAGAAACGGTTTTAAGCCGGTACGATAACCTAAAATTTTATGAAGCAGATTTTAAAAAATATGGTTTCGGTGCTACCGAAGTTTATATTTTTCAAAATGCTTAATCAAGCACAATTATCTCATTGTTAGAAGTTACATCTAGATAGCCAAGTACTAGCGTTTCTAGAACAATTACTTCATCGCTATAAGTGCTTTGCATAGTAATGTTTCTGGCTACAACGCGGGTTCTAAACGTACGATTTATTATATTATCACGAAAAATATCTATTTCTAATGCTTCAAAATCTTCGGGGTCTAAATAATTAGGTATGTCGTTATCGTTGGTGTCGTCGTCTTGTGGGTTTAATATTGGGTTGCCATCACTATCTGCATTTGCGTAAGCATTTAAATCTTCGTAACGCGAAATTGTTCCATCATTATCGTCGTCTTGGTCTAAATAATTGGGTATGCCATCGCCATCGGTATCAGGAAAATCATTTTCTGTTAGTATAGGAGCATCAATTTCTATCTCTACTTGTGTTGGTACATTGTCGTTGTCATCATCGGTATCTAAAAAATTAGGAATTCCGTCATTATCGGTATCATCGTCAAAGTAATTTCCGTTACTATTCAAATCTTCCAACTCTTTCTCTACACCATCGTTGTCGTCTTGATTAATAATTGTAGTGATTAACTCTACATTTCCGCCAAGAGCGCTAACATATTCTTCAATAACCTTAGGGTTACTAGGTGGCAGGTCTCCGCAAAAATATTGATTACCAGTTATAGAGCCGGTATACGTGCGGTAAACTATTTTATTGTTAGCGTTTAACTCTATATTTAAAGTATCTGCTGTGGTAAGCCCTTCAAATTTTCCGGTAAAATCTTGGTTAATACTTAACGAAATACTCTCGTTAGGCTCGTTGTTAGTGGTGTAAAGTATATATATGTTTTTATCTGTTTCTTCTAGCGTATTGCCTTCAGAATCAAAACCTTGATTTTCTCTGCAAGCGTTAAGTTGAGTTTCGTTATCAAAATTGAAGGTGGTAACAATAATATCGCCATCATCACAAGCAGTTAAAAAACCTACGCAGAATAATAAAAACAGTAATTTTTTCATCGACCTAATTAATTTAGAAGACAAAATTAAACATAAAGTAGATTTATAACAGTTAAACCTTAAAATATATTTAAATGTTTTAGTTTTGTAGAAAATTGGAGAAATAAGTTATGAAAAATGTTTATTTAGATAGCGCAGCCACTACGCAAATGCGCAAAGGGGTAGTAGACAAAATGACAGATGTTTTACATTCTACCTTTGGTAACCCTTCTTCTACGCATACTTTTGGGCGCTCTGCAAAAGCTATTGTAGAAGATGCGCGTAAAACTATAGCCAAATATCTAAATGTTTCTGCATCTGAAATTATTTTTACTTCCGGTGGTACCGAAGCAGATAATTTAGCTCTTAACAGTGCGGTAAGAGATTTAGACGTAAAGCGCATTATTACTTCTAAAATAGAACACCATGCTGTACTTTATACTGTAGCACAATTAAAAAATTGCCACGATATAGAAATAGAATATGTAGACTTATTAGAAGATGGCAATATAGATTTAAACGATTTAGAAAAAAGGTTAAAGGCATCTGACCAAAAAACCTTGGTAAGTTTAATGCACATTAATAACGAAATAGGAAATATGCTGGATATTGAAAAAACCGGCAATTTATGTAAAGAATACAATGCCTTGTTTCATAGTGATACCGTGCAATCTATCGGGCATTATGAAATGGATTTAAAAGCTTTACCGGTAGATTTTACTGCGGTTAGTGCACATAAATTTCACGGACCAAAAGGCGTAGGATTTGCGTATGTACGGAAAAATACCGGCGTAAAACCTTTAATTTTTGGTGGGGAACAAGAAAGAGGCGTTAGAGCCGGCACAGAAGGCGTGCATAATATTGTAGGTTTATCTGAAGCTTTTAAAATAGCTTATGATAACTTGGCGGAAGAAAAAAACTATATCACAAATCTTAAAAAATATTTTATAGAACAACTTAAAGCCAATATACCGGGGGTTACTTTTAATGGCACCTCTGGCTCTTTAGCGAAAAGCACCTATACGCTTGTAAATGTATGTTTACCAATTTCTGCCGAAAAAGCTGGAATGTTACTTTTTCAATTAGATTTAAAAGGTATTGCTTGTTCTAAAGGTAGCGCTTGCCAAAGCGGTAGCGAAAAAGGAAGCCACGTGCTTAACGCTATTTTACCAGAAGAAGATTTAAACCGACCTTCTTTACGTTTTTCTTTCTCCAGTTTTAATACTAAAGAAGATTTAGATTATGTAGTGCAAATACTTTCGGAATATATTAATGAAACCGCAAAAGTTTAAGCATTAGAAACGCATCCCAAGACGAATATTAAAAACGCGTGGAGATAAATAATTGGGCACCGCATACATTCGTTTAGAATATACATCGCGAACAAACGTGTTGGTAATAGAATTTTGATTATCAAACAAATTAAAAATTTCAAAACCAACATTTAACTCCTTAAAGACAGTGAGCCAATTTGGTACACTGTCTTTTTTATTTTCATCTACCACAACATAAGAAAACCCAACATCTGCACGGCGGTAATCCGGTAATCTGCTTTGGTAATTATAGGGGTCTGCATAGTTTGGAGAGCCTCCCGGTAAACCGGTATTGTACACCAAATTTAAATACACTTTTAAATCGGGTATTTTGGGCACGTAATCCTGAAAAAGCACACCAACTTTAAGGCGTTGATCTGTTGGTCGTGCAATATAACCGCGATCATTTATATTTTCTTCAGTTTTTAAATAACCTAAACTTACCCAACTTTCTGTACCCGGAACAAACTCACCGTTAAGCCGTAAATCTAAACCATAAGCATAGGCTTTTGCACTGTTTTTTGCTTCGTAGCGTATGCGTACATTTTCTATCGTGTACGGATTTACGTTGGTAAGATGTTTATAATAAGCTTCGGAAACTAATTTAAAAGGTCTTCCGCCCATTTTAAAACTAAAATCGTTGCTCAAAACAATATGAGCAGATTGTTGTGCCTTTACGGAAGGAATTACACGCCCGTCTTCATTTCGTAAAGCTCTATAAAACGGCGGTTGGTAATATAAACCACCCGAAAGTCTAAAAAGCATATCGGTTTCCCAATTTGGTTTTAAAGCAAATTGCGCCCGCGGACTAACAACTGTTTGTGTTTCTGTATCTATGTTTTCTCCGTCTACAATCCACGTATGCGAACGCAAGCCGGCATTAAACCAAGCTTTGCTGTTTCCTAAAGAAGTATTATAGCTCCATTGTACAAAGTTTTGAAAACGGTTTATTTTGGTTTTATTTATAGCCCTAACGTTGTTGTACGGCTCTATTGGCGCAGTATAAGGTTCGTAAGGTTCGTTGTTTTGAAAATCTTCTAAAGGCGGCCTAATAGAAAAACCGGAAGAATCTATTACTTCCCATTCTCTAATTCTATCCCTAATATCTTCGTGGGTAAATTTTAGACCATAATCTATTTGATGCTCGTCATATTTAAAAGTTCCACGATGTTGAATGTTCATAATCAAAGCATCCAAATCGTTACGACCGTGGTTGAGTTGCGACCCAATGCCTTGACTAAATTCTACTTCGCCAAAATCGTTACTACCAATATCTGTATTAACATTACCAAGTCTGTATTGCCCTAATATATCGTAATGTTCTTGTTCTTGCGTATTATAAACCGAAGCGATTAATTTTGAGGTGTAATTTTCAGAAATTTTATAAGTAGCTTTTAAGGCGCCAAAATAGGTTTCGTACTGGTCTTTTTCTTGTCCTTCATAAAAAACCAACAGAGCTCTAGGATCTTGTATAGTTCCAAAATTGGTTTGTCTAGTTAGTGGTTCGTAATCGTATTTGTTGATAGAAATATTTCCTAAAAAACCCAATTCAAATTTTTTACTGAATTGATACGTCAAATAGGTTTGCGCATCTGCAAAACGTGGTTTAAAGTTAGTTTCGGTCTCTTTTGCATTTACAAACAAACTATTATCGCGGTAACGAATACCCAAAATTCCCGAAAATTTATTGTTGGCAGAAACGCCTTCTACAGAAGCGCTACCGCCTAATAAACTCATTTCTAAAGAAGCGCCAAAATCTACCGGTCTTCTATAGTCTATAGCTAAAACAGACGAAAGTTTGTCGCCGTATTTAGCTTGAAATCCGCCGGCAGAAAAGTCTACATTTCTAACCAAATCTGTGTTTACAAAACTTAAACCTTCTTGCTGTCCTGATCTAATTAAGAAAGGTCTGTAAACTTCAATTTCGTTTACGTACACCAAATTTTCGTCATAATTGCCACCTCTAACGGAGTACTGCGTGCTCAATTCGTTATTAGAGCTTACGCCCGGCAAGGTTTTTAAAAGATTTTCTACGCCGGCATTGGCGCCGGGAATTTTCCGCACGGTTTCCGGACTTAAATTTACCACGCCTTCTATGCGTTTACGGTTTTCTCCGGTAAGTATAATCTCGCCAATTTGCTCTACATCGCTTTTTAAAACAGGATTAAACTCTATTTCTTCTCCCGGTTTTAAATTTTGTGTTAAACTTATTTTTTTTAGTCCCACATAACTAATGGTAATTTTTACATTTTGGTTTGCTGGAATTTCTAAATAATAAAAACCATTATTGTTGGTAGTAGTACCATTTTGGGAGTAGCTTACATTAGCGCCGGGAATTGGCGTTCTGTTTTCGTCAAAGACAATTCCTTTAATGGTAGCGGTTTGCGATAAAGCTGTAAACGGAAGCACAATACAGCATAAAATGCTTAAGAAACAAGTGTTTTTCAAAAGTATAAAGTTTAGTTTTTTCTGAAAAAAGTGCCCTCAAATGTACTACTATTTCCAACATTATCTACCACAATGAGCTTTAAATTGTTCTTGGTCTCTTTAATCACATCGTCATTAAAATCATGAATCAACATTCCGGTTTTATAATCGTATTCCATTAAAATAAATTCTCCGTTAACGGTAGCTCTATAACTGCTAATGCCAGATTCTTTGTCTTCTATTTTAAATTTTAGGTAGCGGTAATTAGACATCCATTTTTTGTTTTTAAAATTCATAGGTGTTATTTCCGGCCCCTCCCAATCAGACAATAAAGTGTACTTACCAAAAGTTCTTGTTTTGGTGGTAAAGCGGTTTCTTTTTTTGTAGGTGTCTACGTAGTATGCTTTTCCCCAGTCGGTTACTCTTGCTATATAAAGCTTGTCTTTGTCTTTTGCAGCATATTTACTCACATCAAAACCTATGGTCATATTATAATGTAAGGCAATATCTTTTTTTCCAACAATAATACTTTCTCCTTCGGGAATTATATTTATATAAACGTCTTCGTAAACTGCATTTTTTGGAATGTAGACATCAAATTTTCCTATATCAAAAGCGCTGGCTTCGTTTGGTTTTATATGATAATCAGACACAAAATTCTCAGGCCTTGTAATGGCTGTATCCGGTAAAGCTTTAGCGCTTATAGGGATTTTTACAGTGGTAGTATTTTCGGCAAAATCACTCACTTTAATCGTATAATTATAATTTAAACTATCTTCTATGTTTACAAAACCTTCTCTTTCGGCGTCTTTTAAAATGCTTAACGGATTGTTGGGTTGTAAAAATAATTTCTGAATTTTTTTTCGTTTGTTTTTATAAATTGCATAATCTAAAAACCTATTGATATAGCGACTTTCTGAAAAGGAAAATTTATTGAAGTTTACCGAAAAGATTTTATTTCCGTTAAGGAAACTTTCAATCTTATAAACTCCGTTCCGGTTGGCCGCATAATCTAATTGGTCTATGGTTTCTATACCAAAACCAATTTTACCGTAAGCGTGAACTGTTTCTGCAACATACTCGTTATTAGCTATAGGAATAAGTCTAATTTTTTGGGTTAAACCCGATTCGTCTAAGTGCGAATTATTGGTTTGCGGATATGCATATACACTTTTTACCGTAGGAAATTTGGTGTCTTTTATTTCGTAACCAAAATCTAACGGATTCATAGGTCGTGCGTTGCCGTCTCTTATTTCAAAATGCAAATGTGGCCCACCGCTTCCGCCGGTATTTCCGCTAAATGCTATAATTTCTTGCTTTTTAACCGGTAGCTCTCCGGCTTTGGGAAAAAGTTCAATTTCATAGGTTTCTTTTGCATATTGACGCTGTTTTACATATTTGTCTATGGCAGAAGAAAAGCCGTTTAAATGCCCATAAACCGTCGTGTAGCCATTAGGATGTTTTACGTAAATAGCTTTTCCGTAACCAAAATGCGATATTTTTATGCGACTAACATATCCTTCGGCGGCAGCCAAAACTTTTAAACCGGTTTGCTGCTTTGTCTTAATATCTAAACCACTATGAAAATGATTGGAGCGCAACTCCCCAAAAGTACCGGACAAAATTAGCGGAACGTCTAAAGGGTTAGCAAAATAATCTTGTGGCAGTTCTGACTGAGCATAGGTAAACTGCGCATTAATTAAAAGGGCTAAAAGCCATAATTTTCTCATGCGGTATTAACTTTATGTTGCCGGGGAATCGATAAATATAAAGGAAACATCTTAAATTGCAATGCGAGTTGTTTATAATTTTTATAGAATATTTTAAACGTAAATTTGTTACCCCCAATTACGTTAAACGGAATATATTTTAAATTATTTCTGAAAACGTTTTTAAAAAGCGCAATACAGCTAATTTATTAATTTAATTGTCTAAACCTGCTCTATTTAGGCTTTTTACTTAAGTGTATTTACCGAGTAGAATTGGGATATTTTAAAAAAATTAGCAAAAAAACTGTTGGCTTATTGCTAAAGGTATATTAACTTTGTGCGTGTAAGCATTACGAGAAAGCAGATGAGTGATTTGATGCAAATAGTTAATTCTCTGGAAGATAAGCTTGATCAGTTGTTAAAAAAACAAGAAAGATTAGAGCAGAAAAATAACCGGTTAGAAGAAGACTTATTGCAGCAGCAAGAATATAAAAAGCAGCTGGAAGAAAAAATAGAAAGCATCACAAAAGAAAATCAGTCGTTAAAAACTGCTAACGCAATGCTGGGCAGTAAAGAATTTAAGAGAGATACAAAACTCAAAATAAATAGCTTGATTCGAGAAATTGATCATTGTATCGTACAACTTTCAGAATAGAAATAAATGGCTGAAAAGTTAAAAATAAAAATTTCTATTGCAGATCGGGTTTACCCGTTAACTATTGCGCCAGAACAAGAAGAAGGTTTGCGCAAGGCTGCAAAAAAGATTGAAGCTGTTATAAAACAATTTGAGCAAAGTTATGCTGTTAGAGATAAGCAAGATGTTTTGGCAATGTGCGCCTTACAATTTGCAGGAAAAACCGAGCAGCAATCTATACATAAAAGCATACAAGTGGAAGAAGCAGAAGAAAAGCTAAACGCTTTAAATTCTATGCTAGAAAAACATTTGTCGCATTAGCGTTCTTTAAAATAAAACAAGGTTTTACTGCCTGTATTGGTTATTTTTTTTGATAAACTCAACACTTACTAATTAAAAAGGGTGAGTCTAAATTGTTAAAGCACGCCGTCTAAGAACGGATCCTTGATCAATTTGTTAGCCCTAAACTTGTATATAACGGAGTTTTATACAAAACCTAATGCCAATACAGGCTTTTTTTATTTAAATATAATCTATGGAAATAATCATAACAGTAGTAGTAGCTATTGTCGCAATAATTATTGGCGCGGCGGTTGGCTATACAATAGCAAACAAAAAACAAGAAAATAATGCCAATTCTATTTTGGCCGACGCCAAAAAAGAAGCCGAAAGCATTTTAAAAGAAGCTAGACAAGAAGGCGAGAGCAAAAAGAAAGACAAAATATTACAGGCTAAAGAAAAGTTTATCGAGCTTAAATCTGAGCACGAGAAAGTTATCATGAGCCGTGATAAAAAAATAGCTGAAGCGGAAAAACGCACGCGCGATAAAGAATCGCAAGTTTCTAACGAGCTTTCTAAAAATAAGAAATTAAATAAAAAGCTGGAAGAAAAAATAAATAACTACAACCAGCGCAACGAGGTTTTAGATAAAAAACAAGATGAAGTAGAAAAACTGCATCAATCTAAAGTAAAACAATTAGAAGTTATTAGCGGTCTTAGCGCAGAAGATGCCAAAAAACAGTTGATAGAATCTTTAAAAGAGTCTGCCAAAACAGATGCAATGGCACTTATTCAAGATACGATTGAAGATGCTAAAATGACAGCGCAACAAGAAGCCAAAAAAATAGTAATCAATACCATACAACGCATTGGTACAGAAGAAGCAATAGATAATTGCGTTTCTGTATTTAATTTGGAAAGCGACGATGTTAAAGGTCGTATTATTGGTAGAGAAGGCCGTAATATTAGAGCTTTAGAAGGCGCAACCGGTGTAGAAATTATTGTAGACGATACCCCGGAAGCTATTATTCTTTCTTGTTTTGATTCTGTACGTCGTGAAGTTGCACGCTTGTCTTTGCATAAATTGGTAACAGACGGCCGTATACACCCGGCGCGTATTGAAGAAGTGGTAAAAAAAACCAAAAAGCAAATAAACGAGGAGATTATAGAAATAGGAAAACGAACGGTAATCGACTTAGGAATTCACGGTTTACATCCAGAATTGATTAAAACTGTAGGCCGTATGAAATATCGTTCTTCTTACGGGCAAAACCTGTTGCAACACTCTAGAGAGGTGGCAAAACTGTGTGGCGTAATGGCATCAGAACTTGGGTTAAACCCGAAACTTGCCAAGCGTGCCGGATTGTTGCACGATATAGGAAAAGTGCCGGAAACAGAAACAGAAACTCCGCACGCTATTTTAGGAATGGAGTGGGCAGAAAAGTTTGGCGAAAAACCAGATGTTTGCAACGCTATTGGCGCGCACCACGACGAGATAGAAATGACTTCGCTTCTATCGCCAATTGTACAGGTTTGCGATGCTATTAGCGGCGCGAGACCGGGAGCAAGACGCCAGGTTTTAGATTCTTACATTCAGCGTTTAAAAGATTTAGAAAACATTGCATTTGAGTTTCCGGGCGTTAAAAAAGCTTACGCTATTCAAGCCGGACGCGAATTACGTGTTATTGTAGAAAGCGAAAAAGTAACCGATGAAAAAGCGTCTAACTTGTCTTTTGAGATTTCACAAAAAATTCAGACAGATATGACCTATCCCGGGCAAGTAAAAATTACGGTTATTAGAGAAACCCGCGCGGTAAATGTAGCCAAATAAGACATAGAAGCATATATTTAAAATCCGTTAATCTGTTCTGATTAACGGATTTTTTTATGCTTTTTTCCGTAAAGAAATTTATTAGGTAGTGAGCAAAATGCAGAATATAGCGGAACTTATTTGCTGGCTAAGCTTTTTGATTTCCGTAAAGGACAAAGCAAAAACTAATCTGCCAATCTCAAAAAATATTTTATCTTTAAAGCTTTAAATAAGTAAAATGAAAGCAACCACAAAAAGTCTCGGAATTGCGGCGCTTATTCTCTTTAGCGCGTGCCAAAATAATTCCGAAAAGCAAACACAAAACAAAAACGAATCGGAAAATATGCCAAAATTATTGCAAAAATGGGATGGCCCGTATCAAGGCGTTCCGGCATTTGACGAAATGCAGGTAAAAATGATAAAACCGGCCATTACCAAAGGTATGGAGATGCATTTGCAAGAGTTAGATAGCATAAGCAAGCAAGAGGCAGAACCGAGCTTTGAAAACACAATTGTAGCTATGGAAAAAGCCGGTGAACCTTTAGACAGGGCTTTTACCTATTACGGAATTTACAGCAGTAATTTATCTTCGGAAGATTTTAGAGCTGTGCAAAAAGAGTTAGCTCCCAAAATAGCTGACTACCAATCGCAAATCTTACAAAACGAAAAGCTTTTTCAGCGTATAAAAAGCGTTTATGAGCAGTCGCAGAAAAATCCGTTAAGCAAGCAAAAACAACGTACGTTAGATTTAATTTACGAACGTTTTACCATGAATGGCGCCAATCTTTCTAAAGAAGATAAAGAACGCTATGCAGAAATTCAGAAAGAACTTTCCGGTTTGTATACCGATTTTTCTAACAATGTTTTGGCAGATGAAGAAAATTATGTGGTTTATTTAGAAGAAAATCAATTAGACGGTTTACCCGAATCTTTTGTAAAAGCAGCTGGCACTTCCGCCGAAGAGCGCGATAAAAAAGGTAAATATGCTATTACCAACACGCGTTCTTCTATGGATCCGTTCTTGACGTATTCAGATAATCGCGACCTGCGCGAAAAAGTTTGGAAAAATTATTATTCGCGTGGCGATAACGAAGATAAGTACGACAATAAAGAAATTATTGCGCAAATTTTAAAGCTTAGAGATGAGCGGGTAGAGCTTTTGGGTTACAATAATTTTGCTTCGTGGCGTTTGCAAAACAGAATGGCAAAAGAGCCCGAACAAGCAATGGATTTGATGTTAAAAGTTTGGCCGGCAGCCGTAGAGCGAGCCAAAGAAGAAATTGCAGATATGCAAAAATTGGCCAGTGAGTTGGGCCACGATATTAAAATTAAACCTTGGGATTATAGGTATTACGCAGAGAAAGTTCGTAAAGAAAAATACGATCTTGATAGCGAAGAGATTAAAGAATATTTGGTCTTAGATAATTTAAAACAAGCACTATTTTTTACCGCAGGTGAGTTGTTTGATTATAAATTTGAAAAAATTACAGATGGTAGCGTGCCGGTTTTTCACGAAGATGTAGAAGTTTATGAAGTACATAAAAAAGACACTGACAGCCTTGTTGGTTTGTGGTATTTAGATCCGTATGCGCGCCAAGGAAAACGCTCCGGCGCTTGGGCAACTACTTACCGTAGTAAAACTGCTTTAGAAGGAAATAAACCCGTATTGGCTTCTAACAATTCTAATTTTATAAAACCTGCGCCGGGAGAACCGGTTTTAATTTCTTGGGATGATGCCGAAACATTTTTCCACGAGTTTGGTCACGCTTTGCACTTTTTATCGGCAGAGGTAGATTATCCTACACTTAATGGTGGGGTACGCGATTATACGGAGTTTCAATCGCAATTGTTAGAACGCTGGTTGTCTACAGATAAAGTGATTAATAAATATTTACGTCATTATAAAACAGATGAGGTAATTCCGCAAAAATTGGTAAATAAAATTAAAAAAGCCGCTACTTTTAACCAAGGTTTTGCCACAACAGAGTTTTTAGCTTCGGCTTTGATAGATATGAAATTGCATACCGCAAATCCGGAAAATATTGATGTAGCCGAATTTGAAAAGAAAACTTTAGACAGTTTAGGTTTACCCGAACAAATTGTAATGCGTCACCGCACGCCACATTTTGGTCATATCTTTTCTGGCGAAGGTTATGCTGCCGGCTATTACGGTTATTTGTGGGCAGATGTTTTAACTTCTGATGCCGCAGAAGCTTTCGCGGAAGCTCCAGGCGGATTTTATGATAAAGAATTAGCGCATAAATTGGTAAAATATTTGTTTGCACCAAGAAATGCGATAGATCCTGCAGAAGCTTACAAACAATTTAGAGGTCGCGAAGCAAAAATAGATGCTTTAATGCGCGATCGTGGTTTCCCGGTTTCGAAAGACAAGAAGTAATACAATGAAGAAAATTATCTGTTTTTTGTGCGGAATTTTATGCGTTTGGAATACTTATTCGCAAACAAATAAGATTCCGCCGGAATTCGGATATGTAACTGATTCTTTAGATCTTGTTGTATTAGAAATTCGTTATGCGAGCAATCATAATTTTACCGGAAAACCGATAAATGGCTATCAGCAACCCGAAGCTATTTTAAGTAAAAAAGCTTTACAGCAACTTAAAAAGGCAAATGAATTTTTTTTACGGAAAGGATATACATTTAAAATTTTTGACGCCTACAGACCGCAGCGCGCGGTAAATCATTTTACGGATTGGGCGCGGAAAACAGAAGATACTTTAACCAAAAAAGAATTTTATCCCAATGTAGCCAAAAAAGATTTGTTTTCTTTGGGTTATATAGCTACCAAATCCGGACACTCGCGTGGCAGTACAATAGATTTAACCTTGATAGATTTAAAAACCGGAAGAGAATTGGATATGGGAAGTCCGTATGATTTTTTCGGAGAGATTTCGCATCACGGCACGCGTAAAATCAGTAAAAAACAAAAGAAAAATAGAAAATTGCTCAAAAAGGGAATGCGAAAATTTGGCTTCATTGCCTATCCCAAAGAATGGTGGCATTACACTTTATACAATGAACCTTTTCCCAACACCTATTTTGATTTCCCTGTACGCTGATTTTTTTATGGAAAAACTTTAAGTATAAACGTAATAGATTATTTATTTTTTCATCACATCTTCAATTTCGTCTTCAATTTCAACTCAAAAACTAATCAACTAACAAACTCAAAAACTAATCTCAAACCACTTTCAAACTACTGTAACCTTGTCCGTTTTGACTCAACTGAATTTGCGTAGCAATCCGTTCTTTTAAACTCGCCACGTGGCTAATAACGCCAATCATTTTAGAAGATTTTGCTTGTAAAACTTCTAAAGTATCTAAAGTTTGGTCTAAAGTTTCCGGGTCTAAAGTTCCGAAACCTTCGTCTATAAATAAACTGTTGATTTCTACGTTGCGTGAAGCAAAATCAGACAAGGCTAAAGCCAGCGCTAAACTCAGTAAAAAAGTTTCGCCGCCAGATAAGGTTTTTACAGATCTTCGTTGTCCGCCCATGTGTTTATCAATCGCTACTAAGCTGTCGTCTTCGTCTGGTAATGGTTTGTCCATTTTGTAACGATCGCTGAGTAATGCCAAGCGTTTATTGGCCAAAATAAGCAATTGCGATAAAGTTAAATCTTGTGCATAATCGTTAAATTTATTTCCCGTTGCATCGCCAATTAAATCGCGTAATATTTTCCAGCGTTTGTTGATTTTTAACTGTTCGCTTATTTCAGATTTTAACTTATTAATCGTTTTGATGTTTTTTTGCTGATTGGTAATTATGCGATGTAATTCCTGCAAATCTTCATCATATGCTTTTTGATTTTCCGTTTTCTGCTCTAAACTTTCTTGTAAATCTTCTAAACTAGTACTGACTGCTTTTTCTTGCGCAGTTTTTTGTTGGTCTTTTAAATCTTTAATGCGAGTATGTAAACTTATTTGCCTATTTTTTAAATCTTCACGCTCTTTTTGATAGTTACTTAAAAGATTATGTGGTAATAGATTTTTTAAAGCTTGCGGAATAGAAACATAACCCAAAGGTTTTAAATTGGCTTCTAAGGTTTTGGTGGTTTTTTGCAGCTTTTTTTCTATTTCGTTTTTTTCTTTTTCTAAATCGGTTTGTTGTTTTTTTAACTGACTTTCTTCTTGGCTGAAATTGAAATAATTTTTTTCGGCTTGTGCCAACTCTTCTTCAAAGTTTTTACCGTTAAAGACTTCGGCTATTTCCTCTTGTTTACGTTTTCCTTCTTGAAGCAAAACATTTAGCGTTTTTAAATTTTTTAAGACCTTTTTTAATTCTTCCCCTTGGCGTGAAAACTTTTCATAAGACTGCAAAGCATCTATTTTGTTGCTGTATTTTTCTTCTAAATCGGCAAAATCTTGCAGTTTCAAGCTTTGTAAATTTTGAGAAAATTCTGTTTTATAGATTTCCTGTTTTGTTCGTATTTCAGATTCGTTTTCTAAAATAGATTTTTCTAAGCTTTGGTTTTTTGCAAGCGCAGTCTCTAACTTGGTTTCTGTTTGTGTTAATTCTTTCTTTTTTGTGTCTAGTTCGTTTTGTAATTTTTTTAGCGCAGTTTTAATCTTATCGTCTTTTTCCGGCAAATATTCTGCGTACGGATGTTCTAAACTTCCGCATAACGGGCAGGGTTTTTCTGCTTCTAATTCTTTGCGGTAATCTTCTAATTTTTTTTGTAATAATGCTATTTTCTGCTCCTTTTCTTTGGTTTCTATTTGCAGGTTTAGCATTTCAAGTTTTCGAGCTAATTCTTTTATTTTTTCAGGAAAACCTTCAATTTCTTTTTTATTCTTTTCTTGTTCGGTTTTAGATTTGGTAACTTCTTTTTCTAATTGCTGAATTTCAACCTCTAACTTCTCCGCTTTTCGGATTTCTTTTAGCTGTAGCTGAATTTTTTCTTGCTCCTCATTGATTTTTGTGTTTTCAGAAAAAGCATGTTTTTGTTCTAAGTTGTTCTTTTTATTTTCGTTTTGACGCTGTAATTCTTCTAGTTGCTGAAGGTTTTCTTGCGGATTCTTTTTTGATAATTTCAAACCAAATTCTTTCAATTCTTGCTGAAGGCTTTTTGCTAGTGCTTGAAATTCGGTGCCAATACTTTGCTTATCTTTATATAATTCCCTGACTTTTATTTTGTAATCTCGAAGCTTCTCTTGAAAGTTTTCTTCCGTAAAGTCCAACCCAAAAGTAGTGCGAAAGACTTCACCATTTTGTTTTAACTTTGCTTTGGTATCGACTAATTTTTCTTGGCTGTAGTTCTCTTTTTCTTTCAAGTTTGCTACTTGTTCCGAAAGATTTTTCCATTGCTGAAATTCTTCCGTAAAGCCTTGTAATTCTTGGTGATTTTTTAGAGCTGCACCTTTTTCTTTTTTGAAATTCTTTAGCTTTTCCTCGTTTTCTTCATTTTTTGCAGTAAGCTTTTGTAAGCTTTTTTCTAACTCCGCTAATTTTTCTTTTTCTGTTATCGCAGTTTTAAGTTCTTCTATATTTTTTTGGAGTTTTTCTTTTTCGTGCTGCAATTCTTTGGCCTGCGTTTGCTTTTCTTTATAAACTTCTTCCGGAATTAATTGCTCTTCATAAGTCGAGATTTTAGTTTCTTGTTCTTTTACGGTTTTCTCTAATTCGCCATATTTTTTATACGCCAATTGTCCCAATTGTCTATAAATTCCGGTGCCGGTTATTTTTTCTAAAAGTGCGCCGCGTTCTTTTTTAGGAACTTGCAAAAATTTGGCAAAATCTCCTTGTGCCAAGACCACAGATTTGATAAACTGCTCGTAATTAAGACCGATTAATTCTTCGTTTTTTGTTGGAACTTCAGACTTTTTTAACGGCAAAGTCTTATCCGTGGCAACTTCCGAAACAAACATTTCATATTCGCGCAATTTTCCTGTTCTTGCAGTAGAAATTTCCCAATGCGAACAAAATTCTCCTTCCGCGCAAGCGTAAGTAACTTTAGCAAAAGCTTCTTGTTGGTTGCGGGTTAGAATGGCGCCTTTTCGCAGAATTTCTGTATTGCTCATTTTTCCCAAACGCGGTACTTGGTTAAAAATTGCCAACGAAATCACGTCTAGCAAAGTGGTTTTTCCGCTTCCTGTGGGACCGGTAATTGCAAATAAATTATTTTGTACAAATGGCGCTTTGGTAAAATCTACTTCGTGTTCGCCCTTTAAGGAATTGATGTTTTTAAAATGCAGCTTTAAAATTTTCATTTTGTAAGTAACTATTCGGTGGTTAGCAGTTCTTTTAATTCGTCAAAGGTGTGGAGTAATTCTTGTTTTTCTTCTGGCAAATAAGTTTCATTTTCTAGCAAAGATTCAAAGACTTCTTTGGGTTTTAAATCTTCTAAATTTTGTCTGCTGCCAAAAACTTCGCTGCTTTGTTGCTGCTGATTTTTAAACTGCGCTCGGTATTTTATAATTTCAATATGCTCTTTTTTAAAATTACTGATGAGCTCGTCTAACTGCGCCAATTTTTTTGTGCTATAGTCTGGCTCGCGCATTTCTACTTCTACCAAAGTATCTAATTTGCCTTCGTGCTGTAGATTTGCTAATTTATCTTGCACTTCTTCCAAACTTCCGGCAACTTTTAGTAATTTTCTAAACGACGGAATTGCAAAACTTTCTGGTTCAAAACCTTTATTGGTATCAATTAGCAACACGCGTTTTTCATCTTTACGTTCGCT
Organism: uncultured Mesonia sp.; assembly: GCA_947494545.1. Classification (GTDB taxonomy): domain Bacteria; phylum Bacteroidota; class Bacteroidia; order Flavobacteriales; family Flavobacteriaceae; genus Mesonia. Next base: position 121,613 of record CANLVH010000006.1, on the reverse strand, counting down.
AAACGAAAACATTAGCGGAGAGCCACTATAAAATGTAGGAATTGGTGCATTTACACGCTGTGGTTGATGAATATGCCCCAAAGCAACATACGAAAAATATGCGTTAAATTGTTCTGCTTTAAAGGCCGCTTGGTTTCCAATTTGTATATCGCGCTCACTTTCTGAAGTGCTTACGCCGGCCGCGTACAAATGTCCCATTGCGATGGCGGGAATGTCTGGATATCTTTCTTGGCAGATTGCTGCAGCTTCATCAAACCGCGCTTGAATTCCTTGTCTAATTGCTGCTAGTCTATCTTCGTAAGTATTTCCTTCGCTGGCCAAACGCACATCGGCATCACGCAAATAGGGGAGGGCGGCAATTACAACTTCCGGGTTTTTTGCGTTGGGTAAAGCAATAATGCAATCTTCTATTTTTTCGGGCAAACCGCCAATAACCGTCATTTCTAAAGCTTGCAACAAATCTTTTGGCGCATCTAACATGCTGGGAGAGTCGTGGTTGCCGCCAGTTATCACCAAATGACAGTTTAAACTTTTTAAAGCAATTAAAGCTTGGTAATATTGTTTTCTCGCTTCCGCGGAAGGGTTTGCTAAATCAAACACATCGCCCGAAACCAAGATAACATCAATTTGTTCTTGGTGCACCAAATCGCACAACCAACCAATAAATAAATCGAAATCTTTGTACAAATAGTGCTTGTGCAAACGTTTCCCGATATGCCAATCTGCGGTGTGTAAAATCTTCATGAATAAACAATCTTATAGAAGGCTCAATTTACAAAGCTCAACCGATAAATAATAAAAAAAGCAGTCAAAACTTCTTTTCTAAATAGAGCGAAAGCTTTACCATTAAATTTGCAGAATATCGATAAGAATATTGCTTACTTACACAGTCCGTTCATTTTCTTTGCTCGTCCAAAGAAAACGAACCAAAAGAAAAGACGCTTTTTCTTAGGTATTTTTTTGCTAAGAGCAAAAAATCACTAAGCCTTTCCTAAATTTTTTCCAAGGCTTCAAAAATTTTTAACGGAAAGGCTTAGTTGTACTGAAGAAAAAGAATCATTCTAAGTTTAGTCTTAATCTCAAAATGAGCTTATATCTAATTTTTTGACTGCTTTTTATAGTTAACTTTTGTTATATTTTAGCTTTCTACGCTTGGTGCGGTTTCGTTTCTAAAAACAATTTCGCCATCAAAAGCATCTATTAAAATTATACTTTCTGCGGAAACTTTACCGGCAAGAATTTCTTTAGAAAGTTTATTAAGCACTTCTTTTTGAATGGTTCTTTTTACCGGTCTGGCACCAAATTGTGGGTCAAATCCTTTTTGGGATAAAACTGCGGTTGCTTCTTCGGTAGCGTCTATAGTAATGTTTTGTTCTGCCAACATTTTGCTCACTCCTTTTAATTGCAAACCAACAATTTCTTTAATGTTTTCTTGACTTAACGGACTAAACATTACAATATCGTCTATACGGTTTAAAAATTCCGGACGCACTTGTTGTTTTAGCAAACCAAGAACTTCTACTTTGGCACTTTCCATAGCGGTTTCAATATCTTGCACCGCATCAAATTTTTCCTGAATCACGTGGCTTCCCATATTGGAAGTCATTATAATAATCGTGTTTCTAAAATCTGCTAAGCGTCCTTTGTTATCGGTTAATCTACCTTCATCTAAAACCTGTAAAAGAATGTTGAAAGTATCCGGATGTGCTTTTTCAATTTCGTCTAATAACACAACCGAGTAAGGTTTGTTTCTAACCGCTTCAGTCAATTGGCCGCCTTCGTCATAGCCTACATATCCCGGAGGCGCGCCGACTAATCTACTAACCGAGTGGCGTTCTTGGTATTCGCTCATGTCTATTCGCGTCATAGCAGCGTCATCATTAAAGAGATATTCGGCTAGAGCTTTTGCTAATTCGGTTTTACCAACGCCGGTTGTTCCTAAAAATAAAAAACTACCAATTGGTCTTTTTTGATCTTGCAAGCCGGCGCGGCTTCTTCTAATAGCATCACTTACCGCTTGTATAGCTTCATCTTGGCCTACCACACGTTTGTGCAATTCTTCTTCTAAATGTAAGAGTTTTTCGCGTTCGCTTTGTAGCATTTTAGTTACCGGAATTCCCGTCCATTTTGCTACAACATCAGCAATATCTTCGTTGGTAACTTCTTCTTGAATTAAAGCTTTAGAACCGCTGGCTTTTTGTTCTGCCATTTCTTTTTGCAGTTTTTCCAAACGTTCTTGGGCTTCTTTTATTTTTCCGTACCTAATTTCGGCTACTTTGCCATAATCGCCTTCGCGTTCTGCACGTTCTGCTTCCAACTTAAAGTTTTCAATGTCTGTTTTGGCCTGCTGAATGTTATCTACCACGCCTTTTTCATTTTGCCATTGCGCGTTTAACTCGCTGCGTTCTTCTTTAAGATTGGCTAAATCCGCTTGAAGCGACTTTAATTTTTCTTCATCTTTTTCGCGTTTAATCGCTTCAATTTCAATTTCTAATTGCATTATTTTACGATCTAAAACATCTAATTCTTCCGGTTTAGAATTTATTTCCATTCGTAATTTTGATGCAGCTTCATCCATCAAATCAATAGCCTTGTCCGGCAAAAATCTATTGGTGATGTAGCGTTGCGAAAGTTCTACCGCCGCAATAATTGCTTCGTCTTTAATACGTACTTTATGGTGGGTTTCGTACTTTTCTTTAATTCCACGTAAGATGGAAATTGCACTTTCTGTATCTGGTTCATCTACCGTAACTCTTTGAAAACGACGTTCTAAAGCTTTGTCTTTTTCAAAATACTTTTGGTATTCATCTAAAGTGGTTGCTCCAATAGCACGCAACTCGCCACGCGCTAAAGCGGGTTTTAAAATATTGGCCGCATCCATAGCGCCTTGTCCGCCACCGGCACCAACCAAGGTGTGAATTTCGTCTATAAATAGTACAATATTTCCATCGCTGGAAGTAACTTCTTTTATCACCGCTTTTAGTCGTTCTTCAAACTCTCCTTTATATTTTGCACCTGCAATTAAAGCGCCCATATCTAAGGAGTAGATTACTTTATTTTTAAGATTTTCAGGAATGTCGCCGGCAATAATTCTATGCGCCAAACCTTCTGCAATGGCGGTTTTACCGGTACCGGGTTCTCCTACCAGCATCGGGTTGTTTTTGGTACGACGCGAAAGAATTTGCAAAATACGGCGTATTTCTTCGTCTCTACCAATTACCGGATCTAATTTGCCGGTTTCTGCCATTTCATTTAAATTCTTGGCGTATTTGTTTAAGGAATTATAGGTTTCTTCGGCACTTTGCGAAGTTACGCGATCGCCTTGGCGTAATTCTTCAATAGCTGCTTTTAGGTTTTTTTCGGTAGCGCCTTGATCTTTTAAAATTTGCGCTACTTTAGAATTCGATTTAAAGATTGCTAGAATAAGATGTTCTATAGAAACATATTCATCGTTCATCTTTTTAGCGATGCTGACAGCTTCGTTAACCGATTTGCCCGCTTCCCGCGAAAACATAATATCGCCACCACTTACTTTGGCAAAACTTTCTAAGGTTTTGTCTAATAATTGGGTAAATAGGTTTACATTAATACTTAATTTTTTCAACAAAAAAGGCATTACATTTTCATCTACCATACTTATGGCTTTAAAAATGTGTTCGTTCTCTATTTGCTGATGGCCCAATTCCTGCGCAAGCTGCTGCGCTTGTTGGATGGCCTCTTGTGATTTTATGGTAAAATTATTAAAGTTCATATTCTTTTGTTTTCTTATTGTTTAGCAAGAGATATGCCTTTTTAAAAACACGACAAAAAGTCACTTTTCTTGCTAATGAATACTGTCAAAATTACAGCTTAGGTGCTACGGAAAGATACTACAAAAGCCAATAATTTTAAATTAAGAAGCGTTAAGCATTTCTAAAATCCTGTTTAAAATTAATTATTTTAATATCTTACAGCATAATTTTAATTACAGAAAAATGGGTTTTTTAGATAATTTATTCGGAAAAGATACAGACACAAACGAAGAAAAATCTTCTTTAGCTTGGAAAGCAATAGATAGCGAAGCGATGATAAATGAATTGGTAGAAACGTCTCACAACAAAGTAGTGGTGATTTTTAAACATTCTACGCGTTGCGGCATTAGCCGAATGGTTTTAAACCGCTTTGAAGCCGAAGCAGATTTTGATGAAAATAAAATAGCGCTTTATTTTTTAGATTTGATACGTTATCGTGATTTATCGAATAAAATAGCCGAAAAGTTTAGGGTAACGCACCAATCGCCACAAGTAATTGTGTTGGAAAATGGTGAAGTTATAGGAGATGCATCGCACCAAGCTATTGAGGCCAGCCAAATTGCAAAACACGTAGAATAAAAAAAAGCTGTTTCAAAATCTTCTATTTTTTGAAACAGCTTTCTATAAACTTACTATTTTTTGGTAGCAGTTTTTTTCTGCTTAGGTTTTTATTTGCTTTCAAAAATAGGCAATAATTTTGTGCGTACTTCGCCAAAACCAAGTCGTATAGTCTGATTTTTACAATAGCCGCGCATAATAATTGTATCGTTATCTTCTACAAATTTGCGGTCGCCGCCTTCGTTTAATTTTACAGGATTTTTCCCGTTTCCGGAAAGCTCTAATAAAGAGCCATAGGTTTTTGGTTTATCGCCGGAAATAGTTCCGCTTCCCATCATATCGCCACTGTTTACCGGGCAACCATTAATAGTGTGGTGTGCGAGTTGTTGACTCATATTCCAATACAAATACTTGAAATTAGAATTTGTAAGTGTTGTTTCTTCTTTATTTCTAGGTTGTAAAGCAACTTCTAGATTTATATCAAAAGTTTTTTTACCGGAAGTTTGTAAATAAGGCAATTGCTCTACCACCGGTTTAGGTCCTTCTGTACGGAAAGGCTCTAAAGCGTCTAAAGTAACAATCCAAGGGCTTACGGTAGAAGCGAAATTCTTTGCCAAAAACGGTCCTAAGGGTTTATATTCCCAAGTTTGGATATCGCGCGCGCTCCAATCGTTAAACAAAACCATTCCGAAAATATAATCTTCTGCATCTTCTACAGAAATTGGTTCGCCAATTGGGTTTCCGGCAGTTGTGATAAATGTCATCTCTAACTCAAAATCTACTTTTCTAGACGGACCGAAAATAGGCTTTTCTGCTCCCGGCGGCATCTTTTGACCCTGTGGTCTATGTACAGGAATGCCACTTGCAACTATAGAAGAACTTCTACCATGATATGCTACCGGCATATGTAACCAGTTTGGCATTAGTGCATCTTCTTTGCTTCTAAAAAGTTTGCCAACGTTGGTAGCATGTTCTTTACTCGAATAAAAATCTGTATAATCACCAACTTGAACCGGCAACTGCATTTCTATTTCATCTAGCGTAAACAAAACCGTTTTACGGTGGTCTTCATTATCTTTCAAGCTGGTATTTTCCGCATCAAAAATTTCTGCAATGCGGTTTCTTACTGCTCGCCAGGTTTTTCTACCGTCGGCAATAAAATCGTTTAAAGTATCTTGTAAAAAAATGTCGTCAGTGAGCGGAATTCCCTCAAAATAACCTAGTTGGTGTAAGGCTCCTAAATCTATCGCATAATCGCCAATTCTGGTGCCTATTGTGATAATATCATCGCGCGTTAAAAATACGCCAAAAGGTATATTTTGTATAGGAAAGTCTGAATCTTTCGGTACATTTAGCCAGCTTTTACGCTTGGGATCGTTTGCAGTAATGGTCATAAGCAATAAAAAAAGAATAATTTATAAATTGATTGCATTCAAATATATTATTTTATCATAATTAACCGAATGCTTTTTTTATTTTTGATGAATATTTAACGAAAATTTTTATGATGACAAGAGATACAGCGATTTTTGATTTGATTGAAGCTGAAAAGCAGCGTCAAAAAAATGGTTTAGAGTTAATAGCCAGCGAAAATTTTGTAAGTGAACAAGTTTTGGAAGCAGCCGGATCTGTTTTAACCAATAAATATGCAGAAGGTTATCCCGGTAAACGGTATTATGGCGGTTGCGAAGTAGTAGATAAAGTAGAAACCTTAGCTATAGAACGCGCAAAAGAATTGTTTGGAGCAGAATATGCAAATGTGCAACCACACTCCGGTTCGCAAGCCAACACGGCTGTTTATGCAGCCTGTTTAAAACCCGGCGATAAAATTTTAGGCTTTGATTTGTCTCACGGCGGACATTTAACCCACGGTTCTCCGGTAAATTTTTCCGGAAAATTGTATAATCCTGTTTTTTACGGCGTAGATAAAGAAACCGGAAAGATAGATTATGAGCACGTGCGTAAAATGGCACATCAAGAAAAACCAAAAATGATTATTGCCGGCGCATCGGCCTATTCTCGTGAGATAGATTATAAAAAATTTAGAGAAATAGCAGACGAAGTAGATGCAATTTTACTGGCAGATATGGCGCATCCGGCAGGATTAATTGCTAAAGGATTACTAGCAGATCCAATGCCACATTGCCATATAGTAACTACAACCACACACAAAACTTTGCGCGGCCCTCGTGGGGGAATGATTTTGATGGGGAAAGATTTTGAAAATCCGTACGGGCAAAAGTTAAAAAGCGGAAAACTAAAAAAGATGTCTTCTCTTTTAAATAGCGCTGTTTTTCCGGGCAATCAGGGCGGACCTTTAGAACATATTATCGCAGCAAAAGCGGTTTCTTTTGGCGAAGCCTTAAAAGATGAATTTTTGCATTATATGGTGCAAGTAAAGAAAAATGCTAAAGCAATGGCGCAAGCTTTTGTAGATAAAGGTTATCAGGTAATTTCCGGCGGGACAGACAACCATATGATGTTGATAGATTTACGGAATAAAGACGTTACAGGAAAAGAAGCTGAAGCTAAATTGGTAGAAGCCGAAATTACGGTTAATAAAAATATGGTTCCGTTTGACGATAAATCTCCTTTTGTTACTTCGGGTATTAGAGTAGGAACGGCAGCAATTACTACTCGCGGTTTAAAGGAAGAAGATATGCAAGAAGTGGTAGAATATGTAGACCGCGTAATTAGCAACATAGATAACGATAAAATTATAGCAGAAACCAAAGAAAAGGTAAACGCTATGATGCAAGATAAACCTTTATTTACTAACTAAATTTTATGAATATTATGAAGAAAACCGTTTTTACATTTGTAATTCTTTTAATGGGATTTGGAGCATTTGCCCAATCAAACTCAGGTGAATTCAAAGCCGAATTGATTAATTATATTGAAATTCAATCAGAAGGGGCAATGGGTGGTGCTTTAGACCAAATGGCATCTATGATCCCGGCAGATAAAAAAGAGGCTTTTAAAAAAGAAGTTAAAGACGAAATGAAATCGCTTTACAAGCAAGTTGCAGATATTTATATTGAAACTATAGGTAAAGAAGATTTGCAAAAAATGTTAGATTTTTACGACACCCCGGCAGGAAAGCGAATTTTAGAAAAAACTCCAATGTTAACGGAGCGTTCTATGCAACTTTCGCAAACTTGGGCAATGCAATTACAACCAATTATGCAAAAGTATATGAAGTAACTTTTTCTGATTACTTATTAAATTTAAGAAAGCCATTTGATATATAAATTCAAATGGTTTTTTTATTCCGTAAAGTTTGTGCTTTCATAAGCGCCCGCATCCGGATTGCTACTTCGTAAGTTTCCTAAAATGTCTTTTTGGGTTGCCGTAGCAGGATTTGCTAAGCCGTTGGCGGCAGACTCGTTGCTTATTTGTAATAAATTTTGGTTGGGATCTAAGAAAAATGGCGCTTCGTTAAGAAGAACATTTTCAAAAAAAGTTTCGTTAGAGAAAGGCGGGTCGTTTTCCGTAAAGTCGTTAGTATAGGTTTTGTATTTAATTAAACAGTTTTCAAATTTGTAATTAAAAGCAATGCCTTCTTCAGCTGTAGGGTTTAGACCTAGCTCTAAGTTTTCGTTTCCGTAAATAATGCAGTTCTTAAAATCTGCTTGAATTAAATCAGACACAAATTCTATTTCTGCGGTTTCCAATCTATTTTCTACAAGTACTGCGGGGAAATTTCTGTAGCTATTGTTCCAATAATTTACAAAAGTAGAATTATTAAAACTATATTTTCCGCCTAAAGAAAGGTTTAAAGCCGCTTGTCCGGCATTATTTATAACTAGGTTTTCGCCAACAATATGGCCTGTACGAGCCAATAAGCCAAAATTGGCAGAATTATAAATTTGCGTATTTTTTAAAGTTAAAGTAGGGTTATTGGTACCATCGTTAGACTCCATTAAAATACCAACTTGTGCGTTTTTAATGGTTGTGTGATTAAAAGAATTGTTGGTGCTGCCTTGCGTAAGCCATAAGCCAAACCATTGTCCGGGTCTCTCGCTAAAAGAAGGTTCTAATCTGTTACCTTCAAAAATCACTTCGTTTTCTAAAGTTTCCGGATCGTTACTAGGCAAACCGTTAACTTGTAGAGAGCCATTGTTGGCAACTATAATTCCGCTTTCGTTATGGAAGTGAATACGCGCGCCGGCATCTATTTGTAAGGTTTTATTAGAAGGTACGGCGGCCAAACCATAAATTACATAGGGTTTTTGATTGGTGAAATTAAGCTCAGAATCGTCTAGGTAAAAACCGGATAAGGTGTCTTGGGTTTCGCCATTACCAAAAATTAATTCTTCCGTAGAGCCATCTGCAAATTTTTCGGGATAAAGAAAATGTGCATCTTGAATAAGGGTTACCAATTCTACTTTTTGTTGGTTTGCACCGGTATCAAACTCGATAGCATCTGTATAAAGAAATTGGGTTTGCGTGGTGGCAAAATCATCAATATTGGCAGTGGTTTCTACAAAAACAAAAATGCTGTCTTCAGCTAGAATTTCAATATTCTCAAAGGTTTTTCCGGGTAAACCGTCTACATTAAGTCGGTAATAAGAATTCTCTCCTTCGCCCAAACGAATAGAAGGAATATGAATATCATTTTTACTCTTGTTATGCACGGTTAGGTTATAGGTGCTGGAGCCTATCCCGCTGAAAACGGTATCTAAATAAACCGTGTCTTTAGAAAATACCAATTTTCCGGAGCTGCGGTCTGTTTCAAAATCGTTTCTACAAGAGCTCCAAAGCACAATAGAGCAGAGCAGGAGCAAACTGTATAGGTATTTCATTATAGCTTATTTTTCAAAAATTCTTATTTCAAAAAGGGTATCCCAATTTTTACCGGTTACAAAAAAATTGCCGCTTTTTTTGTGGTAAGCAATTCCGTTTAAAACGTGTTCAACGGTGGTAAGCTTATCGTTATTTTCTAATTTTTTCCGAAGTCCGCGTAAATCTATAATACCTTCTACCACGCCGGTTTCGGGATTTATAATTGCTACACCATCTTTTTGCCAAGTATTGGCATAAATTTTTCCTTTGGCATATTCTAATTCATTTAGTTTGGTAGAAACCGTTTTATGTGTCACAGGCTGAAAGTAGCTCAATTCTTTTAAAGTTTCAGGGTCTAAAATCCAGATTTTTTCTGTGCCATCACTTTTATATAATTTTTCACCATCGTTACAAATGCCCCAGCCTTCTTTGCTTTTGTTATAAGAGAACGTCTCTAAACGCTCAAAAGTATTTACATCATAAATAAAACCATCTCCGGAGCGCCAAGTAAGTAAGTAAATTTTATTGTTTAAAATAGTTATTCCTTCTCCGAAATAAGCCGGATTTAAATCTACTTTTTTAAGCACTTTTCCGGTTTTATAACCTACTTTTCTTAAACTAGATTTACCGTGCTGCCCGGTACTTTCGTATAAAGTATCTTTATAAAACTCTAAACCTTGGGTAAATGCATTACTATCGTGCGGATACGAATTTATAATTTCGTAACCGTAAACAATAGGTTTGGTTTTGCTGTGTAAACTTAGATTTTGGTTAATTTCAATTTGAGTATCCTCAAAATAAACAGTAGCTTTTAGCGGATTGTTGCCAAAGGGTTTTTCTAACTTTACGGAAACAGGCTCGTTTTTAATACTTTTTGCCAGGTTTTTATTTGCGTAAGTATAAACAACCGAGTCTATTTCGTAATTTTTTTTGTTCTTTACGGAAAGTTTTATGGCGTCTCCTTTTTGTAAGGGAGCTTTTTTATTTTCAATTTTTAGAATAAAATTGTCTGCTGCATTTTTTGTGTTTTTTCCACAGGAAAGCAATAAGATGCTTAAACAAAAGAAAACCAATACCTTATATTTTTTCATAAAAATAAAATTTTTAAAAAAAGCTAATTTAGGTAATTCTATTTAAAAAATACTTGTAATAATAGATAAACATTGTATATTTGCAGCGGCAAGTCCCACACAACCAGCTCCTGCTGAATCCCCCAGGGCGGGAACGCAGCAAGGGTAAGCGGTCGTAGCGGTGTGATGTGGGTAGCTTGCCATTTTTTATTCCCTATATTTTCCTTTTATTTTTTATTGGTTAGTCGGTATTTTACATAGAAAAAGTAGATATTTGCCGCATAAATTTACTAAATGAATCAAGAAGTAGTACTCATTACCGGAGCTTCTTCGGGAATAGGAAAAGCTATTGGCAATTTTTTGCATCAAAAAGGCTATAAAGTTTACGGCACCAGCCGAAATCCTAAACAAAAAGAACAAGACGGTATTAGTTTTGTAGCTTTAGATGTAACCAAAAAAGAAAGTATTCTAGCTGCCGTAAACGAGGTAATTACCACCGAAGGCAAGATAGATTTTCTTATTAATAATGCCGGAATGGGCATTACCGGACCTTTAGAAGAAACCCCCGATGAAGAAATTCAGAAAGTATTTGATACCAATTATTTTGGGGTTTTGCGGGTAATAAAAGCTGTTTTGCCGTCTATGCGGAAAAGAAAAAAAGGCTTTATTATAAACATTACTTCTATTGCCGGTTATATGGGCTTACCCTATCGCGGAATTTACTCTGCTACCAAAGGCGCTTTAGAATTAACCACCGAAGCTTACCGAATGGAGCTAAGGGAATTTAATATAAAAATGACCAATATTGCGCCGGGAGATTTTGCCACCAATATTGCTGCCGGAAGATATCACGCTCCTGTAATAGAAGGTTCTCCTTATTCTAAAAACTACAAACGCACGTTAGAATTGATGGATGAGCACGTGGATAAAGGAAAAGATCCTATTATTATGGCGAAAAAAGTCTATGCAGTAATGCAAGAAGATAATCCTACTATTCATTATAAAGTAGGAGAGTGGTTGCAAAAATTCAGTATTGCGTTAAAACATATTTTGCCGGATAAATGGTATGAGAAAATGCTAATGAAACATTATAAACTGTAACTTTGTAAACAAGAAAAAATAAAAATCAACACAACATGAAATTTTTTATAGACACAGCTAATTTAGAGCAAATTAAAGAAGCGCAAGATTTAGGCGTTTTAGATGGAGTTACTACCAATCCTTCTTTAATGGCAAAAGAAGGTATTACCGGAAGAGATAATATTATTAAACATTACAAAGATATTTGCGAGATTGTAGATGGTGATGTTAGTGCAGAAGTTATAGCTACCAATTATGACGATATTGTTAAAGAAGGAGAAGAATTGGCGGCTTTACACGAGCAAATTGTTGTGAAAGTACCAATGATAAAAGACGGCATAAAAGCAATAAAATATTTTAGCGATAACGGTATAAAAACCAATTGTACGCTGGTATTTTCTGCGGGACAAGCTTTGTTGGCAGCAAAAGCCGGCGCAACTTATGTATCGCCATTTATTGGTAGATTAGACGATATTTCTACAGACGGTTTAAATTTGATTGCAGAAATACGCGGAATTTTTGATAATTATGGTTTTGAAACCGAAATTCTTGCAGCTTCTATACGTCACACAATGCACGTAATAGACTGTGCTAAAATTGGCGCAGATGTAATGACCGGACCTTTATCTTCTATAGATGGTTTATTAAAACACCCTTTAACCGATATTGGTTTAGAGAAATTTTTAGCAGATTATAAAAAAGGAAATAAATAAATCTCTTTTAATCCAAAAATCGCATTATAAAGCCTTCTTTTTAGAAGGCTTTTTTCTTTACGGAATTTTTAACAGCAAGACATTTATAAAGTAAAATCTACACTACAACTAAGAATCGTTTTACATATTTAAAAACTGCAAAATATAATCTTCCAGATAAGAATCGTCTAGTTGTAACCTGCCATCTTTTACTATAGAGTTTCCGTTAACAAATAAAATGTTGTTTAGGTAATTTCTGTAGAGAGGTTTCTTAGCACCTACATTATAAATTTGATATTCGTACTCTTCGTGATAATCAAAATTTTCAATGGTTTTTTGCCATAGATCGGTTTCTTTGGCATCTACATTTATTCCTATAAAGGCAATTTCCGGATATTTATTCCGTAACTTATTTACAATAGTATGTTGGCGCTTATGTTGCTCCCCAGAATAAATAGACCAATAAAATAAAACCTTGGGTTTGTCGCTAATATCTTTAAAAGCAACTTTTTGCAATTTACTGTTTAATAAGCTTTTGTTGGAAATGTCGTGACCCGTTAAAAAAGAACTTTGTATTTCTGCCAAATCCCGAAGCTTTTGTTTGTTCTTTTTACTTAAATCAAATTTTTTAATTACTTGCAAAGCAGTATCTATATGCGCAGCCTTTTCAGAATAGATAATTTCTCGTTGCGCAAAGGTTTTGATAAAACGGTTTTTTAAATCGGGTAAGTCAAAGATAGAATCTGCTAATTGTATTCTTCGTTGAAGGTTATTTATACTGTGTAACCTATAGCAATCTCTATCCATATTATTTTTTAAACAATAATCTAAAGACTTATTTTTAAGGAAGTTATCTAAAAAACGTCGGTAAATATAATGGCCTTGTAAATCTTTGTCGTTAAAATTTACTTTCTCACGGTAGGCATAAAAATCTTCGGGAAATTGATTTTGAAATTCTTCTACGTATTTTTTTATCAAAAACGAGTAGCGTTCTAACAAGCCATAAAACTCATAGTCTATAGTTTTTTGCGCCAAATCTTTAAAACTTTCAGAGAAAGCATGTTTTGCGGTTAATTGGTTTAAGCGTTCTTCTCTTTGTTTTTTTATCGAGTCTGTTTTAGCAGCAAATTCACTAGGTGGTATTTTATAATACGAAAATAACAAATCGTTATTAGCCTCGTTTAGCAAAAACATTTCCATAAGAAAATTATTTTTGGCTGCTCCTTCGCCACTATACATCATAGATTCGTCAAACTCTATCGTATTTAAATGCACCAAAAGGCTGTCACCTTTTTCAATATAAAAAATTTGCGTTTCGGGAGCGTGTCTAAAAGTGTATAAACCTTCTGCGTCTTCAGGAAATTGATAAAAAAATTTGTTTTTATCGTTTAGATAAATACTATCTACAATAGTATCTTGTCTTTCTAGGGTAATTAAATCAGAAGTTGGATTAACTATCTCTCCAGAAAAATAAGTTCTTTTTGGTTGACTTTCATTTTCGCAAGAAAGAAAAATAAAAGAAATACCGCTAAGAAGTACTAATAATAAGAATCGCATAGTGGTTTTAAATAGTAGGCTCTCGCACAAATATAGTTGCTGTAAGATAGTGTTAATGTTAACTCAGCGTTAAAACCAAAACTTAAAAGTTAATCTTTCCGGAAGTAGTTTTATTTAGTTATTTTTGCAAAAAATTTAGAATATGTTATCAGTATCTAATTTATCGGTACAGTTTGGTAAACGTGTGCTTTTTGATGAGGTAAACACCAACTTTACAGATGGTAATTGTTATGGTATTATTGGTGCCAATGGCGCAGGTAAATCCACTTTCCTTAAAATTTTGGCCGGTAAAATCGAGCCAACCTCCGGTAATGTACATTTAGAACCCGGAAAACGTATGGCAGTTTTAGAACAAGACCATAATTTGTATGACGAGTATCCGGTTTTAGAAACGGTTTTGCGCGGTAACAAACCATTTTTTGATGTAAAACAAGAAATGGATGCCCTTTATGCAGACTATAATGATGAGAATGCCGATAGAATTGGAGAACTGCAAGTGGCTTTTGAAGAAATGAACGGTTGGAATGCCGAGAGCGATGCCGCAGCCTTACTTTCTAACCTTGGCATTAAAGAAGAAGCACATTATATGTTGATGAAAGACCTTGACGGAAAACAAAAAGTACGCGTACTTCTGGCACAAGTTCTTTTTGGCAATCCCGATGTGTTAATTATGGATGAGCCTACCAACGATTTGGATTATGAAACCATCTCGTGGTTAGAAAACTTCTTGGCAAATTATGACAATACCGTAATTGTAGTATCGCACGACCGTCACTTTTTAGATGCGGTTTGTACGCATATATCCGATATAGATTTTGGAAAGATAAACCATTACAGCGGTAACTATTCTTTTTGGTACGAATCTTCGCAATTGGCAGCCAGACAACGCGCCCAACAAAACAAAAAAGCCGAAGAAAAGAAAAAAGAATTACAAGAATTTATACAGCGTTTTAGCGCCAACGTAGCAAAATCTAAGCAAGCTACTTCGCGTAAAAAAATGATAGAAAAATTAAATATAGACGAGATAAAACCTTCTAGTAGACGTTATCCGGCTATTATTTTTGAAAGAGAACGCGAGGCCGGCGATCAAATTTTAAACGTAGGAAACCTGGCGGCATCGCAAGATGGTGAAGTGTTATTTCAAAACATCAATTTAAATCTTGCAAAAGGCGATAAAGTGGTGGTTTTCTCTAGAGATTCTCGGGCCACAACAGCTTTTTACGAAATTTTAAACGAGCAAGAAACGCCTAAAGCCGGTAAATTTGAATGGGGCATAACCACCAGCCAATCTTATTTGCCTTTAGACAATTCCGGTTATTTTGAGAAAGATCTTACCTTGGTAGATTGGTTGCGCCAGTTTGCAAAAACCAAAGAAGAACGCGAAGAGGTTTATATACGCGGCTTTTTAGGAAAAATGCTCTTTAGTGGAGAAGACGGACTAAAAACCGCCGATGTACTTTCTGGTGGAGAAAAAGTGCGTTGTATGCTAAGCCGGATGATGATGATTCGCGCCAATGTTTTAATGTTAGACGAGCCAACCAACCACTTAGACTTAGAGTCGATTACTGCTTTTAATAATTCTCTCAAAAACTTTAAAGGCACGGTACTTTTTACTACCCACGATCACGAATTTGCACAAAGTGTGGCAAACCGCGTAGTAGAACTCACACCAAATGGCGTGATAGACCGTTATTTGAGTTTTGACGAGTATATGAACGACCCTAAAGTAAAAGAGCAACGCGAAAAGATGTATGCCGTACAAGCATAAGTAGTTGGGTGCATCCCTTTTTATTTCAAAAGTAAAAAGGGTCGGGTTATCCGCTATATCTTTTTCTGCTTTTTAAAAGCAAAAAAAGGATGCCGCTGCTACCCCTTGCACAAAAAAAAGAAACAGATTTTTAAAAACCTTTTTGCTTAGAGTAAAAAGGTTTTTCTATTTTTAGCGCCAAACTTGCATATAAATTATTAAAAAGGCCATCGTAAGAAACGACAGCCTTTATTAAATAAACTTAGTAAAAATTTTTACACTTCTACTTTTTTTAAAGCAAAATAAAGAAAAACCAAACTAAAAATTAAGATAATAGATAGTAAGTAAAAGTTCAATCCTTTTAAAAGGAAAATAGCGAGCAAAAAAGCTATTCCCGTAGCTATTACACGACTTTTATAGTCATAGTTTAACAACTTCTTTCGTTGTTTGTAAATTAACAGTAAAGAAGCCAAACTTGCAACGCCAATAAATATAACTAAAGCATTATCATCTTTATTTTGCTGTTGTAAGGTTCCGAAAAAAATTAAAGCCAACGAAATCAAAGTGCCCAAAAGTAAATTAGGTAGGTTAGGCTTTGATTTCTTCATCTGCTTAGAGGCGTTTTCATAAAAATCTAAATTAAAATCTTCAAAAGATTCATTGTTAACTATTCGGCCGGTTAAACATTTACGCTTAAATAAATCAAAATATTTAACAGGGAAACTGTCTCTGAAGTCTAAATAAGAAATTAGATAGATATCATCTTTATCTTGTGGTAATTTAATTTTAGACTTAAAATAATCCATTTTAAGTATTACATATTCTGATTTCATAGAAATGTCTATGATTTTTTGCTCACAATTACCTATTTTTGATATTAAATATCCTTCATTATCATAGACCTTAATTTTTCTGTAGTTGTACCAATTGTACGGAAAAGCTAACTTAATATGCAAGCGTCTCATATTTATCCAAATTTGAAAAATTAATTAGCTGCCATAATTGATGAGAGAGCCGCCCCGCCTACTAATACCGCGAAACCTCCCCAAGGACCACCAAACATACTGCCATAAGTTACAGCTCCAGTTTGAATCATTGTAAGCGCTCCAGCTGTATCAGCTCCAGCTATATGAGAAACACGAGAAGTACTATTTAAATTATTTTCATACCAAAATTGATGTGAAAATCGGGATATGGAAGAAGCATCTAAAAAATTCTCTTTAAAAGAAGTACTCAAATTATTATCAGCAATAATTTCATTTTCATAATTGTCTAACGCTGAATTGAAAGATTTAATATTACCTTCATAATCCTTGTGAATATTCATCAATTTCTTAGAATAGTAATACTGTTCAGGCGTACTTATACCATCATCTCTTAATTGAGTGAAAAAAGCATTTATTTGATCAATATCTCCTTCATATTTCACAAGCTTTTTCAAATCCTGTTGTATTTGATTATTTTCTTCCAAAACACTACTAAATGTAACAGGAGATTTAATTACAATTAATTCTTCATCAATAACATTTACTACATCTTCAAAATTAAATGAATTATAATTCGAGTCGTAGAATCTATCCAACATGTTATTGTGCACCTCGCCTGCCGTCATGTTATTTGGACGAGCCATTGAATTTGACTGATCTGTATTTTCACTCGTTTGTAAATCATTAGAATCAGTACTACAAGAAATTAAAGTTAAAACAATGGCAAAAAAACCTAAATTAAATTTTCTAAACATCTTTAAAAAGTTTTAATTAAACAATGATTTATACAAAAATTTCGAAATAATTGTGCTTTAAAATTAATTTTTTAAGAATAAAATTAAAGTTAAAAAAATGTTAAAATATTAATCAAGGTTTAAACTCAAATGTTTAGAAAATTTTATTTTTTTAAAAAGGTTTTTCTATTTTTAGCCGCCAAACACGTTGCAAAAAATGAAAAACCTTCCTAAAGGAAACAAAAAATTACTCCACGCTTGGGCTTTTTACGATTGGGCCAATTCGGTTTATAACTTGGTGATTTCGTCGGCTATTTTTCCCATATTTTATGGTGCGCTTACCATTGTAAAAAACGAAGAAGGCCAAATTCTTTCCGATAAGGTAAACTTTTTAGGAATAAGTTGGAATAATGACACCTTAATTAGTTATACCACCGGTTTGGCTTTTTTAGCAGTTTCTATGCTGTCGCCATTTTTAAGTGGTATTGCAGACTATGTAGGAAACAAAAAAGCCTTTATGAAGTTTTTTAACTACCTGGGCGCGCTGAGTTGTATTGGTCTTTTTTGGTTTGATTTAGATTTTCTTTGGCTGGGTTTATTATGTTATTTTTTAGCGCTCATCGGGTTTTGGGGAAGCTTGGTTTTTTATAATTCCTATTTGCCAGATATTGCTTTTCCGCAGCAGCAAGATAAAATAAGTGCCAAAGGTTTTTCTTTAGGTTATATAGGTAGCGTTATTTTATTGCTTATTTGCCTTGCTTTAATAATGTTTTACGACAGTTTTGGTTTTGAGAGTAAAGACTTGCCAACACGTTTGTCTTTTGTGTTAACCGGTATTTGGTGGCTTGGATTTAGCCAATATACTTATCTATACCTTCCGCGTGGCAATAGAAGACAAAAATTAAGCAAAAACGTATTATTTAACGGTTTTAAAGAGCTTAAAAAAATTGCTTCGCGGCTTACTAAAAACCTTAGGTTACGCCGCTATTTATATGCGTTTTTTCTTTATTCTATGGCGGTGCAAACCATCATGCTTATTGCAACCTATTTTGGTATAGAAGAGCTTAACTGGGGTAAACAAGATCCCACTGTCGGGCTTATAGTTAGTATTTTATTAATACAATTGGTTGCAATTATTGGCGCAACTTTTACGGCAAAAGCCTCTAAAAAATGGGGTAATATTCAAACCTTAATTACTATAAATTGCATCTGGGTAGTTATTTGCGTTTACGCTTACTTTATAACTACGCCCAATCAGTTTTATGTTGCTGCGGCAGCGGTTGGTTTGGTAATGGGTGGTATTCAGTCGCTTTCTAGAAGTACTTATTCTAAATTATTGCCGGAAAATGCTGTAGACACGGCATCGTATTTTAGTTTTTACGATGTCTCGGAAAAGATAGGAATTGTTATCGGCATGTTTTCTTATGGCTTGGTAGCACAAGTAACCGGTAGCATAAGGTATTCTATTTTGTTGCTCATTGTATTTTTTGTAGCAGGTATTTTTCTTTTACTACGCGTACCAAAAACTAGATTTTAGTTTAGAAATTTTTGTTTAAGTTTGTGAAACCCAATTATTAATTTACTTAAACTTATTTATGAAAAAATACACCCTATTAAGTTTTGCCGCAGCAATTTTTGCTTTTTTTGCATTAAGTAGCTGCGATAACGAACCCTTAGAAGGAGAATTTGGTCCCGGACCCAATCCGCCCGGCGGTGGTGGTAACGCCAATGCGAGTTTTGAAGCAGTTGTAGATTCTACCAATTTTGTGGCCAACTTTTCTAACGCTATTACAGAAAATGATATGACCATCATCTCCGGCTCGTTAGCAGACGGAACATCTATCCAATTAACCTACGCCGGATTTGGCACAGGAGATTTTACATTATCTAATTATACCGAAGGAGATGGCATAGCAACCTATATGGAGATGGGTCAAAATCAACAATACATGACCAATCCGCCAGATGCTACCGGCAGTTTAACCGTTACAGCTTATGATGCGCAAGCAGGTATTATTTCTGGTAATTTTTCTTTTACCGCACAAAGAGAAGTAGAGCAAGAAGACGGTAGTTTAGAAATTGTAACGGTAGAAGTTACCCAAGGTGTTTTTAGCAATGTTAATTTAGAGTCAGACCAAACTCCGCCAACCGGAGGAGGAGACGCTACTTTTGAAGTAAAATTAGACGGCGAGCTGTTTAGCGATAATCAAGTAGCTGCAAATAATAACCAAGATGGTTTAGTTATGGAAGCTACCGTTGGTAACCAACAAATTGTAGTACAAGTTTTTAATCCGGGAGAAGGCGATTTTGTTCTAGGAAGTAATGAAAATGCCGAAGCTTTAATTTTATACAATGTAGACTCTACAGACGAGTCTAGCCCGGTTTATTCCAGCTCAGAAGGTACTTTGACCATTACTTCTTTTGATACTACCAATAAAACTGCTACCGGTACTTTTAGTGGTACTTTAGTAGACGCGTTTGGCGAAGAAGCAGATATTAGTATGACAGAAGGCGTTTTTGAAAACGTGAGTTTTGGAGAAGCAGAATCGCCAAATTCCGCTACAGCTTTAATTGACGGAGAGCCGTTTGAAGCAAGCATTTTTACCATTTTTGGAGCGGGAGGTGATAATATCGGAATTTCGTTTGACTCAGATTTAGATATGTCTATCCAGCTTACTTTACCGCAAAATGTAGAAACAGGAACTTTTGCTATAACTGCTCCGCCGGCAGCATACTCTGCCAATATTTTTTACGAGGAAGGCAATTCTACTTTAGATTATGCTTCTTTACCGGATACTGGAGAAATCACTATTACGAGTATAAATGGCGATATGGTAAGTGGTACTTTTGCGTTTACAGCAGAAACCGGAAACGGCGATACGTTAACCGTGACAGAAGGCGAGTTTACAATGGATGTAAGTATGTAAACCAAAATAAAGATTTAGTGTAGCTGTCTCAAAGCTTCCGCAATGCTATTGCGAGTAGAATTTAAAAAATAATTTTGCTTTAATAAAATAGTAATTCAGGAAAATTTTGAGACAGCTATTTTTTTGCAAGAAGTTTATTTCGTTAGTAGCTTATTTTACTAGCATTTTTATTTTCCGTAAAGAAAAAAAAGCAATTTATTTCCTTTACGGAAATAATTCGTCGTAGAAAAATTTGTAGAGAATATAGTGGTTTTAATCAAACAGTGCTTTAACCAAAGTACTTATTCCTTTAAACATCAAAAAAATTGCGCCACCGCAGGCAATTAACCCTAAAATTAAAACCGCAATATAAAAAGGATGATCTTGGTTATTAAAGGCACTATGTAAGATTACCGGGCCAATAAATGCTGTAGGAAGCGCAGCCGCTAAATATTTTAAACCTTTTGCTAAAAATTCTTTATTAGTGTGCTTTCTCATTACTTAAATTTTTTATTGCTTTTCTAACACTTCCATATTTCTCTAAAGCTTTTGCTGCTTTATCGTGACTAACTTTTACTCTTTCCTGAATCATTTTTATGCCGCGTTCTACCAATTTATGGTTGCTTAATTGCATATCTACCATTTTATTGTCTTCTACTCTTCCTAACTGAATCATGGTAGTGGTAGATAACATATTAAGTACCATTTTTTGCGCTGTACCGGCTTTCATGCGCGAACTTCCGGTAACAAATTCGGGTCCTACAACTACTTCAATAGGAAATTTAGCTGTTTTTCCTAACGGACTTCCGGCATTGCATGTGATACAACCGGTTACTATATTATTTTGGTTACATTTTTCTAAACCTCCAATTACATAAGGCGTAGTACCCGAAGCCGCAATACCAACCACCACATCTTTTTCTGAAATATAATGATTTTCTAGATCTTTCCAGGCTTGCTGGTAATTATCTTCAGCAAATTCTACTGCATCTCTAATAGCGGTGTCTCCGCCGGCAATTAATCCAATTACCAAGTCTTTAGATACGCCAAAAGTAGGCGGACATTCGCTGGCGTCTAAAATTCCTAATCTACCACTAGTACCAGCACCAATATAAAATAGTCTGCCGCCGTCTTGTAGTTTTTCTACAATTTGATTTACTAAAGCTTCTATAGCCGGAATAACTTTTTGCACTGCCAAAGCAACCGATTGGTCTTCCTTGTTTATAGCTAAAAGCAAATCTTTAACAGATTTTTTTTCTAAATCGTGATGATTAGATTCCTGCTCGGTGGTTTTTATAAAATCTGTCATATTATTCAATTATATAAGAGGTTTGATAGGCTTGCGAAATTCTAAAATAGCCCAAAGCAAAATTATCAGGATTGTCTAAATTTTCAAAATTACCACGAACGGTTGCCGGCGGACTGCTAAATGGGTTTCCGCTATTACTACTCAACGCCGAAATGGTAGAATAATACGTGTCAAACTGCAAACTTATTCCTTGAATCATTATAAAAAGTTCATCTCCGGGTTCAAATTCTTCTGCATAAAAAGTAGAAATCTGGTTGCCGTTAAATAATTGATCGTCAATATTATCATAAGCATTTCCGTGCCGTTCAGAATAAAACTGAAAATAGTAGGCATTGCCCAATTCTTCCGGATCTGTAAAATAGGCATTAATGCTTACCAAATCTTCATCTATGCTAGTGTTTTCGTCTTGGGTAACATAATCTATTGGTACGGTTTTTACAAGTTGTGTGGTAGCTTGGTAATTTTGGTTGTCAACCTTTACGTTCAATTTGTACGTAAGGCTATCTGCCATAGGAATAAGCGTTTGGTACGTGCCCAAATCATCAACAGCCGGAACGGTAAAATTATTTCCTCCAAAGCTAACTTCTACCGTTGCGTTTGAGACAAAAATTTCTTCTTCCGTAAAGAAAGGAGAAGTTTTTGTTAGTCTTACGTTCAAAATACCTTCAGGGTCATTTTCACGCTGTAAACCGGTTGCCTCTATAACCAATCTGGGTTTTTCTTGGTCTAAATCTACACGTATCGGGTCCTCGCAAGCTGTAAGAAAGAAAAGTGTAATTAATAAGAAAACAAAGTTTCGCATTGCTTAAAATTTAAAATTATAAGTAACCGAAGGTATAATCCCAAAGATAGACAATCTGGTAGCCTCGGGCAATCCGGTATCTTCATTTTTTCCGAAGTTTATAGAAGCTGCATTTTTTCGGTTATAAATATTGTAAATGCCAAAAACCCACTCGGCTTGCCAGCCTTTGTTTTTATCCGGTTTGGGCGTGAAAGTAGCAGAAAGGTCTAAGCGATGATAAGCCGGAAGCCGGTTAGCATTTCTAGAATTATAGTTGGGCACTATTAAATTATTGTAAACATATTTAGAGTTAGGATAGGTAGCCGCCCGCCCGGTTTGAAAGATAAAATTACCGCTCAAACGCCATTTTTTACTAACGGGATATTGAGCAGTTAGCGAGATATCGTGGGTTCTGTCCCACGCGGTATTGTACCAATCTCCATTATTTATGCCGGGCTCTTCGGGCGTTCTCCCGGGCGTTTTTTGTTCGCTTTTAGAAAGCGTGTACGATAACCAGCCGGTAAGTTTTCCTACAGATTTTTTAGCTAAAAATTCTAAACCGTAAGCACGTTGTTTTCCGTTTAAAATAACTTGCTCTATAGCTTCGTTGGCAATAAGTTGCGCGCCATTTATGTAATCTATTCGGTTGGCTACTTCCTTATAAAAAACTTCGGTTTCTAAGAGAATTCCTAATTTTTCTAAATACGTAAAATAACCCAAAGCTACTTGATCTGCTTGCTGGGGTTGTATATATTTTCCGCTTGGTGCCCAAACATCTAATGGCGTTGGCGCGTTAGCGTTGGTAATAAGGTGTAAATATTGATGAAGTCTATGATAACTAGCCTTTACAGAATTATTTTTATTTATTTCATAAGCAACCGAAAAGCGAGGTTCAAAATCGAAAAAACTTTTTTCAATTTCCCATTTATCGGAAGAAGAAGTGCCAATAATTGGCGCTTTTTCATAAATCTGTAAATTAGTATTAAATGTTACCGGCCTATTGTTGGCATACTGGTTAATTTCTGTTTGGCCCAGCCTATTAAAGTTGTTTAAACGCAAACCGGCATTTACACTTAATTTTTCAGAAAGCTTTACGGAAGCTGATAAAAAAGCTGCATTTTGCCAAGCGTATTTTTTTACCAGCTGTTTTTTGCTTATCCCAGAATTTTCCCGTGAAGGTTCTAAATAACCGGGATTAAAAAAATAGTGAGAAATAATTAAGCCATAATCTAACTTTACGGAAGAAGATAAAGAATGTTTAAAAGAATAATCTAAATCCCATTTTCTAATGCCGCTATCCCAATTAAAACCAACAAAATCTAGCGTCAGGCCAAAATAAAAATCGGTTAACGAAAGTTGTAAATCGCTTTGTAAATCTTCAGAAAAAATATGTTCCCATTTTCCTGCTAAAACCGCGTTACCATAAGTGTTTTTAAAACTTTCGTTTAAGTTAAAAACATCGCGCCCAAAATAACCGGAAAACTCTAGACTGTTTTTATCGTCCAGTAAGAAATTTAATTTGGTGTTTACATCATAAAAATAACCGGAATTAGGATTGTCTGCTAATTTTAAAAACAAATGCGCGTAAGAACTCCTGCCCGAAACCAAATACGAACTTTTATTTTTCTTTATTGGACCTTGCGCAGTTATTCTGCTGGAAACAATACCAATTCCGCCTTCTATCTGCAGCGAATCTAAATTTCCCGTTTTTTGCTGAATAGCCAAAACAGAAGAAGTTCTATTGCCATATTCTGCCGGAATACCACCTTTATATAAATCAAGTTTTTGTACTGCATCTGGATTAAAAACCGAAAAGAAGCCAAAAAGATGCGAATCGTTAAACAAAGTAACCTTGTCTAAAAGTACCAAATTTTGATCTGCGGCGCCACCACGAACGTTAAAACCACCGGAACCTTCGCCGCTGTTAGAAACTCCCGGCAGCAATAAAATAGATTTAATAATATCTTGCTCCCCTAAAACACTAGGTATTTCTTTAATTTTTTTCGCCGTGAGCGTATTTACACTCATTTGCGTACTGCCTATTTTCTTTTTGTCTGTATTTTGCTGAATAACCACTTCTTCCAAATCTTGCGAAGCCGGTTGCAATGAAATTTGTATATTTTTATTGTTTACAAGTTTTCCGCTTTCCGTAAAGTCTTTATAACCCAAATAGGTAATGATAAGCTGGTAGTCTCCTTTTTTTAGAAAAAGTTCAAAATTACCGTTGGCATCTGTACTAGTTCCTTTTCCGCTATTAACTTCAAAAATATTTACTTCAGATAAAGCTTGTTGACTTTCCGCATCTAAAATTTTACCGCTTAGGCGGAAAGTAGTTTGAGCGGAAAGCAAGACCGGAAAAAACAAAAGTAGAAAACTGCAAAAGGCTTTGATACAATTAGTTTTGAAAGTTTGAAGCGCAAAAATAAAGTTTAAAAAGGAAACAAATGCCAAGTTTATGCTAAAAGCTAAAGAAACGCTAAATTTTGTAAAAACTGGATCTTTGCGGCTGTCATATCTGTTTTTTGTTTAGGCTTAGACAACAAGCAGTTTACATCAATAAACACCTTAATTATTTGATTTATAGCGTGTTAAAGTTTATTGTGTTTTTCCTAAACTTTAACATTTGACATTTTTTCGGATAAAAAATTAATCTATATTTGCCCCGCAAAATTAAAGGCAGTTTTATAACGTATAAAAGTCCTTTAGAAAAATGCTGATTTGAATAAGAAAGTACTAAGAATATCGGTTTTACCAGCAATTGGCGCACTGATCTTTTTAAGCTTTTCCAAAAAAGAAAAAGCAACTAACGCGGTAGATATGTTCGAAGAATTTAAAGTAGAACTAAATACTACCGATTTGCCGGACTATTTTACGGTTTTCCCGGAAATAGAAACCGCCGAAAATGTTTTTAAACCCTTGCTTAAAAAAGACTATTTAGGTTTTAAAGAAGCAGTTGGTTTTAAAGAATCCGGGAACGATTATGGCGTTATCAATCAATTTGGGTATTTAGGGAAATACCAATTTGGCGCCGGCACTTTGCAACTCATCGGAATTTATAATACAAACGAATTTTTAAACAAGCCGGCTTTGCAAGAAGCGGCATTTTATGCCAACGCTGCGCGTAACAAATGGATTTTGCGCCGAGAGATAAAGCGTTTTGCCAATAAAACCGTTGGCGGTGTAAAAGTAACCGAATCTGGAATTTTAGCAGCCGCGCACTTGGCCGGACCGGGAAGCGTTAAAAAGTTTTTACGCAGTGGGGGAGCGCAAGGTTTTGCAGATGCTTTTGGAACCAGCATTAAATATTATCTAAAAAGATTTGCGGGTTATGATACTTCTGTAGTGCCTTCTAACCGTAAAGCTAAAGCTATTACTTTTCTTTCTGAATCAGATTTATTGTAAAAAATTAGGCGCGAGTTAAGCACCTTTTTGAAAGATAAAAATACTTGGTCTTTTGTGTAATTCCGGCTTAGATTGTTGCCATTGTGCAACTGTTTTGGTTTGAATAAATTCACTTGGCAAAGTGACTTCGCAGCCAATGCAGAGTTTGGTCTCGGGGTGTAATTGGTTCAGTAAAAAATCTAACAATTTATCGTTTCTATAAGGCGTTTCTATAAAAATTTGCGCTTGTTGGCGTTCTTGCGAGAGTCTTTCTAACTGTTTTACGCTTTGTTTTCTTTCTTGCTTATCTATGGGCAAGTAGCCGTTAAAAGCAAAATTCTGTCCGTTTAAGCCGCTGCTCATTAACGTAAGAAAAATAGAGGAGGGGCCAACCAAAGGCACCACCCGAATATTTTTTTCGTGCGCAATTTTTACAATTTCGGCGCCCGGATCTGCAATTCCGGGGCAACCGGCTTCGCTAAGCAAACCGGTATCTATACCTTCTAAACAGGGTTCTAAAAAACTTGGCAATTCCGAGACATCGGTAAATTTATTTAAGCTAAAAAAATGTAAAGAGGGTTGTGATTTTCCAGGTACGATTTTCTTGATAAACCTACGCGCAGTTTTTTCGTTTTCAACAATATAATAATCTATTTCTTCAATTTTTTTCTTTACGGAAAGTGGTAAAATCTCTAATGGCGGTTGGTCTCCCAGCAGAGATGGAATTAAATATAAATTTCCTGTTGAAGAATTTTTGTTGTTTTCCATAACCCGTAACTATTTATTCGGCAGTGTCTAAAATTAATGCACAAGTTACTAAAAACTTTTGTGCTGCTAAGCTTCTTCTGCGAGTTCTTTGGCTATAACGCTAGTAGCTTCGTCTAGCATTTGGTATACATTTTCAAAGCCATGCTCGCCGCCGTGATAAGGGTCTGGCACATCTGCATTTTCGTTAGGAAATAATTTATTGAGAATAATTTCTACTTTTTCTTTAGCTTTCGCGGAAGGAGCCAGTTTTATAACGTCTTCGTAGTTAGAATTATCCATTACGTAAATATGGTCAAATTCCTCAAAATCTTCTACGGTAAATTGTCTCCCGCGTTGGTCTGTAATATCTAAATTATAGCGTTTTGCAACAGCAATAGATCGCGGGTCCGGAGAGTCGTCTACATGATAATTAGAAGTGCCGGCAGAGTCTACTTTTACTTTGGAAGAATCTACCTTAGCTTTTA
This sequence comes from uncultured Mesonia sp., assembly GCA_947494545.1. Classification (GTDB taxonomy): domain Bacteria; phylum Bacteroidota; class Bacteroidia; order Flavobacteriales; family Flavobacteriaceae; genus Mesonia. Next base: position 95,004 of record CANLVH010000006.1, on the reverse strand, counting down.
AAAGACCTTCTGCCAAAGGTGATCTGCAAATATTTCCTAAACAAACCATTAAGACTTTAACCATAATTACACAATTAATTTTTTATCTAAATCGTCTACAAATCGTTTAAATTCTTTATCTGTAGTGGTAAGGTTTTTTACTGTTTTGCAGGCGTGTAAAACAGTAGCATGATCTCTTTTGCCAATTTGCGTACCAATACTTGCTAAAGATGCTTTGGTTAGCTTTTTTGCAAAAAACATAGCAATTTGCCTTGCTTGCACAATATGACGCTTTCGGGTTTTAGATTGCAGCGTATCAACATCCATCTGAAAATAATCGCTAACTACTTTTTGAATGTGGTCTATAGAAATTTCTTTCTTAGTACATTTCACATAGTTTTCTACTATTTTGCGTGCCAGCTCTATCGTAATATCTTTTTTATTGAAAGAAGAGTGTGCAATTAACGATATAATAGCGCCTTCTAACTCTCTAATATTGGTTTTTATGTTATTGGCTAAATAATCTATAATTTCTTCGGGCATTTCTACGCCGTCTCTGTAAAGTTTATTGCAAATTATAGAAACCCTTGTCTCATAATCCGGTTGTTGCAGCTCTGCCGAAAGTCCCCATTTAAAACGCGATAAAAGTCTTTGCTCTATGTCTTGCATATCTACCGGCGCTTTATCGCTGGTTAGAATTACTTGTTTACCGTTTTGGTGCAAATGGTTAAAGATATGGAAGAACACGTCTTGTGTACCAGATTTACCCGATAGTAACTGAATATCGTCTACAATTAAAACATCTATAATTTGATAGAAATGTATAAAATCATTTCGGTTATTTTTCCTAACCGATTCTATATGTTGCTGGGTAAATTTTTCCGCAGAAATATATAAAACTGTTTTTTCTGGATACTTGTCTTTTATTTCTACGCCAATAGCGTGTGCCAAATGGGTTTTACCTAAGCCAACCCCACCAAAAATTAATAACGGATTAAAAGATGTACCGCCAGGTTTATTGGCAACTGCTTGTCCCGCAGAGCGCGCCAAACGATTACTGTCTCCCTCTAAGAAATTATCAAAACTATAATTTGGGTTTAATTGCGAGTCTACTTTTACGTTTCTAATTCCCGGAATTACAAACGGATTTTTTAACTCCGGACTTTTGTTTTTTAGCGGCACATTTACCTCTTGCGAAGAAACGTTACTACGTTGGGAGCTGGGTATTTTTTCCGTAAAGGGTTGTTTATTGCCATATGTGTTTTCCATCTTTATGACATAGACTAACTTTGCTTTTTCGCCCAATTCTTTGGTAAGCGAAACTTTTAGCAATTTTACGTAATGCTCTTCCAGCCATTCATAGAAAAATTTAGAAGGTACCTGAATGCTCAAAGCATTATCGGTAAGTTTAACTGCTTTAATAGGTTCAAACCATGTTTTATAGGCTTGCGGAGTGATATTGTCTTTTATGAATTGCAGACAATTTATCCAAACTGATTCAGCAGTTTTACCCATAATATTTTTCGGATATTTTATTGATTAATTAAAAAACGATACTCTAAAGTCGAGAAGTTTTTACAACCTCGCGCTTTATTTTGACAAAGCAAATATGTGAACAAAAAAGCTAATAAAAAAACTAAAATACTATTGAATATATCGTTTTTTTTTCTCATACTTAAATTCCCCATAAACATACAAAATCTTATTCATAAAATATCAGAAAAAGCCATGAAATATCATACAAGTAAAATAAGGGTACGTTATGCCGAAACCGACCAAATGGGAGTAGTGCACCACGGCAATTATGCGCAATACCTGGAATTAGCAAGAATTGAGTGGATGGAGCAATTTGGAATATCGTATAAAAATATGGAAAAGAATGGCATTATGCTACCGGTTTATGAAATGAATTTTAAATTTAAGAAACCAGCGCATTTTGACGATATTTTAAGCATTGAAACCGGTTTGCGCGAAGAACCTTCTGTGCGTCTAATTTTTGATTATAAAATTAGAAATCAAGATGGAAAATTGTTAACCACTGCAACTACAACTTTGGTATTCATGAATGCAAAAACCAAGCAACCAATTTCTTGTCCGGAAAATATTTTAAAAGCAATTGGGTTTTAATTTTTAAAAAAACTTCACCTAAAAGAAAACATTTTAACCGCATTATTTTTGCTGATAAAGTTTTCTTGATTTTTATTGTATATCCGTTAAACGTTCAGTTTAATCAATTGATATTTATGATGTCACGTCGAGCGCAGTCGAGACGCTTTTGTTAAGCCTTTCGGTTCTGCTCTTCCGAAATGTAGGCGAAAAAAATATTTTCTGGAATGAAAGCGGATATGTTTTTTTATTGCTAACTACTCAGTACTAATTATCTTAACCTCTTGCTCCACCGCTTCCGTTTCGATACAAAATTCTATCGAATTTCACTCAACGTCCGCTATATTTTGAATTTTTACTAATTAATAAAGACTCATTACTAACTACTCAATACTATTTATTCCCGCTCTTTAATCTCCACGCCGTAAATTCCGTCAAAAATACTAAAGATATTTTCGGCGGTTTTTTCTCTTACGGCAAGAATTATTTTACACCTAATTAAGAACTCTTGTTCTATTACTTTAAGATTTTTTTCTTTAATAACACGCATTACTTTATTCATATCGGGATAATCAAAAGTAACTTCAAACTCGGTCTTAATGGTTTTTGTAAGTATTTTAGAAGCTTCTAAAGCCATCTTAGCCGAAGTTTTATAAGCAGTTATCAAGCCGCCAACGCCTAATTTTGTTCCGCCAAAATAGCGTACAACTACTACCAAAGTGTTGGTTACTTCAAAAGCTTGTAATTGTCCGTAAATTGGCATTCCGGCAGAGTTAGAGGGTTCGCCATCATCGTTGGCGCGGTAATGCTCGTAGTTTTTACCCAATTGCCAAGCATAACACCAATGCCTCGCTTTGTGGTGTTTGTTTTTTAATTCTTCTATGCATGAATTTATTTTTTCTTCGGTTGTAACCGGAAAAGCGTAGCCGTAAAATTTGCTTCCTTTTTCTTTAAACAGCGTTTCTTTGCCGGGTTTTAAAATGGTTTTATAAACGTCTTTTTCCAAAATTATCGGGTTGTATAAGCGACTAAAATAATACTTACAGCGGCCAAGCCAATACCAATCCAGTTTTTTCTAAGTAATTTCTCGTTAAAAAATGCAATTCCCAGCATAGTAGAAAGTACCACAATAGCAACATTGTTAATTACAAAAACCACCGAATCGTTAGTATAACTTCTTAAAGCTAAAACAAAAAAGTGAATGGAGAAATAGTTGGGAATGCCCAGTAAAATTCCGCCAACGAGCTCTTTATACGTAAATTTTATTTTTTTACGCTGGTATTGTATAAATCCGGCAACGGTACCAACGCCGGCAGCGCAAATAAATAAAGTCATAGAGAATAAAGCAACATCTGTTTTGGCAACGTAGTTTTGCTCTAAAAATTTTATCAGGGTTTCTATAACGCCACTTCCTAAAAATACGGCCAACGGAAAAAGAAGGTTTTTCCATTCTATTTGTATACCTTTTTTGGTTTTTATGGAAGCCAAATAAACTGCCACAAGTGCCAATAAAATACCCAGTATTTTTAAAATTCCTAAATCTTCTTTATAATAGATAATTACAAACGTAACCGGAATGGCAACGCTCATTTTGCTTGCCACAGAAACAACCGATAGTCCGCTGCGTTTGGTCGTTTCGGCCATTAGCCTAAAAACAACAATAAACATAACGCCTAAAAATATTGCGCCCCAAAGCCAAGATTGTCCCAGTAAATCTTGGGTAGAAAATTCGCGTTCTAAGAGTAATGAACCGGCAGTAAGCGCGGTAAAATAATTTACAACTATGGCGTATAGCGTATTTATTTTTTTCTGATCTATGATTTTAAACATCACATAAATCAGGCTAGAAGATAAAATGCTGAGTAAAAGATATATCAAAATAAATGCGCGTTATAAGAAAACAAATCTACAACATCTTGGGTTGCCGGGTCAATATTCCAGGTATGAAAACCTAATTTTTTTGCGGCTTCTGTATTTTCTTTTGTGTCGTCTATAAAAAGTGTTTCGTTTGGTTTTAGGTCGTGTTTTTCTGCAACAAATTTATAAATAGCCGGGTCTGGTTTTCTAAAATTTATTTCGTGCGAAAGGTAAAATGCGTCAAAACAGTTTTTAAATTCCGTAAAGCTTTTTATGTTTTCTTTTACCCATTTTATATGCAAATCGTTGGTGTTGCTGAGTAAAATAAGTTGGTATTTGCCTTCTTTTTGTAACCGCTGTAAAAACTCTAATCTATGTTGCGGAAAATCTATCAAAATAGCATTCCAAGCTTGTATAAGCGCAGAACTATCGTGTTTTGGGAAATGCTCTTGGTAAAACTTCAAAAATTCTTCGGTAGAGAGTTTGCCTACTTCGTAAGCTTTATTGGTGGCCAACATTTCTTCCGAAAAATCGTTTAATCCGAGTGCTTTTAACTGCTTTAGGGTGGCGGGTTTGTCTAGGTTTAGAAAAACATCGCCAAAGTCAAATAATAAGGTTTTAATCATTTTTATAAATATGCAGTTGGTTGTTTAAAATTGTTTTTTCTTGTTTGCTTTCTGGGCTAAAGGTGGGTGCTTTTACGCCATTTTCAAACCGAATATCACCGGTAAAAACGCGCGCTTCGTCCCACAGGTTAGCGTCTATAAAAGTTTGTAAAGTTTGTTTGCCGCCTTCTATAATAACAGATTGTAATTTGTGTTTGTACAAGCCCTTGCAAATTTCTGTAGCTAAATTTTCTTCAAAATTTATAGCTTCTATTATTATATTTTCTTTTTTTGAGCTCTCAGGGATTTCCGTTTCCACGGAAGTGAAGAGTATAGTTTTAATACTATTATCTAACAAATGCGATGCAAGTGGAATGCGCAATTTTCTGTCAATTACAACTCTAACCGGATTTTTCCCTTTCCATAAACGCGTATTTAATTTCGGATTGTCTTTTACAGCGGTTTGCGTTCCTACCAAAATACTTTCTTCTTCACTTCGCCATTTATGCACCAATTGTTTAGCGTAAGCGTTAGAAATCCAAACCGGTTCTCTTTTATCTTGTTGTTTTGGAGCAATAAATCCGTTTTGGGTTTGCGCCCATTTTAATATAATATAAGGACGCTTTTCTTTATGGAAGGTAAAAAAGCGTTTGTTCAAGTCTTGGCATTCTTTTTCCAACACGCCAACAACTACATCGCAACCGGCGTTCATTAATTTTTGTATGCCGCGTCCGGCTACTTTTGCAAACGGATCTACCGTGCCAATTACTACTTTTTTTATGCCTTTTTCTATAATCAAATCGCTGCAAGGCGGTGTTTTTCCAAAATGACTGCAAGGTTCTAAACTCACATAAATTGTAGCTTCTGCTAATAAACCTTGGTTTTTTATCGCATTTATTGCGTTTACTTCTGCGTGGGCTTTTCCAGCTTCTTGGTGCCAGCCTTCGCCAATAATTTTATTTTCGTGCACAATTACACTGCCAACCAACGGATTGGGATAGGTATTTCCCAAGCCGTTTTTGGCCAATTGTATGCAACGATTTATATATTTTTCTTGTATTTTCACGCTTTAAAAATAGCAAGTTTTTTTACAATGCAAGACATAAATATTCGCTTAATCCAGCCGGGTGATAACCAGCAAATTGCAAAAGTAATTCGTGAAGTCTTGGTAGAAAGTGGCGCGCCAAAAAAAGGTACGGCTTACGAAGACAAAAGTTTAGACCAACTTTATGAAACTTACCAAAATGCCGGCGAGGCTTATTTTGTTGTAGAAGAAAATGACAAAATTTTAGGTGGCGCCGGCATTGCAGGTTTAGATATGGAAAACGAGAAGTATTGCGAGTTGCAAAAAATGTATTTTTTAAAAGTTATTCGCGGTCGCGGAATTGGAACCGCTATGATGAAAAAATGCTTGCAATTTGCCAAAGAAAATACCTATACGCATTGTTATATTGAAACCTTGCCGTATATGAAAGCTGCGCAAAAATTGTATCAACGCAGTGGTTTTAAGTATATAAATGAGCGTTTGGGAAACACCGGTCACCATAATTGCGATGTTTGGATGCTAAAATACTTAAACGAATAACAATGACAATAAACGCGTTTAAAATAGCCTTTTTACAGGAATTAAAAGCCCATTATCCCGCCACCGAAACAGAATCTTTTTTGTATTGGCTTACCGAAGCTTTTTTGGGAAAAAAGCGTTTAGATGTTGCTATAAATCCAACCTACGAACTTTCTACCAAAGAAGAAAAACAACTAAAAAAAGCTTTAGAACGATTAAAAAATTACGAACCCATACAATATATTGTAGGCGAAACCGAATTTTATGGCTTGCCTTTTAAAGTAAATCCGTCAGTTTTGATACCGCGTCCGGAAACCGAAGAATTGGTAGATTGGATTTTGCAAGATTATTCGCAAAGCGGGCTGCATATTTTAGATATTGGTACGGGCAGCGGTTGTATTCCTATTAGTTTGGCCAAAAATCTGGTAGATGCAAAAATTACTGCTTTAGATATTTCCGCGAAAGCGATAGCAATTGCTAAAGAAAACGCAACTTTAAATCAAGTAAGCGTAAATTTTTTGCAACAAGACATTTTGCGAACCGAGAATTTACAACAGAAATACAATATTATAGTTTCGAATCCGCCTTATGTGCGTGAGTTGGAAAAAGCCAAAATGCAGCAAAATGTTTTAAACTTTGAACCAAAAGGGGCTTTGTATGTAAAAGACGACAATCCCTTGATTTTTTACGAAAAAATCGCAAAATTAGCAATCGGTAATTTAAAGAAAAACGGGAGTTTGTATTTTGAAATTAACGAGTTTCTTGCTAAGGATTTAGAAACTTTAATTAAGCATATTGGTTTCACTTCCGTGGAAACGAGAAAAGATATTTACGGAAAAGACAGAATGCTAAAGGCAACAATTTAAAAGATAAAATGGAAGAAAAAACAGAGAAAAACTACATAAAAAGTATTGCTGTTTTTTGCGGAAGCAGCGAAGGCAATAAAAAAGCTATTGTAAAGCACGCGTATAAAATGGGCGAAACCTTGGCTAAACAAAATATAGATTTGGTTTTTGGCGGAAGCAAACTCGGATTGATGGGGCAAGTTGCCGATGGCGCTTTAGATAACGACGGACTAGTATTTGGCGTTATTCCTGATTTTTTAAAACGAAAAGAAGTCGTGCACCGCAATTTAACCGAGCTGATTACCACCAAAGATATGCAGCAACGAAAGTTGAAAATGCACGAGTTGAGCGATGGTTTTGTAATGCTACCGGGCGGTTTTGGAACTTTAGAAGAGTTTTTTGAAATTTTAACTTGGTCGCAATTGGGTTTGCACCAAAAGCCAATTGGTTTGCTAAATTGTGAAGGCTATTTTAACGATTTAATTAGCATGATGAACACGATGGTTACGCGCGGTTTCTTAAAAAACGAAAATTTAGATTTAATTGTAATTTCTGACGATGTAGAAGATTTGTTAGAAAAAATGCACTATTTTAAACCAAAAGCCCGTCCAAAATGGATTACTAAAGAACAAACCTAATGCGTATAAATCAGTTACATATTTACAGTCAGAATCTAAAAACCCAACGCGAGTTTTATGAAGATGTGCTAGAGTTGCCGGTAGAGCATCTTTCAGAAAACTTACTAAAAATAAAAATAGGGTTTTCTGAATTGCTTATAGAAGAAAAACAGGATGCCACACCTTATCATATCGCTTTTCACATTCCGCCAAGGCAAGAAAAAGAAGCTTTAAAATGGTTAAAAAAGCGTGTGGAAATTCAGGATTTTAAAGGCGATGAGATTATAGATTTTGGCAGTTGGAACGCCAAATCTATGTATTTTTACGATGAAGATAGAAACATTTTAGAATTTATTGGTCGTGAAAATTACTTTCAAGAAAGTGCGCTTCAATTTTCTTCCAAAAGTGTTTTGGGCATTGCAGAAATTGGTTTGGCAACTAATAATGTATCGGAAAAACACGCAAGCTTGACCAAAAATTTTCCGTTAAGAAAATACAGCGGAAACCTAGAAGAATTTTGCCCAATTGGCGATGACGAAGCTTTGCTAATTGTAATAGATTTAGATAAAAAAGACTGGTTTCCTACCAAGGATAAAGCTTATGCTTCGCCTTTTAAACTTAGCTTTACGGAAAAAGAAAAACAGTATAAATTTAGTTTTAGCAATAATAAAATAACTAAACTTTCTCTCTAATTTTTGTATATGGATATTGAAAAGAAAATTAACCAATTACGCTTAGAATTACAGCAACATAATTATAATTATTACGTGTTAGACAAACCGGAAGTAAGCGATTATAAGTTTGATATGTTGCTGGAAGAGTTGCAGGAATTAGAAGAGAAATATCCCGAATTTAAAGATCCAAATTCGCCTACGCAACGTGTTGGGGGAGAGGTTACTAAAAATTTTAAAACCATTCAGCACGATTACAGAATGTATTCGCTTTCTAATTCTTACTCTAAAGAAGAAATGGAAGATTGGGAAGTGCGCGTAAAAAAACTGGCAGATGGTGGAGTAGAATATACTTGCGAGCTAAAGTACGACGGCGCATCTATAAGTTTAACCTACGAAAATGGCGAATTATTACGAGCCGTAACCCGCGGAGACGGCATTCAGGGCGATGAGGTGACGGCCAACATAAAAACCATTAAATCTATTCCGTTAAAATTAAAAGGAGATTATCCGCAGCGTTTTGATATTCGTGGCGAAATTGTTTTGCCTTACGAAGGTTTTGCAAAAATGAATGCAGAACGCGTAGAACAAGGCGAAGAACCCTATGCGAATCCGCGTAACACGGCGTCGGGAAGTTTAAAATTGCAAGACAGCGCAGAAGTTGCCAAACGGCCTTTAGAATGTTTGTTGTATAGTATTGTAGGCGAAGATTTACCATTTAAAACCCAATACGAAGGTTTAGAAAAAGCACGGGAATGGGGTTTTAAAGTTCCTAAAGAAGCAGAATTGGCAAAAAGCACCGATGAGGTAATGAACTTTATTAATTATTGGGACGAAAATCGCCACGATTTACCTTACGAAACCGATGGCGTGGTAATAAAAGTAAACAATTTACGCCAGCAAGAAGAATTGGGTTTTACGGCAAAATCGCCACGTTGGGCAATGGCTTATAAATTTAAAGCAGAACAAGCCGAAACGCTTTTAGAAAGCATAACCTATCAAGTTGGAAGAACGGGCGCCATTACGCCGGTTGCCAATTTAAAAGCAGTGCAATTGGCCGGCACTACTGTAAAACGGGCTTCCTTACACAATGCCGATCAGATTGAAAAGTTAGATATTAGAGAAGGCGATAAGGTTTTTGTAGAAAAAGGCGGTGAGATTATTCCAAAGATTGTAGGCGTGAATTTTAAAGCGCGCGATCCAAAATCTGAGCCAACCAAGTATATACAAAACTGCCCGGAATGCGGAACAGAATTAGTGCGTGAAGAGGGCGAAGCTTTACATTATTGTTTAAATGCAGCCGGTTGTCCGCCGCAGGTGGTTGGTCGTATTCAGCATTTTATTTCGCGCAAAGCGATGGATATTGAAGGCCTTGGTGGCGAAACCGTAGCGCTTTTGGTACGCGAAGGCTTGATAGAGAATTACGCCGATTTATACGAGTTAAAAAAAGAGCAAATTTTACCTTTAGAACGAATGGCAGAAAAATCTGCCGAAAATTTAATTAACGGAATAGAAATTTCTAAAAAAGTACCGTACGAGCGGGTTTTATTTGCATTAGGAATACGATTTGTGGGCGAGACCGTAGCCAAAACTTTAGCAAAACGTTTTACCAGTATTGCAGCTTTAGAAAATGCTACGCAAGAAGAACTGGAAAACGTTAACGAAATTGGCGTGCGCATTGCAGAAAGCGTGGTAGATTTCTTCGGAATAGAAAAGAATAGAAAATTAATTGAGCGTTTGCAAAATTACGGTTTGCAGTTAGAACTTTCGGAAGAAGCTTTGGAAGGAAAATCAGATAAATTGCAGGGAAAAACTTTTGTGATTTCGGGTGTTTTTGAAAAGGTTTCTAGAAAAGAACTCAAAAAATTAATAGAAGATAACGGCGGGAAAGTAACCGGTTCTATTTCGGGTAACACAGATTATTTGGTAGCCGGCGAAAATATGGGGCCAAGCAAATTGACCAAAGCAGAAAAATTGGGCACCAACATTATTTCGGAAAGTGAGTTTTTAGAGATGGTTTAATGATTTAGAAACATTAAGTTACTCCGGCAAGCTTTGATATAGTAAATAGGAAGAAAATCTATTCTCTAAAACCTGGGACCTATTACCTACCATCTACCACCTAATAATCACACCAGAATAGTTGCGCCTTTGCCGCTAATGTTGTTTTTATCGTCCAGATAAAAATCTATCCGACCTAGATTAATCCCGGCCCAACCTACTTGGTTTACCAGTACATTTTTATCTTCGGCGTTTTTGGTAATGGTGGGTTTTTCTAGAAATGTGTGCGTATGGCCGCCAATTATTAAATCTATATTTTTGGTTTGTTTGGCCAGTTTTAAATCGTCTATTTTATCGTGTTCGTAATGATAACCTAAATGCGAAAGACAAATTACCAAATCACAATTCTCTTCTTCCTTTAGTTGTTTTACAATATCTTGGGTTATGCCAACCGGATCTTGATAAACGGTTTCTTTGTACATTTTTTTATTGACCAAACCTTCTAATTGAATGCCAAGTCCAAAAACGCCAATGTTTAAACCAGCCTTTTTAAAGACTTGATAAGGTTTTATTTGTCCGTCGAGAACTGTATTCGAGAAATCGTAATTACTACTTAACAGGCTAAATTTTGCGTTGGGTAATTGCGCGTTTAGACCATCTATACCGTTGTCAAAATCGTGGTTGCCAATTGTAGCGGCATCATAGCCGAGTTTACTCATTAATTTAAACTCTAATTCGCCACCATAAAAATTAAAAAAAGGCGTTCCCTGAAAAATATCGCCGGCATCTAACAGTAAGGTATTTGGGTTTTCTTTACGGATTTTTTCTATAAGCGTATAACGTTTAGCCACGCCACCAACTCCCGGATAATCTGCGTTGGTTTTTGGAAAAGGTTCAATATGGCTATGCACATCGTTGGTGTGCAAAATAGTAATGTGTTTTCTGCTGTTGGCAATAAAACCACTATTTAGCAAAGCTGTACCGCCCAACCCGGTTAGTAAACCTGCGGCTGCTGTTTTTTGTATAAAATCTCTTCTTTTCATAGCTTGCTTATTCTTGAATAAAACGCCGGTCACGCACCGGATTTATGGTGTCGTATTTTGTAAAATAATCAATAAAAATATTGCGCAATTTATAGTCTAAGTAAGTCTGACTTTCGCGTTTACCAAAAAAGTACATACGGTCGCCGCCTTCCATCAAATAATCGTTAGTGGCAATGTAGTACGTTTTGTCGGGGTCAATTTGTTTTCCTTGAATGCTGGCACTTTTTATAGCAGCATTTTTATCTAAAATAAGTTGCATCCCAGCAATAGGATGCGCAATTTGATTTTTGGCCAGATAAGCAAACATTTTTTGAACTTGTGTGCCTTTTAGACCAATAATTACCGCTTCATTTTCAAACGGCATTATATTAAAACCGGTTTTGGTGGTAATATCTCCCTTGCTAATTATAGACCGGATGCCGCCGTGATTAAGTAAAACACCATCTATTGTATTGCCGGTACGTTTTTTAAAAATTGGGTTTGCCATTTCTAAAACTGCATCTGCCATCATATTGCCAATTGCGGTGTTGTACTTGCCATCTTCTTTAGAAAGTGTGTTTGGTGTGTAAGCCAAAACCGTGTTCATTTCTTCTTCTATACGGTTTTTATAAGGCGCTATAAAGTTTTTTATAGAGTCATTTTCTTTAATAGAAGCTTGTACGCGTAGTTGCTTGCCTTCTATTTTAGATACTTTCAGTTCTTCTTTTTCTTCTTTGCACGAATTGATGAGTAAAAGCGTTATACTGAAAATAACAAAAAGTGTGCGTTTCATATTTTTATAAAAAATTATGCTGCAAAGATAATTAGAATTACCTATTTATAGCTTTGTTTTAAAAACTCCGTTAAAAATTGTTGCATCCAATGTAACAATTTCGGTTTTTTGCAGTCTTACAAGTAACACGTAAAAAACCTTTGTATGAAAAAAATATTTTATGGCCTTGTTTTGGCAATAACTATGATTGGCTGTAAGGCTACACAACAAACTGCTGAAGACAGCACGGTTATGACCAATATAGATTTGGTAAATGTGCAAGACGATAAAGTAATGGTAAGTGTAGACCCCGGTAAGTTTACCACAACTACCACAACTTTTTATATCCCCAAAACCGTGCCGGGAACTTATTCTACAGATAATTACGGAAAATTTATAGAAAACCTGCAAGCTTACGATTATGATGGTAATACAATGAATGTAACCAGATTAAACGATAATAGTTGGCAGATAGACCAAGCCGGAGATTTGAATAAAGTTACTTATTGGGTAAACGATTCTTTTGATGTGGAAGGTGAAGAAGGAGTTTTTTCCCCGGCAGGGACAAACATAGAAAAAGGTGAAAATTTTATGTTGAATTTACACGGGTTTGTAGGCTATTTTGAAGGTCTTTCTGAAAACGCGTACCAACTTAGCATAAAACATCCGGAGAATTTAGTGGCCGGAACTTCCTTAAATAAGTTTGTGCCTACAGAAGGCAAAAAAGAAGCCAATGTAGATATTTTCCGCGCAAAGCGTTATTTTGAGATTACAGACAATCCTATCATGTATGCAGATAGTGATATGGTAACTTTTAATTTGGACGGGATGGAAGTTGTGCTGCAAGTATATTCTCCCAATAACGCGTATACAGCAGAAGATTTAAAACCAAATATGCAAAAGGTTTTGCAAGCGCAAAAAGATTTTTTAGGCGATATAAACAGTACAGATAAATACGTTATTTTATTATACTTGGCAGATATGCAAGAATTAGATGCTCGCGGTTTTGGCGCTTTAGAACACCATACTTCTACTAGCGTTGTTTTACCGGAAACGATGCCCTTAGAAACCTTAAACGAGACGATGACAGATGTAGTTTCGCACGAATTTTTTCATATAATCACTCCACTAAGCGTTCACTCTAAAGAAGTACATTATTTTGATTATAACAACCCAAAAATGTCACAGCATCTTTGGATGTACGAAGGTGTAACCGAATATTTTGCCAATCTTTTTCAGGTAAAACAAGGTTTGATAGATAACCAAGCTTTTTACGAGCGTATGTCCGAAAAAATAGCGACTGCGCAAAGTTTTGACGATACGATGCCTTTTACGGAATTAAGTAAAAATGTTTTAGAAGACGATTATAAAGACAGCTATTATAACGTGTATATGAAAGGCGCATTAATTGGTATGACCTTAGATATACGCTTGCGCGAATTGAGTAATGGCGAGATGGGAATTTTAAATTTAATGAAGAAATTGAGCGACAAATACGGGCAAGATAAACCCTTTGAAGACGAAAACTTGATTCCGACGATTGTAGAAATGACGTATCCTGAAATTCAAACTTATTTTGATAAATATATTACCGGCTCAACGCCAATTCCGTATGATAAATTTTTTGCTAAAGTTGGTGTAGAAAAAGCAGAAACTACTATAAATACCAGTTACTTTTTAAAAGGACAAGTACCTTATATAGATGGCAAACCAGAAACAAACGAATTGTATTTTAGAGAAGGCATTATGTACAATTCTTTTTTAACTGATTTGGGCGTAGAGCCAAACGATGTTATTAAAACTATTAACGGCAAAAAGTACGGCATAGATAACGTGTATGGTCTAATTGTAGCTTCGCAAGGCTGGACTAAAGACGATACAATAACAATGGTGGTAGAACGCGATGGTGAAGAAATAGAACTTTCGGCGAAAGCCAAAAAGCCAACAGCCATAAAAACCAGCTTAAAAGAAATGGATTTGCAGGCAACAGACAAACGAGTGCAACTTAGAAAAGCTTGGTTAAATTAATAGTTCAATTTTCTAATAAATAAAATAGAATAAAGAGGTTGTCTAAAAAAATAAAAATAAACTGACTTGTCAAGTCGAGCGGAGTTAAAAAACTTCGTATATAGTTAGAATCTTCTGGTTATTGACTACGTTAATACTGACAGTTAAAAAACTTTTTAGACCACCTCTTTTTCTGTAAAATAAATTCTCTTTTGCGATTATATAATTACCAAAAACGTTTAAATACTGTTATAAAAAAACACCAAGCGGGCTCTATTAGCTCGTTAAAAAAAGTTGGTATTTTAATAGACACGCAAGCAATGCCAGATTCTAAAGCCTATACTATTTTGCAAAAAGAATTGGCAGAAAACAATACACAATTTGAGGTTCTATTTTACGTTTCTAATGAAAGCGAAGTTACGGCAGATACAGAAAAATGGTTTTCCAAAAAAGCTTTAAACCTTTACGGAAAATTCAAAAAAGAAGGAATGGCAAAAAGTTTTGAGCAACAAAACTTTGACTTATTAATCAATTATTTTGTAAATCCGCCAGAAACCTTATTATTGCTTAGCGCTTTGGTAAACGCAAAGTTAAAAGTTGGTTTTGAGATAGACTGCAAAGGCTTAAACGATTTAAGCATCGCTACAGACCCTAAAAATACAAAACTTTTTGCGCAAGAAGTAAAAAAATATTTATCGATTATAAATCAGTAATTATGAAGAAGTTTACCGGTACCGGTGTTGCATTAATCACGCCTTTTAAAGAAGATAAAAGCGTAGATTTTGCAGCTTTAAAGAAAGTGGTTCAATTTCAGTTAGAAAACGGTGTAGATTATTTGGTAGTTTTAGGAACTACGGGAGAATATGCTGTTTTAAAAGAAGAAGAGCGGGAAGAAGTTAAAAACTGCGTTATAAAAGAAGTAAACGGGCAAATACCGTTAGTTTTGGGTATAGGCGGCAACAATACCCACGCAGTAGTAGAACGTTTAAAAACAGAAAATCTAGAAGGTTTTGCAGCTATTTTGTCGGTTTCGCCTTATTATAATAAACCTTCACAAGAAGGTATTTTTAAACACTTTACGGAAGTTGCCAATGCTTCCTCTTTGCCAATTATACTGTATAATGTTCCCGGCAGAACCGCTTCTAATATGTTACCCGAAACCGTGGCACGTTTGGCTAAACATGAAAATATTATAGGCATAAAAGAAGCCGCCGGCAGTATGGACCAAGCTATGAAAATGATAGCCCAAACCCCAAAAGATTTCTTGGTAATTTCTGGCGAAGATATGCTTGCTTTACCAATGATTTTGGCCGGTGGGGCAGGAGTTATTTCTGTTGTGGCGCAAGGTTTTCCCAAAGAATTTTCAAAAATGTTAGATTTAGGTTTGGAAAGAAAAGTAGACGAAGCTTTTAAAATTCATTACCAATTAGCTCCGGTAATAGATATGGTTTTTGCCGAAGGAAATCCTACAGGTATTAAAGCGGTATTTAAAACCTTAAACTTATCCGAAAATTTTGTTAGATTACCATTAGTGGAGGCTAGCCAAATACTTAGCGAGCAAATTGCTGCTTTTTGCAAACAAGTAAAAGCTTAGAAATCAAAATACAAACCCGAAAAAGTAAAAAATATTTTTCGTTTTTTAAATACGATTTAATACCCTACTTTTGCAAGATATTTATGTATATGATTAAAAAGATAATTTTTTTAGCCTTAGTCGGTGTGCTTTTAACTAGTTGTAGCCAATACCAGAAAGTATTGAAAAACGACGATATTAAAGCAAAATACGAAATGGCTGCCAAACTTTACGAAGAAGGTAAAGCAGAAGATAAAAACAGTAAGTACAAAAAATCCTTACGATTGGTAGAACAAATTTTACCACAATATAGCGGTAAACCGCAAGGGGAAAGAATAAGGTTTATTTACGCTGATTTGTTTTATCGCTTAGAATCTTATTTTGATTCCGGTTACCAATTTGAGCGTTTTACAAAAGCTCACGCACAAAGCGAAAAAGCAGAAGAAGCTTTATTTAAATCTGCCAAGAGTTATTATTACATTTCGCCGCGCTATAGTTTAGACCAAAAAGAAACACATACCGGTATAGCAAAATTGCAATCGTACATTTCGCAATATCCGGATGGTGAGTATATTGGTGAAGCAAATGAGTTGGTACGCGAATTGCAAGAGAAGTTAGAGAAAAAAGCTTTTTTAATTGCAAGACAATACTATCATTTAGAAGATTATAAAGCCAGTATGGCTGCGATGGAGAATTTTATAGAAAATTATCCCGGCTCTAAATATATAGAAAAAGCCTATTATTATAAGATGGATGCAGCTTATCTTTTGGCAATAAACAGTTACCAATATTTGGTGCAAGAACGTTTAAATACCGCAAAAGATTATTACCAAGATTATATAAAATTTTATCCTGAAGGCGAATTTAATGAAGAAGTAAGGTCTACTTCAGAAGATATTGAAACCCGTTTAGAAAACTTTCAAAAAAGTTAAATTATGAGTACAGATTTAAAAAACACCACTGCTCCGGTTACCACTACTACTATAGATAAAAATTTGGTAGATGCCCCAACCGATAATATTTATGAAGCTATTTCGATTATTGCAAAAAGAGCAACGCAAATAAATACCGAAATAAAAAAAGAGCTTTTAGAAAAGTTAGACGAATTTGCTACCTATAACGATAGCCTTGACGAAATTTTCGAAAATAAAGAGCAAATAGAAGTTTCTAAATTTTACGAGCGTTTGCCAAAACCACAAGCTTTGGCTGTAGAAGAATGGTTAGAAGGTAAAATTTATTACAGAAATACCAACACAACTACAGAAGAGTAATTTTATGGAAGTCTTAAGCGGTAAAAATATACTTTTGGGCATTACCGCCGGTATTGCCGCTTATAAAACTTCTTTTTTGGTACGCTTATTTATAAAAGCCGGTGCCAATGTAAAAGTGGTAATGACGCCACAAGCTAAAGACTTTGTTACTCCTTTAACGCTTTCTACACTTTCTAAAAATCCTGTTATAACCAGCTTTACGGAAGAAGAAGGCGAGGTTTGGAACAACCACGTAGATTTAGGTCTTTGGGCAGATATTATGCTCATAGCGCCAGCCACTGCAAACACGTTATCTAAAATGGCTAACGGCCAATGCGATAATTTTTTGCTGGCAACTTATTTGTCTGCCAAATGTCCGGTATATTTTGCGCCGGCAATGGATTTGGATATGTACCAACATCCCAGTACAAAAGAAAGTCTTAAAAAATTACAAGAGTTTGGCAATTATATAATTCCTGCAGAAAGCGGCGAGTTGGCGAGCGGTTTAACCGGAAAAGGAAGAATGGCAGAGCCAGAAACTATTATAGAAACTATAAGCAATTCCGTAAAGAAAAATTTACCGCTATACAATAAACGCGTCTTAATTACTGCCGGGCCAACTTACGAAGCTTTAGACCCGGTGCGGTTTATAGGCAATCATTCTAGTGGTAAAATGGGTTTTGCCTTGGCGGAAGAAGCTGCAAGATTAGGCGCTAAAGTTTATTTGATTTCGGGTCCTACGGCATTAACTGCTAAATCTGCTTCCGTAAAGCAAGTAAATGTAACTTCTACTGCAGAAATGTTACAAGCGGTAGAACAATATTTTGATAGTGTAGATGTAGCTATTGCTGCAGCGGCGGTTTCAGACTATCGTCCGGTAAAAAGGGTAGACCAGAAAATAAAAAAATCAGATGAGAAGCTTTCGCTGGAATTAGAAAAAACAGAAGACATTTTGTTGGCGATGGGCAAACGAAAGAAAAATCAGTTTTTGGTTGGTTTTGCTTTAGAAACCGAAAACGAAGTAGAGAATGCCACTGCCAAGCTAGATAAGAAAAATTTAGATTTCATTGTTTTAAATAGTTTGCGCGATAAAGGAGCCGGATTTAAAGGAGATACCAACAAAATAAAAATTATTAGTAAAACAAACAGCCTTGATTTTGCGTTAAAACCAAAACAAGAAGTTGCAAAAGACATTATTCTGCAGGTCATAGAACGCCTGTTTTAATTCCGTAAAGAAATGCGTAGATATATTTTAATTCTCCTGTTAAGTTTTTGTGTTGGTTTTAGCAGTCAGGCACAAGAGATAAATTGCAGCGTAAGCGTAAATGCAGAGCAAACCGGGCGTACAAAATTGTCTATCTTTAATACGCTAGAATCTGCTTTGCAAGAGTTTGTATCAGAAAACACTTGGACAAAGTTAAACCTGCAAGAGCACGAAAAGATAAACTGCAATATTTTTATTAACATAACTTCTTACGATTCTAATAACTTTAATGCTACATTGCAAATACAATCTTCGCGACCAATTTTTGGTTCTGTTGCTACCACGCCGGTGTTTAATTTTAAAGACAATGATTTTGATTTTGAGTACACAGAATATCAAAACTTAGATTATAGTCCTAATACCTTCAATTCTAATTTGGTTTCAGGCATTAGCTTTTATATTTACACCATTTTAGGATTAGATGCAGATACTTTTGCCCCGCAAGGCGGCCAAGCTTATTATGAAGAAGCACGACAAATAGTAAACACCGCCCAGCAAAGCAATTATGAAGGTTGGCGTGCCGGCGGAAACAACAAAAGCAGATTTCGTTTAAATAGCGATTTACTTTCCAACAATTTTACCGGTTATAGAGATGCTTTGTATACCTATCATAGATTAGGTTTAGACAAAATGCACGAAGATGTAGAAGAAGGTAAACAAAAAATAGCAGAGGCTATTTTGGCGTTAAAACAAGTAAATAATACACGGCCAAACTCTTTGCTTATCCGTACTTTTTTTGACGCTAAAGCAGACGAGATAGAAAAGATTTTTAGCGGCGGACCTTCCATTCCTATAACAGAAGTTGTAGAAACTTTAAATAGAATTGCACCTTTATATAGCAAAAACTGGTCTTCTATAAAGTATTAATTATTTTGGTGGCAGCAATAAATTTCGTTTTATCTTTACGGAAAAATTAAACTAATTTGCTCACTTCACTTTCCATAAAGAATTTTGCATTAATAGAAGATGTACAACTTTCTCTGCAAGATAAATTTACAACAATAACGGGCGAAACCGGTGCCGGAAAATCTATTTTATTAGGAGCTCTCTCTTTGTTATTAGGTAAACGTGCAGATCTAAATGCCATTCGTAATTCTGAAAAAAAATGTATTATAGAAGGCGTTTTTACCATTGCTGAATATAAATTAGAAACTTTTTTTGAAGAACAAGATCTGGACTATGACAAGCAAAGCATAATTAGACGAGAGATTTTACCGTCTGGTAAATCGCGTGCTTTTATAAATGATACGCCGGTAAAATTACAAGTTCTGGCAAAATTGGGACAAAGCTTGGTAGATATTCACAGCCAGCACGAAACCTTATTTGTAGGAGATACCACTTATCAATACCGTGTAATAGATAGTTTGGCAGACAATACAGCTCTTTTAGCTACTTATAAAGAGGCTTTACGGAATTATGAACATCTGCAACAGCGTTTGGAAAAACACCAGTCAGAGCAACAACAAGCAGCTGCAACTTACGATTATAATTTGTATTTGCTTCGCGAACTACAAGAAGCAGACTTAGAAGAAGGCATGCAAGAAGAACTCGAGCAGCAACAAAACGAGTTGAGTAATGTAGAAGCTTTAAAAGAAAATTTAATGGCTGCCGCACATTTATTAGAGCAAGATGATGTAGGCGTTACGGAAGTTTTAAAAGAAATAAACCAACGTTTAAGTAGTATTGAAAATTTTGGCGATACGTATAAAAATTTTAAAGAGCGTTTGCAAAGCGTGTTGCTAGAGTTAGAAGATCTAACTATGGAAATTGCCAATCAGCAAGAAAACGTAGAAGCAGATCCGGCAAGCCTAGAGCAAGTAAATGAAAAATTGCGAAAACTTTATGCCCTGCAAAAGAAACACGGTATCACTTCCGAAAAGGAATTATTAGCTTTACAAAAAGAGTTGGAAGACAAGATTGCTACCAGCGAAAGCTCAGATGCCGTTATAGAAGAATTACAAAAAGAGATTTCTTCCGCAAAGCAAAAAGCTTTAAACCTTGCAAAGAAACTTTATCAAAACAGACGGGAGCAAACCAAAACCTTTATCAAGCAAGCAGAAAATATCTTGGCACAAGTAGGTATGCCGGATGCACGTTTAAAAATAATAATAGAATTCACCGAAAAACTCAGCAAAAATGGCGCTGACAATATGCAATGGCAACTTGCAGCTAATAAAGGCGGTAAGTATACAGAACTTAAAAAAGCAGCTTCAGGCGGAGAATTATCTAGAATAACTTTGGCAATAAAAAGTATTTTGGCCAATTACAGCAGCCTACCCACTTTAATTTTTGATGAGATAGACACGGGGGTTTCAGGAGATATTGCGCAGAAAATGGGAGATATTATGCGCGCAATGGGAGAGAATTTGCAAGTGGTGGCAATTACACATTTGCCACAAATTGCTGCAAAAGGCCAACAACAATTAAAAGTTTTTAAAGAGACAAAGCAAAATACTACGGTAACAAATATTGTAAGTTTAAGCCAAGAAAACCGTATTAATGAATTGGCAGAAATGTTGGGCGGGAAAGAAAAACCTGCATCTGCAGTAGCCCACGCAAAAGCTTTGTTAAACTAAACAAGTATTTACTATATTTACACCTTAAATTAATAAAAGATTTTACTATGGCTTATAACCTACTAAAAGGAAAAAGAGGAATTATTTTTGGAGCTTTAGACGAGAACTCCATCGCTTGGAAAGTTGCTGAAAAAGTACACGAAGAAGGCGGTAGCTTTGTTCTAACCAATGCACCCATAGCTTTACGAATGGGGAAAATAAAAGAATTGGCAGAGAAAACAGGAGCAGAATTAATACCGGCAGATGCTACTAAAATAGAAAACCTAGAAAATTTGGTAGAAAAAGCCACAGAAGTTTTAGGCGGTAAATTAGATTTTGTATTGCATTCTATCGGGATGTCTGTAAATGTTAGAAAAGGAAATCATTATACAGATATGAATTACGATTTTACCACTAAAGGTTGGGATATTTCGGCAGTATCTTTTCACAAAACTATGCAAACGCTCTATAAGAAAGATGCTATGAATGAATGGGGCAGTATAGTAGCACTTACCTATATGGCAGCACAGCGCGTATTTCCAGATTATAATGATATGGCAGATAACAAGGCATATTTAGAGTCTATAGCCAGAAGTTTTGGGTATTTCTTTGGTACAGAGAAAAAAGTACGGGTAAATACAATATCACAATCGCCAACTCCTACAACTGCCGGACAAGGTGTAAAAGGCTTTGATGGTTTTATCGCTTACGCGGATAAAATGTCCCCTTTAGGAAATGCAACCGCAGACGAATGTGCAGATTATACCTTAACCCTGTTTTCAGACTTAACCAAGAAAGTTACGTTGCAAAATTTATATAATGATGGCGGATTTTCCAATATGGGAGTAAGTCAACAAGTTATGGAAACTTTTATGAAAGAAGAAGATTCTTAGTAGATAATGTCATAATTAGCATAATGAAAACCGCCTTATGGCGGTTTTTTGTATATAATAGTATTTCTTTTTAACGATTAATTGCTTTAAATTTCTTATTTTTAGCATTCGTTTAACTAAAATTTTAACTATTTATGAAAAGAATTACTATGCTTTTAATGGCGTTTATGTTCTGGACCTTTGGTCACGCACAAGATGCTCTTATTACAGGCTATGTAGATTCTCCCTGTTCAGGTGCCGATGGTAGAACCGTCGAAATCTATGTCAACGGTACCGTTGATTTTACAGGTTGGAATCTAGTACGACAATCAAATGGTGGCGGATTTACCACCAATTTAGATCTTTCTTCCTTAGGAAGTTTAACAGACGAGTTTGCTTACATTACTAATGATGAAGCAACCTTAGATGCAGAGTTTTCAATCAACTCCACCAATGGTAACGTCATAGAAAATGGCGGAATATCTAGCAATGGCGATGATGCGTTTCAAATTGTAGATGCTTCAGACGTTGTAATAGACCGTTTTGGAGAAGACGGCGTAGATGGCTCCAGTACAGACTGGGAGCATACAGATACGTTTTATTATCGTAACGATGGAGCAACTGCTAATGCAGGTGTTTTTGATGCGATTAATTGGACTATAGGAGCACTAGATGCTTTAGACGGTCAAGGTACTTGCAATGGTGAAGCTGCTTTAAGCACAATTGTGCCTTTTGGTAGTTATACGCCAAATCTTTCTTCACCGGGAGAAACTTGTGCAAACCCTATCGCTATTACAAGTTTACCTTACACAACTTCAGACGATACTGCCAATTACGGTGATGACTATGAGAATAGTGATAACCCTTGTGGTAATTATTTAAGTGGAGACGATGTAGTGTATGCCTATACCCCTGCAGCTGATATGGTGGTTAATATCACTCTTTCTAACGTAAGCGATACTTGGTCAGGCATTCACGTATTAGATGCTTGTTTTGATGATAATCCAAATTGTGTTGCAACTGAAGGAAACTCGGGTACAAGCGATCGTACTATAGAGGCGTTGGCTTTAACCGGAGGTACTACCTATTACATTGTAATATCTACTTGGGCAGCTCCACAATCTATTACTTATGATTTAGATATAGAAGAATTAACTTGTCCACCCGTTACCGATATATTAGTAGATAACATTGCAGAAAATTCTGCAGATATTTCTTGGACAGAAAATGGTTCTGCCATAGAATGGGAAATTCTTTACGGAGAAACAGGATTCGATCCGGCAACAGAAGGAACTTCGCTTGCAGATAACGATGGCACTTTGGGAGAAACCCTTACAGGTCTAAATTCTGGCTTGAATTATGATGTGTATGTGCGTGCAAATTGTGGCTCTGGAGATTTAAGTGACTGGACTGGACCAGTAGAGTTTACTACAGAATGTGCAGTGTATACTCCGGATTATGTAGAGAATTTTGAAAATTTCTTGCCAAATTGTTGGGAAGAAGCTAGTAGTGGTTTGCCTATTGACGGTCCTTCTGATTTAGGTTTTGGTAGTTGGACTAGTGATGATTTTTTAAACTCTGGTACAAATTCTGCTAGAATTAATTTATATTCTAACAGTAAAGAAGATTGGTTAATATCACCATCTTTTGATTTATCAGCAGCTGATTATGAATTAGCTTTTATGACGGGGGTAACTGCCTATTCTGGTAGTGCTGCTTCCGCAATGGGATCTGATGATGAAGTGCAACTATTAATTTCTGAAGACGATGGTGCAACTTGGTCTAACCTATTAACCTATGATGCGAGCAACACACCGACTAACACCGGTCAAGAAGAAATTATAGACTTAAGTGCTTATTCTGGTACAGTAAAATTTGCATTCTGGGCCACAGAGGGAACAGTAGATGACTCTGAAGATTATAATTTTTATGTGGATGATTTTAAAGTGAGAATTCCGCCTTCATGTGCTGCGCCGGCAGGTATTGTAATAGATAATATTACTGCTAATGCTGCTGATATTTCTTGGACGGAAAACGGTTCCGCTACAGAATGGGAAATTCTTTATGGCGAAACAGGTTTTGATCCTGCTACAGAAGGAACTAGCGTAATAGATGATGACGGCACACTGGGTGAAACTTTAAGCGGGTTGACCGAGGTTACAGAATATGACATCTATGTACGTGCAGTATGCGCTCCCGGAGATGAAAGCGAATGGTTAGGCCCGGTAACTTTTGAGACAGAGTGTGCAACCTTTACAGCACCTTTTACAGAAGATTTCGAAACTTCTATGGATGCAATGCCAGATTGTTGGGCTAATACAAGTTCTACTTCTAAAATTTGGGAGTTTGATACAGAACCCAGCAGTGGTAACAACTTTTCTGATCACACATCAGGAGGCGGCTATTTGGTCTATGTAGATGCTTCAACATCTACCACCACACCAGACGCTACCTTAGCCACGCCTTTTATAGACGTTTCTTCTTTAGCAACACCATATCTAGAATTTTATGTTTATCATTTTGCAAATAACGACGATTCTAATAAAATAACCGTAGAGGTTTGGGATGGTACAGCTTGGAATGAAGTATATATGGACGATAATGGCGATGTAGATGCTTGGGAAAAAGTTGGTATAACGCTAGATAGCTTAACCATTACAGGACCTATCAAGGTAAGATTTGTTGTAAATACTGTAATTGGTGACAATTATGAAAATGATATCGCTATAGATGATGTGAGCGTCAAGGATGCACCTTCTTGTCTTAGTCCATCAGGCTTGGCTGCAAGTAATATAACAGATACTTCGGCAGACCTTATGTGGACAGAAAATGGTTCTGCTACCGAATGGGAAATCCTGTATGGAGAAGTAGGTTTTGATCCTGCCACCGAAGGAACCAGCGTTATGGATGATGACGGCACTTTAGGCATAACTTTAAATGGGTTGTCAAGCGCTACGGAATACGATGTATACGTTCGTGCAATTTGTGCGCCTGGTGATGAAAGTGAGTGGACAGGTCCAATAACTTTTGAGACAGATTGTGCAGTTTATGTACCAGATTACTTAGAAGATTTCACTAACTTTCTACCAGACTGCTGGGAAGAGGCAGGTAGTGGTTTACCGGCAGATGGTCCATCAGATATAGGAACTGGTTCTTGGTTCTCTGATGAGTTTTTAAATACTGGTTCAAATAATGCTGCTACTATTAACTTGTTTACCACAGGAAGAGAAGAGTGGTTAATCTCTCCATCTTTTGATTTATCTGGCGGTACTTATGAACTGGCTTATATAACCGCTGTTACTAATTATTCCAGTTCAGCTCCTTCCGATATGGGATCAGACGATGAGGTTCAATTGCTTATATCAGAAGATGATGGAGCAACTTGGTCTAACTTATTGACTTATGATGCTTCTAACACTCCTTCGGCCACCGGTCAACAAGAAATAGTAGATTTAAGTGCCTATTCTGGTACTGTAAAATTTGCTTTCTGGGCTACCGATGGAACAGTTAACGATTCAGAAGATTATGACTTCTTTGTAGATGACTTTGAAGTAAGAACTCCTCCAGCTTGTCCGACCCCAGCAGACATTGTTTTTGATGGCATTACTACAACTACTGTAGATATAAGTTGGACAGCAGGAGGTACAGAAACAGAATGGGAAATCCTTTATGGCGAAGCAGGATTTGATCCCGCCACAGAAGGAACCTCTATTATTGATAATGATAACAACTTGGGCGAAACTTTAACCGGTTTAACTGCTAGTACAGGTTATGACGTTTATTTGCGTGCAATTTGTGCTCCCGGAGATGAAAGCGAATGGATAGGACCAGATAGCTTCACGACACAATGTGAGGTTATAAATACTGCTTACTCGCAAGATTTTGAAGGCGTTGTTGGTTTGCCAGCTTGTTGGTCAATAATCAATTTAGGAGATACTAACGGATGGGAAAATTCTTCAGACATAACCGGAGACGCTCATAGTGGAACTAATGCGGCTTCTATTTCTTTTGGCTCTATAGCACATGATGATTATTTGATTACTCCACAAATTGAGATTGTAGCAGAAACAAACGATCTATTCTCTTTTTGGATTAAATCTAGAAGTTCTATTTTCTTAGAATCTTACGAAGTTTTATTGTCAACTACAGATACACAAGCTGCTTCTTTTGATGTAGTTTTACAAGCAGAAGAGGAGGCTCCTAACGCTTGGACTCAGAAAGAATTTGACTTGTCTATGTATGTAGGACAAACAATTTATATTGCTGTGCGAGCAACTGGTACAGATGAATTTGAGTTATATGCAGACGACTTTGTTTTTGAAGCTTTTGTTGAACCTTGCGCTGCTCCAACAGATATTGTAGTAAGTACTATTACAGATACTTCTGCAGATATTTCTTGGACAGAAAACGGTTCTGCAACAGAATGGGAGATTCTTTACGGCGAAGCAGGATTTGATCCGCTTACCGAAGGAATTTCGATTTCAGATACTGATGCGTTAGGAGAAAGCCTTACAGGTTTGACACCAGAAACGGACTATGACGTTTACGTTCGTGCAATTTGCGATGTAGACGATGAAAGTGATTGGACTGGACCAGAAACCTTCACAACCACGGCAATTACTTGTCCTGCTCCAACAGATATTGTAGTAAGTACTATTACAGATACTTCCGCAGATATTTCTTGGACAGAAAACGGTTCTGCAACAGAATGGGAGATTCTTTACGGCGAAGCAGGATTTGATCCGCTTACCGAAGGAATTTCGATTTCAGACACTGATGCGTTAGGAGAAAGCCTTACAGGTTTGACACCAGAAACAGACTATGATGTTTACGTTCGTGCAATTTGTGATATAAATGTTGAAAGTGATTGGACAGGTCCCGAAACCTTTACAACCACCACATCTGGTGGCGGAGGTCCTATAGAAGATTGTGGCCAAACGCAAGTAAGTAATGGTTTTGAAAATGGTGTATTTATGGAAGAATCCGGTACCCAAATTTTGGCTAACGACTTTATTGTTAGCACTAACACTGCTACATTTAGTGCAGATAATATTACTGTTAATATATTATCGCAAGGAGGTATAAACACTATGGATGTTACTTTCTATGAAGATAATGATGGTGTTCCCGGAACAGAAATTCAGACTATTCAGGATTTAGCGCCAACTTCTCAAGCAATAATAGGAACTGCTTTTGGTTACGATGTACACGAAGTAGTACTAGATTTCACAACTCCTATTGATTTTGCCGGAGATGGCAACGTTAACGGTACTACCTATTGGGTAGAACTTAGCGGTGTTCCTACTAGTGCAGGTACACAATTAGCTTGGGAAACTACAACAGTAAATCCTGTTGGTAATAACATGGTTTTTGATAATGAAAACACTACAGGCTGGGTAGAAAGCCAAGAAGACGATGGTGTATTTAGTATAACTGGTGAGTGTACTTATAATGACCTAGATTGCTTTACTCCAGAAAACTTGATGGTAACTAATCTTACAGCGAGTAGTGCAGATGTAGAGTGGACTACTGTAGGTGATGAAACCCAGTGGACAGTAGAATATGGTCCAGCTGGATTTACCTTAGGTTCTGGTACTACAGAAGTTGTAAATGGCACACCAAGTACTACCATTTCTGGATTAGAAAGTATGACAGAATATGACTTCTATGTAATTGCAAACTGTTCTGATTCAGATAGTGCCATTGCCGGTCCAGTATCTGCAACTACAGTAGATATGTATTGCCCAATAGATTTTTCAACTGTTGAGCCAATCACTTTTGTAGAATTAGCAGATGTTTCTAATACTTCTTCGGAAGCTACAGATAGTCCAGCTCATGAATATTTCCTAGATATTGTAGGAAATGTAGAACAAGGAGAAACCTATACTGTTACAATAGAAGCTTACACCGGTGGTGATTATGTTAATACCATTACCTTGTTTGCAGATTGGAACCAAAATGGAAGTATGGACGATGATGGAGAACGCTACGACCTAGGTACTATTGAAAACTCTAGTGGTGTAGATGGTGTCCAATTAGTTGCAGATATTACTGTTCCTGCTGGAGCTACTTTAGGCAATACAAGAATGCGTGTAATTAAACGTTATTCATTTGATGGCAGTTTTCCAAATGATAGTTGTGATGCCGGTTCCACTTTTGGTCAGGCAGAAGACTATACATTAAATGTACTGCAATCTACCGTAACTTGTCCAGCACCAACAGATGTTGCAATAAGTAATATCGGTGATTTTACTGCCGATATAACTTGGACGGAGAACGGAACCGCCGTAGAGTGGGAAATTCTTTACGGAGAAGCAGGATTTGATCCGCTTACAGAGGGGACTTCTGTTATAGACGCAGATGGAACTCCGGGTTATTCACTTAGCGGTCTTACAGCAAATACAGATTACGAAGTTTATGTTCGTGCTATCTGCGACGTTGATGACGAAAGTGATTGGACAGGACCAGAACCATTTACTACTACTAATTTAAGTGTAGATTCCGTAAATTTTGAAGGATTCTCTTATTACCCTAACCCGGTTAAGAATCAATTGTTTATAAAAGCTACGAATTCAATTAGTCAAGTAGAGATTTATAATCTATTAGGTCAAGTAGTAATGAGTAAGAAAGTTAACCAATTAGATACCCAATTAGACGTTGCAAATTTAGCATCGGGTACTTATCTAATGCAGGTGACAATTAATAATTCGGTAAAAACCTTTAAATTAATTAGAGAATAATAGCCGTATTATTTTATTAATAATTGGGGAAGCTGTTAAAGCCTCCCCTTTTTTTATGAAATATTTAGTAAGTTTAATGTTAATAATTATTAACTTTAGCAATTAATCGAAAATTTTTAATTATGAAAAAAATTACTTTTCTAAGCGTTTTTTGCTTACTGTTTACGGTAAGTTTAAGTGCGCAAGTTATTTTTCAGGAAGACTTTACAAACGGTCTTACTGATTGGACAACCTTAGATCTAGATGGGAACATCCCTGCTGATAATGTTAGTTTCATTACTGATGGATGGAATGTTTTAGATAAGAACGGACCGGACGGTAACTTTGGCGGTCCTGCCGGAGATATGGCTGCAATGAGTACTTCTTGGTATACACCTGCAGGAACATCGAATGATTGGCTTATCTCACCACAAATTACTTTAACCACAAACAATCAAGTAGTTTATGAAGTTAAAGCGCAAGATCCGGATTTTCCAGATGGTTATGAATTAAGAATTTCTACTACGGGTACAGATCCAGCAGATTTTACCGATGTATTATTTTCAATCGCCGAAGAATATTCACCTCCTGCAGATGAAACAGATCTTTACAAAACTAGAAGATTTAATCTATCAGATTATGATGGGGAAGATGTTTATCTAGCTTGGGTAAATAATTCAACAGATATGTTTATGCTAATAGTAGATAATGTAGTTGTTGAAGTAGCACCAGATTGTCAAGCTCCACTTGGCTTAGAGGTGACTAATATTACAGATAATTCAGCAGACATTTCTTGGAGTGAAGAAGTATCGGCAACCAGCGGTTACGAAGTAACAGTTTACAATGCCGGAGACGATCCAGCATCAGATACTCCTGTATTTGAAGATACTGCAGTACCTGCGGGTACAACAACTGTTGCTGCAACCGGATTAGTGGCAATTACAGATTATGATGTTTATGTTTATTCTCTCTGTGCTAGCGGTACATCAGACCCTGAAATGGCTGAGTTTACTACCTTGGCAACTCCTCCAGATAATGATGAGTGTGTAGATGCAACAGCATTAACAGTAGGTATGGTATTTGACGATAATGCAATAACGGCTTCTAATTTAGAAGGTACTGGCTCAACCACCATGCCAGCACCAGAGTGCGGAGCTTTTGATAGCAATAGTAGTTCTGATGTTTGGTTTACAGTAGAAGTTCCTGCTAGTGGAAATGTAATAATAGAAACACAACAAGATACTAATACAAGTTCAGATATTGCAGATACTGCTATCGAAGCTTATTCAGGTACAGATTGTACAGATTTAACTGCGATTGAATGTAATGACGATAATGAAATTACCGGAGGGGCGTTCTCTTATCTTTATTTAACCAATCAAACAGTTGGCGAAACAATCTATGTGAGAGCTTGGGGTTATTTAGATGGCCAAGGAGAATTCTTAATTTCAGCCTATGAGCCGGCGTGTCCTGCTCCAACAGATATTACTTTTGATAACTATACTGCTAATAGCGTAGATATTTCTTGGACAGAAAATGGTTCTGCAACAGAATGGGAAATTATTTATGGAGAAGCAGGATTTGATCCCGAAACTGGTGGTACTACAATTAATGATGATGATGCCTTAGGCGAAACTATTTCTGGTTTAGTAGAAGGTGTTGGGTATGAAGTTTATGTTAGAGCAACTTGTTCTGCTACAGACAGTAGTACTTGGACAGGACCGGCAGCATTTGGTATCCCACCGGCTAACGATACTTTATGCAATGCTATCATGTTAACTATAGACCAAACTTGTAGCGGTGATGCATATAGTAATATTAACGCAACTATAGAAGCAAATGAACCTTCAGGTTCGTGCTGGTTCTCTAGTGATTTAGCCAGTAACTCTGTATGGTTTTCTTTTGAAGCACCAAGTAGTGGAGAAGTAACCCTTACTACAGATATAGAACCAAACGATTTAAGCGATACACAATTGGCTGTTTATACAGTTGGAGACTGTACAGATATGACAAGCCTTACAGAAATTGCTTGTGATGAAGATGGTGGCGAAATAATTGGTTTAAGCTCTGTAGTACTATTGGAAAACTTAACTCCTGGAGAAATTTATTATGTACAGGCAGATGGTTACGGATCAAGCCAAGGAACTTTCTGTATTGAAGCAAGAGAAGGTGTTTTAGCAACTGATAACTTTACAGAAGCTACATTTGGTTACTATCCTAACCCTACGAAAGGATTGTTAAATATTGAGTCTTCTAAACAAGTAGAAACAATTCAAGTATTTAACCTATTAGGTCAGCAAGTGTTGCAAACAGCACCAAAAACGACCAATCCTGCAGTAGATATGAATGGTTTACAAGCCGGAGTTTATTTAGTAAAAGCAACTATTGGTAATAATGTAAAAACTTTTAAAGTAGTTAAACAATAGTTTTTTTCAACTTTTTTAAGATTATAGACCCGAACGCCACGTTCGGGTCTTTTTTATGGTAAAACGTTATAATATTCTTAGCATTAATTTGGAATTCATTAAGTTCATGCAGCCTTTGCTTTCCGTAACTTTGTGGTAATCTAACCAAATTCACTAACGCTATGTATAAAACTACAATTCTCTCTCTTCTATTTTTTTGTATTACTTCTATAGGATTGGGGCAAATAAATCTAAATGAAAATTTTAACGAAAATAACGCGATACCAGCAGATTGGTCCACTAATGGTGAGTTTGCAAGTACGCCCGTAGCTACTTGTGAGGGAAATTCTTTACGCGATAATCTATGGACTAATAGTACACTAGGATACTTGTATACGCCCAATCTTCAAAATCAATCTACTGGTACAATAGTAGAGATTAATTTTGATTATAAAATTGTAGATTATATTTCTTCCGGGCTTCCAAACCAACCAACACAACCGGGATGGGGTAATATGCAAATTGCGTACTCCATCGACGGAGGAAACAATTGGGTAAACATTCATACCATAAATGATTCTAATCACACCACTTCCAACACTTGTGCTAATGTAAATTTAACCATTCCCGAAGGTGATGTTCCGTCAGGAAGTGATTTTCAATTGCGCTTTGAAACCAATTGGAACAGTGGAGATTTTTATATTTATATTGATAATGTATCCATTATTCAAGACGTTACCACTCCGCCAAATTGCGATGTTACCTTAACAAATCCTACAGATGGCGCGACTAATGTTTCAACAGATGGAAATATAAGTTGGACTCCTGCAAGTGGTGGTGTTATTGGTTACGAATTAAACGTAGGAACAACTTCTGGAGGAACCGATGTTGCAGAAAATGTAATTCTAAACAACGGCGAGACTTCTTATAGTTTAGGACAATTGGTTGAAACTACCACTTATTACGTTCAAATAACGCCTTATAATAATAATGGTCAAGCTAGTGGTTGTTCAGAATTTAGTTTTACCACAACAAATTTACCGGCAAACGATGCTTGTTCTAACGCTATTCAGGTTTATGGTCCTAATTATACGAATACCCAAGATGCATCTAACGCTACCAACAATGACGGTTTCATTAATTCTAGCTGTGGAGATATGAACGATGGCGTTTGGTATACTTTTACTGGAGACGGCGGCCAAGTTACCATAACATTAGAAGAAAATACTAATTGGAATGCGGCATTAGGTATTTACACCGGAGATTGTGCTGTTTTATTATGCGAAACAATAGAAGAAACCGCAGGAGGAAATTTAAGTACTTCTTTTGAAAGTGTATTAGGTACAACCTATTATTTAAACGTAGGAAACCAGAGTGGAACAACAGATAATCCGGAAGGAGAATTTACTATCACTTACGAAAGTATTGTAAACCCGTGTCCGGAACCAAGTAATTTAATGGTTAATAACGTTACACACGAATCTGCTGATATATCTTGGATAGAAAATGGCGAGGCCGTAGAATGGAATGTAGAATACGGCGAACAAGGTTTTGCGCCAGGAAGCGGTACCGTAATTTATGATGACGATGCAACGCCAGATACAACACTTATCAACCTAGAAGAAGACACTACTTACGATGTTTATGTAAGTTCATTTTGTCCGCCAGATGCAGAAAGTGATCCTATAGGTCCGGTAAGTTTCACTACTTTAGTAAATCCGCAACCTTGTGCACAACCCTCCAATATAATTGTAATTACAGAAGATCCGCAAACGGTAGAAGTTACTTGGACAGAAAATGGCAACTCAACAGAATGGGAAATTCTTTACGGAACAATAGGATTTGATCCGGCTACAGAAGGAGATTTAATAGTTAATGATAGTGGTACACCATCACAAACAATAAACAATCTAACACCGTCAAGTTCTTATGATGTGTATGTACGTGCAGTTTGCGAGAATGAAACTACAGATTGGGCTGGTCCCGAAACTTTTACTATGCCATCGAGCATTTGTACAGACCCATCAGATATAGAAGTATTAATGCTAACCAATTCTAGCGTTCAAATTACTTGGACGGAAAATGGTGCTGCAGACGAGTGGAAAGTAGAATATGGACTAAGTGGTTTTGATCCGGAAACAGAAGGAACAACCATTATAGATAATGATGGCGAATTGGGGGTAGTTATAGATTCTCTGCAAGAAGATGAAATATATGAAGTTTATGTTACTGCCATTTGTGGCGATGCTGAGAGTGAGAGAGTTGGTCCAGAATCGTTTATAATAGATGCGATTGGGGTAGAAAACCCAAGTTTTACCAATTTTACAATCTATCCTAATCCTGCAAAGCAATTTGTAAACTTTAAGGCAGAAAAAAATATAGAAACTATTACATTATTTGACTTTAAAGGTAGGATAATAAAAACTAAAAATATACGCGCTAAAGAATCTAGATTAAACGTACAAGATTTGGCAGCCGGTATTTATTTAGTAAAAATTAGAATAAAAGATAAAACAAAAACTCTTAAATTTATAAAAGAATAACAGTATATCTTTTAATAATATAGCTGTCTCAAAAAATAGATCAGTCGTAAAGCATTCAATAATCTTTGGTTTTTTTACGGAATGCTTAGCTGTAATATTTAAGTTTATTGTAGCAAAACAGATTCTAATTTTTTGAGGCAGCTTCTTTTTTGAATGCCTATCTTTGCGCGTTAGATGGAGTACTCTTTTATTATACCAGTTTACAACAGACCAAACGAAATTGAAGAATTGTTGGAGAGTTTTGTGGCGCAAAACACAAACCTAAACTACGAAGTGGTAATTGTAGAAGATGGCTCTACACTAACTTCAGAAAAAGTAATAGAAAAATTTCAGGATCAATTACAGATTAGCTATTATTTCAAGCAAAATTCTGGTCCCGGAGACTCTAGAAACTACGGTATGCAAAAAGCTCAAGCTAACTATTTTATAATTTTAGATAGCGATGTGGTTTTGCCACCAAATTATTTACGCAATGTAGATAGTTACTTAAAACAAAACTTTTTACACTGTTTTGGTGGTCCCGATGCAGCTGCAAAGCAATTCTCATCGGTTCAAAAAGCTATTAATTTTGCTATGACAAACTTTATTACCACCGGTGGCATAAGAGGAAAAAAAAATGCCGTAAAAAAATTTGAGCCCAGAAGCTTTAATATGGGGCTGTCTAAAAAAGCATTTCTGGCGAGTAATGGTTTCGGAAAAATTCATCCGGGAGAAGACCCAGAATTGGTTATGCGTTTAAGAAAACAAAACTTCTCTGTTGGCTTTATTGCTGAAGCAGCTGTTTATCATAAACGTAGAATAGATTGGTCTAAATTTTACCAACAAGTCTATAAGTTTGGTTTAGTTAGACCTATTTTAACGAGTTGGCATCCACAAACCGCAAATATTAGTTTTTGGTTTCCGGCGGTATTCACAATCGGGTTTTTAGTAGCGTTAATAAGCATACTTTTTAATTGGTATTTACTTTTTTTACTCTATTTGTTTTATTTTATATTAGTAGTGCTATTGGCAAGTATTCAAAATAAAAATTTTTATATTGGTTTATTAAGCTTACGCGCTGTAATAACTATGTTTGCAGGCTACGGATTTGGTTTTTTAAAATCTACTTATAGAATAAGAATATTAAATAAAAATCCCGAAAAAACATATCCTAATCTATTTTTTTAATAAATGAAGAATAAATTAAAGAAAATAAACAGAACACTCTTTAAAACCACCAATTTTAAAGCGTTTTCCTTCTTTTTGTTGTTTTCGTTTATTATCTGGATTTTAGTACAGTTCTCTAAAACCTATCAAGAAACAATTCAAGTTCCTGTAGAATTTTATAATCCGCCAAAAGATAAAATTGTAACTCAAAAAGAAGGTCATTTAAACCTGCGAGTACGTGACAATGGTTTTGTTTTAGCGTGGTTTTCTATATTTAAACCTAACGTACGTGTAAACCTTAATACCTTACCGGTAGAAAATACGTATTTGATTTTTAATGCAGAAGAGCAAGAAAACGATCCAAATAATTTGCTTTCTATAAACTTTATGGAAGCTACTATTACCAACAAAATTCAAAAGATTCCTTTTAAACAAAAAGAGGTAAAAAAAGTACCCGTTCAAATACAAACAGATATTAATTATGCCCCGGGTTATTCTTCCAATAAAGAATATAAAATCACACCAGATTCCGTAAAGATAAGTGGACCAAAAAACAAATTAGATACTATAGAGCAAATTAAAACTTTGGTTTTTAGTCAGAAAAATGTAAAAAAAGATATTGAGGCAAAGCTAGAGTTAGACATCAAAAAATATAAAGATATCTCTTTTTATACTTCTGAAGTACAATATTTTCAAGCGGTAGAAAAGTTTACGGAAGGTAGGGTAGAAGTGCCCATTACCTTAATTAACGCCCCGGAAGATAGAATAATAAAGATTTTTCCTAAAAAAATAGTAGTGGTTTTTAAAGTGAGTTTAGAAAATTATGATAGAGTAGGAAAAAACGATTTTATTGTGGTTTGTGATTTTGCTGAGTTGGCCGATAATCAAAATTTTTTAATTCCAAAATTAGTTAAGCAACCAAATATGGTAACCTCTGCACGTTTAAACAGCAACAAAATACAATTTGTAATAAAAAAATGATAGTAGTAGGACTCACAGGAGGCATAGGAAGCGGGAAAACAACTGTAGCTAATTTTTTTAAAGCCCTGGGCGTACCAATTTATATTGCTGATGATGCGGCAAAAAATCTAATGGAAAGCTCCTCTAAAATCCGTAAAGAAATTATTGAATTATTGGGAAAAGAAGCCTATACAGAAACTTTACCCAATAGAAAATGGATAGCAAAACAGGTTTTTGCAAATGAGGCGTTGCTCAATAAATTAAATAAAATTATTCATCCGCGTGTAAAAACTCATTTTAAAAACTGGGCAGAAAAGCAACAAGCAAATTATGTGTTGTATGAGGCCGCTATTTTGTTTGAGAAAGGAGGCTATAAAGACACAGATTACAATATTCTGGTAGTAGCGCCCAAAGAAGAAAGAATAAAACGTCTACAAAAAAGAGACAATAGCTCAAAAGAAGATATAGAAGCACGCATGCAAAACCAATGGGATGACCAAAAGAAAATAAAGCTTGCAGATTTTATTATTGAGAATATACATAAAGCCGATACAAAAACGCAAGTTACGCAACTTCACAAAACGCTCTCAGGTATTGCTAATGCTTAAACTGCGCTTATGTTAACATTTGGTTAAACCGTTTAAAATCTAAATGTTAAAATCTTACTTTTGGGCACATGAACAAGAAGTTATTCTTACTCTTAATATCGTTAATGAGCCTATCATTAATAGGGATAATCTTTGTGCAGGGCTACTGGATTAAAAATACTGTCGAGACAAACGAAGAACAGTTTTCGTTTAACGCACGACAAGTATTGCTTAATGTGGTAGAACAGGTTGAGCAACAAGAGTTAGATAAATATTATGTGCAATATGCAACTTTGGCAGACTCAGAAAAACCTACTAGTTCTAGGCTTAGTGAGTTGTTTCAGATAAAGCAAGACGAACTTACTAACGAGACTTTTTTCTATTCTAACAGTATTCTGCAGGAAGATTATAAACTTTCTTCGCAATTTTTAAATAGAGATAAAGATAGCATAGATTTTAAAAAGCTAATCAATCAGAAAGTAACCAGAATTGTTAGAAACGACGAAATAGATGGCGAAATAGAACTTAGTGCCGAAGAGAAATTTAAGCGTATTTCACGCCTAGAAGAAAATGAAAAGTTTTTGTTGTTGGAAGCTATTCGGGAAAAAGCAGCACAGCTTCCA
The DNA here is from genome assembly GCA_947494545.1 of uncultured Mesonia sp. GTDB lineage: Bacteria > Bacteroidota > Bacteroidia > Flavobacteriales > Flavobacteriaceae > Mesonia. The sequence continues at coordinate 58,461 of CANLVH010000006.1, read as the reverse complement.
GTATATAAACGTGTTAATGTAGATTATTTAGAAGCGTTGATTGAAGCACAACTTAGCGCCAGGGACATAAAGTCTGATTTTGAATTTGCCATTTTTGATGAAAATTTAGCGACCAAAGTAAAAACAGAAGATTTTAAAAAAGATAGTCCGGCAACCTATGGCACGCCAATTTTTGAGTCGCCCAACACCAACTATAAGTTTTTAATAAATTTTACGGGCAAAAAACGCGAAGTACTCTCGTCTATAGCTTTAATGGCTTTACTGAGTATAATTTTTACTTTAATTATTATCATAGCCTATTACAGCGCTTTGTCTCAGTTGATAAAGCAGCGACAAATTTCGCAGATTAAAACAGATTTTATAAACAATATGACGCACGAGTTTAAGACACCAATAGCAACCATAAATCTGGCTTTAGACTCGGTTAAAAATCCAAAGATAGCTAACGATCCAGACAAGATAAAACGCTATATGGGTATGATTAGAGATGAAAATAGAAGAATGCACGCACAAGTAGAAAACGTGCTGCGCATCTCTAAATTAGAAAAAAATGAACTAAACATAAAAAAAGAACGATTGTTGCTACATGAGTTAATAGAAGAGGCTATCCCCCATGTAGAGCTCATTATAGACAATAAAGAAGGTTATGTGCAAACCCATTTTGGCGCATTAAAATCTTCTATTTTAGCAAACGAAACACATTTTACTAATGTAATTGTAAACATTTTAGAAAACGCAATAAAATACTCACCCGATAAACCCAAAATAGATATTTATACCGAAAATGTAAAGAATTATATTATTATGAAAATTCGGGATCAAGGAAAAGGGATGAGCAAGGTAGTTCAAAAGAAAGTTTTTGATAAATTTTATAGAGAACATACCGGAGATATTCACGACGTGAAAGGGCACGGATTGGGTCTTGCCTACGTAAAACAAATTGTAGAAGACCACCACGGTCAAGTAAGCGTTGAGAGTGAAAAAGGAAAAGGAAGCACATTTATTATTAAATTACCACTAATATCATAACATATGGAAACTGAAAACAAAAAAATCTTATTAGTAGAAGACGATCCAAATTTCGGAATCGTTTTAAAAGACTATTTAGCGATGAACGACTATGAAGTTACACACGCTAAAAACGGAATGGAAGGCTTTGAAAAGTTTAAAAAAGACGATTTTGATCTTTGCATTCTAGACGTAATGATGCCGTACAAAGATGGTTTTACACTAGCCAAAGAAATAAGGGAAAAAAACGAAGAAATTCCTATTATTTTCCTTACGGCAAAAGCAATGAAAGAAGACGTGCTAAAAGGCTACAAAGTAGGAGCAGACGATTATCTAAACAAGCCTTTTGATAGCGAAGTGCTTTTAATGAAAATTAAAGCAATAATGCAACGCAAAGCTACAGATAGTATTGCAGATAGTAAGCAATTTGAGTTTAATATTGGTAACTTTCACCTAAACTCTAAACTGCGTTTCTTAACTTTTAAAGATGAAGAACCCGCAAAACTATCGCCAAAAGAAAATGAGTTGTTGCGTTTATTGGCTTTGCACGAAAACGATTTAATGCCAAGAGAATTGGCGCTTACCAAAATCTGGAGAGACGATAACTATTTTACCTCTAGAAGTATGGATGTTTATATTGCCAAACTACGAAAGTACTTGAAAAAAGACGAAAATGTAGAAATTCTAAATATTCACGGAGAAGGATTTAGATTGGTAATAAGAAATAAAGAAGAAGAATAGTAATTTAAAATTATTGTGATTTTTCAGTTTCAAAAACTTTCCACGGCAAAACTATTGTCGTGGAGAGCTTTTTTGAAGTATATAAGCTCTAATTTCAGATATGGGTGTGTTATGAGCAAACCACTTTATCTCCTTATCTTTTCTAAACCAAGTTAACTGCCGCTTGGCAAACCTTCTTGTATTTTTTTTAATTTCTTCTACAGCTTTTTCTAAACTTAATTGCCCGTCAAGATAAAGAAAAAGCTCTTTGTAGCCTACCGTATTTAGCGCATTCCTGTCTCTGTACGCAAACATTTTTTCTGCTTCTTGCAGCAAGCCTTCTGCCATCATTTTATCTGCGCGTTGTTCTATGCGCTCATAAATTAATTCTCGTGGAGCGGTTAAGCCTATCTTTACGGAAGAAAAATCACGGGTTGGTTTTGGTTTATTTCTATAGTAGGAAAAATTTTTATCTGTACCGCGACAAATTTCTAAAGCACGAATAACCCTTTGCGGATTTTGAAGATCTGCTTTTTCTGAAAATTCCGGATCTTTAACCTTTAGTTCTTCTACTAATTCTTCCAATCCGTTTTCTTCAAAAATTTTATTTAACTCTTTACGGATGTTAGGGGAGACCGGCGGAAAATAATCTAAACCTTTCGTGACGGCGTCTACATAAAGTCCGCTTCCGCCAACTAGAAATATATGCGAATAAGTTTTAAACAAGCGCTCTAACTTCCGTAAAGCATCTTTTTCAAAATCGCCAACAGAGTAGTTTTGCTCTACGGAAAGATGCTGAATAAAATGGTGTTTTACTTGCGCCAGTTCCTCTTTACTCGGCACGGCTGTACCAATTTGCATTTCTTTATAAAACTGTCTAGAATCTGCCGAAACTATTTCCGAAGAAAAATGTTTGGCCAATTCTATCGCAACCGCTGTTTTGCCTATAGCGGTAGGACCTACTACCGGTATTAAAAAATTATTCTTCATTTTCAATATGCAAATCGTATCCGCAATTGTGGCAATATTTTGCTTTGTCTAAATGTTCTTTTTCGTTACAATTATAACAAGATTGCGTGTTGTTAACTTTAGAATTGCTGCGTCTAGAATACTCTGCACTTACAATACCGGTAGGCACGGCTATAATTCCGTACCCCATAATCATAATTGCGCTTGCCAAAAACCTACCTAGAGGCGTAATGGGGTGAATGTCTCCAAAACCAACTGTGGTTAAGGTTACAATCGTCCAATAAACTCCCATTGGTATGCTGGTAAAACCGCCTTCTTCACCTTCTATAAGATACATCATTGTGCCGGCAATTAAAGACAAGACCATAACGGCAAATAGAAAGACAAGAATTTTTGGGCGGCTGTGAGCCAAAGCTTTTTTTAATCTGTTGCCTTCTCCTATGTAGCGCGTAATTTTTAAAATTCTGAAAATTCTAAGTAAGCGTAAAGATCTAAAAGTTAATAAAGCCGCACTTCCTGCAAAGAAAAAAGAGAGATAAAGCGGTATAGTAGAAAGAAAATCTATAATACCATAAAAGCTAAAAATGTATCTTTTAGGCCGCTTAATGCAGATGATTCTGGCAATATATTCTATGGTAAAAAGTATGGTTACTACCCACTCGCCATAAAGTAAATACGTGTATACCCAAGGGTCTAGGCCTCTAACGCTTTCTAGCATCACGAAAATTACGCTCAAGAAAATAAAGACAAGCAAAACTATATCAAATAGTTTTCCTGCGGGGGTTTCTGCTTCATAAATTACTTCATGTAGCCGTTCACGCCAAGATAAAGTTGGTTTGTCTTTCAATAGATTGCAGTTTTAGTAAAAGTACTTAATTTGTAGGAAATTAAAAAAATCTTTAAAAATTGACTATTCTAAGCGGTTTATTTTTTCGCAGGTAATTTTGAATAATATGTTGCGAATCGCGATTGCTTTTCATGGGAGTAATTATATTTTTAACCAAATCTATAGATGCAATTTGATGGTTAAGATTAAAATAGCCCATACCTTTAAATTGACCATTTTCTATGAGTAAAACACTTTTTTCGTCATAATCTCGACCTCTATCTATAATGAGCATGTTTTTATCTTTAAAACTATATTTGTCTATTAAGGCTTCTACTCGTTTATTATAACTTGCAATTGATTCTTTTTCAATACAAGCGCCGTGACATTTTTTTAAACCGTAATTAAAACATGCCGATGAGGTTTGGTGCAAGCCACATAATTTTAAACAGAGATCAAATTCTTCTACCATTTTATTTAGCCAATTTTTTGCCTGCGCAACATTGGTAAAGGTCGTAATTGGCTGCTTTTGGGCATTAGCTTCTGCAATTTTAAGTTGCAGATAACCAACTTCGTTTTTTTCTTGGTAAAGAGCGTAGTTAAAAATATCTTTCCGTAAAGCCCGATTATAGGTTGGTTTAATTTTTTTTATTTCTTCGTTTTCTTTCAGTAAAGCTAAAACCTCTATGCCGGTGGCTTCATAAGTAACCGTACTTACTTCTTGCTGAATTTTTTTAGACTTTGGGTTGGTATTGGTAAAATGCTGGGTAAGTCGTTTTTTTATATTTTTACTTTTACCAACATAAATAACTTCACCATTATCGTTATGCATATAATATACGCCGGTAATTGACGGCAAATCTTCTAAAATACGAATTAACTTAGCGTCTAACTGCGTCTTTGGTTTGTTCTTTACGGAAGCTGCAATAATTTCTTTTTGCGAATCTTTTTGCAATAGTAATTTAAACAATTTTACCGTTGCTAAAGCATCGCCACTTGCGCGGTGTCTGTCTGTTATAGGAATACCCAAGTTTTTAACTAATTTGCCTAGACTGTAAGATGGCATACCCGGCAATAATTTTTTAGATAACTCTACCGTGCAAAGCGATTGGCGTTTATATTCGTAGCCTAATCTTTGGTATTCTAGCTTTAGTATTCTGTAATCAAATTTGGCGTTATGCGCAATTAGAACACAGTTACTGGTAATTTCTATAATACGCTTTGCCAGTTCGTAAAACTTAGGCGCGTTACGAAGCATATCATTATTTATACCTGTTAAACCCACTACAAAAGGTTGTATGGGTCTTTCTGGATTTACAAGACTTATAAGTTGGTCTGTAACTTCTCTTCCGTTGTATTTATATATTGCAATTTCGGTAATACCTTCTTGGTTAAATTTACCGCCCGTTGTTTCTATATCTACTATTGCATACAAAAAATATCCTCCTATTTAATTATAATTTCTTTCGCCAAAAATAGCACTACCTATGCGTACCATATTGCTGCCGTTTTTTACAGCTATAGAATAATCGCCACTCATACCCATAGATAATATTTTTAATTCTGGGTAAGTTTCGGAAAATTTATCGAAAGTTGTTTTCAAAAAAGCAAACTCTTCGTTTATTTGCTCTTTGTTTTCGGTAAAAGTAGCCATTCCCATTAAACCAACAATCTGAACATTTTCCATTTTTTTATAAGCATCAGACTCTAGGATTTCTAAAGCTTGTTCTGCGGTCATGCCGTATTTAGAGTCTTCTTTGGCAATTTTAATTTGCAATAGGCATTTTATGACGCGCTGCTCGTTTTTTGCACGTTTATTAATTTCTTTCAGTAACTTTAATTTATGTACGGCGTGTACCAAACTTACAAAACGCGCCATATACTTTACTTTGTTAGACTGCACGTGGCCCACCATATGCCACTCTATATCTTTGGGAAGTTTCTCCCATTTTTCAGTCATTTCCTGAATTTTGTTTTCTCCAAAAATGCGTTGCCCCGCCTCGTAAGCTTCTTGTATATCTGCGGTGGGCTTAGTTTTAGAGATAGCTACGAGTTGCACTTCCTGCGGAAGAGATTCTTTTAATTGCTTTATAGAATTAGCAATACTAGTCATATTTTTAAATACTTTAATATTCGTAAATGGTTATGCCACTTCGCAATTTTGGCTCGATATAAGTAGATTTTGGCGGCATGGTAAGACCTTCGTTGGCAATTTCTTTCATTTCAGAAACGCTTGCCGGCACCATACCAAAACCAACTTTAAAAGTGCCACTATCTACCAGACCTTTTACATACGCCATGCCTTTTTTGCCGTGGGCATAATCTAATCTGTTGTTTTTTCTAACGTCTTTAATTCCTAATATAGGTTCTAAAACTGTATTATGCAAGACTTGTGCATCTAAATGCGAAAGCGCGTTTTCTGCTTTAAAATGAAGTTTTCGTAAATGTAAAGAATAGAAGTCGCCGTCTAAATACATACTAAAATGATGGCGTTCTCGCGGCTTATAATAGGTACTTTTTCTATTTTGAATACGAAAAGAATTGTCAAGTTTAATTAGAAATTCTTCTTTGGTAAGCCCATTTAAATCTTTTACCAATCTATTAAATTCAAGAATTTTTAGGTTGCTTTCGGGAATAATATAACTCATAAAAAAGTTATAAGGCTCTTTCCCGGTATGCTCCGGATTGTTTTTTTGCATTTCTTCGCAAAATTGGTAAGCAGAAGCACTTCTATGATGGCCATCTGCAATATACATATGGTCCATTTTATCAAATTCTTGTTTAATTTTCTTTACCTTTTCTTCTTCTGCAATTGGCCAAAGGTAATGCGTATCTCTAAAAGTGGTAGTAAATTCGTACTCCGGTCTAACTTGGGTTGCCTGTTCTATAAGGCTTTGCAGGTCGCTATTGTCCGGGTGCGTTAACAAAACAGGTTCTGAATTAAATCCAACCGTTTTTAAAAAGTTTTTAAAATCGTTTTCTTTATCTGCTATGGTTTCTTCATGGCGTTTTATCAAGTTGCTTTTATAGCTATGCAAACTGGTAGCGGCAATAATTCCCGTGAAAACGTGATCGTCACTATCTTTTAACCTATAAATATAATAGCTTGGTTTTTTGTCTTTGATAAAAATATTGTCTTCTCTAAATTCTTGATACCGGTTTTTTACCAACAGATAACGATCTGGCCCAGAAATTTCTTTATGGTATTTATAACCGGGATTAACAATATGCAAAAAAGAAAACGGATTGTTATCCAACCGTGCTTCCCTTTCTGCTTGGGTATAATGGTGGTAAGGCCTAGAAGATATAAGACCTACTTTATCTCGCGTAGGTCTTACCGCTCGAAAGGGAAGTACTTTTGGCATAAATAACTATTATTGAAATTGTGCAGATACTTTTTCTGCTTTTCTACTTTCGCTATAATCGTAAAAACCTTCGCCAGATTTTACGCCTAATTTTCCTGCTTGCACCATATTTACCAATAATGGGCAAGGCGCATATTTAGGATTTTTAAAGCCGTTATACATTACTTCCAAAATAGAATGGCAAACGTCTAAACCAATAAAATCTGCCAGTTGTAATGGTCCCATTGGGTGTGCCATTCCTAACTTCATTACCGTATCTATTTCTTCTACTCCTGCAACCCCGTTATAAAGTGTTTCAATAGCTTCGTTAATCATTGGCATTAAAATACGATTGGCTACAAAACCGGGATAATCGTTTACCTCTGTTGGCGTTTTTTTAAGCTTTTTAGAAAGCTCCATTATCGTATTGGTAACCTCGTCTGATGTGGTATAACCGCGTATAATTTCTACCAATTTCATAATTGGTACCGGATTCATAAAATGCATACCAATTACTTTTTCGGGTCTTTTGGTTACCGAAGCTATTTTGGTTATAGAAATAGAGCTGGTGTTAGAAGCCAAAATAGTTTTCTTGTCACACGCGTCGTCTAATTGTTTAAAAATTTTAAGCTTTAAATCTTCGTTTTCTGTGGCGGCTTCTACTACCAAATCTACCGTTTTTACGCCTTCTTCTATAGTGGTAAAGGTAGAAATGTTATCTAAAGTTTCTTTTTTATCATCTTCAGAAATCTTTTCTTTTTTTACCATTCTATCCAAATTCTTGGTAATGGTAGCAATACCTTTATCAATATTTTCTTGCGAAATGTCTATTAAATTAACCGGATAACCAAATTGGGCAAAGGTATGTGCAATACCATTTCCCATTGTTCCGGCGCCAATTACAGCAATATTTTTCATATTTATCAATTTAAAATTTATAAATTATTCATCAAAACTTTTTATTACCAATTTTGCCACCCGAAGCGCCTCTGTGGCTTGCTCAAAAGTAACTATTGGGGTTGTATTATGATTTATAGCATCTGCAAATGTTTCTAACTCTTCTAAAATAGCGTTGTTGGCATTTACATCTGGATTGTCAAAATATATTTGTTTTTTAACACCTTCTGCATTCTGTAAAATCATATCAAAATCTCCGGGATTTTCCGGTGCATCTTTCATTTTTACTACTTCGCAGTTTTTCTCTAAGAAATCTACAGAAATATAAGCGTCTCTTTGAAAAAATCTTGCTTTACGCATTTGCTTTAAGGAAATTCTGCTGGCAGTAAGATTGGCAACGCAGCCATTTTCAAATTCTATACGGGCGTTTGCAATATCTGGAGTTGCACTAATTACCGAAACTCCACTGGCATTTACTTTCTTAACCTTAGATTTTACCACGCTCAAAACTGCATCTATATCGTGTATCATTAAGTCTAAAACTACGGGAACATCTGTACCACGCGGATTAAATTCTGCCAATCTATGCGCTTCTATAAACATAGGTTGGTCTATTTTATTGGTTACCGCTTGAAACGCCGGATTAAAACGTTCTACGTGCCCAACTTGTCCTTTAATGTTTTTTTCTTTGGCTAATTGTGTTATTTCTAAAGCTTCTTCTACTGTATTGGTTATTGGTTTTTCTATAAAAAGATGTTTACCGGCAGTAATAGCTTTCTTGGCCGTTTCAAAATGCGATAGGGTAGGAGTAACAATATCTATAACGTCTACTTGGTTTATTAGCTCATCTAATTCCGTAAAGCGTTTATAACCAAATTCTTTGCTTACCGCATTGGCATTTCGATCATCTGGATCATAAAAACCTATCAAGTTGTACTTGGGAGATTGCTTTAATAATTTTAAATGAATTTTTCCTAAATGACCTGCGCCTAAAACTCCTACTTTTAGCATATTTTCTTCGTTTCCCACAAAAATACTATTTCTTTTAAAAACGCTATAAAAATTTGCACATAATAGTCTGTTTGAGTGCAAACCTTAACAGATGATTGCAATATAAATAGGCGTGTTTATTCTTGCAGGTTTCTTATGCTAACATAAATACCAACCAAGACGCCAATGGCAATAAATAAGCCTAAAATTACGGTGGGATATGTAAATAAATTTTGCCCGGCCAAATCTGCTTGTTGTAAATCTCTTTGTAGAAAATAATTAAAAAGCAATAATCCCAACAAAGCTAGCATCAAAAGGAAACTAAAAATTTTTTTCATAACAATTGCTTTAAATCTGGGAGATAGTTAGTCTATTTCTTTTGCAAGATACGTACTTTTTTAACTCAATGAAATACAAATATGCTGTAAAAATTACGTAGGATGCGTAATGCAATTATTTGATATACAGTAGCTTTATAAGATGCCTTTACTGAATGTTTTTAGGCTAGAACCCGTTTAAACTTCATAATATAGATGTAACATATATTGGTGTCGTTTTGCCCAAAGCATAAGGTTGTCGCTCTCTAAATCTAATTCTAATTTGGCAATTATGTTAGAGCGGTGTTTCTGTACCGTACGTACAGAAATTTGAAGTTTCTCTGCAATTTGTTTTGAGTTGAGTTCTTGTGCCAAGAGTAGTAAAATATTTTGTTCGCTTTGGCTTAAGAATTTTAAATAATTGTACTGTTTTTTAGCGTCTTCTATAAAACTTTTATTGAGGGTGCTAGAAAGAAAAAATTTATTTTCCAGCATACTTTTTATGGCACTTTCTATTTCGGTAAAAGGGTCGTCTTTTAGCAAATAACCGTTAATTTCTAATAGTTTGGCTTTAATATAAAAGCTTTTTTCTTTGTGGTAGGTTAAAATTGCATATTTGGTATCTTTTAATTCAGATTTAGCTTTTTTTATTACCTCAAAACCATCTAAATAAGGCATTTCTACATCTAAGAAACAAAGCTCTGGTTTATGCTTAATTAATTTTTGAAAAGCTTCTAAACCGTTGCTGGCGGTTATAATAGAAGTATAGCCACAATCTTCAAACTCCATTAACAAACCTCTTAATAGCATTGGGTGGTCGTCTGCAATTAAAATCTTTTTATTCTTCATTATTTTTACTGAATTTAAGCGCTATTTTTGTTCCGTTTTGGTTGCTTTTAATTTTAAACTTTGCTTTTAAAATTTTTGCACGGTGGCGTAAAGTTTTCAAGCCAAAACTTGTAGAACCTTTTAATTTTTCCGTAACGTCAAAACCTTTACCGTTGTCTTTATAGGTTATTTTTATTTTTTTCTTTTTCTGTTTTATCTTGATTTTTACTGCACTTGCCTGTGCGTGTTTTATAGTATTGTGTAAACATTCTTGTAAAAATCTGTAAATATTAAGACTTTGTTTTTCGTTTAAATCCGCTTTAAAATTCATTTGTAAATCTATGGTAAGCGTAGTAGATTCTTCTGTTTTTCCTACCAAATCTTCTATGGCGTCTATTATGCCAAAACGTTTTAAACTGGGCGGATAGATATTGCGGGTAATCTCTCTAAGCGAATGTATGCTGCCAGAAATTGCTTTGGTTAGAAAATCATCGTTTAAGTTTTCTGTGCGTTTTTTTATTAAAATAAGTTCTTGTCCCAAGCTGTCGTGCAAATTGCCGGCAATAGCAAGGCGTTCTTTTTCGCGTTCTTGTAAAAGTTCTTGAGCAAACAACTCGTGCAGCATTTTTTCTTTTTTGATTTTTTGTCGTTTAAAGAGGAAGTAAATCAAAATTATACCTAAAAAACCCAGTAAGCCAATCAACCAATTTAATTTTCGCTGGTTAAGATTTTTTAAATCTAAAATTTGAATTTGCGCATTTTTAGTCTTTATAATTTGATCTTTTTCTTGCGACTCAAATATACTTTGAAAGTAAGCTAAGCTTTTTAATTTTTTGTCGCTTTCTATAGAGTCTTTTAAAACAGAATAACGCTCAAAATGCGTAAATGCCGCAGTAGGCTGGTTTATATCTTTGTATAATTGTCCTAATTTTTCTTGCGCATCTACAATGGCTTCATAATCGCTTACTTGTTTTGCTTCTTCTAGTCTTTGGTGCAACAAATTAATTGCAGCGCTATAACGTTTCTCTGCAATGGCTTTATTTATTAAAGCTTCTTGTAAATGTTTACTGGTAAATTTGTTATTGGGGTCATAATTTTTGTAAAAAAGATTTAAGTATTTTTCTGCTTTTTCAAAATGTTGGTTTTCATAATATTTTGCTGCAAAAACCAAGTAAATAATTGGGACGGTAAACTCTACACGATTAGATTTGGTAGCATATTGTAAAGCTTTTTCCAGATTTTCTTCAAAACCTGTAAAGTTATTTTGTTGGTATAAATCTATAGACTTGTTTAAAAAAATAGAAGCTAATTGCGCGTTATTACTGTAATTTAACTTTAATATTTTTTGCCGTTGTTCTTCTGCTTTATCGTAAAAATCATATTTGCTAAAAATTAAGGAAAGTTCGTGCTTTGCCGCTATATAATTAAACGTGTCTTTACTGGTTTTTAAAAACTGTATAGATTGTTGCAAATCTCTAACAGCTTTTACCATTTGACCTTTATTGCTATAAGCGGCTGCTCTGTATTGGCGTGTTAAAGCTGCCATTCTTTTTTTATCTAGCTTTTCAAAATATATTTCTGCTTGGTCATAATCTGCTATAGCTTTATTGTTTTGGTTGGTAAAAAAATAGGCGTCACCCCGGTATAAGTAAAGCATAGCTTCTTGGTAGGGCCAGTTAATAGAATCGCGAAATTTTAAAATAGCATTTGCATACGGAATTCCTTTCTGAGCATTACCGGCTATGTTGTTGTAATAATATAATACCGAAACAGTTTGATAGGCCGTGCGGGTATATTTTTTTAATTCTAGACCTAATTCCACGCAAGTGGTTGCAATATCCTCATAAGAAGCGTCAAAATTGTTGTTTTCTGTAAGAATGGCAAGCGTATCTAATAACGCAAAACGTTCTTCTGCTGTGTTAGCTTGGTGCAGTTTTTCTTTAAAGAAAGCAATATCTTTTTCTAAGCTAGTCTGGGCCGCGCTCCAACCAAAAGACAAGAGAAACAAACTGAAAGTTAAGAGAGTTTTGTTTTTTAGCATCGATAAAAATTAGATTACTGCGCTTAAAGGATGCTAAGGTAGAAAAATATATTAAAATATGCGCCAAGATTCAAGTACAAATAACTGGCAGTCAAAATTCTATAGATCCGTTTAAAGTCCATTTTTTTCTATAAACAGATTGTTTTTGTTTAGCTTTAGGAAGGATGAAAAGCTTTGTGTATTTTTGAATTCTTAAAAGATATTGGTTGTGAAAGACACATTTAGACAGCAAGGCAAACGCCAACAATTGGTAGAAACCATAAAAGAAAAAGGTATACAAGACGAAGCGGTTTTAAAGGCTATTGGCGCCATACCCAGACATTTGTTTATGGATAGTAGTTTTGAAGATCACGCCTACCAAGACAAAGCTTTTCCTATTGCGGCAGACCAAACTATTTCACAACCTTTTACCGTGGCTTTCCAAACCGAATTATTACAAGTAAAAAAAGGAGAAAAAGTGCTGGAAGTTGGTACCGGAAGCGGCTACCAAGCCGCTGTTTTATGCGAGTTGGGAGCAAAAGTTTACACTATAGAGCGGCAACAAGAATTGTATAAAAAAACAAAACGTTTTTTAGACGATTTGGGTTACCGAATTAAACATGCCACTTTTGGAGATGGTTATAAAGGCATGCCGGCTTACGCGCCATTTGATAAAATTGTGGTTACCGCCGGCGCGCCGTACGTGCCAAAAGCTTTGATGGCGCAGTTAAAAGTGGGCGGCAGAATGGTTATTCCCGTAGGAAAAGACAATCAAACTATGACGTTGTTTATTCGTAAATCTGAGAAAGAATTCGAAAAGAAAGAATTTGGCGCTTTTAGGTTTGTGCCGATGTTAAAAGATAAAAATTAAAAGCTTAAAGAAGCGCCCAACATAAAGCCGTTGTCTTGCCAACCGTCTTGGTACGATAAAACATACTCAAAACGTAGAATCCTGAATTTACCAATTCCAATATTGCTCAAACCAACCGAATATTCAGAATATGGTTTTTCGTCTTGAAGCCATAAAGAATGATTGGCCAAGAATAAATTGAAATTCAGTTTATTTACTAGCGGAATTTTGTTTAAAATATAACCATTAAAATTATGCTCTGCGTGCAATTGTGCATAGGTTTTATTTGTACTGTATTTATAATACGGCATCAAATTAAACTGATTTACTGCAGCAGATAATTTTAAGTGGGTTTGGTTGCCTTCAAAATGTTTATAATCTAAAAAAGCATTTTTTTTGGCGTTTGCAAAAGTGCCGGCATTGAGGTAATAGCGCAAATTTCCTTTATTTTCTAAACTTATTTCTTGCTGTAATGAAGCGCTAAAAAAATCATAATTATAATTTTCTATACTCGCTGCAAAAGCTTTTTTGTACTGAAACGAAAGTTTTGGGTATTTGTTAGATGGTGCATTGTATTTACCATCTGGATAGGTATAATATTCTTGCCCAAAATTTATCTCTGCCCTCAAATTAAATTCCACCAAATCGTGCTTTTCAAAAGAAGCTTGTGTTTCATCATTTGGTGTTAACGGATTGTTAGCTGTATATTCCGGCTCATCCTTTATAATATCGGGGTCGTTAAATAACGGTTTTCTTTCTTGGTAAGTTATTTTTCCGTGTAAACGGAAACCATTAAAAATTTCTTCGTCGTAAGCGGCTTGTGCAAAAGTACGTTCGTAAATTTTATAATAATTTTTATCAAATAATAACGAGGCTGCTGTACTTACAAAAGCTGTAATTGGCTCTGTATTGTTTATTTGGCGCGTTTCTACGCCGCCGCGCAGACTAAGTTTTGCTTTACTGAAATTATTGAATTTTTTACGGAAACCAATAGTTCCGCGTAAGCGTTCTTCGGCTAAACCGTAATTTAGGCTGCCACCAATTTCCCAGAATTTACGGCGGTTTTCTTTCCAATTTATAAAACTGGCTTTTATGTCGGCATTCCAACCTTGCACAGTGTTAAAACGTATAGAATTAATCGGAGCTTCCACGCTAAAAGCATGCTTTTTAAACGAATTTTGGTAGGAATAACCAAAAAGAATATCTGTAAATTTAAACTTGTTTTTCTCCCCGTCTACAGAGTCTTTATAGGTTTTAGAATTGCGAATTTCTTGTATGCTGTCTTTGCGGATATAATCGTTGCTTTCTTCGGCCGTGAGCGGAATTGGACGTTGGTTTGTCCAAAACAAAGAGTCTTTTTTGTTGGCATTTTCCGTAAAGTTTAAAATTTCTTTACTGAAACTATTGGAAGAAAAATTCGGGTTGAAATCATAATCGCTGTAAACGGCTAGAAACCTTCCGCTACCGCTAATACCAAAAATTTCCCAGGTAAAATCTACGGTTTGAGAGAGCTTTACCCAAAAATTATGCTTTTTTGAATAAGTAAAATTTTGCCGAAAAGTCAAGGTGTTTATTGGTGGAATTTGGGTGGCTTTTCCGGTGGTGCTTAGTTCTAATCCGTAAAGCTCCCAAGAGTCTTCTACAATATAAATATGTCCTGAAAAAACCTTATCGTTTTGGCGTTTAGGAATTACTTTTATTTTATTGATGAGGTGCTTGTTATCATCATAAAAAACGCCTTCTAATTTATAGGTGTAATAATTAAAGGCATAATCTGCAATGGGCGAAAGCAAATCTGCGTTTACCGGAATAACGTTCTTATAAAAAGAAAAATTGGCGTCTTTTGCGCTGTTAAGGCTAAAACCATTATCGTTGCCGCTAACTTTAGAAGCAATAATGGTTTCGTGAAAATTATTTGGAGCCTTGTATTTAATTTTAGAAGTAGTTTCTGAAAGATAAACAATACCGCTTCTGGTAGAATCTAAACTGCCGCCCAAATCGCCCACTTCTTGACCTAAAATCTTTTCCGGGGCATTCTCAATTTTCCATAATCCGCGCGAATAGAAATTGGCTTTGTACGCATCTATTTTTGCTAAGTTTTTTTTACGGTTGGCAATGGCGTTTTTAATTACTCTATTTGCCGGGTTTTCTTCCGAAGAAATAGCTACTTCTTCTAAACTGGTAGAAGCTTCTTTTAGTTCTACATTTAACGTTTTAGGCGTGTCTTGAAAATGTACTTTCTTTTCTTTGGTTTGGTAGCCCAAATATTGAAAAACCAGTATTTTTTCTCCGTTCTCTTCTAGCTCTAATTCATAAAAACCATTCTGGTTGCTGGTAGTGCCCTTATAATTTTCTTTAATATAAATATTTACATACGGCAGAGGCTCGCCATTGCTGTTGGTTACTTTTCCTTTTATTTGAGCAGAAGAAAAAGCGGCATTAAGTATAAAAACAAAAATAAAACTACACCGAAACCACATCTTTTTTTAATTATATTCCTTTTTTATGCGGTCTAAACGCCTTTTGCTTTCCCGGTCTTTTATGGTTTCTCGTTTGTCGTGTACTTTTTTACCTTTTGCCAAGCCAATTACCAATTTTGCAAGGCCGCGATCGTTTATAAATAACCTTAACGGAATAATAGTTAAACCGGATTGGGTTACCTGTTTTTCTAATTTGCGCAACTCTTTTTTGTTAAGCAGCAGTTTGCGTTCTGTTTTTGGATTGTGGTTAAAATGCGTAGCGTGCGAATATTCTTCTACATGCATATTTATTACATAAAGCTCGCCTTTATGAAACTCGCAAAAACTTTCTGCAATGCCTGCTTTTCCTTGTCGGATAGATTTTATCTCTGTGCCGGCAAGTTTTATTCCCGCGGTATATTTATCTAATATTTCATAGTTAAACCGCGCTTTTCTATTTTTTATAATGATTTTATTTTTACTCATAAAAATAAATTGCTACTTCTAATCAATTATTTATTAAAGATGTAAGCCACATTCTGTTTTTGGGCTGTTATTCCACCGGCCGGAGCGATCTTCTCCCGGCACCGTGCAATGTTTGCAACCAATAGAATGGTAACCTTCTGCTACCAAAGGATGAAACGGTAAATTGTGCTTTGCAATATAATTATCACGCTCTTCTTTACTTACATCTACTAGCGGATAAAATTTTAAAATATCGCCGCGCTCTTCAAAAATATCCAAACTGGATCTATGATCGCTTTGCCATTTCATTAAACCCGAAACCCAAACATTGTGTAATTTTTTCACTTTCTCTAAAGGTTGCACTTTATTTACTGAACAACAAAAATCCGGATTGGTTTTCCAAGTTTGGTTTTTGGTGGTAAAATCGTGCTCTTCTTTAGGAGCTCTAATAGATTTTACTTTTAATCCGTATTGTTTTTCTAATTTCTTTTTATAAGCCAAGGTGTCTTTAAAATGGTAACCGGTATCTATAAATATAACTTCTTGGTTTTGATTTATGTCAGAAAACAGTTTTAATAAAAATGCTGAGGTAGCCGCAAAACTGCTGGTTAACATAATTTCGGTTTCCTCAAAATCTTTGTATAAAGTTTGTATACGTTGGCAAGGTGTTAAGGGTTTGTACCGTTTATTAAGCTGCTCAATTTGACTGGAAGAAAAGCGGCGTTTGGTAATAGCCAGTTCTTGCATAAAGCGAATGTTTTAAGATATAAAGTTAAACAATTTTAGGATTTTTTTAGGTTTTAGATGGTTTTTTTGGCGGCATAGGACCACGCAAATGAATTATAAGCCCGTCTAAGAAATTCCGTAAAAATTGATCGCCACACTCCATATACTTAGGATGGTCTTCTTTTCTAAAAATTGCACCCAATTCGCTTTTTGTAACCTTAAAATCTACTAGTTCAAAAATTTTAATAATATCGTCGTCACGCAATTTATGCGCTACCCGTAATTTTTTGAAAATATCGTTGTTTGTTAATCCCATAATTGTTTTGTGTGTCAACAAAAATACTATTTTAATCGCGTTTATCCGGTAGACTTTTGTAAAGTTCTTCTATGCGTTTTCTGTCGCCAGAATTTTTTATGCTGGCCATAGCGTCTTCCTTTAAGAGTTTTGCCTCGTCTACTAAACTATTGTGGTAAACTTTGTTAGGAGTTTGCTGCAACAATAAATACTTTAACATTGTAAATAGTTTTTGCACACAGGTCATATCGTGTTTGCAATAATTGCGATAACTTAACATTACTTGGTAGAGCAATTCTTTAAAATTTACGGTTGTAACATAGATTAAAGACTGGTTGTCGCTAGATAAAATAGTATCATCGTTTTTTTGCATTCGTATTGCAAATAACTCGGTTAAGTAATCTATTGTGTTAATAGCCGTTCCGGGATCATTAATGCCCGGAGACATTGCTTTTACACCAATTTCTGTTATTTGCTTAAAAGCTAAGGCATAATTATCTTCTACAAACTCGCCTCTGGAGAAATTAAAATTTGATAAAATTGTAGAGACCATATCGTCGTCTATCTCTTTATTTACTTTAATAATTGGTATGCCTTTTAAAACAAATATTCCCGGTATAGGTAAAACCTTTATTTTTAAGTCATTTTCTCTACAAATATTCTTTAAATTAACGCTGGCGAAGGTTTGTAAATAGCCGGTTTCTTGGCTATAATAGCTTTGCCAATTTTCGGTTTCCGGAAAACTTGGGGCTTCCTCATTTTCTTTATCTATTATTCCTTGCAAACGATTTTTTGCCTTGGTGTAAATGTTCTCTAAAATGTTGTTAACCTGTATAGATTGCGAGATAGAATGTATAAAATATAAAAAAGCAAAAAAGCATAACACCGTTAAGATTATACCTAATAGAACAGAAAACCCCGGTAATTGATACTTGTCATCTTCTCTAGGATTAATGCCAACCAAGGTAAAAGTATTATAAAGAATTGTAGCTAAATACAAGCCTAAAATATATTGGTGGTTACGTTTAGAAATAAGTCCCGGCAAAACTCGTGGAGAGAAATTGCTGGCGGCTTGATTAAGCAAAACCATTACCATAGAAAAACTAAACACCATAATAGAAATAATGCCACCGGTTAAAAAACTAAGCAGTGTTTTAGCCGTGTCTGCATTGTTTATAACTAACTCAGGTACTTTTTCTATAATAATGGTAGAGATACCCTTTTTCTCAAGAAAGAGCATTAGCATAGCAAAATTAAAACCCATAAAGCTTAGAAAAGCCGGGTAAAATGCAATATTGCCTTCTATGCTATGAAAAAAACTGAGAAACTTATGGTAAAGTGTTTTCATTGATTACTTTGTAACGGACAAATTACTAAGATTATTTGTGATAAAAATCTTTTATTTTAAAAATTTTATGTAGATTTTTTTGACAAAAAGGCAGTTAATTTCAGAGGTTAAGCGACAAAAAGTCATAAAATTAGAGTTGGTATTCAAATTGCTAATTACTAAGTGAAATTGAAATTAATAACTTTAAAATATAAAAATTATGAGCTTAGTAAAGAGAACAAACAACTGGTTACCGAACATTTTTGACGATATGTTTAATAATGATTGGATGGACGAAAACTCTAAATTAGGAAATCTTGGTATAAATGTACCGGCGGTAAATATTCACGAAAGTGAAGATGCTTTTAAAGTAGAAGTTGCCGCACCCGGTAAAACGAAAGAAGATTTTGATATTGAGTTAGACAACAATGTATTAACTATTTCTGCGGAAGAAAAAACCGAGAATAAAGAAGAAGAAAAAGGTAAAATAACCCGTAGAGAGTTTAGCTTCAGTAAATTTAAAAGAGCTTTTACTTTACCCGATACTGTAGAAAATAACAATATTTCTGCAAATTACGAAAATGGAGTGCTAACAATTAATTTGCCTAAAAAAGAAGAAGCAAAAGTGCAAGCCAAACGAATGATTGAGATTTCATAAGAAAAGTAGTTAGTTGAATTAGTTAATTGGCTTTGCATAAAGAGGTTGTCCTAATGCTGTTTAAATACTGAATATTTTCAGAATATGCAGCGGTTAAAGGACAAGCTCTTTTTTTATTGTCTAAGCTAAGTTAGACTAATTATTTACTATTGGTTTCTCTATCGGGCTGTTGCTTTTTACCACAACAAAAGTAGAGATAGCATAATAAGCACCGTCTTGGCCCGAAAGCGATCCGCCGTCTGCTTCCCAAGGCTCAAAACTATATTCTAAACTAAAGTTTTGTCCGGCCATTGCAGAGTTAAATTGGTCTATACGTGTTGGTACGGCCATTCCCGGACACCAACCGGCTCTGTTTGGTTGCCAGTTTCCAGATTGCGGACTAACGGGATTACTGCCACAGCCAATTGGTCCCATATCGTGGCTAAATTGTTCTGTCCCGTTAATTTTTACAGCGTGTGTTCGGTAACACCATTCTGCGCAAGCTCTACCGGTACCGGGATCTTCTGGCGTTGCGTGTCCCCAGCCGGTAATAATTGTGCGTAAATGTGTACTGGCTGAATTATTAGGAATTTGCACATCTTTGGTTAAGTCAAAACTCGGCGCTTCTACGCCGTAAGGAACTCCTTCTAACGAGTTTTGATTGTATTCTATAACGCGCGCAATATTGTAGTAGTTGTAATCTGGCGTACCTTCTATAAAATCAAATTCTACAGAAACTTCCCAGCCATCTGCGCCCCAAACTTCTATAAAAGTACGCAACTCTGTGTTGCCGGTAAGTAGCGATTTAAAATCTGTTACATCAAATTCAAAGCCGCGATCTAATTGGTGATTATCTACACCATAAGGAGTAATATATCTTCCCATTTCATAAAAATCTCCCGTGGCCGGATCTTTAACTTGCAAATGCGCAAAAACATCCCAAACATTGCATCCGCCGGAAGGGCAATCTATTTTTATAAACATTTTTATGGTTTCTACAGAAGAAAGATCTTCGGGGAAATTAAAAATTCCGGTAGCGCTTTGGTTATGCCCGCCGCCAAAAGCCAAACGTTGATTATCAAAAGTAGTAATAGTGGTCACCGGCGCAATACCTTCCCCGTAAAGGTTAATATTTATATCTTCTATTTCTGAACTGCTAATGGTGATTGTGCTATTTCTTTCGCCAATTTCGGTTGGAGTAAAGCGTGCGTAAATTAAATTTTGCGCATTTGCATCATCCGCAGAAATAGCTATTTGGTTACCGAAGTTTTCTTCGTCTAAACTTATGCTAAAGTCACTCTCTGGCGTAACTTCTAAATTAAGGTTTTGAGTAAGTTCTTGCCCGGTAAGGTAAAAGGTTTTAGCATCTGAAGCTTGGTTAAGATCTCCCGGGGCAAAATTAATATTTAGTTTGCTAGATGTTAAGCTTGGCTCAGGATCTTCGTCCGGATTTTCTGTTGGCGGGTTTGGGTTTTGATTTGGAGGCGTAGCATCGTCGTCACTGCTACAGGCTTGTGTGCTTAATAGAGTTGTAAAAATAAATAAACACCCAAGTGCATAAAGTAGGTTTTTTCTTCTTATTGTTGGTTAAATTTTAGTGTGAAAATTAGGTCTTTACGAATTTAACCGATTTGCAACTATCTAGTAGAGAAATCTTAAGATATTTTTTATAAAACTATGCTTTCTTTAATTTTTTATGCTTCCAACGTTTGTGCGTCCATAAGTAATACTCTGGTTGTTGGCGTATTTGTTTTTCTAGCTGGTTAAAAAATGCTTCTGTAATTGCCGGTTCTTCAAAATCTTTAGGATTATCTGTTAAGGGAACAAAAGATGCCTCATAAAATCCTCTTTTTACTTTTTTTACTTTTAGATAAAGAACGGCAAAATCAAGTTTTTTCGCCATCATTTCCGGGCCGGTAAAAACCGGTGTTTCTAGGTTCATAAAAGAAATCCAAGCCTTTATGCGGTTCTTTTTTGGCGATTGATCTGCAATCATGTAGTAATTTGCCTTTTGGTTGTTTTTTTTATTTCTAACCATTGTGGGAATTACCTCTTTACTACTAATTAAAGTAGTGCCTAAATTGGTACGTATTTTTTTAATAAGCTTGTCAAAATACGGATTTCTTATTTTTTTATAAACCGCATAACTTTTGTTTTTGGTTTTGTAAAAATTAATAGCTGTTGCCCACTCATAACTTGCATAATGACCACAGACCACAATAATGCCCGGATGTGTTTTTTCTAGGTTTTTAAACAAATCCATATTGGTGTAAACAAAACGTTTTTTGAGTTGCTTATGCGAAATAGAAAGGGTTTTAATCATTTCTAAAAACATATCGCATAAATGCTTATAAAAAGCTTTTTCTATTTTTTTTAATTCTTGCTTATTTTTATCGGGCAGTGCTCGCTGTAAATTGCTTTTAACTACTTTTTTGCGATAACCTATTATACGGTAAAGCAATACGTAGATAAAATCTGAAACCAAATAAAATAAAGGAAATGGTAATTTAGAAACTATCCATAAGAAAGGATAGCTAAGGTAAAAAGAAAGTTTTTTCATACGCGGTTAAAAGGGCAAATATAACTTTTAATACCTATTGTGCTAAAATTATGCGTTTTATTTTAAGCTGTGTTTCCAGCGCTTATGGGTCCATAAATAATACTCTGGTTTTTTGTGAATTTGTTTTTCTAAATATTCAAAAAATTTATCGGTAATTTCATAATCGGGATGCTTTTTAGGATTGTCTGCTAGCGGGATAAAAGTTGCTTCATAATATCCGCGTTTTACTTTATCTATGTGCAAGTAAGTAACTGCAAAATCTAAGCGCTTAGCAAGACTTTCGCTACCCACAAAAACCGGTACTTTTTTTCCCATAAAATAGCGTTGGTATTTACTTTTTCCTGCTTTTGGGGCTTGGTCTGCAATCATTCCATAACTACCTAACTCGTTTTTAAAATTATTTTGCACCATAGTTTTTG
Organism: uncultured Mesonia sp.; assembly: GCA_947494545.1. Lineage (GTDB taxonomy): Bacteria > Bacteroidota > Bacteroidia > Flavobacteriales > Flavobacteriaceae > Mesonia. The sequence goes on along the minus strand of CANLVH010000006.1, from coordinate 36,804 downwards.
CTACCGTTTTGGCATTTAGTAAAGTGGCATTATACCTTCCGCGTATTTTTTTTATAAGACGATCAAAATACTTGTTTTTAATTCTTTTGTAAGCGCCATAGGTTTTATAGGTCATTCCGTAAAAAGGCAAAGCAACTATCCATTCGTAACTTGCATAATGACCCAGCATAATAATATAGCTTTTGTTTAGGCTTTCTAAGCGTTTTATTTCTTGCGGGTTTTTTACTACAAATCGTTTTTTTAAGGCTTTGTTAGAAATAGAAAGTGTTTTGATCATTTCTAAAAAAATATCACAAAAATGTTTATAGAATTTCTTTCTAATTTGTAAAAGTTCTTTCTCGCTTTTTTTAGGAAAAGCCATTTGCAAATGTTCTAAAACAATTGTTTTTCTATAACCCAAAATATAATAAACTATAATATACACAGCGTCTGAAAGTGCATAAAGCAACCTAAAAGGTAATATAGAAATAAGCCATATTACCGGGTAAAGCAATAAGAAACCTAATCTTTGCATTCGGGAAGAAAATTTTTGACAAAGATATGCTATATTTGAGCGTTCACAAATCTACTTTATGGCAAACATAGAATTGGTTACTATTATAATTATTGCAATTAATGCCTTGTTTTCTTTAAAAGGTTTTAACGACCGACTTTTTTTTGAAAAATACAAATTTAACATCGCGGCTATAAAAAGCGGACAACAAATAAGAATGTTGTCGTCCGGGTTTTTGCATGTAGATATTACCCACCTTTTTGTAAACATGCTTACGTTGTATTTTTTTGCCAATGTAGTTTTATACAATGTGGGCACACTTGGATTTTTTGTAATTTATTTTGGTAGTTTGGTATTGGGTAATTTATTTTCTTTTTACTTTCATAAAGACGAACCATATTATACTGCCGTTGGCGCCAGTGGTGCGGTAATGGGAATTTTATATTCGGCTATTTTGCTTAATCCGGATATGATGTTAGGCTTATTCTTTCTAATACCTATTCCCGCCTACCTTTTCGGAATTGGATATTTGCTTTATTCTATTTACGGAATGAAAAAACGCCTAGGCAATATTGGTCATGATGCGCATTTTGGTGGCGCTATGGGCGGCTATTTTATTACATTAATTTTAAATCCTTCTTTATTTACCGAACATTTATTGATGGTTATTTTGCTTATAATTCCTATAATAATACTTTTTGTGCTAAAGAAAACCGGACAAATTTAGAAGTTTGGTATTTTTATTGAAAGTCTAAATAGAACTTAAAACAAAAAAGTATGAAAAAAGTAGGAATTTTAATCACGTTATTTTTAGTTAGTTTAGGAGTATCTGCTCAGAAAAACATAGATAGACCAGGCATTAGTGTTAACGGAGTTGGCATTGTAAAAGTAACTCCAGATCAGGTTTTAATAAATGTAGGAGTATCACACGAAGGCGATACCGCCAAAGAAGTAAAAACCAAAACCGATAAAGACATAGATGCTGTTTTAAACTTTTTGAAAAAAGAAAAAATACCTTCTAAAAATATAAAGACAGAATATCTTAATCTTAATAAGCGCTACGACCATAGCTCAAAAAGTGACCGTTTTTATGCTTCGCAAAGCATTTCTATAAAATTAGAAGATATTAATAAATATGAGACTATTATTAGCGGTTTAATGCAATCTGGCATTAATAGAATAAACGGCGTTGCGTTTGAGTCGTCTAAAATAGAGCTGCATAAAACCCAAGCCCGCAAAAAAGCTATTGAAAATGCGAGAGAGAAAGCAGAAACTTATGCTGCTGCCTTGCAACAAGAAGTGGGCAAAGCTTTCCGCGTAAGCGAAATGAATAATTATAACGGCGTTGCCCCGGTTTATAAAGCAATGCGAATGGAAGCAGATAGCAGCAGCGGAAATCAAAAAAACACTTTGGCAGTAGGAGAAATGGAAATAAAAGTTGAGATAGCAGTAAGTTTTATTTTGCGTTAAAAAATAGAAATCATCTAATAAAAAAAGCTGTTTCTAAAATTTCAGAAACAGCTTTTTTTAGCGTAGAAAAGAGCTTATTAGGCTTTCTCTAATAATTCTTTTACTTTGTTTTCTAAAGCATCACCTCTTAAATCTTTGGCTACTATTACGCCATTTTCATCTAAGATATACGTAGCAGGAATAGAACGAATGCCGTATTGAGCGGCAATTGGCCCTTTCCAGTATTGTAAGTGCGAGATTTGTGGCCAAGTTAAACCATCGTCTTCAATAGCTTTAATCCATTTGTCTTTAGCGTTGTTTTTATCTAAAGACACACCAATAATATTTAAGCCTTTGTCGTGATATTTGTTGTAAAGCTTTACAATATTAGGATTTTCTATTCTACAAGGTTTGCACCAAGAAGCCCAAAAATCTACTATGGTAATTTTGCCCATTACATCTTCTAAAGCAATTTCTTCTCCTTCCGGATTAGGTCCCGAAAAGCTTGGCGCTTTACTACCAACTGCGGTTGCAGAAGCTTTGTCTAAGGCTTCTTTTATTTGCTGCCCTAAACTGGTACTTTTTACATTGTCGCTAAGACCGGCATATAAATCTTTTAGCTCGTTAGACGGAATGCTTTTAGCGTTTGCCATATCTGAAAGCGCTAAGATAGAAACTAAAGAATTTGGGTTGTTTTCAATAATCTTTTTACGCTCTTGCATACTTTCGTCCTGAATTTTTCCTTGCTCTGCTCGTGCTTCTTGCATAACCTTAGGGTCTTTAAGCATTTCCGGATTGCTGTATTTTTGCGTTAAAGCACGCATTTTATTAGCACCTTCTTCTAAAACGGCTACATAATCGTTAAAGACTTCGTTGTTCTCACCGCCATTTACTTTAGAAGCTCGCAAACTGTCTTTATAAACTTTAGCTGTTAAATCTTCATTTTCGTTTATAAACAACATATTACCTTGCACGTTTTCTATACGCAGAAAGTTAAGCGTTTGAAAATCTACCGTTGGTAAATCTATCGTAAATTTATTTTGGTTTACGCTTACAGTATCTATTACTTCAGGACTTCCTTTATCGCCCAATACAGAAAGATACACTTGTGTGCCATCTTCTACATTTAAGGTTGTAGCAGTAAGTTGCGGACCATCACTATTATTTTTTTCTTGACAAGAAAAGGCTATGAAGGCCAAAAAAAGAATACTTAATTTTTTCATTTTTGGTTTAAATTTAACTGCAAAAATAAATAACTTGTATGGCATTGCCTACCTAAAAATCTAAAATATTGTTAATTTTGCAGCTAACAGAATAAAGAAGCTTTAGTAAGCTTTATTTTGCTATTGTAATAAGGTAAGGTATATATGTTTGAGATTGAAAAAGATTTTCCGTTTAAAATTGAAATAAGTTTTAAAAAAGTTATTGAAGCGTATCAAAAACGAGCGCAAGAAGAAACCACCCCAATTGCAAAAAAGTATTTGGAGGAGATTTTAAACTATATAGAGGATTACCCGAAGCTAGTAGAAGGCATCGACTCTAAAAAAGAACTGGAAAAGCATAAAGAACCTATTGGCATATTGCTAGACGATCTTTTTCCTAATGTACTTACCAATAATGAGATAAAAGCCGCCTCTATCCCGCAATCTAATTTAATATTTAATTCGTCAAAACGTTTTGATGAAATTTTAAAAGAAGCCGGCGATGATTTTGAACTCAGCATTCGTAACCAAAATCAATATTCTAATTATGTTTATGCGTGTTTGCTTATCTTAAATCATTATTACGAATTTGAAATAGACTTTACACGTCCGCTGTATTTTGATATTCCTGATAAACAAGGAATTATGAAACATTACAGACTCTCTGTAAATGCAGATTTTGTAGAGTTTGAACCTTATGATAAGGCAGCAGAGATAAGCAAAAAAGATCTGGGACGTTTGCTGCAAAACACAAACAATTTAGATTTATGGCGCGAGAAATTTCCGCCGAAGAGCTGGGTATTTAAAGGTTTTTTAATTTTAAACCTTACAGATGTAACCGTAGATGACGGTATCTCAGATTTAAAAACACAGCTTATAAGTAATAATGTACCAGATAAAGAAAATGTAAATTACCTTACTGAAATTTTTAGGTCTATATACAAGATAAACGATTTGCGCGTGGGCTTTTCTATGTTTAACGAAAAGGAAGGTTTGTTTTATAAAATGAATAAAGGCGAGATAAATAGCTTTATTTTAGACGGCGATGATGTGCGCGATTGTAAAAAAGTGTTTTGCGAAAAATCTTACGAAAATTTGGTAAAAGAGCATAAATATTTTTCTATTGCCAGTGTAGAAGACTATGCTTTACGGAAAGAAAACAATTTACTTTCTGAAAATTTATTGGCCAAAGAAGTCAAAAGCTGTATTCTAGCACCAATGGTAAAAAATAATGAATTATTGGCTGTTTTAGAATTGGTTTCTTATCGTAAAAATGAATTAAACAGTATTAACGCCGTAAAATTAGACGACATTATACCTTATATTGTAACAGCAGTAGAGCGTTACCAATCTGAGTTTGAAAATCGTATAAAAGCAGTAATCCAAAGCGAATGTACTTCTATTCACCCAAGTGTATTATGGGTTTTTGAAGAAGAAGCCAAACGCTACATTAAAGATTTAGAAGTAGACGGCGTTTCCAGCTTTAGAGATATTGCTTTTAAAGACGTGTATCCGCTTTACGGCCAAATAGATATTGTGGGTTCTTCAGACGAGCGTAACTCTGCCATACAACGCGATTTGCTCAAACAATTAAAAATGATTATTGGCATTATAGATAAAGCTTACGAGCTGGAAGAATTGCCAATTTACGATCAAGTAAAATTTAGAATTAGAGAGTTTCGTAAAAGTTTAAAAGAAAATCTAAACGCATCTAGTGAGCAGCGTATTATAAATTTCATCTTTAAGGAAATTAATCCTTTAATCGAACATCTAAAAAACCAAACGCCGGCTTTAAACAAACTGTTAAAAGAATACGAATCTTGTTTAGATAGTGACAGTGGTGTAATTTACCACAATCGTAAAAACTACGATGATAGTGTACAACGTATAAACCGCACGCTGGCGCGTTTTATAGATAGAAAACAAGTAGATGCACAAAAAATATATCCGCATTATTTTGAACGGTATAAAACAGATGGCGTAGACCATAATATTTATATTGGCGAAGAAATGACGCGCAAGCCTTTTAGTATAGTTTATTTGTACAATTTACGTTTGTGGCAATTACAAGTAATGTGCGAAATGGAAAATAAATTTTACCATTTGCAAGAAGGCATGCCCTTAACTTTAGATGCAGCTTCGCTAATTTTGGTTTTTAACTCTACATTATCTATTCGCTACCGTATGGATGAGAAAAAGTTTGATGTAGATGGTACGTATAACGCGCGTTATGAAATCATTAAAAAAAGAATTGATAAAGCCTACATAAAAAATACCGAAGAGCGCGTTACCCAAAAAGGAAAAATAGCCATTATTTATTCGCAAAAAGCAGATGAAAGAGAATATTTGCGCTACATAAAATACTTACAAAGCAAAAAATACCTTGGTGAAAATGTAGAGTTGGTAGAATTAGAAGACGTGCAAGGCGTTATTGGCCTAAAGGCAATTCGTGTAAATGTACTTTACCACGCAGAGACAGGAGATAATCAGCAAAAAACTTTTACCTACGAAGATTTAATGAAAGAATTACATTAACGCAAAGGCTACAACAAAACTTATAACCGAGATAATTATACCGGTCATAAAAATAGTGTACGTCCAACGTAAAATTTTATACTTTCTGTGCAAGACTACACCCAAGAGATACAAGTCTTTTGTGAGTGATTCGTAGATATAATCGTTGTCTTTTAAAATTTCATTCATTGCCCAATTGTACTGGTCAAAAGGCATTTTATGAAAATTACCAAAAAACAAGATGTTTACTTCGCGCTTTTTTACTTGCTCCCTCGTAAACTCACCACTGGTTACATTGGGTCGGGTAGACATTATAGATAATATTATAGAAGCCACGCTAAAGCAAACCAAAATTAACGTAGGAATAATTAAATGCTTGTTGGAGTCTGCGTCTAATTTAGGAATAATATTAGCCAAGGCCAGCGAGATAATAATGGCATTTACAGAAAGCAAAATGTTGGCTTTGGTATCTGCAATATCGCTCAATTTAATATGGTTCCGTAAAGTAGTTCTATACAAAGTTTGAACGCCACGATCAGGATTTTCGCTTTTATATTTTGCTTTTAACTTTGCCTTGGTTTCTTCTTTCTCAAATTTTTTACGTTGCTTTTTTTGTTTTTCCAATAAGAGTAAAAGATTTTCATCTTTTTTGGGTTTCCATTCTTTGGTAGCATAATCGCTATAAAAATGGTGCTCTTCTGTAAACATGCGTATGTTTTCATTAATCCATTCATACGGACTATAAAAAGCTATGTTGTTTAATTTGAGTTCTTGACGTAAAAATTCTGTAGTGTCTTCAAAATAATCTTTGGCTAGATGTCCGGAGTCAGCATCTTTTATTATTTCTTCCAATTTTGTTTTTGGCTCAGCGTTTACCTTAGTAGCCAGGATACAATTTTTAACCTGTTCTATAACTTCCGGTTCTTCATTATTTTCTTCCAAAAAAGCTGTAGCAATTTTCACACTTTCTTCTTCATGGCCTTTAGCTTTTTTTGTGTAACCTATGTCGTGAAGCCAAGCAGAGAGCAGTAAGACCTTTTCCTCTTTAACATTAATTTGAGAATTTTCAATTAATTCTTTAGTATTTTTAACCACACGTTGTGTATGGTTGTAATTATGATAGATAAAGGTATTGTCTAGTTTTTCTTTAAATAAATCAAGTACAAATGTATCTACCTTTTCTAAGGCTTCACTCTGTAGTATATCGCTGCTCATAAATATAACGCTTTATTTAATGCCAAAGTACAAAAAATCGGGTTCCAAAATATCTATATGAAAAAAAATAACATACTTCTAACACTTATAATAACCGCAATTGTAACTGGTTGTGCAAGTTATAAAGTTAAAATTAAAGACGGGGAAGCTACAAAAAATTTCGATTATCCTTATCAGAAAAAATTAGATAAACGTTTTTTGGTTATAGGAGATGCCGGTTATTCTAAACCCGGTGGCTCTTCTGTCGGTTTGCAGGCTTTTAAACATTTTGTAGACTCTATAGAAACCCAAAATGCAATGGTTATTTTTCCCGGAGACAATATTTATCCTGTAGGAATGCCGAGTAAAGACGATCCCGGACGAGCACAAGCAGAATATAGAATTGATGCACAATTAGACGCCTTAGAAAATTTTGAAGGAAATGTACTTTTTATTCCGGGTAACCATGATTGGTATGACAATGGTATTAACGGTCTAGAAGAACAACGCGACTATATAGCAAAATATTTAAAAGACGACAATATTTGGGAACCAACACCCGGTTGTGGTTTAAATATAAAAGATCTTTCAGAAGATATTACCATGATTGTTTTAGACTCGCAATGGTATTTAACCAACTGGAATAAGCACCCAACCGTTAATGACGACTGTCCCGAAAGAAAAACACGAGAATCTGTTTTAGAAGAGTTGGAAACAGAATTAAAAAAGAGTCAAAATAAAACGGTAATTATAGCTGTGCATCACCCATTATATACTAACGGCGTACACGGCGGTAACTATCATTTTGACAGACATTTGTATCCTTCACAAAAGAAAATTCCGTTGCCAATTTTAGGTTCTTTGGCTATGTTAATTCGTACCACCGGTGGTGTTTCCATTCAAGATGCGCAAAACAAAAAATATAAAGAAATGGTGCAACGCCTAGAAGCAATTTCTGCACCTTATAACCGCGTGGTTTATATCTCCGGCCACGAACATAATTTACAATATATTATTCACGATAGCGTGCACCAAATAATTTCCGGTTCGGGCTCTAAAGAAACTTTTGCCAGTTTACGCGACGACGGAGTTTTTGCCTATTCCAAACAAGGTTTTGCCGTTTACGATGTTTTTAAAGATGGTTCATCGTGGGTAAGTTACTACGGTAGTATAAATAACAAACCAAAATTACTGTTTCAAACCGAGGTTTTTAGCGGTCCAAAAACGTATGATTTAAGTAAATTACCAGATGTTTACAAAATGCCGAAAGTCGTAGAAGCATCTATTTATAAACCGCAAAAAGCAGAAAAGGGAGCATTATACGAAAGCGTTTGGGGCGACCATTACAGAGAGCTTTACGGAAAAAAAATAAAGGCAAAAGTTGCTATTTTAGATACTTTATACGGAGGTTTGGAAGTTATGCGCGCAGGCGGAGGTCACCAAACAAAGTCTTTACGTGTAAAAGACAGTTTGGGTAGAGAATACAACATTAGAGCTTTAAAGAAAAGCGCTTTGCAGTTTATTCAAACTGTTGCTTTTAAAGATAAATACGTGCACAATAAATTTGAAAATACAGTAGCAGAAAATGCTGTGCAAGATTTTTACACCGCTTCACATCCGTATGCATTTATGAGTATTCCGGTGCTTTCAGAAGCTATAAATTTATACCATACCAATCCCGAAATTATTTATTTACCCAAACAAAAAGCATTAGGAAAATATAACCAAAATTATGGCGATGAACTGTATATGATTGTACAACGCCCGGAAGAAAATTGGCTAGAATACAAAGATTTTGGCTCGCCAAATCACGATATTCAAAGCACAGCCGGTATGTTTGATCGTCTGCGGCGCGACGAAAAATATTCTGTAGACGAAGCAGAATATATTAAAGCCAGGGTTTTTGATATGTTAATAGGAGACTGGGATAGGCATAAAGACCAATGGCGTTGGGCAGAATTTGAAAACGCTTCCGGAAAACATATTTTCAAACCCATACCGCGCGATAGAGATCAAGTCTTTTCTAATTTTGACGGCGCGTTCTTTGCAACTTTACGTGGTTTAACAGGCTTTGGAAAGCAATTTGGCAAATATGATGAAAAGCTTCCCGGCATTGCTTGGTTTAACTCTGCGGGTAGAGGTTTAGATCGCGCCTTAATTCAGAATAAAGGAAAAGAAGAGTGGATAAAACAAGCAAAATTTATTCAACAAAATATTACAGATGAGGTTATAGAAAAAGCTTTTACAAAACTACCGCCAGAAATGCACGAATCTTCTAAAGACATTATCAAAAAATTAAAGGGAAGAAGAGATAATATTGTAAAAATTGCTGAAAGATATTATGACAATTTTGCAAAACTAGCTATTGTAACAGCAACAGATAAAGATGACTTTCTAGACGTAACCCGTTTGCCGGATGGGAAAACCAACATTAAAATCTGGCGAAATAAAAAGGGAGAGCGTCAAGACTTGGTTAGTGATAAAACCTATTTAAAAGAAGAAACCAAAGAAATATGGCTTTACGGATTAGATGATGATGATACCTTTACCGTAAAAAAAGATAGTGGTGCCAACAATTATATATTTATGCGAATTATTGGAGGGCAAAACAATGATATTTATAAAATTGAAGATCCTAAAAAACTAAAAATATACGATCATAAATCTAAACCAAATACCTTTAAGGAAGCCGGAAAAGCCAAGTTACGTTTGTCTGATAATTACGAGCAAAACGTTTATGACAAAGACAAACGTATTTTTAGTACCAGCGCAGTTATACCGGGTATTGGTTACAATCCCGACGATGGTTTTAAAGTTGGGCTGCAAGCTGTTTTTACCAACAATGGTTTTAAGCGCAATCCGTTTACTTCGCAACATCGTTTTAAAACAGGTTATTATTTTGCTACAGATGGGTATGACTTAAGTTACCATGGAGAATTTGCCAGAATTTTGGGTAACTTTAATCTTGTAGTAGGCGCTAAGTTTACCAGCTATAATTTTTCGCAAAACTTTTTTGGTTACGGTAACGAGACCATTAATCCAGAAGATGCTTTAGATTATAGTATGGATTATAACCGAGTAAAAATTAGTCATATTGGCGCCAATGCCGGCTTTGTACAAGAAACAGATTATGGTAGTACATTTGAGTTTATGGGCTCATTTAAAAGTGTAGAAGTAGATGAAACTCCCGGGAGGTTTATTGCAGAAAATTATGATGTAGAAAATACAGATTTTTACCAGCGTAAATATTTTGTTGGGGTAGAGGGCGCTTACCAATACGAAAGTTATGATGATATATTAAACCCAACACAAGGAATGAACTTTCGGTTTGCCCTTGGCGGAAAATTAAATACGAAGAGTCCCGAGTCTTACTATGGTTATATTAAACCTTCTTTAGAGTTTTATAATTCGCTTATTAGAAGCAGGAAACTGGTTTTGCGTTCTCAAGTACAATCGCAATTTAATTTGGGCGACGACTATGAATTTTACCAAGCAGCAGTGTTAGGGGGTAATTCTGGTTTACGTGGTTATAGAAATGAGCGTTTTGCCGGAAAATCTGCACTTGCGTTTAGTGGAGATTTGCGTTACAGTTTAGGAAATATTAAAACAGCATTTTTACCCTTTCAAGTTGGTGTTTTTGCAGGAGGAGATTTGGGTAAAGTCTGGATGCCGAACGAAGATAGTAGCCGTTGGCATAACGATTACGGTGGTGGTATCTGGATCAATTCCGCGGAAGCGATAAATGGAACTTTTAGCTTATTTAACAGCACAGAAGGTTTGCGGTTTAGCTTTGGGTTTGGTTTCCGCTTTTAAAGGTGAAAATGAATGAAAAGAAGCTTTTAGAATAGCTATAGTTTTATTCGAAAAATCATTATATAAATTATAGCAAAAACAGAGAAATTGTTTATTTATTCTGTGTTTTTTTAGAAATAGTAATGGTATCGGCTCTTAACTTATTTTTACCAAAATCTAAGGTTCTAATTGGGAATGGTATATTGATATCGTTTTCATCAAAAGTTTTTTTGATGGCCAATATAGCTTCGTGTTTGGCAAACAAAATGTCTCGTTGTTTTTTTACATCTGTCCAAAAACGAATAACAAAATTAATAGAGCTATCTCCAAATTCTGTATAAGCAAATTCTACTTTTTCTTCGCTTTGCGGAGAGAATTGGTCTTTAACTGCTTTTATAGCTAATTCTTGTACTTTAGGTAAATCACTTTCATAACCAACGCCAACTTCTAAGAAAACTCTAGATCTTTGCGTGCGCGAATAATTCTTGAAAGTATCTTCTACAATTTTAGAGTTAGGAATTACCACGTGGTTATTGTCAGACTCTTTTATAACAATATTACGTAAATTCACTTCTAAAACTTCTCCCGCATAACCATTGGTTTCTACCCAATCTCCTATGCGTATTTCCGGCAGAAAGCTTAATATGATACCAGATACGGTATTGTTTAAAGTTCCTTGCACGGCAAAACCAACCGCCAAACCTATGACTCCTGCTGCTCCTAGAACAGAGGTAAGCATTTTATCTAGGTTTAAAATGCCTAAGGCTACAAAAAAGCCTATACCTATAACAATTACTTTTATAATCTTTATAATAATAGACCTAACCGAGTGTTGAATGTGGCGGTGAATTAATATTCGGTTAAGTAATTTCCCGATGTATTTGGCAATAACTAGAAAAAGTATAAAGACTAGGATAGCCAAAATAAAATTTGGCAGATTGAGTACAATCGAGTCTACCCAATCTGCCATTTTATCCCATAAACCTTTAATAGAATCTGAAAGGTTAAAGGGTTCTGTTTCTGTATTTGTATCCTTCTGTATAAAGAGGAAGTTTACCATCTATTTTTGATGTGTTTCTTTAGTTTTCATTACCCAAGCATCTAGCATCCAGCTTGTTTTCTCTAATTCTCTAATGTAAGCACCAATTAAGTCTATAGTTCCTTCATCTTGACCTTCATCTGCGATGTTTACTACTTTTCGCATTTGTTGCAATAATGCTTTATGGTCTTTTAGCAAGGTGTGAACCATATCTTTATCGGTTAAACCGGATTCTGACTCCTCTAAGTTAGTCATTTTTAAGTAATCACTTAAATTACTGGTTGGTTCGTGACGCAAGGTTAAAATACGTTCTGCAATTTCGTCTATTTTTACTTTTGCATCGTCATACATTTCCTCAAACTTTTCGTGCAAATAGAAAAAACCTTTCCCTATAACATTCCAATGGAAATTACGTAATTTTTGATAATACAAATGATAATCGGCTAAGAGTATGTTTAGTTCATCTACAGTCTTGCCGGTTTTTCCTTTATCTAAATCTAAATAGTTCATAGTTTTTATTTATTGTTTTTAAAATTTCTATTCAAAAATACAATAGTATTGCGATTATTCCAAGTTTTAAACGGTCTTTAATATAACTTTAACGACTGCAATTTACTGGGTATCACGTTGTAACTTTTTTAAGATAGTTCTAGAAATTTGTCCGCTATATGCGCCATAAGCATCGGTTAAAAGTCCTTTTGAACCATTGGAGGTAGTAATGGCATAAAGCACTGAATTATCTGCAGGATTGCTCATTCCTTCAAACCTAAAAACACGGTCTACTTCAAATTCGTCTGCTGTGTAGCGTTTTTTCTCTTCTTTATCTTCTAAATATTCGTCTATAAGGTTAAAATCTTTGGTATAACCCTCGTTTTTTAATTTTTCAATTGCTTCAGATAATGTTCCGTAATCTTTCATGGTATTAGTTTTTATTGAAAATACTATCTTCAGTCAATTTTCACAAATAAAAATTCTGCTTTAATATAAGTTTAACCCTTCAATCTTCTTAGTCTTTGTCTTTTTTATTCCAAGAAAATAAACCTAAAGGAAAAACGAATAATAAAAAGAAAAACTGGCCGGTAACCAAGCCGTAAATGGTTATTAATGCTGCTATAATATATAAAATGTAAGAAAGTTTCATTCTAAAAATTCAGTAATAAAACGAGAAATAAAATTACTAAGAAAAGATAGAAAACCCAATAATGTTTTAGCTTCCGCGGATTTTTTCCGAAAGCAATTTTTGTAACCTTAAAATAAAAAGAACGGTTCTTGGCAATGTGGTTATAAGCTTGTTTACTCACTTTTTTAAAAAGCTTGTTGCTTATAAATAAATTATACCAAAATTTATTGCCGGCATACCATAAACTGCGGTAAGCAGAATTGGGTCCGTTATAAACCTTGCCATTTGGCTCTATTAATTTGCTGGCTTTTTTAAACTCTTTTAGCGGAATGTCTTCAAAAAAACCGGCTGTTTCTTGGTAGGTTTTGTATTCTATTTTTTCTGCCGTCTTTAATTGCCAACGTGTTTTCCAGAATTTACAAAATCCGCAATCGCCATCCCATATTAACACAGGTTTTGTTGGTTTAAAACGCGTTTGTTTAATTTCTTTGTACATAAAAGTGTAAAATCCGGCTTTATTATTTCCGTAAAATTAAGAGAATTTATGTCAAGCTTTCAAAAAATAGTATCTTTAGCACAAAATTAATACCCTATGAAACAGTTCTTTTGGATTTTACTTTTATTTCCAATTTTATCCGTAGCGCAAGAATCGGCTACCACAAGCATTGCCCAAACCGAAGCCAAGGTAGCGCAAAAAAAGCTATTTTTTCAAGCCAATCCGGCTACCAGCAACTACGATGTACTTTACCAACGTTTAGACTTAGAAGTAGATCCGGCGCAAGCTTATATTTCTGGAGAGGTTACTTCGCATTTTGAAGCTAAAGAAGCTATGAGTCAAGTGGTTTTTGATTTGACCGATAATATGAATGTGCTTCAAATCACCAAAAATGGCAATACTTTAAATTTTCAGCATACCAACGATGCAATCACAATAGATTTACCGCAAACCTTGACAGCCGGAAGTGTAGATAGTTTAACTGTTTCGTATGCCGGCAATCCTATAAGTTCCGGTTTTGGCTCGTTTGAGCAAACTTCGCATAACGGAAACGAAATAATATGGACGCTTTCTGAGCCTTACGGTGCCAAAGCTTGGTGGCCGTGTAAACAAGATTTAAACGATAAAGTAGACAGTATAGATATTTATCTTACTTATCCTAAATTCAATTCTAATAACCAAGAAAATATTGCGGTTGCCAACGGTTTGCAGCAAAACGAAACTACAACCGGCAACCAAAAAACCACACATTATAAGCACAATTATCCTATTCCTGCCTATTTGGTAGCAATTGCGGTTACCAATTATGCGGTGTATGAAGAGCAAATTGCCAATAACGGCAATCCGTTTCCGTTTATAAATTATGTTTATCCGGAAGATTTAAATGAGGTTCAATCCTATACTTCGGTTACCGAAGGAATTATGAATCTTTTTATAGATAAATTTGGTAATTATCCGTACGAAAACGAAAAATACGGCCACGCGCAATTTGGTTGGGGCGGCGGTATGGAGCATAGTACCGTAAGTTTTATGGGAAATTTCTCTAGAAGCCTTATCGCGCACGAATTAGGTCATCAATGGTTTGGCGATAAAGTTACTTGCGGCAGTTGGCAGGATATTTGGCTTAACGAGGGTTTTGCAAGTTATATGCAAGGCATGGTGATTGAAGAGTTTGACGGAGAAAATAATTTTGCCAACTGGCGCGAAGGTGAGATTTTTTATATTAGCTTTTTTCCCGGTGGTTCTGTTTATGTGCCGGAAGAAGATTTAGATAATGTAAACCGTATTTTTAGTAGCCGACTTTCTTACAGCAAAGGCGGAATGGTTTTGCATATGTTGCGCAAAAAATTGGGCGATACAGATTTCTTTCAATCCTTACAAAATTATCTAAACAACCCGGATTTGGCATACGGTTTTGCAACAACGCCAGATTTAATTGCCGAGATGGAAGCCCAAAGCAATTTAGATTTACAAGAGTTTTTTAACGATTGGATTTATGGCGAAGGTTATCCTATTTTTGATTTGCAATGGAATCAAAACCAAAACAACACGGTTTTTATTACGCTAGAGCAAGAGCAAAGTCACCCGTCTGTAGACTTTTTTGAAATTGGCGTGCCGGTTAGATTAATAGGAGATAACCAAGAATTGGATACAGTTTTAGAGCAAACCCAAAATAACCAAAGCTTTAGTATAGACGCAGACTTTGAAGTTACCGAAATTCTTTTAAACCCTGATTATGATATTATAACTAGAAATGCTACTGTAACCTTAGATACTACGCTTGTAGACTTTACGGAATTGCAAGTTTATCCCAATCCGGTTACAGCTGGTATATTTTATATTAGAAAACCGGCACAATTAGAAATAAGTAAAATAACTATTTATAATTCGTCTGGCCAACAAGTAAAGCGCATAAATTATTCCGATACCATTTCTATGGAAAATTTAAGCAGCGGGGTATATTTTGTAGAGTTAGAAACCAATCAGGGTAAAATAAGCAAGAAATTAATTTTAAAATAAAGAGTTTTAAAGAAAACTTTCATAGAAAAAGGCTTTTTGAAATTTCAAAAAGCCTTTTTTTATTTGAAATGTAAACTTAATTAAAAAGTTTATTTATTAACCAAAAGTTGCCTTAGCTGGCATTAGTTTGTTTAGTTATTCAACATTACCGGCATTACTAGCATGGTTACTTTTTCGCCTTCATCTAAACCGTCTTTTGGCGTTAAAATTCCTGCGCGGTTTGGCATACTCATTTCCAACTGCACGTTATTAGCGTTTAGGTTGTTAAGCATTTCGGTAAGAAAACGCGAGTTAAAACCAATTTGCATATCATCGCCTTGGTAGTCACAAGTTAAACGCTCTTCTGCTTTGTTGCTGTAATCTACATCTTCTGCAGAAATATTAAGTTCTGCTCCCGCAATTTTTAATTTTACCTGATGCGTAGTTTTATTAGAAAAAATAGAAACCCTTTTTACCGAGTTTAAAAACTGCGTGCGGTCTATAGTAAGCACATTTGGATTTTCTTTTGGTATTACCGCTTCGTAATTCGGGTATTTCCCGTCTATTAATCTACAAGTAAGTTGCGTATCGTCAAAAGTGAATTTTGCGTTAGACTCGTTGTATTCAATAAGCACTTCGCTATCGCTACCAGATAAAATTCCTTTTAAAAGATTAAGCGGTTTTTTAGGCATAATAAAATCAGATGCTTGGGCAGTAGTTACATCTTCTCGAGAATATTTTACCAATTTATGCGCATCTGTAGCAACAAAAGTCAAACCTTCTTGCGAAAACTGAAAAAACACCCCGCTCATTACCGGGCGCAAATCGTCGTTACCAGACGCAAAAATCGTTTTGTTTATAGCCGTGGCCAAAACATCTGCCGGAATTACCGTGCTGTGAGGTTCTTCCAATTCTACCGCATTAGGAAATTCTTCGCCGTCTGCATACGCCAACGCGTATTTTCCGTAACTTGAACTTAACTCAATTGTATTGTTTTCTTCTATCACAAAGGTTAAAGGCTGCTCCGGAAAGGTTTTTAAAGTATCTAACAAAAGTTTTGCCGGTACTGCAATGCTGCCTTCCGAGTCAGATTCTACTTCCAAAACTGCAGACATAGTAGTTTCTAAATCAGATGCAGAAACTTTTAATTTGTCTTGGTTTAATTCAAACAAAAAATTGTCTAAAATAGGAAGCGTATTGTTATTGTTGATTACTCCACCTAAAATTTGGAGTTGTTTTAGCAAATAGGAGCTGGATACAATAAATTTCATAATTTATGTTTTGGTACATTCTATAAGGATTACAAATATATTTTATTACTTTAGATTTGTTTCAATTTTTTTAAATATTTTAAACACCTTACCAAATATTTAAGAAAACACAATAGTTTCACTTTGTACTTTACGGAAGTTTATACTTAGCGCCGGTATTTGTATTTTCGGTAGTTTACAAATCCTACAGCAAAAACGCCTAACAATAGCAAAGGCACAAGAATGTTTAGCAATTGCCAATATAATTTTTCTTCTTGCAATTTTTGATTATCTAGAAAAGCAATTTTTATTTTTTTAGAACGTAAATCTAATAAACCGGTATCGTCTAGCAAATAATTAGTAGCGTTTACCAAAAATTCTTTATTGCCGTATGTGGTTCCCGTATAACGATCAAAACCCAAGGTTTGCGGCTGGTTTTTTCTAAATTCGTTTTTAATAACATTGCCATCAGAAATTACCAGCATTTTAGTGTTTTTGCCTTGCTCTAAATTATTGGTCGCCTCAAAGGGTTTAATTCTGTTTTTATAGACAGAGGTAAACTCGCCTTCTAATAAAACCGCTAAAGCTTGCGAACCGTGACGGTATTCTTCGGGTTTTGGTTTTTGGTTTATTATATCTAAACTTATGGGTTTTGGCGTGCCTTCTATTTTGGTGTATTTTGAGCTAGAAAGTAAAACAGTCTTTTTTATGCTATTTTTTAAGGTGTCTATCGGGTTGGCAAAATCAAATTTTACAGCTTCTACATTATTGGTAATCGGGTGTTGCTTCCGCGGAAGCGCTAATGGTGAGTAAAACCAAGGATACGGATTAAATTGTGTTTGCTCCCCGCTGCCCGAAGCCAAAACAATGGGCGCAGAGTTAATATCGTTTACCAAAGATGGTTGTATGCGCACGCCGTATTTAAAGAAAAAATCTTCTAAATTTAAACTTTGCGGAAACGCCAAAGCAGTGTTAGAAGCACCGGTAAATAAACTGTCTTTGTCTATTTTTACTTTTTCTGTAAGCCATAAAGCTTTGCCGCCTTGCATAAGATATTGGTCTAAAACGTACTTTTCTTTTTCGGTGTAGGCTTGGGTTGGTCTGGCTTCTAAAATTAAATCGTATTCGTTAAGCTGGTCTAATGTTTTTTGCGCTTGCGTTGCCACGGAATCTAAGGTAAATGGCGCGATGTAATAATAATCTTTAATAGCTTGAATAAAATCTGCAATATAGGCATCTGGGTATTCGCCATTGCCGCGCATTACGGCAATTTTTTTGTTTTTGCCTTCCAGCAGTTTTTTAAAACCGTCTGCAAAAGCATATTCTAAACTTTGTACAGAGCTGTTTACTATTTCTTCGTTAGAGTCGCCTATATTTTTTGTCAACAGCTTTACAGAAACTTCTTTATCTCCGTAACTAGCCACTGCCCAAGGAAAAAGCATGCTCTCACTCATTTTGCCGTTTTCGTAAACATTTAAAACTTCGGGCGTCATACCGGCTTGGTAAAATCTTTGCGCTACTTGGTTAGCATTTTCGCCTTTTTCTAACGGATTTATAAATTGAAATTTAACGGCAGAATTGTAAGCGCTAAATTCTTCTAAAAGGTAACGCGTTTCGTTTTGCAAACGTTTGTATTCCGAAGGGAAATCGCCTTTTAAATAAACTTCTATAACCAGCGGTTGTTCGGCGGCAGCCAAAATATCTTTTGCCGGTTTAGAAAGTGTATATCTTTTGTTTTGGGTAAGGTCTATTCTGGTAAAATAAAAAGAGGCCAAAACATTTAGTAAAATAATACCTAAAAGTATACCTAGTAAATTTATGCTATGCGAGTTATGTTTTTTCATGCAATGGCTTTCTGCAGTTTAAACTTGGTAAGGTATAAAAATAGAAAACTTACGCTTAGAAAATAAATAATATCGCGCGTGTCTATAACCCCCCGACTTATACTTTTATAATGAAAATTAATGCCTAAATATTCTAAAGCATAGGTTTCTGAACCAAAAAGAGCGATAGAACTCAAGCCTTCAAAACCAAAATAGAGTAGAAAGCAGCCCAAAACGGCAAGAATAAATGCAACAATTTGGTTTTGCGAAAAGGTAGAGGCAAAAACGCCAATAGCGGTATAAATAGCTGCCAAAAAAAACAAACCTAAATAAGAGCCTAAGGTGGCACCATAATCTAAAGAGTCTCCTGTTTTGCTTAACGCGGAAATAGTATAAATGTATAAAATTGTAGGAATTAAAGCCAAAATTACCAATGTCAAAGCACCAAAATATTTACCTAAAACCAATTGCCAACGCGTTATGGGTTTTGTATACAATAATTCTAAAGTGCCTTGTTTTTTTTCTTCCGAAAAGCTTCGCATTGTAATGGCGGGAATAAGAAAAATAAAAATCCACGGGGCAATTAAAAAGAAAGGCGATAAATTGGCAAAACCATAATCTAAAATATTAAAATCTCCTTGAAACACCCATATGAAAAGTCCGTTTACCAATAAAAATATTCCAATAACCAAATAGCCAATTGGCGAGGAAAAAAAAGCGTTTATTTCTTTACTAAAAATTGCTCTCATTTACTTTAAGCTAACTTTTTTGTCTACACTCCAAGCTTCTGCGCGCTTGCTAAATTTTTGTTTGGTTTCTTTCCACGTGGCTTTAAAAAGCTCTGAGTGGCGGTAATTTTCTAACGACTGTTCGTTATCCCAATAGCTGTAAGTAAAGAATATTTCTGGTGTGTTTCTATCTTGGTACAATTCTAAAAAATTGCAACCTTCAAAATTTCGGATTAAATTCTTTTTAGCGTCAAACATTTTTTGAAAACTCGCTATCTCTTCCGTGTTAAACGTCATTTTTACTATTCTAACCAGCATTATTCAAATTTTATTGTTACAGAATCCATTAACTTTAGCCCAAATAGGGTAGAAGCGCTGCCGTGGGTTTTGGGGTTGCTTTTATAAATAGCCAATTCAATATAATTGGAAGCGTTAAAAATAGCCAATTTTTTGCCTTCTTCCTCACGATTTTCTTTAGGAGTTTCAAAATTAATAGCATCGCTGTACGATTCGTATATTTTATTAAAACCAATAGCACGGGCATTCATTGCAAAATTTCTGCCTTTGCCTACGCTTTCAAATAATTTTCTCGAAATATTGGTAACCACATTGCCGTAATTATCAATATACATTACATAACCAACTATTTGATTTTGTTCTTGGTTTACAAACGGATCAAATTCTTTTATTTGTTTAATTTCAGAAATCGTTTTTCCTATAACTTCTAAAGTACCGCCACGCTTTATGTGGGCAGCTACTTTTACAAAAATATCTAGTACAGGAAAGTTGGTTTCTACCGCATTATGAATGTTTATTTCTACAATTTTTTGCGGCTTAATTTCAGAAGCAATTAAAGACATTATGCCATTGTTGGCGCAAATAAAATAATGATCGTCTAACAAAATGGCAATGTGTTTATTTTCCGGAGTAATTTCTGAGTCTACCCCAATAATATGAATAGTACCTTTAGGGAAACTATTGTAGGCATTTTTAATAATATAAGCCGCCTCTGTAGTATGAAATGGCGAAACCTCGTGCGAAATATCAACAATATTGGCGGTTTGCAACTCACTTAAAATAGCACCTTTAACAGCTCCAACAGAGGGGTCTTTGAGTCCGAAATCTGTTGTTAAGGTGATTATTGCCATAAATTTAAGTGTTAAAGATTTTCGTGAGTTTAGAAATTAATTTTCTTTAAATTTGTAGTGCGAATTTAAAGATAAATCATTAATTAACATACTAGCTTTTGAACGAACTTACCATAGAACTTTCCGAAATTAACCCAAGAGAATTTTTTGGGCAGCAAAATGCTAACATAGAACTGGTTAAAAAATATTTCCCGAAATTAAAATTAGTAGCCAGAGGCAATAAAATAAAAGCTTTTGGAGAAGAAGAAGCCTTAGAGGAGTTTGATAAACGTTTGGCAATGCTAATGGAGCATTTTTCAAAATTTAATAAATTAGACGAAAACAGCATAGAGCGAGTTTTAACCAGCGAGACAAAAGCAGATTACGAAACGTCTAAAGAAAGCGGAGAGGTACTTTTGCACGGGGTAAGTGGCAGGCTTATAAAAGCGCAAACTGCCAACCAACGCAAATTGGTAGAGTTGGTAGAAGATAACGATATGGTTTTTGCCGTTGGTCCGGCAGGAACCGGAAAAACATACACCAGTGTAGCTTTGGCGGTAAAAGCTTTAAAAGAAAAGCAAGTACGGCGTATAATTTTAACGCGTCCGGCAGTAGAAGCAGGAGAAAATTTAGGGTTTTTACCGGGAGA
Source organism: uncultured Mesonia sp. (assembly GCA_947494545.1). Lineage (GTDB taxonomy): Bacteria > Bacteroidota > Bacteroidia > Flavobacteriales > Flavobacteriaceae > Mesonia. Next base: position 15,930 of record CANLVH010000006.1, on the reverse strand, counting down.
TTTAAAAGAAAAGTTAGACCCGTATATGCAACCGCTTTACGATGCTTTGCGCGATATGATTCCGCACGAGCGCTTAGAAGCTTATATAGAAAAAGGAGTGATACAAATAGCGCCAATGGCTTTTATGCGCGGACGCACCTTAGATAATGCCTTTGTGATTTTAGACGAAGCGCAAAATACCTCGCACGCACAAATGAAAATGTTTTTAACCAGAATGGGAAAACACGCCAAATTTATCATAACCGGCGATCCCGGTCAGATAGATTTACCAAAACGCACTATTTCCGGACTTAAAGAAGCGCTTTTGGTTTTAAAAAACGTAAAAGGAATTGGCGTTATTACCTTAGACGATAAAGACGTGATTAGGCATAAATTGGTTAAAAAAGTAATTCACGCCTATAAAGCAATAGAAAATCAAAAATAAAACAATGCAAACCTTATTAGCAACTAACTACCAATTTCCCGGACAGAAAGATTATTACAAAGGCAAAGTGCGAGAAGTATATACCTTAGAAAACGAGCGTTTACTAATGGTTGCAACCGATAGATTGAGTGCTTTTGATGTTATTTTGCCAAAAGGCATTCCGTATAAAGGACAAATTTTAAACCAGATTGCTACCAAAATGATGCGCGACACCCAAGATTTGGTGCCCAATTGGTTAGAAGCCACGCCAGACCCAAATGTGGCGGTTGGTAAAAGTTGCGAACCTTTTAAAGTAGAAATGGTAATACGCGGTTATTTGGCTGGCCACGCCGCAAGGGAATACAAAGCCGGAAAACGCGAATTATGCGGTGTAAAACTGCCGGAAGGTTTAAAAGAAAACGATAAATTGCCGAAGCCAATTATTACCCCGTCAACCAAAGCAGAACAAGGTGACCACGACGAAGATATTTCTAGGGAAGATATTATAAAACGTCAAATTGTGCCGGAAGAAGAATATAAAGTTTTAGAAGATTATACGCAGAAGCTTTTTGCACGCGGAACCGAAATTGCCGCTTCTCGCGGATTGATTTTGGTAGATACCAAATACGAATTTGGCAAAACCCAAGATGGCAAAATCGTGTTGATAGACGAAATACACACTCCGGATTCGTCACGTTATTTTTATGCAGATGGGTATGAAGAAAGACAAAAAACCGGCGAAAAACAAAAGCAACTCTCTAAAGAGTTTGTACGCGAATGGTTGTTAGAAAACGGCTTTCAAGGCAAGGAAGGACAGCAAATCCCGGAAATGTCTGAGTCTTTTGTAAGCTCTGTTTCTAACCGCTATATAGAATTATACGAAAAAATTACCGGCGAGCAATTTAAAAAAGCACCCATAGAAAATATCGAAATACGTATTGAAGAAAATGTGCTGCGGTTTTTGGGTAAACCTAAATAGGCGTTATATCAATCTCAATTGAATTTATAAAATGAATAGCTGGTGTTTTCATTTTGTTTTCAGTTTTGTGTTTTCGCTTTTCACGAATTTTTGATGAATGAAAAATTTCGCTAAATTTTTATTTTTATTATTTATTGGTGGTTTTGCACAAAATAAGACAGAAGTGCAGTGCATTGATGCTAAAAAAGGCACTTTCTTAAAGAATGTTTTAGTGTATAATTTCCATACAAAAACTTTTAACTATAGCACTAATGAAGGAAAAGCTATGTTAGAGTACACCTCGTTAAAAGATTCTGTCTTAATTTCTAAACCAGGTTATGAAAAAGAGTACACAAAGGTTCTAAATCTTAAAAAAAACGATTTTTTTGTCAAATTAAAAGAAAATGCAGAAACGCTTGATAGTGTATTTTTGACTTCTGAAAACAGAAAAAATCTTGAAATAAAATTAAAGGGGAAACATAAAAATTATATAAATTCCATAACTTCTGGAGTGGCAATTGCGTCTTTATTTGAGTTAAAAAAACACGATAGTTGCCAAATAGAAAGTATTAAATTTCATTTTGGGAAGTCAAGTAAAACTTCTAAAGCTTTCGTACGGCCCTTAATTTTATTAAAGAATAAAGAGCCTGCGAAACCAATTAATATTTTAGAAAGATCTTACGCAATTTCTTTAGAAAATTTACAAACAGAGCATTACGTTAACTTAAAACCAGAAAATTTACTCTTAAAGAAACATCAACAATATTTAATAGGTATAGAAGTTATTCAACAAGAAAAAGAAGATATAAATTTGCCCATTCAATTGATTTATAACAAAAAATATACTTCTTTTATGCGTTATTTGCCGGTGGGGAATTGGGTTGATATGAGCAGTCAGAGTAGTTTTTCAATTAATTATGAATTGCTTTTTTCTTGTCCTTAATCGTTATAAAAATTCTACTCCCTTAAAACCTTAGCAATATCTTCAGGATCTATTATGGTTTCCGTTCTAAATTTTGTGGTATAATCGCGGTCTAGCACAATTACCCGGTAATTGCTGTTTTCTTTTTGCCATTGTTTATAATCGCCAAAGTTGATAGGTTCTTCGTGTTGGTCGCGGTAAATGGCTTGAATTCCGTTTGGTGTAATTAAAAACGGCCGTATATTATTCTGATCAAAAAAATCTCTATTATTTTTAAAAACATCGGTTTGTTTTTGTACGGTGGGTAGGTTTTTGTCGGCTGCTACCATTATTACAAAACCGGGATTACTTTTTAAAATAAGTGCTTCTTGCGCTTGGAGAAAGTTACCAAGACTTAAACAAAGTAAAAGAATAAAAGTTCGCATAGCTATTCGGGTTTTAAAGTTATTTTATAATTTTTCATCAATTCTAAAAGTATTTTCTCTGTGTTAGAGAAGTTTGGGGTTTCTTTTTGGGTGGCTTGTTTATCTACTTTATCAAAATATTCTTGAATGCTACCATCTTTATAATGTTCAGTTATCACCGGATGCACATAATAACTTTTACAAACCGAGCGAGTGTTTCCTAAAGCTTCGGCAGCTTCGTCTAAGGCGCTAATTATATTTTTGTCTTGTTGCTTTTCATCATCGGTATACCCTAAATCGCGCAAGCTTTCAAAATAAATTTTGGTAGCTGCCCAGGTTCTAAAATCTTTAGCCGAGTAAAATTCGCCACAAATATTTTGAATGTATTCGTTGATCATTCCGCTGTCTATACATTCTTTATCGCCCTTATCGTCATAGTATTTAAACAATTCCCACCCAGGTATTTCTTCGCACTCGTTTACGAGCTCAATAAGTTCTTGATCGTTTATCTTTACGGAATGTTCTTTGCCTTTTTTACCAATAAAGTTAAAGGTCAAAATATCTTCGCCAATATCTACGTGGCGCGAGCGTAACGTGCTTAAGCCATAAGTTTGGTTCTTTTTTGCATAATAATGGTTGCCAATGCGTATATGGGTTTCTTCCATAAGCCTAACCACCAAAGCCAAAACTTTTTCTTTTGGCATACCTTTTAAAGTTAAATCTTTATCTATTTGCTTTCTAATTTCGGGTAATTTTTTCCCGAAAGAAGCCATTTTAAAAAATTTGGTTTGGTTTTTAAATTTAGACCATAGCTCGTGATACAAATAAACCTTTCGTTCTTTATCATCGCGTCCAACCACTTGCAAATGACCGTTTTCTAAATGCGTAATAAAAACTTCTTTCCACCCAGGCGGAATTACCAATTTCTTAATGCGGTTTAGTGCTTTTTCATCGGTTATTTTGTTGTTGTTTTTATCGGTGTAATAAAAACCGCGTCCGTGTTTGTGACGTTTTATGCTCAAGTCTTTTTCTTTTACATAAACCAAGTTGGCTAAGGCTGCAAACTCGTCCGGTTTTTGAGTTATTTCTTCTATTTTTTTGGCAGTTAGGTGCATTCGTATTTCTTTTTCTTTAAAAATACAGGTTCGTACTTCAATAAAATACTAATAAAAAGTGAATTTTATTTAAATTTCAATAAATTAATAGTTTTTAAAATATTGTTGAAGTGTTTTTGTTAAATAATTAGCTTTCCGCGGAAGCAAATTAATACGAACAATCGATAAAACAAGAGTGATAAACACCTTTGACCAGTTATCTAAAACCGAAATAAAAAATTGTAAAGCTTTATTCGCGAAGCTTTTGTAGATTGAAATTTTATAACTTATTTCCGTCTTTTAATAAGTATATATAGGTGTTAAAAGCGGATTGTTTCTTTGCTTTTATATAAATTTATTTGGAGCTTACCACGCTATAACCACGCTATAACCACGCTATAACCACGCTATAACCACGCTATAACCACGCTATAACCACGCTATAAAATGGATTATTTCTAAGCTTTTTTTATTAGGTAATTTATATTGAAATAGGTTTTTAATTTCAAGATTTTAAAATATTGAAATTTTTGGAAATTGATGTTGTGTTTTTATAAAATAACTGGTTTAGAGCGATTTACATGTTGGATTTAAAATAATCTTTTTAAATTAAAATCCATAACTCAATCGAAATTTTGATTTTTAATTAATTATGTTCATTTTTTCCATTGATGAAAAAACGAACCAAGAAAATCTAGGCTTACGAATCTTGCTCTAAATTGTATGTTTGCAAGCTAAATTTTAGGAACTCACCCGATTATCATCGGGTTCAAACAGCCTAAAATTTTACGCTTACTGCACTGCCAATTTTACGAGCAATTTTCGGTAGGCCGGAAAACAGATATTTAAATTAGTAATTGTAAGGTCACCATTTCTTACTGATAGTTAGACTTTGGTGAACTTTTGACAGGGAAGCGATACCCTTTTGTCATTGGCTGTGAGACAAATGTGCCCTTTTTTAAGCTTAGGGAAGGAGCGTCAGGCTCTATTTGAATTTTTGGCTTAGAATTCTTCGGGTAAACCAATCCACAAATAGATTTGGGAACGAGATTTTTTAGCGCAAACCAAAACCTATACTACGGAAAAAGATTACAAAGCGCTGCTTTAAAACCTTAGTAATTAACTTAAAATTTACAGCAAATTTTTTATTCTAGAAATTTCAGAGCCGATAAAGTTGGAAAACCAGCCGTTTTTATTCCGTACAGAAATTGGCAAAAATGACAAAAGTCATAGCAGGTATTTTTAGAATGCTTCAATTTTGTGTTCTAAATTTATAGGTATGAAAAGTATAAAACTTCTTTCTTCATTTGTTTTCTTTTTATTTATTACAACTAGCTATGCGCAATTTACGATAGACGCAGAATTGCGGCCTAGGGTAGAATACCGGCACGGGTATAAAACTTTATTTCCAGGTGATGCAGATCCCAGCGTTTTTGTTTCGCAACGCTCGCGTTTAAATTTTACCTATAAAACAGAAAAATTACATTTGTATATTAGTCCGCAAGACGTGCGCGTTTGGGGAGATGTACCACAGTTAAACACCGCAGATAATAACGGATTTTCCCTTCACCAAGCTTGGGGAGAAGTGTTTTTAGATACTACTTTTTCTGTAAAAGTGGGCCGACAAGAAATAGTTTATGACGACCACCGTATTTTTGGTAATGTAAATTGGGCACAGCAAGGTAGAAGCCACGACGCCGCGATTTTAAAGTGGAAAAATAAGACAGCAAAAATACATTTGGGCGCCGCCTATAATCAAGAAAAAGAAACTTTGACCGGCAATATATTGTACGCCAATTTAAGCACCTATAAAAGTTTACAATATTTATGGATGCATAAAGATTGGAAAAATTTTAACGCCAGTTTTCTGTTTTTAAATAATGGATTGCAGTTTTTAGGAAACGAAGAAAAGGATGCCGAAACCCGCTACAGTCAAACCACGGGAGTGCATTTAAACTACAAAATTAACAATCTTAAACTTACTTCCAATCTATATTACCAATTTGGTAACGATATCAACAACAACGATTTATCTGCTTATTTGCTGGCGTTAGAAGCGGGTTACGCGCTTAACGATAATCTTGGATTTAAGCTTGGCGGCGAGTTACAAAGCGGTAACGATTACGGCCACCCCGCCAACGGAGAGAATAATGCTTTTACGCCGCTTTACGGCACTAATCACAAATTTAATGGTTTTATGGATTATTATTATGTAGGAAGCCATAATCACAGCGTTGGTTTAACAGACCTTTACGGAAAAATAAGTTACAAATTAAATTCGAAATCTACTGCAAATCTTCATTTGCATCAATTTTTCGCTTCCGCGGAATTAAACGAAGAGCTTTCTAAAAATTTAGGTACCGAAATAGATTTGGTATTCGCGCACAAAATAAATAAAATGGTTAGCCTTAAAGCCGGGTATTCCCATTATTTCGAAACCGAAGCAACCGAATTTTTGAAAAATAACTTTGACGGTAACACCAACAACTGGGCTTGGTTAATGCTGAGTATAAAGCCTGAATTGTTTGCTAGTAAGTAGTAGAGGTGAGAAGTTAGTGGGTAGTAGGTAGTAGATAGTAGGTGGTAGAGGTTAACAGGTGGTAGTTAGTATTGTGTGCTTTTTGTTTCCCTAAATAACAAGATGGGCCAGAAAAAGATTTCTCAGTCGCTCCTCCTTCGAAAAGATAATGGGTTTGCACCATAATAGCGCAGTTTTTGCTTACGGCTTATAGCTTATAGCTTTAAAAACCACTTGTTAATTTTTTAAGAAATAAGCTTGTTTTAACGTGTTTTTGGGAAGCAAAAATCTACATAGTGTAGCGTTTTTCTACACAAAAAAGAATCGGTTTTTTTCAAAAGGCTTGCTTACCAAGCAGTAACGGCTGTGGCACTGAAATTGGTTTTTCTAGTATAAAAAAATAAACATTAAGTTTTATACTATGAAAATTATAAATTCGGAACCTACCAACCTGCAAGAAAGTCCTACCTCTAATAAAACCCTAATTTTGGTTGGGACTTTTTTATTGCTCTTGGGAGCAGTTTTTGCAACCTACTTTTTTTATCCTTATTTTGAAGCCATTCATTTAGAGCGTATGCAAAGCGTTTGGGGAAAAGCTTTACGCTATGGCGGACTTGCGTTGCTTGGTGCGCATATTTCTTTTTTGCTTTATGTTTTTATTTTGTATTTGCGTTACAAACTAGTAAAACCGGTGGGAGATAAAGATTTGCCCACCAGTACCGTAATTGTACCGGCTTATAACGAAGGGGAATTGGTTTATAAAACCTTAACTAGCTTGGCAGAAAGTGATTATCCTGAAGATAAACTGCAACTTATTGCCATAGACGATGGCAGTAAAGACAATACTTGGGAGTGGATGCTAAAAGCCAAAAAAGAACTGGGCAACCGACTTTCTATCTACCAACAACCAAAAAACAAAGGAAAAAGACACGCACTTTATAGAGGTTTTCACTTGGCTACCGGCGAGGTTTTTATAACCGTAGATAGCGACTCAATAGTAAAGAAAAACACCTTGCGCAATATGGTTAGTCCGTTTGTGGGGAATAAAGATTGTGGTGCCGTTGCAGGAAACGTTCGGGTTTTAAATACCAAAAAAGCGCTTATTCCGCGTATGCTAAACGTTAGTTTTGCCTTTAGTTTTGAGTTTGTACGCTCTGCACAAAGCGTTTTAGGCTCTGTTTTATGTACGCCCGGTGCTTTGGCTGCTTACCGAAAAGAAGCCGTAATGAATTGCTTGCCAGACTGGATAAACCAAACTTTTAACGGTCAACCCTCCGATATTGGCGAAGATCGTGCTATGACCAATATGATTTTAAAGCAAGGTTATAATGTTCTATTTCAGCGTAATGCTTTGGTGTATACCAATATTCCTGAACGGTATAAAAACTTATACAAAATGTTTATCCGTTGGGAGAGAAGTAACGTGCGCGAAAATATTGCAATGAGTAAATTTGCTTTTGGTAATTTTAGAAAAGGACCAAAAGCCGGCACGCGAATTTTATTGTTAAATCAGTGGTTAAAAATCTTATTGGCCTATCCGCTAGTATTGTTAATGCTTACATTTATAGTAACTTATCCGTTATTGTTTATAAGTTCCTCCTTGATAAGTATTCTGGTTTTTTCTAGTATTCAAGCGTTGTTTTATGCTAAGAAACATGATAATTGGGCAGAATCTTTTTGGGCATATCCGTACAGTTTGTTTTATACCTTTACCCTTTTCTGGATAACGCCTTATGCAATTGCCACTGCCAGTAAAAGCGGATGGTTAACCAGGGAGTTGCCGGTAGAAAAGCTTAAGAAAGCAGCATAGGTGTTATAAATTATAATTTTCTAAAAAACCGTCTTTGTCGTTAAATCGAAAAGACGGTTTTTTTATAAGTGATTACCAGTATGTATAATAGGCTATTTTTTATATTTTGTTGTAGATTGGTATGTTAAGGACAAGAAAGATCAAGTAAGAGAAAATATATTTAAACAATTGATGCGTTTTAATAATTTCTCTTTCAGCATATAGCTTATCGCGTAAAATAGTTTGATTGGTCGGTTTGCATTATAGACAACGCCTTTTATTTTCAGCTTATACTATACAGTTTACAAGGGCAATTTATTCCGCGTAAGCGTAACATAAATTATAAATAGTTGGGAGAAAAGTAACTAGTTTACCAATTTGAAAAAACTTTTAAAGCTTCACTTCGGTAAATAATTGACAAAAATCTTTATCTTAGGGGTTGTGGCATTTTAAAAATTAGCTGGTAAAATGAATAAAAACACCAAACGTGATCAAGGCTTGGAGCCGGTAAGTGAAGAACATTATGCATTTTTATTTTTTGGTTGGAAAATAAGCGAAGGCTTGCGCAACAACATAGATACCAAGCGATTAAAAGCTTATGCAGATTGGTTTAAAGAAAACTATATTAAGCCACATTTTGAGATTGAGACAAAATATGTTTTTCCTATTCTTGGTCTAAAAAACGTACGGGTAAAAAAAGCCTTGGCTAACCATAGAAGATTACTTAGATTATTTAATGAAACCGACGATATTTATCGCGCTTTAAATAGAATAGAGGAAGAGATTGGTAGATATATTAGGTTTGAGGAGCGGGTGTTATATAATGAAATACAAAAAGCAGCCAGCGCGCAACAATTGGAAGAAATAGAGAAACAACACCAAAAAATGAGCTTTGCGGAAGAAGAATGGGAAGATCAATTTTGGAAGTCGTAAAATATATTTTCAAAAGTATATAGGGACTATCTTACACACTTTGTAAGATAGTCCCTGAGTTTGCGTACTCTGGTAATCTAAGCCGGGATTTTTTTTGCTTTTTCTTCGCGCTCCCAATTTCTATGCTTGGCTATACCTTCTATAAATTTTTGTGGATTTTTATTGATAAAAACACAAGCATCCTCTTTAAATTCCTTTCCGTAAGTGGTGTCTAATAATTGCTCTCCTTCCTTACTTACAGCAATAGCTTTACAATGTTTTAGCGCTTCATTAATAAATTTTTTCGCTTTAGCTTCTTCTAATAATGCGCTTACACTTTCTTCGCCTCCCGGAACGAAGACGGCATCAAAAAGCACGCTTTCTGTAGTTAGTAATGCCGCATCAACCTGATGGTTTTTTCCTTTATCACATTTTACCGCTCCGCCATGAGTGGCCAACAACTGAATTACTGCTCCTTTTTCTTCTAAAGCTTCTTTCATTTCCATCATGGCTTTACCGTCAAATCCATCGCTTACCAATACTGCAATTTTTCTACTTATAATACGATCTGTTTTTAAATGAGTTTGACTTAAGGCTTCTGATTTTTCTAAATAATTCTTTTTTTCTTTTGGCTGGTGTTTCTCGACTTCTGCATCTGCACCAATAGCTTGGTTTACCGGATTTTCTATTTCAGCAGGAATTTCCATACCTAAACTTTCGGAAACTTTTTGGGCAAGTTCCTTGTCTATTTGTGAAATTAAATAGAGCATTCTTTTCTTAATGTGGTCGTAGGTACATTTGCCAATTTCAAAAGCATAAGCAGCTGCCAAATGCTTCTTTTCCCAATCTTGAAGACTGCGGTAAAATAAAGCCGGTTGACTATAATGATCGCTAAAACTTTCACTTCTTTCGCGTACTTTTTTTGCATCTACCCGCTCTTCATAAGAAGTAAAGCCTCCTTCGGCTATTTTGGCTAAATGCGGACATCCGCCACCAATTGAGTTTGGAAAATAAGCTGTTTTTCCTTTATTGATAGTCATGCGCATATGCGCATCCCTTTGGTTATTATGCACTTCATTAACGGGGCGATTAATAGGAATTTCGTGAAAATTAGGACTTCCTAACCGCGATAACTGGGTGTCTGTATACGAAAAAAGGCGCCCTTGTAATAACGGGTCATTGGTAAAATCTATTCCGGGAACCAAATGACCGGGATGAAAGGCTACTTGTTCAGTTTCCGCAAAGAAATTATCGGGATTTCTGTTTAAGGTCATTTTTCCTATCCGTTTTACAGGAACCATTTCTTCCGGAATTAATTTAGTAGGATCTAATAAATCAAAATCAAATTTATGCTCGTCTTCTTCCGGTACAATTTGAAAACCTAGTTCCCACTCCGGATATTGTCCCGCCTCAATAGCATCCCATAAATCACGGCGATGAAAATCACTGTCGGCTCCATGAATTTTTACTGCTTCGTCCCAAGTAATAGAATGGACGCCCAGCAAAGGTTTCCAATGAAATTTTACAAAATGCGATTTCCCTTCTTCGTTAATGAGGCGGAAAGTATGAATTCCAAAACCTTCCATCATTCTAAAACTTCTTGGAATTGCCCGATCACTCATAAGCCAAATTTGGTTATGAAGCGTCTCTGGGGTGTGCGAAACAAAATCATAAAATGTGTCATGGGCAGATGCTGCTTGCGGAATTTCTCTGTTGGGTTCCGGTTTAACCGAATGAATAAGATCTGGAAATTTCATAGCATCTTGTATAAAAAATATGGGCATATTATTGCCAACCAAATCAAAAACACCTTCTTCTGTATAGAATTTTGTAGCAAAACCTCGCACGTCTCTTGCCAAATCTGCTGAACCTTTACTTCCGGCTACTGTTGAAAAACGAACAAAAACAGGAGTTTTTCTCGAAGTATCTGTAAATATTCCGGCTTTGGTGTATTTTTCTTGGCTTTCATAAAGTTCAAAATACCCGTGGGCTCCGCTTCCGCGAGCATGCACAATACGCTCAGGAATACGCTCGTGATCAAAATGGGTGATTTTCTCTCTTAGAATAAAATCTTCTAATAAGGTGGCGCCGCGTTCTCCAGCTTTAAGAGAATTATTGGTGTCATTTACTTTTAACCCTTGATTAGTGGTCATAGATTGGTCTTTCCCGTCTTCTTTATTTTTTTGTAAATCTTCTGACTTGGAAGTAGAATTGTCGTTTTGTTTAGGTTTACTCATAGCTTTCTGTTTTTTAATAAAGTCTTTAAATTTAAGTAAATTAATTCGAAATTATTATGGATAAAAAGTTTCTTTAGTGTTAAAAAATATACTTTTCGCTTATAAGTACTTTTTTAAAAAATACAAACGCAGGTCTTCCTCTGGTTACCATTTAGAAAAAATCTTAACTATTCTAATGCAGTTTTAAAGAAAATTTGTTTTGCCATCTATTACTAAAATGTAGAATTCAAAGCCATAAACAAAGAAAACCGCACAAGACGTAAAAATGAGCAACCGGAAATCCCAAAACTCACCAAAAAGACGAATTTGAGTGGATGGAGCTATTTGAAGAAAACAAGAAAAAGGCGGTAGAACTGCAAACGCAAATTAATGAAATAGATAACCAAATAGACCAGATGGTTTATGAGTTGTATGGCTTAACGGAAGAGGAAATAAAGATAGTGGAAAATGTCTGATTATTATGGAAATATGTAACAAGGTATTTTAGTGCCCTGTCTCTTTAATGTGTTGTCTTATAACAAGGTACTTTAGTGCCTTGCCCAAGAACAGAAATATAGGATTCTTTTTGCGTTATTTTACTGAAAAAATGCTTTGGGGATAACTCATAGATAGTCCACCAAAACCCGTCTATACAACCAAAAGAACTTTTAGCGTTATTTTTAGCTTATTAAATTCAATTTTCCGTTCTACTGTCTTGTAAATTTTTCAATGAAAAAGCTTAGGTCGATTTAAGCTTAAAGGGGCAAAAAAATCACAATATCTGTTATCCAAAAATCTGCGTAAAAAAAAGATTCAGAATACCTCCGCTGCTGCTAGAAAAAACTGGCAGCTTTTCTTGTTCAAAAACACACTACAAAGCCAGCTTTGCGTGCTTTTTTAAACAAGAAAAGTGATGCTCTCGCATCACTTTTATGCTTGTCGGGATGACAGAACTAAACTTCTACTGTCCAACACCTTGTTTTTTAGATACTTATTTCATTCTATTAATCCAAGGTAACCGAATAGGTAACCTTTGCTTCGATTTTTTCCGTATATCCAAAGATATAATAATAAATACACGTAAACACGAGCAAAGTCTATCAAATTTAGTTTCTATGGTTTTTTTATTCTAATTAGGAAGAAATATATTATTTAAACTCTCAGGAAATTGAATTCAAGCGTCTCGCTTTACTTTTAAAGTTTTTTCATTTTCAAATTTAAAATTAGATATAATTATCTTGAGTTAGAAAAACATATTTTTTAAAAGGTATCAAGGAAAATAAAAAAGTCCCAAGCTAAATTGGGACTTTCTAAATCTTTTAATACTCTAACTCAATTGTACCATTTGTCAAGTTTATATCTGCGCCTTCATTATTTGAAACCGCATTGTAAAAAGAACCTATTAAAGTACCCTCCGTGTTTGTTGTTATTTCTGAAGTAAAATCAAATTGTGTACCTTCATTGTAGGGATAAAAAACAGAAGTCAGTTCTATCTGGAAATTTTGAATAACATCGGTTCCGGTGGTTCCTTCAGCAACTTCAAAATAAATATTATAATTATTAGAAGCAGAGGTCTCCCCTGTTACTTTTACCAATCCGTCTTCTACCACAATATTGACTTCATCAAAATCAAGGGGTAAAGTTCCCGCAGTAACACTCAGTTCCCCTTGGGTGTTTTGTCCGGGATCTTGTGTGCAATCTCCAAGGTCATCGATTATTGCTTGTAATTCCCCATTCTGGTCGCCACAAACACCTATTTGAGTCTGCAAAGCGGTTTTGTATGCGACACATAAATCTGTATAATTTTCATCAGTGGCATCACTAAACTCTATCGCAGCCTCAGCAGAAGCTAAAGCAGCAGTTTCACAATTGTCTTCTGTGTTTGAATTGTCATCATCACTGCTACAAGCAAGTAATGTGATAAATGTTAAAAAACTTAAAACAGCTCTCTTCATTACATCTATAAATTTATGGTAAATTAATAAAATATTTAGTTAGTATTATCATACAAACATCTATGATGGAAATGAATAAAACAATGCGTGTTTTTACGTATTTTTAATACAATCAGAGCATTACTTTAATACACTTCAAATCTAATTTAGAATGGTTAATGTTTTTTCTTCGGTACTTAACATTCCTGCAGTATTCTCTACAATGACTTTAAAATGATGATAAACGGGATTATCTTCATCATCGGTCAGTTTTAACGTGCCGGATTGTAAATCGGTATCGGCCAAAGATAATGTAATATCGTCATCGTTGGATTGTAGCTGATAGATTTTTGTCCAATTTCCCTTGGCGTTCATCTTATACACGTGATATTTGGCATTATAAGCTGTTTTAGCCCATTCCAATACCACTGAATGGATCTTATCATTCGTATCCGGAGGGGTTGCCGTATAAATTAAAACGGGGGAGGTTGGCGGGTTGGATTCTACCATTATACTCGCCACGATTTTTGAGGCTTGAGAAGGGGCGTATTCCGTAACCACCGTACCATCTTGCTCAGCATATTCTACTTTCCGGGATACCGTTACCCGATAGAAAAGCCCATCGCCGTACGGAATTTCCGGTAAATCACTAAAGTCGTCTGTGACCGTCCATACCGGATTGTCAAGAATCCCCTCAGCTTCGAGGTCGACCATTTTTACCAGTTGCATTGACAACACCGATTGTGCTTCTAACATTGTATGGGCTCGGTAGATGGTTATTTTCCTGACCTGTTGTACTTCCGGGAAGGCATTTATCTCTAATTGTATTTTGGATGAAATCCCGAGAACGGTATTTTCCAAGACCGGGATGATGCGTTTTACCTCGGGGGCTTCTGGAGCATTGGTGTTGACCAGTTTTATCGGCCCGAGGAACGGGCTGAAATCGCTCATCCGCATTTGTGTGCTGAGTTCCTTTACCCCATAAAAGTACAGGTTATTGGAAGTTCCGTCCAGTTTGAAATCGGTAAACAAGGTTTTGTAGGGAAAAATAGCGGTAACCTTCCTCATCGTTGGCCAGTTTATCAAAATCTAAGAAGTTCTGCCGTCTATTGCTTAAGCATTCTTCGTCATTACTACCTTAAGCGGCCAAGTGCCGATATTTTCAATTTTTATCACGGGGCAGGGCTTTTCTCGTTTTGTCGAGAACAGTTCCAGTTACCGCACTTTTTGTAAAAATCCTGACAATCCCTTTGTACCACTTTACTGGAATGCCGTTAGATACCTACAGCCGATGTTGGGCAAGGGAAAAATTGGCAAAGGTTATCTTGTACACCCCTTCTTGACCAGCTTGTGCATTATGGCTTATCACTGCGTTTGGTGAAATTCCTTCTGAATTGAAATTTGTAGATGGTGGTTTATGATCTAATTTATCGATTAATATTTTTCATAATAATCACTTAACTTGTAGACCAATCTTTGGCGTAAGATTAAGTGTATATAGAAAAGAATTTAGTTCTGCCGGCACTTTTTTTGGTTTTTCGGGTGCTATGATAAGTACAATGCGACAGATTTATGATTACGATTTTATTTTAAAAATCCTGACTATAGAAAGTTAATTTGCCACATTAATGCAGATGAAAAATATAACTGGTTAAATTTTAATATGTCATTTAAAAAACAAAAGTCTCTATTTAATCTCGGGACTGAAAAAGTGATAGAGTTTTTAAATAACTTTGATAAGGAGTTAAGGAAAAGTATAGATAGCTAAAATTTTAAGTTGGTAAATCTTCTAACTTTAAAAATTGATGGTTTAAGGCATATATAATCACACCTATAAAATTTTTAGATTTAGTTTTTATCATTAAATTTTTTTTATGTTTTTCTACGGTTCGAGGACTAATATGCATACGCTCGGCTGTTTCTTTACCATTTAATTCTTGAAGTGTTAGATGCAAAACTTGCATTTCACGATCAGTTAATAATGCTTTATGCCCTGGGTTAATAGTTGTATCTAAACTTTTTTCTATCACAGACGATAACCCTTTTTCAAAATAAAACCCATTAGAGTTTAGTTTTAAAATAGCGTTTTTTAACTCGATTGGATCTGTATTTTTACTAAAAAAACCTTGTACATTTAAATGAATTACTTTTTGTATAGTTGCGGGATCATTTTTAAGAGTTAGAACAAGAATTTTAATTTTTGGGTAAAGTTCATTTATTTTTAAACAAGTTTGAAATCCATCCATTTTTGGCATTTGTAAATCCAGTAAAAGTATATCAATAGATTTATTTTTTAATTGCTCTAATAAATCTAAACCATTTTTAGCTTCAATAATTATCTGCATACCTGTAAAGCTTTCAATTAAAAATGATAGACTTTTTCTAAACAAAGCGTGATCGTCTGTTACACCTATTTTTAGCATTAGCTATAAGTTAATATTAATTTGAAATTTATTTCCCTCATTTACGATAAGTTGATGGAGACTTCCGTCAAGATATTTAACTCTTGAAAGAATATTTTTGAGCCCCATTCCTGAAGATAATTTAATCATTTTCATAAAATCAAAAGATACCCCATTATCTTCAAACTCTATCTGCATATTCTTTTTTTGAATTAAAATTTTTAATATGATTTTTTTTGAATTTCCATGCTTTATACTATTAGAAATAAGCTCTTGAATAATTCTATATAATTCATAATTATAGTTAGAAGAAATTACCATATCAGATACCTGCTTCATTTCAAAAAGAATTGTGCATTCTTCAAATAATTCAATGCG
>CANLVH010000005.1 GCA_947494545.1 uncultured Mesonia sp. | reverse complement strand
ATATTGGAATAGTAAAGGGGGACTTTCAGTCCCCAGTATTAATAAACCTCTGCACTTTCAGTGCAGAGTTGTTTAGTATATATATCCGTAGTGCAATACAAAATCCCGAAAGATAATGCTCACGGTTTGGCAGATAAAACAATAGATTGCAGCAATTGATACAAGCATTAGAATGCTAACACCAATTTAACCCAGTAATGGAGCATTCAAACTCGTTTATTTCTCCATCTACTTTCTTGCGCATAATTTTCATAGTTTTACTTTGGTTAAGCTTAGCACAAGTGCTATGCAAATCAATCGCAGCGTCATAGAACAAAAAGGCAATATCGTTTTCTGTGCAACATTGCAATATTAAGTTAGTATGACACCACTTTTATCTTATAAGAAAAAGAAGTCGTTTAGTTCCTAAAATTAATACACCTCTGCGCTGAAAGCGCAGAGGTGTATTAGATAATAGTTATGTTTATTTATAGATAATTTTATACGCTTATCTATAATTTAAGATGGTCAGGTTTTAAAACGAAAAAGGAACTTTATACTTTATCTCTTTAGGTTTTCCGTTTAACGAGCCCGGTTCCATTTCCGGAATAAGCATAATGTTTCGTTTAGCTTCTTCCTGTAAATATTTTTTCCCGCCGGTTACTTCGGTAACTTCCGGTTTTCCTTCTTTGTTAATGATAAAGCTTACTATCACGCGGCTGCCTTTATCTTCTTTAGTGTATTCTTTTGGAAATTTATAGTTTTCTTGTATGTGTTTTGCCAACATTTTGGTAAAACAATTGGCAGTATTGCTGCTATCTTCACAACCCGGCCAAACCGGCGCTTGTTCTTTGCTGGAAACAGTGTTTCCTTTTACGGTTTGCGAAAAACCAATTGCATTAAAACTTAAAAACAAAACAGTAAACAGTAACTTCTTCATCATCGTTGAGGTTTTAAATTGCAACCTTGCCTTTTATGGCAGGATGCGGATTATAATTTTCTAAGCTAAAATCATCAAAAGTAAAGCCAAAAATGTCTTTTACTTGAGGATTGAGTTTCATTTGCGGCAACTCTCGGGGATTGCGGCTTAGTTGTAACTCAACTTGCTCAAAATGATTGTTATAAATATGCACATCGCCAAAAGTGTGTATAAAATCTCCGGCTTCGTAGCCGCAAACTTGTGCCATCATCATAGTAAGCAAAGCATACGACGCTATATTAAATGGCACGCCCAAAAATACATCGGCGCTGCGTTGATAAAGTTGGCAGGATAATTTGCCATTGGCCACATAAAACTGAAAAAAAGCGTGGCAAGGCGGTAAAGCTGCTTTTCCGTTGGCTACATTTTCTTCAAAAGAAACAGAAGTGTCCGGCATTACACTAGGGTTCCAGGCAGAAACCAACATTCTTCTACTGTTGGGGTTGTTTTTTAAGGTTTTTACAATATCGGCAATTTGGTCTATTTCATCACCGTTCCAATTGCGCCATTGTTTTCCGTAAATTGGTCCTAGATCGCCAGCTTCGTTTGCCCACTCGTTCCAAATTCGTACGCCATTTTCTTGTAAATATTTTACGTTGGTATCGCCTTTTAAAAACCACAATAATTCGTGAATAATAGATTTTAAATGCAGTTTCTTGGTGGTTACCATCGGGAAGCCTTTGCTTAAATCAAAACGCATTTGGTAGCCAAAAACACTTTTGGTTCCCGTGCCCGTACGATCGTCTTTTTGGTTACCGTTTTCTAAAATATGCTGTAATAAATCGTGGTATTGTTTCATAGCTTTTTATTTGGGTGCTTTGGGAATCCTATTAATTTTTTGGCGCGCTATTTTTCTTTGTTTCTATTGGTTTTTGTTCCGGTTAATAAGTTAAAAAAAGCTTCAGTATCAATTTGTTATAAGGCGTGTAGAAAGACGCATTTTCTAACGCAAGATAAGAAGAAATATTAAAAACAAAAATCAGTGTAAACTACTATAAAGCCTAGAACTGACAAATATCATTGTTCAGGAAAACTAAAAAACAGACTGATTAATGTCATAAGTATTCCTTAACTGTAATTGTACTTTTGGTAGTGTAATATAAAAACAAGTAGTTATGAGAAATTTAATAATAGCAGTCTTATTTCTAATAGGAATAGGTCAAATAAACGCCCAGACTTTTATAGCAGATGCTGCCAATTCTAAATTGAGTGTAACCGGTACTTCTACTTTACACGATTGGGAATGTGTGGCAGAAACTTTTACAGGAAAACTGGAGGCTACTATAGAGAATGGTATCGTAAAAAGTATTAATAATTTCCATTTTAAACTAAAAGCTAAAAGCCTAAAAAGCGGTAAATCCGGAATGGACAAAAAAATGTACGATGCATTAGAAGAAGAAGACCATCCGGTAATTTCTTTTAAAGGAAATCAAGTGAAATTAGATGGTAATCAAGCAGTTTTTATTGGCGAAATGCGCATTGCCGGTAACAGTAGAAATATTTCTGCTCCGGTAAAAATAAACTATACAAATAATAAAATTCATTTAGTAGGTAAAGTAGGTTTTGAGCTCACCAGCTTTAATATAGATCCGCCAAAAGCTATGTTTGGTACTATTACTACAGGAAATGAAGTGGTTATACACTATGAGATAAATCTTAAAAATTAAATACACCAAGTTATGAGAAATATTGTTTATTTATTAAGTATTGCAGTTATGGCTTTGGGAAGCTATACCTTGCAAGCACAGGAAAATGAAACAGATAAAAGGCATTTGGATAATTATAGATATCCAGACCAACGCGGCCTTAATACGTTTGAGTCACCAAAAGACACGACAAGCACTTTTGATGGTGTTCACATAAGAATGGGTGGAGCGTTTGCCTTGCAATACCAACTTCTAGATCACGAAAACTCCGGAAACGTACCGTTGGTAGAAATTGGCGAAAACTTTAACTTAGCAACAGCCAACTTAGACGTAGATGTAGCATTGTACGATGGAGTACGCTTACACTTAAGAACCTATTTATCTTCTAGACACCACCATGAACCTTATGTAAAAGGCGGATATTTACAGATAGATAAATTAGACTTTATAGAAGAAGGTTTTTTAGACAATGTAATGCAATATACGACCGTAAAAATAGGACATATGGAAAATAACTATGGTGATGCGCACTTTAGAAGATCAGATAATGCACAAGCCATTTACAATCCGTTTGTAGGAAATTATATTATGGATGCCTTTACTACAGAAGTTGGGGGAGAGGTTTATTTTAGCAAAAACGGCTTTTTGGCAATGGTTGGTGCTACCAATGGTAAATTAAACCAATCTGTTAGCAATCCAGGTGAAACCGGCGCATCTTTCTTAGGTAAATTAGGTTACGACAAACAAATTAACGACGATTTACGTTTGCGTTTAACCGGTTCTGTTTACACCACAGGAAAATCTGCCAGCATTTATCTTTATAACGCAGACCGTGCAGGTTCTAGATATTATTTAGTATTAGAAGAAGAAGGAGCTTCAGACTCTGGTAACTTTAGATCTGCAAGATATAACCCAAATTTCCAAGACGAGATGACGGCCTTTATGATTAACCCTTTTGTAAAGTATAAAGGATTAGAGTTTTTCGGAACTTACGAACACAGTAGTGGTAAAGCTACAGATGGCGTGGCAGACAGAAGCGTTTCTCAATATGCCGGAGATTTGATTTACCGTTTTGGAAATAACGAAAACTTTTATGTAGGTGGCCGTTATAACTTGGTAGATGCAGAAGATATTAGCGGTAACGATGTAACTATAAGCCGTTACCAATTAGGAGCCGGTTGGTTTATGACCAAAAATATTATGGTAAAAGCAGAATATGTAAACCAAGAATATGACGATTTCCCCGAGTTAAGCGTAAAAAACGAAGGTAAGTTTAATGGCGTAATGCTTGAAGCTGCTATCTCTTTTTAATTGAATTAGTTTGAAATTCTAAAAGCAGTACAGGCATAAAACTTGTACTGCTTTTATTTTTAATATACTTTATCTTATGAAACCAAAACTTTTAATACTGTTTCTTTTATTGGGTCTTGCACTGCAAAAAGCGCAAGCACAGGCAGAGGTTGTGGTTAACGTAAAAACCAATGTAAACCAATTTAGTTGTGAATGCACGGGCTTAAACGATTTGCATTTAAGCAAATTTAAAACCTATAATAAGATAGTAATTCCGGTGGCAGATTTTGATTGTCCCAAAAAATTAATGGAGCGTGATTTGCAAAAACTTTTTGAAGCTAAAAAATTTCCAGAAATAGAGTTGTTTATAGACACCCAAGAAAATAACGCCCATTTACAACAAACCGAGTTAACTATTAAAATAAAAGAAATTAAGAAAACCTATTGTGTAACTTTAACCAAGCACACAGAAGGTAAAAAAGTATTTTATACCGGTAGCCAAATAATTTCTATAGAAAACTACAATATAGAACCGCCAACCAAAGCTTTGGGCTTGGTAAAAGTGCGTGAAAAGGTTTTAATCGAGTTTAAGATTCCCGCTAATTTTTTACACTAAGTTTAATTATTTGGGCGTTTCCCCTTACCAATAAAAAAATTGGTAAGAGGTCGGGCTTTCGGCACTCGCTTCCCGCTTGCTATCGCATCGGGAGAGCTCAAACAAAGCCTCAATCCCTAACGCAAAAGTTAGTTCTTAAAAATATAAAGCTTGTCTTGTTTTAAATAGAAGATTTTAAGTACTGTAGCAAGAATTTAAACAACAACTACCC
The DNA here is from genome assembly GCA_947494545.1 of uncultured Mesonia sp. Taxonomy (GTDB): domain Bacteria; phylum Bacteroidota; class Bacteroidia; order Flavobacteriales; family Flavobacteriaceae; genus Mesonia. Next base: position 216,297 of record CANLVH010000005.1, on the reverse strand, counting down.
AATAATCATTCCCGCAATAGTAGCCGAAAGTAACGAAGCTAACGTGCCGCCAATTACAGATTTTATTCCAAACCTAGATAAGGTTTTGCGTTGTCCCGGTGCCAAAGAGCCAATGCCGCCAATTTGGATACCAATAGAAGCAAAATTGGCAAAACCGCACAACATATAAGTTGCCATAATAATAGATTTCTCGTACGTAAGGCTTAGACCGGCTGTAGCATCTTTTAATTCGGCTAACTGAATGTAACCTACAAACTCACTGGCAGCTAATTTTATACCCAACAATTGTCCCATAAGCATAATGTCTTCTTTGGCAATACCAATAAGCCACATCAAAGGCGAGAAGATAATTCCTAAGGTAGATTCTATAGAAAAACTTTGGTAAGGAGTGTTGGCAGCTAAAACTCCGTTTAGGTTTGTCCATGTACCTATTTTTCCAAAACCATAGTTTAGCATGGCAATTAAAGCTACAAATACCAAGAGCATTGCGCCAACATTAGCGGCTAGTTTTAAACCTTCTGTAGTACCGTTTGCAATAGCATCTAAAATATTATCGCCAATTTTTTCTTGCGAAACTTCTACGCTTCTATCTACTTTTTCTTGCTGTGGATACAATAATTTTGAAATAATTATAGCTCCCGGAGCTGCCATCACAGATGCTGCCAATAAGTGTTTAGCAAATTCTAATCGCGCTACAGGATCGTCGCCACCCAAAAAACCAATATAAGCGGCTAAAACTCCGCCGGCAACAGTTGCCATTCCGCCAACCATAACCAAAAGAATTTCAGATTTGGTCATTTTTTCTAAGTAGGCTTTAATCATTAAAGGGGCTTCGGTTTGACCGAGAAAAATATTACCGGCAACGCTTAATCCTTCTGCTCCAGAAACGCCTAAAACCCGTGATAAAAGTAATGCCAGACCTTTTACTACTATTTGAATAACGCCAAGATAAAATAAAATAGAAGTTAGAGCAGAAAAGAAGATAACGGTTGGCAATACTTGAAATAAGAAAATAAAACCGTAGCTGTCTACATTCATCAAATCGCCTAAGAGAAATTCACTTCCGGCAGCGGTAAAATCTAATATTTTGACAAAAATCTGACCTACAAATTCAAAACCAATTTGCACCCATTCTACTTGTAAAATTCCGTAGGCTAAAAGCAGTTGCCCTGCTAAACCTAAGCCAACTGTGCGCCAATTAATGGCTTTACGATTATTGCTTAATAAGAAGGCTATGAGCAATAAACTTAGCATACCAATTGCGCCGCGCCAAAAACTGGTAAAAGTAAATCCTTGGCTTTTTACAAACTTTTTGCTGCCCGCTATTCCTTCCGCGGAAGCGTTATTATTTTTTTGTTCTTTATAACTAATGCTTTGTTGCGCATTTTGCAAAGTTAAAGTAGAGTCTGTTAAAGCAGAAATTTCAAAGCGGGCAATACTGTCTTTTGGTTGTTGGTAAAAAAGCACCAACTGTTTATTTTTTAAAACATATTCTCCAGAACTATGAACTTTGCCGGAATTTAATTTATATTCAAATGCGCCTTCTTGAAAAGAAAGATTCTTTGGCGATGAGAATATCGTTGTTAGAGTATCGTTTGTGTTGTTGGTTTGCCAGTCTTTTTCTAGACTTTGGGCAGAAGTGTTTAAGGTGTAAAAAGCTATTATTAATAAGCTAAGAAGATAACGTATTCTCACAGGATGGGTTTTAGTAAATAATTTGCGGAAAGCGCATTGGCGTTTATTGGCGTTTAGAAATTTCGTCCCTTATTTTTGCCGCTTTTTCATAATTTTCTTTTTTTACGGCTTCTTCTAAAAGTTTATTTAATTCTGTTAAAGATTTTCTCTTTAAACCGTCGTCTTCCTTCTCTTTTTTAGATGGACTTTCTTCTTTTAAAGCGTCTTCTATGATTACTTCGGTTTGCTTGGCTGCTTCTTCTTCTTTTTCTGAGGGTGAGGTTTTAAGATAAACCCCGGCTTTGTCTAAAATATTTTGATAGGTAAAAATGGGTGCATCAAAACGTAGCGCAAGAGCAATAGCATCGCTAGTGCGGGCGTCTATAATTTCTTCTATCTTATCGCGTTCACAAATTAAGCTGGAATAAAACACCCCATCTACCAATTTATGTATGATAACCTGTTTTACATTTATGGCAAAACGTCCGGCCATGCTTTTAAATAAATCGTGCGTAAGCGGTCGCGGAGGTTTAATGTCTTTTTCTAAAGCAATTGCAATAGATTGGGCTTCAAAAGCACCAATAACAATTGGTAATTGTTTTTCTCCATCTACCTCACTCAACAAAAGGGCGTAAGCCCCATTTTGGGTTTGGCTGTAAGAAATACCTTTTATAGTTAATCGCACTAAACTCATACTACAAAGTAATCAAAATATTCTACAATAAAAAAGGCAGTCTAAATAAAGAGCTTATCTAGACTGCCCTTTTTTACAGGGGCACAATTTATAAAAATTATGCGTTATTAGCTTTAAATTCTTTTAATTTTTCGGTAAGCTTTGGTACTACTTCAAAAGCATCGCCAACTACGCCGTAGTCTGCTGCTTTAAAGAATGGTGCTTCCGGGTCGTTATTAATAACAACTTTGGTTTTAGAAGCGTTTATACCTGCTAAATGCTGAATTGCTCCAGAAATACCTACTGCAATATAAAGATTGGCGGCTACCGGTTTTCCGGTTTGGCCAACATGCTCGCTGTGTGGTCTCCAACCCATATCGCTTACTGGTTTAGAGCAAGCTGTTGCTGCGCCAAGAACTTCTGCTAGGTTTTCTATCATGTCCCAGTTTTCAGGACCTTTAAGTCCGCGACCACCTGAAACTACTATTTCTGCATCTGCAATAGTAATTTTATCGGTTGCTTTGTCTACAGACTCTATATTGATAGAGAAATCTTCTTCGCTTAAGCTTGGTTCAAAACTTTCTTCTTGTGCTTCTGTTGCGTTTTCTTTTAAGCCGTAAGCATTTTTTGCTAATCCTACTATTTTTACATCGGTAGAAATTTCGGTAATATTAAAAGCTTTATTGGTAAAAGCATTTCTTTTTACTTGAAATGGCGAAGTGCTTTCCGGCAATTCTACAGCGTTTGGCGCATAGCCTGCTTCTAAATTAACGGCTAAAATAGGGGCTAAATATCTATCGTTAGCGGTTTGCCCGATAACTACAACTTTGGTGTCTTCTTTTTTTGCAGCCTGTGCAATAACATCCGCGTAAGCGTCTGCATTAAACTTTTGTAGTTTTTCGTTAGTAACTTTTAATACTTTGCTAACTCCGTATTTGCCTAAATCTGAAGTATCTTCAGCATTTACGCTAACGGCGGTAACCGTAGTATCCATTTTATCTGCTATTCCTTTGGCATAAGAAGCGGCTTCGTAAGCTGCTTTCTTAAGTTTTCCGTTTTCTGATTCGGTATATACTAAAACTGACATGTTTCTTTCTTTTTTGAGATTAAATTAAAAAAGGAGGTTTAAATTGCTTTTGCTTCATTATGCAACAAATCGATTAGCTCGTCTAAGTTGTCCTCAGAAACTAATTTAACCTCACCTTTTGGCGCTGGTTTTTCAAATTTGGTAGCGCTGGTTTTTGCTTCTGCACCTACCGGGTCTACTACCTTCAAAGGTTTTTTACGTGCCATCATGATACCGCGCATATTTGGTATCTTAAGATCGCTTTCTTCTACCAAACCTTTTTGCCCGCCAATAACTAACGGAAAGCTAGAACTAAGTGTTTCTTTACCGCCATCAATTTCTCTGGTAGCAGTGGCTTTATCGCCTTCAACTTCTAGACCAACACAAGTGTTAACAAAGTTGGCGTTTATTAATTTTGCTAACATCCCGGGAACCATCCCGCCGTTATAATCTATAGATTCTCTTCCGGCAATAATCAAATCGTAATCACCATCTTGCGCTACTTTGGCCAGTTCTTTGGCAACTTGAAAACCGTCTTTTGCAGGAGTGTTAACCCGTATAGCGTTATCTGCTCCTATTGCCAATGCTTTGCGTAAAGTTGGCTCTGTTTCTGCTTCGCCTACGTTTACTACGTCTACAGAAGCACCTTGCTTCTCTTTAAACCACATAGCGCGGGTTAGTCCAAACTCATCGTTTGGATTAATTACATATTGTACTCCATTAGTATCAAATTTAGTGTCTCCATCTGTAAAGTTGATTTTGGAAGTAGTGTCCGGTACGTGACTTATACACACTAATATTTTCATTTTTTATGTCTTTTTATTATGATATAGTTACTTAATAATAAGTGATTGCGAATATACAGAAATTCTATATTAATTACTATGCTTGCATAATAAATTTTTATTAAAAAACATGTGGTTTTTGGATAGGTTTATTCCTACTTTTGTAGCCGTTATTAGATAAAAAGACCTGGATAATATCATGAGAAGTATTCAATTTAGAGAGGCTGTTGCCGAAGCTATGAGCGAAGAGATGCGTAACGACGAATCTATCTATTTGATGGGGGAAGAAGTTGCCGAATATAACGGAGCTTATAAAGCTTCTAAAGGAATGTTGGACGAGTTTGGCCCGGACCGGGTAATAGATACTCCAATTTCTGAGGCCGGTTTTAGCGGGATAGGAGTTGGTTCTACAATGACAGGTAACCGACCAATTATTGAGTTTATGACTTTTAATTTCTCTTTGGTTGCTATAGATCAAATTGTTAACAATGCGGCAAAAATAAGACAAATGTCCGGAGGGCAGTTTAATTGTCCAATTGTTTTTAGAGGTCCTACGGCTTCTGCAGGACAATTAGGCGCTACGCACTCGCAAGCTTTTGAGAATTGGTATGCCAATTGTCCCGGTTTAAAAGTGGTGGTCCCTTCCAATCCATACGACGCAAAAGGTTTATTAAAATCTGCTATTAGAGATGACGATCCAGTTATCTTTATGGAAAGTGAACAAATGTATGGCGATAAAGGCGAAGTTCCAGAAGAAGATTACACAATTCCTTTAGGAAAAGCAGACATAAAACGCGAAGGCGATGATGTTACTATCGTTTCTTTCGGTAAAATTATAAAAGAAGCTTATAAAGCAGCAGATAAATTAGCCGAAGAAGAAAACATTTCTTGCGAAATTATAGATCTTCGTACTGTGCGACCAATGGATCATGAAACTATTATGGAGTCTGTAAAAAAGACCAATAGATTGGTAATTTTAGAAGAAGCTTGGCCGTTTGGTAATGTAGCTACAGAAATTACTTATCAAGTACAAGAACAAGTTTTTGATTATTTGGATGCACCAATTATTAAAATAAATACTGCCGATGTACCAGCACCGTATTCTCCGGTTTTATTAAAAGAATGGTTGCCCAATAGTGACGATGTTGTTAAAGCTGTTAAAAAGGTACTTTATAAATAAAAGTATACCATTATATTTGAGGCTTCATCCGAAAGGGTGAAGCTTTTTTATTTCAAATTTATGAAAAACTACTTCTCAGGCATTTTCTTTTTTCTAGTAATTTTTACCACTTACAGCCAAACAAAAGTTGGTGGTATCGTGCAAGACGAAAATGGAGAGCCGGTACCATTTGCTAACGTCTTATTTACAGATTCTTCAGAAGGTACTATAACTAATGATGACGGTAGTTTCTATTACCAGTCAGACAAAACTTATAATGCCATTACTGTTTCTTTTATGGGTTTTGAAACCAAAACCATAGAGTTAGAACAAAGGGTGAATTATGATATGGTAATTACTTTGCAAGAACAAGCAGATGCGTTAGATGAGGTAGTTATATACCAAGGCAAGACTTCCAAAAAAAATAATCCCGCCATAGATATTTTACGGAAAATATGGGCTAATAAACGCGATAATGGGGTAGAAAAATTCAATCAGTACCAATATAAAAAGTACGAAAAACAAGAATTTGATCTTAATACCATAGACAGTGCTTTGATTAACAGCAAGGTTTTTAATGGTATGGAGTTTATTTTTGAGCAAACAGACACCAATGCCGTTACCGGAAAAACCTATCTTCCAATATTTTTAAACGAAGCCGTCTACCGTGTTTATGGCGATAACAAACTAGACAAAGAAAAAGAAATATTATTGGGTAATAAAAACTCCGGCTTTAGTAACAATCAAGCCTTAATTGCTTTTGTAAAAGACTTGTATGCAGAATATAATATTTACGATAATTACCTGAAGTTTTTTGATAAAAGCTTTGTTAGTCCGCTGTCTGAAACCGGTATTAATGTTTATAATTATGTCTTGGCAGACACGGCTTATATAGATAACAAATACAGCTATAAAATAGTTTATTACCCCAGACGCAAAAACGAACTTACCTTTAAAGGAGATTTTTGGGTAAACGATACCACTTGGGCCATTAAAAAAATTAATATGGAGCTTACCCAAAGCGCCAATATAAATTGGGTAAAAGAACTTTATATAGAACAAGAGTACGATGTGCTTAACGATTCGATTTTTCTAATTACCCGCGATCATTTTATGACCGATTTTGCCCTAAACAAAAAACCTGAGTCGCGCGGCGTTTACGGAAAAAGAACAACCTTGTATAGCGATTATGTTTTTGATGAAAAGAAAGGCGAAGCTTTTTATAAAAGAACCGCAGATCCTTATCAAGAGCAAGTTTACAATCGTAGCGACGAATTTTGGCAAAATAACCGTACCGAAGAATTAAACAAAGACGAACGCCAAGTTTATAAAATGTTAGACACTTTGCGTACCGTGCCGGCCTTTAAGCGCCTGTATAATGTAGGAACCATTTTGGCATCCGGTTATGTAGAAATAGGTAATTTTGATTTCGGACCTATTTTCTCCACTTTCGGATTTAACGATGTAGAAGGAGTGCGCGTTCGCGCCGGCGGGAGAACTTATTTTTCAAGAAACGATCAGTGGCGTTTAGAAGGTTATACCGCTTACGGCTTTAAAGACAATAAATTTAAATACGGTATTTCGGGTAAATGGTTGTTAGACAGAAGAAGCCGCTTAATTATTAGTGGTGGTAACCGTCGCGATGTAGAACAATTGGGTGCTAGTCTTACTAATACAAGTGATGTTTTGGGTAGAAGTTTGGCCTCTTCGTCTTTAATAACCGTTGGCGCCAACGAGAGTTTGACAAACATTAACCTTTCTACTTTTGCCGTAGAAATGGAACCTTTTTTAAACCTTCGCGTAAGAGTAGGAGGCTCTTACCGAACTTTAGAGCCGGCGTCTAAAGAGTTTAGTTTGGCCTATTATACCAACCAAGCACGCACCCAAACAAGCGAACTTACAGAGCAAGCAGAAATTTCTACTATGATACGTTATACTCCGGGTCGTAAAACCACCGGTTACGGCGTAGAACGCATTATTGTAAACGACGATGATTATGCGCAATTGTTTTTAAATTATTCGGTAGGGGTAAAAGATATTTTTAGCAGCGATTTCGAGTACGAAAAACTTCAATTCTACTATCGTCAACCCTACAATGTTGGCGGTTTGGGTAGATTAACTTCTACTTTCGAAATTGGTAAAACCTTTGGCGAAGTGCCTTTGGGTCTTTTAAACGTAGTTCCAGGTAACCAAACATTATTCTCTATTTTCGGGTCTTTCCCGTTAGTAGATTATTATGAGTTTGTTACAGACACTTACGCCAGTTTGCATTTAGAGCACAACTTTAACGGCCGTATTTTTGGGCGCGTGCCGTGGTTGCGCGACCTAAATTTACGCGAAATTGTAGCAGTGCGCGCTGTAGCCGGAGATATATCTAAAGAAAATAGACAATTAAATGCTTCTACTTCTAACCCGGTCTTATTTGCACCAGATCAAAAACCATATTGGTCGTGGAGTGTTGGAGTAGGTAATATCTTTAATGTTTTTAGGTTGGATTTTCACTTCCGTGGAAACTATAAAGACACGCCAGATGCCAGAGATTTCGGGGTTACCGGCTCCTTCGGATTTTATTTCTAAAAATGAGGTATTAACGGGTAATATTTCGTAAATTTGCAATCTTGAATTTTTTTTAAAGAAAATAGTAACCACAGTAATTTTGAGCGATGAAATTTGATGTATTAATAGAAATTCCAAAAGGTAGCAGAAACAAGTACGAATATGACTTTAAATTAAAAAAGATTCGCTACGATAGGATGATCTTTTCTTCTATGATGTATCCGGCAGATTATGGTTTTATTCCAGAAACCTTGGCCTTAGATGAAGATCCTTTAGATGTATTAGTTTTGGTAACAGAGCCAACTTTTCCAGGCTGTGTGATGGAAGTAGCGCCAATTGGGGTTTTCCATATGGCAGATGAAAAAGGTCCGGACGAAAAAATTATATGTGTTCCCGTAAGCGACCCTATCTCTAATAAAGTAAAAGACCTTTCAGAACTTAATTCACATCTTATAAAAGAAATAGAACATTTCTTTAGAGTATATAAAGATTTGGAAGAGAAAAAAGTAGATGTTGACGGTTGGGGCGATGCTTCTGAGGCAAAGGAAATTGTTAGACAATGCACCGAACGATATAAAAATAGTGACGTTCCTAAAGAGGAAGTAAGTATAGATTAATCTTTATTATAAATATTTAATATAAAAGCAACATTTTGTAAAAAGTGTTGCTTTTTTTTAATATTAAATTTTTATACAGTAGATTTAACAAAACTTTAAATCTATTTGTATGGAATCTAATATTATCTATCTTCCCATTGGTCTAGCTCTTTTGGGAATAGTGTTTATGCTGGTTAAAGCAGCTTGGGTAAAAAAACAACCGGGCGGCAATCAGAAAATGCTTAGCATTTCCAAAAGCATCAAAGAAGGCGCACTTGCTTTTCTACACGCAGAATATCGTTTACTACTCGTTTTCGTAATCCTAGCATCCATCGCATTGTTTTATGTTTCTACTTTGGTAGATTCTACCAGCTGGATGATTGTTCCCTCTTTCATAATAGGCGCTTTTTTCTCTGCCCTTGCGGGGAATATAGGAATGCGTATAGCAACAGAAGCCAATGCTCGTACCGCAGAAGCAGCTAAAACTAGTTTGCCGCAAGCTTTAAAGGTCTCCTTTAACGGCGGAACTGTGATGGGGCTAGGAGTAGCCGGTTTGGCAGTATTGGGACTAAGTTTACTATTCTTGTTTTTTGTAGGACAGTTTATAATAGAGCCGGATAATTTCTATTTAGAAATGACAAAGGTTTTAGAAACCTTGGCCGGTTTTTCTTTAGGAGCAGAATCTATTGCTCTTTTTGCTAGAGTAGGCGGCGGTATTTATACCAAAGCTGCAGATGTGGGGGCAGATTTAGTCGGTAAAGTAGAAGCCGGTATACCGGAAGACGATCCGCGAAATCCGGCAACAATTGCAGATAACGTAGGTGATAATGTAGGCGATGTAGCCGGAATGGGTGCAGATTTATTCGGGAGTTATGTTGCTACGGTTTTGGCGGCAATGGTTTTGGGTAATTACCTTATTCGCGATATGGCGAGCGTAGAAAGTTTTCAAGATGCCTTTAATAATATGGGACCTGTTTTATTACCGTTAGTTATTGCAGGAGTTGGGGTTTTGGCCTCTATTATAGGAACGCTCATTGTTAAAATAAACTCTAATTCTGCTAAAGAGCCGCAAGTACAAGCAGCTTTAGATAGAGGTAATTGGTTGGCAATTTTACTAACTATTATAGCAACTTGGTTTTTAATAGACTGGATGTTACCTAACACTATAAATATGGTGTTTTTTGGAGAGGGTGTGCAACAAATACCTTCTACAAACGTATTTTGGGCCGCTTTAATTGGTTTGGCCGTAGGCGCTTTAATTTCTATGGTTACCGCATACTACACAAGTTTAGGTAAAAAACCGGTTTTAAATATTGTGAAAAATAGTTCTACGGGAGCAGCAACCAATATTATTGCAGGTTTGGCCGTTGGTATGAAATCTACCTTTGCTTCTGTCTTATTATTTGCTGCCGCAATTTATGGCTCTTACGCTTTAGCCGGGTTTTACGGAGTAGCTTTAGCTGCTTCTGCTATGATGGCTACTACGGCTATGCAGCTTGCTATAGATGCTTTTGGACCAATTGCAGATAATGCCGGCGGTGTGGCAGAAATGAGCGAGTTGCCCGATGAGGTGCGAGAACGTACAGATATTTTAGATTCGGTTGGTAATACTACTGCTGCCGTAGGAAAAGGTTTTGCAATAGCTTCTGCGGCGCTTACCGCTTTGGCTCTATTTGCCGCTTATGTAACGTTTACCGGCATAGACGGGATAAATATTTTTAAAGCAGATGTGTTGGCTGCTTTATTTGTTGGCGGAATGATTCCGGTTATCTTTTCCGCTTTAGCGATGGAATCTGTAGGGAAAGCCGCTATGCAAATGGTAAAAGAAGTACGAAGACAGTTTAAAGAAATTCCCGGTATTTTAGAAGGCACCGCTGTACCACAATATGCAAGATGCGTAGAGATTTCTACCAAAGCTGCTTTAAAAGAAATGATCTTACCGGGATTAATTACTATAATTACGCCAATTATTGTAGGAATTATATTTGGCGCAGAACCGCTTGGTGGTTATATGGCAGGCGTTTGTGTGTCTGGCGTTATGTGGGCTATTTTTCAAAACAATGCTGGTGGAGCTTGGGATAATGCTAAAAAATCTTTTGAAGCCGGCGTAGAAATCGACGGTAAAATGACGTATAAAGGTAGCGAAGCACATAAAGCTGCAGTAACTGGCGATACGGTTGGCGATCCTTTTAAAGATACTTCCGGACCGTCTATGAATATTTTAATAAAACTCACGTGTTTGGTAGGTTTGGTAATGGCGCCAATTTTGGGCCATATTCCGGAAAAGGAAGAAGATTTGGGAAATAAAATACCACCACAAGAGCAATTACAAAACAAAACAGAAACACTGGAAAAGGCAGTAGTAAACCTTCCGTAAACCGATAATTAGAGATTTATTTTGCGCAGCTTAAAACTTTAATTAGCTTGCTAAAAGACACAAGGCGATATAAATGGTTAAAAAAACAGGCAAGTTTGTTCGATTATTTAAAAAGGTAGAATCTATTAATCTGATTTTATATAAAACCTATGCTAGAGAAGATTATTTATATGTAAAAGGCAGGGTTTTAGATAATAAGCCCTTGGTTATAAAGGAAGAAGAAGGTTTTTTAACAACCATAAAAACCACTTTCAAACAATTTAACACCTATGAGGTAGAGAATTGCACGATAAGGCTTAGCATTCCAAATTTATTAGAAGAAACTACCAAAACCAACGCAGAAGGCTACTTTGTATTTTCGGTAGGAATAAAGAAACTTCCGGAAGAAATGTTTACGGAAAAAGATTGGTTTTCTTTTTCTGTAACTGCCAGCTATAAAGATTTTAGGGCTAAAAAAACAGGAAAGCTGCTTGTGCCTTCTACCAAAAGTGAATTTGGAGTAATTAGCGATATAGACGATACCATTTTGCAAACCGGAGTAACTTCTTTCTTTAAATGGCAACTCATAAAAAATTCGTTATTTACCAATGTTCATAAACGCATTCCGCTTAAACGAGCGCCGGAGTTTTATAGGAAATTGCATCAAAATGAATCGGGGCACGATAATCCGTTTTTTTATTTGAGTAATAGCCCGTGGAATATGTATCAATATTTAGATACTTTTCTGTCTATTCATCAATTCCCGAAAGGGGCAATTTTATTGCGGTATTTTCCCAACGTAATCATGCGTTTATTTAAAAAGGAAAAACCGCATAAGCAAAAAGAGATTATAAATATCTTAAAAACCTATCCAGATTTAAAATTTGTACTCATTGGCGATAGTGGCGAACATGACGCTACTATTTATATTGATATTGCGCGGCAATACCCGCAACAAATCAGAGCGATATTTTTACGAAGTGTAAATCATAAAAAGAAGATGCAAATGGTAAAAAGTGTTGTTGATGCTTTTGAGGTTACACCTGTTTTTCTAGTGGATTCTTCTACACAGGCTATAAAAGAAGCAAAAAAAATAGGCTTGGTAAATAGCCAAGCCTAAATTTGTCTTATAATTAATTTGCCTCAGGATCTATATAGACATTTGTTTTTTGCTTGCGTTTTGCTCTCGGATTTTTACGTGGCATTGTTCTAAAAATATGGTCCCACAAAGGTGAGGAAACGCCAAAGGCTCTATCTGGTTCACGATAATGGTGAATACTATGATGGTGCCATAAAACTTTTAGAAAATTATTGGGCACTCTAAAAGCATGTACCGAATAATGTACGCCTAAATATCCTGCATAACCAATTAAAAATCCGGCGAGAAAACCAAAAACATAATCGCCTAAAACTGCGCGGTAAATTATAAATAATATGGTAGCAATAACCAAGCTTAAAACAGGTGGCATGGCCAATCTAGATTTATCTTTTGGGTAGTCGTGGTGTACGCCGTGCATTGTATAACTCAATTTCTTTTTACGCTCGCTTGTAGCCGGGATGTGATACAAATAACGGTGCATAATATATTCTACAAATGTAAAAAAGAACAATCCTGCAATAAAGAGCAAAACCATTATTGGTGCTTCAAATCCTTTTTCTATAATACCGTAATAAACCAAAGCCGCAGAAATAAGCCCAAATATAATTAGGGGCAAAGATATGTGCGTGTGCGTTAATTTTTCTAGTATTGGATTTTTAAATAATTTTGGCGAACCTTTATGCTTAGGTCTTTTTAATTTTGTCGATTCCATAAAATTATTGTTTAAAATAAACCGTGAAGTTCGGCGTCTATTTTGTTAATAATATCCCCTAAATCTTCCTGCTTTTCTACAAAGTTAATATTGTCTACGTTAATAATCAAAAGATTTCCCTTATTATAGCTTTGTATCCAGGCTTCATACCTTTCGTTAAGTCGGTTAAGATAATCTATAGAAATTGAATTTTCATAATCACGTCCTCGTTTTTGTATTTGCGATACCAAATTTGGTACGCTACTTCTCAGATAGATAAGTAAATCTGGACTTTGGGTAACGCTTTCCATCAATTCAAACAAAGCTGCATAATTCTCATAATCACGATTGGTCATAAGACCCATAGCGTGTAAATTGGGAGCAAAAATATGCGCATCTTCATAAATGGTCCGATCTTGAATAATGTCTCTCCCGCTTTCTCTAATTTCTAAAATTTGCCGAAACCTACTGTTTAAAAAGTAAATTTGCAGGTTAAAACTCCACCGCTCCATAGCGTTATAAAAATCTTCTAAATACGGATTTTCAAGAACGTCTTCGTATTGCGGTTCCCAGTTATAATGTTTGGCCAAGAGCTTGGTTAGTGTTGTTTTTCCGGCACCTATATTTCCGGCAATTGCTACGTGCATAAAATTTAATTTGGTAAGGTTAATTGATATTGATAGATTTTTTTACCGCTGTAAATATAGAGGTAATCGTTTTGCAAATAAAAATCTTTAACGGCATTTTGAGAAATAGAAAGCGGAATAAATTGTTTTTTTTCTTCTAGAAATAATGCCATTTCGCCCTGCTCATTTACAACTGCCAATCTATTGTTGTTTTCTGAAATTTTTTTATACCCGTTATTGGGTAAAGTGCCAACTAGACTTCCGTAAGTATTATAGATTTTTATATTTTTTTTGCTTAAAATCCAACAAAAATTAAAATTGCTTTTATGAATTAAAACGCTTTCTTCTAAAGGTTGCGAATGGGCCAAAACGCTTTCGCGGAAATAATCATACAATTCTAAACGCTGCAAATCTACATTGTAAATCCATAAACTGCGGTTTTTTCCGGTTGTGGCAGCGGCAAGATTTCTAAAGTTTTGTATTTGCGAAAAATTAATACGGTCTATCTCGTTTAGATTATTGTCTAAGATTACAACCGTATTGGTGTTTTTGTAAAAAAGGGTAATCTTAAGCGGATTAATAATATCTGCAGAAGTAATTTCGCCCAATTGCAGCGCTTGAAATTCTTGGGTTTTGCTAGCGTTTATTTTATAAAATACCTGTTCGTTTATTCCGTAAAGGTTATCAAAATTGTCTACCCCTATAAAACGTTCCATTTTAAAAGGAATTTCTGCCCGCAGTTGGGTTTCTACACTTTGCGGAAAAGCATTTTTTACTGATAACAGTAAGAAAATAAAATAAATAACTTTCATTGTATTTTGTTTTTCCGTTTTAAGAAACCTTTTGTGTTATTATAATTGTAGCAAGTTTTATTTCGGTTTAACCGAAAAAATTCCACGCTAAGTGTTTACCAAAAACTACTCCAGTAACAATCTATTGCATCTGTAATTAAATGAAACACCAAGCCTATACATACCAAACGTAAACTTTTATTTTTGATTACAATACTGCCTAAAAGATAAATTGCGCCTGCCCAATAAGTGTGTAAAAAATGATAATTTATACTGCATCTGTCCGGATCAAAAATTGGGTTTGCCCATAAATGGTCTATATCTATAAGCATTGTTGCAATAAGAAGAAGCCAGTATTTTTTCCATTTTTTTGGGTCGTACCAGTATGCTATTGCTCCAACCGCCACAAAATGCAAACCATAATGCACTATATTTTGCAGCATTTTATTCTTCTTCTGGTTTGTTAGGTTCTTCGGGCAAAAGTAAATCTTTCAATTTTCTTTCTAAAGCAATATAGCGCGAAATACCAATAATTATAAATAAAACACAAATAAACAAAGATACATAACCAACCCAATGTAACCGCGGAAAATCTTCTATTTGCAACAAAGCTACGCCACCAACCAACAAATATAGAGAAGCCCTAATGTACGAAAGCAACGTGCGCTCGTTTGCCAATTTGGTACGCTCTAAAGCCAAATGCTCCCGTAAGTTCTTCTCGTTGGTTATTCTGGGTTTAAACGGATTGTGTAATTTAAATCTTTTTTTCATAGTTAGTTTAGTTCAAAAGGAAAAAACAATGGTATTATAATTGACGCGGCTATCCAAACTACCAAATTTAAAGGTGTTCCTATTTTAAGATAGTCTTTAAACTTATAATTTCCCGGCGCATAAACCATCGTGTTTGTTGGGTAACTTACCGGCGTCATAAACGTGAGAGAGCACGCAAACATTACCGCGATTAAAAAAGGTTTCTCGCTTATTTCTAATATTTTAGAAAATTCTATTACAATTGGCGTCATTAAAACTGCCGTAGCTTTGCTAGACAAAACGTTGGTGGCCAAGAAAGTAAACAAGAAAATAATACTTAGCATAATTTGCGGATGTAAATTGCCTAAGTTATCGAATAAAAACTGCGAAATCAACTCAGAACCTCCCGTTTTCTCTAAAGCTTTTCCCATAGAGAGCACGCCGGCAACCATAAAAATTACTTTCCATTCTATTGCTTCGTAAGCTTCTTTTGGTTTCAAAATTGCAGTGGTTACAATAAGTAAACTACCTACTAATGCACTTATTAAAATAGAAGTTAAATCTAAAGCCGCAGAAGTTATCACGCCTATCAAGATTAAAATTGCCGGTATTGCTTTTTTTAAATTTACTTGTCTGGCATCATATTCAGATAATGCTACAATAAGCTTATTAGAAACCAAATGCATAATATTTTTTTTAGATGCATAAAGCAGCAGCATATCGCCTTCTTTAAGCTGTACATTTGCCACGTTTTGGGTAATGGTTTCTTTGCGTTGCCTAATAGCCAAAACAGAGGCGTAATACGTATTTCTAAAATTAGAATTTTTTAAAGTTGCACCGCTAAGGCTAGAACCATACGGTATCATAACTTCATAAATCATTTTCTCGCTATCGTCTTCGCTTACTTCGCCAATGCCGCTAAATTTATAATGTTTAGAATCTTTTAATTTGCTTATTTTTCTTGGCGGAATTAAAACTTTAATCAAATCTCCCTCGCGAATAACCGTTTCTTCGTTAATTTCATAAAAACGCAAATGTTTACGCTTAATCATAAGCAATTGCGCTTGTAAATCTTTTATGAGCTTGGTTTGCGTAATAGGTTTATCTATATCCGGATTGTCCGGCAAAATTTCTATTTCTGCCATATAATCTTCTGCTTCGTTTTGTAAAGTGTCTTGAGAAGACTGTCTTTTAGGAAGCAATATGGGGGCAACAATAAAAATATAAACAAGCCCTACTACGGTAATACCTAAAGCGGCCAAAGAAAACTCAAACATACTAAAACCGGCACTGCCTAATTCTTTGGCATAACTGCTTACCAAAATATTGGTAGAAGTGCCAATAAGCGTGCAAGTGCCGCCAAATAAAGCGGCAAAAGAAATAGGAATTAATAACCTTGAAGGCGGAATGTTGGTTTCTCGAGACACCATTAAAGCCATAGGAATAAGCATAGCCACAACAGCCGTATCGTTTATAAAAGCAGAAAGCACAGCTGCTGTTAAGCAAAAAACAATTAATGCCAATAAATAATTAACTCTGGCTATTTGTACAATTTTATTGCTAAGACCGTCTACAATGCCAGACCTAAAAACCGCTGCACTCAATACAAACATACAGCCCAAAGTTATGGTTGCGGGATGGTTAAATCCTGCAAAACCTTCGGCGGGATTTAAAACTCCCGAAACTATAAACAAAGACATAATAAGTATAGAAGTAGTATCTATACTAAAATAATCCTTTACAAAAAGGAATATACCAATGGCTATGATTATAAAAGTTATGCTTAAATACATAGGTTTCACCGCTTAAGGCTACCTAGTAAAAATAACATTTTTATTTATTCGCAGGTGTTCAATCTAAGCTTTATCATAAAAAATCGTGTTTAAAGAATGGAGAGTGCGTATTCTTTACACGATTTTTCTCTTTTTGTTTATAAATTATAAGCAATAAAAGCAAGTCGTTTTTTCTTTGCTTTACGGAAGAAAAAAAACTTGGTTTCTGATTTTTAAGGCGTAATTCTCAGCTTAGTATCCTTTTTCTTTGTCTATTTGGTGCAGTATTTTTTCTTCGGATTGCATTCTATTATAATTTTCGATAATTTGCTTGCTCACGCGTTTAGGATGTGTTACACTGGCAACATGTGGGGTTATATCTATTTTTGGGTGCGGCCAAAAAATATGCTCTTGCGGTAATGGTTCTTCTTGAAAAACATCTAAAGCCGCTCCACTAAGTTGTTCATTGTTTATGGCTTCTAACAAATCATTTTCGTTTAAATGCGCTCCTCTACCAACATTTATCAAATAGGCTCCTTTTTTTAATTGCTTAAATACAGAAGCAGCTAAAATACCTTGCGTTTCTTCGGTTAAGGGTAACAAACAAACTAAAATGTCAGATTGTTGTAAAAATTCCGTAAAGGAATCTTTTCCTGAAAAGGTTTTAATGTTTTCATGATTTTTGGGAGAATTGGCATACCCAATTACCTTAAAATCGTTTTTGTGCAAGGTTTCTCCCACGGCTTGACCAATGGTGCCAAAACCTAAAATGCCAACACAGGTTTCTTCCGGTCTGGCGTATTTTTTTGGTTGCCATTCCGACTCTTGTTGCTTAGCATAATAAAACGGAATATCGCGTAAATGGTTTAAAGCAGCAGCTAATACAAAAACTCCCAAATCTTTTTCTAATTGTTTGTCTACTACTTTGGTTACCGCAATTTTTTCTGCAACTGTATTGTTGTTAAAAATATGTTTTACGCCGGCTCCCATAGATGCAATTACTTTAAGATTAGGGTAATTTTGAAAAACATCTTGCGGCGGATTCCATGTTAAAATAAATTCTGTTTTCTCTCGCTGGGTATCTTGCGGATAAACTTCTACTTCTAGTTGGTCGTCTTGTTGTTTTAAAGCTTTTACCCAACTATCTACATCACGATTAGGAGCTATAATTACAATTTTCTTTGTCATAAATAATTCAAATTTTAAAAATTAAACAAACGCGCTATAACCGGTAATTGCGCGGCCAACAATAAGCGAGTTGATTTCTTTGGTGCCTTCATAGCTGTAAATAGCTTCGGCATCTGCCACAAAACGGGCAACGTCATGTTCTAATAAAATTCCGTTGCCGCCCATAACTTCTCGCGCGCGGCTTACAATATCTCTGGTGCGTAAACTGCAAAATACTTTGGCTAGAGAAGCGTGCTCATCTGTTAAAATGCCTTGGTCTTGCATTTCAGAAAGGCGGTAAACCATAGTTTGCATAGCGGTTAGGTTAGAAACCATTTCTACCAAATGATTTTGTATTAACTGGTAAGTAGCAATTGGCTTGCCAAATTGCTCGCGTTTTTTAGTGTATTTTAATGCATTTTCATAAGCGCCACGTGCACAGCCAACTGCTTGCCAAGCAACACCGGCGCGCGTCATTTTTAAAACCTTTGCAGTATCTTTAAAAGAATTTGCTTTTTGCAAACGGTCACTTTCCGGTACTTTACAGTCGGTTAGGGTTATTATGGCATTTTGTACAATCCGTAAAGCCATTTTATCTTGCATTTTTTCGGCTTTAAAACCGGGGTTTTCTTTACGTACTAAAAAACCTTTTACTTGCTTAGAATCTACATCTTTGGCCCAGATTATAATTACGTCTGCAAAAGTGGCGTTTCCAATCCATTTTTTTTGCCCGTTTAGAATCCAATTTTCGCCATCAAATTTACAGGTGGTTTCCATGCCTTGCGAAACAGCAGAACCAACATTAGGTTCGGTTAAACCGAAGGCGCCAATTTTTTCTAATTTTTGCATTTTTGGTAACCATTCTTCCTTCTGTTCCTCGCTTCCGCAAAGGTAAATAGAACCCATTGCCAAGCCACTGTGTACGCCAAAAAACGTAGAGATAGAAACATCTACGCGGGCAATTTCTTGTGCTATTATACCTTCCATCAAAAAAGGAAGGTTGGGGCAGCCGTAACCTTCGTACGGAATGCCGGTTATGTTTAATTTTGCAAATTTCGGAATAATCTCAAACGGAAATTTGGCGCGGTTCCAATGGTCGTTTACCAATGGTCGTACTTCATCTTCCATAAAGTTACGCACCTTCATTTGTATGTCGCGCTGGGCATCTGTGAGTTTAAGGTCTAAATTATAAAAATCGCCATCTATTGGAGGCAGTTTATGCTGACCTTTTTTGCCTTGGTGTTGCAAAAGCTTCATCATACCTTTTATTTGGCGGTCATCTAACTTGCCCAAGGTATCCATAGTTTTTTTAAGGTCTATTTTCTCATTTATTTTGGCCAGTTGGTCCAAATCGACTCCTTTTAGGAGACTCATTGTGTTTTTAATTTTTCCGAATAACGACATAGAATTCATTTTAGGTTTCGGTTAAAATTATCGAATTAATTTGTCTATGGCTGTTAAATAATTGCGAATAAAAACAAGAAGTGTTTCTCTAATCAATTTTAAAAGGTACACATTTATTATTTTCTTATTTTCGCTTTTATGCAACTACACAATTACATTCAACAACATACCGGTTTAGGTTTACACCTAATAAAACCAACTTTGCAACTTTTTTCAGAAGATGCAACTATACCTTTTATTGCGCGCTACAGAAAAGAACGCACACAAAATTTAGATGAGGTGCAGTTGGAACAAATCCGTAAAGCAAAAGAAGATTTTGAGAACTTAGAAAAGCGCCGAGAAGCTATACTTAGCAGCTTAAAAGAACAAGAAGTGCTTACGGCAGAACTGGAAAAACAAGTGAAAGCTGCAGATAATTTAACCTTACTGGAAGATTTGTATTTGCCGTACAAAAAAAAGCGTAAAACCAAAGCAGATACCGCCAAAGAGCAAGGTTTAGAACCCCTGGCCAAAATAATAATGGCACAAAACACACAAGATCTAAGAGCTGCCGCGGAAAATTTTTTGTCTAAAGAAGTAAAGACAGCCGAAGATGCGCTGAACGGCGCCGGCAATATTATAGCAGAGTGGATTGCAGAACGCATAGATTTACGGAATTATTTGCGCTACCAATTAGAAAATTTCGGGCAGTTAAAAACCAAAGTAATAAAGAGCAAAAAAGAAGAGGAGAAAGCACAAAAATTTAAAGATTACTTTGACTGGGAAGAAAGCTTAAAGAAAATCCCGTCTCACCGATTTTTGGCTATTCGTCGGGCAGAAAACCAAGGTTTTGTACGCGTAAAACTGCTAACAGACGAAAAACGCATTTTTCAAAAATTTGAAGAAAAACTTGTCAAGCCGCAAAGTAGCACCAAAACTTTCATAGCGGCAGCCATAAAAGATGCTTATAAACGCTTATTATATCCTTCGTTAAGTAACGAAATTTTGCAAGAGGCCAAACAAAAAGCAGACGAAGCTGCCATACAAGTTTTTACAAAAAACCTAAAACAATTGTTATGGGGCGCGCCCTTAGGACAAAAACGTGTTTTGGCAATAGATCCCGGTTTTAGAACCGGTTGCAAAGTGGTTTGTTTAGATGAAGAAGGTAATTTACTGCATAACGAAACTATTTTTCCGCACCCGCCAAAAAAGCAACAAAAAGAGAGTATTAAAAAAATAAGTACTTTGGCAGAAGCCTATAAAATAGATGCCATTGCAATTGGCGATGGCACCGCTTCGCGCGAAACAGAAAGTTTAATAAAACGCATTCATTTTAAAAACGAATTAGCCGTTTTTGTAGTTAGCGAAGCCGGCGCGTCTATTTATTCTGCATCGTCTATTGCGCGCGAAGAATTTCCTAATTACGATGTAACCGTGCGCGGAGCAATTTCTATTGGCAGGCGTTTACAAGACCCGTTGGCAGAGTTGGTAAAAATAGACCCAAAATCTATTGGGGTTGGCCAATACCAACACGATGTAAACCAAACCGAATTACAAGAAAGTTTAGATAGAGTGGTGGAAACTTGCGTAAATACCGTAGGCGTTAATTTGAATACTGCCAGCAAATCTTTATTGAAATATGTTTCTGGAATTGGAGAAAAATTGGCAGAAAATATCGTAGAATATCGCAAAGAGAACGGCGCTTTTACTAAGCGTGCAGCACTAAAAAATGTGCCGAGACTTGGCGCAAAAGCTTACCAACAAGCCGCCGGCTTTTTGCGCGTTAAGCAAAGTGAGAATCCGTTAGACGATTCTGCCGTACATCCGGAGCAATACACTTTGGTAAAACAAATTGCCAAAACCGAAGCTTTGCAAGTAGAGCAATTGGTAGGTAATGAAGAATTATTAGAGAAAATAGATTTGCAAAAATTTTGTACCGAGCAAGTGGGCTTACCAACCTTAAAAGACATTATAAACGAGCTTAAAAAACCGGGACGCGATATTAGGGAAAAAGCCAAGACGTTTAGCTTTAACCAAAACATTAAAACCATAGAAGACTTGCAAGAAGGTATGTTGTTGCCGGGTATTGTAAACAATATTACCAATTTTGGTTGCTTTGTTTCTATAGGAATAAAAGAAAGCGGTCTGATTCACGTCTCCAACCTAGCCGATGAATTTGTTAGCGATGTAACTCAATTTGTGCATCTACACGAGCAAATTGTCGTAAAAGTATTGAGTGTAGATATTCCGCGAAAGCGTATACAGCTAAAATTGGTTAAATTGAATGAATAAAATCAAGACAATTTTCTAAGCTGATTTTTTAAATTCCGTAACTTAAGAGTTAATCTTCCTTTACGGAATTAATTGGCGCTGTTTAAAATATCTACCAGAATAGGTTTCAAGCCGCTAAAGAAAAATTCTACTGCAATTACCATTACTATAAGTCCCATAAGGCGCATTAATACGTTTTTACCGGTGTTTCCTAGCACTTTTAAAATTTTTGAAGAGCTCAGTAAGATGAGGTAAGTTAAAAAAAGGACCAAGAAAATACTGCCAATCAATACGGCTTTCTCCTGTACGGTTTCGGCATCTTCCATCATAATAATAGCATTGGTAATAGAGCCGGGACCAGATATCATTGGGATGGCTAGTGGCGTAATAGAAATATCTTCTACATAGGTTTTTTTCTCTGCTTTAGAACGTACTTTTATACTAGATAAACGCGCTTGTAGCATATCCATTCCCATCAAAAAGAAAATTACCCCACCAACCAAACGAAAACTGTTAACCGAAATGCCAAAAAACTCAAAAAGCACTTGACCGGAAAATGCAAATGCTACAATTGTTACAAAAGCAGCAATAGTAGCTTTTTTTGCCGTTGCATTACGATGGGCATTATCTAAATCTGAAGTCATGGTCATAAAAATAGGCATCGTCCCGATTGGGTTTATAAGGGTAAAAAAAGAGGTGAATGCCAGTAAACCAAATCCTAGTAAATCGTTCATTTTACTAATTTTAAATTTTTTGCAAAAGAAGTCATTAAAATTTATTTAATGAAATTCTAACGTAAAAAAATAGCGGCTGAAAAGCCGCTTTTTTTTAATCTATTTCAAAAGCTTCTTTTATTTTATCTACATAATCTAATTTTTCCCACGTAAACAATTCTACCTCACGTTTTAATTTACCGGAATACGGACTTTCAAATATTTTGGTAACTTTTCTTGGCTCTTTCCCCATATGGCCGTAAGCTGCGGTTTCTCTGTAAATAGGATTGCGCAACTGCAAGCGCTCTTCAATAGCTGCGGGGCGCATATCAAAAATTTCTTTTATTTTTTTAGCAATTTCGCCATCGCTCATCTCAACTTGCGCGCTATTATAAGTATCTACCAAAATAGAAGTTGGCTGTGCAATACCAATGGCATAAGAAACTTGTACCAAAACTTCTTTTGCAACACCAGCTGCTACCAAGTTTTTGGCAATGTGTCGCGTGGCATAAGCGGCAGAACGATCTACTTTACTAGGATCTTTACCCGAAAAAGCACCACCGCCGTGTGCGCCTTTTCCGCCGTAAGTATCTACAATAATTTTACGTCCGGTAAGACCGGCATCCCCGTGTGGCCCGCCAATTACAAATTTTCCTGTAGGGTTTATGTGGTATTTTATCTCTTCGTTAAATAATTCTTGCACATACTCCGGCAATTGTTTTGTAACCCGCGGAATAAGTATCTCTTTTACATCTTTTTTAATCTGCTTCAACATTTCATTTTCGTCTTCGTTAAAAGCATCATGTTGGGTAGAAAGTACGATGGCTTCTATACGTTGCGGTATATTGTCATCACTATATTCTATAGTAACTTGCGCTTTAGCATCGGGACGTAAATACGTCATTTCTTTCCCTTCGCGTCTAATTTTTGCCAATTCTATTAGCAATTTATGCGAAATATCTAATGCCAAAGGCATATAATTTTCGGTTTCTGTCGTGGCGTAGCCAAACATCATTCCTTGGTCGCCGGCGCCTTGGTCTTCTTTTTTCTCGCGGTCTACTCCCTGATTAATATCTGGTGATTGCTCGTGAATTAACGAAATTACGCCACAAGAGTCGCCACTAAATTTATATTCTCCTTTGGTGTAACCAATATCGTTAATAACATCGCGCGCAATTTGTTGTACGTCTATATAAGTTTCAGATTTTACCTCTCCCGCCAACACTACTTGTCCTGTAGTTACTAAGGTTTCGCAAGCAACTTTAGATTTTTCGTCAAAAGCTAAAAAGTTATCTAATAAGGTATCGCTAATTTGGTCTGCTATTTTGTCCGGGTGACCTTCAGAGACACTTTCTGAAGTAAATAAATAAGCCATATATTTTTATTTAAAAGCGGGAAAAGTGGTTGAGAAAGCTGCGCCAAAATACTAAAGAAGAAAACCTGCTTTAGCATTTTTTAAAAGGGTTGCAATCAGTCAAATTTTTCCCTATAAATTTTTACGCAAAGTTATAAAATAAGTCCGATACTTGGTTCATTTTAACTAGTTTTTAAACTATGCTTAATCTTGGTTTATTTCCGTAAAGGTAATGGTAGAAATTTTTGTTTTTTGCTTAAAGCGAAATTTCAAAAGCAATACAAATACGCTAAACTCAAATATTCTGCTATTTTTGCGCTATGAAAAAATGGCTTTTTTTAGGCGCAGTCTTTTGTTGTATGCTTGGTTTTTCGCAAGAAGAAAATTCTTTGCACGAGTTTAGCTTAGATTATTTTTACGGAAGCATTTTAGAGCATAACAAAGCTATTGGCCATTTAATTACCAAACACCCCGAAGGCGTTATTTTAAGCTACAACCGTAAAACCTACGGAAAAAATACCTGGGAAGCTGCTTATAATTATCCCGATTATGGGGCCACAGCTATTTTTCAAAATATGAAAAATCCTTATTTGGGAGAAAATATTGGTGTTTATGCGCATTATAATTTTTATTTTTTAAACAGAAAATTGCAATTTAGATTGGGCCAAGGTTTGGCTTATGCCAGCAATCCGTACGATTCTAATAATAATTACGAAAACAATGCTTACGGCTCGCACTTTTTGGCGACTACTTTTGTAATGCTCAATTATAAACACGCCAATATTTTTAAAGGTTTGGGCTTGCAAGCCGGTTTAACGGTAATACATTATTCTAATGCCAATGTAAAAGCCCCAAATACCAGCACCAACACTTTGGCGGCTAATATTGGTGTAAATTATTTGTTGAAAGCAGATAAGAAAAAACAGTATAAAACTTACGAAAAGCAGAATGTAGCAGAGCCAATACATTTTAATTTTATAGCTCGAGGCGGAATTAATGCCAGTGACGTGATAGGTATGAAAAGTTACCCATTTTATACGCTTGGGGTTTTTGCCGATAAACGTTTGAGTTTAAAAAGTTCGGTTTTGTTGGGTACGGAAGTTTTTTTCTCGCCAATGCTTAAAGAGCTTATCCGTTACCGGGGAATTGCCTATCCCGAAGAAAATATAAGCGGCGATGAATCTAGTATGCGGGCAGGAGTTTTTCTTGGCTATCAACTGCATTTAGGCAAAAACTCTATTTTTGCCAATGCCGGCTATTACTATTATTATCCGTATGATTTTGAAGGGCAAACATACTTACGGGCGGGAATTCAGCGTGAAATTTCTAAACATCTTTTCGGAAGTATTTCCGTAAAGGCACACGCAGCAAAGGCTGAAGCGGTAGAATTTACAATTGGGTACAGATTATGAAATATTTTCTAATAATAGTAATGAGTTTTATTTTATCTGCTTGCAGCGCAGATTGGACGCCGGATTGTTTCCGTAAAGAAGGAGAAATGATAAGCCGGGAAATTGCATTGGCAAATTTTGAAGAAATAGAAGTACATGCCGGGATAGAACTTTTCTTAAGCAAAGCAAATACACAAAAAGTAGTTTTGGAAACCGGAGAAAATCTGGCGGAAGATGTAAATTTTAATGTAGATGGCAACAGACTGATTATAAAAAACAACAACACCTGCAATTTTGTACGAGACTATAAAATTACTAAAGTTTATATAGAAAGTCCCAATCTAAAATTAATAAGAAATGCGAGCAGTTGGACAATAAAGAGCTTAAATACTTTGGCTTATGATAATTTACAATTAATTTCTGAAGATGCCAATTTGGGAGATGCCGTAAAAACCGATGGCGATTTTGATTTAGATTTAGAATGCAACACGCTAACAATTGTAAGCAATGGCTTGAGCGATTATTTTTTACGCGGTCAGGTTACAGATTTTAGCGTAAATTTTTTTAGTGGCGATGGTAGATTGGAGGCAGAAAACCTACTTGCAGAAAATATAGAAGTTTATCACCGCGGTTCTAATACTATGGTGGTAAATCCGCAGCAAAGCTTAATAGGAAAATTAGTAAGCACCGGAAATCTCGTTGCTAAAAACGAGCCGCCGTTGGTGCAAGTAGAAGAATTGTATACCGGAAGACTGCTTTTTGAATAATTAATTTCCTTCTAATATATTTTCTAAACTTCCTGCGTAAGCGTTCTAAACAAATCTTCTAAACTGGTATGTTTTTGATGCAATTGAAGAATTTTTAAACCATTATCGTGAGCAAAATCAAAAACTGCGGGACGCATATCTTTGTTGCTGTCAAAATAAAGTTCGTACCTAAAACCGGCGGTATTTACTACTTTTTCTAGTTTTGGCAACTTTTGTAAAGCAACCATTTCTACCCTAAAATCAAATTCTACCACTACAACTTGTTCTTGGCTTTCTGCTAATTGGTTGAGCTGTTTATCTGCAACAATACTACCTTTATTTATAATTATGGCTCTATCGCAAACGGCTTCTACTTCTTGCATAATATGCGTAGAAAGAAAAACGGTTTTGGTCTGCCCAATTTCTTTAATAAGCTCTCTAATTTCTACCAATTGATTAGGGTCTAAGCCGGTAGTTGGTTCGTCTAAAATTAAAACTTCTGGGTTGTGTAATAAAGCGCTGGCCAAACCTACACGCTGCCTGTAACCTTTAGATAATTGCTCTATTTTTTTATTTGCTTCCGGCAGTAACCCGGTTTGTTCTATAACTTTTTCTATCTGTTTTTTAGAGACTTTATAAATGCTGGCGTGAAAATCTAAATATTCGCGCACATACATTTCTAAGTACAACGGATTATGTTCCGGCAAATAGCCAACTTTTCTTTGCAATGCCAGTTTTTGGGTATCTACTTGCAAACCTTCAACCTTTGCCCAACCTTCGGTGGCTGGTAAGTATCCGGTTAAAATTTTCATTAAAGTAGATTTCCCGGCGCCGTTTGGTCCTAAAAAACCTACTATTTGTCCGGTTTTTACTACAAAAGAAACTTGGTTTAAAGCTTTTTGTTTTCCGTAAAGTTTAGATAAATTATTTACTTCAATACCCATAAACTTAATTTTAGGTAAAAATACGTAATTAGATGTGGCAGACTTTACTTTTAGCATAGAAAACTATAAAAAAGTAACCGCTTTTCTCTAAAAATATAGTTATTTTGTGCTATACTGCCGTAGGAAATAGAGGTAGGTAAAATATATTTTGTGAAAAATTCTATGCAATTAAAATCTTGGTTAACTCAAATGCAATTGGAGCATCCGCTACTAATTGCGGGCCCTTGCAGTGCCGAAACAGAAAAGCAGGTTTTAACCATAGCGCACAAACTTAAAAACACGCAAGCTACGGTTTTGCGCGCCGGTATTTGGAAACCACGTACGCGTCCGGGTAATTTTGAAGGCGTTGGTGCTTTGGGTTTAAAATGGCTGCAAAAAGCCAAAAACGAGACCGGAATGCTTACCACTACAGAGGTTGCTAACCCGGTGCACGTAGATTTGGCACTAAAACATGATATAGATATTTTGTGGATTGGCGCAAGAACTACGGTATCGCCATTTATGGTGCAAGAAATTGCAGAAGCTTTAAATGGTAGTGATAAAATTGTGTTGATTAAAAATCCGGTAAACCCGGATTTGGCACTTTGGTTGGGCGCAGTAGAACGTTTTTACGAACAAGGAATTAAAAAATTGGGTGTAATTCATAGAGGTTTTTCTACTTACGAAAAATCGCAATATCGCAACAATCCGGAGTGGCAAATACCAATAGATTTACAAACCCGTTTTCCGGATTTGCCTTTATTGTTAGATCCGTCGCATATTGCCGGACGAAGAGATATTATTGGCAATTTATGCCAAACTGCTTTAGATTTAAAGTACGATGGTTTTATGGTAGAAACCCACCACGAGCCGGATAATGCTTGGAGTGATGCCCAGCAACAAATTACGCCGGAGCGTTTGCAAGAAATTATTCAGAATTTAAAAATCCGTAAAGAAACTTCGCATAACGAAGATTTTCAAAAAGAGATTATAAAAATGCGCACCAATATAGATTTGATAGACAATCAACTTATAGAAATGATGGGCAAACGTATGGAAATTGCAGATAAGATTGGCGCTATAAAGCGCGATAAAGAAGTGGTGATTTTACAGTCTGAACGCTGGATGTCTATTTTACGGAAAATGATAGCCGAAGGTGCTAAAAACGGTTTGAGCGAAGCTTTTATTTTACGGATTTTTAAAGCTATTCATCAAGAATCTATTCATCATCAAGAGAAAATATTGCATCGGTAGCATTAAAAGTTAATAAAGACGTTTATGAAAGGAATTGTATATAAATCTACCGGCAGTTGGTATACCGTAAAAGCAGAAGACGGTAACTTTTACGATTGCCGGATTAAAGGGAAATTTAGATTAAAAGGAATTAAAAATACCAATCCTGTGGCAGTAGGAGATAAGGTGGTTTTTGATTTAGAAGATTCTGGAGGCGAAACCATAGGCGTTATAAAAAAACTAGAAGATCGTAAAAATTATATTATTCGTAAATCTGTTAATCTTTCTAAGCAAACCCATATTATTGGCGCTAATTTAGACAAAGCTTTTTTGATAATTACGTTAAACAATCCGCCCACTTTAAGCATTTTTATAGATAGGTTTTTAGTTACTGCAGAAGCCTATCGGGTACAAACGGTTTTATTGTTTAATAAAGTAGACGTTTACACGGAAGAAGAAAAAGACGAAATACGGTATCTAATGGCTATTTACAGAGATATTGGTTATACGTGCATACCTATTTCGGCAGCGACCGGAAAAAACATTGATAAAGTTAAGGAAGAAATGCTTAGCAAAACATGTCTTTTTGCAGGACATAGCGGCGTTGGTAAATCTACTTTAATAAATGCCATAGAGCCGGAACTCGATTTAAAAACCGCTCAAATATCTACCCAACACCTGCAAGGACAACATACCACAACATTTGCACAGATGTTCGATTTAAGTTTTGATGCGCGAATAATAGACACGCCGGGCATTAAAGGTTTTGGCGTTGTAGATGTAGCTAAAGAAGAATTAGGAGATTATTTCCCAGAATTTTTCGCTTTAAAAGGGCAATGTAAGTTTAATAATTGCTTGCATATAAACGAGCCAAAATGTGCGGTAAAAGAAGCTTTAGAAAAAGGCGAGGTAAGTTGGTCTAGATACAAATCATATCTGCAAATTATTGAGGGAGAAGAGGAAAATTATAGAGTAGATATTTATAAAAAAGATTAGCTATGAGAGCGGTAATTCAGCGGGTTAAAAAAGCAAGTGTTAGCGTTGGTAATGAGCTAAATGCAGTAATGCATCAAGGTTTGTTAGTTTTATTGGGCGTAGAAGCAGAAGATACAAAAGAAGATGTAAATTGGCTCTGTAGAAAAATATGCAATATGCGTATTTTTTCTGACGATGCAGGCAATATGAATTTATCTTTAAAAGATATAGATGGCGAAGCTATAATTGTAAGTCAGTTTACCTTACACGCCAACACCAAAAAAGGCAATCGCCCAAGTTTTATAAAAGCAGCAAAACCGGAAATTGCCAAACCACTTTATGAAAAATTTATACAAGAATTCGAAGAAAGATTAGGCAAAAAGGTTGGTACCGGCAAGTTTGGTGCAGATATGGAAATAAACCTAACCAATGATGGCCCGGTGACTATAATTATAGATTCTAAAGAATAATAAAGGAGTTTCTAAAAAAAATATTATATTTAACATTTTTTTAGGAAATTGATATATGAAAAAACTCCCTATAGTAGTTATTGCGCTTTTATCTATCTTTCAAA
This sequence comes from uncultured Mesonia sp., assembly GCA_947494545.1. Taxonomy (GTDB): domain Bacteria; phylum Bacteroidota; class Bacteroidia; order Flavobacteriales; family Flavobacteriaceae; genus Mesonia. Next base: position 186,973 of record CANLVH010000005.1, on the reverse strand, counting down.
TCTACGCACAAAAAGAGATTTCACCCCTTGAGCAAAGCGACTATCGCAATGCAAATGCGGTAATAAGAAAGTACGAAAAGAAAGTAGAGTTTAATAACTTTTCTTCTCTAGATGTAGAAGAGTATAAGCTTACAACTGTTTTAAATGCCAAAGGTAATAAGGCTGCAATGGCTTATGCTTATTACGATGACGATTTACGCTTAAAAAATGTAGAAGCTATTATTTACGATGCAAATGGGCAGCGTATAAAGAAAATAAAAGAAAAAGATTTTAAAGACGAGAGCGCAGTAGATGGCTCTACATTATATTCAGATTCTCGTATAAAATATCTAAATTATAAACCAACGGGTTATCCTTATTCGGTAGCTTTCATTAAAGCGTATAAAACGAAAAACACTTCTTTTGTGCCAGGGCATAGTTTTATACCAGGATACGATATTTACGTGCAAGAGTCGAGTTATAAACTATTATTTGATAATACTGAAACTACTTTTAACATTAAAGAGAAGAATTTTGAAAATTTTGAAATAGAAAAACAAGAAAATCCTGCTGGTATATTTTATACTTTAAAAGAAGTTGAGCCTATTCCTAACGAGAATCTTAACCTTCCAAGGCAGCAAATTTTACCTTGGGTTTCGACAATGTCAAACAATTTTAACTTATCTGGGTATAAAGGAGAAGGTATTTCTAATTGGCAAGGATTGGGAAAATGGTTTCACGAGCAAGTTCTAGTAGACAGGGCAGATTTGCCTTCAAGCACCATTAAAAAAGTAAAAGAGTTAACCGCTAACGTAGAAGATCCTATAGAAAAGGCTAAGATTGTATATAATTATGTTCAAAAAAACACAAGATATATAAGTGTACAAGTAGGTATTGGCGGATACCAACCAATAGAAGCGAGCGAGGTAGACCAAATGAAGTATGGCGATTGTAAAGGGCTTTCTAATTATACACAAGCACTATTAAAAGCAGTTGGCGTGCCGGCATACTATACACACGTTGAGGCAGGCAAAACAAAGATAGATTTTGAAGACGATTTTGCAAGTTTGGCACAAGGCAACCACGTTATTTTAGCCATTCCTTATAAAAACGATTATAAATGGATAGATTGTACGAGTCAAATTCAACCTTTTGGTTTCTTGGGAGATTTTACGGATGATAGAAAGGTTTTGGTAATGAAACCCGATGGCGGAGAGATTGTAAAAACTCCGGCTTATTTAAATGAAGATAATTACCAAAAGACAACCGCTGCAGTGCATTTTACAGAAAACGGTAAGGTAAGCATAGAAGGAGAAATTATTACCAAAGGTAATCAGTACAATAGCAGGCAATATTTAGAGCATTACTCGCCCAAAGATCTAGAAAAAAGAGATTTTAGGTATTGGTCTGCTATAGATAATTTAGAAATAGAAGAACACAGCTTTCATAATAATAAAGAAGAGATAAGCTTTACGGAAAAATTTAGAATTAAAGGAGATAATTTTGTAACCCAAACCAATCAGCATTTGTTTGCGGCTATAAATCCAATTAGTGCAATAACCTACATTCCGCAGCGCTATCGCGACAGGAAAACCCCATTTCATATTTCGCGGGGTTATCTAGACGAAGATAGTATAGAAATTTTTATCCCTAAAAATTATACAATAGCCGCTAAGCCAGAAAACGTTACTATAAAAACAGAATTTGGTAGTTATACGATGTCACTTCAGCAAAAAAAGAACAGCTTAGTATACACCAAAAGAATTTTAATTAAAGAGGGAGTGTATCCCAAAGAAAAATATGCAGCTTATAGAGAATTCAGGAAAAATATAAGCAATGCAGAAAATCAAAAATTAGTATTGAAAAAACGCGATTAAACCATGAAAATTAATTTACCTACATATTGTCTAAGTCTAGTATTACTTATTACTGCCAGCTCGAGTATTTTTGCACAAGACTATGAGCTAAGGGAGGTCTCTAAAGAAGAATTGCTTAAAACCAAAAGTGAGATTGATACTGCCGCGGGGGCAGAAGTACTTTATTTAAATAAAAAAGTATATTATGATATCGGTTCCTCTTTTATAAATTTAGTTACCGAAGTTCACAAGCGAATAAAGTTTTACAATACTCGTCCAGAAGATTTAAAATATGCTACACAAAAAATTAATCTTTACGTTAAGCGCGACAAAGAAAGTGTTTCAAAAATAAGAGCATACACCTATAATTTGGTGGGTGGCGATATAGAAGAAACTAAATTAGATAGAAAGCAAATTTTTGAAAAAGAACTTTCAGACCGCTTTGAGCAAGTTAGTTTCACTATGCCTAAAGTAAAGAAAGGCTCTGTTATAGATATATATTACAAGATAAGATCTCCTTATTTTTATAATATAGACGAGTTTAAATTTCAGTTTAATATCCCAGCTGAAAAAGTTGTAGCCAAAATTTACACTCCAGAAGGTTTTATTTTTAATCGAATACGAAAAGGCAGTATAAAGCCAAGATTTACTTTAGAAAGTACCATAGATCAACGAATGGGGACCAAAGCAGATATTTACAAATATGAAGTAAATGACGTACCTCCTCTAAAAGAAGAAAAATATGTAGATAATATAGAAAATTATAGAGGTGGGGTTTTGTTTGAACTGGTTTCTGTAAAACAAAGCTACGGTCCTAATAAAAACTACGCCAAAAGCTGGGAAGATGTTGCAAGTACAATAGCTTCTAGTGACGATTACAAAAATGATATTAACAGAACTAATATTTTTGAAGACGATATAGACGCTATAATAGCTAAAGTACCATCACCTGAAACCGATAATAAAGACGAGCAAGATAAAACTGAACCACCTTTAGAGTTGGCAAAAGAAATTTTTAGATATGTAAAAAATAACCTTAAATGGAACGACCAGAAATCTAAATTTTTTAGTAACGGAATTCGAAGAACCTACAAAGAAAAATCCGGAAACTCTGCAGATATAAATTTAACGCTGGTAGCTATGTTGCGATACGCCGGTTTTTACTCAAGTCCTGTAGTTATAAGTACACGAGACAATTTAAAACCGTTTTTTCCTACTGTAGACAGATTAAATTACGTTATTGCACAAGTAAACCACAACGGCAATGAGTATTTTTTAGACGCAACAGATAAATATAGCGAGTTTAATATCTTACCCGTTAGAGCTTACAATTGGAATGGAGTGCTGGTAGACAGCCCAAATAAACTTATGAAATTAGTAAGCCTTAAAACTCCCGAAGCCAGTAAAGAAGTAAATTTAGTAAATGCTACAATTAGTCAAAATGGCGAAATAACGGGGGAAGTTAAAACACAAAAAAGTAACCATTCTGCGTATTTGTATCGTAAAAATTACGCCTCACAAGCAAAAGAAGACTTTTTAAGAGATAAAGAAAGTAATTTAAACAATATTTTAATTAGCAACTACGAGGTAGAAAATCTAGATTTAGAGGGTCCCATCGTAGAAAAATATTCCTATACCTATGAAAACGCTGGAGAAGTCGTAGGAAATAAAATCTTTTTTAAACCTTTTATGTTTTTTACTAACGATGAAAACCCGTTTAAACTAGAAGAACGTAATTTTCCAGTTGATTTTATTTATCCGTTTTCAGACAAATATATAGTTAATATAAAAATACCTGAAGGTTATAAAGTAACCTCAGTACCAGAGCCTATGAAACTAACATTTGGTAAAGATATAGGTATGTACCAATATTTACTTTCTAATCGCGGAAAGTTCCTTAGATTAGCAGTAGATTTTGAGATGAATAACAGTATTATTGGTTCCGATAATTATAAGTTTTTAAAGCAATTTTTCAACCAAATGATTAAAAAACAACAAGAGCAAATAGTACTAACAAAAACAGAGTAAATGAATCTACAAGATGCACAAAAAGCAGTAGATGCTTGGATAGAAGAACACGGAGTTCGTTATTTTAACGAGCTTACCAATATGGCACAACTCACAGAAGAAGTAGGAGAAGTAGCTAGAATTATAGCCAGAAGATACGGCGAACAAAGCGAGAAAGAGAGCGATAAAAACAAAGACCTGGGAGAAGAATTGGCAGATGTGGTTTTTGTAGTACTTTGCCTGGCCAATCAAACCGGTATAGATTTACAAAGTGCTTTTGATAAAAAATTAGACCTTAAAGCAAAACGCGATCACGAGCGGCATCACCAAAATAAAAAACTACAATAATGAGTGTAAAAGCAAAAGATGTTGTTGCAGTAAAAGGTTTCTGGAAATCTGTTGCAGTTTTAGGTATTATCTTTATTATTGGCTATAACCTAATAGATCTGCTGTTTAGCTACGGTTTTAATTGGGATGCTTTTGTAGCAGAAAAACTAACCGGTAAAATGGCTTGGCGCTTTATTGGTGCAAGTTTAATGGGTGGTTTTGTTTACGGATTTATTGTGGTTTTCTTGCAGTTTAGAAGCAAATTAAAACAAGAAGAAAAGCAACGATAAAATGATGCGGCAACTTTCGGCTTCACAAAACCAACTCGACTTAGAATGGCAAATAAGCGGCTCTAAAAGTGAGTCTAATCGTTTATTGATTTTACAGGCATTTTATCCGCAAATTAAAATTACAAACCTCTCTAGTAGTCAAGATACACAGGTTTTAAAAAAAGCTTTACAAAGTAAAAGCCAATCTATAAATATTGGGCATGCCGGTACTGCAATGCGCTTTCTTACCGCTTATTTTTCGGTAATTGCTACCAAAGAAATAGGTTTAACCGGAAGCCAAAGAATGCAAGAACGACCAATAAAAATTTTGGTAGAAGCTTTACGGAATTTAGGTGCGAAAATAGAATATGCTAAACAAAAAGGTTTTCCTCCGTTGGTAATTAAACCTTCCACGCTAAGTGGTAATCAGGTAAGTTTGCCGGCAAATATTAGCAGTCAATATATCTCTGCATTGTTATTAATCGCGCCACAGCTCAAAAATGGTCTTCAAATCGGGTTAACCCAAAATATTACTTCGCTACCATATATTAAGATGACGTTAAGCTTGTTACGTCAATTAGGCGTGAAAACCAATTTTCAAAATAATACAATTAGCGTAAATTTTTTAGAAAAACCAATTCAAAATAATTTCCAAGTAGAGCCAGATTGGAGTTCGGCTTCTTATTTTTATAGTTTAGTCGCTTTAAGTAAAACTTCTAAAATTTTATTGCCCGGTTTTGTCAACAACAGCATTCAGGGCGATGCTGAAATTATAGAAATCTATAAGCAATTTGGCGTAAAAACTAGCTTTACGGAAAAGGGAATAAGCCTCCAAAAAGATGAAGGAAACAACTACCCTAAAAAAGTAGAATTAGATTTAAGCAACACGCCAGATTTGGCGCAAACCATAGCCGTAACCTGTTTGGGTTTAAATATTAGCTGTGTTTTAAATGGTTTACATACCTTAAAGATTAAAGAAACCGATAGACTACAAGCCCTAAAAACAGAATTAGAAAAGTTTGGAGCAAAAGTTCAAATTTCGCACGATCAATTAAAACTTTCCCCAACGCAAAATTTAGAAAAAGATGTGCTTGTAGAAACCTATCAAGATCACCGTATGGCAATGGCTTTTGCACCATTGGCGGTAAAAACTCCCTTAACTATTCAAAATCCCGAAGTGGTAAAAAAATCATTTCCAAATTTCTGGAAAGCACTCGCAGCCGCCGGTATTCGGTAAAATAAATAAGACTTAAAAATCTATTTATTAAATAATTGGCTATTTACTTGACAACGCCTACTCGGAGGTTGTATATTTGCGCTTCTAAAAATTTTAGTATGGGAATGAAACTTTCACAGTTCAGTTTTGAACTGCCAAAACATTTATTAGCAGAATATCCGTCAGAACATCGGGATGAAGCACGTTTAATGGTGGTAAACCGCAAAGAGCAGACCATCGAGCATAAACTTTTTAAAGATTTGATAGATTATTTTGAACCCGAAGATGTGATGGTTTTAAATAATACGAAAGTTTTTCCGGCCAGGCTATTTGGTAATAAAGAAAAAACCGGCGCCAGAATAGAGGTGTTTTTGTTACGAGAATTAAATCCTGAAACCAGATTATGGGACGTTTTGGTAGATCCTGCCAGAAAAATTAGAATTGGTAATAAACTTTATTTTGGAGAAGATGAAAGTTTGGTAGCAGAGGTTATAGATAATACCACTTCACGTGGAAGAACCCTGCGCTTTCTATACGATGGTTCTTACGAAGAATTCCGCGAAAAGCTAAACGAGCTTGGCGAAACTCCTTTGCCAAAATATATTAAAAGAGGTGTAGAGCCAGACGATGCAGACCGTTACCAAACTATTTACGCTAAGCAAGAAGGAGCTGTAGCCGCACCAACGGCCGGTTTACACTTTTCAAAACACTTATTAAAACGTCTGGAAATTAAGGGCGTACATTTACCGGAAGTTACTTTGCACGTTGGTTTAGGAACTTTTACCCCGGTAGAAGTAGAAGATTTGTCTAAACATAAGATGGATAGTGAAGAGGCAGAAATAGAAGCAGACGCGGTAAAAACAATTAATAATGCTATAAAAGACAACCGCAAGGTTTGCGCTGTGGGTACTACCGTTATGCGCGCGTTAGAAAGCTCGGTTTCGTCAGATTATAAATTGAACGAATTTAAAGGCTGGACCAATAAATTTATTTTTCCACCCTACGATTTTAGTATTGCAAATTGTATGATAACCAACTTTCATACCCCAAAATCTACTTTATTAATGATGGTTTCTGCTTTTGCAGGCCACGATTTAATGAAAAGAGCCTACGAAGAAGCGGTAAAAGCGGAATATAAATTCTACTCGTATGGCGATGCAATGCTAATTATATAGTAATTAGTAGTGAGTACTTAGTAGTTAGTATTGAGTATTCTCAAAATAATTCAGTTAAAAAGGTTTTCTGTTGTAAGAAAACCTTTTTTGTTTGCTATCTTCTTCTGCCAGTTAAGATTAAGTTTATACCTTTGCAGCGTGAAAAAGGAAAAAAAAGATATACGAGCTTTAAGCAAAGAGCAATTGCGTGATTTTTTTGTGAATATTGGCGATAAAGCCTTTAGAGGAAATCAGGTGTACGAATGGTTATGGAACAAAAGTGCCCATAACTTTGACGATATGACCAATATTTCTAAAGATACGCGCGCGCTGTTAGAAGAAAATTTTGTCATAAACCATGTAAAGGTAGACAATATGCAGCGCAGTAATGACGGTACTATAAAAAATGCCGTAAAATTGCACGATGGCTTTACGGTAGAGTCGGTTTTAATACCTACCTTTTCTAGAACTACGGCTTGTGTATCTTCGCAAGTTGGTTGCAGTTTAGATTGTAAATTTTGCGCTACGGCAAAATTAAAACGTATGCGCAATTTAAATCCAGACGAGATTTACGACCAAGTGGTGGCAATAGATAAAGAAAGCAGGTTGTATAACAATATGCCGCTTTCTAACATTGTTTTTATGGGGATGGGTGAGCCACTTATGAATTATAAAAACGTACTAAAGTCTATAGACAAAATCACTTCCCCGGAAGGGCTGGGAATGTCGCCAAAACGTATTACGGTTTCTACTTCTGGCGTACCAAAAATGATCAAAAAATTGGCAGACGATGAGGTAAAGTTTAATCTGGCAGTTTCGCTGCACTCTGCAATAGACGAAGTACGCACGTCTATTATGCCGTTTAACGCCACATTTCCTTTAGAAGATTTAAAAGAAGCTTTGGTTTATTGGTACGAAAAAACTAAAAAACGCGTTACCTACGAATATCTAATCTGGAAAGGCATTAATGATCGTCAAGAAGATATTGACGCCTTGGTAGTTTTTTGCAAATTAATTCCCTGTAAAGTAAATATTATAGAATACAACCCAATAGACGATGGCGATTTTCAGCAAGCATCTTCGCAAGTTACAGATAGGTATAAAGATGCTTTAGAAAACAACCAAATTACCGTAACCGTAAGAAGATCGCGCGGAAAAGATATTGATGCCGCCTGTGGGCAATTGGCTAATAAATCTGCACAGGATTAATACGTGTTTTTTTACATCAGTCTAATCACAAATGACATCTCGACTGCGATCGATGTGACAATTTACTCTGTTTCTAGCCTATCTAGTTTTAGAAGTTAATTATTTGTCAGTTTGAACGTAGACCAAGACCAATAAAAAAGAGCTGTCTAAATTTAGACAGCTCTTTTTATTTGCTAAGAAATTAGTTTATAAACTTTATTTCTTAATAATTTTAAAAGATTTTGTTTCTCCTTCAATAGAAACCTGTGTTAAATAAACTCCGGCGTTTAAGCTGCTTAAGTTTAATTGTACATCTGTAGCAGATAATTTTTTGCTAATTACTTGCTGTCCTGTAATACTAAATACAGAAACTTGATTCATCGGAGTTTTTGCCGATAAGTTTAAGTTATGATTAGCATCTACAAAATGCGTAAAGTTAGCAAACTTTTCATTTTCTACAGACATAGAACCTGCTGTAACCATCACATCATCAATCTCTATAGTAAATTGGTCAGAAGTTCCATGATGTCTAAAAGCAACATAAACTACTTGTCCCGCCATAGAGGTAATATCTAAGGTTTTAGTGTAAGGGTTGTCAAGACCTCCGGGACCATTATCTGTTACTATTTCATTAAAACTTATTGGTGCAGCTAAAGCGTCTGCTACAGTATTGTTGGTTGCTACGTATACAGAATAATTTTCATCTGCAAAAGATGCATCAGCAGCCGTAACTACCCATGATAAAGTAATGGTTTCACTACCATCTTCCCCTGTTAAATCAATTACCGGAGAAAAAGCATAGTTGTCTGGCGTAAGTGCACCAACAGCCGAATTCCACGAAGCAGAACGCATTACAGGAGTTCCAACAGGATTACCGCTTGCATCTTGAATTTGTACCGCACTCCAATTAAAAGTGTCACCATCTTCATCAATCACACTCCAATCAGAAATATCCCCATCATTAAAATCGTCAGAGAAATAAGTGGTCTGCGCATTCATAGTAAATGCTGCAACAAAAGCAGCAATCGTTAAAGTAATTTTTTTCATAGTTAAGGGTTTTTTAATTAATGCTCTAAAATAAGAATTTAATCCTAAATGCCAAAACAAATGCTATTAAAAATAATTAAAAAAGCTTCCGTGTTTTAGTATATTTGTGGCTTTATGAAAATAATCTCGCAAATAAAACATCCCATTGCCTACGAGATGGAACTTTTTGAAAAAAAATTCCGTCTCTCTATGTCTTCCAAAGTTGCTTTGCTAAACCGCATTACCTATTATGTGGTAAACCGTAAGGGCAAACAGATGCGACCAATGTTTGTGTTTTTGGTAGCCAAAATGGTTTCGGATGGCGAGATTAACGATCGTACCTATCGTGGCGCATCGGTTATAGAACTTATTCACACCGCAACCTTGGTACACGACGATGTAGTAGATGATTCTAACCGTCGTCGCGGATTTTTCTCTATCAATGCGCTTTGGAAAAATAAAATTGCCGTTTTGGTGGGAGATTACCTGCTTTCTAAAGGCTTGTTGCTTTCAATAGATAACAACGATTTTGATTTGCTGAAAATAATTTCTGTAGCAGTACGCGAAATGAGTGAAGGCGAATTACTGCAAATAGAAAAAGCCAGAAAATTAGATATTACAGAAGAGGTTTATTACGAAATTATACGCCAAAAAACCGCCACGCTTATCGCCGCTTGTTGCAGTTTGGGCGCCGCAGCCGTAAAACCAGATTCTGAGCACGTAGAACGTATGCGAAAGTTTGGCGAAGTTATCGGGATGGCCTTCCAGATAAAAGACGATTTGTTTGATTATGGTAACCAAAAAATCGGGAAACCAACCGGTATAGACATCAAAGAACAAAAAATGACTTTACCGCTTATCTATGCGTTAAATAATGCTTCAGAAAAAGACCGGCGTTGGGTAATCAATTCGGTAAAAAACCATAACAAAGACAAAAAACGCGTTAACCAAGTTATTCAATTTGTAAAAGATGCCGGCGGTTTAGATTATGCGGTAAAAAAAATGAAAGCTTTTCAGCAAGAAGCTTTTGAAATTATAGAGCATTATCCCGCCTCGCCTTACAAAGAATCTTTAGAGTTGATGATGAATTACGTAATAGACCGCAAAAAGTAATTCTTTATTATTTTTATCTTTACGGAAGTGAAAAGTCTTATTTCTCTTACTTTCTTTCCCACTCAAATGAAAAGATATATTTCCTACTTTTGTAAATCCAAAAATAGCGGACCAAATGATAAAAAAAGCCACCATAGACAATGTTTTTGATGCCGCAAGGGTAGAAGAAGTAATTGGCGATTTTGTGCAACTAAAAAAATCCGGTAGCAATTATAAAGGCCTGAGTCCGTTTACAGACGAGCGCACGCCAAGTTTTATGGTTTCGCCGGTAAAGCAAATTTGGAAAGATTTCTCAAGCGGAAAAGGTGGCAACGTCGTGGCTTTTTTAATGGAGCACGAACATTTTAACTATCCCGAAGCCATAAAATACCTCGCCAAAAAATACGGAATCGAGATTGAAGAAACCCAGCAAACAGACGAGCAAAAACAACAAGCAGACGAGCGCGAAAGCTTGTTTTTGGTAAGCGAATTTGCCAAAGATTACTTTCAACGAATGCTGCACAAAACAGACGAGGGCAAAGCTATTGGTTTAAGTTACTTTAAAGAACGCGGCTTTACCCAAGAAACAATAGAAAAGTTTGATTTAGGTTTTTCGCCCCAAAAATGGGATGCCTTTACTACAGAGGCTTTAAAAAAAGGCTACAAAGTAGAATTTCTAGAAAAAACCGGGCTTAGTATTTTTAAAGAAGAAAAACAATTTGATCGCTTTCGCGGAAGGGTTATTTTCCCCATTCATTCTATGTCCGGTAGGGCTCTAGGTTTTGGTGGCCGTATTTTAGAAAATCAAAAAAAAGCCGCAAAATACCTCAATTCGCCGGAGAGCGAAATTTACCATAAAAGCAAAGTTCTTTACGGAATTTATTACGCCAAGCAAGCCATTGCCAAAGAAGATAATTGTTATTTGGTAGAAGGTTATACAGACGTTATCCAGATGCACCAAGCCGGAATAGAAAATGTGGTGGCTTCTTCCGGTACGGCTTTAACGCCGGAGCAAATCCGGTTAATTAACCGACTTACAAAAAACATCACCTTGCTTTTTGATGGCGATGAGGCCGGTTCGCGCGCTTCTTTACGCGGAGTAGATTTGATTTTAGAACAAGGCATGAACGTAAAAATCTGCAATTTCCCCGAAGGCGAAGATCCGGATAGTTTTGCAAAAGCCAACACTACAGAAGACATACAAGATTACCTAGAGAAGAACGCAATGGATTTTATTCGGTTTAAAGCTTCTTTATTGATGGAGGAAGCTAAAAAAGACCCGATTAAAAAAGCAGAGGTAATTAGAGATATGGTAAACAGTATTGCCAAAATTCCAGACACCATCAAGCAGGAAATTTATTTGAAAGAATGTACTGCTATAATGGATATTTCTGAGCAAGTACTTTACAGTTCTTTGGCCCAAGTGCAGGCAAAACAGAGCGGCAATACCAATTATAAAAACAAACCGCAACCAAGACAAGAAATGCACCTGGTAAAACCGGCGCAACAAAAACCAAAAATAAACCAGCAATACCAATTAGAGCGACAAATTATTAGTTTGTTGTTGCGTTACGGAAATGTACAAGACGAGTTTGAAGATTTTATATTAAAAGCCGCAGACGATGGCGATTTACAATTGGAAGAAGAAATACAAACTGCGAAAGTTTACGAGAAAATATTTCTAGATTTACAGGAAGATGAAATAGAATTTACCAACACAAATTTTAAAGAGCTCTACCAATTAATTATAGAGAAATTTAATCAAAACCAAGAACTGGATATTAGAGAGTTGGTAAATTCGGTTAAACCGGAGTTGGCTTCAGAAATAACTTCTATTATAATGGAGGAAGAACGCGAAAGCTTGCATAAATGGCACGAACAAGATATTTATGTTACCGATAGAAGCCAGCTAGAACCTAGAGAAGTAAACGAAACCATTTTAAATTTACGCCGATTTTTAATTAAAAAGAAAGTAAACGATCTTTTAGAAAGCATAAAAGAAAAACGCGCAGAATCTAATACAGATGTAATTCAAGAAACGATGGATTATAAGAGTTTAGAAGTTCTAATTTCGCGCAAATTAAATAGGGTTATCTAATCTTACACTTTTTTTATTTTTTTAAATATAAAGGAATATTACAAACCGGAATAGGTTTTATTTTATGCAAATTAGCGCGGTTTAGGCGTTTGTAAATTTCAAAAACTTCTGCTTTTCTTCCCGAAAAACTGGCGGTTGTTTTTCCTAAATTGTCCATTTTCATTGCCCATTCCAGTTCGGGATAACTGGCGCCAAGTTGATCTTCATCAGAACGGTTGTCACCAAAAAGTCCGTCGGTTGGTTTGGCATCTATTATTTCTTTTATAATGCCCAATTCTAAGGCAAGTTCGTAAACTTCGGTTTTTAGTAAATCTGCTATGGGACTCAAATCTACGCCGCCATCGCCATATTTGGTGAAAAAGCCAACGCCAAAATCTTCTATTTTATTCCCGGTACCGGCAACCAGCAAATTGTTTATTCCTGCAAAATAATATAAAGTTGTCATGCGCAACCTAGCGCGAGTATTGGCCAAACTTAAATCTTGGTTTTTTTCGGTAGCCGGAATTGCTTCCGTAAAGCTATCAAAAACACCGGTTAAATCTGTGCGCGTTTTTTCTACGTTTTCAAAATTATTTTGTAACCACTCAATATGTTTGTGGGCGCGGTTTATTTGTTTTTCTTCTTGATGAATAGGCATTTCTACGCATAAAAGCGGCAAACCCGTTTTAGCACATAATGCAGAGGTTACGGCAGAATCTATTCCGCCGCTAATGCCAACTACAAAGCCGGAGGTTTTGCTTTTTTGTACATAGTCTTCTAACCATTCTACAATATGTTTGATAACTTTTTCGGTCTGCATAAACTTTAATTTTAGCGTAATTAACTATACCTTTGCGGCTAAATTATGCCAAAAAATATGCAAAACAAATCTTTTTGGCTTAAAGCTTTTTTAAAAATATGCTAAGAAATTTTTGTCTTATTTTTATACTTGTAGGTCTGTTTTCTGCTTGTGAAAGCAACGATAAACTGGAGGCAGAGATTGCCGAAATTCCGGTAGATTTGCGCTTGCAACGTTTTGATAAAGATTTTGCCCAAGCCAAACCACAAGATTTACCACGCCTAAAAAAAGAATACTCGTATTTGTTTCCTAAATCTTTCCCGGATTCTGTTTGGCTAGGAAGAATGAACGATACCATACAACACGAAATTAACAGAGAGGTAGCAAAAGCTTTTCCTGATTTTGAAGAAGAAAAGCAGGAGATAAAAAATCTGTTTAAGCATTTAAAATTTTATTTTGATAGTTTTAAAACCCCGCAGGTAGTAACTATAACATCAGAAGTAGATTATCATAATAAGGTAGTGGCGGCAGATAGTTTGCTGCTTATTAGTTTGGATACGTATTTAGGGAAAGATCATAAATTTTATCAAGGAATTGAGAAATACATCCGTAAAAATTTCCGTAAAGAACAAATAACACCAGATATTGTTTTTGAATACGGGAGACAACTTATTCCCAATACCCAATCAAGAACTTTATTAGCATCAATGATTTATTACGGAAAAATTTTGTATCTAAAAGACAAACTTTTGCCAAAAAAATCTAATCATGAAAAAATTGGTTATACCGAAGAAGAAATAGCTTGGGCTCAAAACAACGAGGAGCAAATTTGGCGCTATTTTGTAGAGCGCGAGTTGTTATATTCTACGGATACCGGTTTGCAAAAACGTTTTATAAATTTGGCGCCTTTTACCAAATTCAGGTTGCAGTTAGATAGCGAAAGTCCGCCGCAACTTGGTCAATATATTGGTTGGCAAATTGTACGGCAGTTTATGGAAAAGAATGAAGAAATAACTTTGCCGCAGCTTTTAAAGCTGGATGCCGAATATATTTTTAAAAATTCGAATTATAAACCTAGAAGATAAAGAAGATGAGTTTAAAAAAATCTGAAATAAAAATTCAAGTAGAAGTAGACGAAAATAACGTGCCGGAAAATCTTAACTGGAGCGCGCAAGATGGAGGCATAGATAACGAAGATGCCAAGGCGATGTTATTGTCTTTGTGGGATTCTAAAGCGCAAGAAAGTTTGCGTATAGATTTATGGACAAAAGATATGCCTTTAGACGAGATGAAGGTGTTTTTTCACCAGACATTGGTAGCAATGAGCGACACGTTTTATAAAGCTACAGAAGACGAAAAGATGACAGCAACAATGAAAGATTTTTGCGATTACTTTGCGGAAAAATTAGACTTAAAAGACAACCCGAAAAAAAGGTAAATTCTAAGATTAGTAAACCTTGGCTGCAGCCGAAAAAACTTGACCAGAATTATAGGTTTTGGTTAATTTGCTCGATGTATTCAAGAATTTTGTCGGTGCCTAGATGTTGGGTCGAGGAGGTCATAAAATACGGTGGCAACTCTTCCCAATATTTTAAAAGCTCTGTTACGTAATTTTCTATATTCTTGTCTAAAACAGCCGGTTTTAACTTGTCTATTTTGGTAAAAACAATGCTAAACGGTATTTGTTGCAACCCGAGCCATTGCATAAATTCCATATCAATTTCTTGCGGCTTGTGGCGCGAATCTACCAGTACAAAAGCAGAGATAAGCTGTTTGCGGTTTAGAAAATAATCGGTTATAAATTTCTGAAAGGTTTTCTTTTCTTTCTTGCTAACGCGTGCATAACCGTAACCCGGCAAATCGACCAAATGCCAATTATCATTAATTAAAAAATGGTTGATGAGTTGGGTTTTTCCCGGTCTTCCCGAAGTTTTTGCGAGTTTTTTTCTTCCGGTAAGAGCATTTATTAAAGAGGACTTGCCCACATTACTTCTTCCAATAAAAGCATATTCCGGAATTTTGGAATTTGGGCATTTTTCAACATCGCTGTTGCTAATTACAAAAGAAGCAGAATGTATATCCATACCTATAAATCTCTTTCAGATAACCACTTATACAAGATTTTATTAAACTCTTGCGGGTGCTCCATCATTGCGGCGTGTCCGCATTTGTCTATCCAATATAACGAGGAGTCGGGTAGTAATTTATGAAAATCTTTGGCTACTTCCGGTGGAGTAACCGTATCTTGTTTACCCCAAATAATACAGGTTGGCGTATGCATACGTGGCAAATCTTTTGCCATATTATGCCGTATGGCACTTTTTGCGATGGCTAAAGTACGTATAAGTTTATTACGGTCGTTTACAGTAGAGTAAACATCGTCTACAATTTCTTTTGTGGCTACCGCCGGATCGTAAAAAACATTTTCAGCTTTTTGTTTTATGTATTCGTAATCGCCTTTTTTAGGGTAGCTTTCTCCCATTGCGCTTTCGTACAAACCGGAACTGCCGGTAATTATAAGTGCTTTTATATGCTCTGGATAAAGTTTGGTGGTAAGAAGTGCAATATGTCCGCCAAGCGAGTTTCCTAATAGAATAACCTTTTCGTAGCCTTGCAGTTCTATGAAATCTCGAATGTATTTTGCAAAGTTGCCAACATTGGTCTTTAAAAGAGATAAAGTGTACAAGGGCAACTCGGGAATTACAACTTTATAGCCTCTTTGCGGAAAAAAGTCTGCTACGCCGTCAAAATTGCTAAGACCTCCCATTAATCCGTGAAGAATAACAATAGGAGTGCCTTCGCCAAATTCTACGTATTTGAATTTTCCGTTGGTTTTAAGTTTATTTTCCATTAATAGATGTTGCAGTTCGCAATGGCAAATATAGAGATTATTGTACAAGTATAATTATTTTTTAGCAAAAGGCAGCTTTAAAATTTGAAGTTTCTCTCTACAAATATCAAAATGCCAATTTCATACTTTCCTTAAAAAAATCATTCTCTAATTTAAGTTGCAGAATACCAATATTCTAAGGCTTTGCCGATGACTAACAAACAATTGTGAATAAAAACTTATCAACAAAGTGGTAAAAAGTGGTAAAAGGTGGTAAAATTTTCAATATATTTGAACATAGGTTTTTGCGCACATGACAAATCTCATAGGTACATACGAATGTAAAATAGACGCCAAAGGTAGGTTATTATTGCCTTCGGCGTTAAAAAAACAATTGCTTCCTATTTTAGAAGAAGGCTTTGTGCTAAAACGTTCTGTTTTTGAGCCATGTATAGAAATTTACCCTATGCGACAATGGCAAGAACTTATGAAAAAAGTTAACGGCCTAAACCGTTTTAAAAAGAAGAATAACGATTTTATTAGAAGGTTTACAGCCGGCGTAAAGTTAATTGAGATAGACGCCAGTGGTAGACTTTTAGTGCCAAAAGATCTGTATTTATTTGCCGGCTTAAAGAAAGAAATTGTGCTTTCTAGCGCCGTAGATATTATAGAGATTTGGGATAAAAATAAATATGAACAGGCTATAGACGGCGCTACAGATGATTTTGCCGAATTAGCCGAAGAAGTAATGGGAGGAGACAATGAGCAACCAGAATTATCATAAACCGGTTTTGCTAGAAGAAGCTGTAAACGCGCTGGCTATTAAGCCCGATGGTGTTTATGTAGATGTTACTTTTGGTGGCGGCGGACATTCTGCAGAAATCTTGCAGCAGTTGGGAGATGAAGGAAAATTATTTGCTTTTGACCAAGATCCCGATGCTGTGCAAAATGCATTTGATGATAAGCGTTTTAAACTTATTGAGCAGAATTTTAGGTTTATGAAAAATTTTCTGCGCTTAGAAGGTTATAAAAAAGTAGACGGCATTTTGGGCGATTTTGGCGTTTCGTCCCATCAATTTGATGTTGCAGAGCGCGGTTTTTCTACCAGATACGATGCAGAGCTCGATATGCGTATGGATAAAAACAGCTCGTTAAGCGCGTATCGTGTTGTTAATGAATATTCTGAAGCAGATTTGACTAAAATATTTTATGAATACGGCGAGCTAAAAAATGCTCCAAGGTTAGCTGCAACTATTGTAAACAAAAGACAGGAAAAACCTATTAAAACAGGAGAGGAGTTTAAAGCTTTGCTTATGCCGCTTTTGTTTAAAAATAGAGAATATAAAATCTTGGCGCAAATATACCAAGCTATACGTATAGAGGTAAACCAAGAATTAAAAGTAATAAAAGAGTTTTTGCAACAAACTGCGCAGGTTTTAAAACCCGGCGGCAGATTAAGTCTTATATCCTACCATTCTTTAGAAGATAGGTTGGTAAAACGCTATATACGTAGCGGTTTATTTGAAGGTGAACCGGAAAAAGATTTTTACGGAAATATCTCGGTTCCTTTTAAAAAGGTAGGAAGGTTAATAGTTCCTTCCGCAAAGGAAATTAAAGAAAATCCGCGGGCAAGAAGTGCAAAATTACGGATAGCAAAAAAACTGTAAACAATGAAAAAGGGAATCTACGCTTTACTAAAAGGTCGGTTTTTAATAAGCGACGACGCCATGAAAAACTGGCGCTTCATTTTGTTTTGCACCGCTTTAGCTATAATAATGATTGCTTTTTCGCATAACGCCGAAAGGAAGGTGCACGAAATTGCACGTATCAATAAAGAAGTAAAAGAATTACGTAGCGAATTTGTAGATACACGCAAACGTTTAATGCAGTTAAAAATGGAGTCTACTATTATTAATCGTGTTTCTGCTTTAGGTATTAAGCCATCAGAAACGCCACCGCAAAAACTTATAATAAAAAGAAATTTAAAATAATGACCACAGAAAAAGGCATATTATACAGATTGTATTTGGTGGCGGCACTTATGTTTGTGTTTGCCTTTGCTGTTGGGTTTAAACTTTTGGATATTCAGTTTGTAGAAGGTGATAAGTACGAAGAGCTGGCAGAAAAAAGAACCTATAAAGATTTTATAATCCCTGCCAATCGCGGCAACTTATACGATGCTAACGGTAATTTATTGGCTACTTCTGTTCCTGAGTATGACATTAGGTTTGATGCTGTTACCGTTTCCGAAAAGAATTTTGAAGAAAACCTAAAACCGCTTGCCAAAAATCTATCCGAACTTTTAGGAAAACCAACTTCTTATTACATAGCTAAATTACGGAAAGCCAGAGTGCATAAAAACCGGTATTTATTAATAGCGCGAAGTCTTAGTTATTCAGAATACGTAAAAATGCGGGAGTTTCCTATTTTCAATCTCGGCGCATATAAAGGTGGTTTTATCGCAGAACAACGTACGGTTAGAGAGTTGCCAATGGGTAAAATTGGTGAGCGCACGGTAGGTTACGGTCAAGCCGGATTAGAAGGCGCTTATGACCAATATTTGCGCGGTAGAAATGGGCATCGTTTAAAACAAAAAATTGCCCAAGGCCAATGGAAACCAATTAGCGATGCTAACGAAGTAGAACCACAAGATGGTTTAGACGTGGTTTCTACTATAGATGTAAACATTCAAGATGTTGCACACCACGCTTTATTGGCGCAGGTAGAAAAGTTTAAAGCAGATCACGGCACTGTCGTGGTTATGGAAACCAAAACCGGCGAAATTAAAGCCATGGCCAATTTAGGTCGCACAGATTTAGGTACGTATTACGAAAAAAGAAATTATGCCATTTGGGAGTCGCACGAACCCGGTTCTACGTTTAAACTTATGGCAATGGTAGCGGCTTTAGAAGATAAAGTGATAGATACAAGCACGGTAATAGATACCGAAAATGGTCGCGTAAAATATTACGATAGAGTGGTAAGAGATTCTAGACTTGGTGGCTACGGAAAAATTTCTGTCGCACGCGCTTTTGAGGTTTCCTCAAACACGGCTTTTACCAAAATGATTTATAACGGCTATAAAGACAATCCCGAAGCTTTTGTAAACCGATTGGATAATATGGGTTTAACTAAAAAAATTGGTTTAGATATAAAAGGAGAAGGCTCGCCGAAAATTCCACATCCGGACGATTCTAATTGGTATGGTACAACTTTGCCATGGATGTCTTTTGGGTACGGAGTTTCTTTAACGCCTCTACAAACTTTAGCGTTTTATAATGCCGTTGCTAACGATGGCGTGATGGTAAAACCTAGATTAATCAAAAAAGTAAAAGATCGGGATCGGTTGGTGAAGCATTATGACAAACCAATAGTTCAAAATGCTATTTGTTCTAAAGAAACCGCTCAAAAAGCAAAAGCAATCATGAAACATACTGTAGAGCGAGGTACGGCTTCTAATATCTTTACGGAAAACTTTTCTATGGCGGGAAAAACAGGCACTTGTTTAACCAACTACGGAAAAGGAAAAGAAGGTTCTAGTTATATAGCATCTTTTGCAGGCTATTTTCCGGCAGACAATCCTAAATATTCATGTATAGTAGTAATAAGTAAACCAGATACAAAAATTGGTTATTACGGTAGTACAGTGGCCGCACCGGTTTTTAAAAGCATTGCGCAAAAAATATACACCGCAACACCCCAAACAGACAGCTTTGAATCTATTGAGGTGCAAAATTCTAACATAGAAAAGAATTATAAAAAATTTTATGCTTTGGCGCACGACGCTAAAACCACAATGCCCAATTTGGTAGGTATGCCCACGATGGATGCTATTGCTTTGTTAGAAAATATGGGCTTGCAAGTAGAAGCTAATGGTTTTGGAATGGTAAAGCACCAATCTATACGCTTTGGAGAAAAAATTAACACTAATCAAAAAATTAAATTGTCCAGTTGATTCAGTTAAAAGACATATTATATAAAGTAGAAATAAACTCGGTTGTTGGAAACACTAATATTGCCGTTGGTAAAATAGAATTTGATTCGCGCAAGGTGCAATTAAACGATGTTTTTGTGGCTATTCGTGGTTCTAAAACAGACGGACATAATTATATAGACCAAGCAGCCAACAATGGCGCTTTGGTTATCGTGGCAGAATCTCTGCCCGAAGAACAAGTTGGCGGTATTACTTATGTAGAGGTTGCCAATAGCCAAAAAGCTTTGGCGTTAATCGCTTCTAATTATTACCAAAATCCGTCACAAGAATTAAAATTGGTTGGCGTTACCGGCACCAATGGTAAAACTACTATTGCTACGCTTTTGCACGAGTTGTTTACCAAAGCCGGTTTTACGGTAGGTTTAATTTCTACCGTTGCCGTGAAGATTGGGCAAGAAGAATTTCCTACAAAATTAACTACGCCAGATTCGCTTCAGATTAATCGGTATATAGATGAAATGAACAAAGCCGGCGCTGCTTTTTGCTTTATGGAAGTAAGCTCGCACGGTATAGACCAACACCGCACCAGCGGTTTGCAATTTGCCGGTGGTATTTTTACCAACTTATCGCACGATCATTTAGATTATCATAAAGATTTTGCCGAATACCGCGATGTTAAAAAACGCTTTTTTGACGAGCTGCCTGCCAATGCTTTTGCTTTGGTAAATATAGACGATAAAAACGGTCGGGTAATGCTGCAAAATACCCGTGCTAAGCAAAAAACTTATGCGCTAAAAACCGTAGCAGATTATAAAGGGCAAATAATGGAAAATCAATTTAGTGGTTTATTGCTAAAACTGAATAACCAAGAATTATGGACGAAGCTTATTGGTAATTTTAACGCTTATAACGTTTTAGCAGTTTACGCTGCCGCGGATTTGTTAGGGCTGGAAACCATAGAAAATCTTAGAATAATAAGTCAGCTTTCGCCGGTAGAAGGTAGGTTTGAGCATTTTATTTCCGACAAGAAAATAACGGCAATAGTAGATTATGCCCATACGCCTGATGCGTTAAAAAATGTTTTAGAAACCATAAATAGCATCCGTACCAAAAACGAAACCTTAATTACCGTAGTTGGTTGTGGCGGCGATAGAGATGCAACAAAACGGCCTAAAATGGGCCATGTTGCTTCCGCTTTAAGCGATAAAGTTGTTTTTACCAGTGATAATCCAAGAACAGAAGATCCGGATAAAATAATTGAAGAAGTAGAAGCCGGCGTGCAAGCGCAAAACACCACAAAAACCCTGGCAGTAACCAATCGTAAACAAGCAATAAAAACCGCCTGCACGATAGCCAATACTGGCGATATAATATTAATAGCAGGTAAAGGTCACGAAACCTACCAAGAGATAAATAACCAGCGTCACGATTTTGACGATTTAGAGATAGTAAAAGAATTATTAATAGCCTTAAACAAATAAATACCCATGCTTTATTATTTATTTGATTTTTTAGAAAACAGATACGACTTTCCGGGGGCGCAATTATTTGATTTTTTGTCCTTCCGCGCAAGCATGGCTATTATTTTTTCGCTGTCTATTTCTACCATTTTCGGGAAACAAATTATTAACTATTTACACCGCAAACAAGTAGGCGAAAGCGTACGCGATTTGGGTTTGCAAGGTCAAACCGAAAAAGCCGGCACGCCAACTATGGGCGGTATAATAATTATTATTGCGACTTTGGTGCCGGTATTACTTTTTGCTAAACTAGATAATATTTATGTGTTGTTGCTTATTGTAACTACTTTATGGATGGGAGCAATAGGCTTTATAGACGATTATATCAAGACTTTTAAACAAAATAAAGAAGGTCTAAAAGGTAAATTTAAAGTAATTGGCCAAGTAGGTTTGGGAGTTATTATTGGCGCTACAATGTATTTTCATCCGGATATTGTAGTAAAGCAAAAAGCCCCGGAACATAAGGTAGAAGCCAAACAAGAAATAGGCGGAAAAACCATAAACTTTAACGATCCTAAAAAATCTACCAAAACCACTATTCCTTTTGTAAAAAATAACGAATTAGATTATTCAAAATTGATTAGTTGGATAGACCCCGGTTTAAAAAAATATGCCTGGTTGGTGTTTATTCCTATCGTAATTTTTATTGTAACGGCAGTTTCTAATGGTGCTAATTTAACAGATGGTATAGATGGCCTCGCAGCCGGCTCGTCTGCAATTATTGTGCTGACTTTAGGCTTATTTGCGTGGATTTCAGGAAACATAATATTTTCAGATTATCTAAACGTCATGAATATACCCAACTCGGGAGAAATGACGGTTTACATTACTGCTTTTGCCGGGGCTTTGGTTGGTTTTTTATGGTACAATACTTATCCGGCGCAAGTTTTTATGGGCGATACCGGTAGTTTAACCATCGGTGGCATTATAGCAGTTTTGGCAATTGCCACTAGAAAAGAATTACTCATTCCCATTTTGTGCGGCATCTTTTTTATAGAAAATATGTCGGTGGTTATGCAAGTGGGCTGGTTTAAATATACCAAGAAAAAAACCGGCACAGGAAGAAGAATTTTTCTTATGTCGCCCTTGCATCACCATTACCAAAAACGCGGTTTACACGAAAGCAAAATAGTAGTGCGTTTCTGGATTATAGGAATTCTCTTAGCCATTATCACCATTGTAACTTTAAAAATCAGATAGGTATGAGAAAGTTAGTGGTTTTAGGTGCAGGAGAAAGCGGAGTTGGCGCAGCAATGCTAGCCAAACAAAAAGGCTGGGAAGTATTTGTTTCCGATAAGGGAAAAATAACAGATAAGTATAAACATGTTCTTAAAAATCTTGCAATTGCTTGGGAAGAAGAGCAACATAGTGAAGATAAAATTTTAACTGCCGATGAGGTGGTTAAAAGTCCGGGTATTCCGGATACGGTAAGTTTAATTCAGAAATTAAAAGAAAAAGGTATTCCGGTAATTTCCGAAATAGAATTTGCTTCGCGCTATACGGCGGCCAATCTTATTGGTATAACCGGTAGCAATGGTAAAACCACGGTTACTAATTGGATAAATTTTTTACTGAAAAATGCCAATTACAACGTAGAAGCCGGCGGAAATATAGGAAAAAGTTTTGCCGCCTTGGTAGCCGAAAACCCGAAAGAGAATTATGTGTTAGAATTAAGTAGTTTTCAACTGGATGGCATTAAAAAGTTTAAACCCAATATTGGCATAATTACCAATATAACAGCAGATCATTTAGATAGATACGAATATGATTTTGATAAATATGTTGCCTCTAAGTTTAGAATTTCAGAAAACCAAACCGAAAAAGATTATTTGATTTTTGATGCAGATAATCCGGCAATTCAAGACTATTTAAAAAAACATGAAATAAAAGCAAAAAAGTTGCCTTTGTCTACCGAAAAAATAGAGACAGACGGCGCATTTATAGATAACAAAGAAATAAAAGTACAAATAGAAAATAACGAATTTACTATGCCAAAAGCAGACATTGCATTAAAAGGCGAACATAATACCAAAAACGCCATGGCGGCCGCTACTGTTGCGCAGTTGCTAAAAATAAGAAAACAAACCATTAGAGA
Source organism: uncultured Mesonia sp. (assembly GCA_947494545.1). Classification (GTDB taxonomy): domain Bacteria; phylum Bacteroidota; class Bacteroidia; order Flavobacteriales; family Flavobacteriaceae; genus Mesonia. Next base: position 163,604 of record CANLVH010000005.1, on the reverse strand, counting down.
AAGTCTAGAAGGTTTTCAAGGGGTAGAGCACCGTTTAGAAAAGGTTTTAAAAATAAACAACGTGCAATATATAAACGATTCTAAAGCAACCAATACCAACGCAACGTATTACGCTTTAGACAGTATGACCAGCGAAACCGTTTGGATAGTTGGCGGCGTAGATAAAGGAAATGTTTACGAAGAATTATTGCCGTTGGTAAACAAATCTGTAAAAGCAATTATTTGCTTGGGAGTAGATAACGAAAAGATTGTAAAGAGTTTTCAAAATTGTGTAAAAGATATTTACGAAACCCAATCTATGGACGAAGCCGTAAAAATGGCTTACCATTTAGCCAAATCCGGAGATAGTGTTTTGCTTTCGCCGGCTTGTGCAAGTTTCGATCTTTTTAAAAATTACGAAGACAGAGGTAGACAATTTAAAGAAAGTGTACGAAAACTATAAAAATTAAACTTGGTTTTGAAAGAGACACCATCAAAAAATATTTTTTATTATTTAAAAGGCGATAAAGCTATTTGGGCCATCGCAGCCCTATTGGCTATATTCTCGTTTATACCGGTGTATAGCGCTAGTAGCAACTTGGCGTATTTATATGGTGATGGCAGTACTTTTCAATACTTAGTATCGCATTTTGTACACTTGTTTTTAGGTTTTGTTATTTTTTATGTAGCGCACAAAATACCCTATCATTATTTTAGGGGTTTGTCTATCTTGCTCTTTCCGGTAGTGGTTTTACTGCTAATTTACACCTTGGCACAAGGCACAACTATAGATGGCGCCAATGCCAGTAGGTGGATTCGCATTCCTATAATCAATAAAACCTTTCAAACTTCTACCTTAGCATCGGTGGTTTTAATGGTTTATGTGGCGCGTTATCTTTCTAAAATTCACCATAAAAAAGTTACGTTTAAAGAAACTATTTTACCGCTTTGGGTTCCTGTGGCACTAATTTTAGTATTAATTTTGCCTGCCAACTTTTCTACCACTGCAATTTTATTCACAATGGTAATAGTATTGGTTTTCCTTGGCGGATATCCTTTAAAATACATCGGAATAGTTTTGCTTACCGGAGCTATTTTCTTAAGTCTGTTTATGCTAAGTGCAAAAGCCTTTCCGGGACTTTTCCCCAACAGGGTAGATACGTGGGTAAACCGAATAGAAAATTTTGCAGACGATAAAGACACAGAAGCAGATTACCAAATAGAGCGAGCAAAGATAGCCATTGCGCGAGGCGGAGTTGCCGGCGAAGGAGTAGGAAAAAGTATTCAAAGAAATTTCTTGCCCCAATCTTCTTCAGATTTTATTTATGCCATTATTGTAGAAGAAATGGGATTAATTGGCGGCTTTCTTGTAATGGGAGCTTACCTGTTTATTTTATTTAGATTGGTAATTGTTTCTACCAAAGCCAACACCGTTTTCGGGAAGTTATTGGTAATTGGTGTAGGTTTGCCGGTTATTTTTCAAGCCCTGATAAATATGGCAGTAACGGTAGAATTGTTTCCCGTTACCGGACAAACCCTACCGCTTATAAGTAGTGGGGGTTCATCTATCTGGATGACTTGTTTGGCGTTAGGAATCGTACAAAGCGTAAGCGCAAAACGCGAAGAAATAAAATTACAAGAAGAAAAAGAAGAAAACCAACTAAAGGAAGACGAAAACGATAATCCCTTAGATGTTTTAAGCGAAGCAATATGAGAAAGTTAAAATTCATATTATCAGGAGGTGGCACCGGCGGACATATATTCCCGGCAATAGCCATTGCAGATGCGCTTAAAGCAAGATATCCGCAAGCAGAAATTCTGTTTGTTGGGGCAAAAGATAAAATGGAAATGGAAAAAGTGCCACAAGCCGGCTATCCTATAAAAGGTCTTTGGATTTCCGGCTTACAGCGCAAAATAAACTTTTCTAACCTGCTTTTTCCTATAAAATTAATAAGCAGCTTAGTTAAAGCGCATCGCATTTTGCAAAACTTTAAACCAGATGTGGTTATTGGCACCGGCGGTTTTGCCAGCGGACCTTTGCTAAAAGCCGCTACACAAAAAAATATTCCTTGTCTTTTGCAAGAACAAAATTCGTATGCGGGTATTACCAACAAATGGCTGGCAGCAAAAGCAGCAAAAATATGTGTGGCTTACGAAAATATGGAGCGTTATTTCCCCAAAGAAAAGATTACCCTTACGGGGAATCCGGTGCGGCTAGATTTATTAGAAATAGATAGCAAAAAAGAAGCAGGTCTTCAGCATTTTAAGCTTTCAAAAGAAAAAACCACTTTATTAATTGTTGGCGGCAGTTTAGGTGCCAAGCGCATCAATCAATTAATTGAGGAAAACATAACATTCCTTAAAGAAAAAAATATAGAAGTAATCTGGCAATGCGGGAAGTTATACTACGAAGAATATAAAAATTATGCTGCTAATGAATTTATGCAAGTTCACAAATTCTTAAACCGAATGGATCTTGCCTATGCTGCCGCAGATATTATTATCTCGCGTGCAGGGGCGGGAGCGGTAAGCGAATTATGCATTGTTGGTAAACCTACAATTTTTATTCCATCGCCAAATGTGGCAGAAGACCATCAAACTAAAAATGCAGCTTCTATTGCAGAAAAAGACGCGGCCATTTTACTGAAAGAAGCAGATTTAGAAGCGCATTTTCAAATAGAATTTGCCAATTTGTTAGCAGATACAAACAGACAAAAAGAATTATCTAAAAATATAAAAGCTTTGGCTAAGCCCAACGCAACCAACGCGATTGTAAACGAAATAGAGAAATTAATAAAAGAAAAACAGTAAGTGAGTGATTTAAATAACATACAAAATTTTTACTTTCTTGGCATTGGTGGCATTGGCATGAGTGCGTTGGCGCGTTACTTTAATGGCAACGGTAAAAATGTGGGCGGGTATGATGCAACGCCAACCCAAATCACAGAACAATTGCAAACAGAAGATATTTCAATTAATTTTTCTGACGGTAAAAATCAACTACCAAAAAACTTTACAGACGCCAAAAAAACAATGGTGGTTTATACTCCGGCTGTTTCTAGAGAAAACCAATTGTACCAATTTTTTACGCAAAATAATTTTGTAGTAAAAAAGCGTGCAGAAGTTCTAGGAATGGTTACAAAAGGTTTTCACACAATTGCAGTAGCAGGTACACACGGTAAAACAACTACTACTGCCATCTTAGCACATATTTTGAAACAGTGCGGAGTTAAACTAACCGCCTTTTTAGGCGGCATTAGCGAGAATTATAAAACTAATTTTATTGCAGACGGTAATCAAACTATTGTAGTAGAAGCAGACGAGTTTGATCGTTCGTTTTTACAGCTTTCGCCAAATGTTATTGGCATTACTTCTGTAGATGCAGACCATTTAGACATTTACAATACCAAAGAAGAGTTGCTAAAAACTTTTCATGATTTTGTGACGAGAGTAGATAGCAATACAGCATTATTTCAGGCAAAATCCCTTCCGTTTAACGGAAAAACTATTGCTGTAAAAGAAGCAGCAGATTTCGAAATTAACAATGTGCATGTTGAAGAAGGTTCGTATCTATTCGATTTTAAAACTGCTAGTGTTTCTATAGAAGCTTGTAAATTTTCGTTACCCGGAAAACATAATTTAATGAATGCCGCAATGGCAATGGCTTTAGCTTTAAACGAAAACCAAGACCCGAAAAAAATAAAAGAGGCGCTTGCTACTTTTAAAGGCGTAGATAGGCGTTTTACCTATCATTTAAAGTCGCCCACGGTTTTAATAGAAGATTATGCGCATCACCCAAAAGAGATAGATGCAGTTTGGCAAGCGGTGCAACAAATGCATCCGCAAAAAAAGGTGACTGCAGTTTTTCAGCCGCATTTATACAGCAGAACAAAAGATTTTTTAAAAGAATTTGGCAAGAGCCTTGCAGCTTTTAATCAAATTATTTTATTACCAATCTATCCGGCCAGAGAGAAACCAATTGCCGGGGTAAACGCTAAAGCACTATTAGAAGAGATAGATAATCCGGCTAAAAGCTTGGTAGAAATTACAGATTTGACCAAAGTTTTAAAAAATACCAAGACAGATGTAATTGTTCTACTTGGTGCAGGAAATATAGGAGAAAAAGCAGAAGAAATTAAAAGCGCGTTAAAGCATGAAAGTTAATTGGAATTACATAAAAGCTTTTGCATTATTGGCAGTGCTGGTGTTTTTGTACAGCTTTTCTGCCAAGCGTAATATTGCCAGAAAAATAGACAAGGTAGCTATACAATTTACCAATGGCGAAAACCTCTATATTGCCGAAACATCGGTTAATAAGTTGTTGATAATCAGTAAAGACAGCCTAGCAAAGCAAACCAAAGAAAGCTTAGATTTGAGTAGCTTAGAAAAACGATTAGACGAAAATCAAATGATAGCAGATGCAGATGTGTATATGAATGTAGATGGCAGTTTGGGAGCAATAATAACACAACGCCAACCAATAGCCAGAGTATTTGGCAAAAATGCTTTTTATATAGATAAAGAAGGCAAAAAAATGCCGTTGTCCGATAATTACTCGGCGCGTGTGCCGTTAATTTCGGGCGTTTCCGAAAAGCATTTAGAAGAAGTTTTTCCTTTGGTAACACAAATCACCAAAGACGACTTCTTAAAGAAACACATTATCGCCATACAACGCTTAAATTCTGGTGATTATAAATTGAGTTTAAGAAACCTAGATTTTGACGTTTATTTAGGCAAGACAACGAACTTTAATAAGAAAATAAAAAATTTTAAAGCCTTTTATAAAAAAGCGCACCAAGACCAAAAATTAAACGCTTACAAAAGCGTTAATTTGCAGTTTGAAAATCAAGTAGTGTGTACAAAAAAATAGGGTATAACAATGGGAGATAAAGATATTGCAGTAGGATTGGATATAGGTACCACAAAAATTGTGGCAATGATTGGCCGTAAAAACGAATACGGCAAAATGGAGATTTTAGGCATTGGGCGTTCCAAAAGTTTGGGCGTGCATCGTGGCGTGGTAAACAACATTACCCAAACCATACAATCTATTCAGCAAGCTGTACAAGAAGCAGAAACAAACTCGGGTTTTAAAATAAACGATGTAGTGGTAGGCATTGCCGGCCAACACATACGCAGTTTACAACATAGCGATTATATAACCCGCACCAACTCAGACGAGGTTATAGACGAAAAAGACATACAAACCCTGTGCAACCAAGTGCATAAACTGGTTATGCTTCCCGGCGAAGAAATTATTCACGTTTTGCCGCAAGAATATAAAGTAGACGGCCAGTCAGAAATTACCGAACCTATAGGAATGTATGGCGGCAGATTAGAAGCCAATTTTCACGTGGTGGTTGGGCAAATTTCTTCCATCAGAAATATTGGTCGTTGTATAAAAAGTTCCGGTTTAGAACTTTCGGGCGTTACCTTACAACCTTTGGCTTCTGCCAATGCCGTGTTAAGTCAAGAAGAAAAAGAAGCCGGTGTTGCTTTGGTAGATATTGGTGGCGGCACCACAGATTTGGCAATTTTTAAAGATGGTATCATTCGGCACACCGCAGTTATCCCTTTCGGGGGAAATGTGATTACCGAAGACATAAAAGAAGGCTGTTCTATTATAGAAAAACAAGCCGAATTGCTTAAAGTGAAATTTGGTTCTGCTTGGCCCGGCGAAAATAAAGACAACGAGATTGTTTCTATCCCCGGATTACGTGGTCGCGAACCAAAAGAGATCACGCTAAAAAACCTTTCTAAAATAATTCACTTTAGGGTAGTAGAAATTATAGAACAATTGTTCTTAGAAATTAAAAACTACGGCCACGAAGAACAAAAGAAAAAATTAATTGCCGGAATTGTAATTACCGGTGGCGGTTCGCAATTAAAGCATTTAAAGCAGTTGGTAGAATATATAACCGGTATGGATACCAGAATAGGTTATCCTAACGAGCATTTGGCCGGCGATAGCGATGGCGAAACAACCTCGCCACTTTATGCCACCGCGGTTGGGTTGGTTTTAAACAGCATAGAGAAGATAGAAAAACAAGAAGAAGAGCAAGAACTACAAGCCGAAGAAGAAAAAACGCAGAGCGACGAGAATGAAGAAGAAGGCTTGCAAAAAGATTTTGACCAAGAAGTAAACCAAGAAGAAAACTTGCAAGAAGATCCGCACGCTCCCGAGCCAAAAAAAGAAAAAAGACAAAGCATTTTTGAAAAATGGTTTGACAATTTTAAAGACTTTTTAGACAACGCAGAATAAAAAAATAAGAAAAAGAAAACACATTAACCCGAAAAAAATAGAATTATGAGCAGCACAGAATTCGACATTTCATTCGACCTTCCCAAAAATCAGTCCAACGTCATAAAAGTTATTGGTGTTGGCGGCGGAGGCACCAACGCTATTAACCACATGTTTAAACAAGGTATAAACGGGGTAGACTTTGTGGTTTGTAACACAGACTCACAATCTTTAGAAAACAGTCCGGTACCAATAAAAATACAATTGGGCGTAAACCTTACCGAAGGTTTGGGCGCGGGCGCAAATCCGCAAATTGGTGAGCAAGCTGCTTTAGAAAGTTTTGACGAGCTAAAAAATATGCTCGACACCAATACAAAAATGGTTTTTATCACTGCAGGAATGGGCGGTGGTACAGGAACCGGAGCCGCTCCCATTATAGCCAAGCAAGCTAAAGATATGGATATTTTAACCGTTGGTATTGTTACCAGTCCGTTTCAGTTTGAAGGCAGAACCAGAAATGCACAAGCACAACAAGGCGTAGAAAAACTACGGGAAAATGTAGATTCGTTAATCGTAATTAACAATAACAAATTACGCGAAGTTTACGGTAACCTTGGGTTTAAAGCCGGCTTTTCAAAAGCAGACGAAGTTTTGGCAACCGCTTCTCGCGGAATTGCAGAAGTAATTACGCATCACTACACGCAAAATATTGACTTGCGCGATGCAAAAACCGTATTGAGTAACAGCGGAACCGCCATAATGGGCTCTGCGGTAGCTTCGGGTAGCAACCGCTCACAAGAAGCCATTATGAAAGCGCTAGACTCGCCTTTATTAAACGATAATAAAATTACCGGAGCCCAAAATGTATTGCTGCTAATTGTATCGGGTTCTAACGAGATTACTTTAGACGAAATAGGAGAAATAAACGACCATATTCAAGAAGAAGCCGGCAACAGTGCCAATATTATTATGGGCGTTGGCGAAGACGAAACCTTAGACGAATCTATTTCGGTAACCGTAATTGCTACAGGATTTGATGTAGAACAACAAAATGTGATTGTAAATACCGAGGAAAAAAAAATAATTCACACTTTAGAAGATGAGCAAAAAGCAACCCAAGACTTAAGTCTAAAGGGAAGCCGAAAAACCTTTAAACCTGCTGCACAAAATCCGCAACCGGAGCAAGAAAAAAAGATTGTTCATAATTTAGAAGAAGAAGAGAATAACCCTTCCGGGGAAGAGAAAGCTGCTATGCAACCGGTTCCTACTTCAGAGCTTCTTAAGGAGTTAGAAGTAGATTATGAAGAAATTGTATACAACGAAGAAGATTTTGTGATAATAGATTCTACAGACAAGCCTAATGAGATGGAAGTAGAAGATATGGAAGAAATTAAGGCAGAAGAAGAAAAAGAGCCGGAGCAAGATTTATTCACCTTTAATTTCCCTTTAAAGGAAGAAGAACCAAAAGAAGAAGAAACTCCTGAAAACGAAACCGAAGAGAAAGTAGTTTATAATTTAGAAGACGAAAAGACAGAAAACCAAGCGCAAAACCATCCGCAAAGGCAAACGCCACCACGTTCTTCTAACACAGAAGATTCTACCGGCGCCAAGCGTTACAGCTTAGAAGATTATATGGATTTGGAGGAGAAAATGCAAAACGCAAAACCGCTACAACAACCAAAACCGGAAAAAAAGCAACCGGAAAACAAGCCGGCCGAAAATACGTTTGAAACTTACCGAAAGAAGGAAAAAGAACAACCGGCCAAAACAGAAGACGAAGCCGCAGAAGAAGCAGATCCTTTTAACAGTCCTATCTCAGAAGATTTAATTGCGCGTGCTGCCGAGCGTAGAAAGCGCATGAAAAACTTCAATTATAAATTTAGAAGTAATAATAATATAGACGAGATAGAAAAGCAGCCGGCCTATAAAAGAGCGGGTGTAAATCTGGAAGAAAACCAAAGCGGCAATAACGAGAAACTTTCGCGCACCAGCGTAAATAATAGTGACGATAACGAAATTAATCTACGCAGTAATAACTCGTTTTTGCACGATAATGTAGATTAAAAAATGAATAAAGTCTTTTAAAAAGAGGATAGCGGTCAGTATATAATTATAGCTATACTAACCTAGTTTGAGCGCAGTCCAAGACTGTTTAAGCTTAGAAAACAGGCTTTGACTGCGCTACTTTTTACTGATCTTTAAAAGATGCGTTTTTCCTATAGGTTAAGAATTAAAAAAAGATTTAGTTTATAATGTGAATTCGATATAAAGGTTTTAGTTTTTAATTCTTTTTCTTTTGGTTCGTTTTCTTTGGACGAGCAAAGAAAATGAACAATGCTTCTTAAAGTGCAAGAATCCTATCGATTTGTAGGTTTTTTATTGGGAAAGCTTAGATCGAACTCAGGTTTATAAGTAGTGATTGTTAGTTATTAGTAGCTAAAAAATCCGGGGTTAAATAATTTTAACTTCGGATTTTTCGATTAGAATAAGTACATTTGTGCTTATTATAAAAACCAATTTAAGATGAGTTTAGAGAGTGAAGTAATGACCCAAATGAAGGCTGCAATGCGTAGCAAAGACAGCCAAGCTTTAGAAGCTTTACGGGCGGTAAAGGGCGAAATTTTAAAAGCTAAAACAGCAAGTAGCGCTAAAGAATTAACCGAAGAAGATGAGCTTAAACTCGTACAAAAATTGGTAAAACAACGCAAAGACAGCGCACAGATTTACCGCGAGCAAAACCGCGAAGATTTAGCCAAGCCGGAAGAAGAGCAAGCAGAAGTTATTGCGCAATTTTTACCGGAGCAACTCAGCGAAGAAGAGATAGAAGCTAAAGTAGAAAAAATCATACAGCAAACCGAGGCAAGCGGCATGCAAGATATGGGAAAAGTTATGGGCATAGCCAGTAAAGAATTGGCCGGAAAAGCAGACGGCAAAACCATTTCTAGCATAGTAAGAAAAAAATTATCTAAGTAAACATTTAGGTAAAATGCAGGTAAAGCTTAGGCTGAGGTATAGAATATTTTTTTATATTTGCCGCGCATTAGACGTAAAGAAAACTTAAAAACAAGCAAGAAGTGGACTTGTTTCTTTACGGAAAAAAGGCCCCGTGGCGCAACTGAATAGCGCATCAGATTTCGGCTCTGAGGGTTGCAGGTTTGAATCCTGCCGGGGTCACTTTTTATGCTTAAAACCTCTTGATAGTCAAGGGGTTTTGATTTTTATGGGCTGCCCGATGGGGTGCCCTATGTGTAGGCGTTAAGAAAAAGTAAAGTTTAATTAAGCCGTTTAAACTAATTTCAGACGAACCTCTATTTCATTGTAACGGTTTATTAGTTTATTTTCTATTATATTTGAGGAGTAACTGAGCTTAAGAATTCTAAAATTTATACTTTACATTTTTTTCAATGACCATTCAGCAATATTTAGAAACCGTAAATAAGCGTTACGGTTCAGGAATTTCCAGAGAGCATTCATACAGAGCAGATTTAGAAAACTTACTGCGTAACATTTTAACCGACATAGATATTACCAATGAACCGGCAAATGTTACTAATTGTGGAAACCCAGATTATGTTTTAACCAATGGAAAAATCCCTATTGGGTATATTGAAGCTAAAGATGTAGGCAAAGACCTAAATTCTAAGACGTACAAAGAGCAATTTACACGTTACCGTAACGCTTTAGATAATTTAATTATAACCGATTATCTATGGTTTCAATTTTACCAAAATGGCGAATTGGTTCACGAAATTAGATTAGCCGAAATTCAAGATAATAAGCTCGTTCCTCTTCCAGAAAATTTTCAGCATTTCGAAAATCTTATAAAAAACTTTTGCAGTTTTATTGGACAAACCATTAAATCTGCTAAAAAGCTTGCAGAAATGATGGCTGCAAAAGCACGTTTACTGCAAAATATTTTAGAAAATGCCATTACTTCTGATGAGCAAACCCAAGAAAACACTTCTTTACAAGGGCAATACCATACCTTTAAAGAAATTCTTATACACGATTTAACACCTAAAGGTTTCGCAGATATTTATGCACAAACTTTAGCTTACGGTATGTTTGCTGCGCGTTTGCACGATCCTACTTTAAACGATTTTAGTAGACAAGAAGCAGCCGAGCTTATCCCAAAATTCAATCCGTTTTTACGGAAATTATTTGGGTATGTAGCCGGTCCCGATATTGACGAACGTATAAAACCAACCGTAGAAAACCTTGCAGATGTTTTTAGAGCAACCAACGTAGAACAGCTTTTAAAGAATTTTGGTAAAAGCACACAAACCCAAGATGCCATTATTCACTTTTACGAAACCTTTTTGGCAGAATACGATCCTAAGCTTAGAAAAGCTCGTGGCGTTTGGTACACACCAGAACCCGTTGTAAAATTTATTGTGCGTGCCGTAGATGATGTTTTAAAAACCGAGTTTAATCTCCCACAAGGTTTAGCAGACACCACAAAAACCAAAATAAAAGTAAATACCGATGTTGCCGACAAACGTTCGGCTACCGGCTACAAACAAATAGAAAAAGAAGTTCATAAAGTACAGATTTTAGATCCGGCAACCGGAACGGGAACCTTTCTGGCAGAAGTGGTCAATTATATTTACAGCAAAAAGTTTAAAGCCATGCAAGGTGCGTGGAGCGGTTATGTAGAGCAACACTTAATTCCACGGCTTAATGGTTTTGAGTTGTTGATGGCTTCTTATGCAATGGCACATTTAAAACTGGATATGCTATTGCGCGAAACCGGTTATAAAGAAAATAGCAACCAGCGCTTAAATGTTTATCTCACCAATTCTTTAGAAGAACACCATAAAGACACCGGTACGCTTTTCTCCAACTGGCTAAGTACCGAAGCCAATGAAGCCAACCATATTAAACGCGATACACCGGTAATGTGTGTGATTGGAAATCCCCCTTATTCTGGGGAGAGTGCCAATAAAGGCAAATGGATTATGGATTTAATGGATGATTATAAAAAGGAACCCGGCGGAAAAGTAAAATTGAAGGAACGTAATCCAAAATGGATCAATGACGATTATGTGAAATTTATGCGCTATGGGCAGCATTTTATTGAAAAGAATGGTGAAGGAATTTTGGCATTTATTAACCCACATGGCTTTTTAGATAATCCTACATTTAGGGGGATGAGATGGAATTTGCTAAAAACCTATGATAAAATTTACACCATTGATTTACACGGAAATGCTAAAAAGAAGGAAACAGCTCCGGATGGTTCCGCCGATGTAAATGTATTTGATATCGAACAAGGAGTATCTATTAATATCTTTTCCAAAACAGGAAAGAAAAAACCAAATGAATTAGGCGAAATATTTCATTACGATGTGTATGGAAAAAGAGAAGTCAAATATGATTTTTTAATTTCTAATTCGATCAAAACAATACCCTTCAATAAATTAAAAAATGTAGCTCCAAATTATTATTTGGTAAAAAAGAATTTTGAAGAGCAAGGTAAATACGACGAGGGATTTCAACTTACGGAAATATTTAGATCCAATACGGCTGGTATTGTAACAGCAAAGGACAAAATATTAATAAATGATAATAAGGAAGAATTGCTCGAGAATGTTGAAAATTATTATAATATCAAAGGAAATGAAAATATAATAGAGACAATTTCTTATAGACCATTTGATAATAAATTCATTTATTGGGATCCAAAATTAATAGAAAGAAGTAGGGCTAAAGTTATGTGTAACTTTCTTAATGGAAAGAATTTAGCTTTAGCATCTATAAGAATAAATAAAGAAAAGAATTATACAAGCTTATTCGTATCGAATTCCTTAGCTGACGCAAGATTAAGTGATAGATTTTTAACTTCAATTTTCCCTTTATACATAATTCGCGAGCCAAACGATCAACAAAGCACCGAAACCAAACCCAAGCGAGTACCTAATTTAGACTCGAAAATTCTGACTAAAATAGAAGAAAGCCTTGGCTTGGACTTTGTGACGGAAGAGGAAGAAGGCAATGTTTGTATCACAAATTCGGGAGAAGTCCGCAGTGATTCTCGTACCACCTTTGCCCCCATACATTTGTTTGACTACATCTATGCGGTTTTACATTCCCCAACTTATCGCGAAACCTACAAGGAGTTTTTAAAAATAGATTTCCCACGGGTGCCATATCCAAAAGATCAGCAGCAATTTTGGCAGTTGGTAAAATTAGGTGGCGAGCTGCGTAAAATTCATTTACTGGAAAGCGATAAAACAGAAAATTATATAACCACCTATCCTGTAGATGGCGATAACATCATTACCAGAAAAATTACAAAAACCAGTCCGGGTTTTGAGTTAAGCAATAAAGAAGAAAAAACCGGTAAAGTCTGGATAAATGATGAGCAATATTTTGATAACGTACCACAAACCGCTTGGGAGTTTTACATTGGTGGTTACCAACCCGCGCAAAAATGGCTTAAAGACCGTAAAGGCAGAGAATTAAAATTTGAAGATATTCTACATTATCAAAAAATAATTGTTGCCCTCACAGAAACCGATAGGTTAATGAAAAAGATTGATAAAGTCAGTATATTGAATTAATTACCAACTATTAAAGGTATATTATGAATAAGCATTTTTACTTAGATAATTTAAAAAAAAATAGTCCCATATTTAATCGAAAAAGGAATTTTGGCGGTGGGGAAGATAATGATGACAATGAACCGCCTGTTAAAAAAATTAAAAGGGATACTATTAGAGTTTTACAGTTAAGTTACACCTCTTTCGTTACACAAAAAACAGCTAGAGATGAAAGAAGAACTTTTAAACTCCCAGTGAAGATAGACCTCATAAGAATTAAATTCTTTAAAACTTTTAATTCCGATCTAAAAAAGAAGTTTCTAGAGAAATATGGTTTAAATCCTGTTGAATATACTGATTTTAATAAAACAGTTCTTTTTGAAATAGAAGACGAGGCTCTATTCCGAGTATTTCAGGAACATATTGAAATTATTATAGATTCGGATGATGATCTCGAATATTCGGGAAAGAGTTATAATCTACTTGCTTTAATACTCGAATTTTCATTTTATGATGAACGCTTAAAGACTCATGATACGGAAGGAGTTTTTATTAGTTTGATCCCGCCAAATAAATCTGCCAATACTCAAAAAGAGTTACTCAAAATATACTTAGAAAAAAATGGTATTAACTATAAAACTAAAGATGCAGAAGAAATTTTTTATATTGGACACATAGAAAATGATAAGTTATTTTCAATAAATCAAAATTTTGATGTTGTAAAAAGTATTATAAGTTCGCGAGCTTTAACTATTCGTCCAGGAATATATGGCCAAGAACGTTTTGAGTACGGTTTCGATACTCAAATACCCGAAAATCTTCCTGTCATAGGAATTATTGATACTGGAATTAATGAGATAGAACCATTTGACGGTCTTATCGACGGGGTTATCAACATTACTAATGAAACTGATCAAGATCACTCAGGCCACGGCACAATGGTAGCAGGGTTGAGTGTTTTTGGAACCGAATTATCTTTTACGATAGAGGATAACTACATACCTAAATGTAAATTAGTTTCAATAAAGGCACTCCATAGACCCAATGATATTATTGATTTGACTAAATTATTAGAAGCTATCCGAGAAGCAAATGTTAAATACGCCGTTCGAATATTCAATATGTCTTTGAACTTCGATTTTTACAAGAATTATAATTCGAACTATTCTGACTTTGCGTACGAATTGGACAAACTATCTTTTGAATTGGATATTTTAATATTTATCTCCGTTGGCAACTTTGATGATAAAGCTCTTAAGGAATTACTGACTGACGATTATCATTCAGATCACAATTATCCTGCTTTTTTTCATACTTTAGATTCCACATCTAAAATACATAATCACGAGACGACTAATATTTGTCCGCCAGCAGAGTCTTTAAATAACATTTCCGTAGGTGCGTTAGCTGGAAATATTGAGGAAAATGAAAATTCTGATGTTACGCCACTTAATATTTATCCTGCGTATTATACCCGTAAATCTCATTTTGATTTTGATCAAAATATCAACTCTACTAAATTAAAGAAAAACCGAAAAAATAAATTTTTGAACAAACCGGATTTGGTATTTGATGGAGGCGATCATTTTGACTTTGACTCAGGAATTGAAGTTTTAATGAGTGAAGGGGAGTGGTATTCTCGCGGTGTGGGTACAAGCCTAGCAACACCCTTAGTTACATCAATGGCGGCTGATATTCTAACTATTTATCCAGATTTAAAAACTCAAACTGTAAAAGCACTTCTAATTAATTCTGCAAACTACTATAAACCGAGTAAAATACCTGATTTTAAAGATAAAGAAATACTGTTGAAAAAATTAATAGGCTTTGGCAAGCCTGACCAGAAAAATTTAACAGAGTCTTTTAATAATGCTATAACTTTTATCATTGAGGACAAGATTAAGCCAAAAGAGATCTTGTCAATGCCGATTTACATCCCAGATTATCTAAAAAAATCAGGAAATAAATTGATTTTTACCATAGCATTAACCTATAAATTCGATCCAAATAAGAATAATCATCTAAATTACCTACCACTTCACATATCATTTAATTTGGTTCAGAATTTATCGATTGAGCAAATAGCCCAAAATAATAAAGAAGATATTGTTGCCAAAAAAGGTTTTTCTTGGAGTGAAGATCATTTTGGTTTAGAAAATTGTTTGTTCTCGAACGCACAAAAAAAAGAATATAGGCTCCAACCAAATGATATTGAAATTTTGGACGGTGAAATAGCAGTTGGTGTTAGAAGTCTACTGAAAGATGGATTTGGAAATCAAGATTTAGAAAATTCATTTTCAATGGTTATTAGAATTGAAGAAGAACTAAAAAATGATACAGAGTTTAGCTTATATAACGAAATGATAGAAATTAACAATCTTAAAGTAATCGGAGAACTTGATCAGGAGGCGGACATCGATTTAGCTTAATCTTTCTTCAATGCTTTTTTTTCGGATTTAATCAATTTTGACCATATGTTTAAATCAACCTTCATTTGTAAATTTTTGCTTTCAATATTTTCGAAAAGAGTTCTTTTTATCGCATTAACCAATGTTTTTTGAATGCTATAATAACTCAAACCCTGGCATTGATTGATAATATCATTTAATTGTCTTTTATGAGGCTTATTAAAGTTCCCTTTTTTTAATGTGAGTTCAATTAGGGACTGAATTTTTTCTTTATTAGGTATAGTAAGTTTCAGATTTAGATCAAAACGTCTAGTAATTGCATCATCAAGCATGTTTTCTTGATTTGTAGCAGCTATCACGATTGCTTCTTCGGGAAGATAATCAAAAAGTTGAAGAATAGTATTAACTACTCTTTTCATCTCTCCATGATCTTGGTTATAATCTCTAATTTTGCCAAGAGAATCGAACTCATCTATAAAGATTATACATTTTTCGTGAAAAGCTTTCTTAAAAACCTTGGTAATGTTTTTACTGGTCTCGCCAAGTTTTGAGGAAACAATGGCGCCCAAATTCACGACATACATTTCCTTTGCTAATTCGCCTGCTACGACATACGATGCTAAAGTTTTTCCACAGCCTGAAGGACCGTGAAGTAACAATTTATTTGAAACTGGAAGATTGAATTTTTGAAGTAATTCTATTGATCTATTTTCCTTTATAAATTGAGTGAGCTCATTTTGAACATTCTTTTCAATAATAATGTTTTCTAATTTATATTCAGATCTTATCTTATCAATAATCAAATTATCGATTTCGCGATCATTTTGTTTATTGAAGTAGTGATCTGAACCAACTCTTGTTAGATTACCAGATTTGCGTTTAGCATCCTTTATTGCTGTTTGTAATTGGATAGCCATATTGATTTTTTTGGTATTCTTATAATAATCAATTAGCTCGTAAAGCGACTTCAGGAGTTTGTCCTTATCATTGTCTAAGCCGTGTTCAGCAATCTTCTGTATGTAATCAATCTGTGCCATAATGTTAGTTATTACAAAAATACAAGAATATCTCTAAATGTGTCTATTTCCTTTGAACTTTAATAATTTATAACACTTCAATAACATCATCGGTAGGATTATATATTGAACTTTGTAAATTGTGTTGATTTGTTGATTTATCAAATTAATTGGCTGATAATTAGAAATATATTGCAATTAAAAAGGTCAACATTTCAAAATGTAGAAAAGAAATGTTGACCTTTTTTTTAATTTAACAGGTTGATTTAAAGCTGCTTGTTTTACTTCGCAACAATTCAACAAAGTTTTTCATTTAAAAAATCTAATGTAAAAATATAAACTCTACCTTTTTTTGGATGTTCAACTATTTCATAAGCTTTAGAATACTCATTATAAATTTTTTGATACCCTTTATATGATGTAGATAGGGATGCCTTAAGTTTCCATTTTATTTCTAAAATGTTTCTAATGTCGGTTAGCTTTATATTTCTGTAATGAGCTTGAACCAATTCTTTAATTTCAGTTTTTGTATATTTAATTTCGGTTAATTCTAAATCCTGTATTTGTTCTATTAGAATATTTATTAATTCATTTTCGGCATTTATCGCTGTTTTGTTAGAAATTCGATCTAAAGCTTCGGTACGAATATTTTCATTAGAAAACCACATTCTGCTTGTCCTAGATGTTTTAATTTTTCTATTTTGTATATACCATAGGAAATAAGGAATTTCTTCTTTCAATTTACTCTCTAGGTTCTCTATTTTAACAGAAAATGGGTTTAATTCTCTAATCCAAAATCGGATTTCTTGACGATCAATTTCAATAAAATTATCTACATGGTTTGAGGTCATTACAAATTTATTGAAGGTTTCAATTTCTTTTTTATTTTTATTTTTACCGTGTAATTTGCCATTTTTTGCAGTCGAATTATTTTTAATCAGATTAATGATATTCTTTTTTTCGAATTTGGCTTCTTCTACGCCTATAATTAACTTATCTGCCCAATCACTATTGAAACTACTTTCAAAATCATCGGAGGTGTTAATCGTCATGTTGTTTTGAAAAATGTCTTTTAGCCAATTTAAAAAGGTCGTTTTGCCTGTTTGTCTCGCGCTACTTATTAAACATAAAATAGGCAAAATGTGTATTGGATGTTGCCAAATTATTGAAAAATAATCTATAGCCAGTAGATACTGTTCTTGAAAAACTTGCTTTAAGAACGTTTCAGTGGTAGGAAAATGTCCTTTTTTCAATTGATGGTTTATAGGGTTATATTTATTGTAAAAACCGTCAATTTCTTGCTTATACTTGATATGTTCTGGATAATTTACAAAATCTTCATATTTAGGAATCTTATTAAGGAACTCTTTGCCGTGATCGTCTTTAATAGTGTCTTTTTTCCAATCTAGCATAACTCTTTTTTTTGTACCGTCAATACTTGGCTCTTCTACTAATTTATAGTAATCGGTTTTTACACGTATATAAGGAATATTATTTTTCATTTTTATTATTTTTAAATTTGAATAATGGTATTTTTTGATAAGCAATTTTCTGGTAACATTGTTTTTCCTTAATAAGAATATCCAATCGAACCGCTTCAATTTCCTTATCTTGGTTATAAAGATTTCTTACAATTTCTTGGAAGTTCACATTGGTTATCACTAATTTTTTTTCCAAAACTGTCTTTAAGGCTTCAACTTGACCAAGGAGGTCAAAGCACAATAATGTTACTTTCTTATCGCGATTAGTGATTGAAATTTGTTTATTGAGCATTAACTCCATTTGCTCTATGTAACCGTAGAACAATGGATAAACTGTTTGACTTTGCTTCATAATTACTGATGTTATGTAGCTCTTTAAGTTGGATAAATCGGTAAACCGTGACATATAAACCGTGACGCAACCGATAAGAAATTATTACGGTTTAATTGAACAGAACCGTAACGGTTTATTTTATATATTTGTTATTCTTTGAGAATTTTATCCAGTCAAAAGAGTAAATACTTCAAGGTACTGCAATTACTTTGAGGTATTTTTGATTATTAAATCGGTTTACTGTAAAACCGTCAAAATTTAGACGCTTATAACTGTTTAATATAATTAGCTTATCTGTTATTTTGATAACTTCTCTTTTATATCTGATAATTTATACCTTACACTACCTCCAATTTTATGAGCTTTTAATTCTCCGGAGAGATTCCAATTATGTAATGTGACGAGAGAAACCCCTATTTTTTGACTGGCTTCTTTGCGAGTTAACCAAACAGTTGGAGGTTTTGGCTTGTTTTCTTTAAATAAAATATAGAGTTCTGCTTTTACCGCTTGAACAATTTCGCTTTTTAAATCTTCTGGGTTTAGCTCAATGAGCTGAATCTTCTTTTGAATCATAATTATTGTTTTATGGTTTAACTTAATTTGATTCAAATGTATAAATGGAGGAAAGTGTTTGAAATGATTGGAAATCGATTGAAAATCGACAATGGAGTGCAACTATTTGTAAATCAGCTAAATTTGAGTCCGAATATTTTTTTAAAATATTCAAATTCTTTGTCTACGAGATTAGTACTAACATTAATTGTATCCAATTTTAAATCTATTCCGAAGATTCGTTTAATTTCTTTTTTGTAATCTTGTTTATGAGGTTGAGAAATATGGATCAGCTTTTCTCCATTCAATTGTGAATGAATTAAAATATATAATAACCTATTAAAAAATGCTGGTTTGGGTGTTTGTTTAGAAGCATTTTTAAAAGATAAATATTCATTTAAAATTTTGATGTTTTTTCTCTCCTTAAAAATAAAAGCCATCTGACTATCCTCTGAAAAAAAGACTTTATTCTTAGGTTCTGGTTGTTTTTCAGTATATAGCTCACGTTGACACTTTTCAATGAAAATCTGTCGAAAATTGATACTCAAAAGCTCTAAGAGATCTTTAGTTTCATTCTTAAATAACTTATCTAAGCGAGGTTCATTATATCGTCCAAAGTTTCTGGAACTGCTTAAACCGTGTTTATCGACAACCCATTTGAATTTTTCATATTTATACGAATTAAGTGAGTTGATGAAATAATCGATAAGAAGTAGACTATTATTAATTTTGGCATCTGGTTCGACCATAAATTTATGAAATGCAGTCCAACCGTATTTATTTATGATTTGTTCCGATTTCAATGAAAGCTCAATACTATATAAATCGAGTTCTTTCTTATTGCTTGATCTAATTGAATGTTCAATAAGTCTTTCAATTTTTCCGCGTTCTCTTGAATCTATGAGGTAATTTATATCCAACCGTGTTAGAAAATAGGTGGTAATAAGTAAATAAGATTTTGGTTTTTTTTTTACTTCCCTATTAATCTTGTCAGAAAAGCTTCCTTGATTAACTTCAAACAATCTATTTACATAGTTCCAAATTTCATCGGTACTATTTTTATAGATTTTCTGTTTTAATTCTTTATAATTCTTTTTCAAAATATTCTTCTAAATAACAATTATTGCATAATAGAGTGTGATTTTCACTCATTCTTAAATCGGTTTGACGTTCAAATTCAAGAGCGTTATGACAAAGTTGGCATTCTAACCTTTCTTTGAAATTTATATGTTTTACAGCATTTATTATTTTAATGTCATCACCGTAAATATTAGATTCTTGATCTAAGTTATATTTATAAATTTCTTTCCATCTCTCTAAGTTTTTATTAGTATATTCTGCAAAAGCAGGTGCATTAAATCTATTTTTAGTAATTGTTTTGTAACCTTTTTTAGTAAAATATGTAGTAATTTGAAAGTTCATTAAATCCTTATCAATTACCCAATTTTCAGAATTACTGTCTTTGGTTAAAAAAGGGGGTATGGGAAGAGTGTTATAGGAAATCTCTGAGTATTTCCAATATTTAAATGTTAGAATATTTCTTTCACGATCCAAATAATTCATTCTAAATCTACGATATAGATTTCTGTACCTAATTAGGTCAGTAAATGAAATTTTTGTCGAGCCAATCTCTTCTTTTTTATTTTTAATACTATTTTTAATGATAGGATAAAAATTATCTGTTAATATCGATTTACGATTATATCGGATTTCGTAAACCATTTCACAAAATGCGAAATAAGCAGAAATTTGAGCCAATAAATCTTTAAATGAATTTTTTTTAATCCAATCATACAAATTTTTAGGCAACTCAATATAAAAAATGGCTTCTGAAGTTTCTAAGCAATTTTTATGAATAAGATTTACAAATCTTTTGAAAAGATTAAATTCCCATTCCGATGTGATATAGTAGGGAATAACTTTTTGCTTGTGCTCCAAAGAGTTAATTTTGTCAATCTGCTTTATAACCTGATTTCTGTCTGGTTGATCCGCTAGTATTTGATGTATTTGATTGTTGTAAAATATTACGGTTTGACTCAATGCTTATTAGATTATTGGATAGACAATAAAGCTAATAATTTTTAATGAAAATGTATAGTTCTGCATAATTAAATTCTTATTCTTATTGAAAGAAAGGGTGGCTTTTAATTTGATTTAATCTATCTCTTGGTGTGGCTTTAATATAATTTAAAAAAACTTCTGGCGAACTATGACCAGAAATCGACATAATATCTAATACGTGCATTCCTTCTTTGTAAGCATTGGTGCAAAAACTCCTTCGTGCAGTATGACTTGAAATTAACTGGTATCTTGGAATTTTCTTGTGGCTATCTATTTCTGTTAATTCAGCAGCTTTACAAATTATTTTAATGTATTTGTTGATTTTTACATCAGAAACCTTTCGAGGAAAATAACCGTTATACTTATTCAGTATAACTTCAAGTTGTTTTTTGATTGGAATTTCTACAGGTTTGTCCACTTTTTCCGGTATTAAACTAATTATCTTAAAGGTTTTTTTCTGGCTTTTTACTATTTCAATATTTTTTGAAGTTAGAGATAAAATATCTTGAATTCTTAAACCTGTATGGCAGCCAATTAAGAAGAAATCACGTATTCTATTAAGTAAATCTAATGTGGCTATAGAAACACCTTTAGGATAGTATTCTTTCGGATTATCAATAATTTCTTTTAAATCGAGTGCGGTTATTTTATTTATATCTTTTTGATTCAGATATATATTATAAGCTTCAGATTTCGGTTTAATAAAACCAGACTTTTTAAAATCCAAATTATTGTGGTAATCTCTCTCATAAGCATCATTCATCACAGTTTTAAGGTTCTTAATAATAGTTCCTTTATAGTTGTCGCTCAATTTTTGTTTATTGAGGAAATTCAGCAGATTTTTATGAAAATCTAGAGTGACGGATTCAAATTCTAAATAACCATATTGGTTTTGAAATTGTTCAAGTTTTTCCTTAGAATTTCTTATTGTTCTTAAAGTACCCTTTTTGTAGGCCTTATGGGTGCGGGGTCGCGGGTTTTTACTATAATATTTTAAAAACCAGTTGAAATACTCTATAAGACCTTGTTTTTTTTTATTTACTAGTTTAATATTTTCATTTAATTTTTTAAGGTCTCTTTTAATTATTGAGCTGTTTAATTTTTTATTAGTTCTTTCGTATTCCCTAATTAAGTTTTCTGCACCTCTTTCTAGTTTGTCGAGTTCAAGATTTATTTCTTCTCCATTAATATTATCTTTAGTAATTTTCATTCGTTGTTTCGACTTATCCCAAAGCTTTTCTGATGAGATAGTGTATTTTGTAGAATAACGATAAACTTGTTTTCTTCCGTAGTTAAAATGTAATCTGATTTTACAGGTGCCAGATGGATTTGGTCTCAGTTGGAATTTTATTGATGACATATATTTAAATTATGGGTTGCCGAATGGGTTGCCCAAATATAAATATATATTAATTTTATTTAATTATGTTAGTGAATAATTTTTAATATAAAACTTAAGAATGCCTATATATCAAGATTTAAGACATATTATTTTTAATTTTAAAATTAAATCATATTATATTTTTTGAATCCTGCCGGGGTCACGAATAAATAGAAAAACCCCAACCAAAATTAAGCTCGCTTAAAATTTTGGTTGGGGTTTTTCTATTTTCAAGGCGGAGCCTTGTCAGGATGCGCAGCAATCCTGATTCGTGAAAGTTTTTGTGGAAATGATTTTGTATTTTTTCAATCGCAACTCGTTTGCGAATAATTCTTTTTAGAATTTTTCTGTTGGTAACATTTTGGTTGGGGTTTTTCTATTTTCAAGGCGGAGCCTTGTCAGGATGCGCAGCAATCCTGATTCGTGAAAGCTTTTGTGGAATTTGATCTGATGATTTTTGCTCGCAACTTGTTGCGAATAATTTCTACTAATCTCGTAAAAGATTTACAATAGTTTTTTTATCGATAAAATTTTGGTTGGGGTTTTTCTATTTTCAAGGCGGAGCCTTGTCAGGATGCGAAGCAATCCTATTTTATTATTTTATAACGGTATCTTTTATGATTTTATTCGGTTGTTTTTGAGATATTTGTTTATATTTCGGCTGGTAAAAGTTGTTGCACACAAGCTTTGAAAAATCAGCCGCACAGTCAAGCACATTTTATATTTCCATACCTCAAAAATTAAAAGAACTTGTACTTATCCAACGCTAGGCTAAACCTGATAATAGTTTCAATACTCATTTAATGCAATAAATAATAATTATTCCTATTTTGCAGACTGAATTAAAAAATTCAATAAAATAAACCGAATTAAAGAGGTTTTAGAACAAAAAAAGACTGGCGCCCGAACACCAAGATAGAACTAAAATATTGTGAATTCTTAGGTGCAAAACAGGTACCTACGGAGCATAGAATGCCTTTTTCAATTTGCTGAAATTTAAAGGTAGACGAAAAAAACCTCTAATTGGGAATAAATCAGAAATATACATTTAAAAAATGGGGTACAGTGAACAATTAGAGTTGTTTCTAAAACAAGCCAAAACAAATAATCTTAAAACAAAGCATTTTAAATCAGAGTATTTAAACACAAAAGTTAAAGTTAGTTTCGGGCAAGGCAATACAGCAAGAATCCCTTGGATTTCTTTTTTAAAGGATCCAAATACTACTAGTAAGGGAATTTATCCAGTATATCTATATTATAAGGAATTTGATTTACTAATTCTAGCATATGGCATTAGTGAAACGAATGAGCCAGATATGAATTGGAAACTTAATTCTAAAGAAACTATTAATGAGTTCTTTAAAAGAACATTCAATCAAAAACCTGAACGATATGGAACATCATATGTGTTTAAAGTGTATGACTTAAATGAGAAAGTAGACACTAATGGAATTGATCAAGATTTGAAGCAAATAATCGAAGAATATAAATCGATCATAAATTCTGAACCGATTAAAAAACATACCGCGACAATGAATTCCTCACAATTTGACATCAAAAGCTTTCAAGTAGATTGCAAAAACGCTGGCTTAATCTACTCCGAAAAACTCATTACTCGATTTGTGAGTTCGCTTTTAACAAAACCATTTGTTATTCTAACCGGTTTATCGGGTTCAGGTAAAACTAAATTAGCTCAAGCCTATGTGCAATGGATATGTCAAGAAGAAAGTCAGTATCGTATTATCCCAGTTGGTGCAGATTGGACCAATCGAGAACCGTTATTAGGATATCCAAATGCATTAAAACCGGAAGAATATGTAAAGCCAGATAGTGGTGTAATAGACTTATTGTTACAAGCAAATGCCAACCCTAAATTGCCGTTTTTTCTGATATTAGACGAAATGAATCTGAGTCACGTAGAACGATATTTTGCAGACTTTCTAAGTGTAATGGAGTCCAACGAAGAAATTCCACTTTATGCAGAAGGAACTGTGGAAAATGGTGTTCCTTCAAAACTTAAAGTTCCAGCAAACTTATTTATCATAGGTACCGTAAATATTGATGAAACCACCAACATGTTTAGTCCAAAAGTTTTGGATAGAGCAAACACGATAGAATTCCGTATTAACAATAGCGAAATGGAAAGTTTCCTTGGCACAGCAAATGATCTAAATATGAAAGCTTTGTTAGAAGAGGATGAAAAAACCGGGAAAGGAGCAACTATGGCTCAAAACTTTATAAATCTTTCAAACAACAAATCATTTACTACTAAAGACCTGGATGAAATCAATAAAACTCTACTTAATTTCTTTGGTGAATTACAAAAAACTGGTGCAGAATTTGGCTATAGAAGCGCTTCTGAAATTTTGAGATTAATTAATCAATTAGATACTTTGGATAGTAATTTAACAACTACTGAAAAGGTTGATATTGCTATAATGCAAAAACTACTACCTAAACTTCATGGTTCAAGAAGAAAGCTATCTCCTATCTTAGAGACTTTAGGTGGTTTTTGTTTAGAAGAAGACCTAAAGGTAATTAAAGATGTTTTCGAGAAAGATGATTTCAAGTTTTACAAAAAAGAAGGTGAAAAATTAGTGCCGACCGATGGAGTTCTGTATCCCCTGTCTTTAGAAAAAATTGCAAGGATGTATAAAGGCGCAATAGATAATGGATTCGCAAGTTATGCTGAAGCCTAATACATGAAAGCATTATCTGAAATAGAAATAAAATTGGATTCGGTTCAAGAAGGTTTGAAACTTTGGATAAGTTCCAAAAGAGATGGAACCTTATTTGATCGAATCGACTCTGCTGCTGAAAATAATGAAGCACGTTATCAATTAAGAGAAGGTTGTTATTATGATTATGAAATTAGTGATGACAATTACCAGCTAGACGACATTGGAGAGAATATCATTCAAGAACATAAGCGACACTCAAATATTGGTACAATTGCACCAAATATTTTCGTAGGTACATTAGAGATTCCCTTACTTAAAAAGGCAACATTAGAAAAGTGCTTTTCAATTGAATTAGAAGTTCAATCCCTTAAGTCTGGCTATCGTGATGATTACAGAGACATGCTTGAACTCATCACAGAGAAATGCACTGATTTACTGTTGCAATCTAATTCGCCAGTTTCTCATTATTTTGATGTAGACTATTCAAAAGATAGTCAAATCCTATATCAAAAATTTGCCTTCATTAAATCTATAATCAACTCTTCTGAGTTTAAGGATGCTGTGCATAGAATCGTTACCGCACCAGTAACCAAGTGGACGGAAATCTATGAAGAAAAAGATGTAAGAAGTGTAAGGAGGTTTACCAATACCAACATAAAAGAACTAGTTAAAGGAGGACGAAGATCAAATTTACCTAGGGGTCATTATTTAGGAAGTTACGGTTTAAAAACACTTCCTGAAAGAATAACTAGCGTTCGTAAAACAGATTCCGTAGATACGCCAGAAAATCGTTTTATTAAACATGCCTTAGAAACATTCTTAAAGTTCTGTTCTGATATCAATAGGGCTGCTTCTCTATATTCTAAGCTCGATACTGAGTCCAAATTATTAATCAGTGAGTTAGAGTCCCAATTAAATCATGCTGTTTTTAAAGATATTTCCAGACCAACAACTTTAAAATTGAATAGTCCTATCCTTCAGAGAAAAGAGGGGTACAGAGAAGTTTTAAGAACATGGTTAATGTTTGAATTGGCTGCTAAATTGATTTGGCAAGGTGGTGAGGATGTATATGGTGCAGGAAAAAAAGACATTGCTACCCTCTATGAATATTGGCTCTTCTTTAAACTTTTAGATTTATTTCAGGAACTCTTTGATATAGACCCAAAAGATATATCAGAGCTAATTAAGCCAACAAAAGATGGGCTTAACCTTCAAATTAAACAAGGAAAATTTACGGCTTTAAAAGGTGTATTTGAAACAGACACCAGAAAATTGAACATTCAATTTAACTATAATCGATCCTTTAGTGGTAAGAAAAGTTATCCTGATTCAGGTAGTTGGACTACAACATTAAGGCCTGATTACACCTTATCATTTTGGCCTTTCGGAATTACAGAAAACGAAGCCGAAAGACAAGAATTGATTGTGCATGTTCACTTTGATGCGAAATATAAAATAGCCAATCTAACTGATATTATAGAACAAGATACTACAAGAGATTTAGATAAAGAGAAAACTGCTAACAAGAAAGGAATTTACAAAAATGCTGATTTACTAAAAATGCATGCCTACAAAGATGCCATTAGAAGAACGGGCGGAGCCTACGTTTTATATCCAGGAGATAAACCTTTAAAACAAAAAGGATTTCATGAGATTATACCGGGATTAGGAGCATTCCCTGTTCGTCCCTCAAAAAACAACAGTGGTATTGGCGAGCTTAAGGCTTTCATTTTAGAAGTAATTGAACACTTTGTTAATAGGGCTTCACAACGCGAAAGAATTGCTTTTCGAACTTATGATGTATACAAAAATGAACCCAATAAGAAAAATATAGTTAAAGAAGCACTACCTGAAACCTATGGCAAAAACAGAGGTTTAATCCCTGATGATACGCCTGTATTAGTGGCATTTTATAAAAACAAAATGCATTTGGACTGGATTCTAAAAAGTAAATTATACAATGCTAGAGCGGATAGTAAAAGAGGTTCTCTGAGGTTAGGGCCAGGTGAAGCTGGAGCAAAATATCTGCTATTACATACTAATGGTGAAACTAGGACAAGTAAATTATTTAAAATTATTGAAACGGGGCCTCGAGTATTTTCTAAAAATACTTTGATTAATAAAGGTTACAAAGACCCAAGACAAGATTATTATTTAGTATACAAAGTTGAAAAAATTAGAGATATTGAGTTGCGAAATCAAAAGTGGGATATTACCAAATTAGATAAATACAAAAAAGGAAGAGGTTCGGCCTTGCCATTTTCTGTAACCTTGACTGAATTAATGCTAGCAAAAGTGAATGATTAGCCAAAGCTAGTTCAAGCACATCACTATCCTTTTGTATGCGGTTGCCAAGAGCTTTCACGCCAACGCTAGAAAGCTTGCGGAAGAAAAGCCAACTTACCACAATATGTAAAAATAATAGCGGTTTAATCGCTAAAACGAAGGGAAGTAAATATAAAAAAGGTCTGTGTTAAGTTGAAAATTTTGTGCGTAAAAATAGGTCGATACCAGAACGTTGGAACAAGCAAAAAAAGCACTTTCCTAAAATAGAATGAATTTCCTATTTTGCTTTTAAAAATTATTCGAATAAAAAAAAGACCGTTTAACAAAACGGTCTTCTACTTTAGCCCCTTAATAGTTCGGAGTGATATTTTAAATTTCAATTAATACCTTTGAAATATGAAATATAAGAAGTGGAGTTTTGTTAGAATGCTCAGTAATTTAGCCCGCTAATAGTTAGGAGTGCTATTTTGAACTTTAACTATTATCTTTGAAATATGATATACTGAAAATGAAATTCAAAAGTAGAAAAGATATATTATTTCAAATCCTAATAGGAGGTTTTTGGGCTTTGTTTATTGGCTTTATACTTTTCCGAATAATCCTTTACGGACAAATGGATTATAAATTTATCTGGGTTGATATCTTAATGCTAATAGTTGCGGTACTTTTACTTTGGCTAAATTTTGGAACAGAATACGAACTCAACAAGACAGAACTAAACTATAAAAGCGGACCAATACGCGGAAAAATAGAAATTGAAAATATAAAGGAAATAATAATAGGTAAAAATCTATGGACAGGTTTAAAGCCAGCAACTGCAAGAAACGGATTAATTATAAAATATAACAAATACGACGAAATATATATTAGTCCGCAAACCAATGAAACTTTTGTAAATAAGATTTTAGAATTCAATAAAAAAATAAAAATCACAACGCCAAAAGCATCTGTTGGTCATACCCAATATAATAAATAGTGGTTTTTAGCTGCTTAACCACAAGATAATTAGTAAATTAGGGTTAAGTTATAAATCGAAGTCTTAGCGAGTAAACATTTCCTACTTTTCAAAAATATATTAAATACCACGTACAACGCTTTAACCTAAGAAGCCGGCAAGAGCTATGAAACTACTAACTACAATAAGAAAAGCCTTTGGTTATTTTTTGTTGGTGCCCGCAGTCTACTTGTTGTTTGCATTACTATTATCTGCCGTAACCGTAAATAAAAAAGCAAGAAATAGCAATTTAGACAAAAGCATTTATTTAACTACAAACGGAGTTCATTTGAGTATCGTTCTGCCGGTAAAAAATATTGACAACCAGGTTTTATCCGGAATAAAATATACAGAAAACGACAAATATTTGTCTTTTGGGTGGGGAGATAAAGATTTCTATTTAAACACGCCAACTTGGGGAGACCTCACTTTTACTAACGCCTTTAAAGCGCTGTTTTTAAAAAGTTCTACCCTTATGCACGTATATAGGTATAAAAATAGACATCCAAACTGGGTTGCTATAAAAGTAAACCAGCATCAGTTAAAGCAATTGAATACTTATTTTTTAAAATCTTTTAAAAAAGACAGAAACGGGAAGAAAATTATTCTCGAGAATCAAGGCTATACGTCTACAGACAATTTTTATAAAGCCAATGGAGCTTATTCTTGCTTAAAAACTTCTAATACTTGGGTAAATACAGCTTTTAAAAAAGTCGGATTAAAAGCTTGTTTATGGACTCCCTTTGATTTTGGATTAATGGAAAAATACGAAGATTAAAAAATGATATGCTAAAACTAGTAAGTAATTTACTATATGCTTTAAGGATATCGCAAATTTATTTAGGGACAAATAAAGCCTCTTTAACCAAAAATAACTATCTTTAAAAGATAAGTTAGAAAAAGTAGTAAAAGTCCTTTACGGAAAGTAAAAAAGGTATATTCAAAAAAGTTGTATAATTTTTATTGAAAAGTTGTACAACTTTTTTATATTTATTGTACAATATTTTATAAAACTGCTAAGCGTTTTTCGTAAAGAGCTTAGCAGTTTGAGTAAATCTCTTATTAAAAATCGCACAATGCCTATACAGTATAGAGAAAGTAAACGCCGCAATAATATGCACTCATCGGCAAAAACGCAATATATAATGCAGGCTGTACATACCGGCGAAGTTAATTTAGAAAGTCTAGCGAAAGAAATTAGTAAAGAAAGCACTTTGTCTCAAACAGATGTTATTGCCGTGTTGCACGCTTTGGGCGAAAAAACAAAATTTTACTTAGCGGAAGGCAAAGTGGTAAATTTAGAAAATATTGGTCGGTTTAAAATAGGGTTTAAGGCACCGGCGCAAGAAAATCCGCAAGACTTATCTCCCCAAAACATTAAAAAATTTCACATTAATTACCAACCTTCTAACCGACTTAAAAAGTGGCTAAAAACCGGATTGCAAGTGGTAAAAGAAAAGAAGAAGTAAAGAGGTATTTTTACACGTTGTTGTTGAAGCTCAAATCATAAATAATAAGTAAGTTAAAAAACATCTTTTTAAGTGTAATAAAAGCAGAATAGTGTTTATAAATTTTTATATTTTCGAGAAACTATCTTTTTTTAATTACAAAAACTAAAACGAAAAACTGACCCCATGAAAACCACCGCAAAACATAACGAGCGAATTGCTAAAATGACCTTTGCTTCTGTATATCCGCACTATGTAACAAAAGTTGAGAAGAAAGGAAGGACTATTGAAGAGTTACACCAAGTAATAGAATGGCTTACCGGATACACCCCATCTGACTTGAATAAATTTATAGATGAAAAAGCAAGCTTCGCAAGCTTTTTTCAAAATGCAGAATTAGATCCAAACGCACATTTGATAAAAGGAGTGATATGTGGTTACCGAATTGAAGAGATAGATAACCAACTAACCCGGCAAGTAAGGTACCTCGATAAGCTGGTAGATGAATTGGCAAAAGGTCGTAAAATGGATAAAATATTGAGAGTAGAAAAGAAATAAAATTCAGTGCATAAAACTTAATTCAACCAACCAAAAAACCTAAAAAAACCTATGAAAAAAACACTACTAATTAAACTAATCGGAATTTTAATTTCTTCGTGCTCTACTACGCAAAAGCAAAGTGATAAGGATAATGATTTTTTTAGATATTTTGATGAAAATAATGCAGAGGTTAGTCAGTCTACCTTTGAGCGAAAGCGTTCGAGGAGAGAATTTTTAGCCATTCAAGGCGATTCAATTAATCAGAGAAAATTGATTGTACGCGAAAAGCGTGGAAAAATCACAAATCGTCCTCGCTTAGAATCCTTGCTGGAGAAACAAATAGGTCGGGAAATAGATTCTAACAAACCAATTATTATAGTTTACTATCCGGGTAAAGATGCTTGTAATTCTAGTGGTTCGGCAACCAAAGAATCCAGAAAAAAATGGTTCGGGCAATTAGAAGAAAGAACCCACCAAATAGCAAATACCAAACCCATTTACATTTATAAAGATAGCGAAGGTTTAGAAAAATACGAAGGTGTTATAACTTGGCACAAAGATCCGCAAGAAATGGTAGAAAACTTGTTTTTTGAACACCATTATCCCTGCAGTAGTTTTGTAGTCATTGCTAAAAATGGCGATTATATAAGCTATTTTGGAGAATTTGGAAAAGAAGAGTTGTGGGAAGCAGCAGTAATTATGGGAAGATAAATTAAATTTCTGCGGTCATTAACTTTAAAGAATTACATTTAACTAAACCCATCTAATAAAAAAATACTAGTGTCCGATTAAATTAATTAAAAGGAATAACACCCCAACAATAGCAAAAGGTTTGAGAGCTTTTATAGTATGACACCTTGCTTTAAGGGTGTTTGTTTTTTAATGGCCTAAGCGAAGTTTGCGTAAAAAATGATGTGAGTGGAGGGTTAAGCAAACTAGCGCCAGCCACAAAATATTGAATAGACAATAGCAAAATTTTGA
Source organism: uncultured Mesonia sp. (assembly GCA_947494545.1). GTDB lineage: Bacteria > Bacteroidota > Bacteroidia > Flavobacteriales > Flavobacteriaceae > Mesonia. The sequence continues at coordinate 132,679 of CANLVH010000005.1, read as the reverse complement.
GCTTTAAAAATTTATGAAAACTAGCGAATACCTTTAGTTTGCGCCGTAACGAGGGAAATTTTTAGCAAAGTTCGGTTAAGCCTAGTCCCGACAGCTGTACGGGATTTTAGGTTCGTTTTTTTGTCAATGAAAAAAATGAACAAGCAATTTTTATTGAAAATAACTATTATTAATTTTAAGAGCAAGTTTTTTTAATCGGACAGTAATGTAAAAAAAAGTAAAAAAATATTTTACTAGTTAGAATAAATAACTTTATATTTGTGGCAATGATAAACAACGCGATAAATAAAAATAACTGGTGGCTTAAATATTTTACTATTTAAGGAAGCCGTTATATCTATATAATATAAAAAAAGACCTGCTTCCTGCAGGTCTTTTTTTTGAATAAATTTAAAATGAATACAATAAAAACAAACAATACTTGGTGGTGGTGCTTTTTAGAACGGAAATTCTGAGAAGACGCTATTGAATATAAATTATTTAACAAAGCCTGCTTCTTGCAGGCTTTTTTTATTGCTAAACTTTTGAAAATGAATTATAAAATACACACACATTACAAAAAAATAGTAGCAGATTTGCACACGCCGGTTGCTATGTATAACAAACTTAGAGACCACTTTCCCAATGCTTTTTTACTGGAAAGTGCAGACTATCACGACCGCACAGATAGCAAAAGCTTTATTTGCTTAGAACCTATTGCCGGCTTTGAAGCCAAGGCAAATACTTATAGCTATAACTTTCCAAACCAAGAAGTCGTAAGCAAAAAAGTGGAGCAAGCTAGGGAGATTTTTACTGCTTTTCAAGATTTTGTTTCGCAATTTAAAAACAGCAAAACTAATTTGCCGTTTAATGTACAAGGTTTGTGGGGTTATTCGGCTTTTGAAGCTGTGCAATATATGGAAGATATTGTGTTAGAAAATCCTACCAATAGCTTAAAGGATAATCCCGATTTAAAATACCAATTCTTTAAGTACGTATTGGTTTTTGATCACTTTAAAAACGAACTCTACATCTCGCAAAACCAAGTAAACCAAGCAAAAATCTCTGATGATGGAATTGATTATATACTACAACTATTGCAAATAAATAATTTGCCCAATTTCAGTTTTGAAGCCGTAGGAAAAGAAACTGCCAATACCAGCAACGAAGAATATAAAGAAATGGTTCGTACAGGTATAAAACACTGTAAACTGGGCGATACGTTTCAGGTGGTTCTTTCGCGAGAGTTTCAACAGAAATTCAAAGGAGACGATTTTAACTTGTACAGAAGCTTAAGAAGCATCAATCCGTCGCCGTACCTTTTTTATTTTGATTATGGCGATTTTAAGATCTTTGGTTCTTCGCCGGAAGCGCAACTGCAAGTAAATAAAGGTATCGCATCTATAAATCCAATTGCCGGTACTGTTTTGCGGAGCGGTAGTCAAGAGGAAGATGCCAAACGTGCAAAAGCCTTAAAACAAAATGCCAAAGAAATGTCTGAGCACGTAATGCTGGTAGATTTGGCAAGAAACGATTTGAGTAAAAATGCAGAAAGTGTACAAATAGATAAGTATGCAGAAATTCAATATTTCTCGCACGTAATTCATATGGTAAGCAAGGTTTCCGGGAAACTTTTTCAAGATAAAAATGGACTCGATATTTACGCAGGTACTTTTCCCGCGGGTACACTTTCGGGAGCACCCAAATACAAAGCTCTTGAAATTATTGCCGAAAACGAAAACGTCAAAAGAAATTTTTATGGCGGTGCTATTGGTTTTATAGGCTTTGATGGCAGCATTAACCATGCGATAATTATTAGGTCTTTACTAAGCAAAAACAACACTTTGGTGTATCAAGCCGGAGCAGGAATTGTTACAGATAGTACGCCGGAAGGCGAATTGCAAGAAGTAGATAATAAAGTGGCAGCCATTAGAAAAGCCATTAAAAAAGCAAAAGAAATATGAGAATAGCAGTAATAGATAATTACGATAGTTTTACCTATAACTTGGTGTACATTTTACGGCAAGATTCCGAAGAAGTTGAGGTGTATAGAAACGATAAAATTACGCCAGAGCAATGTTTAGAATATGATGCTATTATTCTATCGCCCGGACCGGGGATCCCTAAAGATGCCGGGAATTTAAGCGCAATTATAGAAACCTGCGCAGGTAAAGTTCCGCTTTTTGGTGTTTGTTTGGGACACCAAGCAATTGCAGAATATTTAGGCAGCAAACTTAGAATATTAGATAAAGTTTACCACGGGGTGCAATCTGCCGTTACTTTAAGCAAAGAAAGTAGCATTTTTAAAAACCTTCCACAAACTTTTCAAGCAGGAAGATACCATTCCTGGGATGTAGCTACGGCAAGTAATCCAAATTTTGAAATCACAGCACTAGCCGACGATAACAGCATTATGGCTATTCAAAATATAGAACAAAACCTTTACGGAATACAATTTCACCCGGAGAGTGTCTTAACGCCCGAAGGCGTTTTAATCGTACAAAATTTTTTAAGCATTTGTAGAAACCGAAAGCAATGAAAAGAGTATTAGAAAAATTATTTAATCAGCAATATTTAAGCAAAAAAGAAGCCCATGCTATTTTGGGAGAAATTTCTGAAGGAAAGTACAATCCGTTTGAAATCACTGCTTTTCTTAGTGTATTTAAAATGAGAAATATAAGTGTAGAAGAGCTTACGGGCTTTAGAAATTGCCTGCAAGAACGCTGCATCCCTATTAATTTAGACGAATTTGATCCCATAGATTTATGCGGAACAGGTGGCGATAATAAGAATACTTTTAACATAAGCACTTTGGCTTCCTTTTTAGTTGCCGGCGCGGGATACAAAGTCGCCAAACACGGAAATTATGGCGTGAGTTCTACTTGCGGTTCGTCTAATGTAATGGAATATTTGGGCTATCGTTTTACGAAAGATCAGGACAAGCTAAAAACACAATTAGATAAAAGCGGAATTTGCTTTTTGCACGCGCCGCTTTTTCATCCGGCTATGAAAGAGGTTGCGCCCATCCGTAAAAATATCGGGGTGCGTACTTTTTTTAATATGCTGGGACCAATGGTAAATCCTTCTTTTCCTAAAAAGCAATTGGTAGGCGTTTTTTCGTTGCAATTGCAGCGTTATTACAAATACATTTATGAGCAAGAAGCTATTTCGTATCGCATTGTACATTCATTAGACGGTTACGATGAAATCAGTTTAACCAATTCCGCTAAGGTTATAAGTCCGGAGAAAGAGTATTTATTAAATCCCTTAGAAGTTACTGAAAGCAAACTAAATCCTAACCAATTAAAAGGCGGAGCAGCCATTAAAGAATCTGCAGAAATGTTTGTTTCTATACTGAAGGGAGAAGGAACAGAAGCACAAAACACAGCCGTAATTGCAAATGCGGCAATGGCCATACAATGTTTTCATAAAAACCAAGACTACGCGACCGCGATAGACATAGCAAGCCGGTCTTTACAAAGCAAAGCCGCTTATCAATCTTTTAAAACCTTAGTAGCAGTATGAGTATTTTAGACACAATAGTAGCCCACAAAAAAAATGTGGTGCAAGAGGCAAAAGCATTAAATCCGATAAAACGTTTAGAGCAAAGCATCTTTTTTGACTCGCAACCTATTTCTATGAAATCTTACCTACAAAGAGAGGATAGAGTAGGAATTATTGCCGAAATAAAAAGAAGCTCCCCTAGCGCTAAAGTGATAAACGATAAAATTGATGTAGAAAAACTGAGTATTGCCTATATGCAATCCGGTGCTTCGGCATTATCGGTGCTTACCGATACCAAATATTTTGGCGGTACCAACCAAGATTTAGAAATAGCGCGGAAGTTTAATTACTGTCCTATCCTGCGAAAAGATTTTATTATAGACGAATACCAGTTAGTAGAAGCAAAAAGTATTGGTGCAGATTGCATCTTGCTTATCGCTGCGTGTTTGAGTCCGCAACAATGTAAAGAGCTTGCTGCTTTTGCAAAAAGTTTAGGTTTAGAAGTTTTGTTAGAAGTGAGCAACAAAGAAGAAATTGCTAGCCATACCAATGCGTATGTAGATATTATTGGTGTGAATAATAGAAACCTAAACAATTTCACTACAGATATTGCTAAGAGTATGCAATTGTTGGAATATTTACCCAAAGAACTTATAAAAATTAGTGAAAGCGGAATAGCAGAAGCTGGCCAGATTCAAAAGTTAAAAGCTGCCGGATACGATGCTTTTCTTATAGGTGGTTTTTTTATGCAACACGACGAGCCCGGTAGAGCGTGCAAACAATTAATAGATAGCTACAATTCTTTAGAAAAATGAAGATAAAAGTCTGCGGAATGAAATACCCGAAAAACATACAGGCAATTCAGCAAAGCAAACCGAATTTTATGGGCTTTATTTTCTATAAAAAATCACCACGCTATGTAGAAGAAAAACTTTCGGCTTCGTTCCTAAATAAAAGCGCCTGCAAAAATGTAGGGGTTTTTGTGAATAGTTCCGTAAAGGAAATCAAAACCTTAGTAGAAAATTATGATTTAGATTATGTACAACTTCACGGAGACGAGTCGTTGAATTCCGTTAAGGAAATTTTTAATACCGGTATAAAAATCATTAAAGCTATACGTGTTCACCCCGATTTTGATTGGAGCAGTATTCGCCCATTTACCCCTTTTGTAGATTATTTTTTATTCGATACACAAGGCAAAAGCTATGGCGGAAACGGCTATAAATTTGATTGGAAAATTTTAAAAAACTATAAAGAAACCAAGCCATTTATTTTAAGCGGAGGCATAGGTCCCGAAGATGTAGAAAATATTAAAGCTTTAGAAATTCCGCAACTGGAAGTAATAGACATCAACAGCAAGTTTGAAATAGAACCCGGATTAAAAGACGAGAAGTTAGTAAAAACAATGATAAAAAAACTAAAAAATGAAACAGACATATCAAGTAAATAAAAACGGATTTTATGGCGAATACGGCGGAGCTTTTATCCCCGAAATGCTTTATCCCAATATAAAAGAATTACAAGAATCTTATATAGCAATAACAGCGTCGCAAGAATTTCAAAAAGAATTAAAGCAGCTTTTGCACGACTATGTGGGCAGACCAACGCCGCTTTATTTTGCTAAAAGATTAAGCGAACATTACGGTGCAGCTATTTATCTTAAAAGAGAAGATTTATGCCACACCGGAGCGCATAAAATAAACAATGCTTTAGGACAAATATTGTTGGCCAAGAAGTTAAACAAAACTAGAATTATTGCAGAAACCGGCGCCGGACAACACGGGGTGGCAACCGCTACAGCTTGCGCATTAATGGGGATGCAATGTTTTGTATATATGGGCGCAAAAGATATTAAAAGACAAGCCCCCAACGTAGCACGCATGAAAATGTTGGGAGCAGAAATAATACCGGTAAATAGTGGTAGCAAAACCCTTAAAGATGCTACAAACGAAGCAATAAGAGATTGGATTAACAACCCTAAAAATACGCATTATATTATTGGTTCTGTGGTGGGGCCGCATCCGTATCCAGATATGGTAGCACGATTTCAGTCGGTTATTAGTGAAGAAATTAAAAAGCAGTTAAACGAAAATCCTACACACATTATTGCTTGCATTGGCGGCGGCAGTAACGCAATTGGCGCTTTTTATCATTATTTATACAACGAAAATGTACAACTAATAGGCGTGGAAGCTGCCGGCAAAGGAATAGATACAACAGATACCGCGGCAACTTTGGCTTTAGGAAAACAAGGCGTATTACACGCCTGTATGACTACTTTATTGCAAACCGCAGATGGGCAAGTGGTAGAACCGTATAGTATTTCGGCGGGATTGGATTATCCCGGTATTGGTCCGCAGCACGCACATTTGCATAAAACCGAGCGTGTGAAATATGATAATGTAACCGATAAAGAAGCCTTGGACGCAGCGCATTTTTTGTCTAAAACAGAAGGAATTATTCCGGCATTAGAATCTGCGCATGCCTTGGCTTACCTCGATAAAATGCAAATAGAACCAACCGATAAAATCATTATAAACCTAAGCGGTAGAGGCGATAAAGATTTAGAAACCCTAACCAAAAATTTGTAAAAAATGACTTTACAGGAATTATTCAACAATAAAAAAGAAGCTTTACTGAATATTTATTTCACAGCAGGTTTTCCGAAACTAAACAGCATGCCGCAAATTTTGTCTGCTTTAGAAGAAGCCGGAGTAGATATGGTAGAAATAGGAATGCCTTATTCAGATCCGTTAAGCGATGGACCAACAATTCAAGAAAGCAGTGCTATTGCTATTAAAAACGGAATTACAACAGATTTAATCTTTCAGCAATTAGAAAAATCCACTTCTAAAATCCCTAAAATAATGATGGGTTATTTTAACGCGGTTTTTCAGTATGGCATTGAAAAATTTTGCGAAAAATGTAAAAAAGCGGGAATAGCGGGCGTAATTTTGCCAGATCTTCCTATAAATATCTATCAAGAAAAATACCAAGCGATTTTTGAACAATACGGACTTTCCATAATCTTTTTGGTAACTCCCGAAACCAGCGAAGAACGCATTAGGTATATAGATAAATGCAGCACTTCTTTTATTTATGCCGTAAGCAGTTCTAGCACCACGGGTAAGGAAACCGGTATGCAAGCCGCCAAAGAGTATTTAAACCAACTTAAGAAAATGAATCTCAACAAGCCGTTAATGCTAGGATTCAATATTAGTAAAAAAGAAGATTTTGACTTTGCTGCAACCTACACTTCCGGCGGAATTATTGGCAGCGCATTTATCAAACACATCAAAAACAGCCAGAATTTACCGCAAGACATCAAAAGCTTTGTGCAATCTATTCGGCCAAAAAACTAAATTATGATTATTCAGTTAAAACAAAACATACAAGACTCCCAAAGACAGACGCTTGAGCAAGTATTAAAGCAATTAAATATTGCGTTTTATCCGGTGCAAACCCAAGTAGGCATTTACCTTATCTGCACTCCGAAACAAGAATTTGACATTCGGAAAATAGGGCATTTAAAAGGAATAAAAGACGTACATCGCGTTAGCGGAAAACACAAAATGGTTAGCCATAAATGGAAAGTAAACAGCAGCGTAATTAACCTAGGCGACGGCGTTTCTATTGGCAATGGCGATCTGAGTATGATGGCCGGACCTTGCAGTATTGAAAGCGAAGCGCAAATTCAAAACACCGTAGAAACACTTTTGGCAAACGATGTTCGCATTATGCGTGGTGGCGTTTACAAACCCAGAACAAGTCCTTACAGTTTTAGAGGTCTTGGCTTAGAAGGCTTAAAAATGTTTTACCAAGTTTGCCAAAGCAAAGGAATTAAAATTATTACCGAAGTGATGGAGTCTGCGCAAATTAAAGAAATGCAACCTTATGTAGATATTTTTCAGGTGGGAGCAAGAAACGCACAAAATTTCAATTTACTGGAAGCCTTAGGAGAAATAGACAAACCCGTTTTATTAAAAAGAGGAATCAGCGGCACCATAGACGAGTTATTATATTCGGCTGAGTACGTATTTAAAGCCGGCAACGAAAAATTGATTCTTTGCGAAAGAGGTATAAGAACCTTTGAAACTTCGTATAGAAATACCCTAGATTTAAACGCTGTTCCAATTTTAAAAGAGAAGTCGCATTTGCCGGTAGTAGTAGATCCGTCGCACGGAATAGGAATTAGAAAACACATCGCGCAAATGGCACTAGCCGGAGCCGCCGTCGGGGCAGATGGCTTGCTGGTAGAGATACACAAAACTCCCGAAAAAGCAGCAACAGACGGACAGCAAACGCTTAATTACAAAGAGTTTGAAGAACTTATGATTAAACTTAAGAAGCTAAAAGAAGTGTTAAATTAAAAATAGAAAGAAATTGTTTTTGGTTTTTACACTTTCGTGGAATAGTTTGTTAGGGAGTAATATACAACCTAAAGGTTAAACATTATACATTAAACTTAAAATTTCGTTTTACGGAAAAATTTCGTGTAAGCTTAATGAATTATTTTCTTGATTGTTTTTTATAGAATGACGTATATTTATACAGTATAAATTTTAGGGACTATTAAAAAGTTTGCTAATCTTGAGAAATAATGACAAAGAAAAAAACAAAACGAATAATTACCATAGTTCTACTAACAGCAACGTTTATTTCTTTGTTTTTTGTACCGTGGATTGTTGTAAAAGCTTGGGTTTTGCCGTTACCCAATACAGTGCAAGAACAAGCAAATGAAGCTGTGGAGAACGGTTTTAATGGTATATTACTTTACGTAGATAAAGCAGAAAAACCCCCAGAATTTTATGCTGCCGGTTGGCACGATAAAGAAAATAAAATACCGGCCAAGGCTAATGCTTTATTTAAAATTGCGAGTATAAGCAAACTCTATGTCGCCGTGGCAATTACAAAATTGGTTAATAAAGGCAAGCTTAGTTTAGACCAAACTGTAAGCCATTATCTTCCGGAACTCTCAGGACGAATTGAAAATGCAGACAAAATTACCATTAAAATGTTAGTGCAACATAGAAGCGGAATACCCAACTTTACAGATACAAAAAATTATTGGGCACAGCCCAAAGAAAGTAGAAAAGAGAACCTAGAATTAATTCTCGACCAACCGGCAGATTTTGACCCGGGCGAAAAATATGCGTATTCCAATACCAATTATTTACTGCTTAGGGAGATTATGGATAAGGTTTTGGGCTATCCACATTTTAAATTCATTCAAAAAGAAATTTTAAATCGATTAAAGCTTAAAAATACGCTCGAATCTGTTAAAGATGTAAATATAAAAAATGTGATGAGCGGTTATCATATTGGGCATCCTTTTGATTTGAAGACAGACGATATTGGGATGTTAGCTACCGCCCAAGACGTAGGTGTTTTTTTAAGAGCATTAAACGATGGAAGTCTATTTGATGGCAAAGAAAAGCAAATTTATGCTTCTCTTTATAAGTACGAACATAAGGGCTGGGTCCCCGGATACCAAAGTATTGCAAAATACCATAAAGACATAGATGCAGTAGTGGTTCAATTTACCAATACCACAGACCCTAAATTATATTATTGGAATTTGGCAGATGTAGAATATGCTCGTTTTATTAAAATAATTAAAAAAAATATACGTAATAAGCAGCGATAGTAAAGCATTAGTCGCTGAAATTCCAACAAAAATAATCCTCCTTAAACCTTTAAATTATGAAAATTTATCTTTGTTTACTAAGTATTTGTTTAAGCGTTTTCTCTCTACAAGCCCAAAAAATTGAGGGAGATTGGGAAGGAGTTTTAAACGCGGGTGGTCAAGAGTTAAAGTTGATTTTCCATATCGAAAAAACTTCTGATGGTTTTTCCACCACGATGGATAGTCCTGACCAAAATGCCTTTGGTATAGCAATGCAAACTACTAAAGTCACAAAATATTCCGTAAAGATAAAAGCTGCCTTTATGGAATATAACGCAGAATGGAAAAACGATACGCTACACGGGGTTTTCAAACAAAATGGGATGCAGTTTCCCTTAAAACTAAGCAGAGATAAATTACAAACTACAACAAAAAAATCTTCCAAACCCAAGCGACCGCAAACGCCAAAAGCTCCTTTTCCGTATACGGAAAAAGAAGTAAGTTTTTACAATACCAAAGACAGTATTCAATTGGCGGGAACGCTTACACTTCCTAAAGACAAAAAAGATTTTCCTAGCGTAATTTTATTAACCGGTAGCGGTCCGCAAGATAGAAACGAAAGTATAATGGGGCATAAACCCTTTTTGGTGCTGGCAGATTATCTTACCCGAAACGGCATTGCGGTTTTGCGTTTTGACGACCGTGGCGTAGGAGAATCAGAAGGAGATTTTATGCAATCTGATGCCGGAGATTTTGTAAACGATGCCGAAGCCGCATTAAATTTCCTAAAAAACCATCCGCAAATAAATAACGATAAAATTGGCGTTTTAGGCCATAGCGAAGGTGGTTTAGTCGGGACAATGCTTGCAGCACAATCTCAAGAACTTGCTTTTTTAATTTTAATGGCCGCTCCCGGCGTAAACGGAAAAGATTTAATGCTTACCCAACTAAAAGATTTGTCTCTAGCAAAAGGAAGTAATTTCATGCAAATTGCGCCACAATACAATTTTAATCAAAAGGCTTTTGATATTATAATCAACACGCCGGATGGAGAGGTGAAAGAAGCTTTGGTAAGCTATTTTGAACAACAAGGCATAACTTCGCAACCACAAATAGAGCAACTTTTGAAACAGTTTAATTTGCCGTTTTTAAAGTATTTGGTGCGTTCTAAACCTGCAGAATTTTTAGAAAAAATAGATATTCCAGTTTTAGCCTTAAACGGCGAAAAAGATTTACAAGTTAACGCAGCGCAGAACCTTAACGCTATTAAAACAGCTTTAGAAAAAGCAGGAAATAATAAGCTAACCTTAAAACGCTATAAAGAGTTAAACCATTTATTTCAAACGGCAGAAACAGGTGTGCCAAAAGAATATGCTAAAATAGAAGAAACCATTGCACCAATGGTGTTAAAAGACATAAAGACCTGGATTTTAAAACAAGAATTCAATTAATTTTAATTAAACTATATTTGTAAAAACAATTATAGCAATGAAGAAAATAATCTTTTTATTCTTAACTGTTGGTTTGGTTGTAGCGTGTAACAATAATCCAAAAAACGACTTAAAAGAAACCTATAAAGAGCGTTTGCAAGAAGTAATAGATGTGCACGATGAGGTAATGCCAAAAATGAGCAAAATAAGCAGTTCTATTACTAGTTTAGAAAAACAGCTTGAAACTTCTAAAAACCCGAAGAAAATAGAAAAAGCAATTGCAGATTTAAAATACGGTTACGATTATATGATGGAGTGGATGCGCGATTTTTCTAACGAATTTCCCGATGCTTTAGACCCGAAAGATTATACAGAAGAAGAGTATAAAGAACGCTTAAAACAATTGGAAAAACAAAAGAAAGAAGTAATTAAAATGAGAAATGCAGTAAATTCCAGCTTAGAACAAGCCGATAAATTAATAGATAAAAACCAGTAAAATGAAAGAAAAATACACAACTAATTTAAGTTTACAACGCCTTGATTTTGGTATTTTGTTTTTTAGAGTTATCCTTTCCGGCTTGATGCTGGTACACGGTATCCCAAAATTATTAATGCTATTTGGCGGAGAAGAAATTCAGTTTTTAGATCCTTTAAATGTTGGGGTAGGGGCAAGTTTAGCGCTCGCCGTCTTCGCGGAAGTGGTTTGCTCTGTTTTAATTATTTTAGGTTTAGGAACCCGTTTTGCCGTGCTTCCTTTAATTACATTATTGGTAATTGCCGGTACAATAATTCACGCAGAAGATCCGTGGGCTCGGCAAGAACTTGCGTTTTTATATGGCTTGTGCTATTTGTTTTTGTTTTATTCCGGTGCGGGTAGATTTTCTTTAGATTTCTACTTTATGCGTAAAAAGAATTTAAAAGCTTAAACCAGAAGACTTTCTTTTTCTTCTATTTTTTTTGCTAGATAGGCGGCGTCTTTTTTTATGCCGCCCAAAGTGGCAGAACCACGTGTGTGCAACCAAGGTAAACCTATAAAGTATAAACCTTTCATACTGCTAATGCCGCGTTTATGTTTAGGATAACCTTCATTGGTTAATTCAAGGCCTTTTATCCAGTTAAAGTTAGGTCTATAACCGGTTGCCCAAACAATATTTTTTAAATCGGTTAGGGTTTGTTTTTCGGTTTCTATTTTGGTTCCGTGTGCGTCTGTAGATCTCCCCACGGCAATAACATTTTCACGGTTTAAAATTCCTTTTACATCAACGCCAATAACAGGTTGACGGTTTTGACTTATGTGTTTTCCTATAAAACCGTGTTTGCTAAAACTTAAAAATCCGGTTTTAGAAAACCACCACCAAAGCGTTTTCCCTAAAAATTCTTGTGGTAATGTGGTAATATCTGTCTCTCCCGAAAAATAGGTTTTTCGGTTTGGGTTTTTAGAAATTTCATCTAAAATTTGAAAGCCGCTATCGCCATCGCCAACTACCATTGTTGGTCCGTCTTGCAATTGCTCGGGATTTTTATAATAATTGCTGTGTACTTGAAAAATGCTTTTGTCTATAAGTTTAGCAAAAGGCGGCGTATACGGAATGTGAAACGGCCCGGTAGCAATGATAACATTTTTGGTCTGAATGCTTGTATCTTCCGCGTAAAGCGTAAAATAACCGTTTTCTTTTTCTATTTTAGTGATTAGTGTGTTGAGTTGTATAGGGAAATCAAACTTTGCCGCATACTTTTTAAAATAATCTGCTACTTCGTATTTGTTGGGATAATGACCTTTTGGGGCAGGAAACTCCATGCCTTCCAGATGGTTAAATTCGGTTGGGGTAAAAAGTTTTAAAGAATCCCAACGGTTAAGCCAAGAAGCGCCAATTTCTTCTTCTTTATCTACCACTAGAAAATCTAGTTTTTTCTGTTTTAAAAAATAGGCCATCGATAACCCGGCTTGGGCGGCACCAACAATTGCAAAGTCTAACATAGTTTTTTTTCTGGACAACAGTATAAACTATTTTGACATAGTATGCAAGATTTTTTTTTAGATTACTTGTCGCGGAATGCTTTTGTCTAAACGCGTTAGTAATTCGTAATTTAATTGTTCACTCAAATCGCCAAAATAAGAAACGTTAATGGCTTGCTCGCCATCCTTACCAATAAGTGTTACTGTGTCGCCAATTTCTACATTTACATTGGTAACTTCTATCAAAAACATATTCATATTTACTGTGCCAATAACGCTTAAGCGTTTTCCGTTTACCAATACGCGTCCGGTGTTGCTTAAACTTCGGCTAAAGCCGTAACCGTAGCCAATTGGTACGCTGGCAATTTTCATATCTGTTTCTGCCAGAAACGAATTTCCGTAACCTACAAATTCACCCGCTTTTACTGTTTTTACGTCTACTATTTTAGAGCGCCAACTCAATACGCTTCTTAAGGTATTTTTCTTTTTAAAATCTGCATTATATTTTAATTCTATTTCTTGGCTTGGCCATAAACCGTATTGCAAAATGCCCACGCGTACCATATTGTGGTTACATTCCGGATAGGCAATTATACCTGCGCTGCAAGATGTATGTTGGTACTGGGGCTTGTGGCCTTTTTCTGTAAAATAGTTTAAACCATTAGAAAAACGCTTTTTTTGGGTCTCTATACGTTTAAAATTTGCACTACTTTCTGCGCCGGCAAAATGGGTGCAAATTCCTTTTAAAGATATATATTTTTTATTTTGACTTAATAAATTTTCTATTTTTTCGTATTGATTTTCCAAAAATCCGTGGCGGTTCATGCCGGTTTCCAGCTCTAAATGAATGTATATTTTGCTTTCTGTTTTTTTGGCTATAGCCAACATATCTTTAAAATGCTTTAAGCTAAAAACAAAAAACTCTATTTTATTTTTAATTACCCATTCTTGATCTTTTGCACTAATATCTCCCATAATCATAATCTTAGAAGCGGGTTTGGTGGTATAATGGTGTGCAATTTTAGCTTCAAAAGAACTATAAACCGCAAAATGATGTACGCCAAGCAATTCTAATTCGGGTACAATTTGTTTTATGCCATGACCGTAGGCGTTTCCTTTAATAACGCTAGAAAGTTGTACGTTTTGCCCAATTAAACTCCGAATAAATTTTAGGTTATTGGCAAGTGCGCTTCTATCTATTTCTATGGTAGAACTATGGTTAATTATCATCTTCAAATTGTTTTTGCAGACTTAAAAATACTTGTATTCCGGTTGTGATAATGTCTTCGGGAAAATCGTAATCCGGGTTGTGCAATTCCGGCGTTTTTTCTCCCGCTCCCAAACCAAACATAGCACCGGGGTAGTGTTGTGTAAATGCGCCAAAATCTTCGCCCCAAGAAAACGGCTTTTTTTTCCCTATAAACTCTAAGTTGTTTTTGGTGGTAATTTTTTTAATTGCTTGATAAATTTTTGGAGTGTTGTGGTTGGCTTCAAAAGCTTCTTTCCACTGCAGTTGGTATTCTAATCCGTTGGTTTTTTGTACCAATTGCTTAAGATTAATTTCTATATTTTCCTTTACGGAAGAAAAGTAGGCTGCATTAAAAGAACGGAAAGTATAACTTACCAAAGCTTCTCCCGCCGAAGTGCCATAAGCGCTTTCGCCCATTTTAATTTGAATTGGCGTTGCTAATAAATGATTGTTGCTTTCTGTGTTTTGATTTTCCAATTCATTAAAATAAGAAATTATGGAAGCAACGCAATTTGCCGGATTTACGCCATTTTGTGGCATTCCTGCATGACTGGTTTTTCCTTTTAAGTTAACATCTAAACTTTCTACCGAAGCTGTAAACGTATTTGGTTTACAAATAATGCTGTTTTTTGGATATTTTGGAATGTTATGCAAGGCAAAAACATAATCTATGGGATACTTATCTAAAAATGTTGATTCTAAAATATTTTTTGCGCCTTTTCCCGTCTCTTCCGAAGATTGAAACAAAAGCAAAACTTTACCATTAAAATCGCTTCTTTTTAGTTCTTCCGCAAAGCCTAATAAAATAGTCATATGCCCATCGTGCCCGCATTTATGTGATACGTTTTTGTTTTTTGAGGCGTGAGAAAAGGTATTGGTTTCTTGAATAGGCAAAGCGTCCAGCTCGCACCTATACAAAATGCAATTACCGGGTTTCCCCGAATTGATTTCGGCTAAAAGGCTATTTTCCGCAAAGCCGGAATGTATAGTTTTAATTCCTAAAGCCTGTAATTGTTCTTTAACAAAGGTTGCTGTTTCCTTTTCTTCTCCCGAAATTTCCGGGTGTTTATGTAAATGTTTTCTAATTCGCGAAAGCTTCATAAGTTCTAATTTACAATTTTTATGTAAGTATTAAAGGCAATAGAAAATAGAATTTAAACAAAAAAAGCTGCCTGATTTTTCAGACAGCTTTTAAGATTAGATTTTATAAAAAACGATTTAGTCGTCGCCTTCCATCAATTCTATTTGCGCTTTTATAGCCTCTTTTAGAGCGCCGGCCAACAATTGGTTGCCGTCTGTATCTTCTCCTTCTTCCGGACTAATAACAATTACACCATCGTTATTGCCATCTAAAGCAGTTGATAAATCTACAGAGCCGGCAGCGCCAACAATTCCCGTAAGGTCAAAATTAATAACTACGGTATTTTGGTCGTTATTAATAGTGATGTTTTGCGAAGAATCTTCAAAGTCTATTTCTATTTCTTCTTCAAAATCATGCCAAAAAACAAATGGAGTACCATCTACTTCTCCGGTCATACGGATACTTTGATTGAATAAATCTGAGTCTTGATCTGTGCTTTTTTCAAACTCAAATTCGATTTCTTCATAAACTCCATTTGGTACTTCAAGGTTTACCAACTCTATTGGCGTATCTGATAATAGATCTACCTCAAACGGTCCTTGCAGATCAATGTCATCGTCACTGTCATAAAATCCGTTATCGTCCCAATCGTCGTCGTTGTCGTCGTCAATTTCTTGCAACTCCAATTCTATTTCTTTAAAGTTTACCCAAAAAGAATTTACGGTGGTAGTTTCTGCCAATTTGCCGCTAGTGTCGGGGTTGTAGCTGGCTTTTGCCGCAATTGTCATTTCTCCCTGATTGTTGTTAGGAGGATTTGGAGTTACCGCATCGTCATCGTCTGAACAAGCGGCAAAAATTGTTGCGAATGATAGCGCATAAGCGCCAAACTTAAACTTTTTAACTAAGTTCATAATTTTGCTTTTTTTGATTTGTGTTATAAGGATAACGGCTATACTTCGAAATGTTATCTACAGAATATTAAACATTTCTTAAAATTCTACATTAGCAATTTTGGAAACTTATATGCTCCATTATTTGTTTGGCATGAATTCTAGAGTTTTCTATAAACCATTTATGTGTTTCCATTCCGCCGCAAATAACACCCGCCAAATAAACACCTTTTACATTGGTCTCCATAGTTTGCGGGTTGTAAGAAGGGATGCAGTTGTCGTCTTCAGAGAGTTTAATTCCG
The DNA here is from genome assembly GCA_947494545.1 of uncultured Mesonia sp. Taxonomy (GTDB): domain Bacteria; phylum Bacteroidota; class Bacteroidia; order Flavobacteriales; family Flavobacteriaceae; genus Mesonia. The sequence continues at coordinate 116,661 of CANLVH010000005.1, read as the reverse complement.
ATATTTTTTAAAAACTTAAAATTGGGACGGTAACCGGTTAGGGCTAAAACAAAATCGTTTTTTAGGGTTTTTGTTTCGCCATCAGGCAATAAAATAGTGACTTCGTTTTCTGTAATCTTGGTAAGTTTAGTCTGAAAATACGCTTTTATACTGCCTTCTTTTATTCTGTTTTCTATATCGGGTTTAACCCAATACTTAACGCGTTCGCCAATGCCTTTTCCTCTAATTACCATTGTTACATTACCGCCTTTTCTAAATACTTCTAAAGCTGCGTCTACAGAAGAATTACTGGCGCCAACTACCACCACATCTTGCCTCGAGAAATAATGCGGATTGTTGTAGTAATGAAAAACTTTGGCCAAGTCTTCTCCGGGAATATTCATATAATTAGGAATATCGTAAAAGCCGGTTGCGATTACTACTTTTTTTGCTTGGTAGGTTGCTTTGTTGGTTTGAACTTCAAAAAACCCTTTTTCTTTTTTTATTTGGTTTACCTTTTCAAACAAGTTGATTTTTAATTGGTTAGAAGTGGCAATTCTTCTATAATATTCTAAAGCTTCTTCTTTGGTGGGTTTAGGATTTTTACTGATAAAAGGAATGTTGTCTATCTCTAATTTTTCTGAAGTAGAAAAAAACGTCATATTGGTAGGGTAATGGTATAAAGAATTTACCAAAGGGCCTTTTTCTACTACCACATAATTAAGGTTTTTCTTTTTAGCTTCTAAAGCGCAAGCAATACCAATGGGACCGCCGCCAACAATTAATACGTCTAAATTTGTCATGGTTTAGGCGTTTGCAGTTTCTTTTAAATGCTTGATAGTTTCAGAAGGGTTGGCAGATTTAAAAACATAACTTCCGGCCACCAAAACATCTGCGCCGGCATCTATTAATTGTTTAGCATTTTTATCGGTTACCCCGCCATCTATTTGTATTTGCGTGGTAGCATTGTTATCTAAAATTATTTCTTTGAGTTGGCGTATTTTTTTATAGGTGTTTTCTATAAAACTTTGTCCGCCAAAACCGGGATTTACGCTCATTATGCAAACCAAATCAATCTCGGTAATTACATCTTCTAATAAGCTAACGTTGGTATGCGGGTTTAGCGCAACACCGGTACGCATATTGGCATTTTTTATAGCTTGTAAAGTTCTGTGCAAATGCGTGCAAGCTTCGTAATGAACGGTAAGATTATCTGTTCCTAAAGCTGCAAAAGTTTCAATATAACGTTCTGGTTGCGTAATCATAAGATGCACGTCTATTACTTTTCCCGCGTGACGGTTTATGGCTTCTAGAACCGGCATCCCGAAAGAGATATTTGGTACAAAAACACCATCCATAATGTCTATATGAAACCAATCTGCTTCACTGTTATTTACCATTTCTATGTCGCGTTGCAAATTGGCAAAATCTGCTGCCAAGATTGAGGGGGCAATTAATTTACTCATAAGAAAATACTTTGAGTACAAAAATAATAAGAATTGCGCATAAAACGCTATAATTACAAGAGCATTAACATTGCTTAAAAAGACATTAATTTTTTGGTTTTAAGTTTAAAATGCATCTAAAATCAGTAAAAAGTTTATATTTTAGTAGAGAATTTATCTAACATCACGCTATGATTTTTATTGAAAACGAAGGCAACACCAATCCGCATTTAAACCTTGCGTTAGAAGAGTATTGCTTGCGCAATTTTACAGACCAAGATTATTTATTGTTTTACATAAATAAACCAAGTATAATTATAGGAAGAAATCAAAACACTTTAGAAGAAATAAACCACGAATATGTAGAGCAAAACAACATAAATGTGGTACGCAGAATTTCTGGCGGGGGAGCGGTTTATCACGATTTTGGAAATTTAAACTTTAGTTTTATCACAGATTATGATGTGAAGAGTTTAAACAACTTTAGAAAATTTACTAAACCGGTAATTAAGGTACTGAATAATATGGGCGTGCCGGCAGAGTTGAAAGGAAGAAATGATATTTTGGTAAACGATAAAAAAATATCGGGTAACGCACAATTTTCTAGTGTAAAACGAATGTTTAGCCACGGTACGTTGCTGTTTGATTCTGAATTGAGCGAAGGAATGAACGCGCTAAATGTAAAGATGAGCAAAATAAAATCTAAAGGCCATAAATCTGCAAGAAGCCGCGTTGCTAATATTAGCGAGTTTTTAGACGCAGAAATGACAATTGAAGAATTTCGGGCTAAAATTTTAAAAGGTTTGTACGATGACCGGGAAGATTTTGAAACTTACCACCTTACCCCGGAAGAGTGGAAAGGTGTACATAAATTAAAAGAAGAAAAGTATGATTTATGGGACTGGAATTACGGAAAATCACCAAAGTTTAATATTCAACGGGAAAAACGTTTTGCTGTGGGCGAAATAGACTTACGCATTTTCGTAGAAAAAGGGCGTATTAAAGATTTTAAAATTTATGGCGATTTTTTTGGAAAAGAACCGGTAAGCGATATAGAAAATAGATTGGTAGATGCGCGTTATGATAACCAAGAAATACGCGAAAAGCTGAAAGATATAGATACCAAACTTTATTTTGGCGATTTGCCCAAAGAAGATTTTTTACAACTTATCTATGGGGCAGACGAGGAGGAATAAAACAAGAGAATCTGAAATTTAAAAACAAAAAATCCCGATGCTTTTGCATCGGGATTTTTTTGATGAACTTCAGAAAGAAATTACATTAACCTAAATAGGTTTTTAAAATTTTACTTCTGGTAGTATGTTTTAAGCGTCTAATGGCTTTTTCTTTTATTTGGCGTACGCGTTCTCTGGTAAGATCAAAGGTTTCGCCAATTTCCTCTAACGTCATTGGTTGTTGCTCTCCCAAGCCAAAATACAAACGTACAACATCTGCTTCTCTAGGCGTAAGCGTTTCTAAAGCACGTTCTATTTCTGTCTTTAAAGAATCGTGCAATAAATCTTTATCAGGGTTTGGCGACTCTCCCGCGCGAATAACATCGTAAAGATTAGAATCTTCTCCTTCTATAAGCGGTGCATCCATAGAGACATGCCTGCCGGAGTTTTTCATAGATTCTTTTACATCATTTACGGTCATGTCTAGCTCTTTGGCAATTTCTTCTGCGCTTGGCGGTCTCTCGTGCGATTGCTCTAAAAATGCAAAGGTTTTATTTATTTTATTGATTGAGCCAATCTTGTTAAGCGGTAAGCGCACAATTCTTGATTGCTCTGCTAAGGCTTGTAAAATAGATTGTCTAATCCACCAAACGGCATAAGAGATAAATTTAAATCCGCGTGTTTCGTCAAAACGTTTAGCGGCTTTTATCAAACCTAAATTGCCTTCGTTAATTAAATCTGGCAAAGTTAGACCTTGGTTTTGGTATTGTTTGGCTACAGACACCACAAAACGTAAATTGGCTTGGGTTAATTTCTCTAAGGCTAAGTCGTCTCCGGCCTTAATGCGTTGTGCCAATTCTACTTCTTCCTCGGCGGTAATTAAATCTACTTTACCAATTTCTTGTAAATACTTGTCTAATGAAGCGGTCTCGCGGTTGGTTACCTGCTTGGTAATTTTAAGTTGTCTCATGAAATTTCCTCTCGAAATTAATTTAGAAAAAGGGTTACATTATCTTATACGAGTGTTTTGTCTAAAATGTTACAAAAAACTTAAAATTATTTTTCAAGATTTTATTCTTCCCAGAATTCGGGTGGTTCGGGATTACCTAAAACAGCACAATCTCCGCATTCGGGTTTAACCATATAGAAATCTCTATAACCAATTTCATCTGAAAGGTAACCAACAGCTTTATAGAGATAATAAGTGTTATGGGTTACAAAATGTATTAATCTTGGACCATCTGCTCCCGGACGCATATCTGTTTTATCAAAAACGCGTACTTCACATTCTCTAAAATAAGATGGAATTAATTCGTTTGGGAAAAAATCCTGATGATTAAAATATATTCTTACAGAAGAAGTTGGGGTTACTTCAAAAAAACCAACAACATTTTTGTTAGGAGAATTAACCGATTCTATATTACCCTCTACAAAGCCCGGTTGACTAGGCGATAAAATATTTCCTTCTGAAGCTAAGGTTTCTAATGTTTTATAAAAGGTATATGCTTCCAAACTTTGAACGTATTGTGTCACTTTAATGCTGTATCTTTCATTTAAACTATAATCTGTTTTTGGAATAAATTTTATAGGAAAATCTACTAAATCAGTTTCTAAATAACTTTCTGTGCTTTCTAAAATGGGTGCAATAGAATGTTCTGTTATATAACATTTTTCATGATAAATTTCCGGATCATAAATCTGTCTAACGAGTTTGTTGTCTTCTTCTAACGGGTCATGATTTTCTATTGTTACAATTATAGCTTTGAACGGGGAATAATAAGGTGCGGTTATCTTAAAGGTGTTCTCATATTTAAAACGGTAATATTTGTTAGTGCCACTTGGATCTGCAGAGTTAACAGCAACCTGAAGCCCTTCTTCACCATTATTAAAAGCTTTTTTTACAGTCAAGCTATCAATATCTATAGGGTTACTAAAAGAAGAAGTAGCTCTATAAAGATTGTTAGGCGTTTTAATTTCTAAGGTGTAAACAGTATTGGGTTCTGCCAGAAAAGCTTGATTAGAAACAAAAGTACCATCTTCTTGGTTAAAAGAAAACAGATATTCTGCGCCTTCTTCTTTTAATACTTTTACGGTAATTTCATTATGATTGATTGGTAAGTTAAACTATCTAACGGATAAGATTTAGAAATTTTGATTTGTTGTTTTTCTAATCTATTGGTAATTGTAGCTTCAATTACCATGTTTTCCTCAAAATATTCAGAGTTCAGACTGTAGGGTTCTGTACAACTTAAAAAAGCGTTTAAACTTATGAAGATAAAAACTATGTATATTAAATTCTTCATAACTACTTTATTAAATAAACTACTCTTCCCAAAACTCCGGTGGTTCCGGATTACCTAAAACGGCACAATCTCCGCACTCCGGTGGTACCATATAGAAATCTTGATAACCTAACTCGTCATTTATAAACCGCTCTGTTTTCCATAAAATTAATTGGTTGTTTCTAACAAACTTTTTTAGTCTATCCATCATAGATGGACTTCCGGGAGGAACCGGACCATATTTATCTATCATTGTAACCGGGCATTCTCTAAAATACTCTGGTATTGTTTCGTTAGGGAAAAAGTCTTGGTGGTTAAAATAAATTCTTTTGGAAGAAGCCGATACGACTTCAAAAAAACCAACAACCTTTTTATCCGGAAAATTAACCGATTGGATGTTACCTTCTATAAAACCGGGTTGATTGGGCGATAAAATATTTCCTTCAGAAGATAAATCATTCAATGTTTCATAAAATTTATACGCTTCAAAACTTTGCGTAAATTGTGTTACCTTTATACTATAACGTTCATTTAACCTATAATCTGTTTTTGGAATAAATTTTATAGGGAAATTTACCAAATTGCTTTCTGTTAAATCTTCTGTATTGGCTAAAATTGCTTTTTTTGCATATTCTGTTCTATAGCATTTTTCATGATAAATGTCTGGGTCATACACTTGCTTGATTATAAATTCGGGAGGATACCAAAAATAATCTGGTGCAATATTTACAAAATCTGCTTTGTACGGCGAGTAATACGGAGCGGTTATTTTATAAGTTTCTTCAAACTTAAATCTATAGTAGGTATTGTTCCCGTTAGTATTTATAGAATTTACGGCTATTTGTATACCTTCTATATCTTCGTCGTTAGTAGTTTTTTGTACGTTAAGACTGTCAATTACAGCAGAGCTCTCAAACATTGAGGTAGCTGTGTACAAATCATTAGCGGTGCTTACTTCTAATGTGTATACTATATTAGGTTGTGCTTGAAAAGCTTGGTCAGACACAAAAGTACTGTCTTCTTCTTGGTAAGAAAAAGTATATTCTATGCCTTGGTCTTGTTTTAACTTTACGCTAACGCCATTTGCCGTGGGCTGGTAGGTTGTACTGTCTACCGGGTAGGTTTTAGATACTTTTATACGTTGTTTTTCTAACCTATTGGTAATACTGGCTTCTATTACTATATTTTCTTCAAAATATTCAGAATTTATAGGGTAGGGCTCTGTACAAGCGGTAAAAAAAGTAGTAAAACCTACTAGAATAAAAATTATGTAAATTATTTTTTTCATTTACTATAAAGATAAAAAATTACTTCTTTGATTATTAGTTTTTTACATTAAAATATTTTTCTACCAAAATGGGTTGGCCATCTTCGGTAAAACCTTCAATGCTTATTTTAAATGTGCCGTTTACATCAGACGTGAAAAAGCTGAAATCTTTTTTGCTTCCAGTATGCAGTTTAATACTTGGCTCCCAATATAATTCATAACGGTAATCTGGTATTTTATCTAAATTATTTGCCGTTTCATAATTTGGTTGATTTAGCATATGTTTTGGTGCGGGTCTATTTAAATCTGTTTTAATTCTATATTTTTTATCAGCATCTAATTCGTAATCAAAATCTTTATTGATAAAGTTTACCACTCCGCTAAAAATTCGTGGGCCAAAAACATAACCTTTATTTACAAACTCTATTTTTTTGATGTTTTTTGCCGGTAACTCAAACAACCGGTTTATGTCTTGTACCACAGCGCCGTTAAAGAGTACTAAGCTACTACCATAAACTTCGGTAGTGGTAAAGTTATCTCTATCGCGCAAATAAATGCCATATTTTCCATCTCGTTTTCTAGCGTACAATTCATTTGGAATTTCAGTAATTGTTTCCGCTAAGGTAGGAAAACGCTTATATTCATCTAGATTATATGCTTTTTTAAAAGGTTCGTAAAAAGTCTCACTTTGCGGATTGGAAAGAATACTATCTCTCTTATATTCAAAATAAGCGTTTTGGATTTGTAAAGCAACTGACCTATCTTCTATGGCTTTTTGCATAGAAGGATGTAGCAAGGCCGGTTTGTTAAACACTAAATTTTTATACGTAATTTCTATACTATCTAAATGTATAGTATATGCTTTACGGTCTTCTGCAAAAACTTCTATATAAGTGGTAGTATGCGCAGGATATTGGTCTAAATTGAAATAAAACTCACCTTCTTTATTGGTGTTAACCAATTTGGTTTGCGAACTCTCACCACCCGGAATAGATAAAGCAATTTTTTTACTTGCTACATTAGGACCACTAATATGACCGCTAATTAGTTGTCCGCGTAGCTCAGGAAGGATAGCTTGTCCAGAAGAAATCTTCTTGTTCTCCCTGCTTACTTTACGGAAATCTTTTGGAGAAGTATTTTGGGTTAAATTTAAATCGTCTACCTTTTTTACCGAAATGCTTACCTGCATATTTTCTAAAGTAGATAATTTTAAACCTACTTTTTCGCGGGGTTTAAAACTGTTTTGCGAAAGTTCTGCAGTTAAATTTTCTGAAGTAATTGCTTTTAATTGTGTTCTATGCAACCTAACCGAATCTTTACCGGCACTTACCAATTCTTGCTTTGGCGTTTGAAACGGATTTATGATATAAATATCTGCTTGACATAATTCCGAAACCGGTAAATTTAACATCCATCGCGTGTAGGCTACCAATTTATAATTGCCGGTTGGCGTATTGGTAGGAATGTAAATACTGCCTTCTCCTACAGAATTTTCTAAATTTACAACTTGCTTTATTACAATTTCTCCTTCGGTAGTTACCAAATCTATATGGCCAATCTTGCTTAATGTGCTAAAGCTTTGGTTGTTGAGGTTAAAAAAACTGTAGCGTAAGTTTTCTCCCGCCAATAAGGTTTGGTTATTAACAGAGACATAAACTTTTTCTTTTACATTGCTCAAGGCTTTTTGGGTGCTTTGCGCTTTCGCGGAAAACATTGTGCAGCCTAAAATTAAAAGAAGACTTATTTTTTGAAGAATATAGTGCATAATGCTAAAAATCGTTAGTTGCTTAAAACTTAAAGTTGTAGGTTACTGTTGGGATAGGAATAGAAAATATAGAACTTTTATAGCCTTTTACTTTTCCACCTTCGGTAACAAAATAAATATTATACGGGTTGTTTCTACCTAAAACATTATATACCGAAATATTCCAAAAACCATGGGCTAATTTATCTTTTTTGTGGTTTGCTTCTATGTTTACACCAAGATCTAAACGGTAGTAATCCGGAATTCTAAATGCATTTCTGTCACTATAAGTAACATATTCTATATTACCATACTGAAATTTACCAACAGGATACGTAATAGGTCTTCCCGTTTGATAAATAGCATTTGCTGAAAAGCTAAAACGTTTTGTTAATTTATAATTTAAAACTAAGCTAAAATCATGCGGTTTATCGTAGTTGGTAGGAAAATAGTTGCCATTATTTACCCGTTGCTCAGGAAACTCGCCATCTAATTTTATTTTAGAACGCGAGTAAGTATAGCCTAACCATCCGTTAAATTTGCCGGAGGTTTTTTTAACTAAAAATTCTATCCCGTAAGCTTTTCCTTCGCCTTGTAGCAGCTCGGTTTCTAAATTTTTGTTCAGTAGTACTTCTGCGCCGGTTTTATAATCCAGCATATTATCCATGGTTTTATAATAACCTTCTAAACTTACCTCATACATATCGTTGGCAAAATTCTTAAAAAACCCAAGAGAATACTGTTTAGATTCTTGCGGTTCTATATTTAAATTAGATAGCTTCCAAGTGTCTGTAGGAGACTGGGTGGTGTTGGTAGATAATAAATGAATGTATTGGTTATTGGTATCAAAACCAGCCTTAACCGAGAAATCGTCTAACAAGAAATAACGAGCAGAAAGTCTGTACTCCAATCCGCCATAGGTTTCAATTGTTTCATTATCGTCGTATGTTTCTACACCTATTTGGGTTAATTCGCTTGGGGGTAAACCGGGCTCATAAATATTTTGTGTTGCCGGGCCTAAAGCGCTGTAAAAGGAGTAACGCAAACCGGCATTTAATAATAATTTATCGCTAATTTTAAAAGCATCGCCTATAAAAACGGCAGTTTCTATACCTTTTTCGTCGTCAATTTTTAAAGGCTCTACAACAGATGTAGGTCCCAATGGTTTTATCTCCCCTGGTTTTATGTTGTAGAGTTTTCCTGTTACCCCGTAGGTAATGGTATGTTTTGGGTTGTAATTATAATCAAATTTAGCTTTTACTTGGGTTTCATTAATATTATAGCCAAAATCAAAATTATTTCTACCGCGCGATTCGTAATCAATATCAAAACCGTAGTTACTATTATTAATAAAAAAGCTTGCGCGGTGATCATTATTAAAATTATGTTCCCATTTTAGGTTTAGCATCAGGTTGTCATAAGTATTTAACGAGTCTGAAGTTATACTAAACTTATCTCTACTATAATATGCATTAGCTTCTATAGTATTGTCTTTGTCTATTTTGTGGTAATACTTTATAAAGGCGTCATAAAAAGAAGCTTCGCTGTTTTTTAAGTCTTCATTATCTATTGCGCTTAAAATCCAATCTGCATAAGTTGCTCTAACGCCTGCGCTAATACCGGCCTTCTCTTTAATAACAGGAATGCTGGCGGTTAAATTTGCGGTAACGGGACCAATTCCGCCTTCTCCCGAAAATTTTTCTAAATTCGGTTTCTTGGTCTGGATATCAAAAACAGACGAAAGTCTACCACCATATTCCGGCGGGATGCTGCCTTTGTACAAGTCTGCTTTGTCTACTAAATACGGATTAACGGCCGAGAAAAATCCAAAGAAATGAAAGGGATTATAAATTACACCTTCGTCAAGCAAAACCAAATTTTGATCTGTTTTCCCGCCACGCACGTTAAAACCTTGTGAGCCTTCTCCTACACTTTTAATCCCCGGAAGGGTAGTGGCAATTTTTATAATATCGCGCTCTCCTAATACTAAAGGAACAGTTTTTACTTCTTCCATATTTATAGAAGAAACGCCGGTTACAGCAGCTCTTACGTTACGTTTTTTCTCTCCTGAAATTACTACCTCGTCCAGCAAATTTACATCGCGTAGCATGCTAAAGTTTAGCGTGCCATCACTATAAACCATTATTTTTCTGGTTTGTTTTTGGTATTCTAAAGAAGAAACCTGCAGCTCGTTAGCACCAACGGGTAATTTTATACTGTAAAAACCATTGGCATCTGTGGCAACACTTCTAGAATTGTCTGTTGTGCTAACCGCTATAAACGGAATAGGATTGCCGGTTTTTGCTGCTTTTACAACGCCGGTTATTTTATAAACTTCGTTGGTTTTTTCTTTGCTTTCTCTACCTATAAAAGCTAAGGGTTTTTCTGTAGCAGTTGTATCTTGCGTGGCTGAAGGAGCTTGGAATTCTTGGTAAAAAACAGGTTTGTTTACAATACTGCTTTCTGTATTAACAGAGTCTTTTCCGAAGAAATTAGCAGGTAAATCTTTATAAATATAATTGTTTTTAGAAATTATAACAGATTGGTTGTATACCAGAAAGTTGAGGTTTGTCTCTTCTAAAATCTCCTCTAGAATACGTTGCAAAGATGTCTGGTTGTAATTTTTCTGAATTTTTACATCTTGTTCTTCCAGCCAATCTTGGTCATAAAAAAAGTTTAAATCACTTTTATCCTCTAGTTGAGACAAAGCTTCTTTAACCGAAACATTATTAAAATTAATACTAATGGTATTGTTATCTTCTTGCGCAAAAGAAAATTGAACTGCGCCAAATAAAGCTAAGTATAGTAAAAAATATCTCATTTATAGCTGTGAAATTTAAGTCTTGTTATTCCGATAAGTATTGTAGTAAATTGCTCATAAATCTATACTCGTTAGATTTACGCAGACTCTTATATGTCCTGTAATATTCTTTAATTGCCTTTTTCTTGGAGGGAAAAATAGGGTAAAAATCACTACGAGAATTTACACTATAAAACTCTTGATTTTTCTTTACGAAATAGCTTTTTTGCTTCGTAAATTCATAATATACAGAAGAGCCTTTTATGCGGTCTCTTTTTCCTTTTAAATGATGCACATAAAGATCTAAGTACTTATTAAAAGGTTGCTTTTCAACAATATTGAGGTTTTTGTCTTTTGCAAATTCCGGGTCGGTTTTTTTGATGTTAACAAACTTGGTGGTCCCAAAAGCAAAAGAATCTATTTTGGTAGTGGCCAGATTTACCCCAAAATCTGTTGTAGAATTTTGCAATTTTAAAACAAGTTGTTGCTCAAATTCGTCAAATTTTAGCGGTACGTCATAGTAAATGCTACCGTCATAATATAAGGTGCTAGAAAGATAGTCTTTGGAGTAATACCTTATCTTATCGTTAATAGTTCTAAAAGTATTAGTGTGTAACGGACCGTTATTAATTTTTAGGTTTCTTTCGCCAAATACTTGATCAAATTCTTTTAGTAATTCTTTTTTGTGTTGCGCTTCCGCGGAAAAATTCAGTAAAAAAAAAGCACTAAAGAAAGCTATAATAAGATTTCTCTGCATTAAAAAATGTGGTTGGTTATCTAAATGAATTGTTAAAGCTACAGTATTTTTTATTTCTATCAAAAAAACCCGCCATAAAAGGCGGGTTTTATCTAAATAAAATTTATTTCTCTAAAAAGTTACACGCGTACGTGACCGTCTCCGTAAACATAGTATTTGTTTGTAACCAATTGTTTTAAGCCTAACGGGCCGCGGTGGTGTAATTTGTCTGTACTAATAGCTAATTCTGCGCCAACACCCATTTGGCCACCATCTGTAAATCTTGTGGAAGCATTATGATAAACGGCAGCGCTGTCTATTTGCTCCATAAATTTAGCAGCTTTTTCTCTATCTTCTGTTAAGATAGAAGTAGAGTGACCGCCGGAATATTTGTTTATTGTATCTATAGCTTCATCTATACCGTCTACTTCTGCCAATAAAATTTTCATTGCCAAAAATTCTTCGTACCAGGTGTCTTCGTTAGGTATTTTGGTAGAATCTGCAAGGGTTTTGCCTACTTTTTCGTCTACTACGATATCTACATTAACGCCGGTTAAAATTTCTTTTAACTCTTTTAATTTCTCTTCATACTGCGGAATGTTTTTATCTATTAACACTTTGTCTAAAGCGTTACAGCCGGAAATCTTATCTGTTTTAGCGTTTATAATTACTTTTACAGCTTTTTCCCAATCGGCATCTTCGGCTACATATAAGAAATTATTTCCACGACCACTAATCAATACTGCGCAGGTAGCGTGGTCTTTTACAAATTTAATAAGACGCTCGCTTCCTCTTGGTACGATTAAATCTAATTTTTCGCTTGGGTTGCGCAAAAATTCTTGGGTTTCTTCTCTTTTTAAATGCAGTAACTTAATCCAATCTTTATCTAAGTTATTCTCTTCTAAAGCTTCGTGCCAGCACTTTTCTAAAATTAGATTACTGTTTATGGCTTCTTTACCACCCTTCAATAAAATTTTATTATTCGCTTTAAAAGCTAAAACTGCCGCTTCTATGGTTACATCTGGTCTAGATTCGTAAATAATTAAAATAGTACCAAAAGGCGCGGTTTTATTGGTTATTTCTAAACCGCTATCTAAAGTAATGGTAGAAATGGTGTTGCCCACCGGGTCGTCTTGCTCTTTTACTTCTTTAATAGCTTGAATCATACCGTCTACTTTGGCTTCATTAACTACCAAACGGTCATAAAGAGCTTGATCATCTCTATCAAAAGCTTCTAAATCTTTCTTGTTTTCTTCAATTATTTCTGCTCGTCTTTTATCGATTATTTGCATCATCGATTCTAAGACTTGATTCTTTTTATTTGTATCTAAAAGTTTCATGATTTTTTAATTTTTTTTGATTTTTTCTTTTTCACAGGTTGTAAACTAACCGTTTATAAATTTAGTTCCAACTTCTTTCCCATCTACAATATCAACAATCACGTTTTCACGCTTACCATTGGCTATATACGTTGGTATATCTTTGTTAGCGGTGCCTTTGGCAATTTTTAATTTAGATTCCATACCACCGCGACCTTCGCCTTCTCCTTTTTCAGAAGCTTGTACATATTTTTCTACGTCTTGGTTGGTAGTCACTTCGTTTAGCTTTTCGGAATCATCGTCGTCCGGGTGTCCGGTAAAAAGTCCTTCTGTATCTGTTAATATAATTAATCTGTCTGCATTTACCAATTCTGCTACCAAACTGGCCAACTCGTCGTTGTCTGAAAACATAGACATGGTTAACGATACTGCGTCGTCTTCATTAGCAATTGGTATAATACCTTGCGAGAGTAAACCCTCGTAACAGCTTATCATGTTTTCACGATATTTACCTGGGGCAAAATCGCGTTTGGTTGCTAGAACTTGCGCGCATCGCATTCCGTAATCGTGAAAAATGCTATAATAGTGGCGCATCATTCTTGGTTGTCCTACAGCCGAATATACCTGGCGTCTAACTGATTTGTCTTCTAAACTACATTCTCCTAAAACTTCTCTTCCTGCTATGGCAGATCCTGAAGATACCAAGATTACCATGACGTCTCGTTCGTAAAGGACAGATATTTGGCGTACCAATTCTTTTAAAACCGGGCCCAGAATCCTGTTGTCTTTATTGGTTAATACATTTGTACCAACCTTTACTACTACTCGTTTAGTTTGCATATTGTGTTTTTAGGTTATTATTTGCCCAATTCTACAGCTCTGTCAAAAGCTGCGTAGGCGGCTTCTTTAATTAATTCTTTTACATTATTATCATCCATAGAATCTAGGGCGGCTCTGGTGGTTCCTCCTTTAGAGGCTACACGGTCCATCCAAGATTCCGGTGTAAGGTCTGATTGGTTAAATAATTCTACAGCTCCTTCAAAAGTACTGCTAACCAGTACTTTGGAGTCGTAATCTGAAAAGCCCATTTTTAAAGCGGCTTCTAGCATAGATTGCATAAAATAGAAAACGTATGCCGGACCACTACCAGAAATTCCTGTAGAGGCATCTACAAATTTTTCGGTATCTACGTGAATAGATTCTCCGGTAGTATCTAATAGATTACGAATCATTAATAGCTCTACACGCGAAACTTCTTCAGACTCTGTATAAGAAGTTACTCCTTTACCTACTTGCGCAGGTAAGTTGGGCATAGTTCTTACTACTTTTTTGGCTCCCAAACGATCTTGTATAGATTTGATGGTTACGCCTGCCATTAATGATATAAAGATTTGACTCTCGTTTATCATAGGTTTCATCTTTTCAAAAAGATCATCGCTATGATAAGGTTTTACCGCTATAAATACTAAATCAGCGTTGGGTAAACAGTCTTCTAAATTTGCAAACACATCAAAATGCGATATTTCATCCAAGGCCAATCTTTTTTTGGGGTCGGTATCAAATATTCTTAAATTATGATTGCTCAAAAGTGGCGAAGTTGCCATTCCTTCTGAGTAGGTTAATCCCATATTTCCGGCTCCAATAACTAGTATTTTCATTTTTTTGATTTATAGATTATCACTATTTAATTTTAATAGGTTACAAAAGCTGCAAGTTGTATGCAGAAAGTTGTTTTTTCTTATTTATTTTGTAAACGTTTCTAAATTACTAAATAATGTACGGAAGCATTAAGGCTTTTGCATTATTTTAGTATTAAAATCTGTGTAATGTTATTATCTCGTAAAAAGAGTAGGTGACAAGTCGTCTATTTTGTGCAGGTTTGTCAGTATAAAAAAAAGCTTCCGCCAAATAGGCGAAAGCTTTTTTTACAATTAAATTTAAAAGAGTTTAAAAATTACTTTTTATCCGGTCTTGGTAAAAGTGCTTTTCTAGATACTTTGTCTTTTTTGTTTTTAGGGTCAAAACCAAAGTATTTTACATCTATAACATCGCCAATGTTTACAACATCTGTAACATTGTTGGTGCGTTCCCAAGCTAGTTCAGAAATGTGTAGTAACACCTCGTTGCCGGGAGCTTCTACATATTCTACTACAGCTCCAAAGTCTAAGACTTTTATAACTTTTACTTCGTAAACGCTACCTTTTTCTGGTTTGAATGTAATAGATTCTATTTTTTGTAAAACTTTGTCTATACCTTCTTGGCTAGTACCCAAAATTTCTACAATACCTTCTTCGGTCTCCGGATCTTCGTTTATTACAATCTCTGTTCCGGTTGTTTTTTGTAGTTCCTGGATGGTTTTTCCGCCAGGTCCAATAAGTCCTCCAATAAATTCTCCGGGAATTCTTCTGGTAATAATTTTTGGAGCGTGTGCTTTTACATTTTCGTTTGGTTCTGCAATAGTATCTGTCAATTTATCTAAGATATGCAATCTGCCTTCTCGTGCTTGTTTTAGAGCTTTTACTAAGATTTCATAAGACAAGCCTTTTATTTTTATATCCATTTGGCAGGCAGTAATTCCGTCTTTTGTTCCGGTTACTTTAAAATCCATATCGCCTAAAGCGTCTTCGTCACCTAAGATGTCTGATAAAACTGCATAATCATCACCTTTAGAAATTAGGCCCATCGCAATTCCTGAAACTGGTTTTTTAAGTTGAATACCGGCATCCATAAGTGCCATAGTACCGGCGCAAACCGTTGCCATAGAAGAAGAACCGTTAGATTCTAATACTTCAGAAACTACACGCACGGTATAAGGGCAACTTTCCGGAAGCATACCTTTTAAAGCACGTTGTGCTAAGTTACCGTGACCAATTTCTCTTCTAGAAGTACCTCGAATTGGGTAGGCTTCTCCTGTAGAAAATGGTGGGAAGTTATAATGTAAATAAAAAGTTTCTTCGCCTTGTAAAGTTGGCAAATCTACTACGTTTGCTTCGCGCGAAGTTCCTAAAGTTACGGTGGCCAAAGCTTGTGTTTCTCCACGAGTAAAGATAGAAGAGCCGTGGGTAGACGGTAAATAATCTGTTTCACACCAGATAGATCTTACCTCGTCTGTTTTTCTTCCGTCTAAACGTATACCTTCTTTTATAGTTAGGTCTCTAATGGCTTCTTTTTTAGTGCTTTTGAAGTATTTGGAAATCAAGTCTCCTTTTTCTTCCAATTCTTCTTCATCAAATAAAGCTTCTATTTCTTCTTTTACTTTATCAAAAGCATCTGTACGATCGTGTTTTCCTAGACCTTGCTTAGCAATATCGTAAATTTTGTCGTAGGCAGCATCGTTAATCTTTTTCTCTAACGCTTCATCGTTAGTTTCTTTTTCGTACTCTCGTGTTTCTTTTTTACCGAAAGCTTCTGCCAATTTTAGCTGTGCTTGGCATTGTTTTTTAATGGCTTCGTGGGCAAACTTAATTGCTTCTGCCATTTCTTCTTCAGAAATTTCATCCATTTCGCCTTCTACCATAGACACGCTATCTTCCGAAGCGCCTACCATAAGGTCTATGTCTGCATTTTTAACTTGCTCGCGTGTAGGGTTAATAACAAATTCGCCATCAACACGTGCTACTCTAGCTTCTGAAATAGGATATTCAAAAGGAATATCTGAAAGTTGAATTGCCGTAGATGCAGCCAAACCTGCCAAAGCATCTGGCATTACTTCTTCGTCATGAGACATTAACTGAATCATAACTTGCGTCTCAAATTTATAATCACTTGGGAAAAGCGGACGTAAAACACGGTCTACCAATCGCATGGTAAGTATTTCTTCGTTACTTGGTCGTGCTTCTCTTTTGAAAAAACCGCCGGGATATCTTCCTGCAGCAGCAAACTTTTCGCGGTAATCTACCGTTAGCGGGAAAAAGCTCATTGTAGATGGTTTGTAAGAAGATACAACGGTACAAAGCAACATGGCTTTGCCCATTTGTACAACAACAGAACCGTGGGCTTGTTTAGCTAATTTTCCGGTTTCGAGAGAGATGGTTCTGCCATCGCCCAAATCGATAACCTCTTTAAATGTTTGTGGTTTCATACTATTTTTTTCTAAATTAAACAAAGGTCGTTGTTGTGTTGTGTGTAGTTAAAAGACCAATGAAAAACCGCCTTCGAGACAATTTATTATAAAAAAAGGGGCATAAAGCCCCTTAAAATTATTTTCTTAATCCTAATTCTTTTACTATTTCTCGGTAACGTATAATGTCTTTTTTCATTAGATAATCTAATAATTTTCTACGTTTACCTACCAAGGCTACCAATGAGCGCTCAGAATTAAAATCTTTGTGATTTCCTTTTAAATGTTTTGAAATATGCGCAATACGCTTTGTAAATAAAGCAATTTGCCCTTCTGTAGAGCCGGTGTCTTGTTTACCTTGCCCGTACTTTTCGAACAATTGTTCTTTTTCTTCTTTTGTTAAATACATTCCAATATTATTTCAATGATTATTATGTATAGATAGTTTTTCTATCGAGCGGCAAATATACTATTTATTTTTTTACCGTTAAGAAAAAGCTTAGTAGTTTTTTAAGTATAAAAAGATATAGCTACATAGGAAAATACAAAGCCTATTTTAAACATTCATTTTATTTTCTATTTTTGTGCCGTGAAAAATAATTCGCTACATATTATCTTAATGCCACTTTTAGCTGTCTGTATACTTGTTACTACAAGTTCTTTTACGGTTAATAAACGTTTTTGTGGCGATGCTTTAATAGAAGCGAGTCTTTTTGCTGAACTGCAAAACTGTAAACATACTTCTTGCGTTAATCCTCAGGTAGGAAAAAATCAAATTTCTAAAATAGCCGAAGATTGCTGTAAAGAAACAAGTGATGTTGTTTACGGACAAGAAAATCTAGTTCTAAAAAAAGTAGGGGCCGAGAAGGTTAAAATGCAAAAACAACAGTTTGCAATTCAAAACTGGGCGTTTAGCACTTTTTTACGGAATTATGATGATAAGTTTTCTGTAATTTTTTACGAGCCTCCTTTGCTTGTTCAAAAGAATTTATTCCGCTACTACCAAGTATATCTCATTTGATGTTTGCATCTACTCTTGTAGATGATTAGCAATAATCTAGCGCATGTAATTACTTCAATTAACATGCAATCCAGTCTATTATTATTTACAAACATTACTTATGAAATACCTATTTTTTATATTATTTTTTAGTGTTTCTTTCCTAAGTTTTTCACAAGAAGAGATTAAAGGAACCATTTTTGAAAAAAACGAAAGCAACAAATCTTTACCATTATTAGGAGCAAATGTATATTGGTTAAATACTGAAATAGGAACAGTAACCGATTTTGATGGTAATTTTTCCTTACCGTATAAAGATACTTACAAACAAATTGTGGTAAGCTATGTAGGCTTTAAAACCGATACCATTGCAGTAAAAAACCCTTCAAAACCAATAACACATTCCTTAACGCCAACCAGCTCTTTAGACGAAATAAAAGTAATTTCGCGAAAGCAAGCCACATCGCGTTCTTATCTAGATTCTCAAAATACCATGAATGTAAGTAGCGATGAGTTGCTAAAAGCAGCTTGTTGTAACTTGTCAGAAAGTTTTGAAACCAATCCTTCTATAGACGTCAATTTTGCAGATGCTATTTCAGGAACGCGACAAATTAAAATGTTGGGTTTAACGAGTCCGTATATTTTAATTGCTATGGAAAATATTCCTACAGTTCGCGGAGCCGCGCAAGCTTACGGATTAACGTTTACCCCGGGAACTTGGGTAGAAAGTATACAGATAACCAAAGGCGCCGGTAGCGTAGTAAATGGTTACGAAAGTATTGCCGGGCAAATTAATGCCGAGTTGCAAAAGCCCACAAAAGACGATAATTTATTTTTGAATTTGTATGGCGCCAGCAGTCAGCGTTTAGAACTCAATGCACATTACAATACACAAGTAAGCGAAAAATGGAGTACGGGAATATATGTGCACGGTAACACGCATCAAGAAAAACACGATGTTAACGACGATGGTTTTCTAGATATGCCACTTTACAACCAGATAAACGTAATGAACCGTTGGCAATATACCGATAATGAAAACGGGTTTGTTGGATTTTTAAATGTGCGGTTTCTTGACGATTATAAGCAAACAGGAGAAGTAAATTTTGATCCCGATACAGATAAATTGACTACCAATGCGTGGGGAAGCGAAATAGAAACACAGCGTTATGACCTTTCGGGGAAACTTGGTTATGTAAATCCAGATTTGCCTTGGCAAAATTTAGGGGTTCAATTTGCTTTTAGTAACCACCAACAAGATTCTTATTTTGGCTTAAGGCAATATGATATTGAGCATACCAGCGTATATTCTAACTTTATTTATAGTTCTATTATTAGTGATTCACGCCATAATATAAAAACCGGCGTAAGTTTTACGTATGATAATTATGACGAATTGGTAGAAACAACAAATTATGAACGAATAGATAATTCTGTAGGTGCATTTTTTGAATATCAATTTGATAATCTAGAAAAATTAAATTTAACGGCAGGCGCGCGTATAGATAATCATAATCGTTTAGGATTGTTTGTAACCCCTAGATTTCATATGCGTTACACGCCCTGGGCAAAATCTGCATTCCGGGCTTCTTTTGGTCGGGGAAAACGCTCGGCTAATATCTTTGCGGAAAATCAAAACCTGTTTTCAACAGCTAGAAATATCAATATTATAGCATCTGATGAAGGCGATATTTACGGATTAGAACCGGAAATTGCGTGGAATTACGGTGTTTCCTATCTACAAGGATTTAATTTATTTGGTCAAAAAGGAGATATTGCTTTTGATTTTTACCGAACAGATTTTACAAATCAAGTAGTGGTAGATTGGGAAAACCCGAACGCAATTAGTTTTTATAATTTAGAGAACGATAGTTTTGCCAATAGCTTTCAGACAGAATTAAATTATAACATCTTAAAAGGATTAGATACACGCTTGGCTTATAAATATTACAATGTAAAAACAAAATATTTAACCGGCGAAAAAATAAAGCCACTTACTGCGCAGCATCGCTTTTTTGCCAATGCATCTTATGCTACGCCTATAAAAAATAATAGTAGATGGAAGTTTGATGTAACGTATAATTGGTTAGGAAAACAACGTTTCCCGTCTACCGTTGGCAATCCGGCAAACTATCAAAGACCAGAATATTCTCCCGAAGTAAATACGGTAAATGCACAAGTTACAAAGGTATTTTCCCCTAAATTTGAAGTGTATGCCGGTGGAGAAAATATTACCAATGTCCGCCAAAGAAAACCTATTTTAGGAACCGATAATCCTTTTGGTTCAAATTTTGACAGTACATTTGTATATGGACCAATTTATGGTAGCTTGTATTATATTGGTTTACGTTATAGAATTAAATAATAAATTAAATAAATAGAAAATATGAAAAAATTACTTGTAGTTTTAGTCTTGTTAGTAACATCTTTTAGCTTTTCGCAAAATAGAAATGCTAAAGCTTCTTTAGATGTAGATGGCGTTTGCCAAATGTGTAAAGAACGAATAGAGAAAGCCAGTATAAAAGCAAAAGGCGTAAAATTTGCCGATTGGAATGTAGAAACCCACGAGCTAAAATTGATTTATAACCAAAAGAAAACAAACTTAGATGCTATTAAAAAAAGCATTGTTGCCGTAGGGCACGATGTTAGCGATATGAAAGCCACAGACGAAGCTTACAATAGCGTGCACAAATGCTGCAGATATAGAGATGAAGCGATTAAAGAAAATCATAGAACCGGCAAAATGGAATAGCGCCTAAAAAAATGATAAATGAAAAAATGCTCCAAGTTTTTGGAGCATTTTTTTATGAAAATAAAGTAAGGTCGCGTTTTTTAAGCGCGCACTTCTTGATTTAAAATTAAATCTATATACAAGTTTACTTTATTTTTTAAATCTCTTCTATGGGTTATAAAATCTAAAAAACCGTGTTCTTCTAAAAACTCCGAAGTTTGAAAACCTTCCGGCAACTCTTTTCCTGTAGTATCTCTAACCACTCGCGGTCCTGCAAAACCAATCAAAGCGCCCGGTTCTGCTATATTTATATCGCCCAACATTGCAAAAGAGGCTGTGGTGCCACCTGTTGTTGGATCTGTACATAAAGAAATGTACGGAATTTTAGCTTCGGCTAATTGTGCGACCTTTACGGAAGTTTTAGCCAATTGCATTAAGGATAAGACGGCTTCTTGCATTCTTGCCCCGCCAGATTTAGAAATTATCATTAAAGGTATTTTCTTTTGCATGGCGTAGTCTGCCGCTCTTGCAATTTTCTCGCCAACTACAGAGCCCATAGAGCCACCAACAAAACGAAAATCCATACAGGCTACTACCAAATCTTTTCCTTTAGATTTGCCAACGGCCACTCGCATGGCGTCTTTTAGTCCGGTTTTTTTCTGCGCTTCTTTTATGCGATCCGGATATTTCTTTTTGTCTTCAAATTTTAGCGGATCTTTTGCCGTAAGGTTTTTGTCTAGCTCTTTGTATTTATTATCGTCAAAAAGTATTTCAAAATATTCTTGACTGCCAATTCTTACGTGGTAACCGTCTTCCGGACTTACATAGTGATTTTTTGCCAGTTGCTCTGCATCTACAATCTTACCGGTAGGCGATTTGTACCACAAACCTTTGGGTACATCTTTTTTATCTTCTGTAGCGGTTTGTATTCCTTTTTTTGTTCTTTTAAACCAAGCCATAATTTAGGGGTTTGTTAATAATTAAGTTCGAAAAGGATTGTTTATAAGGTATTAACGTTGTTTAAATCTTCAAAAGCTTTTTTAAGTCTTTCTTTAAAGCTCTTTTCTCCTTCTCGCAACCATTTTCTAGGATCGTAATATTTTTTGTTAGGCGCGTCTTCACCTTCTGGGTTGCCTATCTGGGTGGCAAGGTAATCTTTTTTGTCGTTCATGTAATCTCTGACACCGGCTGCAAATGCATATTGAAGATCTGTGTCAATATTCATTTTTATAACACCATAACCAATAGCTTCTCTAATTTCTTCTACAGAAGAGCCGCTGCCGCCGTGAAATACAAAATCTATATGGTTTTCTTCTACCTTATATTTTTCCGTAATGTACTCTTGCGAATTTTTAAGAATTTTAGGTGTTAATTTTACATTACCCGGTTTGTAAACACCGTGTACGTTACCAAAAGCTGCTGCTATGGTAAATTGATCGCTTATTTTACTTAGTTCTTCGTAAGCATACGCCACTTCTTCTGGTTGGGTGTAAAGTTTAGAAGAGTCTACGCCGGTATTGTCTACACCATCTTCTTCGCCGCCGGTTATACCTAATTCTATTTCTAAGGTCATGCCCATTTTTTCCATACGGGAAAGATATTTTTTACAGGTTTCTATATTTTCTTCTATAGGTTCTGCACTTAAATCTATCATATGCGAAGAATACAAAGGTTTACCGTGTTCTTTGTAGTATTTTTCGCCTTCGTCTAAAAGACCATCAATCCAAGGTAGTAATTTTTTTGCGCAATGGTCTGTATGTAAAATAACAGTTGCCCCGTAGGCTTTTGCCAAATCGTGAATATGTTTTGCGCCGGCAACACCGCCTAATACAGCTGCTTGCTGTTTGTCATTAGGTAAGCCTTTACCTGCATTAAAATGTGCCCCGCCATTTGAGAATTGTATAATTACCGGTGCGTTTAACTCTGCTGCAGTTTCTAAAACCGCGTTAATACTATTAGAGCCTACAACATTTACTGCGGGTAGAGCATAGTTGTTTTTCTTTGCGTGGTCAAATATCTCTTGAACTTCTTTGCCGGTTGCAACTCCTGGTTTGATGTTGTGTGCCATGGTATATCTTTAATTGATTTTTAAATACAAAATTAATAAAATATTATTGCTAGAAAGGATAATTGATCCCAACATTATAAACAGCGTGTGCAAAGTTATAGTTTGTGAACCATTTCTGGTCGTAAAAAGCAGGGTTGTAGGTTTTAAAACCAAGATCTAAACGAATTACAAAAAAGTCTAAATCATAACGCAAACCAAAACCAGACCCAACTGCCAATTCGCTTAGATCTGAAATTTCGGTAAAAGTAGATTGTGGATCTTCTACATTATCAAGAACATTCCATATATTTCCTACGTCTACAAAAACTGCACTATGCAGCGCCCCGAATAAATTAAACCTATATTCTGCATTAAAGCTTATTTTCATATTGGCTTCATTAAATTCGTTAATGCTACCACTACTGCCGGGCCCAAGATCATAGGCTTGCCACCCACGATTATCGTTAGCGCCACCGGCAAAAAAACTTCTGGCAAAAGGAATGCTATTAGAATTTCCGTAAGGAATGGCTATTCCCGCCAAGGCTCTAACGGCTATAATGTTTTGTTGGCCAAGGTCCCAATGTTTTATAAAATCTGTTTCAACTTTTGCATATTGCGAAAATTGAACGCCAAATAAATTATAGTTGTCGTTTCTGTTATTTTTTAAACCAATTATGGGCGCCAATAAAGATAAAGTGTTTCCTGCGGCTTCGAGCTTAAACCTAAATTGCGAAAACTCTTCGTCATAAATATTTTCGCGGGTGTTGTGCATATAACTAAAGTTAGAAGCCAATATCAAATTATCTTCTGTAAGCCGGTCTTTACGTTCTATAATGTTACGGGTAATACTGCGCTCGTCTTGGGTTAAATTGTAAGAGTTGTTTCTAAAATCGTTTATAAATGCAGTTGTACCTTCGGGAATTTTTAAGTTTGGCGAAGAGCTGCTGTTTGGGTCTTGGGTCTCAAAATACTCCGGATTTATTTGGCCATAATTATCTTGCGCAACTTCGTTAAGACGATCGTAAGAATTTCGGTAAACGTTAAAGTAATTCGCTACATTTAAATTGCGTACATATTGCAAGTCTAATAGTTCAAACCTATGCGATAACTCTTTAGAAGGATACCAACGGTAGGCAAATTTACCCGTGACGTTTTGCTTGTCTAAACCTATGTTTTTCTGCGTGCTAAAACCAACACTTAAATTGGTAAATGGCGACATTGATTTTGGAATTATCCCGGTGGTTTTTATAGGAAACGCAATTTTTGGAAAGGTGAGATTGAGGTTTCCACCAATTTCAGAAATATTAAAAAATGTATTTTCTTTATCTTTTGCAGCGTCTTTAGAGTTACCTATACTTCCTCTGCCACCGATTTCTAGAATTTCTGCGCCTCCAAAAATATTACGAATTAAGAGAGAACCGCCAAAACCCAAACCAAATTCTTGAATATTACTGCGCGAAACATCAAAATTAAAATCTACTCCAAATTTTGGTTTAGGCGTTAGAAAAATATTTGTAATCAAGCTGGTTTTAGTGCTATCACGAGGATCTTCCATATATTGAATATTGGGATATTCAAACATTTGCAACTCGTTAAATCGGCGATAGGTTAACGATCTGTCTCTATCGCGATACACATTTCCTTTCTTGATAAAAACGGCATCGGTTATAGCTTTAGGCTTAAATTTTAAATCTTCAAAACTGTATAAATTATAGCCTTTATGCTTGGCAGAATCTAATAGTGGGTAGTCTCTAAATTTATAACGATAATTTGTAAAAATGTTTACCTGGCTTATGCGGTGAACTTTAAAATCTGCCGCCGCGGTAGTATCTTCTTGGTTGCGCCTGTCTGCTATTACTACGTCTATATTTACTTGATGATTGGTATTAATAGTATCTGCATCAAAAGAAACGTATTCTTGCTCAAAATGATATAAACCATTGTTTCTAAAAAGAGCGGTAAGTCTTTCGCGCTCTGCCTCAAAGTTATTGGTCTCAAATTTTTGTCCGTCTTTTATTAAAGCTTCGTTTTTGTGCAATTGATAGATAGAATCTGCTACAGCAGATGGTATTCTAGAAGAAATAGAATCTAATATATAAGGCTGTTTAGGTTCTACATAATAATCTACCGTAGCGCGTTTATTATCTGTTTTATTTATTTTAAAATCTGTTTCTGCATTAAACCAACCGTGGTTCCAGTACCAAGATTTTAATCGGTTGGCAGAATTTTCTGTCTTTTGTTCGCTTAAAATTGTAGGTGCTTCTCCCGTTTCTTTCAAAAAATTATTAAACCCCACATAGGCATTTCCCATACGCTCTACTTGTTTTTCCGAAAAGAAATTAATCAAGCGTTTTTTGCGTTTTGGCTTTTTTTCTAACCAATTGTAAAAAGTAGAATCCGGCTCCGGTTTTGCCATATTGTAAATAAACAGGCGTAAAGGCATTCTTACCAATGGTAGACGCACATTGGGTTTTTGAAATAATTGGTTGTAAACTTCACTATCAGAAATTTTTTCACCATTTTTAAAAATGGTATTTTGCGTGAGCAAATGCTCATCGTTTCCTACTCGTTTTACGGCGTTACAAGACGCTAGTAGAATTACTAATAGAAATAATGCTATTTTTGTCGATGTCAATTTCAAATACAAAAATTCTGTTTCAAAAATACATTAATTTATGCTTAGCAAAAGCCAAATAAAGCTAATAAACAGCCTAACTCAAAAAAAATATAGACAGAAACACCAACTTTTTTTTGCCGAAGGTGTAAAAGTTATCAAAGAGCTTTTAAATTCTAACTTTGCGTTAGAAATGCTCTTTACGGAAGTAGACTTGTTTTATACCCCCAAAGATAAAATACAGCTTTTAGAACAAGGAGAGTTACAAAAAATTTCTAAACTCTCTACGCCGCAAACGGCCTTGGCATTATTTAAAATACCCGAAGATTTTGAGCCCATTAAAAAAGGCTTAATAGTAGCTTTAGATGGCGTTAGAGATCCCGGAAATTTAGGCACAATTATACGGCTGTGCGATTGGTTTGGCGTAGAAAATTTGTTGTGTTCTACAGATACAGTAGATTGTTATAACCCCAAAGTAGTGCAAGCTACAATGGGCTCTATTGCGCGGGTAGAGGTAAGCTATACCAACTTAGAAGAAAGTTTACCCAAATTAAATTTACCGCTTTACGGAACTTTTATGCAAGCCGAATCGGTTTATAGCGCTGTTTTACCCAAAGAAGCTGTTCTGGTTTTAGGAAACGAAGCAAACGGTATTTCGTCTAGAATAGAAAAAATCTTAACCCACAGTATCAGTATTCCGCAATTTGGAACACATCAAAAAACTGAAAGTTTAAACGTAGCAACCGCCACCGCAATTAGTTTAAGCGAGTTTAGGCGTAGATAGTGTTTTTACTGAAATTTAAAATTAAGAAAAACCCCGCGCGTAGACATCTGATTAATGTTAGAGGTATACGGGCTGTTAGGGTCTTTGTCGCGTTTTAGCTCATCGCTCAAAGCAAAAACTCCGCGAATACTGGGTGTAAATTTAAAGAAGAACAAATAAAAATCTATACCAAAGCCTACTTCATAATAAAATGTGTTAGACTTCATTCTAAATTCGCCAACGCTATTATCGTCTGGGTTGTCTTCGTTACTAGATAGGTTTATAGAGGTAGAAACACCGCCAATTACAAAAGGTTTAAAATTATTAAGACGTTTTGTAGAAAATTTTACCAAAAGCGGAATATGCACATAAGTAGATTTTACCTCTCTAAGGTTGTCTTCCGGTATATCAGGATAGGTTAGGTTTCTGCCGGCAAAAATAACACCGGGTTCTAAGCGCAGATCTATATAATCGTTAACGCGTAAATTACCAATAAGTCCTATATTAAATCCAATATTTTTTTCTACTAGAACATCTGAAGCTTCTTCTTCATAATCAAATTTAAAATCGTAGGAGTTAAAGCCTAAAAAATACCCCCAAGACCAACGTTGTTTGTCAAAATTATCTAAGTTTCTAAGTTTATCTCCAGATCTAAAAAAACCTTGGGCGCTAAGGCTTTGAAAGCCTAAGCAAAGAAATAAAACGAAAAAGATTTTTCTCATATAACTATTTTGATGCGGTATAAATGGTGGCTACACCAAAGGTTTGTGGTTTGTTTTCTATAGATGTAAACCCAATTTTTTGTAAAATATTGTTGAATTTCTTTCCGTAAGGAAAAACAGCAGCACTATCGCTTAAATATTGGTAGGCCACTTTGTCTTTAGAAAAGATTTTACCAATAACTGGCAACATATATTTGGTATAAAGGCTATAACCTTGTTTAAAAGGAGTTTTGGTTGGTACCGAAGTTTCTAAAACTACAAAAATACCGCCGGGTTTTAACACCCGATAAATCTCTGCCAAACCTTTTTGTAAATTTTCAAAATTTCTTACGCCAAAAGCTACACTTATGGCATCAAAATGATTGTCTTTAAATGGTAAAGCTTCAGAGTCGCCTTGCACCATTGTAATTTTATTCGCCAGGTTTTTTTCCTTAATTTTTTTTCGGCCAACGCTAAGCATTCCTTCAGATAGGTCTAAACCGGTAACATTATTAATACCCGCTTCTGCCAAACTAATAGCCAAATCTCCCGTGCCGGTAGCAATATCTAAAGCGTTTTGCGGGTTGGTGGCTGTGATAAGTTTTATAACTTTTTTGCGCCAAGTTGTGTCTATTCCAAAAGAAATAACGCGGTTAAGACCGTCATAATTTTCAGAAATGGTGTCAAACATTTTTTCCACCTGTTTTTTCTTGTTCAGTTTAGAATCTTTATACGGAATAACCTTTTTTGCCATGGCCTAATTTTTTTGTAAAGATACGGTTTATGCAATATATTTTGGCCTGCGCTCAAAAAAAATGCTAAAAGCTTGCGGTTCAAATTATAGGAAAAAACTACCTTTGCCGGGTAAATTTCATTACATTATGAAGATTTTAATTGCTGGAGCCGGAGAAGTTGGTTTTCATCTTTCTAAACTATTATCGTACGAATCGCAAGATATCACGCTTATAGATCCGGATGCGGCAAAACTAGAATACGCAGATAAAAACTTAGATATTAAGGCATTAAAAGGTGATGCAACTTCTATGGCTATTTTGCACGAAGCCCATGTAAAAGGTGCAGATTTGGTTATTGGCGTTACCAATAGTGAGACAACCAATATTACCATTTGTGTTTTGGCCAAGCAATTAGGCGCAAAACGTACGGTAGCCAGAGTGTCTAATTCAGAATTTTTAGAAAATAAAGAAGAGCTGGGGTTTAAGAAATTTGGTATAGACGAACTTATTTCGCCCGAGGCTTTAGCTTCAAAAGAAATTGCGCTACTTTTAAACCAGTCTGTTTTTAACGACAGTTTTCAGTTTGACGAAGGACTTTTAAATATGGTAGGTTTTAAACTTTCCGTAAACGCTCCTTTTGTTGGTAAAACCGTGCAAGAAGCAGCCGGTATGTTTTCTTCTATACAGTTTGTTTGTATTGCCATACAACGTTATGGTACGCAGTATACGTTAATTCCGCGTGGAGATACACAATTTAAAAAAGGCGATCAGGTGTATTTTATTACGCCAAAAGAAGGAGTTTCAAAATTATATAAACTTACCGGAAAAGTAAAGCACGATATTAAAAATATCATGATTCTTGGCGGAAGTAAAATTGGCCGAAAAACAGCAAAAAACTTAAGCGAAGCAAGGTTTAATGTTAAGCTTATAGAAATAAATAAAGAAAAAGCCCTAGAGTTGGCAGACGAATTGCCGGAAGTTTTAATAATTCACGGCGATGGTAGAAATGTAGATTTGTTAGAAGAAGAAAACATTCATAATATGGATGCTTTTATTGCCGTAACCGGAAACTCAGAAACCAATATTATGTCTTGTTTGGTGGCAAAATCTAAGAGCGTTACCAAAACGATCTCTTTGGTAGAGAATATGGATTATTTTCAGCTTAGTCACTCTATTGGTATCAATACCCTTATCAATAAAAAACTTCTGGCAGCCAATAATATTTTTAGGCACGTACGGAAGGGAGAAGTGGTGGCAATGACCAAATTAAACAATATGAACGCAGAACTTTTGGAGTTTAAAGTGCAAGAATCTTCTAAAGTAGCCAATAAAAAAATTGCAAACTTAAACTTTCCAAGATCTGCCATTATAGGTGGCGTTATTAGAAACGGAGAAGGCGTTATTACCTTGGGAGATTTTTTAATAAAACCCGGAGATAGAGTAGTAGTTGGTTGTTTGCCACGGTCTATTCATAAAGTAGAAAAACTGTTTTTGTAATGCCAAATCTCAATACAAAACTGGTTTTTTACATTATGGGACTGCTGTTGGTTTTTAACGGCGGTTTTATGGCTATTGCAAGTTTAGTAAGTTGGTATTACCAAGAAGCTGCCGCTATGCAAATTTCCGGTGCATCGGGCTTAACTATTTTAAGTGGTTTGCTAATGATGCTTGCTACCAAAACGCACCTTAAAGATTTGCGCGGCAGAGAAGGCTATTTAATTGTTACCTTGGGGTGGGTGGTTATGAGTATTAGCGGTATGCTACCTTATTTATTTACCAATTCTATAAGCACAATTACCGAAGCTTTTTTTGAAACCATGTCTGGTTATACCACCACCGGCGCCACAATTTTACAAGATATAGAGATTTTGCCACGTGGCGTTTTGCTGTGGCGAAGTTTAACCCATTGGATTGGGGGAATGGGAATTATTGTCTTGGCAGTCGCAATTTTGCCACTCTTAGGTATTGGCGGGATGCAACTTTTTTCTGCCGAAGCTCCCGGGCCGAGCGCAGATAAACTTAAACCCCGCATTACCGATACCGCAAAAAGACTTTGGCTTATTTATGTAGGTTATACCGTAGCCGAAACAATCTTGTTAAACGTTGCCGGAATGGGACTTTTTGATGCTGCAAATCACGCTTTAAGTACTTTGTCTACCGGCGGCTTTTCTACAAAAAATGCCAGTGTGGCTTATTGGAATGATCAGCCGTTAATACAATATATTATTATTGTTTTTATGTTCTTGGCCGGGATGAATTTTATCATGAGTTATTTTGCCTTTAAAGGAAATTTTAAACGTGTTTTTAGAGACGAAGAATTTAAATGGTATGCTATATTTATAGCCGGTTTTACCACAATTGCCGCTCTAATTATTTATTTTAGAGCAGATCTAGGACTTTCTTCTATCACGCACACGCTGGCTTTAGGTAAAGCCGAAGCTTCTTTTAGACACGCTTTATTTCAAGTACTTTCTGTAATTACCACAACCGGTTTTGTTACGGCAGATTTTACTTTATGGACGCCTTTTCTTACCATTCTATTTTTTGGCTTGTTTTTTATGGGTGGTTCTGCGGGTTCTACGGCCGGCGGTATAAAAATAGTACGTCATATTATTATGATACGAAACGGAATTACAGAATTTAAGCGCGCTTTGCATCCTAATGCTATTTTGCCGGTGCGCTACAACAAACTGTCTATTAAACACGAAATTGTCTTTAATGTACTAGGCTTTTTTATAGTTTATATGTTGGCCTTTATAATTGGAGCAGTTGGTTTTGCGGCATTAGGTCTAGATTTTTCCTCTGCTTTAGGGGGTGCGGCATCTTCGTTGGGAAATATAGGGCCGGCTTTTGGAGATTTGAGCCCGGTAGATAATTTTGCTAGTTTGCCCGCCGCAGGAAAATGGTGGAGTTCTTTTTTAATGCTTATTGGTAGGTTAGAATTGTTTACTGTACTTATAGTTTTAACACCTTTCTTCTGGCGAAAT
Organism: uncultured Mesonia sp.; assembly: GCA_947494545.1. Taxonomy (GTDB): domain Bacteria; phylum Bacteroidota; class Bacteroidia; order Flavobacteriales; family Flavobacteriaceae; genus Mesonia. The sequence goes on along the minus strand of CANLVH010000005.1, from coordinate 86,277 downwards.
AGATAAAATACCTTTACGGAAAAATATCATTCTTATAATGTTTATTTTACGGAATAAATCCGTAAAGCATTTTTGCTTATAGATAAATGAAAAAAAAGGCTCGAAAAAATAAATTTCCGAGCCTTTTTTTGTTTTATAAACAAGTTTCTAATTCAAAACTTGCTTTATGCGCTTTATAGCTTCTTTAATTTCGGATTCGCTGGCCGCGTAGCTTAATCGTAAACAGTCCGGATTGCCAAAAGCATCTCCGGTTACGGTGGCTACATTGGCTTCTTCCAATAAGTACATAGCTAAATCTGTAGCATTGCTTATTTTCTTGTTATTAAATGTCTTTCCGAAAAAGTGCGATACATTAGGAAATACATAAAAAGCACCTTCGGGTTGGTTACATTCAAAACCTTCAACCTCTTGTAACAAATCTAATATAAGACTTCTCCTTTCCTTAAAGGTATCTATCATGTGCTGTATTTTACTTACCGGTGCTTCTAATGCAGCAATGGTAGCACGTTGTGCAATACAATTTGCGCCGCTGGTAATTTGGCCTTGCATTTTAGTGCAAGCTCTGGCAATATAAGTTGGTGCGCCAATATAACCAATACGCCAACCGGTCATAGCAAAAGCTTTAGAAACCCCGTTTACAGTAACCGTACGGTCGTACATATCTTCAAATTGTGCCATAGAGGCGTGTGCTTCTCCGGTGAAATTAATGTGTTCGTAAATCTCATCGCTAACCACAATAATATCCGGATGTTTTTGTAAAACATCTGCCAAAGCACGTAATTCTTCTTTGCTATAAAGCGAACCGCTAGGATTACAAGGCGAACTAAACCATAACATTTTAGTACGCGGGGTAATTGCATTTTCCAGCTGCTCTGGCGTCATTTTAAAATCGTTTTCTATAGATGTTTTAACTTCTACGCTAACGCCTTCAGCAATTTTTACGATATCTCTGTAACTTACCCAATACGGGCACGGCAAAATAACTTCGTCCCCTGGGTTTAAACTTACCAAAGCTACATTTGCCAAGGCTTGTTTAGCACCGGTACTTACTACAATTTGAGAAGCTTCGTATTCTAAACCATTGTCCCGTTTAAATTTGGTACGAATAGCTTCTTTTAATTCTGCATAGCCATCTACCGGAGTATAGGAGTTATAATTATCGTTTATTGCTTGTATAGCCGCGTCTTTAATAAAATCTGGCGTATTAAAATCTGGTTCCCCCAGGCTTAAACTAATAATCTCTTTTCCTTGGCTTTTTAATTCTCTGGCTTTGGCGGCCATAGCAAGGGTTGCAGAGGTTTCTAATCTGTTTATTCTGTCTGAAAGATGTTGCATAATAAATTTTTTAATTATACCGATAAGGCAGGTTTAGCACCCATTTCTTTTAAATGTTTAAAGTGAGCGATAATAGCTGCTCTGGTAGTTTTATACTCGTGGTACGGCAAATTAAATTCGTTAGCCGTTTCTTTTACAATGTTTGCAATTTTACTGTAATGAATATGACTTATATTAGGAAAAATATGATGCTCTACTTGATGGTTTAATCCGCCGGTAAACCAGTTTACAATTTTGTTATTGGTAGAAAAATTTACCGTGGTAAACAATTGGTGTATTGCCCAAGTATTTTCCATAGAGCCTTTTTTATCCGGCAAAGGCATTTCCGTAGCTTCTACAACATGCGCCAATTGAAAAACAATACTTAAAATTAAACCTGCTGTATAATGCATTACAAAAAAACCAATTAAGATTTTCCACCAGGCAATATTTAAAATCAACATAGGAATAATAATCCAAATGGCAATATATAAAGCTTTAGTAATGGCTAGAGTGCTCCATTGTTTTAAAGGACTCGGTTTTTTGCCATAAGCTAAATTGCGTTTTAGATAGCGTCGTGTTTGTTTAAAATCTGTAGTGATTACCCAGTTAAAAGTTAATAAACCATATAATAAAATAGAGTAATAATGTTGAAATCTATGAAACTTTCGCCATTTGCTATGTTTACTAAACCTAATAATTCTGCCGGCTTCTAAGTCTTCATCGTGACCGTGAATGTTAGTATACGTGTGGTGTAAAACATTATGTTGTACTTGCCAATTATAAACATTGCCGGCCAAAATATACATACTGCCGCCCATTATTTTGTTAATCCATTTTTTAGACGAATACGAGCCGTGGTTGCCGTCGTGCATCACATTCATTCCTACGCCGGCCATACCAACTCCCATAACAATACTAAGCAACAATTTCCACCATTGCGAAATATCTAACGTAAGAATTAGAAAATAAGGTGTAAAGAATAAAGAAAACATGATAAGTGTTTTCACGTGTAATTTCCAGTTTCCTGTTTTAGGAAGTTTATTTTCCTTAAAGTAAGAGTTTACCCGTTTATTTAAAGTTCTAAAAAACTTTGCAGAGTCTACGCGGGAGAAACGAATTTGTTTTTGATCCATTAAATTTGCAATAAAAGTCAAAGATAAAGATTAATGATTTATTTTAGAGCTTTGTTTTCATAATTCTCTCTTTTGGTTATATTTTAAAAAAACAAAACAATGATTGCCGCAATTTCTTTATTTCTAATTGTTAGTATTTCTCTATTGCTTACCAAAATAGCTACTTTGGCTTTGGTGCATACCGGTTTGTCTACACAATCTGCCCGTTTTCAAGCCAGGTCTGCTTACACGGGAACCGGTTATACCACTAGCGAGGCAGAAAAAGTAGCCAACCATCCCGTTAGGCGGCGCATTATTTCTATGCTTATGATTGTTGGTAATGCCGGTATTGTTACTGCAATGTCGTCGCTTATTTTAACCTTTTTAATCCCAGACAGAACCAGTTCTCTTTTATATAGTATTGGAGTAATTGTATTGGGTTCTATATTTTTGTGGTGGGCAGTGCGCAGTAGGTGGGTAGACCGTTACCTTTCTAAAGTAATAAACAAAGCCCTGAATAAATATACCAATTTAGATGTGACAGATTATGCGGCAATTTTACATCTAGAAGGTGGCTACCGAGTAACGGAGTGGAAGGTTACTAAAGATAGTTTTTTGCGCGAAAAAACGTTAAATCAATTACAACTTATACGTAAAGGAATAATTGTTTTGGGCATACAAAAAGCTACATCAGAATATATTGGTTCTCCTTACGGAAAATCTATGATAGAAGAAGGAGATACCTTAACTTTGTACGGCGAAAAAGATTCTTTTCAGCATTTACGGAAAAAATAATGCTTTTTTTAAAAGCAACCTTGAAAAAATTTATTTAAAACAAATTGATTTGGAACAAATTTTAAAATACTTTCAAAACCTTAGTCCATCGCAAATAGAACAATTAGAGGAAATAGGGGTTTTGTATAAAGACTGGAATACCAAAATAAACGTTGTGTCTAGAAAAGATATAGAAGAAATTTATTTAAGACACGTTTTACATTCTTTGGCTATCGCAAAGTTTCAGGAATTTAAGCCCGGTGCCAAGGTTTTAGATGTAGGTACAGGTGGCGGTTTCCCGGGAATACCGCTTGCTATTATGTTTCCCGAAACAGAGTTTCATTTGGTAGACAGCATTGGTAAAAAAATAAAAGTAGTAGAAGAAGTGGTGCAAAGTTTAGCTTTACGGAATGTAAAAACCAGCAATTGCAGAGTAGAGGAAATAGACGGTCATTACGATTTTATTGTAAGTCGCGCCGTGGCACAAATGGAAACTTTTGTGCGCTGGGTAAAAGGAAGAATTGCTAAGAAAAATCAGCATGAGTTTAGAAACGGAATTTTATATTTAAAAGGTGGTGATTTGCACGAGGAGCTCAAAAAATACGCTACAGCCAAGGTGTATTCTTTAAGTGATGTATTTGAAGAAGACTTTTTTGAAACCAAAAGCTTGGTGCATTTACCAATGAAATACAAAGGTTAAAAGACTTTTTTGTTAAGCTAAAAAGAAAAAGGCTGTTTCAAATTAAATAATTGAAACAGCCTTTTTTTATTCCGTAAAGATTAGAGCAAAAATTTACTCATCCATAAACGGATATCTGTAATCTGTAGCCGGTACAAAGGTTTCTTTAATTAAACGCGGACTAACCCAACGCAATAAGTTTAGCTTAGAACCTGCTTTATCATTGGTTCCACTTGCTCTAGCACCGCCAAATGGTTGTCTTCCTACCACAGCGCCGGTTGGCTTATCGTTTATATAAAAGTTTCCTGCTGCATCTTGCAAAATATCGGTAGCTTGAGAAGCCGCATATCTATCTTGCGAGAAAATACCGCCGGTAAGCGCATACGGGCTTGTTTCGTCTACCAAATGCAAGGTTTCTTCCCATTTATTATCATCGTATAAATAAATAGTAACTACGGGTCCAAATAATTCTGTAACCATCGTGGTATATTTAGGATCTGTAGTTAAAATTACCGTTGGCTCTATAAAATAACCTTTAGATTTATCATAATTTCCGCCCATAATTACTTCTGCTTTCTTGTCTTTCTTGGCTTGATCTATATACTTCGCCAATTTATCAAAAGCTCTTTCGTGAATTACAGCATTAATAAAGTTGCTCATATCTTCTGGAGAACCCATTTTAAAAGAACTAAGATCATCTTCTAATTGTTCTTTTATGGTAGGCCATAAACTCTTTGGAAGGTAAACACGCGAGGCAGCACTACATTTTTGCCCTTGATATTCAAAAGCGCCACGAGAAATAGCAGTAGATACTTGTTTTGCTTTAGAACTTGGGTGAGCAATAATAAAATCTTTACCTCCAGTTTCTCCAACAATTCTTGGGTAAGATTTGTACTTATCTATGTTATTACCAATTTTAGACCACATACCTTTAAATACATCTGTACTTCCGGTAAAGTGAACGCCTGCAAATTCCGGACTGTCTAAAATAATGTCTGTAATCATGGCAGGATCTCCCATTACCATATTAATTACACCATCTGGCACACCGGCTTCTTTAAATACTTCCATCAATACTTGTGCAGAAAACATTTGGCTGGCACTTGGCTTCCAAATTGCTACGTTACCCATTAATGCTGCACTAGAAGGTAAATTACCAGCAATTGCAGTAAAGTTAAATGGCGTAACCGCATAAACAAAACCTTCTAACGGTCTATATTCTACACGGTTCCAAGCTTCTGCATCAGATTCTGGTTGGTCTTCGTAGATTTCTGTCATATATTCTACGTTAAACCTAATAAAATCTGCAATCTCGCAAGCAGAGTCTATTTCTGCTTGAAATATGTTTTTAGACTGCCCAATCATAGTGGCAGCGTTTAATTTGTAGCGGTAAGGACCGGAAATTAATTCGGCTGCTTTTAAAAATACGCCTGCACGCTGCTCCCAAGTTAATTTTGCCCATTTTTTTCTAGCTTCTAATGCTGCATCTATTGCTTGAGTTACGTGTTTTTGCTCTGCCAAATGATAAACGCCCAAATCGTGTTGGTGGTCGTGTGGCGGATGAATACTTTTGGTTTTTCCGGTTTTTATTTCTTCTGAACCAATATAAAGCGGAATGTCTACTTTTTTGTTGTATAAATCTTTATACGTTAACAATACTTCTTCTCTTTCAGGTGTTCCCGGGGCGTAGCTTTTAACAGGCTCGTTAACCGCTGGAGGAACTCTAAAAAATCCTTTACCCATAATTATTATATATTTTTTTTGTTGTTTTGAATTTGCGTAAATATACTTAAAAATAATAGACTTCAGATTACCGTATATACAAAGGTTTTATTAATTTGTGTTAAGTTTTTTAAAAGCCTAATTTGCTTAAAATAAATGCAATGTGTACCCTAAGTTTTATTCCTTTATCCAATAGTTCAGAAAATTTTATTATTACTTCTAACAGAGATGAGGCAGCAGATAGAAAAACCATTCCACCAAAAGTTTATAAAGAAAACGCTTGTACATTATTGTACCCAAAAGATGCGGTTGCAGGAGGCACGTGGATTGGCGCCAGCAGTAAAAAACGTTTAATTACTTTAATGAATGGCGCCGAGAAAGCACACGTTTCCAAAGATTCTTATAGATTAAGCAGGGGCGTAGTGGTAAAAGACTTTTTAACTGCAGACGATGTTTTGCATCGTTTAGAAACCTATGCTTTTGAAGAGATAGAACCTTTTACTATGGTAATTGTAAGTTGGAAAGCCGGCTTAGAATTATACCAACTTATTTGGAACGGTACAAAAGTACTTTTTAAAAAACTAAAAACCCAACCACATATTTGGTCCGCTTCTATGACGTATTCTCCAGAAATGAAAGAAGAGCGTCACCAATGGTTTTATGATTTTTTAGAGCGTGAAGACTGGCAATCCGACCCGAAAAAGAAATTATGGGATTTTCACCATTCGGCTGGAGCCGAAGATAAAAACCTTGGATTTATTATAGATAGAGGAAAATTAAAAACCACCAGTATCACGCAGTTTAGTTTAGAAAATACTAAAAAAAGCATGCGTTTTGATAATTTACTTACGCAAGAAGAAAGTTTGGTCTCTTTTTAATTTAAGGCAAAAGGCGCACTAAGGTTAAAAGTAGGTATAAGCACTTTAAATCTATTGGTAGAGGTAAAGTTTATCATATTAAAATGCCCTTTCATAGCCCCAAATGGCGAAGTTAAAAAGCAACCGCTGCTGTAAGTATGGGTTTCGCCGGGTTTAAGAACGGGTTTGCGACCAACAACGCCTTCGCCGCGTACAATTTCGTTACGGTTTAACGCATCTTTAATGCGCCAAAACCTAGAATTTAATTGTACAGAATCGTTGCTTTGGTTCTCTATGGTAATTTCATAACTAAAGGCAAAAAACACTTTATAGTTTTTTAAAGCTTTGCCTCGAAACCGCGTCCGAACCGAAATTTTAATGCCCTTTGTAATTTGTTGTACCATAATTTAATATATAACAAATGTACCTAAAACAGATATTAGGATACTGATAGCGGCTAAAATATAAAATATTAAATTTAAAAGCACAGTTTTTACAATAGTTTTAAGGGTTTTTTGTTGGTAAAAATTCCGTAAAGATTTATAAAAGTACCAACAGTAAATTAGTAAAAAGATAAACCACGGAAAATTAGCATTAATTAATCCCGTTAACAGATCAAAGAATGTAAATAAAAGTAAGTTAAATCCTTGTAAATAATAATTGAATATAAGATGTTCTATAAAGTTATAATTGCTTTTAAAAAATAGCAACCATAAACTCAAACTTAGTAAGGGTACTGTTATAAAAGCAAATAGTGGTAATTTGCTGTATAAATAAGATTGAAAAGCTTGCGAACCCTGCATTAATTCGTAAAACTTTTTACTACGTTTAAACAAATAAACATTCCATTTGTTAACTTGATGCCCCAATACTTCTAAGCTTTCTTTAATGCTTAGGTCTGCATGGTATTCATAAAAAGTAGAGTAAAGCACAAGGCGAGACTTTAAAGCAGTTGTAAAACTTAAGCTATTTATTTCTTTTTCTGATTTATATATAGGAAGGTTTTTAAAATTCTTTACGGAATAATCCTGCTCGGTATCTTTTTTGGGCGGAGTAATATTGATGAAATTTTCATTAGTCTGCTCTGTTTCATTAATACCTAAACCTTGCAAAATAAAAACAATAACCGCTATACTAAAGAAAAACCGAAACGGATTTACATAAGATTTTCGTTTGCCGTTTACGTAAGCAAAAGCAAGTTTGCCTGGGTTAAAAACAAGCGTTTTTAAAGTTTTGTAAATACGAGAATCATAAGCAAAAAGGCCTGCAAAAAATTCTTTAAAAACAGATTTAAGCGATAGTTTCTTTACGGAATTTACTTGGCCGCAATAATGGCAATACCTATCTGTTTTATAAAGTGGGACTCCGCAGTTTAAACAGTATTCACCGCGGTGTTTTACTGGAGTTTTTTTTATTTTCACGCAGGGTTAGTTACTTATGTTTCTGCTGTTGGCGCTGCCTGCACCAATTACTCTATCGTAGCGACCACCAACTTCGCGATAATAGGCTAAGATGGTGTATTGGTTCTCAGTCTCTTCAAAATTTCCCGAAAAGAAACCTTCGTCTATACTGCCGTCGGGCCGTAATAAAACGTATTTGTAATTATAGAAACCTTGTTTAAAAAGACGTTTGGTTTCGTATAATTTAGTGGTGGGGTTGTAGGTTAATTTGGTGCTTTCGTCTAAAGTAAAGTTATTAAATTTTCCGTAAAGGTGAATTTCGCCGCCATCTAATTTTTCATAATTTTCTAATGCAAAATGTACCCAAGTGTATTCGGCTTCTATAGTTGCTTTTTCGCCTTGTAGCGTGCGTACGGTAAAATTGCCGTTAATATCAGGATAATAAGTATAAGGATCAAAAGCCCTAATGGCATCTGGAAATAAATAGGTGTTATAAATGTCTATTAATTCTATACGTTGAATGTTCATAGAAGAGGCGCGCACATCTTTTGTGTCAAAATTCAAATATTCGTTGCCGGCCCAAAATGCTGCTTTTTGGTCGTATTTGTAAATGAGCTTACTGCCTAAATTGTATTGTGGTTTAAGGTTGTAAATACCGTTTTTTAAATTATTATTTTTTAAGATAAGCGTGTTTAAGTTTCTATCGGGGTTTCTAAAAATTATATTTTCTGCGCCATCAATAGAAAAATTAACCACTTGCTTGGTTTTAATAAATTTTAAATCGCGCGATCTTTTAATTTCAGCCCGAACGATAGCAAGATCTTCAAAAACAATAAATTTTCTAGAGAACACCAATTCTTTATTATTGTTAAATACTTTCAGTAAGTAATTTCCGCTTACTTTGAGTGCGCGTGTATATACATTTGGAATATTTAATCGGTAATGCGAAAAAATTTGTAAAGTATTAAAGGAGTTTTCATAATTACGAATTCTGGTGTCGTCATAACCATCCATAAACTCACTTTGCGCCAATCCCGATGGCGTCCAGTCAAAATTATAATGCTCTATAGTATAGTAGTAATCTGCTTCATCACCAATTAAATCGTCAAACTCCAGTTGTATAGGTTCTCCTAGTGCAACTATAGGCGTGCCACTAAATTCTATTCCGCCTTTGAACTCGATAGTTTTAATGTAATCTGGCGGGGAGGTTTCATAAACTTGTGCATGTAAAAAGGCAGAAAAAAGAAAAAAGCAAAGTAGCAAAATTTTTCGCATAATAAATTAATAGGTTTAGCTGCTAAATATACGTAATTTTCTTAGTAAATTTGTAAAGGAAAACAAGAAAACACTCTCTTATTTAGAAGTGTTATAAATAAGGAACTTCCAATTGAGTTCGCTCAAAGATGAAGATTTAATTATTAAATTTGCAACCGCAAATATTAACGGATACTATTAATTATGTCAAAAGGCATTAAAGTTAAAAAAGGTCTTGATATAAAGCTGAAAGGCGAAGCTGAGAAAACCAAAGTACCGGCGTCACGATCAAAGACTTTTGCAGTAAAACCCCCAGACTTTCATTCGGTTGTACCTAAAATGGTAATCAAAAAAGAAGGAGCTAAAATCCTTGCCGGTGAAGAACTTTTCTTTTCAAAATATAACGAAGGCTTGCGCTTTACCTCCCCGGTAAGTGGTACGCTAAAAGAAATAGTGCGCGGGGCTAAACGCAGGATTTTAGAAATTATTATTGAAGCAGACGTAGAAAATAACTACAAAGACTTTGGAAAGATGGATGCAGCTGCATCTAATTCGCAAGAAGTTAAGAAGCGTATTTTTGAAAGCGGTTGCGGGGCTTTTATTATGCAACGCCCGTACGATATTGTAGCAAATCCTGAAGATACACCAAAAGCAATTTATATTTCTGCATATAACTCTGCGCCTTTAGCGGCAGATTTAGAGTTTATTTTAGAAGATAAGAAAGATGCTTTTCGTGCCGGTATTAAGGCTTTAAATAAGTTAACAGAGGGAAAGGTTTATTTGGGAGTTAAGAAAAATTCTAAATCTTTTCTTAAGGAAGTAGATGATGTAGAGCTTCTGGAAGTTTCAGGACCGCATCCTGCCGGTAATGTTGGTGTGCAAATTGCTAAAACCGAGCCTATTAATATGGGAGAGCGTGTTTGGACAGTTGGTGCAGAAGATGTTGCAATAATTGGTAATTTGTTTTTAACAGGACAATTTAGAGCAGAAAGAACTGTTGCGGTTGCTGGCACAGCAGCGCAAAACAGACAGTATTATACAACTTTTGTAGGGGCGCAAGTCTCAGATTTGGTTGGTGAGATAAACACCAAAGAAAACAGAATAATTTCTGGCGATGTATTGACAGGAGATCGTATACAGAACGACCAATATATTGGTTGGTACGATAATACGGCTACGGTAATTCCCGAAGGAAACAATTATAGAATGTTTGGTTGGGTGCCGTTTACCTATAATAATATTCCTTCTATGTCTAAAACTTCGTTTTCTTGGTTATTCCCTAATAAGAAATACGAGGTAAATACAAACCTAAACGGAGAAGAACGCTCTTTGGTAGTAACCGGCGAGATGGAAAAAGTAATGCCGTTAGATATTTACCCTATGGAGCTTATTAAAGCTTGTATGGCTGGAGATATAGAGAAAATGGAGAACTTAGGAATTTACGAAGTAATTCCTGAAGACTTTGCTTTAATAGATTATGTAAACACTTCTAAACTAGAAGCGCAAGAAGTAATTCGGCTTGGTTTAGATCTAATGATTACTGAAGTAGGATAAAAGTAATAATATGAGGTGGATTAGACAACGACTCGATAAAATTAAGGAGCCTTTTTCTAAAGGAAAAAAATTAGAAAAATACGCTCCGGCAGTAAATGCCTTAGATACCTTTTTGTTTGTACCTAACGAAACAACCAAAAAAGGAGCGCATATACGAGATGCGGTAGATTTGAAACGTGTGATGATAACCGTGGTATTAGCCTTGGTTCCTGCTCTTATTTTTGGGATGTGGAACGGTGGTTACCAATACTTGTCACAAATACAAACAGAAGTAGGTTTTTGGGAAGCTTTAGGTCACGGTGCCAGCAAAATAATTCCAATGATTTTGGTTTCCTATGGCGTAGGTTTAGGAATAGAGTTTGCCTTTGCTATCTTTAGAGGTCACGAAGTAAACGAAGGTTATTTGGTTACCGGTTTACTTATACCTATGATTATGCCAATAGACATTCCGTTATGGATGGTGGCAGTTTCTGTGGTTTTTGCAGTATTTATAGGTAAAGAGGCATTTGGAGGTACAGGAATGAATATTTTAAACCCGGCATTAACCGCTAGAGCTTTTGCCTTTTTTGCATACCCAACCTATATGTCTGGAACGACAGTTTGGGTGAGTAATGCAGATAAAGTAGACGCTGTTTCCGGAGAAACTATTTTAGGTTCTTTGGCGGCAAATCATCCGGTAGAGTATTCCTCTGTAGATATGTTCCTAGGTTTAATTCCTGGTTCTATTGCAGAAACTTCTACGGCTTTGGTGCTATTGGGGGCTTTGTTGCTCATCTTTACAAAAGTAGGAAGTTGGCGCATAATTGTTAGCGGCTTTATTGGAGCAGCAATTATGGCATTAATTTTTAACGCCTTGCCGTCTATGGGTATTCAAGGTAACGAGCTTACCAACTTTGCTTGGTACAAGCATTTAATTATTGGTGGTTTGGCATTTGGTATTGTATTTATGGCAACAGATCCGGTTTCTGCGGCCCAAACAACAAGAGGTAAATGGATTTACGGTTTCCTTATAGGTTTGTTTGCCGTTATGATTAGAATTTTTAACCCGGCTTATCCGGAGGGAATTATGTTGGCTATCTTATTAATGAATGTTTTTGCGCCAACCATAGATTATTATGTGGTGCAAGCCAATATTAAAAAGCGTAAGAAACGAGTAAGTCAAGTAAAAACTGTAGCGTAATGAATAAAAATAGTAATGCATATACGTTTATTTTTGCCATATTAATGGTGTTGGTTGTAGCATCGGTTTTAGCTTTTACAGCTACTTCTTTGCAGCCAACCCAAGATAGAAATGTGCGGCAGGAAACTATGCAAAATATCCTGTTTACCGTTGGTGTAGACTCTGTAGAAGTTGATGGTAAATTAGAGTATTTATCTCGCCCATTGGCAGAAAAGAATTTTGATAAATATATTAAAGAAACTATCGCCTTAAATCCCGATGGTTCTGTAAATGAAAGCGTAGATGCTTTTAATGTAGATCTTTCTAAAGAGCTAAATAAGCCTGTAGACAAGCAAGTTTTTCCTCTTTACATTGCAGAAGTTAAGCAAGAAAAATATTACATTGTCCCTTTACGGGGAACAGGACTCTGGGGAGCAATATGGGGATATATTTCTTTAAAAGACGATGTAAACACTGTAAAAGGAGTTATTTTTGACCACAAATCAGAAACTGCCGGTTTAGGGGGCGAAATCACTAAAATGTGGTTTAGACAACGTTTTGAAGATGAAAAAATCTTCGACTCTAACGGCGAGTTGGTTGGTGTTTCTGTAGTTAAAGGCTACAGCGGCGGTGGCGATAAAGATGATAATAAAATCGATGCTATTTCCGGGGCAACTATTACCGGAGATGGAGTTTCCAATATGATTTCAGAACGATTAAAACATTATCTACCTTATTTCAAAGAGCAAACTGAAATGAAAGTAGCAACAAAGTAAAGTTTTATGGCTAAAGATAAATTACATAAAGAAGTAGAGAATTCTTCTACAAAGGAAGAATTAGATGCAAAGAAAAAAGAGATGATTCTTTTCTTGTCTAGTTCAGAAGAAAAAGAACATTTCCTTTCTAAAGCAAATAGGAAGCTATTATCAGATCCGCTTAACGACGATAACCCTATTACCGTGCAGGTATTAGGTATATGTTCTGCGTTAGCAATTACTGTGCAATTACAGCCGGCAATCGTAATGACTTTGGCCGTAATTGTTGTAATGGCATTTAGTAACATGATTGTTTCTATGTTGCGTAACTTGATACCAAGCCGTATTCGTATTATCGTGCAATTAGTTGTTGTAGCAGCCTTAGTAATACTGGTAGACCAAATTTTAAAAGCCTATGCCTACGATGTAAGTAAACAATTATCTGTATTTGTTGGTTTAATTATTACCAACTGTATAGTAATGGGCCGTCTAGAAGCATTTGCTTTAGGAAACGGGGTTTATAAATCTTTCTTAGACGGGGTTGGTAATGCTGCCGGTTATGGTGTAATCTTAATTATAGTTGCTTTTTTTAGAGAGCTTTTAGGTTCTGGAAAATTATTTGGCTATGAAGTTCTAGGCCATAAGGGATTAACTATAGAAGATTCTACCGGATTATATGCCTTAGGTTACCAAGATAACGGGCTTATGCTTTTGGCGCCAATGGCACTTATCGTGGTTGGAATTATTATCTGGGTACAACGTTCTAGAAACAGAAAATTAATTGAAGAAGCATAAAGAAACTGCTTAAAAATTTAAATTATGCAAGAGTATCTAAACTTATTTGTTAGAAGTATTTTTATAGAAAATATGGTTTTTGCCTACTTTTTAGGCATGTGTTCTTATTTGGCAGTTTCTAAAACTGTAAAAACCGCCGTAGGTTTGGGCGCGGCCGTAATCTTTGTATTAGCAATTACAGTTCCTATTAACTTTTTAATGGATGAATATTTGCTGAGACCTGGCGCTTTAGAATGGTTAGACCCATCTTATGCCAGCGTAGATTTAAGCTTCCTTAGCTTTATTATGTTTATTGCCGTAATTGCATCTATGGTGCAATTGGTAGAAATGATAGTAGAAAAATTTGCTCCTGCACTTTACGGAGCTTTGGGTATATTTTTACCGCTTATTGCTGTAAACTGCGCCATTTTGGGTGGCTCTTTATTTATGCAGCAAAAAAACTTTAGCGGTGTAGATTATGCCGTAGTATATGGTTTAGGAAGTGGTGTTGGTTGGTTTTTAGCAATTCTTGCCATCGCAGCCATTAGAGAAAAAATAGCATATTCTAACGTTCCGGCTCCTTTAAAGGGATTAGGTATTACCTTTATTATTACCGGATTGATGGCTATTGGGTTTATGAGTTTTATGGGTATTAAATTATAGTTGAAAACACAGCACTATGACAGTTATAATTGCAAGTATTATAGTATTTTTAGCATTAATCCTATTGTTGGTTGGGGTTTTATTAGGGGCAAAAGCAAAGCTTATCCCTTCCGGACCGGTAAAGATAAATATTAATGCAGAAAAAGATTTAGAAGTAGGCTCAGGAGGTACACTCCTTTCTACTTTAGGAGATAACAAACTTTTTTTGCCATCTGCTTGTGGTGGGGGCGGAACCTGTATACAATGTAAGTGTATCGTTAAAGATGGGGGAGGTAGTATTTTACCTACGGAAGAACCGCACTTTACAAGAAAAGAAATTGCCGAAGGTTGGCGATTAAGCTGCCAGGTAAAGGTAAAACAAGATATGGAAATCCAAATACCCGAAGAAGTGTTTGGTATTAAAAAATGGGAAGCTACCGTAGTGCGTAACTATAATGTTGCTTCTTTTATTAAAGAATTTGTAGTAGAAATTCCGGAAGATATGGATTATAAAGCTGGAGGTTATATTCAGATTGAAGTTCCTAAATGTGAGGTGAAATTTGAAGATATGGATATTACCGCACACCCAGATGAACATCCCGGCGAGAAAGATAAATTCCAGAAAGAATGGGATAACTTTAAATTATGGCCTTTAGTGATGAAAAATCCGGAAAAAGAAGAAAGAGCTTATTCTATGGCTTCTTACCCGGCAGAAGGGCGTGAAATTATGTTAAATGTTCGTATTGCAACGCCTCCTTTTGATCGCGATAAAGGCGGATGGATGGATGTAAATCCTGGTATTGCTTCTTCTTACATTTTTGCTAGAAAACCTGGCGATAAAGTTATAATCTCTGGTCCTTACGGAGAATTCTTTATAAACCATAGTGAGGCAGAAATGTTATATGTTGGGGGTGGAGCAGGAATGGCACCAATGCGTTCTCACTTATATCACCTTTTCAAAACGCTACAAACCGGTAGAAAAGTTACTTATTGGTATGGTGGTAGATCAAAACGCGAGCTATTCTATCTAGAGCATTTTAGAGAATTAGAAAGAGAATTTGATAACTTTAGCTTTTACCTTGTGCTTTCAGAACCTTTAGAAGAAGACAACTGGAAAGTGAAAAAAGATGTAAACGATAAAGAAGGCGACGGCTTCGTTGGTTTTGTGCATAATGCCGTTATAGACGAATATTTAAACAAACATGACGAGCCGGAAGAAATAGAACTTTACTTCTGTGGTCCGCCATTAATGAACAAAGCAGTCCAAAAAATGGGAGAGGACTTCGGAATCCCTGACGAAAATATTCGTTTTGACGATTTCGGAGGATAGAATAATCCCTTATATAACAAGAAAGCCGGTAATTTTTTACCGGCTTTTTCTATTTATAGTGTAGGAAAAAATAAGCTTGAATAATTTTCTGATAAATATTTCAAATTAATTCCGTAAAGCAAATTCTTAACGTTTTCACGGAAATAATAATAAGTTATGAGCTTATTTTGTTTAAAATTATAATTTAAACTAAAGCTATATTATAAGACTTATATTTTTAAAATATTCTTAAAATTGTTTATACTTGTATAGAAGTCTAACCTAAACATGTTTTTTCTTTTCTATGGTATATCTCAATGCAATAAGTTATCATATGCCATCTACGGCTTTAAGCAATGAGCAGCTTATTGCCGAATACTTGCCGTACAATAAAAAAGAAGACAAAGCAATTACCGCAGAAGAATTATATAACCAAAACTGGATTAAAACCAGGCATCAAGTAGCTTTAGCAGATACCGCTAAAGATTTGGGCAATCGCGCCGCAGAAAATTTATTTGAGCAGTGGAACATCCGTAAAGAAGAGATTCAATACCTTGTTTTTGTATCCGATGCTTTAGATTATAAAGGTCCTACCACAGCCTGTGTAATGCAAAACGATTTGGGTTTAAATAAAAGCATTGGGGCTATAGATGTTTTACACGGTTGTACGGGTTTTGTCTATGGTCTTAGTTTAATTTCGGCTTTAATAGAATCCAGACAAATAGAAAACGCTTTGTTGGTAACCGCAGACATCCCAACCAAAGTTATACATCCTGCAGATATCGAGTTGCGTGCTATTTTTAGCGATGCCGGCGCTGCTACATTTTTAAGTAGAGAAAAAATTAAAAATGGTATAAATGCAGAAGTTGGTAAATTTGTATTTGGCACAGATGGCTCGGGAGAAAATGCATTAAAAGTAGAACGTTCCGGCAGCAGAAATCCTGCAGATATTACTTGGTTAAAGCAGTTTAAAGAAGTGCCACACGGCAACACCGGTGGCAAACTTTATATGAAAAGTTCGGCAATATTTTTATTTGCTTTACGTACCGTGCCAAAATTGGTAGAGCAGATTCTTCAGAAAGAAGGTTTGAGCAGAGAGGACATAGATTATTATGTTTTTCATCAAGCCAATGGGCAAATGCTAGATTTTATTGGTAAACGTATGAAACTGCCAAAAGAAAAAGTAATCATCAATATAGAAAATATTGGTAATACAGTTTCGGCTTCTATTCCAATTGCATTATACCAAGAGTTTAAAAAAAATAAATTTAACCCGCAGCACAAAGCTTTATTAGCCGGTTTTGGTATTGGTCTGTCTTGGGGAGCAACAACTTTAAAATTTACCTGATGAATATAGAGAACTTTATACATAAATTAGAAGCAGAGTTTGACGAGCTAGAACCCGGCACTTTGCAAAAAAATACAAGCTTTAAAGATTTAGATGAGTGGAGCTCTATGCACGCCCTAATAATTATTGCTTTGATAGATACCGAATATGATGTGGTATTAACCGGCGAAGATTTATCGCAAATCTCTACCGTAGAAGAGCTTTACGGAATTGTAAAAGTACGAAAAGAATAATGGCATTTTTTACTACCCAAAATACCAAAATAGCCGGCATAGCTGCTGCAGTGCCAAAAACACAAGAATCTAATTGGGATTACGAATTACTTTCGGAAACCGAAAAGAAATTATTGGTAAAAACTACCGGCGTAGAAACCCGACGGGTAGCTAAAAAAGGACAAGCAACATCAGATTTCTGTTTGGCTGCTGCCGAAAAACTTCTTGCCGAGTTAAACTGGAAAAAAGACGAAATAGACGTAGTTGTATTTCTCTCGCAATCTAGAGATTATTATTTGCCGGCCACAGCAATTATTTTACAAGACAGACTTGGCTTGCCAAAAAGCACAATGGCTTTTGATGTAGGTTTAGGCTGCTCCGGATTTCCTTACGGGCTTTCGGTTATAAATAGCTTATTGAGCAATGCCGGTTTACAGAAAGGTTTGCTTATGATGGGCGATATTTCTTCGGCTACTTGCGCTAAAGAAGATAAAAGCACGTATCCGCTTTTTGGCGATGCCGGAACGGTAATAGCAGTAGAAAGAGATACCAATGCAAATTCTATGCAGTTTCAATTAAATAGCGATGGCGCCGGCCACGAAGCTATTATAATTAGAGATGGCGGGATACGAAATTTAGTTTCGGAAGATTCTTTCCGTAAAGAAAATATCGAAAAAGGTATTACGCGTTCTAGGTTAAATTTAACCTTAAACGGCTTAGATGTTTTTAATTTTTCTATCACGCAAGTGCCAAAAAGCTTAAAAGCATTTTTAGAAAAAACAGATACGAATGCCACAAACTATGATTATTTTGTGATGCACCAAGCCAATAAATTAATGAATGAGAGCATTCGGAAAAAATTAAAATTTCCGGTAGAAAAAGTGCCGTATTCTATTAAGGAATTTGGTAATACAAGTTCTGCTTCCATTCCTTTAACCTTAGTAACGCAAATGCGTAAAGAATTACAAGAAGAAAATTTACAGTTGTTGTTAAGTGGTTTTGGCGTAGGACTTTCTTGGGGGGTGGTTTCTTTAAATACCAAAAAAATAATTTGTCCTGAACTGCTGGAAATATGAACAACTTTAGCTTAGAAAATAAAACTATATTAGTTACGGGAGCATCTTCTGGTATTGGCGCCCAAACGGCTATAACTTTATCAGAAGCCGGAGCAATACTTATATTAACAGCCAGAAATACAGAGCGCTTAGAAAAGGTTTTTAATCAACTAAAAGGAGGCAGACACCAATTTATCACAGCCGATTTAACCCAAACAGAAGACTTTGAAAAATTATTGAATAAAGTGCCAACACTAGACGGAATTGTACACAGCGCCGGGATGGTGAGACCTTTTCCGGTAAAATTTATTGGTGAGAAGCAAATAGACCAAATGTTTGGTGTAAATTATAAAGCCACCATTTTGCTAACCAGCAAACTCTTTAAAGCAAAGAAAATAAATAAGCAAGCTTCGTTGGTTTTTATGTCTTCCATTTCCAGTCATTTTGCGCACAAAGGCGGCGCGTTATATTCGGGAAGCAAAGCGGCGGTAAATGCCTACAGCAAGACTATTGCTTTAGAGTATGCGCCACAAAAAATTAGGTCTAACGTTATAAGCGCGGCAATGGTAAAAACGCCAATTTTTGACGAGGCAGAAAAAGCGGTAAGCAAAGAAATGATGGATAAACACGGCGAGCATTATCCACTGGGTTTTGGAGAACCTGAAGACGTTGCAAATGCAATTTTATTTTTATTGTCTAACGCCGCAAAATGGATTACCGGGACAGAGTTGGTAATGGATGGCGGTTTAACAGCCGGGCATTAAGATGGAGAAAATTGCTGCAATTGTTCCCGTTTATAATAGTGAGAAATCCTTAAAGCCTTTATTCTTGCAGCTTAAAAAGGCACTAGAAAATTACAAATGGGAAGTTGTTTTTGTAGATGATTTTTCTCTAGATAAAAGCTGGAAGGTTTTAAACCAGTTAAAAGAAGAAAATCCGCAGCACGTAAAAGCCATTCGTTTAGCAAAAAATTACGGGCAACACAATGCCACTTTTTGCGGTTTTAATTTTGTTACAGCAGATTATGTAGTAACCATAGACGACGATTTACAATACTTACCTGCAGAAATTCCGTTACTATTAAAAACCTTAAAAAAAGAAAACGCAGATTTGGTTTATGGCATAGGTAACCAGCAACATGCTGCTTATCGTAAACTTGGTAGCAAAATTTTCAAATTTGGTACTAAAGCGCTAGAAGACGGTATAGGTCAGGGCTCTTCGTTTAGGTTGTTTACCAAAGATTTACTGGAAAAGGTGGTAAAACACAACCAACATTTTATTTATTTAGATGAGTTGTTGTATTGGTACACAGAAAATATTGGCTTTGTAGAAGTAACGCACCAAAAGCGACAAGTGGGAAAATCTAATTATAACGCTTTTAAGATTTTTAATATACTTAAAAATACAACTTTGGCCTATGGTAAATGGCCTTTAAAATTTATGGTTTATGGCGGTAGTTTCTTCTCGTTTGTGAGCTTTCTGACTGGTCTATATTTTATTGCAAAGAAACTTATCTTTGGTATAGCGGTGCCGGGTTTTACGGCCTTAATGGTTAGCATTTTGTTTTCTACCAGTTTAATCTTGCTATGTTTTGGTATTTTAGGCAAATATTTAATGAATGTTTATGTTCTGCTTAACCAAAAACCGGCCTATTCTATAAAAGAAATGCGATGAAGATAGAAAAATACGGCATTGTTTTAA
Organism: uncultured Mesonia sp.; assembly: GCA_947494545.1. Classification (GTDB taxonomy): domain Bacteria; phylum Bacteroidota; class Bacteroidia; order Flavobacteriales; family Flavobacteriaceae; genus Mesonia. Next base: position 66,653 of record CANLVH010000005.1, on the reverse strand, counting down.
AGCGTTTAACTATTGGCGATATAGAATTACTTCGGAAAAAACGTAACCAGAAAAATATTAAGAGCAAAATGTTTTTCCAAAAAGAAATCAGTAAAGCAGAGCAGCAAGAGTGGTTTCAGCGTATAAATAACAAATACCATTACTATTTTATAATTTCTTATAAAAGCAAAGAAGTTGGTTTAATTCACGGTAAAATCTTATCTTTTGAAAAACGCTTGGCAGAAGGTGGTATGTTTATTTGGGAAGAAGAGTTGTTGCAATCGCATATTCCGGTTTTAGCTTCTATTATTTTGGCAGATATGACTTTTTTGATAATGAAAATGGAAACCACTTTGGCAGAAGTACGTAGTGACAATCCTACGGCTTTGTCCTATAATTTAAAATTAGGTTATAAAATTACCGAAAGTATTTCTGCAGAGAATAGAACTAAAATGAGTTTGCAAAAGAAAGATTATTTTGAAAACGCAAAACCCCTGCGCGATATGATCAAAAGAATCAGTAAAGATGCTACAGATATTTCTTGGGCAGATGTACATCTAGAAAGCCCGGTGCCGGATAGTCTTTATACCGGTCTGCCAGATTATCTGCAAGAAGAGATAGAGAAGAAACGCAATAATTTTGTATAAGTATAAATTATGGCAATCAACTACAAAACAGTAATACGATCTAGAACAAATTTTGAGATTGCCGGTAGTATTCTTGTTAACGCTTCCGCGGAAGCTTTATGGCAAATATTCACGACCCCGGGACATCTAAAATTGTTTCATCCCTTTTGTAAATCTCATCAAAAAGTAAAAAGCTGGGGAGAAATAGGAGATGTAGATAGGGCAGAATTTTATAACGGAAAGAAAATGCAACGCCGGCTTATTGGTTTCTCTCCGTTAAAAAGTTATACCATTCAAATGGAAAATAAAGATGGTAAAAACACACAAGTTTGCTTTGGTATAGAAAAAATAGATGCCAGTACTGCAAGAGCCAGCATTCACATAAAAACAGATGCTTACCGCAAAATTCCCCGACCGCTTTGGCCGTTTTTTGTCCGTCTTTATTTGAGGAAATCTTATAAAAATTACTTAAATTCGATACTTAACGGACTAAAGTATTATAGCGAAACCGGAAAAGCCGTGTCTCGCAACCAATTTGGAAGTCACAAAAAGTTTTCTCCGGAAATTAATTAAGTCTTGGTATTATGGAATTAAAAGAAAATCTCAAGTTTTCTCAACGTTTTGAATATGGTTTTTACCAAGTGTTAGACCATTTTCTAAGCAGAAAAGTAGGTTTTGCATTAACCGCAAAAACCAGGCGTTACCTCTATAAACGCATTAGAAAAACCTTAGAAAAATCTGGCGAAGGTAGGGTTTTAGATATAGAAAGAAGAAAAGATTTATCCTTAGACGAGTTAAAAAATCATTATATAAAAAAAGGTATTCCTGTTGTTATAGAAGGTGGTGCTAAAGATTGGGATTGCGTAAAAAAATGGTCGTTAGATTATTTTAAAGAATTACACGGTAAAGACGAAATTCTAGTAGTAGATAGCAAACATATAGATGCGCCTTACGAAAAAATGACGTTGGCAGATTTAATAGATAATATACAAGCCGGCGGCTCTAAGTACTATAGATTTTACCCCTTATTATCTGAGCATCCGGAACACTTAGCAGATTTTGATTATAAATGGTTGCAAAAGGCTAGACACGAAAATCCGTTTTTCGAGTCGTTTCAAGCTTTTATTGGTGGCAAAAATACAGAGAGTCCGTTGCATAATGCAATGGCCTGCAACTTGTTTGTTCAAGTATATGGCGAAAAGCGTTGGTCGTTAATTTCGCCACGTTATACGGCGGTTGTAGATCCAGATCCTATCAGAAATATTTACCGCGGCGCACCTTTTAGAAAAGATAACTATCCGTTTAATCCTTTTAACCCAGATTATAGCAAGCCTTACGAGCTTTTTAAATATGTAGACAGATACGATTTTGTTTTAAAACCCGGCGACATTTTATGGAACCCGCCGTTTTGGTGGCACGCCGTAACCAACCAAACCGACTCGATTGGCGTGGGTTATCGTTGGGTGCCAAGAAGCTATAGTTTTAAGCAAAACCCGTTGTATACAACTTTAGATCATTTGGCTACCAACCCACCGATCTGGAAAGGTTATAAGCTTTCTAAAAAAGATACCAATTTGGTACATTTGGCAGAAGATGGACGCTTACAAGAGTTTTTAAAGAAGAAACGTGCCAAAGAAGAAAAGATAAAACAAAAGCAAACGGAAAAAGAAAACGCGTAATTATTTAGTCAAAACATAACCCACTTAGCATTTCCATGAAAAATAAACTACCTGTTACAGTTATATTACTATGTTTTTTATCAATAATTTCAGTCTCTTGTAAGTCTTCTAAAAATGCAAAAAATGATGCTGACGTAAATTCAGAATTCAATCAACAATATATTGATAGTCGTGGCGCACTTACCGGAACGCTTATAGATGCAGAGTATAAGCTTTTTAAAGACCAATTAGAAAAAGAGTTAGCTATAACTATTCCAGAAGGCAGGTCTATTCTTATCAATTATAGACAAAAATCAAATAATTGTTTGAGAGTAGGCTTTAAAAAATCTGATGTTATTGGGCACATAGAGAATGCTAAAGAAATATCTGGCAGGTTAAGTACCACTTATAATATGGCAAATTATTTTGTATTTACCGAAGATGCTTATTACGCAGACTTATACAGTAAACGAGTAAACTATAAAAAAGACCCAGGATATTTTAAGGATAGAATATTTATATCCAATCAAAATTGTGCTGCTTTTTTACTTGTAAAACCAAACGGTAAATTTATGAAATATTACGGCGAAGATTATTTTACCGAAGTCCAAAATTTTTTACTTAAAGATTAATTAAATCATCCTATAAACTTTAGATAGCAAATAAATAAATTTTTAAAACTTCTCTTAAATGAAAAACACTATACTATTCAGTTTTTTAATGCTTACGCTGACTTTTACTGCTTGTAAAAAAGATACCAAGCAATCTATAACACAAACCGAAGAAGGAGTTTCTAAAGATTGGCCTTATTTTGCGCAAGAAGATAAGATAAGAAATTACTTAGCCGTAGATCAAATTCCCGACGATTTCCCAAAGCACTACGAAAATGAAACCTATGAAGAATACTTTAATCGTTGTGCAGAATGGGCAAAAAATAATCTCGAAAAAATAAAGCCGGAGTTTAGAGATAAAGTTACCAATTATCAAGGCAACAAAAAATGAAACAACTCTACCAGCCCGATAAGAAATTTATCTATTTGATAGTATTCATTTTGCCGTTTCTCATTTACTGGAACGCCATTAATAATGAGTACGCGATAGATGATAATATCGTGGTAGAAAATGTAGAAAAAGTTGCAAAAGGAGTAGCCGGCATCCCAGAAATTTTCACATCGCATTACAGCATAGACCAAAACCAGTCTTATGGTTATCGGCCTTTGGTACAAACAAGCTTTGCCATAGAAAAAGAGTTTTTTAGCGGTTTACCCGAAAAGCAAAGTCTAGAAGAAAAACAAAACAACGATAAACTTACCCAAGCCAATATAAGCCATTTTATAAACCTATTAATATATGCCCTTACGGGGATTTTATTGTTTTATTTTTTAAGCCAAGTTTTTCCCGAAAAAAACATTCTTTTGCCGGCTCTGGCAAGTATTATTTTTTTGCTATTACCTATTCATACAGAGCCCGTAAACAATATTAAAAGTCGGGATGAGCTTTTGTTACTGTTCTTTATTTTGGGAGCTTTAACTATGGCAGTAAAATATGTAAAACAGTCTAACTGGCTTTACATTCTCGCAATGTTACTATGTAGTATTGGCGCAATCTTCTCTAAAGAATCTGCTTTAGCTTTGCTGGGTTTGGTGCCGGTAGTAGTTTATTTTGTGAGCACAAATAGAAAAAAGTTGTTTTTACTTAGCGGAATAACCCTGGCATTATTCATTGCGTTTTGGCTAATAAAAAATAATTTTTTAATAGAAACGAGCTTTCGCGATTTAAAATATTTTGAAAACCCTTTATTTATTGACAGCAGCTGGTCTGCACGACTGGCAACCGGGTTTTATTCGGCGTTTTATTATTTAAAGTTGTTGCTTTATCCAGCAGAATTTTCTTTTTATTATGGCTTTTCTAAAATTCCGCTAATAGACTGGAGTTTTTATGAAGTATGGTTAGGACTGTTAATTTTTATTCCATTAGGACTTTACGGATTTAAAAAATGGTTGCAAAGAGATGGTTTAGGCTTAGGAATTGCTTTATGGCTCGGCCCAATGCTTGGTGTTATTAATGTTTTTTATCCTGCCGTTGGGGTTATTGCCGACCGTTTTACCTATCTTTTTTCGGTGGGGTTTGCGCTGGTTATTGCTATTGTTTTGTTACGTTTATTTAAAGTAGAAAATAAAGAATATCCCAAGCAAAAAACTTGGTTACCTAAAACTTTGGTCTTGGTGGTAATTGGAGTAGGCTTAGTTTATTCCGTAAAGATAATAGACCGAAATAAAGATTGGGAGAATTATTTGGTGTTGTATAGAACCGATCTTGCGCATTTACAAAATTCCGCGAAAGCAAATGTAATGCTCGCAGGAAGATTGTACCCACTAATTGCTTTAGAAACCAATAAATACAAGCAGAAACAATTATTAAAAGAAACGATTACTGCTTACAAAAATGCGTTAAGAGTTTACCCGGACTACGGTGCTGCCAACAATAACTTAGCCTCTTTATATATTAAATATCAGCAGAAATATGAAGAAGCCTTACCGTTGTTGCTAAAAGTAGAAAAATATGGCGGTGCCACCGGTCGTTTCAATATTGCTATAACCTACTATAATATTGGACAGTACGACAAAGCGGTAGATTATCTTATGAAAGTAATTCGAGAAAATCCTAAAAAAGAAACCGCCTATAATTATTTGTACGAAATGTATAATCGTGAAATTCAAAAAGACCAAATAGAAAACGGCTTACAAGAATTAAAGGCAGAATTTAAAAATACCAAACCCGGTTTTTACATAAATGTAGGAAAGTTGTATTATCGGACAAAAGAATACGATAAAGCTTTAAAAAATTACAAAAAAGCACTAGAAATAATGCCGGAAAACAATAGGTTGCAAACTTTTGTGGACCAATTGGAAGTGCGAATTTTAAACAATAATTTACCAGATTAGTAAGAAGTTTTCTCTTGAATGCTTTTTTTGCTCTCTTGCCAAAACTTAAAATTAGGCATAATAAACTTCCGTATAATTTTTACCCGAAACCGCAACGGAATTTTTTGAAATACTTTAATAAAAGGTACATAAGCTAACCCTAAAACCAAACCTTTAAAATCTGTTGGCGCTTTTATTTTTTGGAGTGATTTTTGGTAACCAAATTTCTTTCCGAATTTGCCTGCATATCGTTCACAAATTGCTATTTCTTCTTTGCTTAAATCTTCTTTCCAAGAGCTAATAGCGCTCGTGTTTAGTCTTTTCTGCAAACTTTTATGGTGTTCTGGTATAAATTGTTGTTGGCGGTTATGGTTTATGGTTAAATCGTCTAAAAATTCAATACCTAAAAAAGCGCTTATTTCTTTTAGTTTTTTGGAAGGTTCGGTAACCAAATCTTCATATCTAATTAAACAGACGTTTTCAGGATTATTTTTGTAAATCTTATAAATTTCTTGGTTGTAACTTTTCCAACGTATGCTTAGAGAAGTGCAGTTTTTTTGCTCAAAATTCACTTTGAGCATAGAGTTTACTTGCGCCCGATAATCTCTTATTAGCCATATAAATTTTGCTTCGGGAAAGATTTTTTGCAGTTGCCAGGCAAAAACACTATGCGTTGGATTTTTGTCGCCATTGCAAGCAGGATTTTTGTTGGTTTTGGCTTGCAATACAATTTTGCAAAACGAAGTAAAATCTGCTCTCGAGGTATTTTCTAACTTATTTAGCAGCTCTTTTTTGTCTACTTGCCACAATGCAAAATACGGTTCTTTATAAAGATCGTTTACAAACGCTTTAGCAGAAATATTTTTTTGGTCTGCATATTTATCTGCTAAAAAACTTATAAATGCAGACTCTGGCGGAATAAAAACTTCCGGATGGTTGTTTAGCAAGTTGCAAAGTAAAGTAGTGCCGGAGCGTTCTCTTCCTAAAATAAAAAATAATTGCGGTTGTGGCATAGTGCAAGGTACAATTATAAATGCATTACTTAATAAAGCTAGTTTGTTAAAAACTTTACGGAACAAAATTATATAGTATTTTTGTGCTATGGCAAATTTAAGTAAACAAGAGTTACACAATCTCGCAATGAATATTGTTGGAAAAGATCTAGAAGAAAAAGGTTACGAATTTCTTGGAGTAAATAGTGCCTTTAAAAAAGATCCGCAATTTGTAGCGCTAAAAAACAAAAAGTTACATTTTGTAATTGTACGTGCTATTACTTATCCCGACAATCCGACGGATTATGATGTTATTTTTATGGAAAGTATAAAAACCCACGCACAAAAGTTTAATGCCAAAACTTTTTATGCCGGCGTAGGTATTGCTAACTCTACAGATTACGAAAAACCGGTAAGTAAGGAAGAAGATTATGTGATTAATTATAAAGGCTTTAAACAAGTTTAATAAATGCGTTATCTACTTTACACTATAGTATTTTTCTTGCTAATAAGCTGCGATAAAGAGCCCGAAGCTAGTTATATAGAAGGTAATGCGCTTGGCACTACTTATCATATAATTGCTTATGACAATCAAAGTATAAGAGAATTTACAAGGCGGGTAGACTCTGTTTTTAATGCAGTAAATCAATCTATTAGTACCTATGTGGAAGATTCAGACATTAGCAAGATTAACCGTGGTGATAGCAGTGTGGTGGTAGATAAAATGTTTAAGGATAATCTTAATTTTTCTAAAAAAATTAACCGTAATACCCAAGGTTATTTTGATCCTACAGTAGGAAATATTGTAAACCTTTACGGATTTGGAGCAGAGAAGCTTACGCAGGAAATAGATAGCAGCGTAGTAGATTCTATGATGCAATATGTTGGAATTGAAAAAGTTACGCTAAAAGATGGTAATCGCATAAAAAAAGAAAACCCAAATATTTATTTAGAATTTAATGCCATAGGAAAAGGCTACGCGGTAGATAAAGTAGCCGATTTTTTAAAAGCACAAAATATAGAAAATTTCTTGGTAGAAGTAGGAGGGGAGATCTACGCGCAAGGAAAAAATTTAGGTTCTAACAAAAAATGGCGTGTAGGTATTGATAATCCGTTACAAAAAAGTGATAAGCGCGAGATAAGTTCTGTTATTACTCTGCAAAATAAAGCTATGGCAACTTCCGGTAATTACAGAAAATTTAGAATAGATTCTGTAACCGGTCAAAAATATGTGCATACCATAAATCCGAAAACGGGTTTCCCTAACAAAACAAAGATTTTAAGTGCAACGGTAATAGCTCAAAATTGTGCTTTAGCAGATGGTTATGCAACAGCTTTTATGGCTATGGGTTTAGCCGAAGCTAAACAAATTATAAAAGATATAAACGCTATAGAAGTTTTGCTTATTTATGATGACAACGGCGAATTAAAAAACTTTTCTACCAAAGGTTTTGAAACTTTAAGTGTAGATTAAGAAGGTTTATAACAAACCGGTAAAATTTCATCTTTAGCCAAACGATAGCGGTCTACTTCTTTAGGCGAGAGTTGCTGTGTATAGTCTACTTCATCTACTTTAAAGCCAATTTTCCGTAATTTATCAAAATAATCTCTACCATAAATGCGTACGTGATCATATTGTCCAAAAATTTCAGCGCGCTCTTTTTTATCGGTAATACTGTTATCCTCAAAAGTTTTGGCGCGTTCTAAATCTTGTGGAATTTGCAAAATTGCCATTCCGCCGGGTTTTAAAACCCTAAAAATCTCTTGCATAGCTTTAGTATCGTCCGAGATATGTTCTAAAACGTGGTTACAAAAAATAACGTCAAAATTGTTACTTTCAAAAGGTAAATTACAGATATCTGCTTTTACATCAGCCAAGGGCGAATTTAAATCTGTTGTGGTATAATCCAGATTCTTCATTTTCTTAAACCGTTTATAAAAAGCCTGTTCCGGGGCAAAATGAAGCATCTTAGCTTTTTTACTGAAGAAGTCGGTTTCTTTTTTCAGATAAAGCCATAGCAGTCTATGCCTTTCTAAAGATAGGGTAGAAGGAGACAGCACATTATCGCGCTGTACTCCATACCCATAAGGTAAAAACTTAGAAAAGCTTTTGTTGTCTATCGGATCGGTATAAGTGTTTCCTTTTAAACTTTGAGCTAAAATGGGTTTAACCACATAGCTTAGTTTAATTAACAAAGGTCTGGGTAAGGTATTTAAAACCTTTTTAAATACCTTTTTTATCATACTTTTAAATCACCCCAGTTTTCACCGGTTTTAATGCGGTGCAATTGCATTTCGGAAACGCCAAATTGTTTAGCCAATACTTTTAAACGTGTTCTGCGGTTAGGGTCTAGCAGTTTACGTTTTAAGATAGTAGCTTCAGCAAAACTTAGTTTGGTATACGTTCGTTTTTTACTTTTTCTTTTGGCAATAACTTTCGGGTTTTTGTCTTGGTGTTTTTCCCATTGCTTTCGGCTAACCCAAGCTAAATTTTGAAGGTTATTGTCTGTTTTCTCGTGGTTTTTGTGAATTACAAAAAGACCATCTTCCGGCTTTTCAAAAAAAGCTAGTGCCATAAGTTTGTGCACATAAAAGTTTTGTCTTTTTCCGGATTTTAATCGTGTGTTAATTACTTTGTAGCCGTTAATATGGCTTCCTTTTAGGATAACGCCCTTTTTGTTGCGTACAAAGTTCATAACTCTTCCTTTGCTAGAAAGTGCTATCTCATAGCCTTTTTCCCAGTCGTCTTCATAATAATAACGCCATTCTTCTACAAGATTGTTGTTGAGGTAAAACGACTCATTCTTTTCTAAATTCATTTTCTTCTTCGCTTTTAACTCCCAATGATTCATAAATATAATCAAAGGTGGATAGCAATTGGGGAATACCATCTACCAATGCAACGTCGTGTTCAAAATGAGCGCTGGGTTTTCCATCTGCAGTTAGAATAGTCCAGCCATCACGAAGTTGTTTTATTCGTTTTGTTCCTTGGTTTATCATTGGCTCTATCGCCACAACCATACCTTCTTTAAACTTTTTTCCGCTACCGCGCTTACCGTAATTTGGCATTTCCGGGTCTTCGTGCATTTTTGTACCAATGCCGTGGCCAACCAATTCTCTCACTACACCATAACCGTTATCTTCGGCATGTTTTTGTATGGCGTAGCCAACATCGCCAACGCGATTGCCTAATTTAAATTGGCGTATGCCTTCATAAAGTGCTTCTTTGGTAACTTTTAAAAGTTGTTTTATATCCTCTTTTACTTCACCAACTTCAAAGGTATAAGCGTGATCACCATAATAACCGTTTTTTACAGCGCCGCAATCAATAGAAATTATATCGCCTTCTTGCAAAGGCTCGTCGTTTGGTATGCCGTGCACCACTTGAGCGTTTGGACTCATGCAAAGACTGTTAGGAAAATCATACAAGCCTAAAAAACCGGGTACTGCGCCTTGTTCTCTAATAAACTCTTCTGCTAGTTTATCTAATTGCAAGGTGGTTACGCCTGGTTTTACTTCGCTGGCAAGCATACCTAACGTTTTTGATACGATTAAAGCGCTCTCGCGCATAAGTTCTATTTCTTCCTTAGTCTTGGTTATTATCATTTAAAATATTTTTTAAAAAAGAAAACATTCCTTTTTTATTCTTTTTTACTTTTGGTTTTTCCGGTTTGGAGTGGGTTAGTTTATGGAAAATTTCTCCCCACCCGGGAAAACCGCCAACATTTCTGTCGTCTATAAAAATATCGGCATTTATTTTTCTACTTGTTTTTATGTCGTATTCTTCTTCGGGAAAACTATGGTTTACCGCGTAAAATTTAACGCCATGTTTTTCGCAAAACTCAATTGCTTCTTCCAAGTGTTTCCCACTTCTATAAGTCCATAGTATTAAACGATGGCCTTCGCTTTGCAATTTTTTCAATGTTTCAAAAGCAAACATCATCGGCTCTCCTATTTTGGGGTATTTATTTTTTACAATAGTACCATCAAAATCTACTGCTATAATAAGCGACTTATTAGAAATCATAATAATAAATTACCTATCAAATTACTGAGCGTAAACATTTTTATAATCTTGCCCCGTAATAATTTTTAAAATATCAGCTTCTAAAGTTTCCTGCGGAAACTCTACAATCCTGTTTATTTCTTTACCGTTTTTATCAAAAAACAATATACTTGGCACGTATTGAATATCCAAATCTTTTTCATAGTTAGCCACGGTGGTTTTGTATTCATCCATCGTGTAAACCTCTAGATTTTCTAAATCATAATTTGCCAGTTCTAATATTTTATATAAATGGGGTATTTCTCGTTGACTATCGGAACACCAAGTGCCCATAAAAACTTTTATATCGTATTTATTTATGTGTTTAGCAATTTGATCTATAGTTGTTTTTGAAGGTTTAAAAGCCGTGTAGCCCGGTGAGAACCAGCTGTAATAATAATTTTTAAAATCTTCTTGATGCAGTATACCGGTATATGTTTCGTCTCCCGGTTTTATATTGGTTTGCTGTTGTGCAGCAGCTTGAAAACCTATTAACATAATTAAACCAATGCTGTATAAATAAATTAATTTTTTCATTTAATTAAGGAATTTTGCGTCATGAGTTCGGGCTTTTCTATGTCCATTAAATCTAGAATGGTTGGGGCAATATCTCCCAGAATACCGTTGCTTATAGTTGGTCGGTCTTTATCTATTAAAATTACAGGAACCGGATTGGTGGTATGCGCTGTATTTGGGCTGCCATCTTCATTAAGCATTTTATCGCTATTACCGTGGTCTGCTAAAATTATTATGCTGTAATTTTTTTCTGCGGTTTCTACTATTTGCTTTACACAAGTATCTACTGTTTCGCAAGCTTTTACAGCAGCATCAAAATCTCCTGTATGGCCAACCATATCTGGGTTAGCATAATTAATACAGAAAAAATCTGTTTTAGCATTTTCAATTTCCGGAAGCAACTTTTCAGTTAGTTCGTTGGCACTCATTTCGGGTTGTAAATCGTAGGTAGCTACCTTGGGCGAATGCACTAAAATACGATGCTCACCGGTAAAAGGTTTTTCCCTTCCGCCCGAAAAGAAAAAAGTAACGTGCGGATATTTTTCTGTTTCTGCCGCTCTAATTTGTGTTTTTCCCATATACGATAGCGTTTCTCCCAAAGTTGCTTTTATATTGTCTTTTTTAAACACAACGTTTATGTTGGTAAAACTTTGATCGTAAGTGGTCATTGTTACATAATATAACTTTAGTTTTTTCATTTCGAACTCTGCAAAATCTTCTTGCGAAAGCGCTTGGGTTAGCTGCCGACCACGATCTGTTCTAAAGTTAAAGAAAACCACTACATCTCCGTCCTGTAAAGTAGCGGTTGGCTGGTCTTCATTATTAGTAATAACGATAGGTTTTATAAACTCATCGGTAAAATTGTTTTTATAGCTGTATTCTATAGCTTGCACCGGGTCGTTATTTTTAGCCCCTCTAGCATGTACAATTAAATCGTAAGCTTTTTTGGTACGTTCCCAGCGTTTGTCCCTATCCATCGCATAATATCTACCTATAATTGAGGCGAGTTTGGTGTTGGTTTTAGGAAGTTCTTCTTGCATTTCTTTTACAAAGCCCAAACCTGATTCTGGGTCTACATCGCGACCGTCTGTAAAAGCGTGGACGTATTTTTGTTTTACGCCAAGTTTTTCTGCAGCCTCTAAAAGTCCGTATAAATGTTTAATGTGCGAATGTACTCCGCCATCACTCGCCAATCCCATAAAATGCACGGGTTTGTCGTTTTGTATAGCATAGTCAAACGCTTGTTTTAAAGCCGGCTCTTCTTGCAAACTGTTATTTTCTACTGCTTGCGATATTTTTGCCAAATCTTGGTACACAATTCTTCCGGCGCCCAAATTCATATGGCCAACTTCGCTGTTGCCCATTTGGCCGTCTGGCAGCCCAACATTTTTACCGTCAGTACGTAAGCGGGCATTGGGGTGTTTTTGTAATAAAGAATCTATAAACGGAGTTTTTGCTTTATCTATTGCCGAAACTTCCGGATTTTGTGCAATTCCCCATCCGTCTAAGATAAGGAGAACGACTTTTTTAGACATAGTATTGCTTTGTAGTAAAATTACTATTTTTTAGCAGTGCTAAAATATAATTTTCTTCTAAAATCTAAATAACTTTAACCTATATTTAAGGTATTAAACGAGGATGTATTCCTAAAAGATAATTTTGACGGTATTTATTAAGAAACGTTGCGGTTAAATTAGAACTTCCTTTTATGTTTTCGTTTTGGAGTTGATTGGCTAAATCTAATTCTAAGAATTTTTGTAAATAATTTATAGATAATTCTTTATAGCTGTAATGCCACGGCTCGTAGTTAAACCCGGTTCTTTCTGGGTTATTGGTATATACCAAAGTATAGCCGTAATTATGGGCGTTTTTCTGCATCCATTCTTTTAAAGGACAAAACACTCCGTTTTGTGTATAATGTTTTGGATGTAAAACATTTTTTGGCAAATCTACCGCTGTATCAATCAAATCTATTTCTGTGCCCCAATGGTGGCGCGAAGTTCCGGGAATGGTAGAATAACGCGTAATTTCTTCTATACATTGCCGAGGTGTTAGGCCTCTTTTTCGATAGGATTTGTATTTTTTGTTCCAAATATGCTGCTGTGTTTTAAAGCTACGGTAACCGGAAACTATATAAAGGTTAATGCCTTCGCGAGAAGCGTCTGTTTGCATATCTTTAAAGGCTTCGTTTGCTTTTTTGCGTAAAGCATAATCTCTTCCGTAAAGTTTTGGTTTGCCTTTACCCAATAATTCTTTGGTTGAAATTTCTGTGCTAAAATCTAAGTTTATAGGAAAAGGTACTAAAGCTGCCATAGAAACAAGCGAGCTTATTTTTAGAAAATGTTTTCTATTCATATTTTTGGAACATTAAAATATGTAAACCTACGCCGGGAATTTCAAATTCTTGTCCTCGCGGAAGAAAACCTTGCTTTTTATAAAAATCTACTGCTTTTACACGAGCATTAAACCATAAAAGATTTCTTGGCGGAAGTTTTTTAAGGCTTTCTTTTAATAATTTTTTGCCGTAACCTTGTTTATGATAATTTGGCAAAACCGCCATTCCGCGTAAGCGATATTGTATTTCTTCTTCAAATTGGTCGTGTTGTTCTTTAAAATAACTGGCTATTGCAATTTCTTTCTCGTCTTCAAAAAGCATAAAGTGATGGCTGGAAGCAAGCAAATCTGGTTCAAAATTACAGGCGTTTATTGGCTTACCCGGGCGTAACACTTTTTGCCTAATTGGTAAAACCGCTTCTGCCGAAACTTCTCGTACTTGCAGCATATTTCTTAGACTTGCACTTTTTTATACTCTTTGTTTTGGTCAAATTTTACTTCTGCAAATGGGCAAAGCGGGTCTATTTTATAATTGTTTTCTTTGGCATAATTTACCGTTTGCTCTAACAGTTTGGAGGCTAGACCTTGACCTTCTACGTGTCTTTTGGTTTGGGTATCGTCTATAACCAAAACATCGTTGTCTAATTTTCTATAACTCAACTCAGATAAAACACCCGTTGTATCTTCTATAAAAAATGTCCCGTTGGTAAGATTTTCTTTATGTTTAATTTTATATTCCATTACTACAGGTTTTACAGTGGCAACTTAAAAATAATTTATATTTTACGGAAATAAAAACCTTTTTTTGGCTTTTTACAATTCCGTAAAGAACCAGAAAATCACTTTTTTTACAAACGATTTTTCTTGCGTTTTAGTGTACAGTCTGAAGCTAAAAAAGTAGAAGATTGTACTTTAAAAAATAGATAAACCAGTAAAAGTGGTAAGTTCTTCTAAAGCGCGCATGCCTTTTGCAGAGTTGCCGTTGGCATTAAGTAGGGGGCTCCAAACTGCTACGGCATATTCTTTGGGATGAACGGCCACAATGCCACCACCAACGCCACTTTTTCCCGGTAAACCAACCCGAAAACTAAATTCGCCAGCTTCATCATAAAATCCGCAGGTTTGCATAATAGCGTTAATGCGTTTTACATTAATACGCTCTAAAATTTGCTCCCCGGTTTCTATAATTTGACCTTGATTAGCAAATATTATAAAGGCACGCGATAATTGCTCGCAAGACATGCGAATGGAGCATTGGTAAAAATAAAAATCTAAAATCTCTTCTACAGAGTTATTAATATTACCCAAAGATTTCATGTAATTTACCAATGCGGCATTACGGTAACCGTGGTTTTTTTCGCTTTCTAGAACATTTTCATCATAATCTATACGACTATCATTAGTAATGCGGCGTACAAATTCTAGGAGTTCTTTTTTGGGATTGCGCAAATGGGTAATTAAAATATCTGCTATTACCAACGCACCGGCATTTATAAACGGATTTCTAGGTATGCCATCTTCGGCATCTAGCTGCATAAGCGAGTTAAACGGACTGCCCGAAGGTTCTACATCTACGCGTTCCCAAACTTTTTTTCCGTAAATTGTTGCCATTGCTAACGTAAAAACCTTAGAAATACTCTGTATGGAAAATGGTTCGTGACTATCGCCAATAGAAAAATGTTTACCACTTATACCGTGAATATCCATCCCGAATTTATCTGGCGAAACGTTTTTTAGCTCCGGTATGTAATCCGGTACTTTGCCTTCACTTTCAAAATTTTTTAACTCTTTTTCTATTATATTTAGTATCGCTTGGTAATCATGCATTTTAACGTAAATTTTTTAGAGAAGTTTCCGGTTCTAATTCATAAGGTTCTCGTGAGGCGCAAAATATACGCGCGCTTAAATCTCCTTTTAAGGTAATATTGTTTTTAGAAACTTGCAACCAGCTGCCTTCGCGTAAACCAACAACGGGAGTTTGGTTGTAGGTATGAAACTCTTTTATACGGGTTTCGCGGGTTTCTCCTTTATGTTTGGAAGTAGGGTCGGGGTCTAAATAATGCGGATTGATATTAAAATCTAAAATACCTAAAGTCTCAAAACCGGGTGGATATACTATGGGCATGTCGTTGGTTGTGTGCATTGTTTTGCCGCAAATATTACTACCGGCACTGGTTCCTAAATAAGCCGCGCCATTTTTTATGCGGTTGTGCAAAACTTGCAACAAATCGTTTTTGTAAAGCTGGTTTACCAAGACAAAAGTATTGCCGCCTCCTGTAAAAATGGCATTGGCGTTTTTAATTACTTCTTTATAATTTTCTGTTTGGTGCAAACCAACTACTTCTTTGTTTAAAAAAGCCAAACCTTCGCGGGCTTTTTGGGTATATTCTTCGTGAGTTATTCCGCCGGGACGGGCAAAGGGAATAAAAAGTATTTCTTTGGCATCTTTAAAAAGCTCTTTTAAAGGCGTTTGTAAATACTCTAAATAATCGCTTCCGTAAACGGTAGAAGTGCTGGCAATAATACAATTCATTTCTCTAATTGTTTTTTGTAAATTTATTGTAAAACTCGTCCTTAACAAAAGTTTAGACGGGTTTTAGGTTTTTTATAAGATAACTTATTGTTACCTTAACTAAAAATTAAACCATGAAAAAACAATTACCAATTTTACTCGGTATTATAGCTTTCTTAAATGTCTTTTTTATTGTTGCGCAAGAGCGCGAGCTGATTAAAGGGCAAATAAATGTGCCGGAAGATATAGAAGTTTCCGGTATTAGCATCTATAATATGAACAGTCTAGAAGGCACGATTACAGGCAATAAAGGGGAGTTTATGTTGCCGGTAAAACTAAACGACAAACTTTCTTTTTCTTCACCACAATACCAAGATTTTCAGGTAATTGTAGATAAAGGCGTTATGCAAACCAAAAAGATGAATATAACTATAAGCGAGGCTATTACAGAGTTAGAAGAAGTTGTGGTGCGGCCGTATAATTTGTCTGGAGATGTTGAGGTAGATTTAAAACGCATTAAAACCAAAGAAGCAAACTTGGCAGAATTTAACTCGGCAGATGTGGTAGCCGGTTACGATTATACTTTTAGGCCAGATGAGCAAAATAAAGTAGAAAATATAGCGATGGATAAAAGCTATCTTACGCACGGAATAAATTTCGCCAATATTTTTAAAGTAATTTTTAAGTCTTACAAAAAGAACGATGATTCTCTTAAAAATAAAATTAGCGAAGAAAAAGTACGCGAGATGGCAAACGATACTTTTTTTAAGGAAAGATTGGGGATAGAACCCGAAAACATAAACGCTTTTCTTTATTATGCAGAAAGTAATGGTTTAGATAATGAAATGATAGAAAATTCTAACAACTTAGATTTAATACAGTTTTTAATCGAGCAAAGTAAAAATTTTAAAGCGCAACAAGACAATTAATTTACAGTCTTTACGGAAAAACACGCTCTTTATATGAGGCACTTTTACTGTATTTTTATTTTACTGTTTACCGGTTTTTCTGTTTGGTCGCAAAATAATTTTAAAGGTTATATCATAGCAGATTCCATTGCTTATACCCAAGTAAATATTGTAAACCTTAACCAAAAAACCGGCGTGGTAAATAATAAGAAAGGCAAATTTTCTATTCAGGCACGGGCTGGCGATAGTTTAGTTTTTTCTTCCGTACAGTACGAAGCGCACGCCATTAAAGTGCAGCCCAACCAACTTGACAAAACAAACTACATTTATTTATATCCGCTTGTAAATAAATTAGAAGAAGTACAACTTAGCAATATTCAGCTTTCGGGAGATTTGACTCAAGATGCAAAGAAAATAGACACCTACGTTTTTGATCCCACAAAATTTGGTTTACCAGTTAATACAGGAAAAGTAAGAACAATAGAAGAAAAACGCTTGTATACCGCCCAAACCGGCGGTGCAATTGGGGTTTTGATAGATGTGATAAGTGGCAGAATGAAAATGTTAGAACGCCAGGTAGAATATCAAAAATTAGAAAATTTAATCCGTAAAGCCAGGCAGAAATTAGGCGATAATTTTTTTACCGAAAGTTTAGCGCTGCAGCGCGAAAAGATAGATGATTTTTTATACTTTCTAGAAAAAACAGATGCTACATTTGCGCATAAAACCAAAAATTTGAATAATTTAGAGTGGATAGATTATTTAAAAAGTAAGCTTACAGCTTTTCATAACTTTACGGAATAAAACGGCTTTTCTTTTTATTGAATATTTTTTCGTAAAAAACCAAAGATTAAACCTTTTTAATAATACCTTGTCAAATAAATAGCACAAAAATCAGTTTTTAACTATGCTTCAAAAATCCTTTGTATTTTCTATGGTTTTGCCTTTAATGGCATTTATGGGGGTACATAAATTTTACCTTAGCGTAACCGAAATAGAATACATAAAAGAGCAAAAAACGCTTCAAGTTATTACGCGTTTATTTGCAGACGATTTTGAAGATGTATTGCAAGCACGATATGACCAATCTATTAGATTAGGCGAAAATGTAGAAACAGCAGAAGTAGATAAATTTATTGCGCGTTACTTTTCTGATAAGTTACAAATTCGTCTTTCCGACGAAAGTCTACATTTAAATTTTATTGGAAAACGCTATGAAGACGATTTAATAATTTGTTATTTTGAAATTGAAGAAGTACCAAATTTCAAAAAACTAAACATTACCAACGATTTACTAATAGAGCTTTTTCCAAATCAAAAGAACTTAGTACATTTAAGAAAAAATAACGACACCGAAAGTTTAATGCTTCTAAAAGACAAAACTTCCGGTAACCTCTATTTTTAAGCCAAACCGACTAACTTATAAACAAACAACCCAATGAAAATTAAAAACATTGTTTTAAGCCTCTTTTTAATTACGTTTAGTGTTGGTGTTTCTGCGCAAGAAGACCAAAAAGAAGAAAAAGAAGAGCGGCAAGAAGGCCATACCAATCAGAATAAATTCAGACAATTATACCAAGAATTTGCTACACCAAATCAGTACAGAACAGCTTCTGGTGCACCCGGTCCAGCCTATTATCAAAATACGGCAGATTATGAAATGGATATTATCTTAGACGATGAAAACCAGAAAATTTATGGCGAAGAAACCATTACCTATACCAATAATTCGCCAGAAGAGTTAACTTATTTATGGGTGCAATTAGACCAAAATGTACGGGCAAAAGACAGTAAATCTCCTTTACGGAATGGTGATGGTATGCAACCGGTAAACCGCGCAGGAAGTATTATTTCTAAATATGTAGAAGAACCTTTTGATGGCGGTTTTAAAATACAGGCAGTAAAAAAAGACGGGAAAGATTTACCTTATAAAATAAACCAAACTATGATGCGCATAGATTTGGCAGAACCTTTAGAAAGTGGCGATAGTTACGAGTTTTCTATAAAATGGTGGTATAATATAAACGATCACGTGGTAAATCGTGGACGTTCCGGTTATGAATACTTTAAAGAAAATGACAATTACAGTTATGTAATTGCGCAGTTTTTTCCTAGAATGGCGGTTTATAACGATGTAGAAGGTTGGCAAAACTATCAATTTTGGGGAGCAGGAGAATTTGCGCTTCCGTTTGGAAATTATAAAGTAAACATTACCGTGCCGGCAGATCATATTTTAGACGGCACCGGAAAATTACAAAACAGAAAAAAAGTTTTCAGTAAAAAAATGATGCAGCGTTATAAGAAAGCGCAAAAAAATTATGACAAACCAACTTTTTTAGTTACCGAAGAAGAAGCAGTAAAAAACGAAAAAACAAAATCTAAAAAAACCAAGACTTGGGAGTTTGAAGCCAATATGGTTAGAGATTTTGCTTTTACCAGTTCTAGAAAATATATCTGGGAAATGCAACCGGTAAAAATGGGCGATCGCGATATAATGGCGGTTTCTATTTATTCTAAAGAAGGCAATCCGTTATGGGAAGAATATTCTACCAAAGCAGTTGTTGCTACTTTAGAAAATTACAGCAAGCACACTTTTGATTATCCTTACCACAAAGCTATTTCGGTACACGCCAAAAACCAAGGTATGGAATATCCTATGATTTGTTGGAATTACGGTAGACCGAATCCTGACGGGTCGTATAGCGAGCGTACTAAATTTGGAATGATTAGCGTGATTATTCACGAGATTGGGCATAACTATTTCCCAATGATTGTAAATAGTGACGAACGCCAATGGGGTTGGATGGACGAAGGTTTAAATACCTTTATGCAATATCTAACAGAACAGAAATTTGGCGAAAAACATCCGGAAGCTATCGCGCCATTAGACAAGTATCCTTCAAGGCGTGGCGAACCCAGTAAAATAACCAGCTATATGAAAGGCGAACAAGATTTTATTGCGCCTATTATGAGCAATCCCGAACAAGTACACCAATTAGGAAATAATGCTTATGGAAAACCCGCTACCGCTTTAAACATATTGCGCGAAACGGTAATGGGAGAGGAGTTGTTTGATTATGCTTTTAAAACCTTTTCTAGACGTTGGATGTTTAAACACCCAACCCCGGAAGATTTCTTTAGAACTATGGAAGATGCTTCGGCGGTAGATTTAGATTGGTATTGGCGGGGTTGGTTTTATACCACAGACTATGTAGATATAGGTGTAGAAGATGTGAAAAGCTATTTCCTTACAGATAAACCTACACAAAAAGGTAAAGAAATGCTGGTAGGTTATGGTATTTCAGATCCTAGTAAATTAGATGCTATTTATGTTGTAGAAGAAGATAGCGAAGAGTTTAACGCTAAAATGAAAAAACAATCTGTCCTTGAAAATGCACCTACATTAAAAGAGTATATGCTCGATAATTTTACGCCGCAAGAGCGCAGAAATATGGAAGTGCCAAAACATTTTTATCAAATCACTTTTAACAAACCCGGCGGACTGGTTATGCCGCTTATTGTAAAGTATGAATATAAAGATGGTAGCTCAGAGCAAATAACCTATCCGGCGCAAATTTGGCGAAAAAACGACCAAAAAGTTAGTCGGGTTTTGGCTACTAACAAAGAGTTAAAAAGCGTAATAGTAGACCCGAATATGGAGACTGCAGATATAGATGTTAGTAATAATTCTTGGCCTAAAAAAGAACAAGACAGCGAGTTTGAACGTTTTAAAAAACAACAAAATAAAAATTAAGGGTTTAGATTTATTTAAATTTTTAAGCTGACTTTAACAAGTCAGCTTTTTTTATGGTATTTTTGCTATTTATATTTACAATATGATAATGTTACCATTATTTATTAGCGGCGCAGAAATTGCTTTTATCATTTTTATTTTGGTAATGGTTTTTGGCGCAGATAAAATTCCTGAAATTGCAAAGGGGTTAGGTAAAGGTATGCGCACTATAAAAGATGCTACCAACGACATTAAATCTGAAATCACCAACAGTGCAGAAAAGCATTTGGACGATAGTGGCGGTAAAAACATTCAAAAAGAAATTGAAGAAGTAAAAGACGATATAGAAGATATTACCGGTTCTATCAAGCGCAAGCTTTAACTTTAATTATGATTGAGCAGCTTAAGACTTGGGATCGTGAACTTTTTGTCTACTTAAACGGATTGGGAGCAAAAGGTTTCGATTTGTTTTGGATTGGCGTTACCCAAGAAGAAATCTGGATACCTTTATACTTGCTCTTTATTATACTTATTTTTCTTCGTTTTAAAATTAAACGGGATAAAATTGTTGCTTATGCGGGCTTTCTTGCCAGTTTTGTTGTTGTATTTGGTCTGACCCGGCTTATAAAAGCCACCATAAAACGCTTGCGACCCAATAATGTAGAAAGCTTGCAAGATATTATTCGCATTTTGCAAGAACCTACTTATTACAGTTTTGTAAGCGGTCATACGTCTTCTTCTGTGGCGCTTTCTACTTTTATGGTTTTACTTTTACAAGATAGGTCTAAATGGATTTATCTGGTTTATATTTGGCCGGCATTATTTGCGTACAGCAGGATTTATGTTGGCGTTCACTATCCTTCAGATATTGTGGCGGGCGCCATTTTAGGTTTTATTTGTGCCTATATTATCTATAAAATTTGTAAACGCTACTTCTCCCAAGAAGAAAGAGGATACTTTTCGGATTAAATAAAACAAGTGTTTTTTTAGCGAATTTGTAATTAAATAAAAACTTCCTAAACCACTTTTCATACTGAATTCTTGCAGCTCTTGATTATAATTTATGGATTTATTTTTTGTGCTTTTTCATAAAAAACAACGCTAAAAGTTTTAGTTGTTTACTTAGTAATTTTATTGAACTATCTATGGGGTATCTATGAAGTATCTATGGAGTATCTACGAGATACGCTACAGATAAGATTTTTAGAAAAGTAACGCTTAACGTTCTAAAATTCTTCCATAATTCCAGAAGTCGAGCTTCTCAATAAACTTTTAATTTATTAATAACCTAGCTCACACCACTCGGGTAATACTCAAACCATCCCGTATTGGTAATAAAACCGTTTCTACACGTTTATCGGTTACCAGTAATTTATTGTAGGTTAATAAAGCCTGTGTGTCTATATCGTTGGGAGTAGGTTTTTCGGTTACTTTTCCGCTCCATAAAACATTGTCCGATAAAATAACACCGCCTTGGTTCATTTTGGGAACAACTAATTCAAAATAATTTACGTAATTGGCTTTATCGGCATCAATAAAAACTAGATCAAATTTTTCGTCTAAATCTTTTATAACTTTTGTAGCATCGCCGGTATATTGTTTAATCTGTTTTCCCCAAGGCGAAGCATCAAAATATTTCCGTTGAAAATCGTGCAATTCTTCGTTTTTATCTATAGTGTGTAAAGTGCCGTTTTGCTGAATACCTTCCATCAAACACAAAGCAGAATAGCCGGTATAAGTTCCAATCTCCAAAATAGTTTTTGGTCGTATAAGTTTAGACAACATACTCAAAACCCTGCCTTGGTAATGCCCGCTCAGCATTCTGGGTTGCATTATTTTTAAATGCGTTTCCCGGTTTAGTTTAGCTAAAAGTTCGGGTTCTTTTCGAGAATGTTCTTCGGCATAAGTTTCTATCGCCTCGGGTAAAAAATCCATATCAATTAACCTAAAATTCGTTTATACAATTTATCTGCAGCAACTTTATCTTCGCCACAAAGCCAAGTAATAATGTTATCTTCCCAAATAGCATCGCATTGCTTTTGGGTTAAAATATCTCTTTCTACCGCCAAATCTAAAATCTTCCCGGGATACGAAGATTGCTTGTCGCTTTCCATTTCTCCTAACGGATACGGGTCATCTAAGCCCATAATAATTTGTTGCGGTTTTTGGTTTTCTACCAATAGCTGTAACGAGCCGGTATCGTGTACCAAGGTGTCAAAAAAGATATTTTTATGCCCGACAGATTTCCGCGGATGCGTTTTTCCTTCAAACAAATCCGGTCTCCCGTCAAAACCTTGTATTCTGCGGCCCAAGTTTATTTGTGCCAACTGGCCGCCATGGGCAAAACAAACCCGCATATTTGGGTATTTATCCGGGTAACCGTTTAAAGTTAAAAAATGATACGCATCTGCACATTGCGCCAACATCCAGATTAGGTGAAACCGCCAAGCGGTATTTTCTAATTTAATAAATTTCTCACCATCGTACGGATGTATTTCTACGGCAAGATTGTATTTATTGGCCATTTCAAAAATAGGCTCGTTTTCTTCGTCAAAAATACAACGCCAAGTCCCAATTGTATCCATATAATGCGTTGGCAAACACAGCAAACGCATATCCAGTTCTTCTACACAACGCTCAATTTCCCATAAAGCGCTGCGCACAAATCCGGGATGCACCACAAAACCACAGGTAAATTTAGACGGATGCTCGTGTTGCACTTTAGCATTAAAATCGTTTTGAAACCGCAAAGCTTTTTTCATTTCTTCTACACGCAAACCATTTCCGTAAAGCTGCGATAAATTTAGTACCACCGCGTGATCCAATTCGTTACGCTCCATCCATTCCAGTTTTTCATCCAAAAAGAAACTAGAATCGGTTACCGGGCGCTTCCAGTTTTTTTGCAGCATATATTTACGGTCTTTATCTACCCAAAAAATGCCTTTTTCTTCCATAAATTTTGGAATTTCTTCTGGGTAAGGCAGTAAATGCGAATGGCCGTTAATGCGTAGTTTAGGTTTCATAAAATGGTTTTAATCGGTTTACTATTTGGGGTTTGGGCGCATTTTATTTTGCGAAAAAGCAAAATAAAACCGGGCTTTCCGCTATATCTTTTTTTATTCAAAAAAAGGATACCGCATCAATCCCTTGCGCAAAAACTAAAATACAAACTTTTGGTACAATCGCTTAAGATTTTAATGTAAAAAAATTCATAGTTAGGAGCTTGACAAGAAGTAGGGGAAGCGTGATGCATTTTAAAACGTAAAAATGAGGAAAGCAACTTTCTACCGAATAGGAAATTTTAAATCAAACAGTTTTAGAAAAATCAGTAACACTAGATAAATCTTTGTTACTGCTTTTTTAATTCTTTCCGTAAAGTTTCTGAAGGAATTTGCATGCCTTCATTTTCTACCTCTAAAGCAGTATAATCTAACTGCCAATTTATAGTTTCTACCAGTTTTTGCATTAGCGTAATAGTTTCCATAGCTTGGCCCGAGGCTTCTTGCAACAAACCGCTATTAGGTATTTTTTCTACAATATACTGTTTGGCCTCTCTATTAATATCTGTTAAATCTGAAGAAGTAAACGGGTTAGCCCAACCTTCGCGTTTATCGTAATATTTAAAATCTGTTTCTATAGAAAGTAATTCCGGTTGCGGAAAATTGGTAAGATAAATAGTTTTTTTATCTACATCTGCTTGCATTTTTACTTTGGTAAGATCAAAACCCACGTGCGCTTTGGCGTCTATTAAAATAAGCGCTTTTTTACTGCCTAGTAATACGTTTAACCATTTGTCTTTTAGGTTTTTATAATGGTAAATTTCAGAGAAGTCGCCTTCTACCGTAATAAACTTGCAAACGGCACGAATTTTTTCCATCAAAACAACAGATTGGTGTTTCTCTTTTTCTTTCTTTCTAGACTTGTTGAAAAAGGTATACAGCAAATACGCTATAACCGCTCCAACTGCCAAACCAATAAACAATAATTCCATTCCGTAAAGGTATTAAAGATTTTTTATTTTATATAAAATTGGTTTGCTGGGCGCGGCATCGTTTTCTATTGCGGCAATTTGTAAATTGAGCATATAAAAGCCATCTTTTATGTGGGGAGCAACATAGGTAAACTCGGTTATAGTAGCGTCTAAACGCGGATTTTCCGGGTAATTAAAAAAAGCTTTATGCGCCAAAACCTTACCGCCATCTTTTTCTTTATCTACAGATGGTAAATCTATAAGTAGATGTTTTATACCGCAATTACGTAGATAAAGCGCGGCTTCTTCCGTAAAGTAAGACCAATTACTGTGGTTGTGATTTTTTTGCTTTTTAAGAGTAGAATTTGGCAAACTGCGCACAATTAGTGCCTCGGTTTCTTGTGGTTTTATTTTTTCTTGTAGCATTTCTTTACGGAAAACAAAATCATCATTTGTTGTTTCCGGCTCTAAGCTAATTACTTTGGCTAAAAATAAAAATTGTTGCAAGCATTGGTTTATACTGTAAAATTCTTTGGAAATATGCCCGACACATTCAGTATGCGTGCCGTGCGCGTGCGGACTAAACCAAATGGTATTAAAATTGATGCTTGCGCCTTCGCTAACTTTTGCAACCCAGTTATCTTCTTCTACCGGCTGTATTTTTGGAGAATCTAGATACCAAGCTATCAAATTACTCTGATTTTTTATGGGCAAAGAAATATCTAAAGGTTTTGATAAATCTATCTCCAATTCTTTATTTTGATGCGTAAGCTTTGCTTTCATTACACGAAAGATACAGAATTAATGCGTAAAGTTTTTAATTATAAATAAAGCTACAATAAATAGCAAAAAGCCAATTAAGATAAAAAGGCTGCCTTTATAGTATCTTCTGTGCAAATTAAGGTCTTTGCGGTAACTAATTACCATAACAATAGCAAAAACAATAACAAAAAAAGCTGCAAAAAGAAGTTGACCTTGCGAAAACATAGGGGGTTGATTTTAATAATAGATAAAAAATAAAATAATGGCTTGAAAAATATAAAACCTATTGGGACAATAAACCTGCTATTGCTTTTGTTTCTTTCCCGATAGGTTTTGTAATTCGTTTTATAAAAATAAAAATATTAGGTTGTTTTTACTTCGCGCGTCCACCCAAAAGTATCTTCGGCGCGGTTGTATTGTATGTCTTGCAAGCTCTTTTTTAAATAAGTGCTGTAGGGTTTTTCTAGGTTTGGTAAATCGTAATAAGTGCCATCATATTCAAAGCCGGAAATATAGGCAATAGTAGCCGCCGTACCCGAACCAAAAATTTCTTTTAACTCGCCGTTTTTATGGGCTTCTATAATTTCGTTAACCTTTATTCTGCGTACTTCTACTTTTATACCTTCGCGTTTGGCAATATCTATCAAGCTTTTTCTGGTTACGCCATCTAAAATTCGATCGCTGGTAGGAGCGGTAATTAATTTGTCTCCAATTCTAAAAAACACGTTCATCGTACCGGCTTCTTCCAGATATTCGTGCGTGTTGGCATCTGTCCAAATTACTTGTTGGTAACCTTTTTCTTTAGCCAAGTTGGTAGGGTAAAACTGCGCGCCATAATTTCCTGCTGCTTTAGCAAAACCAACACCACCATCTGCAGATCTGCTGTATTCTTGAGCAATCAAAACTTTTACCGGCTTAGAATAATAAGCTTTTGCAGGACAGCAAATAATCATAAAACGGTAAGCATCAGAAGGGGAGGCAGAAACACCATTTTCTGTTGCAATTACAAATGGTCTAATGTATAGAGAATTACCGTCGCCGTTTTTAACCCATTTACTATCTAATTTTAACAAGGTTTCCAAACCTTCAAAAAAGTAATTTTCCGGAAACTCTGGTATTCCCATACGTTTAGAAGAAATATTTATACGCTCAAAATTAGCTTCGGGTCTAAATAACCAAACCTTTTCGTTATCGTCTTTAAAGGCTTTCATACCTTCAAAAACGGCTTGCCCATAATGAAATACTTTGGCAGAAGGTTCCATTTGCATAGGACCGTAAGGCATAATTTTAGGAGTTTGCCACGCGCCGTCTTTATAATCGCATAAAAACATATGGTCAGAGCAGTGCTTTCCAAAAGTAAGGTTATCAAAATCTACTTCGGGCAAGCGGGTGCTCTCGGCTTTGGTAATATCTAAATCTATATTTTTGGTGTTCATTTGTATAATTTTAGTTGTGCAAAGGTATTAAATTTTAAAAATTGCCGAAAAGCTACGAAATTTCTTAAAAAATACTTAATTTTAAGGCTTAAAATATAAGGTTGAAAATATGAAATTAATTCTGATATTCCTAAGTGCCGCTTTGTTATTTGCTTGTACCGACAAGAAAAAGCAAACCGATGAAGAGATGTCTAATCCAAAAGAAGAAATTGCAGCTACTAGAACGGTAGATTATGCACAATTTGGAGAGAAGATAGAAGCAGAAGACGCATTAAGTGCGCAAGAAATGCAAGAAAAATTTAAAAACCTACAAACAGGAGATACTTTAAATGTAAAGTTTGCAGCCAATGTAGAGAAAGTTTGCCAGAAGAAAGGTTGCTGGATGAGTTTAGATTTAGGCGATTCTATTCAGCCTTTTGTGCGTTTTAAAGACTATGGTTTTTTTGTGCCCTTAAATGCAGCAGAGCGTAAAACCGTTGTAAAAGGTAAAGCTTTTATACGCGAAACATCTGTAAACGAGTTAAGACATTATGCTGAAGATGCCGGAAAAAGCCAAGAAGAAATAGAGGCTATCACAAAACCTAAGCGAGAATATGCTTTTGTGGCAGATGGCGTTTTAATGGAAAAATAAATGCGTAGAAAAATCTTTTTACTTGCTTTGTTTATGGGTAGCTTTTTTGCCTGTAAAGATAATACCGGTAATAACGAAGCCGAAACAACTTCCGTTAAGGAAGAAAATAAAAAAGATGCTTTTGAGATGTATCAAATGTCTGAAATGGCTGCCTTTATGGAAATTTTAGCGGCTGAGCACAGTAAAATGAAAAATACCATTAAAGCCGGAAATGCGCCGGACAGTCTTCGGTTTGCTATAGACAAAATTTTTACTGCCAATTTTACCAATCCCGAAGATAGGGATGCAAAATATTTGGAGTGGGCAGAAGAATTTAAAACCTACGAATTAAAGATAATTGCAGATCCGGAAAATGCAAAAGAGCATTATAATAATGCCATAAATACGTGCATTACTTGCCACGAATCTAAATGTACCGGCCCGCTAACCCGTATTAAAAAACTACTGATAAAGTAATTGCTTTGGACCGGAAAATAATTATAACGGCAGATGGTTCTACCAGTATCCATTTGCCCGAATGGGAAGAACAATACCACTCTAAACACGGCGCGATACAAGAAGCTAGACACGTTTTTTTAAAAAGTGGCTTAGAATATTTTCTAGAGAAAAATCCTACTCAAACAGAAATCTCTATTTTAGAAATTGGTTTTGGTACCGGTTTAAATGCCTTGTTAACCACCTTGGTAGCAGAGAAAAAAAACTTGCAGATAGACTATAGAGGAGTTGAAGCCTATCCTGTAGAAATGGTAGAATTAGAAAAACTAAATTATACCAAGCAACTTTCTAATAAGAATGCCGAGCTTTCTTTTTCTAAAATACACCGAGCTAATTGGGAAGAGAAACAAAACATTACAACCAATTTTGCTTTAACAAAACAACAAAAATTCTTTAAAAATATTACTGATTCTGCTCTGCATAATCTTATTTATTTTGATGCTTTTGGCGCTCGCGTACAACCCGAATTATGGGAAGAAGATATTTTTAAAATCATGTATAAGGCTTTACGGAAAAATGGAATTCTGGTAACCTATTCTGCCAAAGGAAGTGCCCGACGCGCAATGCAAAAAGTAGGTTTTGAGGTAGAAAGAATTCCGGGACCACCGGGAAAAAGAGAAATGTTGCGTGCCACAAAGTTATAGTCTTCTACAACTGATAAAATACTCTAAAGACGCTGTTAAACCTTTAATAAAGTAGGGGTTTTGCCTATTTATTTACCTATTTTCACAGGAAAAAAGATGAGGGTTTTAATTACGGGTGCAACAGGATTGGTTGGCACGGAAATCATAAAACTTTGTGAAGAAGAGAATATAAAAGTCAATTACCTTACACGTAGTACAGATAAAATAGAAACTTCTGAAAATTATAAAGGTTTTTTATGGAATCCTGCTAATAAAGAGATAGATGAAAAATGTTTAGAAGGCGTAGATAAAATTATAAATCTAGCCGGAGCGAGTATTTCAGAGCGCTGGACGAGCGATTATAAAAAAACCATCATTAACAGCAGGTTAGACTCCGTAAATACTTTATACCAATTACTTGCTAAACAAAAACACGAAGTAAACCAAATTGTTTCTGCCAGTGCCATTGGCATTTATCCAGATTCTCTACAAAAACTATACGACGAAGATGAGCCAGAAATAGCCGATAATTTCTTAGGCGAAGTGGTAGACAAATGGGAGAAAGCCGTAGACCAATTTGCGCAATTGGGCTTAGAGGTTGCCAAAATACGAATTGGCGTAGTTTTGTCTGATAAAGGCGGCGCATTAAAAAAAATAAAAGAACCGATAGAAAATTATGTTGGCGCACCTTTAGGACGTGGTAAACAATGGCAGTCGTGGATTCACATTAAAGACATTGCCGGCATTTTCGTACACGCTATTAAAAATAATTGGGACGGTGTTTTTAACGGCGTAGCACCAAACCCGGTTACCAATAAAGAGTTGACAAAAGCTATCGCGACAAAATTAAACAAACCACTTGTATTGCCAAAAGTACCGCCTTTTGCACTAAAAATGTTGTTGGGAGAGATGGCTGTAATCGTTTTATCTAGCCAATTGGTAAGCAATGCAAAAGTAGATTCTACCAGTTATATGTATCAATTTACACACCTTAAACCGGCTTTAGACAATTTGCTGTAAAAAAAATAGCTATCTCCAAAATTATTACTTTCCAGATACCATTTAGAGCGCGTTAGAAATGTTAAACCTCAACCGGTTAAATTTCTCGACACTGCCCAAAAATAATATTAGATATGCGTAATGGAGACAGCTACTTAAAAACTATAATAAATATTTATTATTTATTTTTCTTAGCTTTAATATGAATTTGAAGTCCAATTTCGTCGTTAATAATGTTATCTCCAACAAGATTGTCAAATACAGATTTTGAGCCGTAATTTACACCCCATTTAGTACGGTCTATTGCAAATTCTTCGGTAGTAAATTCAATAAAATCACCGTTTTTTTCCATGTTTTTAACCGGTACTTCAATGTTTTTGGTTTCTCCTTTCATCTCTAAGTTACCTAGTAAAACCGTTTTATTATTGTTGGTCTCAACGCCGGTAACTTCAAAAATAGCATGCGGATATTCTTTTACATTAAAGAAATCTCCTTCTTTACCTTCTACAGTACCTTTAAGGTGGGCTTCAAGCTTTTGTTTTTTATCACCTTCTAAATCCTGTACATCAATACTTTCCATATTTATTACAAACATTCCGCTTTCTATGGCGCCGTCTGCATAGGTAAACGTACCTTTTTCTATACTTATTTCGCCGTTGTGGCCGCTTCCGGTTTTTTTAAGTCCTTCCCACTTAATTTCTGATTCCGGCGCTAAAACGCGAAACTCTTCTGCCATTTCAGACTTTTCGGCTGCTTTTTCTGCTTCTTTTGCTTCGGTTTTGTTTTTAGCATCTTGTTGGCAAGCAACGCTTCCTACTGCAACACTGGCAACTAAAGCAAGATTTAAAAATACTTTTTTCATTGTCTTTGATTTTTTCATTTTTAATTTAGTTTGCAAAAGTAAACTTTCCGTAACGTAGATTTGCTAAAAAATTATTAAAATATAAAAATGACATTTTGACATTTAAACAGAATTGGCAATACATTTGCCATCTAATTAGAAAATTTGAAGCAAAAAAGCTATGAGTAATAATAAAGCAAATCCAAATAAAGAAAACGAGTCTGTAAAAGACCAGGTAGAAGAAACCTTAGAAGAGGCAATAGATGAGGTAGAAAGTGAGAAAGAACAAACTACCCAAAAAGAAGAAAATTCAAAAGAAGAAAAGCAAGTTTCTGAGGTAGAAAAGCTTAAAGCGGAAGTAGAAAAAGAAAAAGATAAATTTCTACGTCTTTTTGCCGAATTTGAAAACTATAAACGCCGTACCAGCAAAGAGCGTTTAGATTTGTTTAAAACCGCCGGTAGAGAAGTAATGGAAGCTATGTTGCCGGTATTAGACGATTTTGACCGAGCTTTGGTAGAAATAAGTAAAACTGAAGAAAAAGGACTTTTAGAAGGCGTAGAGCTAATTAGCAATAAATTGCGCGAAACTTTGAAAAACAAAGGTTTAACGCCAATGAATGTGAAGAAAGGCGATACTTTTGATGCCGATTTGCACGAAGCGGTTACGCAAATTCCTGCGCCGGAGAAAAAACTTAAAGGAAAAATTGTAGATGTAGTAGAAACCGGATACACTTTGGGAGGTCGTATAATTAGATACCCAAAAGTGGTAACCGGTAAGTAATTTTTTCCTTAAATCCTCAAAAAATCACAAGTAGATGAAAGAAGATTATTATGACATATTAGGCATTAGTAAAGATGCCAGCACTGCCGAAATTAAAAAAGCTTACCGTAAAAGAGCCATAAAATATCACCCAGATAAAAATCCGGACGATAAAGAAGCGGAAGAAATGTTTAAAAAATCGGCAGAAGCTTACGAAGTTTTAAGCAACCCTGACAAAAGGGCGCGTTATGACCAAATGGGCCATGCTGCTTTTGATGGTTCCGGCGGTTTTGGCGGCGGCGGCATGAATATGGACGATATCTTTAGCCAATTTGGCGATATTTTTGGAGGTGCTTTTGGTGGCGGCGGCGGTTTTTCCGGTTTCGGCGGCGGTTTTGGCGGCGGCCAACGTCGTGCTAAAGGAAGCAACTTGCGCGTACGCGTTAAGCTAGATTTAGAAGAAATTGCTAATGGCGTTGAGAAAAAAATCCGCGTAAAGCGAAAAGTGCAAGCTCCCGGCACCAGTTATAAAACTTGTCCTACTTGTAAAGGAACCGGCCAAGTAACCCGCGTTACCAATACAATTTTAGGTAGAATGCAAACCGCATCGCCTTGTACGCAATGTAGTGGCTCCGGACAGATTA
Organism: uncultured Mesonia sp.; assembly: GCA_947494545.1. Classification (GTDB taxonomy): domain Bacteria; phylum Bacteroidota; class Bacteroidia; order Flavobacteriales; family Flavobacteriaceae; genus Mesonia. Next base: position 35,265 of record CANLVH010000005.1, on the reverse strand, counting down.
TAGACAAAAAACCTTCTGATGCAGATGCGCAAGGTTTAAAAATGCAAGAAGAAACCGTTTCTATAAAAATTCCTGCCGGGGTGGTAGAAGGTATGCAATTGAAAGTTTCCGGAAAAGGAAATGAAGCTCCCGGAAACGGAATTGCAGGCGATTTATTGGTGGCTATTGAAGAAAAAGAGCACGAAAAATTACAACGCGAAGGCGATAATTTGCATTACGATTTATACATTAGCTTTTCGGAAGCGGCTCTGGGAGCGTCTAAAGAAATACAAACCGTTAGCGGAAAAGTGCGTATAAAAATTGAACCCGGTGTACAAAGCGGTAAAATTTTGCGTTTGCGCAATAAAGGTGTACCAAGTTTAAATGGTTACGGAAAAGGAGATTTGTTGGTTCACGTAAATGTTTGGACCCCAAAAACCTTAAACAAAGAACAAAAAGAGTTTTTTGATAGAATGCAAAACGACGAAAATTTTGTACCTAATCCCGAGCGGGAAGACAAAAGCTTTTTCGAAAAAGTTAAAGATATGTTTTCGTAATTGACTTATTTAACAAAATTTTATATATATTTGAAATATCATCACAAGCTTGTGATGGTATTTTTCTTTTTCATAGCAATTTTTTTCCCATCCTTAAAACTTAAATTTTAAGGGTGGGTTTTGTTTTTTAAGCCGCTTTTTATTTTTTTCTCATATTTGCATTCTTAACATCTAGTTTATGCAAAATCTTTTGGTAGCAGAAAACGTTTCAAAACATTACGGAACTTATACTGCTTTAAACCGGTTTTCTTTGGCCATACCCAAACAAAGTATTTTTGGTATTTTGGGGCCAAACGGCGCCGGAAAAACAACTTTTATACGTATTGTAAACCAAATTACAATGCCGGATAGCGGTAAAGTTTTCCTTAACGGAGAAGCGCTTGCACCAAAACATATTGGGCAAATTGGTTATTTGCCAGAAGAGCGCGGCTTGTATAAATCTATGAAAGTAGGAGAGCAAATACTTTATCTTGCCCAACTAAAGGGATTGAGCAAACAGGAGGCCAAAAGCAAAATTAACTATTGGTTTGAGCGGCTGGAGATTGGTGATTGGTGGAATAAAAAAATACAAGAGCTTTCTAAAGGGATGGCGCAAAAAATACAATTTATTGTTACGGTTTTACACGCGCCTAAATTGTTGATTTTTGACGAACCTTTTAGCGGTTTTGATCCTGTGAGCGCCAATTTAATCAAAGAAGAAATTTTAAAATTGCGCGATAATGGCGCTACCATTTTATTTTCTACCCATCGTATGGAAAGTGTAGAAGAGTTGTGTGATTATATGGCATTGATTCATAAATCTAACAAATTGATAGATGGCAAGGTAAACGAAATTAAAAAAGAGTTTAAAACCAATACCTTTCAAGTTGCAATTGCCCCAAAAAATCAAAAAGAATTAGAGCAGCTTTTACAGCAGCATTTTGAGGTCTTGCCCGCCAATTTTCTCAGCATTAATCACGATTATAGGTTTAACGTAAGATTGCAAGCCCGGCAAAGCGCTAACGAGTTGCTTGCTTTTCTATTAAACCACGGCGAGCTAAATCATTTTGTAGAGGTCATTCCTTCGGTAAACGATATTTTTATAGATAAAGTCACTCAATATGCGTAATTTAAAACTAATAGTAATTCGGGAATATTTGGCAAGGGTGCGCAATAAGACTTTTGTAATTATGACGTTTTTAAGTCCGTTGTTTATGGTAGCAATGGTCTTACTCATCGCATATCTCACGAGTTTAAACAACACCGAAGAGAAAGTGGTAGCCATTCACGATAAAGCAGAAATTTTTGAAACGGCTTTTCAATCAGATGCTTCGGTTACTTACCTAGATTATTCGCATTTAGAGTTGGGTGTTGCGATAGATTCTGTGGCAAAAAAAGAATTTAACGGATTATTATTTATTCCGCAAAACGAGAATCCGCAATACCTCGCAAAAAATATTCAGTTCTTTTCGGAAGAAGCTCCAAGTGCTTCGTTACTTTCTGAAATAAACAAAAAATTAAGTAAGCAATTAACCCAAAAAAAATTACAAGCAAGTGGTGTAGACTTGCAAAAATACGATAGCGCCAAAACAGAAGTTTCTTTACAAATAGAAACCTTTTCCGGCCAAAAAACCTCCAAAATGGCCTCGTATATTAAAATGTTTTTTGGTGGCGCAGCGGGTTATTTACTTATGATGTTTATCATAATTTACGGCAATATGGTAATGCGTAGCGTTATAGAAGAAAAAACCAACAGAATTGTAGAAATTATTATCTCTTCGGTTAAACCGATGCAATTAATGCTGGGTAAAATCTTGGGTACCAGTTTTGCCGGAATAACGCAATTTCTTATTTGGATTATTTTTGGCGGCATTCTGCTTTACAGCGTAAGCGGTTTTTTTGATATATCACCACAAAGCATGCAGGGTATGAGCAGTGCAGATTTGCAAAGCCAAACTACACAAATGCAAAGCATTTTGCTAGATATTGTAAACTTGCCTTTGCTTAGTATAAGCCTTAATTTTCTCGTATATTTTATTTTGGGTTATTTTTTATACAGCTCTATTTATGCTGCAATTGGCGCAGCGGTAGATTCTGAAACAGACACACAACAATTTATGTTTCCTATTTTAATACCTTTAATGTTAGGTATTTATGTAGGATTTTTCTCGGTTATCGAAAATCCGAATGGTTTAGTGGCGGTTATTTTTTCTTATATTCCGTTAACCTCGCCGGTGGTTATGCTTATGCGCATTCCGTTTGGAGTTGCTTGGTGGGAGGTAGCGCTATCTTTAGCGATTTTAATTGCTACCGTTATTTTTACTATTTTCTTAGCGGCTAAAATTTACCGAACCGGGATTTTAATGTACGGAAAGAAACCAAGCTATAAAGAATTGTTTAAATGGTTGCGGCATTAACATGTTTTTTTGTTTTCAGTAAAAAAATATTAAAGCTTGCGTTAATAAATCAGTAAAAATTCAATTATATTTTTACCTTCGATAAAAACAGGTAAAAACTAACTATATGCATCCTAAACTTTCTTGGCTACTGCTTGCATTTTTTTTAACCCAACTAAGTTTTTCGCAAGCAACAGATTTAGCCCGAATAGAATATATGCGTATCCCGTTTTCTAAAGGAGACCAGTCGCTTAACAGATTTAGGACGCATGTGCAAGTTCCTATTCCTATAAAAGAAGATTATTTTGTAATTGGAATTGAGTATAGAAAACTCGATTTAGATTTTCGAGAATCTGCACCTTTTGATCACGAGCGTTTAGAATCTACCCAGCGCATAGAAGCTACCTTGGGTTATGTAAAGAAAATAAAAAACACCAATTGGCGTTTTGCGATACGTGGCGGAATTAGAATTGCTTCTAACTTTGAGCATTCTATGCGAAACGACGATTTACTATACATTGGTGCAATTTACGCCATAAACGATGTAAAAGAACGCGATGAGAACGGCGTAGTAATAGGAAAACCATATCGGTGGATTGTTGGTTTAATTTATACTACAACACCCGGAAGAAATTATCCTTTGCCGCTTATTAATTTTTTTAGAAAACCAAACGAGACCTGGTCGTATACTATTGGGGTGCCAAAAACGCTTTTACGTTATACCTTTAGTAAAAGACACCACTTACAAAGCTTTGCTACTTTAGATAATTTTTTTGCAAATATTCAAGATAATGTTATAATAGATAATGTAAGCCGTGTGGGCGAAAATATTTCTATGACCAATGTGGCATTAGGTTTGGGATATGAGTTTTATTTTACAAAACATTTGCAATATTATCTTTACGTAGGGCATACGGTTTATAACGAATATAGAATAAGAAACAATAATCGTGACGAGGTATATGTTATAGAAGACGATAATACGTTGTACCTTAGGTCCGGTATAAAATTTAAATTATAACTATGGCTACAATTTTAGTAATAGAAGATGAAGCAGCGATAAGGCGTGTATTGGTTAAGATTTTAACCGAAGAAAATAAAAACTACGCGGTAGAAGAAGCAGAAGACGGCTTAGAAGGCGTAGAGAAAATAAAAGAGAAAGATTACGATTTAGTGCTGTGCGATATTAAAATGCCAAAAATGGATGGTGTTGAAGTCTTAGAAGCCATAAAAAAAATTAAAGCAGAAACCCCGGTAGTTATGATTTCCGGTCATGGCGATTTAGAAACTGCGGTAGACACGATGAAAAAGGGCGCGTTTGATTATATTTCTAAACCCCCGGATTTAAACCGTTTACTTAATACGGTACGTATTGCTTTAGATAGAAATCAACTGGTTAATGAAAACAAGCGCTTAAAAAAGAAAGTGAGTAAAAATTACCAGATGATTGGCGAGTCGGAAGCTATTATCAACATAAAAGAAATCATAGAAAAAGTTGCCCCTACCGAAGCCCGCGTGCTTATAACCGGAGAAAACGGAACCGGAAAAGAATTGGTAGCCCATTGGCTGCACCAAAAAAGCGAGCGCTCTATTGGCCCAATGGTAGAGGTAAATTGCGCCGCGATACCGTCTGAGCTAATAGAGAGCGAACTTTTTGGGCACGTAAAAGGTGCTTTTACCTCGGCTAATAAAGACCGCGCCGGTAAATTTGAAGCTGCCAACGGCGGTACTATATTTTTAGACGAGGTGGGTGATATGAGTCTTTCGGCGCAAGCCAAAGTTTTACGCGCATTACAAGAAAAAAAGATTTCGCGTGTGGGTAGCGATAAAGATATTAAGGTAGACGTACGCGTTATTGCCGCTACCAACAAAGATTTGCAAAAAGAAATTGCAGAAAAAAACTTTAGAGAAGATCTTTACCATCGTTTAGCCGTGATTTTAATAAAAGTACCAAAACTTAGCGAGCGCAAAGAAGACATTCCGCTTTTGGTAGAACATTTTACCGCCAAAATGGCCAAAGAACAAGGCGTGCCACAAAAACAATTTTCTGATACGGCTTTGGCGTTGCTAAAAGAATACGATTGGACGGGCAATATTAGAGAATTACGTAATGTAATAGAACGCTTAATCATTTTGGGTGGCGAAAAAATAGAGAAAAAAGACGTAGAACTTTTTGCAAGCAAGTAAAATGAAACCAATTTTCTGGACATTTTTATTGTGCACTCAATTACTATCTGCCCAAGCCTTTGATTTTGGTGGCGGGGCTACCGTTAGCGTAGGTTTGCAAGACGAATGGGCGGTAAATATGCGTGCGCAATACCACCAAGATAGGGCTTGGAGCTATTTGGCAGCCTATAATTTATTTTTCAGAAGAGATGTTACTACGCAAAATACTGAAACCTTTTCAGAGTTTGGAGCTAGTGTAAATTATAAGCTTCTAACAATTGAACCAATAACAATTTTAGGCGGTTTGGGCTATACACTTAATAATTTTGAAATGCGCAAAAACCATCCCGATACGTCTAATCTGTTTTTTGAAACCGGTAATTTTAACCACGGAGCAGAACTAAAATTTTTGGGCTATTTACCAATAGGCAAAGCTTTCCGGTTGTTTGCAGAATTTAATTTAAAGAGTTTTGGTAGGCGTTACGACAGCTTTACTTTTGGTTTGGTCTATCGCATTCAGGCTTCGGGAGCTTAATTTACGTTTTTTTCCGGATGTTTTTTTGGGTCGTATTTTAAAAAATACATGGTTTTTCCATCATCGCGGTTCCAGGTATGAAAAAGATCAAAACCAAATTTTTGATAAACAATTGTATTTCTGCGCATTTGGGTTTCTGCAAATAGCGGAATATCGTATTTATGCGCCAAACGTAAAAACTCGTCTTTCATCTCTTTTGCAACCTGCGTGCCGGCGCCACGGTTGTCTTTAGAAATTCCCCAAAACCAACAGTAAAGATAGTCTTGGTCTTTGGGCCGCTGGTTTTTTACGTATTGCTGATTTTTTAAAATCTTCGGAATATTTTTAAATCCGGTAACGTTCCACACTAGTTTTAAATCTTCCCAAGTGTCTTTAAAAAAATTAGCTTTATCGCGACTATTTCTAATAACGATGCTTATGCCCATTTGATTTTCAGAGAGGATAAGGGCATCTTTTTCAATAGCTTTATCAACCATATATTTTGCAAGATAGTGAAACCTTGCATCTCGGTTTTTTCCTTTTTTAACGATTTCCATAGAGGTAGGCGTTTCTTTTAAAATCTCGGCTACCCTGTCTATAATTACCTCTTTGTTCAAGCTATATTAATTTAAAAAACAAAGATAGAAAATTAAGAACTAAATGCTGCTTTTTTTTACTTTCCAAAATTTTTGAAAAGTTCATTAAATAAGCCCTAAAAATTTAGTTTATGCACTTCATTTTTCTGATTAGTAGTTCTTTATAGGTTGTTTTTTGAAGAATAGGAGTCAATTATTTAATTTACCTTTACGGAAAAAACTCGGTTTAAAACCTTATTAATTTGAGTAGTTAATCAATTTTGGTTAAAGCAGAACCTTTATGCGCGGCAATGTGCTCTGTTTTGCTACTTTTAATTTCGTATTGCGGGTCGTCTTCTGTGGCGTGATGCGTATAACCCTTGTATTCAAAATTTTTTGTATGTTTTTTAATGATGGTGCCGGAAACTTTTCCGGCTTCAGAATTCCAACTTACTTTGTCTCCTTTTTTAAAGTCTTTTTTCATGATAATTTATTTAAGTATTAATCTTATTTTAAACTAAGTTTAATCAATGTAAAGTCTTCTAAAACAAACTGTTACTTTGCTTTCCGTAAAGTTATTAAAATGCGAAATAGTCTATTGTTAAGCAAGTTTAAATTAACAAACATTTATTAAGTACAAGACTTCTCAAATAGACTTATATAGTATATTTGAGTGAATTTTTTAAAACTTTCTAATGGCAATTATAGGCGGACTTATAAAAAAAGTTATAGATGTAACCGGCAGTTTTAGCGGAGAAAACAATCCGGTAGAAGAACAGCAAAAGGTGCTTAAAAACTTGTTAGAAAAGGCAAAAGATACGGCCTTTGGAAAATACTATGGTTTTGAGAAAATTCTGAAAAGTGAAAATATCGAGGAATCTTTCCGCGAAAGCGTACCCTATTTTGATTACCATAAAATGAATGAACAATGGTGGTACAAATTGCACGAAGGTATAGAAGATATAAGTTGGCCCGGCAAACCTTCTTACTACGCGATTAGTTCTGGTACTACGGGAAAAACCAGCAAAAAAATTCCGGTTAGTGATGCAATGTTAGATGCCATTAAACAAGCCGGTATTAAACAAGTAACCGCTCTGGCTAATTTTGATTTGCCATCAGACTTTTTTGAAAAGGAGATAATGATGCTTGGCAGCTCTACCAATTTAGAGAAAAAAGATACGCATCTGGAAGGCGAAATTAGCGGAATTAGCGCTAGTAATATTCCGTTTTGGTTTCGGGGTTATTATAAACCCGGCGAAGAAATTGCCAAAATAGACGATTGGGACGAGCGCGTAAAACACATTGCCAAAAATGCCAAAAACTGGGATATTGGCGCCTTAAGCGGTATTCCGTCCTGGATGGAGCTAATGCTAAAAGAAGTAATTGCTTACCATAAAGTAGATAATATTCATGAGATTTGGCCTAATTTACAAGTGTATACTTCCGGGGGAGTTGCGTTTGAACCTTACGAAAAAAGCTTTAACGCTTTGCTAGAACATCCTATAACAATTATAGATACCTATTTAGCTTCCGAAGGATTTTTGGCTTGCCAAACCAGACCCGATACCACGGCAATGCAACTTATTACAGATAATGGTATTTATTTTGAATTTGTTCCCTTTAAACCAGAATACATTCAGGAAGATGGTTCGGTTAGCGAAGACGCGCCGGTTATTGGCTTAGAAGATGTTGAAGAAGAACAAGATTATGTTTTATTAATTAGTACGGTTTCGGGCGCTTGGCGTTACTTAATTGGCGATACCGTTGCTTTTACCAACAAAGAAAAAGCAGAAATAAGAATTACGGGCCGTACCAAGTTTTTCTTGAATGTGGTTGGGTCGCAACTTTCGGTAAATAAAATGAATACCGCCATACAAGAAATAGAAGAAAAGTTTGATGTGCAATTGCCGGAATTTACGGTTTCTGCAGTAAAGATAGAAAACGAGTTTTACCACGTTTGGCATATAGGAACTGACCAAGATTTAAAAGTAAGCGAAACCGAATTGGCAGATGCTTTAGACGAAAGTTTAAAAAACGCCAACAAAAATTATAAGGTTGCTCGTGGGAAAGCATTAAAAGGGGTAAAAGTAAAGATGATTCCGTTAGATGCTTTTTATGAATGGAGTGGAGCCAATAAAAAGAAAGGCGGACAAGTAAAAATGGAAAAGGTAATGAACGAAGAAAAATATGCCGATTTTAAAGCTTTTCTGGAAGATTATTCAAAATAAGAGTTCAAAGTGAAATAGATGTGTAAATTTTTGCTCGATATGCAAACTTTATATCTATTTGTTAGAGGTTTAAGCTTTCTTCATTTTCAATCTCCTTGGCTACTTTCTCTTCTACTTCTTTGGGAGGTAAATTGTTTACGAGTTCCATTATTTCTTCTGGAGACATATATAAGCGTTTTATTCTAGCTTTATATTCCGGACTTATACTGGTATTGTTTAGAATAAAATTTTTAGTAGCTAAAATATATTGGTACATTCCGTGTTGCACGGCAAAGGTGTCGGCAGCTCTTTCTACTTCTTTAATATGAGCGCTGGAAAATAAATATTTTAGTCCAAAAATAAGCATTCCAATAGTTCCACGGTTGCGGTAATCTATTACGTGGCCTAATTCGTGGCCTATCCAGCCAATCATAATATCATCTGCTACATCTATTACTTTAAACTCTTCTCCTTCAATATGGAATTTCTCGCTTATTAAAATAATATAACTTCTGTTTTTGCGCGATTTCAAAAAACTACTAAACAAGGGTTGGGCTTGCATAGTAGATTTTTTAATGTTTTTCTTAAACTTAAAGATTATATGGGTGTCTTTTAATTCCGGATAATAGCTCAAAGCGGTTTCTACTTGTGGTTTTATTTCAGGCGGAATCACTTTGTTGGTAAATTTCATAAATAAAGAAGTGTTAGAAACCGAAAGTTAATAGAAAGCCTTAGAAAAGCCTATTAAATAAGTCTTAAATCTTCTGCTATCTTTATGGTTATTTGCCACCTAAATAAAATATCTTTGCGCCAAAAAAATAATCTTGAATTTACAAACCTATACCAGAGAATTTAAGAAAAATATGCACATTGCTTTTCCGGTAATGTTGGGGCAATTGGGACATGTTTTGGTAGGCTTAGCAGATAATATTATGGTAGGCCAACTAGGTGCTGCTCCATTGGCAGCGGTTTCTTTGGGAAACAGTTTGATTTTTATCGCGCTCTCTGTTGGGGTAGGTTTTAGCTTTGCCATTACGCCATTGGTTGCAGAGGCAGATGGCGCTTCGGCAATTAAAAAAGGACGTTCCTATTTTCAGCACGGCGTGGTAATGTGTTTGCTTAATGGTCTATTTTTATTTGGTGTAGTTTGGGCGGTAAAGCCACTTTTATACTTTTTAGATCAGCCAAAAGAAGTGGTAGACCTTTCGTTGCCCTATATAGATATTGTGGCATTTTCTCTTATTCCGTTAATGGCTTTTCAGGCATTTAAGCAGTTTGGCGACGGACTTTCGCAAACCAAATATGCTATGTATGCTACCATTGCCGCCAATGTGGTAAATGTTTTTTTTAATTATGTACTCATTTACGGCGTGTGGTTTTTTCCGCGGTTAGAACTGGAAGGCGCAGCAATTGGCACTTTAATTTCTCGTTTCTTTATGCTGGCGTTTATCTATTTTATCTTAAAATCGAAGTCAAAATTTCAGCCTTATTTTGTTTTAATGAAAAAATCTTTACAAAAAAAGGTGTTTAAACGTATGTTTAATTTGGGTTTTCCTACTGCGCTGCAAATGTTGTTTGAAGTTGGTATTTTTACCGCATCGGTTTTTTTGGCCGGTACTTTGGGTACCAATCCGCAAGCCGCCAATCAAGTAGCTTTAAACTTAATTTCTATGACATTTATGGTAGCGGTTGGTATTGGCGTTACCGCCACCATTCGGGTAGGAAACCAGAAAGGAAAAAAAGACTATATAAGTTTGCGCAACATCGCTTTTTCTACGCTTTTATTGGTTTTTCTAATAGAACTGGTATTTGGCTTGGGCTTTATTCTGTTTAAAGATTTCTTACCAACTTTATATATAGATAATGCAGAAGTAATTAATATAGCCGCACAATTGCTTATAATTGCTGCCCTGTTTCAGCTTAGCGATGGTTTACAAGTTGTTATTTTAGGCGCTTTACGCGGATTGCAAGACGTAAAAATACCTACGCTTATTTGCTTTATTGCCTATTGGGTTATAGGTTTTCCTATTTCTTACTTTACAGGAAAAGAAGAAGCCCTGGGCAGTATGGGCATTTGGTACGGTTTATTGGCCGGCTTGTCTGCTTCGGCAATAATGTTATATATTAGATTTAATTATTTAAGTAAAAAATTAATTAACCAAGGGCATATTCAGCCTAGCTAAAAATTTAAATTAATGGAATTTCCTCGATTTATATTGGGCGATAACACAGATTATCCTAACGCAATATTTGTAATTCACACCCATTTTCCACGCTTCATCATTAATTTAGAAGATGACGAAATAGAATGGCTGGAAGATTTTGATAAAAACGACGAAAAGGAATTACAATCGGAAACTGAAAATCTAATTGAAGAAGCTTCCCGTTTTTATGACAGAGAAGTAGAACGATACCAAGACTAACAGATGGAAAAAATTATAGAACTCGACCAAGAACTTTTTTTATATTTAAATAATCTGGGCACCGAAACCTGGGATTGGTTCTGGCTCTTTATCACGCATAAATTTGCGGCAATTCCGCTATACGCTTTTTTGCTTTACTTATTAATTAAAAATTATAAATGGCAAGCGGTTGTAATCACGCTAGTGCTAATTGCCGGCTTGATAACCTGCACAGACCAACTGGCCAATTTATCTAAAGATTATTTTGCCAGACCCAGACCCTGTAACGAAGATTTTATAGCCCAAGGCAGGTTTTTTATGTCTTATTGCGGCAGTAACGGATTTTATTCGGCACACGCTGCCAGCTCTATGGCCGTAGCGCTTTTTTTGGGTAGTATTTTAAAAAAATGGTACAAATATGCGCTTCCGGGATTGGTATTTTGGGCGTTGGTAGTTGGCTATAGCCGAATTTATTTAGGAAAACACTATCCGGGTGATGTCTTGGCAGGAATAATTGTGGGTATATTATTTGGTTGGTTATTTTATAAATTACAGCAATTTTTGGTACAAAAATACGCCAAGCCGTCTCCTGAAAAAAATTAGTTTTTAAGGCTTTACGGAAGAAGTCGGAAGGCTTGAAATCTCGACTCCGCTCGATTTGACAAGCGTACCGAAATTTTTTCTCAAAATAATTTATTTTAAATGATTAAGATTTTCTCCCTTCCCCCAGGGAAGGGTTGGGGATGGGATGAGTTGGTTCTAAAACTTTAAAGAAAAGATAAAACAGAACCGCTCTATTTTCTCGCCTCAAAATTAATTGGTTTTTGTTACAGAAAATTCTCGACTCCGCTATCATTGACGTATTTTTTTAAAAGATTGGTTTGAAATAATTTGAATATTGCACTTAAAATTAACTCTTTTCATTTTCTTTGCTTTGTATTCCTCTCGCTTCGCTCGTCGGATACAAGCGAAAACGAAACAAAAGAAAAGACGCTTTTTCCGAGGTATTTTTCAGCAAAGCTGAAAACCAGTTTTGGTTTGCTAAAATCTTTCCAAGGCTTCAAGATTTTTTAACGCAAACCAAAACTTATACTGGGGAAAAAGATTGCAAAGCGTTGCTTTGAAACGTCAGTAATACCGTTTTTCAAAATTATTGTATAGAATCTCGATTTGACAAGCGTACCGAAGTTTTTTCTCGTAACTATTTGTTTTAAACGTTCAAATTTTCTCCCTTCCCTCAGGGAAGGGTTGGGGATGGGAGGAGTGGGTTCTAAAACTTTAAAGAAAAGATAAAACAGAACCGCTCTATTTTCTCGCCTCAAAATTAATTGGTTTTTGTTACAGAAAATTCTCGACTCCGCTATCATTGACGTATTTTTTTAAAAGATTGGTTTGAAATAATTTGAATATTGCACTTAAAATTAACTCTTTTCATTTTCTTTGCTTTGTATTCCTCTCGCTTCGCTCGTCGGATACAAGCGAAAACGAAACAAAAGAAAAGACGCTTTTTCCGAGGTATTTTTCAGCAAAGCTGAAAACCAGTTTTGGTTTGCTAAAATCTTTCCAAGGCTTCAAGATTTTTTAACGCAAACCAAAACTTATACTGGGGAAAAAGATTGCAAAGCGCTGCTTTGAAACGTCAGTAATACCGTTTTTCAAAATTATTGTATAGAATCTCGATTTGACAAGCGTACCGATGTTTTTTCTCGTAATTATTTGTTTTAAACGTTCAAATTTTCTCCTTTCCCCCAGGGAAGGGTTGGGGATGGGATGCGGTAATTTTAGAATTTTAAAAGAAAACGAACAAAACACAACCGCTCTATTTTCTCGCATCCAAACTAATTGATTTTTGTTAAAGAAAATCTCGACTCCGCTCGATTTGACAAGCGTACTGAAATTTCTTCTCGGATTCAATTTAATTGCTTTTGTTATAGAAAAGAATCTCGACTCCGCTCGATTTGACAATTAGGTTTCTCGATTTGGCAAGCAGTTAGAATTTATTTCTTCCGTAAATTCAGTAAAAAATCAGCGGCTTCAAAAGGCGTGGTTTGGCTGTTTTCTATGGCTTGCAATTGTTCTTCTAAGGCGGTTTTTATTTCGGGTTTAGAATAGAACTCGTTTTTTAATTGCTCGTCTATAGTTTGTAACAACCAAAATTTATTCTGGCGTTTCCGGTTGGTTGTAAAATAAGCATTTTGCTGGGTAAGTTTTTGATACTTCTGTATCATTTTCCAAATAGGTTCTATGCCGGTTTGCTCCAGCGCACTGCATAAGCGTACTTTTGGTTGCCATTCGCTTTCTCTGGCAGGATAAAGGTTTAATGCTTTTTTAAATTCTGCTTTTGCTCGTCTCGCGGGCGGTTTATTCTCGCCATCTGCTTTGTTGATTACAATGGCGTCTGCCATTTCCATAATACCACGTTTGATGCCTTGCAGTTCATCGCCGGCGCCGGCTAACTTCAATAACAAAAAGAAATCTGTCATACTGTGTACAACGGTTTCACTTTGTCCTACGCCAACAGTTTCTATCAAAATGGTATCAAAACCAGCCGCTTCGCATAAAATGATAGATTCGCGCGTTTTTTTTGCTACTCCGCCCAAAGAATCACCGGAAGCTGTTGGACGAATAAAAGCATTTTCTTGTTTTACCAAGTTTTCCATGCGGGTTTTATCGCCTAAAATGCTTCCTTTAGAAATAGAGCTGGTTGGATCTACCGCCAATACGGCTACTTTTTTGCCTTCTTGCAATAAGTAATTGCCAAAAGCTTCTATAAACGTACTTTTGCCTACGCCGGGAACGCCGGTAATGCCTATTCTAATAGATTTGTTGGCGTGTGGTAAACAGCCTTCTATAAGCGTTTTTACCAAACCGCGGTGTTTTGCTTGCTCACTTTCTATAAGGGTAATGGCTTGGCTTAAAGCGGTTTTATTACCGCTGAGAATATCTGTTACCAGTTTTTCTCCGGATAGCTTTTTCTTCCGTAAAGCTTTAATGCGAGCTGCACTTTTTGCACTTACGCCGGCTGCCGGTTGCTTGCCCGAACTGTCGCGGAGAGCTGAATTTTTAGGAGTTTTAGACGATTTCAAAGCTTGGTTTATTTAGCACAAATTTATGAATTCATTTTTGAAAAAGCCCGCTATACTTGTTATATTCCAAACATCAAAAGAAAATTTAAAACCCAATTTATGAAAACGTATTACACCGAGAAAGTTACTGCCAAAGGTGGTAGAGTAGGTTCTTTAAAAAGTGAGGATAATAAAATAGACATGCAACTTAGCGTGCCAAAAGAAATGAATGGCGACGGCGGTTCAGGAACCAACCCCGAGCAACTTTTTGCAGGAGCTTATTCTGCTTGCTACGGAAGCGCTCTACAAGCTATTGCCGAAAAAAATAAAATAGAATTAGGAGATTTTCAAGTTTCTGCATCGGTAAGTATTGGTAAAACAGACGAAGGTGATTTTCAGCTTTCTGTAATTTTAGATTCTTATTTGCCGGGGGTAGATAGTATAGAAACCGGCGAAGAGTTGGTAAATAAAGCCCATGAAATTTGTCCGTTTTCTCGCGCTACAAGAGATAATATAGATGTGACGCTTAACTTATTGTTAGACGAGTAGGTTTATTATTTATTAAACTTTATAGGAAACCCAATGTTTAGCTTCTAATTTTAAAGATAATAGCGCATTTGCCTTTTCGACTTTGCTAAAGTTTTTGTTATTAAAAATGGTGTTTTATAATTATCCTACATCTTTTTTTAAAAATATCTTATTTTCATTTTCTTTGCTTTGTATTCCTTTCGCTTCGCTCGTCGGATACAAGAGAAAACGAAACAAAAGAAAAGGCGCTTTTTCCAAGGTATTTTTCAGCATAGCTGAAAACCAGTTTTGATTTGCTAAAATCTTTCCAAGGCTTCAAGATTTTTTTACGCAAACCAAAACTTATACTGAGGAAAAAGATTGCAAGGTGCTGTTTTGAAACGTTAGAAAAATTATTTTTAAAACTTATTGTTAGACGAGTAGGTTTAAGTTATTTATTGAGTAAAATTAAAAGGCAATAGTCTTATTATTTTTAAGGCTGTTGCTTTTTTATTTTTCTGCTTCTATAAAAGGTATTTTAATCAAAGTCTTGCTCCACGCTAAATGCATATAATTAAGCTCGTGTTCTTCCGTAAAGAAAATACTAAATTGCTCAACTTCTTCTTTGGGTTGCAAAACCGGCATTTCTAAGGTTAAAGCATCAAATTCCGAATCGCGTGCAGCTTCTTCGGTAGAGAGCTCTATTCCCCAGGCATACATTTTTTTATTAAAGATAATTTTCCAAGTCTCTTTGTTGGGAATTGTCCACAAGGTGTATTTTCCCGCTTTCAATAAAGAGTTGTCTACCATAATATCTCTATTGGTCTCGAAAGTAGTAGCCTCGTTGGCACCCGTTCGCCACACTTTATCATAAGGCACCAAACCGCCAAAAATTTCCCGTCCTTTTTTATACGGCCGGTTATAAAAAACTTCTACCAATAAATCTTCGTTGCGATAGGTAACCGTATCTTCCGGACTGTAGGTTTTGGTGTCTGATTTCCAGATGTTATAGGCCAACATTCCGCCTAAAATAAGAACTACCAAAATTATAAAAGTGTACTTTATTTTCTTGTGCATACTTAAAAGCAATTAAAAATTTAGAGATCAGTATATAGTTGCATATTCATTTATATAACAATCGGCAGTTTAAAGTCATTAAAAATGTCAGTTTTAGCCTTTGGATTTCTAAAGCCGAAAACTTCTTACCGTTAAAATAGATTTCGACTGCGCTCAATCTGACATACAGAATATATCTGCCTAAAGTTAAGTAACTAACTACTGACCTCTATAAAAATTTAAAAATAATTAATAAATTTTGCAACACCGCAAAGTTTAGAACGTCTTTATAATAAACCACCAATTAAAATGCATTTTGGTACAAGCAGAACTACTTAAGAAGTGTAAAAATAATAATCGTAAAGCGCAATTAATCTTGTATAAGAAATATTGTGATGCGATGTATTATGTGGCCTTAAAGTTTTTAAAAAACTCGCACGATGCAGAAGAGGCTATGCAAGAAGCTTTTATTAAAGCTTTTGAAAAGCTGCACCAATTTAATGGGGAGGTAACATTTGGGGCGTGGCTTAAGCGTATTGTAATTAACAAGAGTATAGATATGCTAAAAGCGCGAAAACTGCATTTTACCACTATAAATGAGCAAGTACTAGAGAGTGTAGAAAAAGATAACCAGTGGGAAATAGAAGAGGGTATAAGCGTAGAAGAAGTAAAAGAAGAGATAGAGAGCCTAAAAGACAATTATAAATACCCGCTTTTATTGTTTTTGTTAGAAGGTTACGATCACCAAGAAATAGCAGAAATTTTAGGCATTAGTCCGGTTTCGTCTAGAACCTTGGTACATCGCGGAAAGAAAAAATTACAAGAAAAATTAAAAAATAAATATTATGGCACAGGATCTTAGAAAAATGTTTGCTGAAAGCTATAAAGACAAAAAACAAAATCCACCGCAAGGTCACGAAGCAAGATTTAAAGCCCTTCTGGACGAAAAATTACCCCAAGAAGAAAAAAGCAGTAATTGGACTGCTTGGTTAAAAATTGCCGCAATAGTAACCGTAATTTTAACTATTGGAGCCTTAGGATTTAAAGGTTTTTACGGAATACAAACCGGCAATACCCAAGTGGTAAATGCAGCACCAAAACCTTCCGTAAAGAAAGAAGCGCCGGTTTTTTTAAGCGATATCTCTCCCGAGTTCAAAAAAATAGAAAACTTTTATTTAGCAGGAATTCATACCGAATTGGCTAAACTCGAAATAACGGGAGAAAACAAAGCTTTAATAGATAGTTTTATGGAACAATTGGCAAACCTAGACGCTGATTACCAAGAGTTAAACCAAGAAATAAACCATAATGGCGTTACCGAAGAAGCAGTAAATGCCTTAATAAACAATTTAAAATTACGTTTGGATTTGCTTATGCAATTAAAAGAAAAACTCAAAAGTTTAAAGCAAAACAAATTAGAAGAAACACAAGCCGTTAATATTTAAGAAGTCATGAAAGCTATAAAAATAATATTTAGTGTGTTGCTACTTTTTTTCTTTACGGAAATAAAAGCGCAAAACACCTATACCAAACAAACCGAAGAATATACCGTTAACGAAGATGTAAGCGTAAATTTAGATTTGCGCCATACGCAATTAGAAATAGAAACTTGGAACCGGGACGAGGTAGAATTAGAAGCCTATCTAAGCGCCGAAGATATTCCGGAAGCTACTTTAAAAGAAATGGCAGAAAATTGGCAATTAGAAGTTTTAGGGAACAGCAATACCGTTAAAATTCGTTCTAAAGTTAGTATAGCGCCACCTTTGCCACGTTTTGCCCCACCTAGAAATCAGGCTGCTGCAATAGATTTACAAAGCCTAAATGCAGATTTTATCGCGCCAATGTTAGAAGATTTAAAACCTATGCTAGAGAAGATGCCAAGCATAGATTTACCTTCCGGTTTTATGGATGATTTAAGTGTTTTAAAATTTGATTACGATGCGTTTAAAAAAGAAGGCCAGGCTTATTTACAGAATTATGAAGAGCAAATAAAAAACAATTTTGGTAAAGACTTTGAAGAAGCCATGCAAGAATGGGGTAAAAAGCTAGAAGAACAGGCAGAAATTCAAAGAGAGCGTTTCCAGCAACTTCAGGAAAAAAATAAAGAGCAAACGGCAAATTTAAAACAACGTCAAGAAGAGCACGCTGCTCGGTGGGAGGCTTTTGCAGAACATATGGAAGAAATGGCAGGTCGTTTAAGTGAACAAGAAGGGGGTAATTATTCTAAAACTGTTACCACGGGACCAAATGGCTCAAAATCGGTTAAAATTGTTTACTCTAATTCTACTTCAACAGCTAAAAAACCTAGCGGAGTTGCTTATGTACTGCGTTTAAAAGTCCCAAAAAATGCACAACTGCTTTTAAATTCCCGTTACGGAAAAGTGAATTTAACCCATGCGGTAAACAATTTAAAAGCGCAAATAAGTTATGCAGATTTTACCGCCGAAGACTTAAAAGGCAAAGAAACCGAATTGCGTGTTGCTTATTCGCCTATTAACATAAGAAACTGGGAATACGGGAAGTTGTGGGTAGATTATGTCAAAGATGCTGTTATTCAGAATGTAAAAAGTATACAGTTACAGGCAAAAGGCAGTAACTTTTTGATAGAAAATTTAGAAGAAACCGGATTGATTCAAGGCTCTTTTGGAAGTTTTA
Organism: uncultured Mesonia sp.; assembly: GCA_947494545.1. Classification (GTDB taxonomy): domain Bacteria; phylum Bacteroidota; class Bacteroidia; order Flavobacteriales; family Flavobacteriaceae; genus Mesonia. The sequence goes on along the minus strand of CANLVH010000005.1, from coordinate 17,207 downwards.
AAATAGATAAAATTGCCAAAAATTTTAAACAATTGCATATTGAACTTGCCAGTAGCGATGCCGTTGTAAAACTTCCGGAAACGGCTTTTAGTTTTAATTATAACGGCGAGCAAAGCGCTATTTCTTATCCTAAAAACCTTAATTCGCAAGTAACCGATAATTATGGAACCAAGGTTATAAACGGTTTTAAAAATAGTAGAGATACCAATAAAAATGTACAGGTAATTGCAAAATACAGTAATGTTGATTTTAAATAGTTTTTAATTTAGTTTTTGAGTTAGTTGAAAAAATGTCTTTCTAAATGAAAGGCATTTTTTATTTTTAGCGAAAATTAAATAATGGCTATAGCTTTTAATCAACTTAGCACCGGGTTTAGATCGGTACTTTCTAAAAAATTTTCTCCGGAAGATTATCTACGTTTAGATCTATCTGAAAACAACAAAGAATTAAAACAAATAGACATTACTAGTGCAAATGCTTTCGAAGAATATATTAATAAACTTTTGCGACAACACGATAAAAAAGTTGCTTACGGCGGTTATCTAGAAAAACGAAGCTTGTACCGCCGTAGCCCGTACTTTACCAATACACAAAAACTTCGAGAAATACATCTTGGCGTAGATTTTTGGGCACCAAGCGGTACTAAAGTTACAGCACCTTTAGACGGAAAAATTTTTGGTTTGGCCAACAACACTAATTTTGGCGATTATGGCGCAACTATTATTTTAAAACACTGTCTAAATGGCGAAACTTTCTACACACTTTATGGACATTTAGATATGCAATCTCTCCAAAATAATAGAGTAGGAGATGATATTGAAGAAGGACAAGCATTTGCCAAATTAGGTGATGCCGATGTAAATGGCGATTATGCGCCGCATTTGCATTTTCAAATCATTAAAGATTTAGAAGGCAATACAACAGATTATCCCGGCGTATGTGCGCAAAATGAAGTCGATTTTTATAAAGAGAACTGCCCTAATCCTAATTTGCTTTTAAATATAGATAGTCACTTATAAATTTCCTTTACGGAAAAAAGACACGCTATTCGTTTTTTGGTTTTCTTCTTAAAATCCATGCCATCACAGCAGAAGTTACAATACCCATTGCTAAACTTCCGAAAACAGCTTGTAAAAGATAGAAGTTAATACTAAAAAAACTTTCGGCGGTTTCAGGTTTCATATCCTTAAACTTTACACTGTATTCTATAGCATTTTGAAAGTAATCCGGACTAATAAAATAAACCGATATATAGGTAATTAAGGGCGATAAGACGGCAATTATTGTCGAAATAACAGAACCGGAAATCATACCTTGTTGCCACGTCATAATGCCATTATAGTACTGATCTCTTTTTTGCTTTATGGCCAAATAGAAAATAATAAGATAAGGAATAGCTATTAAATTGGTGTAAATAGCGTGTTGGGCAATATATTCGTCGTGTAAGCCCACGGTTTTTTCCATTGCCATCCAAAACAAGGTAAAAGCACTAAAAATAAGCGCCCACTTAAATTCTATTCTAAAGTTTTTCATAAATATTGGTCTTTTATCCGCTTCTCAAATGTAAACATTTATAGATAAAAAAAGCAGAAAAATCTATACCTGATTTTTCTGCTATTCTCTCTCGAAATACTCTTATTTTAGTATTCGGTCAACACCCATTCTCCTTTTTGAATAAGCGGAATGGCTTGTTTGTATTTTAAGGTTTTACTCTCGCCATTACGCACGTTTTTGATGGTAACTTTATCGTTACGTCCAATTTTTGGTCGGTCGCGGGTAATGGTTTCGGTTACTTGTGGTTTTTGCTGAGCTTGTTCTCCGGCCGCTCTATTTTGTGCTGCACGTTCATCCATGTTCGGGATTTCTTCCTTACTGGTTTCTACCTGTTCTTTAGGTTTTTCTGTAGCTTCCTGAATATCGGTTTCTTGCTGCTGCGGAATTTCCCCTTTAAACAAGAACGAAATAACATCTCTATTTACCTCTTCTAGCATCGCTTTAAAAAGTTCAAAAGCTTCAAACTTATAAATTAATAAAGGATCTTTTTGTTCGTGAACCGCCAATTGTACACTTTGCTTAAGCTCATCCATTTTACGTAAATGGGTTTTCCAAGCATCGTCTATAATTGCCAAAGTAATGCTCTTTTCAAAATCTGTGATAAGATTTTTACCTTCGGTTTCGTAAGCTTCTTTTAAGTTGGTAGCTACTTGCAGGGTTTTACTGCCATCTGTAAATGGCACGGCAATACGCTCAAAACGGTCGCCTTGTTCTTCATAAACCCGCTTAATTACAGGATAGGCTAAGTCTGCATTCCTATCCATCTTAGCTTGGTAGTTCTCGTAAGCTAGATCGTAAATCTGCGCAGATAACTTTTGCGTAGCTATGTTTTCAAATTCTTTTTCCGTTACCGGGGAATTCATCGAGAAGTACCGAATTAACTCAAACTCAAAGTTTTTAAAATCGGCTGCAGCCTTATTAGTTTCAGTAATAGAAGCGGCAATGTCAAACAGCATATTTGCAATATCTACGCGCAATCTTTCGCCAAATAAGGCATGGTATCTACGTTTGTAAATTACCTCCCGCTGGGCGTTCATCACATCGTCATATTCTAACAATCGTTTACGTACGCCAAAGTTGTTTTCTTCAACTTTTTTCTGGGCGCGCTCAATAGATTTAGAAATCATTCCGTGCTGAATAACTTCGCCTTCTTCCAAGCCCATTTTATCCATCAGCTTCGCAATACGTTCCGAACCGAAAAGACGCATTAAATTGTCTTCTAAAGAAACATAAAATTGCGAACTCCCGGGATCTCCTTGTCGCCCGGCACGACCTCTTAACTGCCGGTCTACTCGTCTAGAATCGTGACGCTCTGTACCAATAATGGCAAGTCCGCCGGCTTCTTTTACTTCTTTGCTTAATTTAATATCTGTACCACGCCCGGCCATATTGGTAGCAATGGTTACAATACCGGATTTACCGGCTTCTTCTACAATATCTGCCTCTTTTTTGTGTAATTTGGCGTTTAATACGTTATGCGGAATGTTTCTAATTTTTAACATTCTGCTCAGCAACTCAGAAATATCTACAGAAGTGGTACCAATTAGCACCGGTCTGCCGGCTTTAGAAAGTTGGGTGACTTCTTCTATAACGGCGTTGTATTTTTCACGTTTAGTTTTATAGACTAAATCTTCTTTATCTTTTCTGGCAATTGGCTTATTGGTAGGTATTTCTACAACATCCAATTCGTAAATTTCCCAAAACTCACCTGCCTCTGTAACCGCAGTACCGGTCATTCCGGAAAGTTTGTGGTACATTCTAAAGTAATTTTGTAGCGTAACGGTTGCAAAAGTTTGTGTTGCATCTTCAATTTTTACGTTTTCTTTTGCTTCAATGGCTTGGTGTAAGCCATCGCTATAACGACGCCCGTCCATAATACGGCCGGTTTGCTCGTCTACGATTTTCACCTTATTATCCATTACCACATATTCGGTATCTTTTTCGAATAGGGTATAGGCTTTTAATAATTGTCTTAAGGTGTGTATACGTTCGCTTTTAACGCTATAATCTCTAAAAAGCTCTTCTTTTTTCTCTGCTTCTTCTTCTTTGCTAAGGTTTTGGTTTTCTATTTTAGAAATTTCCATTCCCATTTCCGGCATTACAAAGAAATCCGGATCTTCTTTTCCAGATAAAAACTCAACCCCTTTATCGGTAAGTTCTATTTGGTTGTTTTTTTCATCAATAGTAAAATACAACTCGGCATCTACCTTTGGCATTTCTCTATTGTTGTCTTGCATATAGTGGTTTTCGGTCTTTTGTAGCAACTGCCGAATACCTTCCTCACTTAAAAATTTAATAAGAGCTTTGTTTTTTGGCAAACCACGATAAACGCGCAGCAGTAAAAATCCGCCATCTTTGGTATCTCCTTCTTTAATTTTCTTTTTGGCTTCTGCCAATACGCCAACCAAATACTTGCGTTGGGCTTCTACCACTTTAGAAATTTGTGGTTTTAATTGGTCAAATTCGTGCACATCGCCTTTTGGCACCGGGCCCGAAATAATAAGTGGCGTTCTGGCATCGTCTATTAAAACGGAGTCTACCTCATCTACAATAGCAAAGTTATGCGGACGTTGTACCAAATCTTTGGGTGAATGACTCATATTGTCACGCAGGTAGTCAAAACCAAACTCGTTATTGGTACCATAAGTAATGTCTGCATTATAAGCTTTTCTTCGCGCTTCAGAATTTGGACGATGGTAGTCTATGCAATCTACGCTCATACCGTGAAATTGAAATATAGGAGCCATCCACGCGCTATCTCGTTTTGCCAAATAATCGTTTACGGTAACCAAATGTACCCCGCGCCCGGTTAAAGCATTTAGGTATACCGGTAAGGTAGCTACCAAGGTTTTACCTTCACCGGTTTGCATCTCTGCAATTTTACCTTGGTGCATGGCAACCCCGCCAATAAGCTGTACATCGTAGTGAATCATATCCCAGGTTACTTCTTTCCCAGCGGCATTCCATTGGTTGTGCCAAATGGCTTTTTCGTCTTCTAGTACCACGTAATCTTTGGTAGCCGAAAGCTCGCGGTCATAGGCGCTGGGTGTAACTTCTAAGGTTTCGTTATGGTAAAAGCGTTTTGCGGTTTCTTTTACTACGGCAAAAGCTTCCGGAAGTATGTCGTTTAAAACATTTTCAGAAAGTTCGTAAACTTTCTCTTCTGCGGCATCTATCTGGGCATAGATATCTTCTTTTTCGGTAATGTCTTCTGCTTCTTCTGCTCTCTTTTTTAAATCTGCTATTTCTTGGGTGGCAGATTTGGTAGCTTCTGCTATCTTTTCTTTAAACTCTGTGGTTTTAGCACGAAGTTCGTCTAAAGATAGTTGTTCTAATTTTTCTTCAAAAGATTTTATTTTGTCTACGATAGGCTGTAGCGCCTTTACATCCTGTTTGGATTTATCGCCTACAAATAATTTTAGTACAGAGTCTAAAAAACTCATAATAAGTGTTTGTTTTTAAATAGGGTTCAAATGTAAGCAAAAAAAAAGCCTCGAATTGAGACTTTTTATACTTAGTTTTTTGCTTTTTTAATATTCATCCTCGTTCCAGAGATAATCTTCATCTGTGGGATAGTCCGGCCAGATCTCTTCTATAGAGTCGTAAGAATCTCCTTCGTCTTCAATGGCTTGCAGGTTTTCTACGACCTCTAAAGGAGCTCCTGTTCTAATTGCATAATCTATTAACTCATCTTTTGTTGCCGGCCAAGGAGCATCACTTAAATAGGATGCTAATTCTAACGTCCAATACATCTGATTCTAGTGTTTTAATTTTTGCAAAAATAAATTTTTAATTGTAATAAGCAAGTAAAAAATCTATTATTTAATCAATACTTTTAAGAACTTGGGTTGGTTTTTTACAATTTTGCTTGTTGGATTCTTAATTACCAAAAAATACAGCAAAAAGCTTTAAAACAATAATTTTTTCTCTTAAAAGAAATAAAATGGTGAATTACTTTAAATTTTTAACGCATTTATTCCTTTTCCTTTTTCGGAATCCATTGTATTTCTTCTGCGTTTAAGTCTTTTGTCAACTTTCGTGCCAGCACAAATAAATAATCAGACAATCTATTTAAATATTGCAAAATAGCGTCATCAAAGGCTTCTTCGTGGTATAAAGCAGCAGCACGACGTTCTGCGCGCCTGCAAACGCAACGGGATAAATGACAATATGACACGGTAGGATGGCCGCCCGGCAAAATAAAATGCGTCATTTGTGGTAAGCTCTCGTTCATCTTGTCTATTTCGCTTTCTAATTGCTCAATATGATTGGTATTTATTTTGGAAATATTGAGTCGGTCTTTTCCGCTTTTTAACTTTGCTTTTTTGGGATCTGTGGCCAATTCCGCGCCAAGCGTAAACAAATTATATTGTATGTCTTTTAATACGTTTTTGCTATGCTCGTCAATATTTTGATCTGCAATTAAACCAATATTGGCATTTAACTCGTCTACCGTGCCATAGGCTTCTATGCGGTAATGACTTTTAGGAACGCGTGAGCCGCCAAATAAAGCAGTAGTGCCTTTATCGCCGGTTTTTGTATATATTTTCATGGTAGTTTTTCTTTTAATTTCTAAAGGTATAAAAAGTTTTTGAGTCGTTTGGGCTTTGAGTTAAAAAGTAAAGAAGTGAAAAAGTTAAAAAGTAAAGAAGTGAATCAGTATACTAGTAATTAGTGATCAGTAATCAGTAATCAGTGAGCCAATCTATAAATTTTCCAGAAAAAGTAAAGAAGTGAACCAGTAAACCAGTAAACTAGTGAACCAGTAAACCGGTCAACAAATTAACCAATCAATCATCTTGCTCCTTGTCTTTTTCTCTCTGTTTTTCTTTCCGTTTTTCGTAAAAATTCTCTCTAAAATTTCTACTTTTTCTGTGGTAGCGTTTGTTTTTGTTTCGGCGATTATTGGCTACAACCACAAAAAACAGAATTCCTATTAATACGACACTAATAATTAATTGAATTTCTTCCGGAATACCTTTTAACATACTAAAACTTTTTGCGTTCGTCACTTTCTATCACTCCGTCTCGCAAGCGTATAATTCTATGCGCGTGTTCGGCAATATCTTCTTCGTGGGTGACCAGAATTACCGTATTTCCGGCTTGGTGAATGCTGTCAAACAATTTCATTATTTCTACCGAAGTTTTAGAATCTAAATTTCCCGTAGGTTCATCGGCCAAAATAATAGAAGGTTTATTTACCAAAGCTCTTCCCACGGCAACGCGTTGTCGTTGTCCGCCCGAAAGCTGATTAGGTTTATGGTCCATCCTGTCGCCCAAACCGACTTCTGTTAATACTTGTTGTGCTCTTTTTACGCGGTCTTGTTTGCTTTTTCCGGCATAGATCATTGGCAAAGCCACATTGTCTAAAGCGGTGGTGCGGGGCAAAAGGTTAAAGGTTTGAAAGACAAAACCAATTTCTTTGTTGCGTATTTCTGCCAACTCGTCGTCGCTTAATTGCGAAACGTCTTTGCCGTTTAAAACGTAGCTGCCGGCAGTGGGAGTATCCAGACATCCTAATAAATTCATTAAAGTAGATTTTCCAGAACCCGATGGCCCCATAATAGCAACATATTCCCCTTTGTCTATTTGTAAATCTATTCCTTTTAAAACCTTAACAATTTCCTGTCCTAAAGGAAAATCTCTAGTGATTTTTTTTATCTGAATAACTTCGTCTTGCATACTTCTTTTGCTTTCTAAATTAAAGACGCTACGGTGCCTATTTTGTTACAAATATACTAACAAGTCAGTTAAATTAGTTGATTAGTCGATTAGTTAATGAGTGAAATAGTCAATTAGTTAATGAGTTGGTGAGTGAAATAATCAATGAGTTAAGAATATAAAAAGATAAAAGAAAATAGAAAATAGAAATAAAGGTTGTATGCTTTAGGCCGTATGCTGTAAGCGATTTTTTTATACTGTATATTGTATACTGTAGATTGTATATTGCGAAGGATAAATTTTTCCTTAAAGCTAAATAAATTTGAATTTTTGAAATGAAAGAGTCAAAGAGTCAAGGGGCTAAAAGATAAAAGAAAATAGAGAATAGAGAATAGACTCAATAAAGGCTATATGCTTTAAGCTTTAAACTGTATAATTTTGAATTTTGAGTTTTGAATTTTGAATCCTTTTATCCCTACCCGGAAAAAAATCTCTTCTTTAGTGGAGATAATAGAGGGTAAACAAAAGAACGCTGTCATTTCGCTGGAGGAATGACTGAGAAATCTTATTCTGCTTTAATTTGGAGTCTGGTATCTATCCAAAACGGTCAACGTTATTTAGGAAAGCACAGTCTAAATCTAAATTTGAAATTTGAAATAAAAAATTTGAATTTTGAAATTTACTCCCGCTACTGATTACTGCCAACTGACCACTAAAGTATAATTACTCAATACTAATTACAAGCCGCCTACAATCGAACTTTAAAATGTTCTTTACGTTGTTCTTTACGGAAAAAAACCAAGCCCCAAAAAAACGTATCAATACTTACTTTTACTTGCGGATGGGCTTTGATTTCTTCCCAAGCTTCTTGCATTTCTTTCGACCAATAAATATCGTCAAAAATAAAAAAGGAATTGTTATGAATATAAGGTAAAAGCTTTTCGAAATAATTTAAAGTAGCTTCTTTTTGGTGATTACCATCTATAAAAGCCATGTCTATTTGCTTAAAGGGAATTTCAGCTATTTTTTCTGTAAAGTCACCTTGCGCTAAAGAAATATTATCTAATCTGAATTTTTTAAAATTAGCTTGAGCAACAGCCGCAATCTCCGGGCAACCTTCTATAGTGTGTAGATTCACCGGATTTTGACAAGCAATGGCGGCGCTGCCCATTCCAACCGAAGTGCCGAGTTCTACGGCATTTTTTACCTGAAAGTAAGCCGTTAACCTATTTAAAAACTTGCTTCGCTTTAAAGTTGTAGCCGAGTTTTTTGCGATTTGTGATACCTTTCTTTTTTCATTCTTAAACACCCGCGAACCTGCACCTAAATCGGTTACATTTAATTCGCTTTGGTCGCGCAACAAGTTTTTGCTATACTCCTTTAAAATAGGGTAGGAGACACGCGGTTTCTTATCGTAAAAGCAGCGCGTTACCAGCTGGTACACAAAAGGCGAGTGTATACCGTGCTGGTTGGTGCTTTTCCACCAAAACTTAGGATAAGATTTTACTAAATGCTGCATAGGTGCGTTTTTGCAAAGATACGGAATTGGGGGGATTAGCTGTTAGCTTTGTTTTAAACTGTATAGTGTATACTGTAGATTGTATATTGTGGGATACTAATTTTTTCCTAAAGCTAAATAAATTTGAAATAAAAAATTTGAATTTTGAAATAAAAGAGTCAAAAAGTTAAAGAGTTAATGAGTGAATGAGTCAAGAATTTAAAAGAAAATAGAGGCTATAAGCTTTATGCTGTAAGCTGTAAGCGATTTTTAATTTTGGGTTTAGAATTTTGAATTTTTTTTATGGAAACTGACGTATTTAATTGAATATTCGGAAAACGACCCACGACCCACGACTAAGTTGTATAGTGTATAATGTAGATTGTACATTGAGGAATTTGAGAACATTTTGAATAGAAAATCTCGATGTCGTTTCGATGGAGGAACGACTGAGAAATCTTTTTGAGTTATTGTTGATTCACATTTGGAATAGAGATCTCTCCTATCGTCGAGATGACAGTCGGAAAGCAAAACACTTCATTGGCGTTGGGAGAATACTCAAGAATTCATAATTAAAAATTCATCATTCATAATTAAGTACATCTATATTTTCCAGTCCTTCCAAAGGAAGAACGACTAATAAATTCTTTCGCATAAAGCTTAACGCTTACAGCCTATAGCATTAAAAAAATGGAGAAACGACTGAGAAATCTTTTTTTGCATTAACCTTTAGCATATTAAAAGCGGTCAGCTTTATTTAGGGAGCATCATATTTCTAAAACCTACAACCTACAATCCACCACCTAATCCCTAAATTTGAGATTTGAAATAAAAAATTTGAATTTTGAAATTTTCACTACCAACTACCTACTACCTACCGCTAACTGCGCACGGAATCAACCTCACTCCATTTCCAACGAAAGCGCAAACCAGCGCTCTGTTTTCTGTTCTATACGGTCTTCCAGTTGCTGTAGTTCAATGGATTTTTCGGTAATCTCTTCTTGGGTTAGATCTTCTAAAAAATCTTTTTGCAATTTCTCTTTTTTAGCTTCCAGCTTGGCGATTTCCTTTTCTAAGTTTTTATATTCTTTTTGCTCTTGGTAGCTTAATTTGGCTACAGGTTTGTTTTCTTGCCATTCTTTTTTGGCGGTAGAGATTTTCTTTTCGGAAGTGTCTTGCTGCTTTTTACTGTTTTCGTAACTGCGGTAATCGCTATAGTTACCGGGGAAATCTTGTATGTTGCCCTTGCCTTCAAATACAAATAAATGGTCTACTATCTTATCCATAAAGTAACGGTCGTGTGAGACTACAATTAAACACCCCGGGAAATCTAATAAAAAATTCTCTAAGATATTTAGGGTAACAATATCCAAATCGTTGGTGGGCTCATCTAGAATCAAAAAGTTGGGATTTTGAATTAAAACCGTACATAAGTACAGGCGTTTTTGTTCGCCACCGCTAAGTTTTTCTACAAAATCGTATTGTTTTTTGCGATCGAATAAAAACCGCTCCAACAATTGTTGCGCAGAAATTTGTCGACCTTTTTTTAGCGGAATATAATCGCCAAACTCCCGAATTACATCAATTACTTTTTGACCTTCTTTGATGTTGATACCGCTTTGGGTATAATAACCAAATTTAACGGTTTCCCCAATCACAATCTTTCCGGTATCTGCTTTTATTTCCCCCGTAAGGGTTTTTAAAAAAGTTGTTTTTCCGGTACCGTTTTTCCCGATAATACCAAGTCTTTCTCCCGGTTGAAAATTGTAATCAAAATTTTCAAAAAGCACTTTATCGTCGTATGATTTAGAAATATTATGCAGTTCTACAATTTTGTTTCCCAAGCGTTCCATATTGATTTCTAACTGCACCTTTTGCTCGTTGCGTCTTTGCGACGCGCGCGTCTTTATGTCTGAAAAATCTTCTATACGCGATTTAGATTTGGTGGTGCGGGCCTTGGGTTGTCTGCGCATCCAGTCGAGCTCTTTTTTATAAAGCTGTTTGGCTTTTTCGGTATTGGATTTTTCGTTTTCTATGCGGGCTTCGCGTTTTTCCAGGTAATAACTGTAACTTCCTTTATAGTTGTATAAAACGCCACTTTCTAATTCTATGATTTCGTTACACACGCGTTCTAAAAAATAGCGATCGTGAGTTACCATAAATAGACTGAGGTTTTGTTTTTTGAAATAATCTTCCAGCCATTCTATCATTTCCAAATCGAGGTGGTTGGTGGGCTCGTCCAGAATTAAAAGATCAGGATTGTCTAATAAAGCTACGGCTAAAGCCAAGCGTCGTTTTTGTCCGCCCGAAAGCAAGGCTACTTTTTGCTCTAAATCTTCTAAATTTAGTTTAGAAAGTATTTGCTTGTATTGGGTTTCAAAATCCCAAGCTTGTTTGGCTTCCATTTGATCAAAAGCTTTTTGGTAAGCCTCTGTATCGCCAGCGTTTTTTAAAGCTTTCTCGTAAGTAGCAATGGTCTTTAAGATATCATTGTCAGAAGAAAGAATGGTTTCTTCTATACTTAAGTTTGGGTTTAAGATGGGTTTTTGGGGTAGGAAGGAAACTTTTATGCCTTTGCGATAAACTACCTCGCCGTGATCCGGGACATCTAATTTGGCTAGAATATTTAACAGGGATGTCTTGCCGGTACCATTTTTGGCAATTAAACCTATTTTTTGTCCTTGGTTAATACCAAAGGAGATATCTTCAAATAATACCCGTTCTCCGTAAGATTTTGCAATTTGTTCAACCGAAACGTAATTCAATACACTAATTTTTGGTGCAAATTAAAATAAATTATGGAGTATTCCCATTTCAAGTTTTAATATTAAGCCTGAAAACTTATATTTGTCGCTCAATTTTTTAGCGAAAGGATATTAGATGAAATATATACGCATTTTAACGCTTTTGTTGTTGGCTTTGCAAATGGGCTCATGCATTGGTACAAAAAAACTCACCTATTTACAACAACCCGAAAACCAAGAAATGTTAGATAGCTTGGTAAGCGTAAAGCGTATACAAAAGCCGTATCGCGTACAAATTAACGACTTATTGGATATAAAGGTAAAAGCCTTGGACCAAGATTTAGTGCAAATGTTTGACAGATCATCAAAGAGTGAAAGTAGTCAATCGATGAATGCAGACCGTTTGTATTTTGAAGGTTATATAGTGGACGCGCATGGAAACATTCGTGTACCTACTTTAGGAGAAGTAAATGTATTAGGCTATACCACCGAAGAAATTCGAAAAAAACTCGAACGTCTTTTATTGGAAGATTATTTTAAAGAAGAAGCAAATTTATTTATTACTGTAAAGCTTGCCGGAGTACGTTATACTACCGTTGGTGAAATAGGTTCAGGGACTCAAATATTGTATGATAATGAAGTTACAATTATGGAGGCTATCGCTAATGCAGGGGATATCCCGGAAACCGGAGATAGAAAAAACGTAATGATTTTACGCCAATATCCTGAAGGGCAAAAGGTGCACCATATAGATCTTACCAGTATAGATGTTGTAAATTCTCCGTATTATTATATTCAGCCTAATGATTTAATTGTTGTAAAGCCTCTACCGCAAAAATCTTATGGTTTTGGCGTAAACGGTTTACAAACTTTGTCTGCAATTGCCAGTGTAGTAACCTTGTTTACTTCCTTGCTTATTTTAACAACCCGCTTATAAATGGAAGAAGAATTTGAAGTACAGGAATCGAATATAAACTTTGATTTTAAGGGATTTTTACTTAAAATTTTAAGTTATTGGTATGTGTTTGTACTGGCTATCGTTATTGGCTTAGGTATAGCCTATTATATTAACGTGCGTAAGTTACCGGTCTATCGTTTGGGTAGTCTAATTACCATTAAAGATGCCCAAAATCCGTTATTTACTTCTAACCAAAGTTTAACTTTTAACTGGGGTGGTGTTTCCGATAAGGTAAATACCGCGGTAACTACTTTACAAACCCGCTCGCATAACGAAAAGGTAGTAGAGCGATTGGAATATTATGTGCAATATTTACAAGATGGCGAATACCAAAAAGTAGATGCCTATGGTAGAGTGCCGTTTCGGTTTGAAGTAGATAGTACGCATGGACAAATTTTAAATACGCCTATAGCTATAGAGTTTATAGATTCTACGCGTTTTAAATTGCGTTTGAGTATAGAAGAGCCGGGTGATTTTAGCCTGATGCGCTACGATGAAAACCTGGTAAAATCACTTTATGTCAATAAAAAATTAAGCGAATACGAATTTGCCCTAGGCCAAAAAATCGATTTACCATTTATTCACGGAAAGCTAGTAAAAAATGAACAGAAGGCTTTACCTAGTCAAGTTTTCTACCTTAAGTTTTTAAATTTTAATAGTGTAGTACAACAATACCAAAACATTCAAATAAGCAATCAAGGTCAAAGTAGCTCTATAATTAATTTGTCCTTGACGGGAAATAATAAAAAGAAAATTGCAGACTACTTGAATACCACTACGAAGGTGTTACGCGAAGATATGCTTAATCGTAAAAACCTGTTTGCTACCAAAACTATTCGCTTTATCGACTCTACACTGGCCGTAAAAGCAGATGAGTTACGCGATGTAGAAAACGAGATGAACCAATTTCGTATAGAAAACGAAATTATGGATATTACAGCAGAAGCGCAAGAACTGCGTACGAAGCTAACCAAATTGGATGCGCAAGAGGAGGAGGTGGAACGGGAGCTTTCTTATTATAAAACTTTACGTGATTATCTAGAAACTCGCAAAGATTACTCCAATGTTCCTGCTCCGTCGGTTGCCGGAATTCAAGAATCTAGTATTAGTGGCGCTGTGGGTCGAATCGTACAACTGGGAGAACAGCGTAAACAATATGCTTATTCCATGCAAGAAGGAGCACCAATTTTTGAAGATATCGACAGAAAAATCAATGCTACAAAATCTGTTTTATTAGAAAATATCAGCTCTTCTAAATCTCTATTGAATAGAGAACTTAATAATATTCGCGTCGAAATTGCGAATTTAGAACAGCAAGTTCGTTCGTTACCCAAAGAACAACAAAACTTGCTTAAAATTGAGCGTCGTTATAACATTAGCGAACAAACCTATAACTTATTCTTAGCTAAACGTAACGAAGCCGGTTTGGTAAAAGCAGCCAATGTGAGCGATGTTAAAGTTATTGATAAAGCTAAAGATGTTGGCGGCGGAAAAATAGGTCCAAACACCCAGCTTAATTATGTAATGGCCATATTAATAGGAAGCTTTGCGCCTTTAGTGATTATATTTCTGCTCGTGTTTTTCGATAATAAAATTAAAACCGTTAAAGATGTCGAGCGCCTTTCAACTATCCCGGTGCTTGGTTTGGTTGGGAAAAGCCGACAGAAAACCAATTTGGTGGTATACAACAAACCAAAATCGGCTATAGCCGAAAGCTTTAGGGGTTTACGTACCAGTTTACAATTTATTTACCGACAAAAAAACATTCAAGGCTCAAAAACCGTTTTGGTTACTTCTTCGGTTAGTGGTGAGGGAAAGACCTTTATATCGATGAACTTGGCTTCTGTTTTCGCTATAAGCGGAAAACGTTGCATCTTGATTGGCGTAGATTTAAGAAGACCAAAGATTTTTGATGATTTCGAAATCAGTAATGATACAGGTCTTGTTAATTATTTAATCGGTGATAAAAAGAAGACAGAGGTTATTCAAGAAACCCGTTTTGATAATTTAGATGTCATCACCGCCGGTCCCGTGCCTCCAAATCCGTCTGAGTTATTAATGGATGACCGGATGGCAGTTTTAATGCAAGAATTAAAGACAGAATACGATTATATTATTTTAGACAGTCCGCCAATTGGCTTGGTAGCAGATGCCTTAACTTTGGGTAAATTTGCCGATGCTTCCCTGTATATCGTTAGGCAAAATTATACCAAAAACGGTATGTTAAATGTTATCAACGAAAAATATAAAAAAGGCGAGATAGGCAGTATCAGCTTTGTCTTAAATTACTTTCAGCAAAAAGCTAAATACGGTTATGGCTATGGTTACGGCTATGGCTATGGTTACGGTTACGGAAGTAATTATAATAAAGGTTATCACGAGTCTGAAGTGCAAGAGAGTTGGTGGCAGCGCATAAAAAATAAGATAAGAAAAAGAAGATAGGAATGAAGAAAGATCCCATAATTGCAGTAATAGGTTTAGGTTATGTAGGCTTGCCTTTGGCAGTGGCTTTTGCCGAAAAATATAAAGTAATCGGTTTTGATATTAATAAAGCCCGAGTAGAAGAATTGCGTAAAGGCCACGACCATACCTTAGAAGTAGAGGATAAAGACTTACAACAGGTATTATCTACCGGCAATTTAGAGGTAAGCGCTGCTGTAGAGGTTTTAAAATCTGCGCAGGTGTATATAGTTACCGTGCCAACACCTACCGATAAAAACCATCGACCTATCTTAATTCCATTAGAAAAAGCCAGTGCCAGCATTGGTAAGGTGTTAAAGAAAGGCGATACGGTAATATACGAATCTACTGTTTATCCCGGGGTCACCGAAGATGTTTGTGTGCCTATTTTAGAAGAGGTTTCGGGTTTAAAGTTTAATCAAGATTTTTACGCCGGTTATTCCCCAGAGAGAATCAACCCGGGCGATAAAGTACATACGGTAACGCAAATTTTAAAAGTAACTTCCGGTTCTACGCCCGAGATTGCTAAAGATATAGATGCTTTATATGCTTCCGTGATAACTGCCGGCACTCATTTAGCACCTAGTATCAAGGTAGCTGAAGCTGCAAAAGTGATTGAAAATTCGCAACGCGATATCAATATTGCCTTTGTAAACGAACTTTCCAAAATATTTCGACTCTTAGATATAGATACCGATGCTGTTTTAGATGCTGCAGCAACCAAATGGAATTTTATAAAGTTTACGCCCGGTTTGGTGGGCGGACATTGCATTGGTGTAGATCCTTATTACCTAGCACAACGCGCCCAAGAAGTAGGCTATAATCCCGAAATTATCTTAGCCGGTCGCCGAATGAATGACGGAATGGGACGTTATGTAGCCCAAGAAGTCATCAAGCTGATGGTCAAAAAAGATGCTCCTATCAAAAAAGGCAAAGCTTTGGTTTTGGGTATTACTTTTAAAGAAAACTGTCCGGATGTGCGCAACACCAAGGCCATAGATGTGATAAACGAATTAAAGAGTTATAATTTAGACGTAGAAGTATGCGACCCCTGGGCAAATCCGAAAGAGGTAAAAGAAATTTTTGATATAGACTTAACCACCTCTTGCGATGCTTTAAATCAAAAATACGATAGCATCGTCTTATGTGTTTCTCACCAAGAATTTTTGGAATTAGATTATAAAAGTTTGAGCAAAGAACACACTGTTATTTTTGACGTAAAATCTTTTTTACCAATGGATTTAATAGACGGGAGGCTTTAGATTGTATAATGTGCTTTCTTAATTAGAGTCAAGGAGTTAAGTGTTAAGTAAGACGAAAGAGAATAGAACATAGAGAATAGAGGTCTTTTTGTTGTAACCTAATGGTTTAAATTTTATAATTCTTAATTCTTAATTTTTAGTTTTGAATTTTGAATTGTTTTATCCCCACTCGAAGAAAAATCTTTCCATTCGTTAAGATGACATTGGAAAACAAAGCAATATTGTCATTTCGATGGAGGAACGACTGAGAAATCTCTTTCTGCATTTTTATTAAGACTATCCAAAACGACTCACGACTCAAGACTCACGACCCACGACTAAAATTAGATAAAAGAGAATAGAACATAGACCATAGAGGCTGTATGCTGTAAGCTATACGCTGTATGCGATGTTTTATATTGTAAATTATGCTTTCTTAAATCTAAATTTGAAATTTGAGATAAGAAATTTGAATTTTGAAATTTAAACTCAAAAACTTAAAAACTCACCAACTCACCACTCATCACTACCTGTGACTAAATTGTATAGTGTATAATGTAGATTGTACATTGAGTAATTTTGTCAGGTCGAGTACTGGTTTTTGAAGCGATAGCGAAGAAAAAACAGTGTATCGAGACCTGGTTTGGCAGAGTCAAAGAGACAAAGAGTCAAAAAGACAAAGAGTAAAGTAGCGGTAAGCTCTAAGCTTTATGCGGTTCTTTGATAATTTTAAATTTTGAGTTTTTAATTTTGAATTGTTTTGTGGGAGTTGAAATTGATGCAATTAATTGATTAACGAATAGCCGAATAATTGGAAAACGACCCACGACTCACGACCCACGACTTATGACTAAAACTAGATAAAAGAGAATAGAACATAGAACATAGAACATAGAACATAGAACATAGAACATAGACCATAGAGGCTGTATGCTGTAAGCTATACGCTGTATGCGATGTTTTATATGACACTATCCCGCTAAGTGTGTAAGTTGCTTATAGCTGGTTTCAGCTCTTTTAGCTATAACCTTACCCTTTTTTCATAGATCGTTAAGAACTGGTTTAATATTATGCCCCAGTTCCTGACTGGC
>CANLVH010000004.1 GCA_947494545.1 uncultured Mesonia sp. | reverse complement strand
CGAAAATATAGATTTTTTCGCACTACTAAAGTGCTGCAATAAAATTGCAGGGTTTAAATCCCTTTTTTGAGACCAATATAAATTAATAAATTTTGTTAAAATTTAATAAAAAAATAATATATTTATTTTTATTACAAGTAGTTATGCAACAAATGAGATAAAGCAAACCGCTTAATCAGAAATTATTAATCAACTGTATTTGTATCACAATTTTGAAGCATAGCGATAAAAACTCTAAAAGGCAATAGTGCAAGCCTGCTAGTTCCAGAAAATAGGATGCGAATTTTCATCCATAACTTAAACTATGAAAACACTTATAGAAATAAAAATAAAAATAAAAATTGTTAAGTTGTTCTCATTAGTTATCTTGATCCTCTCCTTTGGAGGGGGTGGAGGGGGACTTTATGCACAAGACACAGAGATTTTTAACCATAATTGGTATTTTGAAACTGGTGAATTGGATGGAGAAATATTTTTTCAAGCTCCAGAAGAACACATCATAGTAGTAAGTTTTAGTAATGATGAGATATATTTGTGCTACCCCAGTTGTGATGAGTGTTTAAGCAATTATGTAGAAATATCAGCAGATAACTTTACAGTGTCTGATATTGAATCTTGGATAGTGCTAATAGGCTTTTGTAATCCGCCACAAAATGAATTTATGAATCTACATAATTCAATTTATTTTTTTAGTCATGAAAATTCAAAAAACCCCTTCACCTACACCATAGAATCCGTTAATGATTACTTACAACTCACCATCACAAACGGCGAGGGGGACTGGGCAGTATATAATAGCGTATTATTATCTACCCAAGATTCATATTTTGATACGTTTAGAATTTATCCTAATCCGACAGAAGAGGTCTTAAACATCAAAAATTTAAATAACTCAATAGCTGATGTTGCTGTCTATGTATTTAACATAAACGGTAAGCTAGTTAAATCCGAAGCCATAGAAAAAGCTAATTCCAATATTTCATTAAATGTCGATCATTTAAAAAGCGGACTATATTTTGTAACAATTGAAAATAAAGAGGGATTTAAACAGACATTGAAATTTATTAAACAGTAACCTATTAATTCGTGACTTAATACGGTAAAATAATAGCGGCTTTTGGCAATATTTCAGAGGTTGCTATTGTATTTTTCTTTACGGTCTAATCCTGTTATTGTTACTCCATTTATTAAAAGTGCCATCAAATTCTAAAATAGACGTAATTCCGTAAATTTTTAGCATTTTTGATGCCTTTTCATTGCATTAACAATCTTACAACATTTTGGTAATAATAAAATCGTAACTTTGAGTGCACGCACCATTTAAAGCGCTATTTTTATGATTACCACTACACCAACCTTAGACTTATTTACTAAAACCAGAAGAAAAACCGAACAAATTTGCACGCCATTAGCTATTGAAGATTACGTTATACAACCGGTAGAATTTGTCTCGCCGCCAAAATGGCATTTAGGCCACACCACTTGGTTTTTTGAAGAGTTTATCTTAAAAAAACACAAACCCGGATATAAAGTTTACGATCCAAATTATGCTTATGTTTTTAATAGTTATTACGAAAGTGTAGGAGAAAAAGTTGTACGTACCAATCGTGGTAATCTTTCGCGACCAACGGTAGAAAATATTTATAAATACAGGCATTACGTAACCGCAGAATTAAAAGATTTTTTGGAAAACCATACAATTTCTGAAGACTTAGAGGGCGTGCTAAAAATTGGCATTCACCATGAAAAACAGCACCAAGAATTATTGCTTACAGATATTAAGTATATCTTGGGTAACAATCCGTTATTACCGGTTTATGAAAAAAGCTTTACGGAAGCAAAAGAAGAAAAGCACGTACAAAAATGGTTAAATATAGAAGAAGGCGTTTACGAAATTGGTTTTGATTCAGAAAAAGAAAACTTTTGTTACGATAACGAGTTAGGAAAACATAAAGTTTACCTTCAAGATTTTTTTATATCGAATAAACTCGTAACCAACCAAGAATATTTAGAGTTTATGGAAGCCGGTAGTTACGACCAAGTTTTGCTTTGGCATTCTGAAGCTTGGGAATGGTTAAAACAAACCCAAATAAAAGCGCCCGCCTATTGGCACAAGATTGACGGAAAATGGCATCGTTACGCTTTAAGCGGAATAGAAGAAATAAACCCAAAAGCGCCGGTTACGCATCTTTCTTATTACGAAGCTTTTGCTTTTGCCCAATGGAAAAACTTACGTTTACCAACAGAATTTGAGTGGGAAATAGCACAAGAAAAATTTGATTGGGGACAATTGTGGGAGTGGACAGAAAGTGCCTATTTGCCCTACCCCAATTATCAAAAAGCAGAAGGAGCTTTAGGCGAATATAACGGCAAATTTATGGTAAACCAAAAAGTATTGCGCGGCGGCTCTGTTGCTACGGCAGAAAAACATACCAGACCAACTTACCGCAACTTTTTTCATCCAGACTTGCGCTGGCAGTTTAACGGTTTGCGATTAGCCAAATAACCAATCAAAATTTATGAAAAGAAAACAACCTACCGCCTTGCACAGCCAGTTTGAAATAGATGTAAAAAACGGACTTAGCGCTTCGCCAAAGCATTTATCTTCTAAGTACATTTATGATAAAAAAGGCGATAAGCTTTTTCAGCAAATAATGAATTTACCGGAATATTATCTTACCAACTGTGAGTTTAATATTTTAGAAAAACACCAAGACCTCATCACGCATTATTTTAAAGCAGATACCGGTTTTGATTTTATAGAATTAGGCGCAGGCGACGGCAAAAAAACCAAAATTTTGTTGCGTAATTTGGTACAGCAGAAACTTAATTTTAAATATCTGCCTATAGACATTAGTCAACACATCTTAGATGATTTGGAATATTCTCTAAAAACCGAAATTCCTGATTTAGAAATAGAAACGCTGCAAGGCACTTATTTTAAGGTTTTAGAAGAATTAAAAAGTTACGTTACCCGCAAAAAAGTAATAATTGTTTTGGGTTCTAATATTGGTAATTTAGAACACCAGCGCGCAGTAGAATTTTTAAAAAACATTCAGTTGGCTATGAACCCGCAAGACATGTTGTTTATGGGTTTTGATCAGAAAAAAGATCCGCAGACTATCTTAGACGCCTATAACGATTCGCAAGGCGTTACTGCTGCCTTTAATAAAAATTTATTGGCTCGTATAAATACAGAATTGGGTGGCAATTTTGACTTAGATAATTTTAAGCATTGGGAAACTTACAATCCGCAAACCGGTACGGCCAAAAGCTTTCTAGTAAGCACCAAAGAACAACGCGTTTTTATTGAAGCTTTTAACCAAGAATTTAATTTCAAAGCCTGGGAGGCAATACATTGCGAAATTTCGCAAAAATACGATAACGAAATTGTAGAATGGCTTGCAGGAGAAGCCGGTTTAAAAATAAAAGAATTTTTTACCGATGATAACCAGTATTACCGCAATTATATTTTTGTAAAGAAGTAGGTTGGTGATTGGTTAATTGGTTTATTTGAAATTAAGTCTTCTATTTTTTCCGTAAAGTTCTTAGTTTTTTCTTATGGTTCGTTTCCTCTCTTATGAAGAAGCTTAGGCCTAACCTAAAAGCATTAATGTCTTTACGGAATAACAAAACTATTGTAACACAGAAAGCAATTTCTCTAAGTCTTCTTCCGTATTATAATGGTGAAAACCCACTCTAATGCCTTCGCCTCTTTGGGAACAGATAATATTGTTTGCCGTTAACTTTTCAAACAAGGCGTCGTCTCCTTTTATATTGAAAATGGTGGAATGTTCTTTACGTTTAACCACGCTTTTTTCCAACAAATCTAAATCGGTTAAAGCTGTTTTTACTTTACTTGAAAGTTCTTCTAAATATTGCTGAATATTTTCTTGACCGGCTTGCTTAATCAGATCAATTGCCGGCAACAAACTACCAATATTGGTAGCGTCTAGGTGGCCTGCTTCAAATTTACCAATAAAACTATTTCGTTGCTCTTTGTACTTTCCCAAATTAGAACCGTAACCAAGCATTTTTGGTTTAAAAAAGTTTTCTACCTCCGGTTTGAACATAAAAAAAGCGGTTCCCAAACCGGCATTTAACCATTTATATGCACTTACGCCCAAAACATCTATTCGGGAGTTTTCAAAATCAAATACTTCGGTGCCGCAATATTGTGTGCCATCTGCCAATAAAAGTGTATCGGGAAAATCAGATTTAAGCTTTTTTAAAAATGCTTGCGATAGTTTTATTCCGTTAAGGTATTGCACAATACTAAAAGCAAAAACGGTTGGTTGTTTTGTTTGAAAGGCTTCGTAAATAGCATCTTCTAAGTTTTCTTGAATTTGCACATAATCAATTGTAAAATTTCGTGCTTCTACCGGCATATTTACAGAAGGATAATCTTGTTTTAAAAGCAAAAAACTGGCGTTTTGCGGCACGGCTTCCAAAAGCGTATTAAATCCAATTGAAAAATTAGGTAATAAAGCAATATACTGCGGATTTCCCGCAAACAATTCGGCTACAGCCTCTCTTACTTCGGCATAAATAGTAGCGTGTTTTTCCATAAAACCGCTTCCCAAGGTGAGTAAATCCAGATTTTTATCTGCTTTAAAATCAAAAACAGTTTCAGACATTAAACCAATGCCGGCGGTATTAAGATAAGTTTGCGTTTTATGTGCAGGAAATTGCTTTCTTAAATTCTTCATAAGCATTCTCTCTTTATTTACTAAAAATGTTAAATTTGGAGTAAAGACTAAGATACATTTAATTTATGGCAAGTACCGATAAAAAAAGCACGAAAATAGATCCGCAGCAGCGCGAATTAATAGAAAATGCCCAACGCCGCATTAGACAAAAAAGAGCTTTAACAACGCATATTGTAGCATTTGTGGCCGGCTCTATTCTCTTTATAATTTTAAATGTAGTTTTAAACATTGGTGCAGAATTTAAACCTTTTGGTATAGATTGGTTTGTTTGGGCAATTTTATTGTGGTTTTTCTTTATCTTAATTCACACTATAAATGTGTTTGTGGTGAATAAATTGATGGGAAAAGAATGGGAAGAACGCCAATTGGAAAAGTTGGTAGAAAAACAGCAAATAAAAATCGAAAAATTACAGAAAAAAGTAGATAAAGAGCACCCGTTACCGGGACAAACTACTTCTTTTAAAGAAGATGATAAGTTTCAATACCCACCATTAAATTCTTAAAATGATTACAATAATTGCGGCTTTAGGAGAAAATAACGAGTTGGGAAAAAACAACGACCTTATTTGGCATTTACCGGACGATTTTAAGCGTTTTAAACGCATTACCACCGGGCACCCAATAATTATGGGAAGAAAAACTTTTGAATCTTTTCCAAAACCTTTACCCAACCGCAAACATATTGTAATTACCCGGCAAAAAGATTATAACAAGCCGGGATGCAGCGTGGTGCATAGTTTAGACGAAGCTTTAGAAATGGTAAAAAACAACCAAAAAGCTTTTATTATTGGTGGCGGAGAAATTTACAAGCTTGGTTTGCCCGTTGCGGATAAGATGGAATTAACCCGCGTGCACGGGACGTTTGACGCAGATACTTATTTTCCTGAAATAGATTTTTCTTTATGGAAATTAAAAGAAGAACAATACCACCAAAAAGACGAAAAACATAATTATGCCTTTACTTACTTAACTTATTTAAAAAAATAAAACTATCGATACGCGCAACCTTTTATATACTATTGGAAAGAAAAACGGTTTTAATGTGAAAGACTTCTCGCCGCTTGGTGGCGGAGATATAAACGAAGTTTTTACGGTTAAAACCGATATGGGAAAATTTGTAGTAAAAATTAACCAAGAACAAGAATTTCCCGAAATGTTTAAGAAAGAAGCAATGGGCTTAAAACAATTGGCAGAAGCCAAAGTCTTGCGCGTACCCAAAGTTGTAG
The DNA here is from genome assembly GCA_947494545.1 of uncultured Mesonia sp. Taxonomy (GTDB): domain Bacteria; phylum Bacteroidota; class Bacteroidia; order Flavobacteriales; family Flavobacteriaceae; genus Mesonia. The sequence continues at coordinate 249,725 of CANLVH010000004.1, read as the reverse complement.
ATAACGGCGTAGAAGAAAATATGGGTTATCTTTTGTTAGAGCATATTTCTTCTAGCGGCAAAGCCAAAGATTTCTGGGAAAATTTTGGCGTTAAATTAGCGCAATTGCATAAAAACAGTCAACCTACTTTTGGCTTAAATTACGATAATTATATAGGCAGTTTACCCCAACATAACAACACAACTACCAAAGACGCCGCTACTTTTTATATTGAAAAAAGATTGGAGCCGCAATTAAAATTGGCTAGGGAAAACGATTATAAATTTTCGGGGACAGATTCTTTTTTTAAAAATATTGAAGATGTAATTCCTAAAGAAAAACCGGCACTTATTCACGGCGATCTCTGGAATGGCAATTTTATGACAGATGAAAACGGACAAGCTTGTTTGATAGATCCGGCAATATGTTTTGCACCACGCGAAATGGACATTGCCATGATGCATCTTTTTAGTGGCTTTTCGCAAGATTTATTTAAAGCTTACAACCAAAAATTTAAGTTAGAAGAAGATTGGAAAGATCGTCTAAAAATTTGGCAATTGTATTATTTATTGGTGCATTTAAACCTCTTCGGCGACAGTTATTATAGCGCAGTTGATCAAATTATTAGTCATTATAATTAAAAAAAATGGCGCTAGCCAATAGCTCTGATTTTATATTTTTTTAGTATAAACTTCTTTACCGGAAACCTCGCTTCCGCGGAAGCGAAAAAAGTAAGACACTCATCTATATACCTTTGCTTTTAGCAAGACTTAACAAAACCTATCTTTTTTTAATAATTTATTGATGCATTTTTACTAACTCTCTACTTATCTTTAATAAAAAAGAAAAATATTATGAGTACAGACAATAAATACAATAAAGAAGCGCAAGAAAAAGTAAAAGAATTGGCAAAAGATATTAAAGTTGCCATGATGGCTACCAACTTAGGTCAAATACCGTTAAGCGCTATACCAATGACAACGCAAAAAATAGATGTAGAAGGTAATATTTGGTTTTTAAGCTCTAAAAAAAGTGACCATAACCAAGATATAGAAAAAGACAATCGCGTACAATTATTATATAGCGATCCTTCTTCTATGGCTTTTTTAAGCGCTTACGGGAAAGCAGAAATCCATACAGATAAATCTATTCTAGAAGATTTGTACAGCAGCATGGCAGATAACTGGTTTGATGGTGTAGACGATCCTAATTTAACAGCCATAAAAGTAATTCCGGAAAACGCTTATTATTGGGATACTAAAGGCAATAAGCTAATTAATATTTTTAAAATGGGGGTTGCAGCAGCCACGAATGAAAAGAAAGATTTAGGAAAAAAAGGAAATTTAGACGTATAAAAAATGCTAATTACTATAAAGTTAAAGGCTCATTTGCTATAAAATGCATTTGGGTCTTTTTTATTACATTTGTTTTAAAACAAAATTAAAATTTATGGACGCATACGTATTTCCAGGCCAAGGTGCCCAATATACCGGAATGGGATTAGAACTTTATGAAAAATATCCAAAAGCGCAAGAGTTATTCAATAAAGCCAACAAAATTTTAGGTTTTAGCATTACAGATATAATGTTTGAAGGTACTGCCGAAGATTTAAAACAAACAAAAGTTACCCAACCGGCAATATTTTTACATTCGGTAATTATGCACCAAGTACTGGGCGATACTGCAAAACCAGATATGGTTGCCGGTCATTCTTTGGGAGAGTTTTCGGCATTGGTAGCCAACCAATGTTTAACTTTTGAAGATGCTTTAAAATTGGTTGCAAAACGAGCAGAAGCTATGCAAAAAGCTTGTGAAAAACAAGCCTCTACTATGGCGGCCGTTTTAGGTTTAGAAGACGAATTGGTAGAAGCCGTTTGTGCAGAAACAGAGGGCGTGGTAGTTGCTGCAAACTACAATTGCCCGGGACAAATTGTAATTTCTGGCGAAGTACCGGCTGTGGAAAAGGCTTGTGAAGAATTAAAAAAACGAGGTGCCAAACGTGCGCTTATGTTGCCTGTTGGTGGCGCATTTCATTCGCCTTTAATGGAGCCTGCCAGAGAAGAATTGGCCAAGGCAATTGAAGACACAGAATTTGCCACTCCCATTTGCCCTATTTATCAAAACGTAACAACTTTTTCGGTTACAAATCCTAAAGAAATCAAAAAAAATCTTATCTTTCAACTTACTTCTCCGGTTAAGTGGACACAAAGCGTACAAAATATGTTAAAAGATGGCGCTACCTCCTTTACTGAAGTTGGTCCGGGTAAAGTTTTACAAGGCTTAGTTAAAAAAATAGATCGCAAAGCGATTACTATGCAGCCACAAATTTAATTAGAATATGAAAAATAGGTTTCTTTTAGGATTTTTATGTTTTTTAGTTTCGTTTTTTAGTACAAGTCAAACCAAACCAGATAACATAGAAGACCTGCAAGAGGCCTATTCTTCTTTCTTTGCGTTAGAGCGCGAAGTTCCCTACCTTCATCTTAATAAAACCAGTTTCACCAACAGTGAAAAGCTTTGGTTTGCAGCCTATTCTTTTAATTTGCAAAAACCTCTTCAAACAGACTTAACCACCAATTTAACCGTAGCAATATATGACGATGAAGGAAAAAATATAAGTTCTAAAATACTTTATATAGAGAATGGTTACGGTGCAGGAAATTTCGATCTCATACATCTGGAACCGGGAAACTACATCATAAGAGCTTTTTCTAACTACTCCAAAAACTTTGTTGAGGCTAACAATTTTGTTCAAAAATTCAGCATCTTAGGTAGCTCTGGTGAGAAAAAACTTTCTTCTACTACTTCTTCATCCTCGTCTGCGACTTCATCTAACACCACTACTAATACTGATTTTTCTAACAATTATTATGATTTACAACTTCTGCCGGAAGGCGGACATTTATTGGCCAATGTTACCAACACCATAGCAGTAAAATTGATAAATAAAAAAGGGCAAAGTCTAAAATTTGAAGTAGGAAGAGTATTAAAGCAAGGTAAACCTATCTTAAAATTTAATTCTAGCCCATTTGGCACCGCAAGTTTTAGCATAAACCCTGAAACTAATGAAAACTACTTGGTGGAGATTGAATTGGAAAATGGTCAAACCATTAAGCAAAAGCTCCCGCAAATAGAAACGTACGGGCTTACCTTAACCTGTAATATTTTTGCTCCGGAAGAAATAATTGTAGCGGTAAAGACCAACGCGGCAAGCATAGAAAGGATAAAAAATAAAGATTTTTATTTAATTGTACGTCAAGGTGGTAAAATGCAAGGGTTGGGTTTTCAAATAGCAGAAAAAGAATTAGCTAGTAATCTACATCTCAAAAAATCAAAACTCTTTCCGGGAGTTAATACCATTACGATTTTTAATGAAAATTTCGAGCCAATTTTAGAGCGTCTTGTATTTAATAGAACCACTATTCCTAGACATAAAATAAAATTAGCTGAGACAAAAAACTTAGGAGATTCTCTTTCTATAAAATTACAACTTACCTCAATGCCAGATAGTTTGGCTTTAAACAAAGTAAGTGTTTCTGTTTTGCCAGAAAAAAATCTATTTTACAAACAGGAAAACAACAGCCTCTCGGCCTACTTCCTAAAACCATATTTAAAAGGTTATGTAGAGAATGCAGAAAGTTTTTTCTCTCGTGAACAAAGTATAAGAAAAAGAGATTATTATTTAGACCTTTTACTAAAAACACAAGGTTGGAGCAAATACAATTGGCACGCAATCTATAACTCACCTCCAAAAATTTTATTTAAAAAAGAAACCGGATTTACAGTAAATGGTGTAATAAAAAACATTAACTATAAAAAGGAAAAAGCCGCGATGATAAAAAGTAAATCTACCAATCTGTTTGAAGTTGTAGACTTAAAACCAGACGGAAGTTTTTCTATAGATAGTGCTTATATACTAAGAAAAGATAATATTTCTGTAGGAATTATTAGTGAGCGCAACAATAAAATATCTAGAAATAAACTCTATAGCACTATCCGGCCCGGAATAGACAGCAGCGATTTTAAGCAAGCAACTAAGTTTATTTTTCCTGTTCTAAAAAACGAAACGACAAAAAACTCCGGTAAAGGGTATAGCGCTTTTATTACAAAAGAAAACGTTTTAGACAGTGTATTGATTAAAGCCAACACACACCGAAGGTCTAATAGACAAACGACACCCTTTTCTGAAATTACTTTGATTGATGAAAGTATTAGCAAGTCTTATTTATATATTACAGACTACATTGCTCAACAAGGTTTTGATGTACATAGGCATCCGGGAAAAGTAGAAATATTCTCACGACGTCTGCAAAATTTTGGTGGTCCGCCAGTCCCGGTTGTTGTTATAGATGGTATTCCTTTTAGTAATAATGAAGGCTCAGATTTTTTAATCAGTTTACGAACAGACGAAGTAAAAAGTATTGAAATTCGTAAAACAGGCGCTATTCAATTTGCCTCAAACGGGACAGGAGGTGTTATCAGAATTAAAACTAGAATAGATTCTGGATTTAGCATGAAGAAGCCGACTATTCAAGGTTTTCTCGCAAATTCAGGCTTTACGGAACCGGACGAATATTATTCGCCTAAATACAAATATTATGAACCGGAATTTCAGAAATTTGGTGTAATAGACTGGAAATCTATGCTAGAATTAAACAAAAACGGAGAATTAGAATTTAAAATTCCTAATAGAAATGTTTCTGACATAAATCTTTATATTGAAGGTTTTTCCCAAAATGGTTACTTTATTTCAGAGAAAATTACGGTTTCTAATTAAAAAATAATCTTTATGAAAACATATTTTATCCATATTTTCAGTTTATTATTTTTTATCGCTGGTTTTGGGCAAGAAAAAAAGAAAATAAGATATATGGTCCCTGACCAACAAGTATTAAGTGAAAAAGTATACAAAAGCTTAGATCAACGTAAAATTTTCACCAAAACCGTCGAAAATGATTCTACCATAGTAACAGAAATCTATCCGCGTAAAAATACTGCGCAATTAGACAGTACGCAGCACCAGCAATTAAAAATGTTTTTAAGTAAAATAATTGGAGAAGATTACGACCCAGAAAAAAATACGATGCTACATCTCTATAGTGAAAAGACGGAGAAAATAAATAAAGATATAGAAGACAAAAGGTATTGGCGCTATATTAAAAAGAACAAGAGAAAATTTCAATCTTTTTTAATTAGTACTAAAAACTCCGGCATACAAGCCAATCCTAAAAAACATTTATACCACGACCCTTACAATTTATTACAGAATTTATTCTTTAAAGATTCTGAATTTAAAATGAATCATCTATGCATAAAACCAAACGGAGAAGTGCACATATTTTACGGATTAGAAAGCAACTTACACGCTTTAGATTGGTCAGTATAAATAAAAAACGCTTCTTATCTTTAAACAGACAAGAAGCGTTTTTTAGGAATAATATATTTCTAATCGCTACACAAAATCGTTTATCAATTTAGTAATAAACGCAATTTGCTCTTCTTCTAATTCTGTATGCATTGGCAAAGCAATTACCTCTTTTACCAACTGATTGGTAACCGGAAAATCATCTTCATTATAGCGCTGGTCTGCATAAGCTTTTTGAGCGTGCAACGGAATTGGGTAATAAATTCCGCAAGGCACGTCATTTTCTTGCAAATGTTTTAAAAGCGCATCGCGTTTACCATTTAATATTCGCAAACAATACTGATGGAACACGTGCGAATCTTCTTTTCCTAAAATTTCCGGTACCACAACATTTTCATTTTTCCGTAAAGCTTCATTATACATATTTGCGGCCGTTCGTCTGGCTTTATTATACGCATCTAAATGCGGTAACTTTGCTTGCAAAACAGCAGCTTGCAAACTATCTAAACGAGAATTTACACCCACAACATCGTGGTGGTAACGCTCATACATTCCGTGGTTTACAATGCCTCTTATGGTATGTGCCAAAGCATCATCATTTGTAAAAATTGCGCCACCATCGCCGTAAGCACCAAGATTTTTAGAAGGAAAAAAAGAAGTTGTACCAACATCACCAATAGTTCCGGTTTTTTGACTATTTCCTCTGTCATCATAATAATTGGCTCCTATTGCTTGCGCATTATCTTCTATTACAAACAGATTGTGTTTTTTGGCAAGTTTGTTAATTGCAGCCATATTGGCGGGTTGCCCAAACAAATGCACCGGCACAATTGCTTTGGTTTTTGGCGTAATAGCGCGCTCTATAGCCTCTACAGAAATATTGAAAGAATCTTTTTCTACATCTACCAAAACGGGCGTTAAATTGAGCAAAGCAATAACCTCTACCGTTGCGGCAAAGGTAAAATCTGCGGTAATAACCTCATCGCCGGGTTTTAAGCCCAAGCCCATCATAGCAATTTGCAAAGCATCTGTACCATTAGCACAGGGTATTACGTGCTTAACCTCTAAGTACTCTTCCAATTCTTTTTGGAAACTATGCACATGCGGCCCATTTATAAAACTTGTATTTTCTAAAACTTCTTCCCAAGAAGCTTTAATTTGTTCTTTTATTGGTTGAAACTGACCTTTAAGGTCTACCATTTGTATTTTTTTCATCTGCTTACTTTCTAGGCGGCAAATTTACGAATAATCGCTTTTGTAGCCTTCTTTTTAACAGAAAGACTTATTTTTGCCCAAACAATTTTATAACTTTTGAAGTTTCTCTACAACTTTTTTATAACCTTAGCAGAAAAGCTCTTGCCGGTAATAGCGCTCTTTAGCCGCAAAATGCGACTATTTGTCTCGGGCAGAAAAAATATTTTTAAAACTTTACGGAAAAAACTGAACGACAAACCTGTAATCTGGGTCCACGCTGCCTCTTTGGGCGAATATGAACAAGCCGTACCAATTCTTAAACGCTTTCGGGAAGACTATGCGCAATACCAAATTTTAGTTAGTTTCTTCTCTCCTTCCGGTTACGAAATAAAGAAAAACTCAGCCATTGCAGACGTGGTTTGCTACTTACCTCTAGACACCAAAAAAAACGCTAAACAGTTTATAAAAATTGTACAGCCAAAGCTTGCCATTTTTATTAAATACGAAGTTTGGCCCAATTATTTAGCGCAATTACAGAAGCAAGAAATTCCCACTTTGTTAGTATCGGGCTTGTTTAGAAAAAACCAACATTTTTTTAAAAGCTACGGCAAATTTATGCGAAAGGTTTTACACCGTTTCACTTATATTTTCGTGCAAGATAAAAATTCATTAAATCTATTAAAAAAATATGATTTCCGTAAAGTTGCCATAAGTGGCGACACGAGATTTGATAGGGTTAGCGCACAGTTAAAAATGGATAATAAGTTGGCTTTCGCCGAAGAATTTGTTGCCGAAAAACCTTGCTTGGTAGCCGGTAGCACTTGGCCGGAAGACGAGACTTATTTGGCAGATTTTATTAACAACACGCAAGAAGAAACGAAGTACATTATTGCTCCGCATCAGATAGAAGTTTCAAAAATAAAGGCTTTTCAAAAATCCTTAAATAAACCCAGCATTTTATACACAGAAATAGACGGACAAGATTTAGCAGGTTTTTCGGTGTTGATTGTTAATACCATTGGCTTACTTACTAAATTATACCATTATGCAGACGTGGCATACGTTGGCGGCGCTATGGGCAACACAGGTTTGCATAATGTTTTAGAGCCGGCAACCTTTGGCGTGCCAATTGTTATAGGAGAAAATTTTCAGAAATTTCCGGAAGCTAAAGCATTACAAAACAACGGCGGACTTTTTTCCGTAAAGAATCAAACAGAAATGAACAGTGTTTTACAGCGCTTGCTTTTCCGTAAAGAAGAACGGCAAAAAGCAGGTGAAAATGCTAAAGATTTTGTTATAAAAAGAACCGGCGCCACTACAAAAATTATGCAATATATAAGCGAGCAAGCATTGCTGTAAAAGTCAATTAAGTAAAAAATTTATTAAAATTTTATAAATGTGTTGGTTGCAATTTTCCAGTTTTTTATAACTTAGCCCACTAATACTAATTAAAAACTCATGAAGAAATCAATTTTAACGCTAGCATTAGTAAGCTTTACGCTTGCTTTTACTTCGTGTAGGGATCAAAAAACCGAAAAAGAAACCGTTGTAAAAGAAGTAGAGGTAGAAAAAGAAGTTGAAACCGAAGAAAACAAAGGTATCTTAGAGAGAACCGGCGAAAAAATAGACAAAGAAGTTAACGAAGAAGTAGACAAGAAAATAGACGAAATAGGAGACTAAAGACCAAAAATTAAATACTAAATAAAAACCAAAACTCATGAAAAAATCAATTGTAATGTTAGCAATTGCAGTAGCAGCAAGTACGGCTTTTACTGCTTGTAGAGACCAAAACCAGTCTGCCGAAGACCAAATGGAAGAAACCGGAGACAATATTGAAAACAGCATGGAAGATGCTGCAGACGATATGGATGACGCAACCCAAGACGCGCAAAACGACTTGGAAGAAGCTGCTGAAGATACCGGCGATGCTATTGAAAATGCAGCAGAAGAAACCGGTGATGCAGTAGAAGAAGCTGCAAACGAAACCGGTGACGCTATAGAAGAAGGCGCCAACGAAGTAGAGGAAAACACAGGAATGGGCGGCAACGACGACTTGTAAGAACTTTTTACTTTTAGGTGAAATTTACTAAAAAGCTGTTTCAGGAATAAAATCCCGAAACAGCTTTTTTCTTTATAATTTACATTTGTTATTAAGATTTATTTTTTTATAATTTTACTTTTAATACAATTAAAAACCACAACCATGAAAAAACTATTTGTAAGCACGTTTGCACTTTTTGTGCTTTTAGCATTTAGCGCGTGTAGAGAAACAACCAGAGATAAAACCGAAGAAGCCGCAGAAGCCATTGGTGAAGACATAGAAAATGCTGCAGAGCAAACCGATGAAGCGATAGAAAACGCCGCAGAAAAAACCGAAAGAGCTGTTAAAGAAGGAGCTAGAGAAGTAGAAGAAGCAACAGAGCGTACACGCCGAGAAATAAATCAAGAGGCCGAAGAAATAGATAGAGAAATAGATTAATCCCGCCTCTAATTTTAGGTTATCGCAACTTTTACAGGGTGGTTTTTTATAAAAAACCACCCTGTATTTTAAGCAATAATTTCTTCCGCTTTAAGCAATTATAAGTTTCTTACAAGAATCTTAAACGTTTTTCTTACCGTAGAATTACTACCAAATAGAACTTAATAATTTTCTGTAATTTTACTCCATTCCATTGTTTTTAATACCGCAATAATTTCGGGGTTAATGGGTTCTACCAACGTAGTATTTTTAGGAAAGCTGTAACTAAAATAATCTCGTTTTAAAGAACGCTCCAATATCTCGATATCTTTTTCTAAATCTTGCTCTTTAACTTCGTATTGCAAAATGGGCAAATCATATACAAAAAGGTATTCTTGGTCTAACAGTTTCTCTATACCTTCTTCGCCATTGGCTACTGTTATATAATCTATTTGGTACAAATCTAAAAGTTCTTGTGAGCTAGAGTTTTCTACCGTTGCAACTTTAAATCGGCCTAAATCGTCTATAGAAGCTATCTCATCGCTAATAGATTGCACGGTCAAAGCCGAAGCAATTCCTGCTGTTAAACTAGAGAGAATAATCACGGCCATAAACATCCAGATAAGTCCAACAACGCGGCCTCCGGTAGTTCTGGGAGATTTGTCTCCGTAACCTACAGTTGTCATAGTTACGGCGCTCCACCATAAACCTTCGTAAATTCCTTTGGCACCTTTTCCGCCAAATTCTTCGTTTTTCTTCCGTTCAAAAAACCACACTAAAGTACCGAAAATAAGCAAGATTAAAAGCAAAATTAAGATAGCCGATAAGAATTTCCAGCTCCATAAATTAGTGATTATTTTCCATACGGCAGATTCACTTTTCTTTGCAATGCCGGTATTAGATATAAAATAAGGTTGCGAAAAATCTAGACGCTCCATCCGTTTATCGGTAACGGTAATTGGGTTTATACTAAAATCTACTTCTCCCGCTTCTACTCCTTTTATTAAGGCTCCAAGCGATTCGTATTCTTTAAAATTATAATCCCATTGCAATTTTTCGTTTACCATTTTCCAAGATTTAACGCTCATCCCGCCATAATCATTTGGTGTTTTAGTGACAAACGGAGGCGTTTCAAAAACACCGATGGTAAACTCTTTAGATGAAAAATCTTTGTTTGCAGTAGTATCTTGACCAAAGCTTAAAAAATAAAACAAACAGAAAATTCCGAGTAAATAATTTCGCATAAATTGATTTTTTGGGAATATAGAGAAAAAATCAAAAATAGAATTTTAACAAAACTATAAAAAGACTTCTTTTTTCCGCTTTTTAGCCAAAAACCAGGTTTTTCGGATCAAAATCCTGTGCATTTCTTAAAAAAACATAGATTTTATTTAAAACTGTTCATTACATACTATCTCGGTTAAATAATGTTTTAAAACATTTATTTGTGGTTAGGCGGTTTAAAGAAGTTTTCGTCTATCTCTTTATATTTTGTTTTTAGAGTTTTTAATTCACTTTGCATCGCTTTTAATTTTATGGCCTGACTATACAATAAAAAATCTAATAATTCTGTTTTGATTTCCTCCACCTGCATTTCTAATTTTTCAAATGTTTCTAGCGCTTTGGTGGATTTCTCTAAAAAGCGATCTCTTTTTGGAAAATGAGTTTGGAATTTTTTCTTAGTCATTTGATATATAGTTTAGTTTATAAAAAATCTTTAGTTTCTCTGTTTCGAAGCTTTTTTTGGAAATTGATTTCCTTATTACTAAGCAAAAAAACCAATCTTTTTTTGCTTCTGCTGACTGGCTTTTTCGTGTTGATTAAAGATTTCCGCTAAGACTTGTGGCTCAAAATACTCTTGTGTTAATCCTAAATTTCGGCACAAGTTATTTACCTTATCAAGTGCTAATTCTTCAAATTCATACCTGGCAATTAGTCTTCCTTTTCGCAATAAAGCAGAATCTATTTTAGAAAGTTGGGTATTAAAAGAACAAATAATTTGAATGTTTAAACACTCTGCTAAAATCCCGTCAGATAAATTCAGTAAAGCAGAAACAGCCGAGTTGCTTTTTTGATTTCGCTCAAGAATTATGTCTTCTGCATCTTCTATTACCAAAATAGAATTGGGATTTTCTATTAGTAACTCTAAAAGTCCCGGATTGGTAATTTGATTGGCCAAATTGGGTGGCATAAAAACAACTTCTTTTTCTACTTGAGAAATAAGGTGTTTTATATAAGTAGTTTTACCGGTGCCGGGTTTGCCGTGAAGTAATACTAAACCTTTGTCCTTTTTCTTTTTAATACGCGCCAAAATAGTTTGGTGCACAGCTAGAAAATCATCGTTATAATTTGCTTCTATATCAAGTTCTGTAGTATTCAAATCCATTAAATGCAGCGAAAGACCGTGCTGCGAAGAAACCACTACATTTATTTTAGGTTCTTTTTTTATTTTCTGCCGGTGTTTTACTACTAGCTGCTGAATCTCATTTACCGCTTCTTCATTTGTTTTATTAAAAAGTAAGCTTATCTCATCTTCGTTAAAATCTATATGAACCAATATATCTTCTTTCAAAAAGCAATAATAATCTACCATTTTTATGGAATGATTTTTAGAACCTCTTTTTCCATAATAATCTTCATAAATACAGTTTTTATATTCTTTACGGAAAGCCGCGTAAAAGTTAGATGCGTTTATTTGATTCTCTACAATTAGATTAGGGAGATAATTAAATTTAAGCACAAAAAGTCTTCTGGTTCTGTACAAATTCATAACAGGATAAGAGCCAAATAAACTGCTGTCTAGTTGTTGTGTAAATTTATCTTTTAAACTGTGCTTTGCTAATGTAGTATCGTTCATCTCTTTAGTTTTTTGGTTAGAAAACAAAACTAAAAAGCGACAGCGCCAAAAGATGACGTTGTTGATTTTTTCTGTAGGAAGTAGGGAGGAATTTTAGATGATTTCAGTAAAACAAAATCATTTTACAAACAAAAAACCCTCAAAATCAAAGATTAAGAGGGTTTTGGTACTCGGGACGGGTCCCGATAGCTATCGGGATGAACCCGTTTTGAATCTCTCTATTAATTTCTGTCTCATTTCTTCATACATTTTGAGATTGGCAATATATTTAGTCGATTTCATTTTCTTAATGTGCGCCTCAATTTGTCGTGACTGGGCATATTCTAGATTTTCAAGAAGAAGAAATTTCTGCCAATCTTTCGCTCTTTTAGTAAATGCCTTTTTGAAATCACCATTTAAATGTTGCGATAAACGACTATCAAAATCTTCGCAACTTCCAACATAAAAGGAGTTAATAGAAGCAGAATAAAGAATATAAACCACAGCCATACTTGCTAATTGATTAAAACAAAATACATAAAAACAAAAAACCCTCAAAATCAAAAGATTAAGAGGATCTTTGGTACTCGGGACGGGTCCCGATAGCTATCGGGATGAACCCGTTTTGAATCTCTCTATTAATTTCTGTATCATTTCTTCATACATTTTGAGATTGGCAATATATTTAGTCGATTTCATTTTCTTAATGTGCGCCTCAATTTGTCGTGACTGGGCATATTCTAGATTTTCAAGAAGAAGAAATTTCTGCCAATCTTTCGCTCTTTTAGTAAATGCCTTTTTGAAATCACCATTTAAATGTTGCGATAAACGACTATCAAAATCTTCGCAACTCCCAACATAAAAAGAGTCAATAGAAGCAGAATAAAGAATATAAACCGCAGCCATAATTGCTAATTGATTAAAACAAAATACATAAAAACAAAAAAACCCTCAAAATCAAAAGATTAAGAGGGTCTTTGGTACTCGGGACGGGACTTGAACCCGTACGGCCATAATGGCCATTGGATTTTAAGTCCAACGTGTCTACCAATTCCACCACCCGAGCCTGAGCATTTATAACATAAAACCTTTACTGTTTTTCACAAAAATAAAAGTTTAAAAGTTTTACATTTCAGAGCGAAAAACGGGATTCGAACCCGCGACCTCCACCTTGGCAAGGTGGCGCTCTACCAGCTGAGCTATTTTCGCGTTTTTTAAAAGAACTTTATTGTCTTATTGCGGATGCAAATTTATACTTTTTATTAATATCTCAAAGCATTTTTTTAAAAAAAATTTACTAATCCCACCTAACATTTTAAAAGTGCTTGTTAGCCTGATAATTAGCGCTACCAATAAAATCTTGAAATAATTAGCAATTGGAAATTAAAGATTGTAGATCGCTGATTTTTGATTACTGATTTTTGATTTTCGGAAAAATACTAAGATTCGACACTTCTGACGGAGAAAATTTAGCATACAGCTTCTATTTTCTATTCTCTATTTTCTACTGTATTATCTAGTATAAACTCATCCCTGCTTTTTTGGCGCCAGCAATCGTTTTATTTCGTTTAGTTTCATTAAAGCTTCCACGGGTGTAAGCGTATCGATATCCAGATCTAAAATCTCTTCTTTTATTTCTTCCAACAACGGATCGTCTAACTGAAAAAAGCTCAATTGCGGCTCCTGCTCGGTTGCACTTTTTAAGTTAGAACTAAGCTCTTCTCCTGCGTGCGATTTTTCTAACTTCTTTAATATCTTAGAAGCTCGTAACACTACCTGCTGTGGCATTCCGGCCATTTTTGCTACGTGAATTCCAAAACTATGTTCGCTGCCGCCGGGTACCAATTTCCGTAAAAACAATACCTTATTTTTTAATTCTTTTACCGAAACATTATAGTTTTTGATCCGATCAAAACGCTGGGTCATTTCATTCAACTCGTGGTAATGCGTGGCAAATAAAGTTTTTGCTTTGGCAGGATGTTCATGCAAATATTCGCTAATTGCCCAAGCAATAGAAATACCATCGTAAGTACTGGTACCACGACCAATCTCATCTAACAAAACCAAACTACGTTCAGAAATGTTGTTTAAGATATTGGCAGTTTCGTTCATTTCTACCATAAAAGTAGATTCGCCCATACTTATATTATCGCTGGCTCCTACTCTAGTAAAAATTTTATCTACCAAACCAATTTCGGCGGCTTTTGCCGGGACAAAACTTCCCATTTGCGCCAACAATACAATTAAAGCGGTTTGGCGTAAAATAGCCGACTTACCACTCATATTTGGTCCGGTAATCATTACAATTTGTTGCGTTTCTCTATCTAGAAACAAATCGTTGGCAATATAAGGTTCGCCCGGCGGCAGTTGCTTTTCTATAACCGGATGTCTGCCCTGCTCTATTTTTAAATCGTGCTCGTTATGCAATTGCGGTTTGCAATAATTTTCTTCTAGAGCCAATTGCGCAAAGCTGCACAAACAGTCTAATCTGGCAATAAGCAAAGCGTTTTGTTGTACCGAAGCTATGTAATCGTTAAGCCAAATTACCAATTTGGTGAAAATTTCTTGTTCTAAGGAATGTATTTTCTCTTCGGCACCTAAAATTTTGGTTTCGTATTCTTTTAGTTCTTCGGTAATATAACGCTCTGCATTTACCAAAGTTTGTTTACGCACCCAAGTTTCGGGCACTTTATCTTTGTGCGTATTGCGTACTTCTATATAAAATCCGTACACATTATTGCTGCCAATTTTCAGGCTACTAATGCCGGTAGTTTTTACTTCCCGCGCTATCATTTTATCCAGATAATCTTTCCCTGAAAAGGCAATTTTACGCAACTCGTCTAATTCTTCCGAAAAGCCATCTGCAATAACATTTCCTTTAGATACATTTACCGGCGCATCTTCTTTTAAAGCATTTTTAATTTTAGAACGCAATAAATCACAAGCATGTAAATTTTCTGAAATACTATTTAAAGGTTCGCAAGCTGTGTTTTTTGTAGCTTCTTTTATAGGAACCACGGCATCTAAAGAGGTTTTGAGTTGAAGCACCTCCCGCGGACTAATTTTTTGCGTGGCAACCTTGGAAATCAAACGCTCCAAATCGCCCATATTTTTTATTTGAGCCTGCAGTTTTTCTTTTAAAGCCGTGTTTTTTAAGAAAAAACCAACCACTTCATAACGCCGTGTAATTTTCTCTAAACTCTTTAACGGTAAAGCCAACCAACGTTTTAGGAGCCTGCCGCCCATTGGCGAGATAGTTTTGTCTATAACATCTAGCAAAGTAACCGCTTGGTTTGCCGTAGATTGGTACAGCTCCAAATTACGAATAGTAAACCGGTCCATCCAAACGTACTCATCTTGCGCAATGCGCGATATAGAAGCCAAATGCTCTAATTTATGGTGTTGCGTTTCGCTTAAATAATACAAAATAGCACCCGAAGCAATTACGCCGTCTACCAAATTTTCTATACCAAAGCCTTTAAGCGATTTTGTTTTAAAATGCTCGTTTAGAGTTTCCGTGGCATAATCCAACTTAAAAATCCAATTTTCCAGAAAAAAAGTATGGTAGCCGCTCCCAAAATGAGCAGTAAAATTGTTTTTACAATTTTTAGAAACCAACACCTCACTCGGACTAAAATTCTGCAACAATTTATCTAAATACTCCACATCGCCTTCTGCTGTTAAAAACTCACCGGTAGAAACATCTACAAAGGCAATTCCGCATTTTTTCTTACCAAAATGCACGGCACACAAAAAGTTATTGGTTTTGCTCTGCAACACCTCATCGTTTAGCGCCACACCCGGCGTTACCAATTCTGTAACCCCGCGTTTTACAATTTTTTTGGTCTGTTTTGGGTCTTCTAACTGGTCGCAAATGGCCACGCGCTCGCCGGCTTTTACCAACTTTGGTAAGTATGTATTTAAGCTATGATGCGGAAAACCGGCCAACTCTGTCCGCTCGCTGCCGTTGTTTCGGTTGGTTAAAACAATGTTTAAAATTCGCGCAGCTTTTACGGCATCTTCGCCAAAAGTTTCATAAAAATCGCCTACCCGAAATAGCAACATCGCATCCGGATATTTATGCTTTATAGCATAATATTGCTTCATTAGCGGCGTTACTTTTTTAGGTTTCTTTGCAGACAAAATGAGTGATTTTTTAAATTTTGGTAAAAATAGGCATTCCAATAGTTTTTACTAATAAATTCGGTTGTAAGAATATAAACAAAACTATTTTGGGCGTGACCCCTCCCCAATTTTAATTGGAGAGGGGCCGGGCTATCCGCTTATAGTCCGCAAGCTTTCTTTAAAAAAATATACGGTTTCTTGGGCTTCCTGCCGGTCGCCCAGGCTCCCGGTATTTTTAACAAAGAAAGCTTTTACGGGCTACCGCTACTATCCCTCACGCAAAAACCGTTAAGCAATCACGTAAAGCAGTTTTTTATAAATTCATTTTAAAAATTAGTCAAATTAACAGACTTTTGCAGTTATGAAAAACCGAAAGCTAAAAAACAGCGAGTTAAGCAGAAAAAGCATAACCGAATTTAAACACGCATCTAAAACGCCATTGATTTTAGTGTTGGATAACATCAGAAGTTTAAATAATATAGGTTCGGTTTTTAGGACCGCCGATGCTTTTTTAATCGAGAAAATATATCTCTGTGGCATCACCGCAACTCCGCCGCATAAAGATATTAGAAAAACCGCTCTTGGCGCCACCGAAACCGTGACTTGGGAACACGTAGAAAACACAACAGAATTAATAGAACAATTACAAGCAGATGGCGTACAGGTTTTAGCCATAGAACAAGCCGAAAACGCGATAATGCTTAATAATTTCACTCCGAAGGGAGACCAAACTTACGCAGTGGTTTTTGGTAACGAAGTAAAAGGTGTAAGTCAAGAGGTAGTTTCTAAAGCCAACACCGTAATCGAAATTCCGCAATACGGCAGTAAACACTCGCTTAATATTTCGGTAAGTGCCGGCGTTGTTATTTGGGATTTGTTTGCGAAAATGGGGAAGATTAGTTGATTAAATCAAAAGTAAAACAGCGAAAAAGCTAAAGAAGAAAAAGGTTTTGCTAGCTAGAACGAGCATGTTTCTTTTTCAAGCTAAATGTCACGGAGAGCGGAGTCGAGGCGCTTTTTAACCACAGTTTTTAAACAAGAAACAAGTTAAGTTTTTAAAAGAAAAATTTTCTCTCAACTCTATTTTATTACAAAAAACCTATTTAAAACTAGAAATTTAGTTATACTTGCAGTTTAAACTAAAGTTTTCCTATGCGCTTTCTTCCGGTTATTTATGTGTTGTCTATTTTTCTTCTTTTTGTAAACTGTAAAAGCACGCACGACTATCAAGAAATTGAATATAAGAATCCTTATAAATTTGATGCTGCTATTCAAGAAAAACTCGCCAAAGACACAACTGCTTGGAAAAACCAGATTTCGGCGGCAGAATATGCTAAAAAAGGAGATTTTAAAAACGCTTTAGAGCAATGGGATATCGCTTTCCCCGGAAGGGTTACAACTTTTTCAAAAAAGCAAATTGATTCTATTCAAAATAAATATGAAATTATACCGGCCGCAGGTTATATTGTTGAGCAGGCAAAAGCTACAGATTTACTTATTATAAACGAAGCGCATCACAATCCTTCCCACAGAAATTTCACCAAAAGCTTATTGCAGAAATTATACGAAAACGGTTATAAAAATTTGGGGTTAGAAGCTTTGACCAACGGGAAAAACAAAGATTCGCTTCTAAATGAAAGAGGTTATCCCGTTCAAAAAAACGGTTATTATATAAAAGAACCGCAATTTGGAAATTTGGTACGGACTGCTTTAGAAATAGGGTTTACCGTGTTCTCGTATGAACAAACTTCCAACTTTAATGGAAAAAAAAGGGAAATTGCACAAGCTAAAAACATTCAGGGTTTTATGGATAAAAATCCAAACGGCAAATATATTATTCACTGCGGCTATGACCATGTTTTAGAAGGCAAGCATAAAAAATGGGGAAAAGCTATGGCCGCAAAACTTTCTGAATATACCGGCATGGATCCGCTGACTATTAATCAGACAAAATACAGTGAGCGCAGTAATAAAGCCCTAAACAATAAACTTTTGAAAGCTTTAGATTTAGAAAAAAGTTCGGTTTTACTTCAAAAAAATGGAGAGATTTTAGGGTATAAAAGAAACCAAAGTTATACAGATATTGCTGTTTTGCATCCTGTAACCAAATATGCCAACAACCGACCAAACTGGTTATTCAGTAAAGAAAACAAAGCGGTTAAAATTGCTTTACAAGATGCAAAAATTGCTTTTCCGGTAATGGTTTTGGCTTACGTAAAAAACGAAAATATTCAAAATGCTATTCCTACAGATATTATTGAGATTCCAAACCCGCAAACACCTGGTTATATGGCACTAAAACCCGGGAAATATACTCTTGTAGTTAGCAATAAATTAAATAAATCTCTGCAATTTGAGCTCGAGGTAGAATAAGAATTGTTTTAGCCGTAAACTTTCTGCTTTGGTTGGAAAATGATTTGGTTAACTAATTGACTGGTTCACTAGTTTACTAGTCTATTATTTTTTCTAAAACCTAAGACCTACAACCTAGTCCCCACTATCTACTAATCTACCACCTAATCCCTAACCAGAAATCTGCTCCAGCACTTCTAAATAATCTTCGCGTTGGTTTACAAAGTCCAATTCAGAAATATCTATAATTTTCACTTTGAGGTGGTGTTGCTGTTTTATGAATTCTAAATATCCTCTGTTAATGTTTTCTAGATAATCTGCAGGAATATCTTGTTCGTATTTTCTGCCGCGTTTTTGAATATTTTCTAGCAAGCGCTCTGTGTTTTGATACAAATAAACATACAAATCGGGCTTTGCCAAATCTTTATACATTATCTGAAAAAGCTTTTTATACAAAGCATATTCTTCTTCCTGCAAGGTAACTTTAGCAAAAATAAGCGATTTATACACGTCATAATCGGCTACCATAAAATCGTTAAACAAATCGTATTGCGAAATATCGTCTAATAATTGCTGGTAACGATCTGCCAAAAAAGACATTTCTAACGGAAAAGCATACCTACTTTGGTCTTTGTAAAACTTTGGTAAAAACGGATTGTCTTTAAAACGTTCCGTAATAAGTTTTGCCTTAAAATCTTGCGCTATCATACTGGCCAAACTTGTTTTTCCCGCGCCAATATTTCCTTCAATAGCCAAATAATTAAAAGCTTTTAATTGACTGTTTTGCGGTTGTAAATTTGCTGAAATAGCAGTCAATTTTTCTTGATGGGGAAGGCTTTCTAAGAATTCGCTAACCGTTTTTTGCAATACCGGATGCAAAACCGAGCCGGCAATATCTGCCAAAGGCTGCAAAACAAAATTGCGCTTATGCAAATGCGGGTGTGGTAAAGTAATGCGTTTGGTTTGGATAACCTCTTCTTGATAAAACAGCAAATCTAAATCTATTATCCGGTTTTCATATTCGGTAGTAATTTTACGCCGGCGTCCCATTAATTGTTCTATTTCTAAAAGTTGGTTAAGGACTTTCTTAGCAGAAAAACGCGTAGAAACTTCTATGCAAGCATTATAAAAAGCATCGCCGTTAAAACCAATTGCCGGACCGGTATAAATTTTGGAAACCGCGGTTACATCGCCAATTTTCTTGTATATATAAGCGGTGGCAAGTTGCAAATTATCCAATTTATCTCCTTGATTGCTTCCCAGAGCAATGTATGTAATAGTAGGGCTTTTCAAAAATTTTAACAGTCTGGTATTAACAATTTCACAGCAAATTAAGCTAAAGGAAAATTTAGAGACTTAAATTTGCCTTTGGCTATGCAAAAAAACGATATTGGGCAACAACAAAAAAATTACGGTCTATAAAATTTATTAAATTTTAAGTTGCTTCAACAGAAATCGATTTTCCCTAAAAAAGGTTAAGCAAACAACATAGATTAAAAAACGAAATTAAGATAATATAGAATTGTAGATAGATAAATTATGAAAAAAGCTTTAAAAATTATTGGTATTGTATTACTGGTTTTGGTAGTATTTCTAATTGCCGCACCTTTTATATTTAAAGGCCCGATAGAGCGTGCCGTAAAAAAATCTATCAATAACAACATAAATGCAACTGTAGCTTGGGAAGATTTAGATTTAAGTCTCTTTTCCAGCTTTCCGGATGCCGAGTTGCAATTAGAAAACCTGAGCGTAATAAACAAAGAACCTTTTGCCGGCGATACTTTGGCAACGGCAGAAAAATTGGGCTTGAGTATGGGCATTCCGCAACTTTTTAAAGGTGGCGATGCACCGCTAAGCGTAAATCAATTAGATTTAGATAATGCGTATGTAAATATAAAAGTAGATTCTTTAGGTAACGCCAATTATGACATTGCCAAAGAAAGAAAAGCAACGCCAAACCAACAAGACCAAAGCACACAAGGTGGTTTAAGCTTAGATGTGCAAGAATATAATATTGCCAATTCGCGCATAAATTATTTAGACGAAGCTTCTAAAACTTTTGTACGCTTAAAAGATTTTAATCACCACGGTAGCGGCGATTTCTCTGCGGAAGAGTTTACGCTAAAAACAACTTCAGAAACGCTTATCTCGTTTACTTTAGACGAAGAAAATTATCTAGAAAATAATAAACTGCAATTAGATGCCGACTTTAAAATGAATTTGGCAGAGCAGAAATTCAGTTTTTTAGAAAATAAAGCTTTAATAAATAAACTACCTCTCACTTTTGATGGTTTTGTAAAAGTAAATGAAAATAATAACGAAGTAGACATAAGTTTTACCACACCCTCGTCTGATTTTAAAAACTTTTTGGCCGTTATACCGGAAACCTATGCAAAAAATTTGGATGGCGTAGAAACTTCGGGCGACTTTAAAATAGATGGTAAAATTAACGGAATTATAGACGAAGAAAATATTCCTAAACTAGACATTGCCGTTACCAGTAACAACGCTGCTTTTAAATATCCTGATTTACCAAAGCAAGTGCGTAACATAAATCTAGATGCGGTTTTAAAAAACCAAACCGGCAAGATAGAAGACACCTATTTAAACTTAGATAAATTAACTTTTACCATAGACCAAGACGTATTTTCTGCCAATGGTAATTTTAAGAATATTACCGAAAATATGTTGGTTAATTTGGTTCTAAAAGGAACGCTAAATCTTGCAAACCTAGAAAAAGCCTATCCGTTAGAATTAGAACAAGATTTAAACGGAATTTTAAAAGCCGACTTGCAAACCAATTTTGCGATGAACGATGTAGAAAACGAAAACTACAGCAGGGTTAAAAGTCAAGGTACTGCAAGCATTAGCAATTTTAAATATACCTCTAAAGAAATTCCTAATCCTGTTTTGGTAGACCGCGCCAATTTGAGCTTTAACACCAGTAACGTTACTTTGCAAGAAATGCAATTAAAAACCGGTCAAACAGATGCTAAAATTTCGGGGACTTTAGATAATTTGATGGGGTATTTATTTTCTGATCAAAAATTGAAAGGTCGGTTTAAAGTTGCTGCCAATACCTTTGCCATTAACGACTTTATGATTGCGCAAGCCGAAGACACTTCCGTAAAGGAAAATGAAGAAACCGAAACTTCGCAACAACCCAAAGCCACCCAAGAAGAAGCTATTAAAATTCCTTCTTTTTTAGATGCGCGATTAGATTTTACCGCCAATAAAGTAATTTATGATAATTTGACGCTAAGCAACACCAAAGGCGCAATGGCTATAAAAGACGAAACGGCACGTTTAGAAAATGTTTCGGCAGATATTTTTGGCGGAAATATTAGCCTTAACGGAAATGTATCTACCAAAGCGGCCCACCCAACTTTTGATATGGATCTGAAGTTAAACCGCATAAATATTGTAGATTCTTTTAAAGAATTAGAATTACTACGCAACTTAGCACCAATTGCCAAAGCTTTAAAAGGAGATCTTAACACTACTATTAATTTACACGGTAACTTAACAAAAGAGTTAACGCCAATTTTAAGCAGTTTGGCAGGAGATGCTTTTGCCAAAATTTTAGATGCGGATATTGACACGCAGCAAATGCCGCTATTGGCCAACTTAGACAGTAAATTAAATTTTTTAAATTTAGACAAGTTAGATTTAAAAGATATAGAAACCAAAGTGCAGTTTCAAGACGGACAAGTAAACTTACAACCATTTGATTTTAATATAAAAGACATTTTAATTACCGTAAACGGAAGCCATAGTTTTGATAACCAAATGAACTATGAGATGGCTTTAGATTTACCCGCAAAATATTTAGGCTCAGAAATTGGTGGCGGACTTGCAAATCTTACGCAAACAGATTTAGAAAACACTAAAGTTACTTTGCCTGTCGCTTTAAGCGGAAGTTTTAGCAACCCAAACGTGCAACTTAATATAAAACAAGCCACGCAAGAGTTGAGTCAGCAAATAATAGCTTCGCAAAAAGACAAAATAAAAGATAAAGCAACCGATAAGATTAAAGATATTCTTGGCGGAAATAAAGACGATGACGCTACAGAAAATCAAGATGGCACGGTAAAAGATACCAGCAAAACCAAAGATGGCCGCGATAAAATAAAAGACGCTGCAGAAGATATTTTAGGTGGTCTTTTCGGAAAAAAGAAAAAAGACAAACAAAAACAAGAAAACAACTAATTTGCCGTTCATAAAATACTAAATTGCAAAAATCTAGGCATTTTTAAAAAAAGACCTCTTGCCTAAGAATTTAATAAGAAAAGGTCACAGTAAAACACCCGGCGCATGAGACAGCTTAAAATTACTAAACAGGTTACCAATAGAGAATCTGTTTCGTTAGATAAATACTTGCATGATATAAGTAAGGTAGATTTAATTACCGCAGAAGAAGAAGTAGAGCTGGCACAGCGCATTAGAGAAGGAGACCAAGTTGCATTAGAAAAACTTACTACTGCCAACTTACGTTTTGTAGTTTCGGTAGCCAAACAATACCAAAATCAAGGTCTAAAACTTCCAGATTTAATTAATGAAGGAAATGTTGGTTTGGTAAAAGCCGCCAAACGTTTTGACGAAACCCGCGGTTTTAAATTTATCTCGTATGCCGTATGGTGGATTAGACAATCTATTTTACAAGCCTTAGCAGAACAATCTCGCGTGGTACGCTTGCCGCTTAACAAAATTGGCTCTATCAATAAAATAAACAAAGCCTTTGCCCATTTAGAACAAGCCAATCAGCGGCCACCAACTCCAGAGGAGCTTGCAAACGAGCTAGATATGACAATTGCAGACGTTAAGCAATCTTTAAAAAACTCGGGCAGACATTTATCTATGGATGCGCCATTAAAAGACGGCGAAACCTCCAATTTGTACGATGTTCTTAATGTGGGAGAATCTCCCAACCCGGACGAAGGTTTAATACGCGATTCTTTAAATATAGAAATAAATCGTGCCCTAGAAACCCTAACCCAACGCGAAGCAGATGTTATTAAATTGTTTTACGGAATTGGAGATCACCGGGCAATGACTTTAGAAGAAATTGGCGAAACCTTTGGTTTAACTAGAGAAAGAGTACGTCAAATACGAGAAAAAGGCATTAAAAAACTTCGGCATTCTTCTAAAAACAAGTTATTAAAAAAGTTTTTAGGCTAAAAAATGCTAATAGGTATTAATTTTCAAGCATTTAAACATGATTATTTGTACCTTGCGGCACATTTTACGAGAAAAAATAATAATTGTTAGAATAAATCATTTAAGTTAAAATTAATATATGCTAATAGTAAAAGTAAAAGACGGAGAAAAAATTGAACGCGCATTAAAACGTTTAAAGCGTAAGTTTAGAGATACTAAGGTGTTACAGAACCTTAGAGACAACCAATACTACACAAAAAAATCTGTTGAAAACAGAAAGCAAAGACAAAAAGCAGCTTACATACAATCTTTAAGAGACCAAGAAGAATTTTAGAAATCTACTTGCTCTATGTACACTTTTAAAATATTTGATGCACAGCATAAACCCTCTGAGTCAGAGAAAAATCATATTGTAGACTTTCTTTATACACATTTGGGCGATTATGGCGATGCAAAAAACGATATTTTAAAATGCTTAAATTATGCTATTGGGGATTCTGAAAATAACTTTTCGGGCTTTGCATTACTTATCAAAGACCAAGAAGAAACTTTAGGAATTACAATAATCAATCAAACCGGAATGTCTGATTATATCCCCGAAAACATTCTGGTTTATATTGCTGTACACCACAAAACCCGCGGAAAAGGTATAGGTAAACAGCTTATGGAAAAAGCCATTGCTACGTGCAAAGGCGATATTGCGCTACACGTAGAACCAAATAATCCTGCCAAACACCTTTACGAAAAACTCGGCTTTACCAATAAATACCTAGAGATGCGGTATAAAAAATAATCTATGCCGTTAATAGATATTATTGTCTTTATTGTCTACCTGATAATTGTTTTAGGAATAGGCTTTTATTACTATAGAAAAAATAAAAGCACCAACGATTATTATGTGGGCGGTAGAGATATGAGCAGCTTTCACGTTGGTCTTTCTGTAGTAGCCACAGATGTTGGCGGCGGTTTTAGCATTGGCTTAGGAGGTTTGGGTTTTGTAATGGGACTTTCCGGTTCTTGGATGCTTTTTACCGGTTTGATTGGCGCCTGGTTGAGCGCTGTTTTTTTAATTCCAAAAGTAATTCATAAAGCCCGCGAGCTTAACTTCTTAACCTTTCCGCAACTATTAAAAAATCATTACGGCAAAGCGGTAGCCCTAACAGCCGGTTTAATCTCTTTTATTGGTTATCTTGGATTTACCTCTTCGCAATTATTGGCCGGAGCAAAATTGGCGGTTGGCACATTTCCCGAGTTGGGTCTAGAAAACGCGCTTTATATTATGGGCGCTGTCGCCATAATTTATACGGTTTTTGGCGGTATAAAAGCAGTAATTTATACCGATACTTTTCAGTGGTCTATTTTAATGGTTGGTCTTATTTTTATAGGCATTCCGTTTGCTTATAATTATTTGGGCGGCTACCAAACTATAACAGATACGCTTCCCGACAAACTTTTTAGTCTGACCAATTTATCGTGGGTGCAATTCTTAAACTGGTTTATTACAATTGTGCCTATTTGGTTTGTAGGAATGACGCTTTACCAGCGAATTTACTCTTGCCGTGACGAAAAAACTGCTAAAAAAGCCTGGTATATTGCCGGCTTGTTTGAATATCCTATCATGGCATTTATGGGAATAATTTTAGGACTTTTTGCCCGTGTTGGTGCAGAACAAGGTTTATTTGCCGCAGAAGGTTTTGCCAATGCTGCACAAATGGATCCTGAAATTGGCTTACCAATGCTTTTAAAAACCATTTTGCCGGTTGGCTTAATGGGCTTAATGCTTTCTGCTTATTTTTCGGCAATAATGTCTACGGCAGATAGTTGTCTTTTGGCAGCTTCGGGTAATTTTACTACAGATATTTTGGGCTTAAAAGAAAACAACCCGAATGCTATGCGCATTTCGCAAATTATTACCTTTACTGTTGGCTTTGTGGCAGTTTTAATTGCCAGTTATATGACCAGCGTTTTAGATTTGATGCTTCTCTCCTATTCGTTTATGGTTTCCGGTTTGCTTATTCCGGTACTCGGAATGTTATTTGGTAAAAAGAAAAAACCATTGGCCGCTTTGCTCTCTATGTTAATTGGCGGTAGCACTACGCTACTTCTTTCATTTTTAGAAATTAAAATTCCCTACGGTTTCGATCCTATTTTAATTGGTATAATAAGCGGAATTATCGTATATTTAATCGTGAAAAAATAACTTGCATGGCCTACGTCACCCTTAGTAAATCTTCTTTAACGCACAATTATCGTTTTTTGCAAAAACTATTCCGTGAAAACGATATAGACTGGGCACCGGTTTTAAAAATGCTTTGCGGAAACGAAATATTTTTAGATTTTATCCTGTCTTTAGGAGATGAACAAGTTTGCGATGCCCGTTTGAGCAACCTGAAAATCATAAAAGCATTAAACCCCGAGAAAGAAACTATTTACATAAAACCGCCCGCAAAAAACAGCATAGAAAAGGTGGTTAAATATGCAGATGTAAGTTTTAATACAGAGTTTATTACGATACAATGGCTGTCTGAAGAAGCCCAGCGACAAAATAAAACGCACCGTATAATTATTATGATTGAGTTGGGAGATTTGCGCGAAGGTATTATGGGTGATTCCCTGATAGATTTTTATAAACGCGTTTTTGAATTGCCCAACATAGAAGTTGCAGGCATTGGCTCTAATTTAAATTGCCTTAACGGCGTGATGCCTAGTAAAGACAAATTAATTCAGCTAAGTTTATACGAACAGTTGATAGAAGCCAAATTTGGTAAAAAAATAAAAGGCGTTAGTGGCGGCTCATCGGTTATGGTGCCATTATTATTAAAAGGATTAATTCCTAAAGGAGTAAACCATTTTAGAATTGGCGAAACACTTTTTTTAGGCACAGATTTGTTTGCTAACGAAACCATTCCGGAGATGAAAGATGATGTGTTTATGTTACATTCAGAAATCATAGAAATTACCGAAAAACCTGCTGTTCCGCACGGTTATATAGAGGCAAACCCTTCTGGGGAAAGAACGCAAATAAACGAAGATGACTATGGTAGCACCCAACGACGCGCTATTTTAGATATTGGCTTGTTAGATATTTCTAAAGTAGATTTTTTAAAGGCCAGTGAAGATAATTTAAGCTTTATTGGTGCCAGTTCAGATATGTTGGTATTAGACCTTAGCAAATCTACCAAAACCTATAAAGTTGGCGACGTTGTGAGTTTTAAAATGACATATATGGGCGCTTTACGCGTAATGAACTCGAAGTATATCAAGAAAAAATTGATAGATTAATTAAAATCTATACTTACCACCAAGCCTTCGTTATTGCGCACATTAAAAACCGTATCGTCTTCAAAAATTAAATATTGTCCTTTTACTCCTTTTAAAGTTCCGGAATAATCCATTTTCTTTAAAAGATTTAAACTTTTTAGCTTTTTAGGATATTGCAATACAGGGAAATTAATATGTTTTTCTCTGTTGTTTTTTAGTAAGTATGGCAAAGTTTCCTTGGGTAAAAACTCTTCTAGACTATCGCGAAGTTTTTCTAAATCGGCATCTTCAATTTCATTTTTTAACATTGTTCGCCAATTGGTTTTATCTGCCACGTGGTTTTTTAAAGCAACTTCAGCAATTCCCGCAAGGTACCGATTAGGAACTTCTAAGATTTCTAAAGCTTCGTGCGCGCCTTGATCTATCCATCGGGTAGGAATTTGCGTTTTTCTAGTAACGCCAACTTTTACGTTAGAAGAATTGGCCAAATAAACAATATGCGGTTGCAATTGCACCTTTTTTTCGTAATCTAAATCGCGGTCTTCTTTATCTAAATGCGCGGTGCTCAATTCGGGTTTCATAATCCAATCTCCCGCTTGCGGAATTTCATAAAAGCAATCATAACAAAAACCTTGTCTAAAAATTTTTTTATCTTTTTTACAATTAAGACATTCAAACCTTTTAAAATGAATACTTATCTTTTTGTTTAAGATTTGATTAAGGTGTAAAAAATCGTTTTCAAAGAGTAAAAAATAGTCTACCGTTGGGTTATACTCGGTTTTCATTTTCCTCAAAACACCTTCTAATTGCATATTTTTATAATTTTTTTGTACAAAGTTTTTTCTAGGCGATTAAAATAATCTTACTTTTATGATTATCTAATTCGGTTTAAATATACGTTAATAAATGCCAATTCCTATAGTAAATTCTATTGCATCGTGGTTTTTGAAAAAGCGAATCCATCAAATGGAATTGTTTATAAAATACCCACAAGAAGTACAATTTGAACTTTTACAACACCTAATTTATAAGGCTAAAAACACAGAAATTGGCAAAAAATACGGCTTCTCTTCCATAAAATCTTATGAAGACTTTAAAGCGCAAGTTCCCATTCAAACCTATGAAGAATTTGAACCGCTGATAGAACGCAGCCGTCGTGGCGAAAATAATATTTTCTGGCCAACGCCCATAAAATGGTTTGCCAAATCTAGCGGTACAACCAACGCCAAAAGTAAATTTATACCGGTTAGCCCGGAATCTTTAGAAAATTGCCATTATGCAGCAAGCAAAGACTTGTTATGTCTTTACCTCAACAATAACGAAAATGCACAATTATTTACCGGCAAAAGTTTACGCTTAGGCGGAAGTAAAGAATTATACCGCGAAAACGGAACTGTTTTTGGCGACCTTTCTGCCATTTTGATAGACAATATGCCATTTTGGGCAACTTACAGCAGTACGCCAAACAATGAAATCTCTTTGATGAGCGATTTTGAAAAAAAGATGCAAGCCGTTGTAAACCAAACCATACGGGAAAAAGTTACCAGTATTGCCGGCGTACCGTCTTGGATGCTGGTCTTACTAAACCAAGTTTTAGAAACCACGCACAAAAGCAATTTATTGGAAGTTTGGCCGGATTTGGAAGTATATTTTCATGGTGGTGTAAGTTTTGAGCCTTATGCCGAGCAGTACGGTAAAATAATACCAAAAGAAGATTTTAGGTATTATGAAACCTATAACGCTTCGGAAGGTTTTTTTGCCGTACAAGACCAAAATAACAGTAAAGAATTATTGCTGATGTTAGATTATGGTATTTTTTATGAGTTTATACCAATGGATACGTATGGTGCAAAAAACGAAAAAACCATTCCGCTTAACGAAGTAGAAACGGGTGTAAATTATGCCGTAATCATCACGACAAATGCCGGTTTATGGCGTTATAAAATTGGCGACACCATTAGGTTTACCTCGCTTTCTCCTTACCGGATAAAAGTAACCGGCAGAACCAAACACCATATAAATGTTTTTGGCGAAGAATTGATAATAGAAAATGCCGAAGAAGCACTCAGAAAAGCTTCCAAAATGCACCAATGCGAAATTGTAGATTATACTGCCGGACCAATATTTATGGAAGGTGAAGAAAAAGGTGCGCACGAATGGATTATAGAGTTTAAAAAAGCGCCGGAAAATTTA
The DNA here is from genome assembly GCA_947494545.1 of uncultured Mesonia sp. Lineage (GTDB taxonomy): Bacteria > Bacteroidota > Bacteroidia > Flavobacteriales > Flavobacteriaceae > Mesonia. Next base: position 220,805 of record CANLVH010000004.1, on the reverse strand, counting down.
GATGCCTTTGCTACGAGCCTCGATAAAACTCTGCAAAGCATTAACAGCGACTATGAAGCCAAACGTTATAACAACACCACTTTAAACCAGTTGAAACTGCACCAAGCCAAACCAAAACTTTTTTATAATTGGTCTAAAAAACAAAATAAATTGGGCGGACAACATAAAATACCGCGTCTTTCCAACAAACGCGAATATGTAGAAGAGTTGTTGGAGTTGAATGGGGAGATTTAGATTTTAGAATTAATTAAAAACATCAAAACAAGATATAGGACTTTATTTTTACCACAACCAACTAACCAAATTATGAAAAAAATTACTCTATTATTATCGCTTTTACTACCATTACTAACTTTTTCGCAAGATTGGAAGTTTTATGAAGGCCAAATTTTCTTTAAAAACGGAGAAGTAAAAGAAGGCTTGGTCCGGATTCCTGTCTCTGCAAAACATCTTGTTGGTTATGGCTTTAACACGCAATTTAAAGCCAATGAAGCTGCTGATAAAGAAAAATTTAAAGACGAAGAAGCTATTGAAAAGATTATTTTGCAACACGATAGCATTCAGAGTGTGTATAAATTTATTCCCATAAGGAAAAACAAACTTAAAGTATTTCGGGTGGTAAATGAAGATATTTATCCTGCCCTCTACAGCAGACATATCATTGGTGCACCGGCAACTATGGGTACTAGCGGTGTTGCCCCCACAATTACTATGGGCAGAGAAGCGGCAGATGAATATTATATTTATGATAAAAGTTTCGAAAAAGCTTTGCCTCTACTAAAATTTGCTAGAAGCTTTAGGTATTTTAGAAAACGAATTAAAAAGTACTATTCTAATTGCCAAACTCTAGTGAAAGAAATGAAAAAGCAAGATTATGATACCGAAGATATTCCCGAACTTGTAGTGCGGGCAAGTAAGTGTTATTGAGAGGCTTTTTTAAACCTAAGAATATCGTGAAAAACTTGAAGTGTCATTTTAATAAAAGACACAAAAAAAAAGTAAAGTCAGAACTTTATCTTGAAGATAGGTTCTGACTTTACTTTTAATTAGTGTTTATAAAAAAGAGCATCTAACTTCTTCTTTACCATTTAGCGGTAACTTTTTCCGCGGCAGCAATAGTTTTATCTAAATCTTCGTAGGTTAAAGCATCTGTAATAAACCAAGTTTCAAAAGCACTTGGGGCAATATAAACGCCTTCTTCTAACAAGCCTTGAAAAAACTTTTTAAAATATTCGTTGTTTGCTTCGGCGGCAGAATCAAAATCGGTTACGGGAACATCGTTAAAATGCACCGAAATCATAGAACCAATTTGATTGATGGTATAAGTAATATTGTTTTTATCTAATGCTTTGTGAAGTCCTTCTTTTAAGTAAGTAGTTTTTTCTTCCAAACGTTTATAAACGCCATCGTCGTTGTTCAACTCAGTTAGCATTGCCAAACCGGCCGCCATTGCTAACGGATTCCCGCTTAAAGTTCCTGCTTGGTAAACCGGTCCGTTTGGCGCTAAGTGTTCCATAATTTCCTTACGTGCTGCAAACGCACCAACCGGCAAACCGCCGCCAATTACTTTTCCAAAAGTTACAATATCTGCCTTTACGCCAAAAAGTTCTTGTGCGCCTCCTTTTGCTAACCGGAAGCCCGTCATTACCTCATCAAAAATCAGTAAAACATTATGTTTATCACATACTTTCCGTAAAGCTTCTAAAAAGTCTTTTTGCGGCGGGATGCAGCCCATATTTCCGGCAACGGGTTCTAAAATTATACAAGCAACTTCATTTTTGTTGGCTTCTAGTAAAGCTTCTACACTTTCTAAATCGTTAAACTTTGCCAACAAAGTATCTTGTGCAGTTCCTTTGGTAACGCCGGGAGAGTTTGGTGTTCCAAAGGTTACGGCACCACTCCCCGCTTGTATCAAAAACGAATCGCTATGACCGTGATAACAACCGGCAAATTTTATAATCTTGTCTTTTTTGGTAAAACCTCTTGCCAATCTAACTGCGCTCATACAAGCTTCTGTACCGCTATTTACCATTCTAATTTGGTCTATGCCCGGCACCATAGAAACTGCAAGTTTAGCAATTTTGGTTTCAATTTCTGTTGGTGTACCAAAACTGGTTCCTTTTTTGGTTTTTTCTATAACCGCGTCTATTACCGGCTGGTAAGCGTGGCCTAAAATTAACGGCCCCCAAGAGTTTATGTAGTCTATATATTTTCTGTCGTCTTCGTCATATAAGTATGCGCCTTTGGCTTCTTTAATAAAAATAGGATTTCCGCCAACAGCTTTAAAAGCTCTTACCGGAGAATTTACGCCGCCGGGAATATACTTTTTTGCTTCGGTAAATAAAGCACTACTTCTTTGGTATAACATAATGATTTTATTACAAGGTTTTTACAAATAATTTCTGACCAATTTGCAAATGGTCGTTGCGTAAGTTGTTGAGTTGTTTTAACTCTTCTACTGTTAAATTATGGCGTTTTGCAATACTGTAAAGCGTATCGCCTTTTTTTACGGTGTACCGAATACCGGTATGATCTACTTTTAAAGTTTTTGTAGGTAAACCATCTCTACTGCCGGTGCCCAAAACTTCTTCGTCAAAACGATGTAGCTGGTAACGCTCTATAATACTAATTAACTTTGAAGGGTAACGCGGGTCTGTTGCATAACCAGCGCGTTTTAAACCGCGAGCCCAGCCTTTATAATCGTCTTTTTTTAGATTAAAAAGCGAAGCATAACGCCTTCTATCTTTTAAAAACAAAGAATGGTCTCTAAAACTATATTTTGGGTCTTTGTATTTTCTAAAACATTCTTGGTAAGCATCGTCATCGTGGTAAGCTTTTTCGCCTTCCCAACCGTTACATTTTATACCAAAGTGATTATTAGATTTTCTGGTAAGTTCGCCCAGACCAGCACTAGATTCTAAAATGCCTTGCGCCAACGTTATACTAGCAGGAATGCCGTACAAAGCCATTTCGTCTTTGGCAATTTGCGCGTAATTATAAATATAACGTTCATTATTATCTTTAAAAACCGGTTTTTTTACTTTTGGTTTTTTATAATTAGGTTCTTCTGTACGGTCTTCTGTTTCTTTTTTTGCTTTTTCTCGAGCAATGCTTTCTTCTATTTCTTGCCGAGAATGATAGGCAGTGTTATTACGTTTATCTGATTTATTGCTAACGGCTTTTTTCTTAGTACCACAAGCACTAAAAAATATAATTACCAAAAACGATACGAAGTAAAATTTTATTCTCATTATAATAAATAGGTCTTTCCTTTTTTACATAAATTTTTGTTTATACCGGCAATGCCTTGCAAACCACCGGTATGAATAGCTAAAATACGCGTGTTTTCTTTAAAATAATCATTTTTAATCAAATCAAAAAGTCCGTATATCATTTTTCCGGTATAAATAGGATCCAAAGTTACACAATACTTTTCTTTAAATACATTTATAAACCCTATTAGGGCTTCGTTTGTTTTAGCATAACCGCCAAAATGATAATTTAGTATAAGTTGCCAGTTTTCTTTTTTTACATTATTACTAATTTCTTCTTGCAAAAAGTCTCCTTTTAAAGCAGGAAACCCTAATATTTTTTGCTTTACGGAAGAAGATTTTATCAAGCCACTAATCGTGCCGCCGGTTCCTACCGCAACACTAACTACATCAAAATCTTTATCTTCTTCAGTCAAAATTTCCTCACAGCCTTTTATGGCTAAATCGTTTGTTCCACCTTCGGGAATAAGATAAAAATCACTAAAAATTCCGCGTAAAGCGTTTATAAAATCTAATTGATGTTTTTTACGGTATTCTGACCGAGTTACAAAATGCAAGTGCATTCCAAAATTTACCGCTTCTCGCAATGTTTTATTGCCTTCTAAGGTTTTTTGCAGGTTTTTGCCGCCTAATTCATTGCCACGAATTACGCCAATACTATCTAAACCCTGCTCGTTTGCGGCTGCTGCAGTAGCTAAAATATGGTTGGAAAATGCTCCCCCAAAAGTCAGTACTTTTGTATGCTTCTGACTTTTTGCGGCTTGCAAATTGTATTTCAGTTTCCTAAATTTATTTCCCGAAACTTCCGGATGCAACAAATCTTCTCGTTTAATCCACAGCTCAATACCTCTTTTTTGGTCTTTAAAAAGAAATTGGTTAATGGGTTTTTGCTGCATTGCTAACATTTTGCAAAAATACAAAGTTTTATGGTTTTACTGAATAATTTCAGCTTTATACACTTTAGGAGACTTCTATTTCCGTTTTAAAATCCTTATTTTTGAAACCTATGAATTTAAAGAAACGTATTCCGCTAGAAGAAGGCGATTATTACTTAACTCCGCAAGGTTACAGATGCTTTACGGAACAATACCATCTAAAACGCGGCTATTGCTGTAAAAGTGGTTGTAGACATTGCCCGTATGGTTTTGATAGAAATAAGGATTAGGTTTTAGGTGTTGGGTTTTAGGTAGCACTTGACGGTTAGCAGTTAACAGTTAGCAGTGGGTAGTAAGTAGTAGTAAATAAATGAACCGAAAAATTAAAAAAATGACTTTTAAAGAAGAAATAATACAAGGTATTCCGGAAGAACTTCCGCAACCAAAAAAATACGATTCCGAGATAAACCACGCCCCAAAACGAAAAGATATTTTGGACGCCGATGAGAAAAAATTGGCACTTCAAAATGCCTTGCGTTATTTTGATGCGAAACACCACGCTACTTTATTACCGGAATTTAAAGAAGAATTAGAAAAATATGGCCGAATTTACATGTATAGATTTAGACCGGATTACGAAATCTATGCGCGCGATATAAACGATTATCCGGGGAAAAGTACGCAAGCAAAAGCCATAATGCTTATGATTCAGAATAATCTAGATCATGCCGTGGCGCAACATCCGCACGAACTGATTACTTATGGAGGCAACGGAGCTGTTTTTCAAAATTGGGCACAATACCGGTTAACAATGCAGTATTTGGCAGAAATGACAGACGAGCAAACTTTGGCTATGTACAGCGGGCACCCAATGGGATTATTTCCTTCCCATAAAGATGCGCCGCGCGTTGTGGTTACAAACGGAATGATGATTCCTAATTATTCTTCGCAAGACGATTGGGAAAAATTCAACGCCCTTGGCGTTACCCAATACGGACAAATGACTGCTGGAAGTTATATGTATATTGGTCCGCAAGGTATTGTACACGGCACTACAATTACTGTTCTTAACGCTTTTAGAAAAATTAAAAAACCAACCAATGGTGGCTTGTTTGTAACTTCTGGTTTAGGCGGAATGAGCGGCGCGCAACCCAAAGCCGGTGACATTGCAGGTTGCATAACGGTTTGCGCCGAAGTAAATAAAAAAGCTACCAAAACCCGTCACGAACAAGGTTGGGTAAAAGAGGTAATTAGCGATTTAGACCAACTCACCCAACGTGTAAAAAAAGCCAAAGAAAACAACGAAAGTGTTTCTATTGCTTACGATGGAAATATTGTAGAAGTTTGGGAAAAATTTGATGAAGAAAACTTAAAAATAGATATTGGCAGTGACCAAACCTCTTTGCACAATCCGTGGGCCGGTGGTTACTATCCGGTTGGTTTGAGTTATGAAGAAGCCAATAAAATGATGGCAGAAAATCCGGAGCAGTTTAAAAAAGAAGTACAACGCAGTTTAAAGCGCCAAGCCGACGCTATTAATAAACATACCGCAAAAGGCACTTACTTTTTTGATTACGGAAATGCCTTTCTTTTAGAAGCTTCTCGCGCCGGCGCCGATATTATGAGTCAAGACAACAAAAGCTTTAAATACCCAAGTTACGTGCAAGACATTATGGGACCAATGTGCTTTGATTACGGTTTTGGACCTTTTAGATGGGTTTGCGCCTCGGGTAAAAAAGAAGATTTATTAAAAACCGATAAAATTGCAACCACAATTTTAGAGGAGATGAAACAAAATGCCCCGGAAGAAATTCAACAGCAAATGCAGGATAATATTACTTGGATAAAAGGCGCACAAGAAAATAAACTGGTTGTTGGTTCGCAAGCTAGAATTCTTTACGCTGACGCGGAAGGAAGGGTGAAAATTGCCCAAGCTTTTAACGATGCCATAGAAAAAGGCGAAATAGGCGAAGTGATTTTAGGTCGCGATCATCACGATGTTTCCGGCACCGATTCTCCATACCGCGAAACTTCTAATATTTATGACGGCAGTAAATTTACCGCAGATATGGCCATACAAAATGTAATAGGCGACAGCTTTAGAGGAGCAACTTGGGTTAGTATTCATAACGGCGGCGGCGTTGGCTGGGGAGAAGTAGTTAATGGTGGCTTCGGTATGATTCTTGATGGTTCTAAAGAGGCTACAAAGCGCTTACAATCAATGCTTTTCTGGGACGTTAATAATGGGATTTCCCGACGTTCTTGGGCACGAAATGAAGGAGCGGTTTTTGCTATTAAACGTGCAATGCAACAAGAACCAAATTTAAAAGTTACGCTTCCCAACCAAGTGGACGACGCTTTGTTTAATTCGTTATAAAAAACAAAAACACCATGAAAAAATTAATAAAAATACCTGTTTTTTTACTACTCGCAGCTTTTGTAGCTTCTTGTAGTTCTGTACAGGTAGCTACAGATTATGACCGGCAAACCAATTTTGCTAAGTATAATAGCTTTGCTTTTTATAAGCCGGGAATAGATAAAGCTGAAGTTTCAGATTTAGACAAAAAACGTATTTTACGCGCTATTGAAAAAGAACTTACCGCAAAAGGCTTTACTAAAAAACAAGAGCCCGATTTGTTGGTAAGCATTTTTACAAAAACCCAAGAAAACGTAAATATTTATCAAAATAACTATGCTTATGGCTATGGTTATGCGTTTCATCCTTATTACTGGGGACGCGGTTATAACACCGTTTCCAGAACCACAGAAGGAACGCTTTATATAGATTTGATAGACGCCAAAACAATGGAACTGGTTTGGCAAGGTATGGGAACCGGAGCGCTATCTATGGATATGGACACCAAAATTGAACGTATACAAGAAATTGTAGAAGAAGTTTTAAAGAAATACCCGCCGGGACAAGAATAAAAAATTCACTTAGAAAGGCTGCCTTTTGGCGGTCTTTTTTTATTGGAAAGGTTGCTTAAAAAAATACTACCTATTACCAATACAAAAAACAAACTGGCCAAAAATACCCACCAATAATAACTATCGGGAAACGGAAAGCCGGTAATTTTAGAAAACGGCGAAAAGAAAATAAGTATTTCCGTCAAGACAAAAGCTAATATGTATAATCTAAATTGTAAAAAACTTAGACGTAACAAGCGGTAATAATTCAGTAAAAAAAACAAACCTATACTTACCAAGCCCAAAAACACCCAATGTAAAAATCCGATGGTTAGGTTTTTATAAACCGTAGCAAAATCTGCGGCTTGTGGGAAAGCTCCTATAAATTGGAAAATCAATTTTCCTATAAGCAAAACAAAAAGCCAGCTTAGCATTTGTTGTTGCAATTTAGAGAAACGTCTTGCAAATAAAAATCGTCGTTTTTTAAGAAATTTATACAGATAACCAAACGCCATAAACTGTACCACGCCTCCGCTTACAGCTAAAACATAAACTACGGTGGGCGGATATAAAAATAAAACCGACAGAAAGAAAGTTAAGACAATAGAAACGTGAAAACTTAGTATAAAGCGGCTAAAATTTCTTTTGGAAAAATAAACACCGCGTTGCTCAATAATGTATAAAAAAACGCCCACTAAAGCCAGAATCATCCAAGCGTTGTATTGTAAATGTAAATAAAAATAAATAGCAACCCTATACCAATCTGAGTTTGGCCCTAACGTAGCCATTACGCCCCCAACTGCCCAAGGACCAAGGCTGGAAACAACCATATAAAACAGCGCATAATTAATACATTTCAAAGCGGGGGTTTGTCTATCTTCTTTAGGAATATATTTTAAATATGCCCAATAAAAAGCATAACTGGCAAACAAAAATAAGGTAGAAAACGTTATAGAAACTGCAGCATATCCTTGAAAAGGAAAACTAAACAGCATCCCGATAACGGTAAAAAGCGTGAAATAAAATATGCGTTTATAAACTTTTGGCGGGACAAACTTTTTTAGAATAAGTTTATAAACAAGCAGAATTAACGCGGTATAAACCCAACCCAGCAAAGCCACATGCGAGTGTGCGTGCACCACATATTTAAAAACAACCTCTAAATCTGCCACAAATAAAAAACGTAGAAACAAACCTGCCAAAACTGCTATAAAAAACAGACTTAAGGCAATACGCAATTGTTTTTGTAAACTAAGCAAAGTTTCTTGTTTTAAAAATCTTTCGTTTTAGCCTTTCGGCGGATGTTTAGCACGGGTAAAACTACCCACAAACATAAGGTTCCTAAAGCTAAAAACAAGCCCCAATTGGTGCCAAAGAATTTTTGAAAAATTGCTCCAGTATACCCAAGTAAAGCTGCGATGTCTAATTTAAGCAAAATTAAAATCCTAGATAAATCTATTGGGTTAAATATGGTAGCAAATAAAGTAAACTTGTCTAGCGGATAGGTTTCAAAAACTATTAGAGACATTAAAAACAAACCATCGTAAACCACGGCCAAAAACAGCCATAACAAAATAGCATAACTAAACCCTTTAATTTTATTCTCGTTATACAGCGCTATGTTAAACGCTAAAGCCGTAAAAATAAAAGTAAGTAATGCGCCGGTAATTAACAGCAGACTAAAATCCCAAATAGCAGCAGACTGAAATAACCCGTAAAACACAAACGGCAATCCGAGACCTAAAACCAAACTCATGACCAAAGACAAAGAGACGCCCAGGTATTGCCCAACAAAAATTGAGGAGCGCTTTACGGGTTGTGCCAGCAATAATTCTGTAAATTCTTTGGAGTTATAATAATACATAACACCAAAAATGGTTCCGATAAGGGGTACTAAAATTATAATTACATTCATTAATGTAATTACCGCTTTAGACAAATCTTGGTTTAAAAAAAGCAGTACAAAACCCAACAATAAGTAGAATAAAAGATACACATAACTCCATCTACTACGTATTAAATCGAAAAAACTATATTTTAATATTTTAAGCATGATTTTTCTTTAAAAGATGAGCAATAGCGCGTTCAAAATCTTCTTGTCCGGTTTTTTCCCGCAACTGACTTAAATTTCCTTTGAAGTATATTTTACCTTCTAGGATAAATACAATTTCGTCAGAAATTTCTTCTACAAAACTCATAATATGCGAGGTAACCAAAATTGTTTTTCCTTTCTTTTTTTCTTGTTCTATAAGCTCTTTTAAATGCAGCAAAGCCACAGGATCTAGACCTGTAGTAGGCTCATCTAAAATTACCAGCTTACTGTCAAACATAAAGGTTAATACAATATTTACTTTCTGTTTGGTACCCCCGGAAAGGTTATTTAGTTTTTTATCTAAAAAAGGTTCTAATTGAAACAACTTTATTAAATGATCAGAATCTGCATTTACACCACGTAAATCTTTAATCATTTTTATAAGCTCACTCACACCAAGATTGCCGGGAAAATTAGCAATTTGTGGTAAATAGTCTATGTTTTTTCTATAAAGGCCGTTAGAATGGGTTTGTTTACCATCTATAAAAATCTTGCCTTGGTCCGGCACCACCATTCCTAAAATAGATTTTATTAAAGTGGTTTTACCTGAGCCGTTTGGGCCTAAGATGGCAAAAATACCGTTTTCGGGAATTTCTAAATCTACCCCCTTCAGTACCTTATTTTTACCAAATTTTTTATGAATGTTCTCTATTTTTATCATTGGTGCTTTTTCATTAGTGGTGCTTCGTCTACTAAATTATCCGGGGTGAAAACCGGCGAAACTTTTTCTGAAAAATCTATTATATCTACAAAAAGACTACGCATTAAAATAATTGTTTCCGGCGTTCTATTAACAATATAACTAAAGAGTTTTACCGGCCGGTAAGGCACGTCTCCATAACCGTTTTTATCTAAATCGTAGCCGGTATATTCGCTCCAAAAATTCTGATAAAACCTATTGTCGTTTATACGGCTGTTATAACTAACATCAAAAGAGTTGTATAGAAAATTGTTGTTTATAAACTTATTATTATAACAAGCCCCGCGTACTTTTACAGCCCAACCGTTATTTTTAAAAGTGTTTCCCTTATAATTTATCCGGTTAGAGCCTTCTATATTTATGCCGGTGGTGTTTTCTTCAAAAAGATTGTCGTAAATCTCTGCATCGTTTATTTCTTTGAGTAACAAACCGTAAGCTGCCATTCCCCAATTGTACTGAAATTTATTGCGCATCATTTTTATGCGTTTAGAAAACATAACCGCTACGCCTGCGCCATTGTTTTCAAAAACATTATCGTGGTAAATGTCATCATTAGAAAACATAAAATGCAGACCATAGCGCAAATTATTTTTGCTTATATTATGTGAAATAGTACAATCGTCTGCAAATTCTAAATAAATACCATCGCGCACATGTTTTATGTTATTGTTGGTAATATTTATTCTTTTGGAATACCAAAGTTGTATACCGTTTCCGGAATTGTGCTCAGAAACTGCATCGCCCAAGATGTTATTATTGCGTACAATACCATCTGTAGATTTCTCCAGATAAATTCCGAAGAAAATTTTACGCAATTCTAAATTCTGAATAGTAAAATCTTTTGCTTTGCTTACGCGGATAGCTGCAAAATCTTCTGTATAACTAGAGCCTACATTTACCAGTTTAAAACCGTCTATAAGCACGTTATCTGCAAAAACCTGAATTATATCGCCTTTATCTTCGCCGTCTATTGTAGGTAAGTTTTCTCCTACCAAACTTATGGCTTTGTCTATAATTATAGAATTTTCTTTATAAACGCCTTTTTTAACCAAAACCGTATCACCGGGCTGGGCGGCTTTTATTCCTGCTTTTATGCTGGTAAAAGCACAGGTATTACAAACTTCTACCTGTGCGTTTGCCGACATAAAAATACTGCAAATAAAAAAACTAAAGAGAAGTAAACTATATAGACGAAGGGGCATAATTTCTAGCGACTTTAAAAGACGTCATTTCTTGTTTTGGTGATTTTTGAGTTCTTGCCATGTGTAAATTTCACCCTCTTTTTCGGCTTGTACTTCTGCTGCCTTTTCTTGGCTGGCAAAAGCGGTAATAAAGCCACCCATGGGGCTTGGTATGTTTTTAGAAATCAAAAAACTTGCTTTGTTGGCTAAGATTAACTCACCCGGATTATGGTAGTGATTGGTATAAAATTGACCAACCTTTTCTTTGCTCATTTCTTGCTCAAAATCTATCATACATTCTGTAGCGTCAAATTTGTACACTTTACCTTTATCTGTTACAATTTCGGCACCGTGAATTTTATCCACAATAGTCATTTTACAAAAATCGCAACTGTCTTCTCCGTATGTAATGGGTTGTTTTTCTTTACTACAACTCATTAGCAATACCATCAGAAAAGATAAAATACCTAATTTCTTCATTTATTTTGCTCTTTTTAATCCTACTAAATAAGCTACGAAAGTTAAGAACATTCCTACAGTTAGCAAAATACCGCCTAAAGCCGGATAAGAAACTGCTGTAAAATTAAGAATATCTCTCGAGCCTAATAGTGGTGGTTTATAACTAAAGGGGTTTCCTTCTTTATCTACCACTTTTATAATAGCTTTTGGATCTAAATTGGTACCATAATCTACCAACCAGGCATTAAAATCGTACATACCGGCAACTCCTAAAACTGTCATTAAAATTAGCCAACCTAAAAACCATTTATAGGTTACTACTTTAAAAAACCCTAAAAGACCTATTAATATTCCTAAGCCTGCCATTATTCCTACAACTATAGGAAAAGTTTGAAACTCCCACATATCTGTAGGTTTAGGTAATTTTTGCATACCAATATAGTGGTTTAGACCATCTATATTATTTAAATCGTATTCCGTAAAGCCTTGTAAGCCATCTAAATGAATATACATTCCTAAGCCGTCCGGATATTGCGGTGCTTCTAATTCTACCGTCCATAACGGATAGATAAACAGGCTTAATAACAAGGCAGAGCCAATTATCATTATAGCGCTTGCTGCTTTCATTTTAAAATATTTTGAAGTTAAAAAGCGGAGAGGCTTGAAACTCCAACCATCCCCGCTTTTCTGAAAAAATCAATTAATCAACAATGTATTATTACTCTACGTCTTCGCCAAGAGACCAGTCTAATTCTATATCAGAATCTTCTGGTGAAACGCGAATGTAGCCTTGCATTTCTTGGTGAAGTGCAGAACAGAAGTCTGTACAGTAAAACGGCCACACGCCAACTTGTTTAGGCTCCCAAACTGTTGTTTTGGTTTGCCCGGGCATAATTAAAAGCTCTGAGTTGTTTTGACCTATTACTGCAAAACCGTGTGGTACATCAAAATCTTGCTCTAAGTTGGTAATGTGGAAGTAAACTTTATCGCCTACTTTTATACCTTCTATATTGTCTGGTGAGAAGTGGCTACGTATAGTTGTTAAGTAAACGTGTACCTCTTTACCATCACGAACCACTTTTGTATCTGCTTCACTTTTAGCGGCGTGCGGGTGCTTGTTATCTGCCAGTTTATAGAATTTTTTAGAGTTTGGCGCTACTTTGTCTGCTTTGATTGCTGCTGCGTAGTGCGGTTCTCCATGCGTAGGGAAATCTAAAATAAGTTCCATTTTCTCTCCAGAGATATCGTATAACTGCGCAGAGTGCTCTAACTCAGGACCTGTTGGTAAATAACGGTCTTTGGTAATTTTATTCATTGCGAACATATATTTACCATCTGGTTCTCTTGAGTTACCTCCAGGAATGGTAAGGTGACCAACAGAATAGTAAGTTGGTTTTCTGTCTACAACTTCCCAAGTATCTAATTTCCATTTTACAACTTCAGAAGAGATAAAGAACGTGGTATAAGCATTTCCTTTATCGTCAAATTCTGTGTGTAGTGGTCCTAAACCTGCTTGCTCTACTTGTCCTGCTAATACGTCTTCAAAACTTAAAATTGGAATTCCGTAAGCATCGCCATCAAATTTTTCGTTTTCAATAGCTTCTAACATTTTAGGGAAAGAGTGTACAGTTAAGTTTGCAGATAATTTACCATTACCCACAATATACTGCCCATCAGGTGATACATCACAACCGTGAGGAGATTTTGGAGTTGGCAATAAGAATACAGCTCCGGGAACATCTGAAGGGTTTATTACTCGCACTTCTTCTTTCATAGTAGAAGTACCTACGTGCGTATCATGATCATACACGTTATGTGCATATTTGGCCGGCATCATTTTACCACCGCCGTTATTTACATATTCTTCAATTTTCTTCCAGTTTACTGCTGCAATAAAATCTTTATCGTTTTGCGAAGCGTTAACTTCTAATAAAGTATTTGCTTCTTCTGTATTATAGGTAGTAAAGAAGAACCAACCGTGTGATTGCCCACGACCGGGGTGTGATAAATCATAGTTAAAACCTGGCATCATTAATTGGAATTTTATATCCATGCCACCATTTTCAGGATCTACACTAATAAAAGACAAAGCGCCTTTAAATTTACCTTTATATTCTTTAATACTAATGTCTTCTTGTGGTACCGGAACAGAAAAACGCGTTCCTGCTACTACATACTCTGTATTTTCTGTAACAAAAGAAGAACTGTGGTTACCGGCACTATTAGGAACTTCAATAATCTCGGTAGTTTCAAACGTTTCTAAATCTATTCTAGCAATACGAGGAGTGTTGTTTTCGTTAATAAAAATCCAACGCCCGTCTGTTACTCCTTCTGTTTGCGAAATATCCGGGTGGTGAGAATCTCCCCAAGGAATAAATCCGTGCGAAGTATTTAACATTGGTTTGGTTTCTTCAGAGTAGCCGTAACCGGAAGTTGGGAACTGGCTAAAAACCGGAATTTCTTTAAACATTCTACCTGATGGTAATCCGTAAACGGTTAAGTTACCGCTATAACCACCAGATACAAATGCATAATACTCATCGTGCTCTCCGGGAGCAACGTAAACTTTCTCTGCGTTGTTGGAAGATAAAGCCCCTTGGCTTTTATTTCCGTTGTCATCGGACCTGCAGCTGAACATGGCTGCGACTGTTAATAAGCCTAATCCTAAATTTAATATCTTCATAGTGTTCTAATAAAATTGGTTTATAGTGTTCTAAAGTATTCTAAAACTGCACGGGCTTCATCTTCTGTAAGCCCTTGGTTGGCCATTGGCGAGCCGTTAAATTCTATTAATAAGTCTTTTGCCAACGGATCTTCGCGTACCATTTTTTCTGGTGCCAAAATCATATTCATAACCCACTCCGGACTTCTTCTTTCTAAAATTCCTTGTGGGGCCGGACCTATAAAACGTTTGGTTGTTTTGTGGCAAGCTGTACACATTTTATTGTATACATCTTTACCTTTGTTTGCTAAATCTTGGTCTACCGTTTCGGCTAAATCAACATTTTTAATTGGCCCTACTCCTTTATTGTCTAATACAACACGCTCTGAGGCAGGAACCTTACTTGCCTTGTCTTCTTTTTTATCTTTTTTGTCGGTGCCACTATGTAAAGTGACTTTCTCTTTTTCGTTGTCTTTTTTCTTTTCTCCGCCGCAGCCTATCAGTATACCTGAAAAAGCTAACAGCAAGAAACTTAGTTTTAAATAGTTTTTCATTGTTATTGATTTTTTTTTAGTTATTAAAACACTACAAAGATATGTGCATAAAGGTATTGAAAATATGACGAAAATCATTTATTCAGACTTTTTTATCCGAATTAAAGCACTTACATTTGTACCTGTATTATAAACAAGGTTTTATGTTTTCTAAAGCATGTGAATATGGTATTAAAGCAGCAATTTTTATTGCGCAAGATACAATGCTGCAAAAGCGCGTCAGCTTAAAAGATATAGCAAAAGCAATAGACAGCCCGGAAGCATTTACCGGTAAAATATTACAAAAGCTTGTAAAAAACGATATTATAACTAGTACGCGTGGCGCCAAAGGTGGTTTTGGAGTAGATTTATCTACTGTAGACCAAATAAAATTAAAAGATATTGTATACGCTTTAGATGGTGATGCTTTATACACCAACTGCGCCCTTGGTTTTAGTGAGTGCAGCTCAGAAAAACCTTGTGCAATGCATTTTCAATTTATGGATGTAAGAGAAAATTTAAATAATTTATTAGAACACACCACGCTAGAAGAACTGGCACTTGGTGTAAAAGACAAATTAGCATTTTTAAAAGAATAAAAAAAATTTAGTTTAAAATCGGACAAAGATGTCCTTAATATGTATGTTATGGAGAATATAATGAATAAACAAATTGGAGAATTAGTAGCAAAAGATTATAGAACCGCTGCTGTTTTTAATAAGTTTGGAATAGATTTTTGCTGCCGCGGAAACCGCGCAGTAAACGATGTATGTGAGAAAAAGAAAATTAATCCAGACGATATTGCCGCACAATTAGAACAAATATTTTCTGCTACCAACAACGGCGACCCAGACTTTAACCAATGGCCGTTAGACCTATTGGCAGATTATGTAGAAAAAACACACCACCGTTATGTGTCTGAAAAAACCCCACCTTTATTACAGTTTTTAAATAAACTTTGCAAAGTACACGGAGACAGACACCCAGAATTATTTAAAATAAACGAAGCTTTTCAAGAACTTTCTAAAGAACTGGCCTCGCATATGAAAAAAGAGGAGTTGGTTTTATTCCCGTTTATTAGAAAAATAGTTAATACAGACTTGACTAAGCAAACTTTAGAAAAGCCACATTTTGGCACGGTAGAAAACCCTATTAATATGATGGAGCATGAACATGCAGAAGCAGGAGAATTATTGCGTGTTATTGCAAAAGAAAGCAACAACTATCAACCGCCTGCAGATGCTTGCAATACCTATAAGGTGACCTTTGCAATGCTACAAGAATTTGAAGAGGATTTGCATAAGCACATACACCTCGAAAATAATATTTTGTTTCCTAAAGCCATTGCTTTAGAGAAGAAGCAAAATGTTGCTGTTTAATTTTACTTTTTTCATGAGGAAAAGGTCGGGCAATAACCCGACCTTTTTGGTTTTATAGGCTATAGTGATTTAGGAAACTACTTCCCAATTTTTAGCACTTTGGTATGCTTGCTCAATTTTTTGGCGCTGGTCTTGTAACATGCTTTTGGTACTTGGCGGCAAATCTTTTTTAGCCAAAATATCGTCATAATCTTCTATGGCAGCTTTTTCGCCGCGTTGCACTTCTTCCATAACGGTTTCGTTTTCGTTGCCGGAAACGGCTGTTTTTACATCCATCCAGGTTCTGTGTAAACCTCCGGTAGCGCTTCCGCCTTTATCTGGTTTTTGGTCAAAAGCTTTAATTTCTTCTTTAATCTTATGGCCAAAATCATAGCGTTGTTTTGCTTGCTCTTCTAAGAAACTTTTCATCTTAGCATTTTTTACATTAGAAGCAGCTTCTTTATAACCCTTTTCGGCATCGTAAGTTTTTTCTAATAATTGGTTTAGGTTTGATGCAACTTCTTTTTTAAATTCCATAGCTTTAATTTTAAGGTTTAATTAATTTTTTAACTAATTTAGTGCATACAATTCACTTTAAAAATACAATTAACATCGTCTTATTATCCAATTAACGGAGATTAACTAAATAACATCTTATTTATATGATTCTTAAGAAAGTAAAAGCCTATTTTAGGCCTAAAAAACTGCTCATTTTGCTTTGTAGCCTTTTGGTGTTTAGTGCTTGCGAAAATCATAAAACTGCCAAGAAAAATTCCGTTAAGGAAAAAATTACAACAACGTCTATTTCCGTAAGAGAAAAACAAGAACAAATTATACAAGAGTATTTGTACGATTGTGCGCATAATTATAATTACAAATATGAAATGTACAAATACCAAGAATGTTTAGATAAAGGTTTGGCGCAAGATTCTACCATAGCCTATATATGGCAACAAAAAGCAATGCCTTATTTTAAAGCCCGAAAATATGAGGCAGGAATGATATTTTTAGACAAAGCCGTAAAATACGACGAAAGAAAATGGCTGTCTTACCGCGGGTTTATAAAATGTATTTTTGCAAAAACCTACCACAGCGCAATTAAAAATTTTGAGCGGATAAAAGAGCTGGAAGGCAATTCTTTTGTGATGGACCATACCTACAACTTTCATATAGCCTTGTCTTATTTGCAACTGAATGAATTTGCAAAAGCAGAAAAAATCTTTAAAAAAGATATAGATGATCAAGTAGCCCAATGGGGCGAAGATGGTTACCATCATTTAGATTTGTTTTACTACGGCATCTCCTTATTTGAGCAACAAAAATGGGAAGACGCCATTGTACAGTTTGAGAAATCTTTAGAAAAATACCTAAATTTTTCTGAGCCTTTGCTCTACAAAGCATTATCTATGATGCAATTAGAAACTTATACAAAAAAAGAGCTGGAGAGCGTTTTTAACCAATTGAAAAAGAGCAAAGAAGCCGGCAATACCATTAACGAAGATAATGCGGTGTACGAAAAATATCCGTACAAAGTTGGGTAATAAAGTAGAAACCACTTATTAATTCAATATTCTAACCTTTAAAGAAAAGAGATTATTTGCCCTCTTTTGGAGCCTTTTCATTTGGTTTAACCATTAATTCTTGCTTTAGTTGCGGCTGGTATAAAGTACGTTTTGGCACCGGCATTTCTATACCGTTTTTGTCTAAAGCTTTTTTTACTGCCAATAATTGCTCCCAATAAATAGGATAATATTCTTCTGATTTTACCCAACAGCGCGCAACAACTTTGAGCTCATACTCTCCAATACTATCTAACCACGCATCTGGCTCAGGATTGTGTATTATTTTTGGATGTTTTTTCATGGTTTCTTCAATAAGGTTAAGCACAAAATCTATATCTACATCATAATTAAATTTTAAATCCAGGCCAACCCTTCGGTACGGCTCCATGGTTCTATTATCTACATCGCTATTAGAAACATTTCCGTTAGGCATGGTAACTATAAGTCCGTCGTAGGTTTTAACGCGCGTGTAGAGAATGTCTATTTTTTCTACAAAACCAAGCACATTATTAACTTTTATCAAATCTCCCACTTTAAAAGGTTTAAAAACCAAGATTAAAACTCCACCGGCAAAATTGGCCAAACTACCTTGTAGTGCTAAGCCAATAGCAATACCTGCTGCACCAAAAATAGCGAGAAAAGAAGAAGCTTCTATACCTAAAATAGAACCAACTACAAAAAACAACAAACCCCATAATACAAAAACAGAAAGACTTTCTAAAAAGGTTTTTAAAGAGAGCTCTATCTTAGATTTTTTGAGTATTCGCTTAAGCATTTGCATGGCGATTTTTATAACAAAAACCCCTATAAATAATGCTATAATTGCATAAATGGCGCGTGGACCAATCTCTACCAAAAACTTTAGAAATGTATCTTTAACGTGAACCCAAAAGTCCTTATTCATATTAAATCGTCTATTTTTTTACAATTTTACAATATACCGGAAATAACGCAAAAACAGCTTAAAAGCCCCATTTTTATCGTGAACTTAACCAAGGTAAATAATTTTGCTTAGCTGCTTATTAGCAATTCTATAAACAAGGTAGTTATTTGGGCGTTCCCCCTCCCCAATTAAATTGAGGAGGGGCCGGGCTTTCCGCTTTTAGGCTTCGGTTCGCTACCGCTCCCTGCAGGCTAACCGCTGCAATCCCTAACGCGTCGTTAATAAACACACAAATTCGATATAAACTATTGATTGCTATTCCGTTTATATTGCTAAAAGTAAATTTCAACGAATATAAAGTGTAGTAGCAACTATTTCTAAAAAAACAAAAAACCAATCTTTTGCAAAAAATTGGTTTTTTGTTTAACATTATGCATTTATTTAATTTAGGATTCAGCTATAATCTCCTAAATTATTTTTCTCCCCTTGAAAACTCATTAAAAGTCGAAACTTTCGAGCCTGTCCATAATATTAAGGCAGGTTGAGTTCGTACACTTATTAAATTGATAAATAGTACATTATAAGATCCTTAATCGAGTTCAGGATGACAAAACTGACTTTTAAATACCCTCTTTTTTTAAAATTTTCTTCTTCATTTCTAATACCTCAACAACTCCTCAATCTTCGCTTTTACTTTTTCCGTAGAAGGAATCATCGTTTCTTCTAAGGTTGAATTTAACGGAATGGCCGGCATATTTTCTGAACCAATTGTCATGACCGGAGCGTCTAAAGTTTTAAAACATTCTTCTTGAATTTTACCCGACAAAGCTCTTGCAAAGGTATTATCTGATGGTTCTTCGGTTACTACCAAACATTTGCCGCATTTCTTTACAGATTTCATTATGGTCTCCTCATCAAGTGGATGTAAAGTTCGTAAATCTACTACTTCTATTTGATCTTGCAGACCTAATTCCGCAGAAGCGTTCATCGCCCAATGTACGCCCATTCCGTAAGTAACAATACTCAAGGTCTCTTTATCTTCTTGCTTCCAGATTTCTTGCAAAACCCAAGCTTTTCCAAACGGCAACACATAATCTTCACTCGGTTCTACCGAAGTTGCGCCTTTTGTCCCGGGCACTTTGCTCCAATATAAACCTTTATGTTCAAAAATCACCACCGGATTCGGGTCGTAATAAGCGGCTTTCATCAAACCTTTTAAATCGGCTCCGTTGCTCGGGTACGCAATTTTAAGTCCGCGAATATTGGTTACCACACTTTCTACCGAAGAAGAATGGTAAGGTCCGCCGCTACCGTAAGCGCCAATAGGAACGCGCAATACCATAGAAACCGGCCATTTGCCGTTAGACAAATAACAACTTCGGCTCACTTCCGTAAACAACTGGTTAAGTCCAGGCCAGATATAATCTGCAAATTGCACTTCTACGATGGGTTTTAGACCAACCGCAGACATCCCAACGGTAGAACCAATAATAAAAGCTTCTTGAATAGGCGTATTAAACACGCGGTTGTCGCCAAATTTTTGAGCTAAAGTTGCCGCTTCTCTAAAAACTCCACCCAATCTACCGCCAACATCTTGACCGTACAACAGGCATTCTTTGTGTTTTTTCATCAATTCTTCGATAGCAAACAAAGCGCAATCTACCATGACCACTTTTTCGGCACCTTCTGGAGAGCGTTCTCCTTTTTCTTCGGTAATTGATGTTGGCGCGAAATCGTGGGTAAATAAATCTTCCGGTTTGGGGTCTTCGGCAGTTAAGGCTTCTTGGTAGTGTTCTTTTACTTTGGCTTTTGCTAAAACTTCAATAGCTTCTATTTCGTCTTCCGTAAAGTTATTTTTAGACAAATAGTCTTTCATTTTCGGATACGGATCGTGGGTTTTTGCTTCCTCTAAATCATCACGATAAAATTCCATTCGCACGCCAGAAGTATGGTGATTCAACAACGGAACTTTAGCGTGAATCAACATTGGTTTTCTTTCTTTACGGATGGTTTTTAACGCATTTTGAACCGTGGTATAACTTTCTTCAAAATTGGTTCCGTCTATAGAAACGGCTTCTAGACCTTTAAAACCTTGTGCATATTCTGCGGCATTTTGAGCACGAGTTTCGGCTTCGTTAGCAGAAATATCCCAGCCGTTATCTTGCACCACATATAAAATAGGTAATTTTTTAAGCGCAGCCATTTGAAAAGCTTCTGCTATTTCCCCTTCGGTAACACTGGCGTCTCCTAACGAACAAACCACAACTGGTTTCTCGCCATTCACCAAAGCTTCTTCTTGCCCCATTTCTTTATAAAACGCGTATTTTTCATCTTCCGTAAATAAATCGCCTCCTTCACGGTAATGAAACCCTAAAGCAACGCCTGTAGCCGGAATGGCTTGCATTCCCGTAGCAGAACTCTGGTGCGGAATCTTAGGTTTATCGGCATCTTTTAGACTGGGATGCGAATAATAGGTGCGCCCGCCAGAAAACGGATCGTCTTTTTTTGCCAGCACTTGCAACATCAAATCTTTTGGTTGCATCCCGATAGAAAGCAAAATCGAATCGTCCCGATAATACGGAAAAACATAATCTTGCGGCAAAAGCTGCATTCCCACAGCCATTTGAATCACTTCATGTCCACGGGAAGTGGCGTGCACATATTTAGATACGGTTTTAAAATTCTCTTCGTATAACTCTGTTAAGGCTTTCGCGGTACACAGGTTAGAGAAGGCTTTTTTTAGTATATCTTTTTTTATTTTATTACTCATATTTATATATTTTAGAATCAAGAATCAGGACGTTTTGAACCACGACTATTTAGTTATTGGAATCAAGTCTGTCGATAAAATTCGAGATTTTACTTTGTACTTTTTGCACTTTACTTTCTAAACTTAAATAAACATCTTCGGAAAGAAAATCTTGACGGAAACAAACTACTAATTGCGTTTCCCATTCATAGGCAGAACCTAAGCTATCTTCTAAATATTTTACAAAATGTTTATCAGTTCGTTTACTGGAACCTTCCGAGATATTAGAAGCAATAGATACAGAACAACGATTCATTTGAGTTCTCAGTCCATATCTTTCATAATCTGGTAATGTAGAAGTGAAAAGATAATTTTCATCTATCAAATCCATCGCTTCTTTCCAAATTTGTAGTTTTTTAAAATTATGTCGTCTCATCAAATTTTACTTTAATCCTGTCTCCAAAAGTCTTGTATCAAAACCTCCTGATTCAAATCGTCCTGTCTCAAATCGTCATATTTCAAAAAGTCTTTTCTCAAATAGCCCGTTCTTGATTAAAATCTTCAAAATAATCTGCTACTCTTCTTAAAAAACTTCCGCCAAGAAAACCATCTACCACGCGATGATCAAAGGAAAGTGAGAGATACATCATGCTTCTAATTTCAATTTTATCGCCATCTTCATATTCCATCACTTCAGCGCGTTTTTTGATGATTCCGGTTGCTAATATCGCCACTTCCGGCTGATTGATAATTGGGGTTCCCATCAAGCTACCAAAAGTTCCTACGTTAGAAATCGTAAACGTGCTTCCGCTGGTTTCTTCGTGTTTTAATTTGTTATTTCTGGCTTTTTCCGCCAAGACATTTACCTCTGCAGCAATGCTTTTTAAATCTTTTTTGTCAGCGTTTTTTACTACGGGCACAATTAAATTCCCGCTTGGTAATGCCGTGGCCATCCCGATATTTATATGTTCTTTCTTAATGATATTTTTGCCGTCAACGCTTACATTAATCATGGGAAAATCTTTTACCGCTTTGGCTACTGCCTCTACAAAAAGCGGCGTAAAAGTAAGTTTTTCGCCATATTTATCTTGAAAAGCTTTTTTATTGGCATTTCGCCAATTTACCATCTCGGTTAAATCTGCTTCTACATACGCGGTTACGTGTGGCGAGGTGTGTTTGGAATAAACCATATGATCGGCAATCATCTGCCGCATACGGTCCATTTCTATGATTTCGCCTTTTCCTTTGTCCAATTTTAAATCGGGAACTTGAAAACCAGATGCTTCCGGTGCGGGTTGTGCAAATTGCGCCGGTCTGCCTTCTTCAATATACTTAAAAACATCGCTTTTGCGCAAACGCCCGTCGTGTCCCGTTGCCGGAATGCGCGCCAACTCTTCATAACTAATGTGATAATCTATCGCAATATTCTGAATAAGTGGCGAAATGTAAGTGTTCTGATTTTTATTAAGCGTATAAGTTTTTGAAGTTGAAGGTGAGTTCGAAGTTGAGACTGGTTTCTTCTTTGGTGTTTTAGGTTTAGAAGGTTTAGGTGTTGCTTTTTTCGCTTCCGCGGAAGCGTGATCTGTTTTAACCGATTGATCACTGGAAGCTTCGATATTTGCAATTACCTGCCCTACTTGCACTACTTCATCTGCTTGTGCAAAGATTTTCGTGATTTTCCCATTTGCCGGGGCGGGCACTTCAGAGTCTACTTTGTCTGTAGCAACTTCTACAATAATTTGGTCTTTTTCTATGGTATCTCCTTCGTTTACCAGCCAGTTAATAATGGTTCCTTCAGAAATACTTTCTCCCATTTTGGGAAGTTTAAATTCCCACGAACGTGGGAATCTCTTATCTTCACTCATTCTTTTGCTTTTTTGATTGATTTTTACACTTCTATTTCAAAACTATCTAAAACAAGTGTTTGACTCTTATTCTAAAAGATTATTTCAGGTTCCAGCCAAAACTAAATTTATAAGAAGGTAAAACTCTAATTTCTAAATTTATTCAAATCAAATTTCCAATTCATGCTAATATCCATCCAATTAGGATTCATCTCTTCAATTAAAGAAATTTTCCAAGCTCTCTTCCATTTTTTGAATTGTTTCTCACGTCTTGAGGCTTTAGCACCGTTATCAAGTTTTTCAAAATAAACCAATTTGTCACAATTATACTTTGCAGTAAATGAGTTTGGATACATTTTAAATTTATGCTCTTTTACTCGTTCTTGTAAATTATCAGTAACTCCGATATAAATTAGGCCGTTCGGCTTATTTCTCATTATATAAATGTACCAATTATCCAATCTCTTGTTTATTATATTATTCTCTAATTAAAAAGAAAAACTAAAACACGTTACACTCATTACCTGAGATTTCTGCCTTCGCAGGAATGTAACAAAAATAGCATTTTAGACCTATTTTACCTCGAATTTAGTGTGTTTTCCCACAGATTCCAGCACTACTCCTTTATAATCCCACTAAACAACAAGTTGAGTACGGTTTCTTTATATTCTTCTAAACTAATTTCTAGCGGTTTTTTATAAAGCTCCGGGTTGTAAATCCAACGTAGAGAAGATAAAATATGTTGTAATTGCAATGTAGAATTTACGGCTTTCAAACTACCAGCCTCTATACCTTCTTCTATTATTTGCTGAAATTTATTCTGGTAATCGTTTCTTAGCCTTAAAAATTTATCTTTTTGCTGCGCTTCTAATTCCTTCCAGTCATGCAAGATAAGATGCACGCTGTTTCTATGTTCAAAAGCAATTTCTAAATGCGCTTCTATTATTTGTTTTAATTTACGCTTAGGCGGAATTCCCCGTACTGAAATTACATCTATGGCAGCATTAAATTTTTCGGCTACAGCCAAAAGCAACACTTGCAAAACTTCTTGTTTATTTTCTATATGATTGTATAAACTGGCGGCCTCTATGCCCGCAACGGCTGCAATATCTTTTACAGAAGTTGCTTTGTAACCTTTCTCGTTAAAAAGTTTGGCAGACATTTGCAAAATTTCTTCGCGACGTTTACTCTGTTTTTTTGGTTTAGGCATGGCGTAAATCTTTTATACGTTGTATTTTACCTCCGTTACTTTTTTTAATGCTATCGTAAGGTTTTAGCTGTATTTGCATAGAAAGTCCGGTGCTGTCTTTTATCTTCTTACCTAATTTTTTGGTAAGCTTAGACAAGCTTTCATTTTTCACACAATCGTCGTTGGTAAAACCGGTAGAAAACAATAATTCTTGCTGAAAATCTGCTGTAGTTTCTACTTCAATTTGCACGATATCCATCGTTCCTTTTTTGCTCACAATTAATTGATAATGTGCAGAAAGTTCATCATAATGGTTAAACACTTCTTCCACTTGCGTGTGGAATAAATTTACACCGCGAATAATTAACATATCGTCTGCCCTACCTTTAATTCCGCTCATTTTTATATGGGTTCTGGAAATACTATGGTCATAACTTAAACTACAAATATCATTAGTCCAATAACGTAAAAAAGGCATTGCTTCTTTGGTTAAGGTTGTAAAAACCAATACGCCTTCTTCGCCGTAAGGCAAAGGTTTACCCGTGTGTTTATCTACAATTTCGGGATAAAAATGATCTTCCCAAACATAACAACCCGTATTTTCTTCGCCCAAAGCTTCTTGCGAAACGCCCGGACCAATTACTTCGCTCAAGCCGTAAATATTGGTGGCTTTTACGCCCAAACTACTTTCTAAATCTTGCCTAATGGCATCTGTCCAAGGCTCAGCGCCTAATATAGCATATTTTAGATTAAAGTCTGCTAAATCTAAACCCTGTTTCTCTATTTCATGCGCGATGGTTTGTGCATAAGATGGCGTACAGCAAATCACTTCACTCTGAAAATCTTTGAGTAAAGTAATTTGTCTTTGCGTCATTCCGCCAGAAACGGGAATTACAGACATTCCCAATTTTTCGGCGCCGTAATGAATTCCTATTCCTCCGGTAAATAAGCCGTAACCATAGGCGTTGTGCATTTTCATACCGGGTTTTGCGCCGGCTGCTTTTAACGAGCGCGCAACAACCTCAGAAAAAATAGCCAAATCTTTTTGGGTATAAGCTACAACGGTAGGTTTCCCCGTGGTTCCGCTGGAGCAATGAATCCTGCTTAAATCTGATTGCGGAACGGTTAAAAAGCCAAACGGATACTCATCCCGAATGTCTGTTTTTTGCGTAAATGGCAGTTTATGTAAATCTTCTATAGAAGTAATATCTTTGGGATGCACGCCGTGCAAATCGAGTTGTTTTTTGTAAAACGGGACGGTTTTATAAACCCGATTTACCAATTTTACCAAGCGCTCACTTTGCAATTTTCGTAACTTTTCTAGGGGTAGGGTTTCTATTTCTTTTTGGTACATAAATTACTTTTTTATTAAAAACTAACGAACATTAGTTAGTAAAAATATATTTTTATATTCAAAATCAAAGCAAATTATGGTGTTTTAACATTTAAGTCACACTGTGTTACGCGCTATAATTAATACCTAAGTCAAATTTAAACGCAAAAATCTGCTAACAAAAACCAACAAAATTTAGTATTTTGCGGACTAAAATATTTTTCCCTATTCTGATTTAATTTTTTAATTACAATACCATGATGAAACTTATTAGATTATTTATTCTCCTTCTTGCCTTCCCAATGTTTGCGCAACAAGGCGGAATGTGGATTCCTTCTCTTTTAGAAGGAATGAACGAAACCGAAATGCAAAATTTGGGCATGAAAATGAGCGCTGCAGATATTTACAGCGTTAACCAAAGTAGTTTAAAAGATGCCGTGCCGCATTTTAACGGCGGTTGCACCTCTGAGGTAATTTCGCCGAAAGGCTTATTATTAACCAATCACCACTGCGGTTACAGCCAGATACAATCACACTCTACCGTAGAAAACGATTATTTGACTGACGGCTTCTGGGCCAAAAACCTTGACGAAGAATTGGCCAATCCGGGAATGACGGTAACTTTTATCGTAGAAATTTCTGATGTTACCAAGAAAGTTTTAGAAGGAACAGAAAATGCCTCTTCTGAAGAAGAACGCCAACAAATAATTGCACAAAACAAACAAAAAGTAGTTAACAACGCACCAAAAGAAGACTGGCAAACCAACCGCGTTAGCACGTTTTATGATGGCAACCAATTTATGTTATTTCGCGTAGAAACTTTTAAAGACATTAGATTGGTTGGCGCGCCACCTTCGTCTATAGGGAAATATGGCTCGGATACAGACAACTGGATGTGGCCAAGACATACCGGCGATTTTTCGTTGTTTAGAATTTATGCAGACAAAAACAACCGTCCGGCAGAGTATAGCGAAGACAATGTGCCTTACACGCCAAAACATTATTTACCGGTAAGTTTAGACGGCGTTGCCGAAGATGATTTTACCTTGGTTTTTGGTTTTCCGGGAACTACAGATGAGTATTTACCAGCCGTTGCCATAGAGCAATTGGTAGAAACCATCAATCCGGCAAGAATTGGTTTGCGCGAAGTTGCTTTAAAAGAGCAAGACGTTTTTATGCGTAAAGATCAAGAAATAAAAATAAAATATGCTTCTAAATATGCCAGCATTGCCAATTACCACAAAAAATGGATTGGCGAAAGTCAAGGTCTTACCAACACCAATGTTGTTGGCATTAAAAAAGAGCAGGAAAAGCAATTTATGCAGCAGGTAAAAGCAAAAGGCTTGCAAAAAGAATACGGTCATATTTTAAATGACTTTGATGAGGCTTACGCCGAATTTAAAGATTATGACTTAGCGTACAATCTGTTTTCCGAAGCTTTTTTACGCAATGTAGAATTATTGCGAAACGGTTTTCAACTGTACCAATTAGAACAAGTTTTAAATAACCGTGGCAAACAATCTTTTAACGATAGAAAAGATAATTTATTAAGCAGTTTACAATCCCGCTACAAAGACTATAGCGCCAAAGTAGATGAAAAGGTTTTTGAAAAAGTAATTGAGTTTTATGCTGAAAATATGCCGGAAAAATTCTTAACCGAAGGACTTCAGCAAAAAAACAAACAGCAATTAACCCAAAATATTTACAACAACTCTGCTTTGACCAACTATGCTTCTTTAGAAAAAATGATGCAAGGTGATGCCCAAGAAATCGTTTCTAAATTAAACGAAGATCCGGGTTATGCTTTTGTAAAAAAACAAGCAGAAAAGTTTTATAGCGATGTATTGCCTGCCTACCGAAGTAAAAGAATGGAAATAGACGCTTTGCAAAAAGAATATATGAAAGCCATTGTAGAATTAAGTCCCAAAGAGGCCAGAATTTTCCCAAATGCCAACGGGACTTTGCGTGTTACTTACGGACAAGTAAAAGGTTACAGCCCTAGAGACGCGGTTTATTACGAGCCGGTGACGCATTTAGAAGGCGTGATGCAAAAATATGTAGAAGACGATTATGAGTTTGACGTACCCCAAAAATTAATCGATTTGTATGAAAAGAAAGATTACGGTCAATATGCCGAAAACGGTAAATTACCGGTAAACTTTATTGGCACCAACCACACCACGGGAGGAAACTCCGGAAGCCCGGTAATTGACGCCCACGGAAACCTGATTGGTTTAAATTTTGACCGTGTTTGGGAAGGCACAATGAGCGATTATTATTATGATCCTGTAATTTCCAGAAACATTATGGTAGATGCGCGTTACATTTTATTCATTATAGATAAATATGCTGATGCAAATCATTTGATAGAGGAAATGAAATTGGTGCATCCTAAGAAGAATAAAGCTTCTAAGAAGAAATAGTTCTTTTTAAAATTCTGAACATAAAAAAAGCTCGCCAAATTGGCGAGCTTTTTTTATAACCACTTAAATTAAATCTTAGAAAATTGTGTCAATTCAAATTAGCCGACTTAAATTAACTTTTTTTCATCTCTTGTAAAGTCTGGTAAAAATTTTCTTGTTTGGGTCTGTTTTTAGGAATTCCCCGTAAGGGTTCTACTTCTTCTAAGCTTTCGTGACAATCTGTTGGCAACCGTTGGTATAATTTAGTCCCGGCAGTTTTCCAAGCAATCATTTCATCAGAAACTTTTTTAATCACTTTTGCCGGGTTGCCCACCACCAAACTGCGCTTTTCTATTTTGGTTTCGGCTTTTACAAAAGCCATTGCCCCAACAATACATTCATCGCCAATTTCGGCATCGTCCATAATTACAGAATTCATTCCGATAAGGCAATTCTCTCCTAAATTAGCGCCGTGAATAATTGCGCCGTGTCCAACGTGCGCTCCTTTTTTTAAGGTAATGCTTTTTCCCGGAAACATATGCACCGTACAATTTTCTTGCACGTTCACGCCGTCTTCTAAAACAATTTCGCCCCAGTCGCCACGAATTGCAGCTCCGGGTCCAATATAACAGTCTTTCCCAATGATAACATTTCCAGTTACCGCAGCAAGCGGATGCACAAAACTGCTTTCGTGAATTACGGGAATGTGATTTTTGAATTTGTAGATCATTTTAGTTGGTAGTTTTTAGTGAGTAGAGGGTAGTACGCTATTTTTTATTTTTTAGATGTTTCATTAAGGCTGCGAGCATTTTATTGATTTCAACCAATAAGCCTCGATTTTTTTCACTTTCTTCAAAAGTTATATAATTTCTTAATAAAGCTTTGGTTGTTGAAGCAACACATTCACGTGAACTATCTCCGCAATTCTCAAATAATTTAAGAAACTTGCATCCGAACTTCCAGAACCTTCAGCAATGTTAAATGCTATCGAATCCGCAGCTCTTCCAAATTGTGCCGACAATCGATAATCTTCAATTTTTGGAAAAGTGGATATCTGAAAATGAACCAATTCACCATATTCAATGGCTTTTTGATATACTTTTAATTCTTCAAATTTAAAATGATAATTACTTTTCATATTCACTACCCTCTAAAAACTACCCACTTACCTCTATTACTTATACTTCTCCAATTTCTCTTTTGTAAAATCAGATAACACCAAGCGTCCGCTTATTTTTGCTCGTTTGTTTAGCAGTTCGTCCCAATCTTCGGTGCCGCGCCAAAACATTTCTTTCATTTCTTTTACGGCTTCGGGGTTGTAAGCACATAAATTTTGCGCTAATTCTGCAACTGCTTCTTCCAATTCTTCTGCTGTCTCGTAAACGTTGGCGTACAAGCCTTTTTGTTTGGCCCATTCTGGCGAATAAAAAGAATTGGCATCTATTGCAATTTGAGACATTCCGCTTACGCCTATTTTACGCTCTACTGCCGGTCCCACTACAAAAGGCCCGATACCTAGATTTAATTCGCTTAATTTGATTGCCGAAAATTTAGTCGCCATACAATAATCTACTGCAGAGGCAACGCCTACTCCGCCGCCAACAGCTTTTCCTTGCACTTGCCCAATAATAAATTTAGGACACTTGCGCATTGCATTAATCACATTGGCAAAGCCCATAAAAAACTTCTCGCCATCTTTCTCGTTTTCAATATTGATTAATTCCGTAAAGCTAGCCCCGGCACAAAAAGTCCTGTCGCCACCAGATTTTAAAACAATGACCAAAACCTCATCATTTTGTCCCATTTCTGTTATCGTATCTGCCAATTCTGCCAAGATCTTTCCCGGTAAGGAATTATGGGCGGGATGAAAAAATTCTACGGTTGCAATTTTATTTTCTATATTCTTTTTTACGTATGCTTGTTCACTCATAGTATTGTGTTTTACCTCAAAAATAAACATTGTGCAATGTATTCCAACAAATAGAAGTCTAAAAAATACTTAAAAACCAAAACCAATCTGTCTTTAAAATTATTTCGGTAAAAAATTCCGCGTAAAGCGTTAAACTTTTGAGCGTGTAAAAGGTCTTACTTACGGAAAGAAGTATCTTTGCGATACGAAATTAAAATCATTTTATAATCAATACATAATTCCATGAAAAAACTATTTTTATGTTTACTCTTGGCTACATTTATTTTGCCCGTGCGCGCAAATGAAGGAATGTGGTTTTTAATGCATATTGAGCGTTTAAATTACGTAGATATGCAAAAAATGGGGCTACAACTTACGCCCGAAGAAATTTACAGTATTAACAACCAAAGCTTAAAAGACGCCATTGTACAATTTGGTGGAGGTTGTACTGCAGAAATTATTTCTAATCAAGGTTTGGTACTTACCAATCACCATTGCGGTTACGGTACTATTGCTGAACTTTCTACCGAAGAAAACGATTATTTGAACAACGGATTTTGGGCAAAAAACCACGAAGAAGAATTAAAACCGGAAAATCTTTCGGTACGCTTTTTTGTGCGTATGGACGATGTTTCGGAACGTATGTTGGCGCAAGTAAACGACCAAATGACAGAAGATGAACGTGAAGCCGCTTTAAATAAAGAGATGGCAAAAATTCAAGAAGAAAATAGCGAAGGCGGAAAATATACCGTTTCCGTAAAGTCTTTTTACAGCGGTAACGAGTTTTACTATTTTGTTTACCAAGATTATAACGATGTGCGTTTGGTAGGAACTCCGCCAAAAGATATTGGAAAATTTGGTGGCGATACAGATAATTGGGAGTGGCCACGCCATACCGGAGATTTTGCGCTGTTTAGAGTGTACGCAGACAAAGACGGGAATCCGGCTGAATATTCTGAAGATAATGTGCCATTAGAACCTAAATATCATTTACCAACAAGCATAAAAGGTTTTGAAGAAAACGATTTTGCAATGATTTTGGGTTACCCCGGAAGAACCAACCGCTGGATGCCTTCTGCAGGAATTGAGCAAAACGTAGAGTACGCTTATCCTGCTTGGGTAGAAGCTTCAAAAACATCTATGGATGTTATGAAGAAATATATGGATGAAAAACCACAAGTTAATTTAGACTACGCTTCCAGCTATGCCAGCATCGCTAATTATTGGAAAAATAGACAAGGAATGATTGATGCTTTAAAAGAACATAAAACAGCAAAAACAAAGCGAAAAGCAGAGAGAAAGTTTAAAAGATGGGCAAAAAAGCAGGAAACCGACAAGTATGAAGAAGTGATGCCCACCATTAACAAATATTACGAAAAGACAAACGAAAGTAGTCGTCATCGTAATTATTTGAGTCTTTTATTGCGTACAAGAATGGCTACAATTCCGTACCGTTTAGGAAAAACTATGGAATATTACCTTACGCAGAACGAGGCAAAACAAGCAGAAATATTGCCTAAATTAGAAAATGAAATCGAGAAGTTGTACGATGGTTTATACCTGCCTTTAGAAAAAGATGTTCTTGCCTCACAACTACATTTGTATTCTGAAAAAGCGAAAGATATTGCTCCTAAAGTAAAAGAAATTGCTGATGAAAGCGATAACGATGCAGAAGCTTGGCAGAACTATATAGATGAAGCAGTAGAAAACAGCATCTTTAAATCTGAAGAAACGTTTAGAGCGTTTTTGAACAATCCAAATATTGAAGAGCTTAACAACGACCCGATGTACGCTTTATCTACCGATTTATTAACGCGTTACAGAGCAAAATCTGATGAGCAAAAAGAATGGGAAGATAAGTACCAAAAAGCGTTTAGGCTAATGATTCAAGGAATGCGCAACCAAAATCCGGACAAAAAATATTATCCGGATGCCAACAGTACGTTGCGTTTAACCTACGGAAAAGTAATTGCCTTGCCGGAAGACGAAAGTAACGACGCCAAGAAAAATTATTATACAACTTTAAAGGGAACGGTTGCAAAATACCAACCGGGAGACGAAGAGTTTGATATGCCACAAAAGTTAATTGATTTATACGAGAAAAAAGACTTTGGTCAATATGCCGATGAAGATGGCTATTTACCGGTAAACTTTTTAACGGATAATGATATTACCGGTGGAAATTCTGGCTCGCCAGTTTTAAACGGAAAAGGAGAATTAATTGGATTAGCTTTTGACGGAAATATTGAAGCAATGGCCGGCGATGTAATTTTTGATGACGAATTGCAACGTACCATAAGTGTAGATATTAGATACGTTTTGTTTTTAATAGACAAATTTGCCGGAGCAACCCATATAATTGATGAGTTGACTTTAGTGAAGTAAACCAGCAAACTTAGTTTACTAAAATAAGAAAGCCGTCTAAATTTCAAATTTTAGACGGCTTTTTCTATTATTGTTTTTCCAATTTCTACAGCAATCCAAACTGCTCAAAATGATGGTTAAGGTGTTTGCGTTCTAGTAACTCCCATTCATATTTTGTCAACTCTCCAAACACGGCATTTTTAGTAATTGCATCCGGGTTTTCTTTAAAGAATTCAATATATTGTTCTCGCGCTTCGCGAAGTTTTTTCTTTGCTTCCTCTAAATTTTCATGTCTCAACTCCGGAAGCTTTCCTTCTTCGTATAATGGGAAATTGAAATTTTTTGGCATCGGCTCATAATTCCATAAAGTAGAACGCGTATCGTCTAAATATTTCTCTGGTGTGACAATGTCAAAATCTTGAATTTCGCCCGAGGCAATTCGGTAACTTGCTTCTAAATGTTCTACCAAATCTTGCGGCTTCATACTTCCCCAAGCCGGTTTACTGTCTTCATTTAATTTCGCTAAAGCGGAATTAATCACGTCTTCATTAATTTCCGTAAAGCTTGTTTGTTTCTTTTGCACCATTGTTAAAATAGTCGCAATTGCTACAAGCGACTCTTTTTCTTCTGCTTGGTCTTTTGGCAATTTACCATCGGTTACATTGGTGTCAAAAACCTCTACAAACCATTTTACGATTCCGCTTGGTAATTCTCTTCCTTTTTGTTCGCGATCTATCTTTTCTTTACAGGTTAAACGTACGTGAATAGTATCGTTGTGATAAAGCGGGCGCAAAAACCGAATTTCTTCCAAACCATAATTGGCTGCTACCGGTCCTTTATTAGGATACACAAATAATCCCGCTGCCGCGGAAATAATAAAGTAACCGTGCGCGGTTCGTTTTTCAAAAATACTTCCGTCAAGAGAAGTTATATCGGTATGCGCATAAAAATGATCCCAAGTAAGATTCCCGAAGTTAACAATATCCGTATCGGTAAGGGTTCGGTTATGGGTTTTTAAAGACATTCCTGGTTGAATATCTTCCCAATGGTACGCAAACGGATGTTTTTCTGCTTCTTTATATTTAGCATTAGCTTGATAAATACCGGTAATTTCGGTTAAAGTAGTTGGCGAACCTTGAATGGCGCAACGCTGCATATAATGTTTTATACCGCGCTTACCACCCATTTCTTCTCCGCCTCCGGCTCTTCCGGGACCGCCGTGAACCAATTGCGGCAATGGCGAACCGTGACCGGTACTTTGCTTGGCGCTTTCTTTATTTATTACCAAAATACGACCATGATGCGTTGCTGCTTTTACGGTATAATCTCGAGCAATTTTATCATCGCCGGTAGCAATTGAACTTACCAACGAACCTTTACCCATTTTGGAAAGTTTTATAGCTTCGTCTAAATTTTTGTACGGCATAATAGTACTTACCGGACCAAAAGCCTCTGTAGTGTGTACAGCAAGATTTTCAAACGGATTGTCTTCTCGCAACACAATTGGCGACATAAATGCGCCTTTTTTGGCATCTGCTCCTATGGTTTTTATATTTTCTAAATCGCCATAAACCAAATTGGCGGTTTTAGACATTTCTTGCACGCGTTCACGTACTTCTTGCACTTGATCTTTGCTTACCAAAGCACCCATACGTACTTCTTTTAAACGTGGATCGCCAACGGTAACTTTCCCCAGCGATTTTCCTAATGCAATTTGCACATCTTCGACCAAATTCTCCGGAACAATAACGCGACGAATTGCCGTACATTTTTGACCGCATTTAGAAGTCATTTCGTTACGTACTTCTTTGATAAACAAATCGAATTCCGGCATGCCGGGTTTTGCATCTTCGCCCAAAACAGAAGAGTTTAACGAATCTGCTTCCATATTAAAAGGAACCGATTCTTCTAACAAGCGTTTATGCGATTTTAAGAGTCTTCCGGTATCTGCAGAGCCGGTAAATGTTACCACATCTTGCGATTCTACGGTATCTAAAATAGAACGTGCAGAACCCGAAATAAGCTGCAAAGAGCCTTCGGGCAAAATTCCTGAATTAATGATTTCGCGCACTACCGCTTCTGTTAAGAAAGAAGTATTGGTAGCCGGTTTTACCACAGCTGGCATCCCGGCCATCCAGTTGACTGCACATTTTTCTAACATTCCCCAAACCGGGAAGTTAAACGCATTAATATGTACCGCAACACCTTCTTTTGGTACCAAAATATGATGCCCCATAAAACGACCGCCGCGTGATAAATCTATAGGATCGCCTTCTACATCAAAAGGCTGATTTGGAAAAACTTTTCGTAAAGAAGCATTGGCAAAAAGGTTACCAAATCCACCTTCTATATCTACCCAACTGTCTGCTTTGGTAGCGCCGGTGCGGTAACTTACTTCATAAAATTTTTTCTTTCTTTTCATCAGGTAAAACGCTAATTTTTTTAGCATTAACCCGCGTTCTTGGAAAGTCATTTTCCGTAAAGCTTCTCCTTTTTTTCTACCATATTTTAAGGCTTGATCAAAATCAAGCCCTTTTGTATCGCTTAACGCAATGGTTTCGCCGGTTACGGCATCTAACATTGGGACGCCTTCGCCAGAACCACTTACCCATTTTCCGTTAATATAACTTTGTAATTTTTGCATTTTTTAATTTTTAGAATCAGTAAAAAAACGTTTCTATTTTTACTTTAATACTTTATTATTTTACTCAAGCCTTCAATAATTACGGCCATTTCTTTTTTATTAAAAACTCCTAATTTGTTTTTAAAGCACTCTTTAGATATGGAACAAACGTGAATTGCCATCACTTCTGATTTTGCTTTCAATCTGTTTTTTTGGGAAGGTTCCACAATTAAATTACCGTGATAATTTTTTAATTTGCTAGTTAATGGACATACAATTACTGTCTTTAAATTTGCATTTACCAAATTACCAGAAATTATGACTGCTGGACGTCTTCCTCCCTGCTCGCTTTCTTTTACAGGATCAAAATAAACTTCCCAAATTTCTCCTTGCTTCATTCTTTATCTAACTCTTGAAGCTGTTTAAAATAATCTGCCATTCCTTCTTCAGCCATGGCTAACATGTCTTCGTCTTTTGCCATTCTTTGGTAGGATTTTTTATACGCAGCACGATCTAATTGTTCTAAGTAAATTTCAAGCGCTTTTTCAATAAGCTTATTTTTAGGCATTTTTAATGCCTTAGCTTTTTCTGCCAGTTCTTTTAGCAAATGATCGGGAAGTGAAGATGTGAATGTTGCCATTTTATATTTATTTTTTGTAAATATAATCAATAAATATTTAATACAATAATCGCATTATCAATTAATTATAGAACACAAACTTCTTACTCTTACTCCTGAGATTCCTGCTTTCGCAGTATTCTCACGAAAGTGGGAATCTTAATATCTTATCATAGATATCCCACAGACTAAAACTCTTTTACTCTTGCTCCTGAGATTCCTGCTTTCGCAGGAATTAGGCTCGTTCTATTACAGCAGCATAACCTTGTCCTACTCCAACGCACATTGTTACTAGAGCATATTTTTTACCGGTAAGTTGCAATTCTAAGGCTGCGGTATAAGCTAGTCTTGCTCCGGTAACGCCGAGTGGATGACCAATTGCAATAGCGCCTCCATTTGGGTTTAGACGGGAATCGTTATCTTCTAATCCCCAAGCTCTGGTACAAGCCAAACTTTGT
This sequence comes from uncultured Mesonia sp., assembly GCA_947494545.1. GTDB lineage: Bacteria > Bacteroidota > Bacteroidia > Flavobacteriales > Flavobacteriaceae > Mesonia. The sequence continues at coordinate 184,831 of CANLVH010000004.1, read as the reverse complement.
GCGGCAAAAGCTTCGTTCAACTCGATGACATCCATATCTTTCAGGGTTAATCCTGCTTTTTCTAAAGCTTTATTAGAAGCTTCTACGGGACCTATTCCCATAATTCTTGGTTCTACCCCCACTACCGCAGAACTCAAGATTTTTGCCATTGGTTTTAAATCGTATTTTTTCACAGCATCTTCTGACGCTATAATAGTTGCCGCAGCACCATCGTTAAGTCCGGAAGCATTCCCTGCGGTTACACTACCACCTTCTTTACGGAAAACCGGGCGTAACTTCGCTAAGATTTCTTTGGAGGTTTTTGGTTTTATAAACTCATCTTGATTAAAGTGAATAGGGTCTTTTTTTCTTTGCGGAATTTCTACAGGCACAATTTCTTTTGCCAGACGACCATTTTCTTGGGCTTTGGTGGCTTTCATTTGGCTCCAATATGCAAAAGCATCTTGGTCTTCGCGAGAAATAACGTATTTATCTACTAAATTTTCTGCCGTTACTCCCATGCCATCGGTGCCATACATCTCGTGCATTTTTGGATTGACAAAGCGCCACCCAAAACTGGTATCGTACATTTTGGCATCATTTCCATAAGCGGAAGAAGGTTTGGCAATAGCATAAGGTCCGCGCGTCATATGTTCTACACCACCGGAAATAAACAAATCTCCGTCTCCGGTTTTTATTGCCCGATTGGCGTGAATAATAGCCGAAAGTCCGCTACTGCAAAGTCTATTTACGGTTTCGCCCGGAACGGAGTATGGTAAACCCGCCAAAAGCGAACACATTCTGGCAACATTTCTATTATCTTCGCCGGCTTGGTTGGCGCAGCCCATAATCACATCGGCGTAAGCATCTTTAGGAATATTCGGATTTCTTTTTACAATTTCTTTAATGACAAGTGCTCCCAAATCGTCTGTTCTTACTGGAGACAATGTTCCTTTATAATTTCCTATTGGCGTTCTTATTCCGTCTATTATATATGCGTTCATTTCTAATTTTAAATTTTGAGTTATAAATTTTGAATGCAAAAGATAAAGTTTTTAATACGAACCCTCTAACTTTTCACTTTTACATTTTATTTTTTAAATTTTATGGTCTGTTATTTTGTGCAAGGGATTGAGCGTTTGTTGAAGCTCTCCCGATGCGAAAGCAATCGGGAAGCGACTCGCGAAAGCCCGACCCGATAGGGTTGCGCCCCAATGATTATTTTACTCCCAGTTTACACTCGTGCGATAGGTAACGCCTTTAAAAAGTGCAACCATTTGTTCTTGTTTTTTTACTTCTACTATATAAAAACCAAGTTTGTTTTTCTGGCTTTTTACATCTGATTCTGCGGTTATAATATCGCCTTCTTCTAAAGCTTCTATGTGATTTATGGATGTTTCTATAGAAACTGCCTTTTTGCCGTAAGTGTTGCAGGCAAAGCCAAAAGCGGTATCTGCCAAAGAATACGTAATGCCACCGTGGGCTTTTTTCATACTGTTAAGCATTTCTTTACGGATTTGCATTTGCACTTTACAATAACCTTCTTGCACTTCTACTATCTCAATCCCCAACCATTGGCTGAAAGCATCATTTTCTAACATATGCTGCGGAATTTTTAATGGTGATAGACTGTTTTTATTTTCTTTATTTTTCATCGAAACTTTAATTTTAATAATGCTTTCTATTAGATTTTTTTTCTAATTTTATACGCTAACCAAGCAAATGGAATATAAGCCAAGACCAAATCTAACACCACAAACCAGGTGGGTGATGGAATCATAAAGGCCGCTGCAATTCCCCCAATTAAAAAGAAAAAACCAATTAGCATTGCCAAAATAAGATGACGGTTTTTGGCCACAATTACGGTTATGAAAGCTCCTATCAAAGTTCCTATAGCGTGTGCCAAAAACGGAAAAATAAAATGTTTGGGCTCTAACAAATCTTTTGCCGCTTCCAATCCTTCTGGAGTAGTTAAATCTGCTCCCGCAGGTGGCGGAATTATATAGCCGCTTATCATTATTATTCCCATATTGATAAAACCGCCCAAGACAGCTCCTAAAATAACTGCTAAAATGTTTCGTACAATGCCATTTTTCATTTTCTACTTATTTAAAAGTTAAAGTTGTTATTCTCTTTCGCCATTTTCCGTAACAGCGGACTACAGCGATAGCGGTCTTCGTGGTATTCTTCGTATAAAGCATCCATTTTTTCTACGCACCAGTCAATGCCTTTTTCGTTGGCCCAAGCGAGTAAACCTTTTGGATAGTTTACGCCTTTAGTCATTGCCAAATCTATATCTTTTGCCGTGGCGATATTTAAGAAAAGTGCGTCGGCAGCTTCATTGATGAGCATTACCAAAATGCGATCTAAGATTTCATTTGCTTTTTCTTGGTTGAGAGATTTCTCGACTTCGCTCGGGATGACAGGCTTGCCGTCTTTATAAGTGTAGTAACCCTTCCCGGTTTTTCGCCCGAGATACCCAGCTTCTGATAGGCGTTTTTGCGTGAAGGAAGGTTTGTAACGCGGATCGTAATAAAAGGCTGCAAAAACGGTTTCGGTAACGGTGTAATTAACGTCGTTTCCAATAAAATCCATCAACTCAAATGGCCCCATTCTAAAACCACCTAAGTCTTTCATAGCTTGATCAATTTCGGCAAAACTGGCTTTTCCTTCTTCGTAAATCCGTAAAGCTTCTCCGTAAAATGGTCGCGCCACGCGGTTTACAATAAAGCCTGGCGTGTCTTTGGCAAGTACACCAACTTTTTCCCAGTCGCTTATAATTTGTACTACTTTATCTTTTACCTTTTCGGAAGTTTGAACGGCCGGAATAATTTCTACCAACGGCATTAAAGGTGCGGGATTGAAAAAATGAATCCCGATAACACGTTCCGGATTTTCTAAAGAAGCAGCAATGCTAGCTATAGAAAGCGAAGACGTATTAGAAGCTATGATAGCATCTCTAGATTGGTAACTTTCCAATTCTTGAAAAACTTTACGCTTAATATCGAGGTTTTCTACAATTGCTTCGATGGTTAAATCTGCTTTGGCCAAATCTTTTAAAGCGTTTACATACGAAATATTTCCTTCTATCCGATTTTTTTCTGTTTCATCAATTCTTCCTTTTTCGATTAATCGAAACAAGATTTTTTCCAGCTTGGTTTTGCTTTTGTCTAATGCTTCTTGTTTGGTATCGTAGAGCATAACTTGGCATCCGGCGGTTGCCGCAACTTGCGCAATACCGCTACCCATTGTTCCTGCTCCTATAATTGCAATAATAATTGAAGATTGTTGATTGTTGATTGTTGATTGTTGATTTGTCATACAACGTAATATTTTAAGATTTTAATTTAAAAGAAGCCGTCTTTACACTCCTCACAAAAATTGAAATAAGTTCGTTATTCTCTTTTAATAATTCTTCTAAAAGTTCTGAATTTAAAGTTAGCCCAGCTCCTTTTTGAATTTTTAAATTCACGTAAGATTCTCTCAATTCTTTTAAACAAATTTTCATTTTATGTAAAAAGTCTCGAGAAGATTCTACACTTCTAGCTTCCCCATAATTTAATGCTGGAGACGTAGCAGATCTGATCAACTGTTTAATTAAATGTTCTGCTGCAAAAGATTGATCAATTTTTTTTGTCATCAAAATGACTTTTATGGCAAACTGAATCAATCTTTCTTCTAATTGATTTGCATTCATAGTATTTATTTTAAATCAAAAATCTGCAATCATCAATCGTTAATCTTCAATCCTACTTCCCTTCAAACTCCGGTTTTCTCTTCTCTACAAACGCATTAACGCCTTCTTTGTAATCTTTGGTAGAGGCGGCTTCAATTTGAAATTTACTTTCTAAAGCTAGTTGTTCATCTAAATTATTGGTAAACGACTGGTTTAAGGCTTCTTTGGTTAGAGCTAGTGCTTTTGTAGGCATTTTTGCCATTTTCAGTGCTAGTTTTTCGCTTTCTTCCGTAAAGTTTTCTGCAGAAAAATATTTGTAAATCATTCCCAGTCGTTCTGCTTCTTGCGCATCAATTTTATCGCCTAACATGGCTAAAGCCGAAGCTTTTTGAAAACCGATTAATCGTGGTAAGAAAAATGTTCCCGCCGAATCCGGGATCAAACCAATTTTACTAAACGCCTGAATGAAAGCGGCATTTTCTGAAGCTACCACCACATCGCAAGCCAAAGCTATATTGGCTCCGGCCCCGGCTGCCACACCATTTACCGCAGCAACAACCGGTTTTGCGGTTTCGCGAATTAATTTAATTACAGGATTGTAATGCTCTTCTAAAATTGCTTTAAAACCCGGATTTAAATCTGGATTGGTAACTTCTTTTAAATCTTGTCCGGCACAAAAAGCTTTGCCATTTCCGGTAAGTAAAATAGCTCGAACCGCGTCATTTTTAGCAGCATCTTTTAAGGCATTTTGCAATTCAAAAGCCATTTCTCTATTAAAACTATTAAACACCTCAGGCCTGTTGAAGCTGATGAAAGCTACCTGATTTTTAATTTCTATTTGTATATTTTTATTCATAGTATTCTATAAAAAGATTCCTGCCTACGCAGGAATTAAATTAAACATTTAAAATAATCGAAAGGCTCTTGACAATCGTCGCACTTAAATAAAGCTTTGCAGGCAGTAGAGCCAAACTGACTGACCAAATGCGTGTTTTTGGAACCGCACTGCGGACATTTTACCAATTTTTCTTCGCCCAATAAAGCTTTTTTATCTGCCGAAGCATCCATAGGTGGTGCTATGCCATAGTCTTCTAAAGCTTTTCTACCTTTCTCTGTTATCCAATCTGTACTCCAAGCCGGCGCGAGAATTAAATCTACTTTTGCTTGGTAACCGGCATTTGTTAAGGCAGTTACAATATCATCTCCAATCACATCCATCGCGGGACAACCGCTGTAGGTTGGCGTAATTTTTACGCTCGCTTTTTTGCCTTCTAACCTCGCTTCACGCACCACGCCCAAATCAATAATCGATAAAACAGGAATCTCAGGATCTGGAACCTCTCGCAAAATTGGTTCTAATTCTTTGTTGATATGTACTTTCTCTTCTACCATTTTTAGATTTATTTATAATCTTCACGCATCATCAAACTCATTTAGAGGCTTCTACTTTAGCAGAAATATTTAAGATTCTTGCGTGAGCAGGAATTTTAAATCACGGATTAGGTTTAATGCCAGAGCGGGAATTGGTTACTCCAAATAGATTCCTGCCTTCGCAGGAATTTACCACTTCATTCCGGGATATGTACGTTGCATATACTGCATATCACTTAAAATAAAGCCCATATGCTCTGTATGAATTCCGTCTTTACCGCCTTTTTGAAAGTACTTTAAATCGGGAATTTCTAAAGTAGCTTCTTCCAACACTTCCGAAACATTTTTATAATAAGTTTCTTTTAATGTTTTTACATCTACCCCAACCCCTGCTTTAATCATTTCTTCATCTGCTTCTGTGGTATGGAATAACTCGTCTGTAAATCGCCATAAATCATTGATAGCGGTTTGCATTTTTTCTTTGCTTTCTTCGGTTCCATCCCCCAAGCGTTTTATCCAATCGCTAGAAAAACGTTTGTGGTAATTTACTTCTTTTATACTTTTTTTTGCAATCGCTACCAATGTATCGTCTTTAGAGTTTTGTAAATGCATCATTAAAAGAATATGAAAATGATCAAACAAAAATTGACGGCCAATGGTGTAAGCAAAATCTGTATTGGGTTGTTCTACCAAAAGTACGTTTAAGTACTCGCGTTCTGTTCGCAAAAAAGCTAAATCGTCTTCGGTTACCTCTTTTTCTGAAATTTGTGCTGCATATTGAAAATAACTGCGTACCTGCCCGAATAAATCTAAAGAAATGTTGGTGAGCGCGATATCTGTTTCTAAAGTTGGTCCGTGTCCGGTTAATTCTCCCAGGCGTTGTCCTAATATCAAACTATTATCGGCAATGCCATAAATGTATTTTATTTTATTCTCGTGTAGACGCGAATCTTTTTTTTCTGAATTCATATTATTTATTATTTATTCAAAAATCTTTTTATTTTTTAACTCAAGTCTAAATTACTCCAATTATATTCTTCCGTAATAGAAAACTAAACTTTCATAAAGTATAATTTACGCTTCCGCGGAAACCAATGCCGTTCTCGTCTTTCTGGATAAGCTAGAACTTAAAATGGCATTTTGAGGTTTCTCACAAAAGTGTTAAAGCCAAAACGATTAAATTCTTGTCTTCGTAGAAAACTGAGCAACGTATTTAGCTTCCTGACTTCGCAACGATTATAGACCGCGCATTGAAATTCCTGCCTTCGCAGAAATTTACATATGTTTTACCTCATCTGGCAAATCATAAAATGTAGGGTGACGATATACTTTATCTGCTGCCGGCTCAAATAACTCACCGTTATGTTCTGGGTTAGAAGCGGTAATGTTTTTAGACTCTACTACCCAAATACTCACGCCTTCGCTTCTTCTGGTATAAACATCGCGAGCATTTTCTAAAGCCATATCTGCATCTGCGGCATGAAGACTTCCAAAATGACGATGTTCTAATCCGTTTTTACTTCGGACAAAAATTTCCCAAAGGGGCCAATTTTTTTTCTTGTTTTTATTTTTATCTGACATAATTTAATAAGTATTTAGTTATAAGAATTGAGTAGTGAGTTTTTATCAAAGTATAATTTTGAAGTTTTAGGAATGTTTGACTTAAAAAAACAATATTAAAACTGTACTATTTCTTGAAGCATTTTTTCTTTATAGAGGAAAATTTTCGGAAAAGCTAATGTGCTTTTTCAGTAATTATCATTTTTACTAACTACTAATTACTCCATACTCACTACTATTTTATCCTGCTTTTTTCACTTTTTTATCGGCTTGTTTTTCGGCGTAAGCCATAGCTGCGTCACGCACCCACTCTCCGCCTTCCCAAGCATCTACTCGGGTTTGCAAACGTTCTTTATTACAAGGACCGTGACCTTTTACTACTTGCCAAAACTCGTCCCAGTTTATTTCTCCAAAATCATAATGACCGGTTTCTTCGTTCCATTTTAAATCTTCGTCCGGCACTTTTATTCCTAAAATATCGGCTTGCGGCACGGTCTGATCAATAAATTGCTGGCGCAACTCATCGTTAGTTTTTCGTTTCAATTTCCATTTCATCGATTGTTCGGTATGCGTAGATTGATCGTCTGTTGGACCAAACATCATTAAACTTGGCCACCACCAACGGTTTAACGCATCTTGTGCCATTTCTTTTTGCTCTGGCGTACCTTTACAAAGGGTTAGCATAATCTCGTAACCTTGACGTTGGTGAAAACTTTCTTCTTTACAAACACGAACCATAGCACGAGCATATGGCCCAAAAGATGTACTGCACAACGGAACTTGGTTAATAATAGCCGCACCATCTACCAACCAGCCAATTGCACCAATATCTGCCCAAGTAATGGTTGGATAATTAAAAATACTGGAATATTTTGCCTTGCCTGAATGCAATTGGTCATATAATTCATCTCTAGAAATTCCTAAAGTTTCTGTAGCGCTGTAAAGATAAAGTCCGTGACCGGCTTCATCTTGCACTTTGGCTAACAGAGCAACTTTTCTGCGCAAAGACGGAGCTCGGGTAATCCAGTTTCCTTCTGGCAACATTCCCACAATTTCGGAATGGGCGTGCTGCGACATTTGCCGAATATGCGTTTTGCGGTATTTCTCCGGCATCCAATCTTTGGGTTCTATTTTCTCGTCTCGAGCAATTTTTGCCTCGAAAATTTCTTCTAGATTTTTAATTTCTTTCTCACTCATAATTCTTGCGTTTTCGTCCTACAACTTTCTATTTTCAACTTTTTAAGTTTACACGTCAAAATTCATCTTAACTTTTTTAGAAGTAGGAACAGATTGGCAACTAAGTACCAAATTTTGTTGTAGTTCCTTTTCTTCTAAAGCATAATTTACCTTCATTTCTACCTCTCCTTCTACAACTTCACATTTGCATGTGCTACAAACCCCACCTTTACAAGCAAAAGGTAAATCTGCTCCGGCTCCTAAGGCTGCATCTAAAATATTATCATAGTCTTGCGTCATGGTAAACTGAAATTCTTTTCCACCATCTACAATAGTTACCTCTGTGCCTTCTACGTTTTGCTTTGCCAGGCGTTTTGTTCTAGCAATATCTTCTTCTGAAAGTCCGGTAACAAACAGCTCAAAATGTACTAACTCTTCCGGCAAACCTGCATTTACTAAATAATCTTTTAAATACATTACCATTTTTTCCGGTCCACACAGAAAAACTTCGTTAGTATCTGGAATATCTATAAAAGTATTGGTTAAGATACCCATTTTCTCATCGTCAAACCTACCGTTAAACAATCCAATATCGCGTTTTTCTTCCGTTAAGAAATAATAAATTTCTAACCTTCCAAAGTACTTGTTTCGCAATTGCTCTAACTCTTCTTTAAAGATAATAGATTTTGCTGTCTTGTTTACATAAAACAACTTGCAAGTTGATTTAGGTTCTACGGCCAAATGCGATTTTATCATAGAAAGCACGGGAGTAATTCCGCTGCCCGCAGCAAAAAACAAATAATTTTTTGCATTATTTTTTGCAATTTCTACTCCAAATTTACCGCTTGGCGCCATAACCTCTATGGTCTCGCCTTTTTTTAAGTTTTGATTCACGTATGTGGAAAAAATTCCTGTTGGAATTTCCTTTACGGCAACTTTCCACTCTACGTCATACGGGCTAGAACACAAAGAATATGACCGGCGCACATCTTCACCGTCTATTTCCTTCCGTAAAGTTAAATGTTGTCCTTGATTAAATTTAAAATCGGTTCGTAGGTTTTCAGGGACATCAAAAGTTATAACCGTACAGTCTGCAGTTTCTTTATAAACGTCCTGTACATTTAATTTATGAAATTTTGCCATAGTCTAATTTATACTTCCTCACAAAACTAACGATTGTTAGTTTTGTGTGCAAATTTTGCTTGTTAAAACATAATGCAATGATTATCAGACAGCCTAGTTTCTATTACGCTGCCGATTAGCTATATAATCTTCAATAGCTTTTTTGCTGGTAAGCCAATTTCTACCTTCTTTATAAGCATCTATTTTGCCTTGTCTAGCTAAAAGACTAATGTAATCTTGGCCGTATGGCAAAGATTCTTCCTTAACTAAATTGCTTATTTCTTTGTAATTATCGTCGCTGCCAGGCAGCGCATTTAGGTAAATATTTAACGTGCGCTCTAAAGCTTGCGCCATTAATAAGCTTAACTTATAATAATCTCCTTTATTGGCCTGGTTTAAAGCTTGGTAGTATTTTTTGCGATCGTTGGTTAGAATGATTGCCGGCGTAAAACCTTCTTGCAATAATTGCAAATTCATGGTTAATCGTACCGTACGACCATTGCCATCAAAAAAAGGATGAATATAAACCAGTTTATGGTGAAAAACTGTAGCTAACTCTATGCTATTAAGCTGTAGCGGATTTTCTTGTACAAACTGGATAAGCTCATCTAACAAACCAGAAACTTTTTGCGCGTTTAGCGGAATAAAATTTGCACCGGCCATACGCACACCACCATTTCTTAACCTGCCGGCATAATCGTCTTCTATGCTTCTTAAAACATAACTATGCAACTCCAAAATGTTTTTGGCGGAAAGAGCTTCGTTATTGTCTACCATTTCATACAAGCGTTTTAGCGCCAACTCGTGGTTTTTAGCTTCAAAATGCTCGCGTAACGATTTACCTTTAATGGTAATGCCTTCTTGCAAAACCATTTGGGTTTCTCGCAAGCTTAAAGTATTACCTTCTATGCTATTGGTGTTGTACGTCCATTCTACAGCAAGTGCTTCTTGTATTTTTTGCAGAGCTATTTTGGGCAACGGCCTGCTTTTTTGCAAGATTGCTTTTTTTTCATACAAGCGCTTATAAGTAGCTTGTAGTTTTTCTCGATATCTTAGGTTAATATCCCACATATCACAAAGATACACTATTATCGGTTAATTTAAAAAAACAATCTATCCGATATTAAGGTTTTTCCAAAATAATTCCTTTTAAAAGGGTTTTAGTTAAATCGGTTTTAGCTTTCTGGGAAAAGATATTTGTATTTTTTGCATACCATAAATAGAAGGTTCGTAGTGTAGAAAGTATAGAGAAAAGCATAATTTCCGGGTCGGCTGGTTTTAGTTCTTTGTTAGCAATGCCTTCTTGTAAAATTTCCCGAAACTTTTGCTCATAGTCATTTCGCATTTTTATGTAGGCAGTTTTTTGAGTTTTTTCTAAGTGCATCCAGTCATTATTCATACACGCTAAAAAATCACTTTTTTGAATCGTCAAATCAATATGCATATGAATAATGTTTTCCAGCTTTTCTATAGCCGAAATTTCTTGCGGAGCAAGTGTATTTATATGATTGGTAAAACGTTGCGCCACTTGCATAATTACCTCCGATAAAATTTCATGTTTTGACGAAATATGATTGTATAAACTTGATGCTTTTATTCCCATTTCTTGCGCCAAATCGCGCATTGAGACACCTACAAAACCTTTTTTCTTAAAAAGATAGGCTGCCGTTTTTACTATTTCTTCTTTTCGGTTAGTTTTCATAAGTAGGCAAGTTAAAGATTATTTTCAGGTTTTCTATAAGACTTTTTTAAATGGTTTTTATGTTAGAATTAAAAAAACTTAGAAAATATAACCGACCAAAAGTTGCGCATTTAATTGATGACGGACTTGCTTTATTAAAAAAAGAAAGCGCTAATATTTAAAGCAAAATCTCTAATTCTTTTTCAGACTGGATGGGCTGTTTATAAAATTCTAATGTCCATCCTAAACTGTTGGTAAGCACAAAAAGTTTTTGGATTTCGCTAAGTAAGCGATTTTCGGCATTTTGCATTACAACAGATTTCTCTATTTTTTTACGAATTTGTCGCCTTACCCTTTTTTTGATGGCATTATAATCTTCTGCTTTAAATTGATTGAGGTAATCTTGCGTAACATCATAAAAATCAAACTCGGGGTAGATATTGAGTTCCGGTTTTGGGATTGCGGTAATGCGCAAGGTTTTGTCTTGAGGAAACAGCTCGTATTTTAATTGGCTTAAATCATAACCAACCGTGGCTTTGGTATTTACCGCAACAATGGCTTTTTTTCTTGCTTCAATGCCCATAAAAATGTCTTTACTGTTTTGGTAGGTAAATATTTGCGCGTAAGAACTTTCTGTAACAATGAGTTTACTTACGTTTTTCACCTCTTTTTCTATGAGCTCGGAAGTTTGTTTTAAGGCTGTTTTAGATTGTTTTTTATCGTTAAAATACCAATAACCCAAACCTACTATTACAGTAAGTAAAACACCAAGAATAAACTTTTTCATTGCTTAATTTTGGTCTAAAATACGAATTTTTGCGTTAGGGATTGCAGCGGTTACCCTGCAGGGAGCGATAGCGAACCGAAGCGTAAAAGCGGAAAGCCCGCCCACCAATTTTTTTATTGGTGGGAACGCCCAAAAACCAATAAAGCATTTTGTAACCTAAGTTACGCTTGGTTTCTGTTTTAAAGGGTTTCTTTGTAAATAAATTGAAAATAATGGGAATACTAAATTTTTTATTTGGAAATAAAAGCAAAATGATACAAGATTTTAAATCGCGCGACGCTGTGATAATAGACGTTAGAAGCAAAGGAGAATATGCCGGCGGGGCGATTCCGGGGTCTAAAAATATACCTTTGCAACAGATAAATTCTAATGTAGAAAAGATTAAAAAAATGAACAAACCGGTAATTGTTTGTTGCGCCAGCGGAATGCGCTCGGGCAGTGCAGCCGGGATTTTGAAAAGCCGCGGAGTAGAATGTGTAAACGGCGGCGGTTGGCACAGTCTATACAAAAAATTGCAGTAAGAAATTAGTTAAATGCCATAAAAGGGAATTGCGTTTTAAGTTCTGCTTTTTGTTCTTTTAATTTTTGCAAAAACCTTTCGTGCGCTTCACTTTGCGGATTAAACGGCTTATGCTCTAAATTTCTTTGTAAAGCAGCTACTTTTTTCATGGTTGGTTGCGTTTCTTTGGCAAACCAAGTTGCTGCAAATTTTTCCCAAATGTATTGAATGGCGGTTGCGTTAGGATGCAACATATCTTGGGTATAAAAACGGTAATCGCGCAATTCGTCTAGCAGTAATTCGTACGAAGGAAAATAAGCTGTGTTTTCCTTTTGGTCAATCACTTCGTGAATTGCCGAAATTAATTGGGCTTTACTTCTAGTATTTTGCACCAAACCATCTTTGGCGTGCCGCACCGGCGAAACCGTGAAAATAAATTGCAAATCTGGGTTTAGCGCACGGCATTGCGATACTATGTTTTCTAAACTCTTCTGAATTTCCGGCGTTTTGATAAGTTCTTTTTTAAACGCTTTTTGCGGAACTTTATGACAATTGGCTACATATTTTTTGCCTTCTGAATGCTTATAAACAAAAGCCGTCCCCAAGGTTATAATTAGATGTGTACTTTCCCTTAAAGCGTCACGCGTCTGTGTAATTGCCTTATTTAAATCTTTTACAATCTCATTAGGATTTGAATTGCTTAGACGCGAATGTGCCTCAAAAGAATGCCAGTTTTGGTTGTATTGAAAAATATCTTTTTCTGTGTATTCTTTTTGCTGAGCTGCTTTGCTCACTAAATTTTCTATAGCAAAAGGATGAAACAAAATTCCGAACGGGTTTTGAAGTTGTTGGAATTTAAAATACGCAAACTTCTCTCCCATATTTTCCGTAAAGCAAGAACCTAACAATAGCAACTTAGAATCGTAGCTAATTTTAGGTTCTTGCTCGGGAATATTTAGTTGGGTTTGTAGTTTCATCTTTTTTCTGAAATTTAAGCTGATGTCGAAATTGAAGTTGAAAAACTAATTAACACTCAACATACCTTTTAACTTATATAGGTTTTACTTTCTTCTAAAGCCTTTTCGATTCCGTCTGGATTTTTTCCGCCGGCTGTGGCAAAAAATGCTTGTCCGCCGCCGCCGCCTTGAATTAACTTACCCAATTCGCGCACTATTTTTCCTGCGTTTAAGGATTTTTCTTCGGTCAGTTGTTTATCAATATAAATAGAAAGCAAAGCTTTGCCATTATGTTCAGAGCCTAAAACCAAAAATAAATTATCTACTTCGCCACCCAACTGAAAAGACAAATCTTTCATTGCGCCGGCATCTAAATCTACTTTTTTGGCCAAAAACTTAATTCCGTTTACTTCCGTTAAGGCAGTTTTTATAGTACCTTTTACGTTTCCTGCTTTTTCTTTTTTAAGTTGTTCTATTTGCTTTTTAAGTTGCTGATTTTCTTCCTGTAAGGCGCTTACTGCTTTTAGCGGCTCTTTATTGTTTTTTACCAGCTGTTTTAAAGCATTAAAACTTTCGCTTTGTTGGGTTAAAAATTCTTTTGCGGCATCGCCGGTAATTGCTTCAATACGTCTAACGCCAGCTGCTACCGCGCCTTCAGAAATTATTTTAAAATGCCAAATGTTACTTGTGTTGGGCACGTGGGTTCCGCCACATAATTCCATTGAACTTCCGTAGCAAATTGTTCTTACCGTATCGCCATATTTTTCGCCAAATAAAGCTGTAGCGCCTTTATCTATGGCTTCTTGAAACGGAATATTGCGCTCTTCTTCTAAAGCTAATTGTTCGCGAATTCTTGCATTTACAAATTGCTCTATTTCTTGCAATTCTTCTTTAGAAACTTTACTAAAATGCGAAAAATCAAAGCGCAAATAGTCGGGATGTACCAAAGAACCTTTTTGTTCTACGTGGTCTCCTAAAATATTCCGTAAAGCCTGATGCAGTAAATGCGTTGCTGTATGGTTTGCAGCAGCTCTGTTTCTATGTTCTTCATCTACAACAGCGGTAAATCTCGCTTCTATTTCTTGTGGTAGATTTTTAGCGATATGTATAATCAGGTTGTTTTCTTTTTTGGTATCCAGAATATAAACCACATTGCCGTTTGGGGTTTCCAAATAACCTTTATCGCCAACTTGGCCGCCACCTTCTGGATAGAATGGAGTAAGATTAAATACGAATTGGTATAGTTTTCCTTCTTTTTTACTTTCTACTTCGCGGTATTTAGTAATTTTTACATCGGTTTTTAATTGGTCGTAACCTACAAACTCCTCTTCATCATCTTCGCGTAAAACAACCCAATCTCCTGCGCTACTTTGTGCTGCAGAACGCGAACGCTCTTTTTGTTTTTGCAATTCTTTTTCGAATTCTTGCTGATTTAAAGTATAGCCTTTTTCTTCTAAAATTAAAGCGGTTAAATCTATAGGAAAACCATAGGTATCGTATAATTCGAATGCTTTTTTTCCTGAAATTTCTTTAGAGCTGGCGTTTTCTATAATGCTATCTAACAAGTTTAAACCTTGGTCTAAAGTTTTAAGGAAAGAATTTTCTTCTTCTTTAATTACTTTTTCGCAGAGATTTTGCTGTTTTTTCAACTCCGGGAAAGCTTCGCCCATTTGCTGGGCTAAAATATTTACCAATTTGTAGATAAAAGCTTCTTTGGTATTAAGAAAAGTAAATCCGTAACGAATGGCGCGACGCAAAATACGTCTAATTACGTAACCTGCACCATTATTACTTGGCAATTGTCCGTCTGCAATTGCAAATGTTACCGCACGAACGTGGTCTGCAATTACCCGAATAGCAATATTTGTTTCTTCCGCGGAAGCGTCATTACTTTCGTAAGTAGAATTGGTAATGGTTTCTATTTCGCGAATAAGCGGCGTAAAAACATCTGTGTCATAATTAGACTGCTTGCCTTGCATTACCATTGCCAAGCGCTCAAAACCCATCCCGGTATCTATGTGTTTTGCCGGTAATTCTTTTAAGCTTCCATTGGCCATTCTGTTATACTGTATAAAAACCAAATTCCAGATTTCTACTACCTGCGGATGATCTTGATTTACTAAATCTTTTCCGTGTGTTTTGGCTTTTTCTTCTTCGCTTCTAATATCTACGTGAATTTCGGAAGCCGGGCCACACGGACCTTGATCGCCCATTTCCCAAAAGTTATCTTTTTTGTTACCGAGCAAAATACGTTCTTGGGCAATGTGCTTTTTCCATAAATTAAAAGCTTCCTCATCTTTCGCTAAACCATCAGTTTTATCGCCTTCAAAAACGGTTACATAGAGATTATCCGGGTTTATTTTTAGCTCGCCGGTCAAAAACTCCCATGCCCAAGCAATTGCCTCTTCCTTAAAATAATCGCCAATACTCCAATTGCCCAACATCTCGAACATAGTGTGGTGGTAAGTATCTTTACCAACTTCTTCTAAGTCGTTGTGTTTTCCGCTTACGCGTAAACATTTCTGGGTATCTGCAATACGCGAATATTTAGATTTTGCGTTTCCTAAAAAATACTCTTTAAATTGGTTCATCCCGGCATTGGTAAACATTAGCGTAGGATCGTCATTCATAACCATTGGCGCAGAAGGCACAATTTTATGTTGTTTAGATTGAAAAAAGGAAAGGAATTTATCGCGTATCTCTTGTGATTTCATAGGCTTTATTTGCTGGGCAAATTGTAATTATTATGTTACTAATGAAACAATTTCTATCTTTGTTCGTCTAATTGTATGAAAATGCATCAAAATTAGACTGCAAATTTAGTATAAATTAGAAGAATGTCGAAAGTAAAATATTATTACGACAGCGAAACACTTTCCTACCGAAAAATAGAACGTAGAAAAGGAAGACGTTTTGGCTATATAGCAATTGCCGTTGTGGGTACTTTTTTGGCCGGGTTTATTTTGCTGGTAGTTTATTTAAACTTACCACAAATACAAACACCCAAAGAAAAAGCCCTGAAACGAGAATTACAACATATGCAATTGCAATATGAAGTACTGAACAAGAAAATGACCCAAGCCCAAAAAGTTTTGGCGAATGTGCAAAATAGAGACGATAATCTTTATAGAATTTATTTTGAGGCCAACCCAATTCCTGAAGAGCAACGCAAAGCCGGGTTTGGTGGGGTTAATCGGTATAAAGATTTAGAAGGCTATGATAACTCAAAATTGATTATTGAGACCAGTAAAAATATGGATATACTGCAAAAACAAATTGTAGTACAATCTAAGTCTCTTGACGAAATTGCAAAACTGGCTAAAGAAAAAGAGAAATTACTGGCTGCCATTCCGGCTATACAACCGGTGCAAAACGAGAATTTAACCAGAATGGCTTCCGGTTACGGCATTAGAATGCATCCTATTTTAAAGTATAGAAAAATGCATAACGGGATGGACTTTACAGCAAAAACCGGAACTCCTGTTTTTGCTACTGGAGATGCTGTGGTAAAAAAAGCAAAACGAAGCAGAGGTTTTGGCAACTTGATTGTTTTAGATCATGGTTTTGGTTATGAAACCTATTATGCGCATTTAAGTGAGTTTGAAGTACGAAGAGGAGATAAAGTAAAACGCGGAGAAATTATAGCCAAAGTTGGTAATACCGGTTTATCTACAGGTTCTCATTTGCATTATGAAGTACATAAAAATGGCAGAGTAGTAAACCCGATAAACTTTTATCACGGCGATTTAACCGCAGAAGAATATGATATTATGCTTAACCAATCTGCTTTAGAAAACCAATCTTTAGACTAATGCATATAAAATTGCCCAATAAACGTTATTATGGTATTGGCGAAGTTGCCGAAGCCTTTAAGGTAAACGCCTCGCTAATTCGTTTTTGGGAAAAAGAATTTGATGTTATTAAACCCAAAAAAAACGCTAAAGGCAACCGTAAGTTTACCCCGGAAGACATAAAAAACCTAGAACTCATTTATCATTTGGTAAAAGTGCGGGGTTTTACGTTAGAAGGTGCAAAAACTCATCTTAAAGAAGAGAAAGCAGAAACTTTAAGCAATTTTGAAATTGTACGTAAATTAGAAAAAATTAAAAACGAACTTACCGAAATAAAAAATCAACTTTAAAATAGAGAAACGCATGAAAAAATGGCTTATTCCCGTAATAATTATCGCTGTAGTTGCAATAGGTTTATATAGCTTAACTGCCGGCGTAAACAACACCGCCGTAGAGTACGAAGAAAACGTAAAAACGGCTTGGGCAAATGTAGAAACCGCCTATCAACGTCGTACAGACCTTATTCCTAATTTGGTAAATACCGTAAAAGGCGCGGCAGATTTTGAAAAAGAAACGCTCACGCAAGTTATTGAGGCACGTTCAAAAGCAACTTCGGTAAACGTAAATGCAGATAATTTGGATGCCGATGCTATAAATAAATTTCAAAAAGCGCAAGGCGAAGTTTCTTCGGCTTTATCTCGATTATTGGTAAGTGTTGAGCGCTATCCGCAATTAAAAGCTACGCAAAACTTTCAGCAATTGCAATCGCAGTTAGAAGGCACAGAAAACCGTATTAGCGTACAAAGAAACAGGTTTAACGAAGCTGTACGGAAATACAACACGTACATTCGTAAATTCCCGAATAATATTTTTGCAGGAATGTTCGGGTTTGAGCGTATGACCACTTTTGAAGCCGATGAAGGCGCAGAAAACGCTCCTACTGTAGAATTTTAAAACTTAAAAAGCCATGAAAAAACCCGAATTTTTAACCTCTGAAGAAGAACTGGAAATTGTAGAAGCCATTAAAACTTCCGAAAATAAAACTTCGGGTGAAATTCGTGTGCACATAGAAAGAGTTTGCAGTATAGATTTGATTGAACGCGCCAAACAAGTTTTTGAAAATCTAAAAATGCACCGCACAGAACTTAAAAATGGCGTATTGATTTATTTGGCCGTAGAAGATAAAAAATTCTATATTATGGGAGATAGCGGTATAGATAAAGTGGTGCCCGAAAATTTTTGGGAAAGCACCAAAAACGTTATGCAAAACCATTTTAAGAAAGAAGCCTTTAAGGAAGGTTTAGTGGCAGGTATTTTAAAAGCCGGCGAACAATTAAAAAAACATTTTCCGGTGGCCGAAGATGATATAAACGAACTCTCTGACGAAATCTCTCGCGGATAGTAAATTTCAACATTAATTTTTATGCGTAATTTATTACTACTTTTTCTTTTTGTAAGCTTTGTTTCTTCCGGGTACGCACAGCTAAATATTCCTAAAAAACCGGTAAAAGAAACAAGCGTTTACGATGGCGGAAATATGCTAAGCAATGCAGAAGAAAAGAACTTAGAACAAAAGTTAATACGTTATGCAGACACTACTTCTACGCAAATTGTAATTGCCACAATTCCCAGCCTAAACGGCGAATATATTGGTACTTTTTCTGCCAAATGGGCACACGAGTGGGGCATTGGTCAGAGCAAAAAAGATAACGGTTTACTCATACTGCTTTCTAAAGAAGACAGAAAAATTTGGATTACCACCGGTTATGGGCTGGAAGAATATCTTACTGATGCTAAATCTAAACAGATAATAAATCAAATTATCTTACCGGAATTTAAACGTAACGATTTTTATGCCGGTTTAGATAAAGGAACTACCGCAGTATTTCAAGTGTTAAGCGGTACTTTTGAAGGAGTGCCCAATCAAGGACAAAGAAAAGGCATACCGCCACAACTTATTGTTTTTGCCATCTTTTTTGTGATTATTATAATCTCTATTATTAAAAAGAATAAAGGTGGCGGCAAAAACGGTGGACGCCGTTCCGGTTCCGATACTTTGTTTGACGCTATTATTTTAAGCAGTCTTGGTCGCGGAATGTTCGGCGGCGGCGGTGGCTTTGGAGGCGGTTCTTCCGGGGGCGGCTTTGGCGGCGGCGGTTTTGGTGGCGGCTTCGGCGGTGGTGGCTTTGGCGGCGGCGGCGCTGGCGGAAGTTGGTAGTTGATTAGCGATTTTTGATTGTTGATTGTTGATTTCTGATTAAGAAAACTCACATCTATCAATCATTTTTGCTTCCTTTAAAAACAACAATTAAGCACTAAAAAAAAGATTATCTGGAGCAAATCTCAACATTACCCGAGAAATTTCCGTAAAGCAATTATTAGCGCATCCTAAAACCGCGCCTATTTGGTTTTTTACCGCCAAATTTACTTAGCTTGTAGGTAAAACTAAACATCATATAACGTTCTAAAACCAACTCTTGCGTGTCTTGTACAAAATCTTCGCCGGTTACACGTCGGGTAGAAACGTTTTGATCTAACAAATCAAAAACCTTTACTTTAAAGATGCCATCGTCGCCCAGAATCTTATAGCCTAAACTCATATTCCATAACACATAATTATTTTTAAATCCCGGCGAAACATTACCTAAATATTTATAGGAAATATCGTTCCCGAAAACCACATTTTTTGGCCAGTAAGAAGTAATTTCCAAATTAAAATCGTGGTCTATATAATGCTCATCCCGCGCTTGGTTTAAACTATAGTTAGCATTTACAAAATTAATATCGTAAGACGGCTCGATGGTTAATTTATCTACAATATCATATTGAACGCCAAAACTAGGACTCATACTAAAACGTTCCGACTCATATTCTACCGCATTAGAAAAACCTAAATCTTTGCTTAATCTGCCGTAAATACCGGCATCTACTTTTATGGTATTTTTATTTTCTAAGGTATAGGTTTTATCTAAACTTGCGCCGGCACTCAAATTGTACGCGCCATCTATATTGGTATAAGTGGTTGTTCTTATCAAATCTTGATCTGTGGTAGTAATAGCAACCACTTTATCGTTGGTTAAACTACCGGTTAGATAGGTATAAAATCCGGAACGGGTTTTAAAATCATAATTATTAAAATTCATATAAAAATTATGCTGTAAAGACGGGTCTAAATTTGGGTTTCCCATCACAGTATTTAACGGATTGGTAGTATTAACAACCGGCTGTAATTGACTTACAGACGGCGTGTTTCTAGAATTTCTGTAATTGAAGTAAATAGATTTTGTCTTGGTAATTTTATAGCGAAAATAAGCTCGCGAATAAAGATTATTATAGGTGTTATCAAAAGCAGTTTGGCTAAATAAATCTTTATTTTTAAGTCGGACGTTTTCTAAACCTCCCGAAATACTGGCGCGTAATTTATCGTCTCTGTAAACCAAGCCAACATTTGGGCGATGCTTAAAAGTTTCTGAAGAAAAATCGCTACTTAAGTCTTCCTGCAAGACATCATAATCGTCTCCAAATTGGTTTTTCTCCAGCACCAAACGTTCGTTTTGTTCGTTGGTTTTGGTGTAATTATAAGATAAATCTAACGAAAATCGTTTATTTATCGGCATACGAGTTGTAGCGCCAATACTATACTCATCGGTTTTGGCGTTTTGCGTAATTAATTGATCTTGTTCTTCTGTGTTTTCTAAATTCCCGTTAGTATCAAAAATTTCACGTCTAGAAAAATAAGCTTTATCTTCTTTTGATGTATTATTCGTGTTATTAAAAGTAAGGCTTACAAAACCTCCATTTTGTCCGTATTTTCTAGTGATGTTAAACCTATTGGAAAAATTGGTGGTAAACAACTCGCTAAATTGTTCGGTTTCTGCTGTGTTTATCGGGTTGCCATTTTCTTCTACAGAATTGGTGAACGAATTACTTTTGGAAAACCCATTGTTTACCGAAAAATTTGGCCGAAAATAAATCCGCGTAAGCGTATCTGGTTTTACCTCAAAACCAATTTTTGCACGATGATTATCGTTTTGCCGTTGCGAAGAAGAACTGGAATTATTAGTATAAATCCTGTCCGGCAAAATATTTTCCCTACTTATAAGCGTTTCTGTTTTAGTGTTGCCGCGATTAAAAAAGTAATTGGCAGAAAGCTCGGTTTCGTCCGGCCATTCGTTTACAAAACTAAGTCCGCCGTTATCCGACTTTGTTATGCCTTGGCTACCGCCGCCAAAACTATTGCCATTTATACTAAAACTGCCATCGCTACTACGACTAATGGAATATGCATTTCTACCCATAGCATCAAAAACCTCATCAAACGTAAAGCCTGAAGAATTAATATTATTAGAGCTACCCAAAACACTTACGCGCAAATTATCTTTAAAATAATTAGCAACACCGCTTAATTCGTAACGCTCGTCTGTGCCGCCGCCGGCTGTTAGGCGGGCAAAATAACCTTTGTTTTTGTCCTCGTCTATGGTAATGTTTATGGTTTTGTTTTCAGAATCGCCTTCTTTGCCGGTAAATTCTTCTGACTTGGTTTTGGTATCTACTACTTGAATTTTATCTATAATCTCTTTCGGAAGGTTTTTAGTGGCGATTTTTGGGTCGTCGCCAAAAAATTCTTTTCCATTTACCAAAATCCTGGAAACCGGTTTTCCGTTTACGGTAATTTGACCATCGCTGTTTACTTGCACGCCGGGCAATTTCTTTAAAACTTCTTCTAGATTGGCGTCTGCCTTGGTTTTAAACGAAGCTGCATTAAACTCTAACGTATCTGTTTTTACCGTTACCGGCGCTCTGGTTCCTTTCACCAAAACTTCGCCCAGCTCGTTATCTGCAAGTTTTAGAAGAATGTTTCCGGTTTTTATAGTAGGATTTTCGGCAAGATTATATACTTTTTTATAGGTTTGAAATCCGGTAAACGAAACCAACAAGTTTACTTTGTCTGCCGTTGTATTTCCTTCAATTATAAATTTTCCGGCTACATCAGAAATGGTATAATCTACCAAACTGCTGTCTTTTGCGGTTTCTACATAAACCGTAGCCGACTCTAATGGCGTGTTTTGATCATCTGTTATTTTTCCGCTTATGGTATAATCTTGCGCTTCCGCGGAAGCGAAAATCAATAAAAAACCCAGTGTAAAAAACTGGGTTAGTATATTTTTAAATGGCATTTTTTCTGCTTAATTGGTTAGTTACTAAATAAGACGTGCAAAAAACCAAAATGTTGCATACAGATAAACGTAAATTTCATCTTTTTACTTCTTGCGCATAAAAATGCTAATGGGCACGCCGGTAAAATCAAATTCTTTACGGAGTTTATTTTCTAAAAAGCGTTTATACGGGTCTTTTACGTATTGCGGTAAATTGCAGAAAAACGCAAATTGAGGTGTTGGGGTTGGTATTTGCGATACAAACTTGATTTTTACGTATTTACCTTTATAAGCCGGAGGCGGATTTTCTTGTACCACCGGCAACATAATATCGTTTAATTTACGCGTTTTTATGCGTTGACTTCTGTTTTTATAAACATTTACAGCCGTTTCTATAGCTTTATAAATACGCTGTTTGTTGGTTACCGAAATAAATAAAATAGGTACATCTGTAAATGGCTCTATTTCCTGTCTTATGTGTTTTTCGTATTCTTTTACGGTTTTGGTTTCTTTTTCTACCAAATCCCATTTATTAACCAAGATTACAATGCCTTTTTTATTGCGATGCGCCAACCAAAATATATTTTGCACTTGGCCATCAAAGCCGCGAGTAGCGTCTAACAGCAAAATACAAACATCAGAATTTTCTATGGCACGCACACTACGCATAACCGAGTAAAATTCTACATCTTCTTTTACTTTTGCCTTTCGGCGGATTCCTGCGGTGTCTACCAAATTAAATTCAAAACCAAAACGATTGTATTTCGTATCCATCGAGTCGCGCGTGGTACCGGCAATATCTGTAACAATATAGCGTTCTTCGCCAATTAAAGCATTGATAAACGAAGATTTCCCCGCGTTTGGTCTTCCCACCACGGCAAAACGCGGCAAATCTGTTTCTGCAGCTTCTTTTTTCTCTGGTAAAGCTTCTACAACAGCATCTAACAAATCTCCTGTGCCGCTACCGCTTATACCGGCAATTGTATAATAATCTCCTAATCCGAGCGAGTAAAACTCAATAGCGCTTTCTTCTCTTACAGCACTATCTACTTTGTTTACGGCAAGAAAAACCGGCTTATCTACACGCCGAAGCATTTTGGCAACTTCTTCATCCATCGGGTTTACACCAAATTCTACATCTACCATAAAGATGATTACGTCTGCCTCGTCTATGGCGAGCTCTACTTGCTTGTCTATTTCTTTTTCAAAAACATCATCGCTACCCACAACATAGCCGCCGGTATCTATTACGGTAAACTCTTTTCCGTTCCAGTCAGATTTTCCGTAATGTCTATCACGCGTTACCCCGCTAACCGAATCTACAATAGCTTCTCTACGTTGAATTAGGCGGTTAAAAAAGGTAGACTTCCCTACATTAGGACGTCCTACAATGGCTACAATATTGCTCATAGATTAATTTTTACGCGGCAAAAATACGGCTAAAATGTTGGTTTGTAGAAATACAGCCAACTAAAATTTTATTTTATTATTTATTAGAATAGCCAAAACGTTTTAATTGGCTGTCACTACTGCGCCAATTTTTATTTATTTTTACATACAATTCTATATGTACTTGCTTGCCAAAAAACTTTTCGAGATCTTTTCTGGCTTCCATACCTACACGTTTTATTGCTTTTCCTTTATGGCCAATAATAATACCTTTTTGTGAGTCGCGCTCTACCATAATTACACTACGCATGCGTATAATGTCTTCTTCTTCAAAAAACTCTTCGGTTTCTATTTCTACGCTGTACGGAATTTCTTTTTTATAGTGCATTAGTATTTTTTCGCGTACAATTTCGTTTACAAAAAAACGTTCCGGTTTATCTGTTAAGGTGTCTTTATCGTAAAAGGCAGGCGACTCCGGCAACAATTCTATAATGCGGTTAAAAACCTCTGGCACGCCAAAATTTTCTAAAGCCGAAATAGCAAAAACTTCTGCATTTGGCACTTTAGCCTGCCATAGTTTTACTTGTTCTTCTACCAATTCTTGGTTGCCTTTATCTACTTTATTTAGCAATAATAAAACCGGAACTTCTGCTGTGGTTATTCTTTTAAAAAGATTTTCGTCTTTAAGTTCTTTCTCGCCCAATTCTACCAAATAAAGTAAAACGTCTGCGTCTTCAAAAGCAGATTTTACAAAATCCATCATAGAGGATTGTAACTCGTAAGCCGGTTTTATAATTCCCGGCGTGTCGCTTAATACAACCTGAAAATCTTCTCCGTTTACAATACCTAAAATTCGGTGGCGGGTAGTTTGTGCTTTACTGGTAATTATAGATAAACGCTCGCCTACAAAAGCATTCATAAGTGTAGATTTTCCTACGTTGGGATTACCTATAATATTAACAAATCCTGCTTTATGTGCCATTGTTTGCGTGTTTAAAGTTTGAACTGCAAATATACTTTAAAAAATTTAGCGCATAAAAAAGCTTTAGCAATTGGTCTATCATGAAAAAACCCTTAACCAAGAGGTTAAGGGCTATAAACTTACAATCAATTTTACCAAATACTAATTATTAATTTGATTTTTCAGAAGAAACTTGGTAAAGGTCGTTGTCTTTATTAATGTCAGCCACTTGGCCGGCTGCATCAAATTGAACTTTTTCGACCTTTTTTTCCGTTTTTAACAAATGTTCCCATTTGTTGCCACGTTGCCAAATTTCTACAGGCAAGTTTATTTTTTCTGTGCTGCCATCTTTATAGCTAACACTTAATTTTACCGGCATTGGTATTTCGCCTTTATTCTCTAAATGTATCATATAACCTTGGTTGTGTTTTTTCACCTCATTAATTGAAATATCTATGTTGCCGTTTCCGTAAAACCAAGTGCTCCAAAACCAATTAAGGTTTTCTCCTACTGCATTTTCCATAAAGTTGAAAAAATCACTTGGTTGCGGATGTTTATATGCCCAAGTTTCTATATAGGAGTTAAAGGCTTTGTCAAAAGTTTCTGTGTCTAGAATATACTCGCGTAGCATAATTAATCCTACTGCCGGCTTATAATAAGCGGTGTAACCTAAATTTCTAAGGTTGGTAACATCTGGATAGGTGTTAATGCTTTCGCGATTTTCGTTTCTTAAATAGCGTTGAATCACATTTACATTTCCTAATCTAGAAGGATACTCGCCGTTATTGAAATTTAACGTACTGTAATGGTTTATAAATGTATTGAAACCTTCGTCCATCCAAGCGTAGCGTCTTTCGTTAGAGCCAACAATCATCGGGAACCAGTTGTGACCAAATTCGTGGTCTGTTACGCCCCAAAGCGAGCCTTCTTTACTTTGCCAACTGCAAAAAGAAACGCCGGGATATTCCATTCCGCCAACATTGGCTGCAACATTTACAGCGGTTTTATAAGGATATGGATAATAGTTGTTAGAATAAAATTCTACAGATTCTTTGGTATATTCTGTACTTCTTCCCCAAGCTTTTTTACCATCGCTTTCTTTAGGATAAGCAGATTGCGCTAAAGCCGTTTTACCTTCCGGAAGGTTTATTTTTGCGGCATCCCAAATAAATGCTTTAGACGAAGCAAAGGCAACATCGCGGGTATTTTCCATTTTAAAATGCCAAGTAAGTTTCCCGGAATTTTTTGGTCGGCTTGATTTTCTACCAACTTCTTTTGGTTTTACAATATAAACGCGCTCGTTACTATTACGCGCTTCTTCCATACGTTCTTGTTGTTTTTCTGTCAAGACTTCTTCAGGATTTTGCAATTCTCCCGAGCCAACAACAATATGACTTGCCGGCACGGTGATTTTATAATCAAAATTACCGTAATCTAAATAAAACTCTCCTGCCCCTAAATAAGGTTCTATATTCCAACCTACTACATCATCAAAAACAGCCATTCTTGGGTGCCATTGTGCCATTGCGTAAATGGTGCCGTCTTTTACATCTAAACGTCCCATTCTATCCATTCCTTCTTGCGGAATTTTATAACTAAAATCCATACTTATTTCTAAATCTTCGCCATCGCGTTCTAGAGTTTCAGGAAGATAGATTTTCATTCTAGTATCGGTAATAAAAATTTCGGCAGATTCTCCGTCTACTTTTACGTTCTGAATATCGTAGCCGCCAAATTCATTTCCGCTATAGCGATTACCACCTGTTGGCGTGGTTAAAGTTCCGCGAGAATCATGTGTAAATCTGTTTTGCTCTAATTGCAACCATACAAAATCTAGGTTTTGCGGACTGCTATTGGTGTAGGTAATTTGCAGGTTACCGTTTATGGTGTTTGCACGATCGTCTAATTCTACTTCAATCTCGTAATCTGCTTGATTTTGCCAGTATTCTGGACCGGGTTTGCCGGAAGCTGTGCGGTAGGTGTTGCCGCGTCTGTACATTAGCTCATCAAAAATAGCCTGGTTATCTACATTTTTAGTTTGTTTTTCTTGCGCTTGCATTTGATAGGCAGGTAACAAGAAAATTGCGCAAAATAAAAGCTGCAATGTTCGTTTCATAGTTTAAGTTTTTTTTCAAATAGCCGCTAATTTACATAAAGCAAGTCTAATTTGCTAAAATCTCATTAAAATAGATACAAACAGCTGATTTTTAAAACTTTATTAAGAATAATTTCTTCGTATTTACGTAACTTAAGAATAAAAATGAAAAATACAGCAATAATATTAGTACTCTTTACTACCCTTCTGCTTATTTTAACAAGCTTATTTGTGAGTGTAAATTTAGGCTTTGATTGGGTATTCTATACCGCAATTATTGGTCAAGTAGTATGGCTTGTAACCGTATATAAAGTTCTAACCGATCATTATTCTACCAATAAAAAATTTAACGATTGGTATGAAGATAAACCAATTAGCGAAAGTGATAAATTTTAACTCGGCAATACATAATGGTAAATTGCCATATAATGCGCAAAAGAACCTAGTAAGACCAATACATGAAATATTGCATGGTTAAAAGGTATTTTACGAATACTAAAAAGAACCGCACCTAAAATATAGGCTATTCCGCCACCTAAAACCCAATATAAACCGTTAAGTGGTAATTTTTCGGTTAATGGTTTTATAGCAAAAAGTATTATGGTTCCCATAAAAACATAAATAATTGTAGATAAGAGACGATACCTACCGGTAAAAAATAATTTTAGAATTATCCCTAAAAGAGCAATTCCCCAAACAATGCCAAATATTAACCAACCCGTAAAACCGGATAAAGTTATTAACGTAAATGGCGTGTACGTTCCTGCTATTAAAATAAATATGGCAGAATGATCTAAAATGTTAAGATGATAACGTATTTTTTCTTCCTTTGCGCTATGGTAAAATGTAGAAGCCGCATACAACAAAATCATACTTGTCCCAAATACACTAAAGCTCACTAAAGGCACATAACCTTCTAATGTATTGGCGCGTAAAATTAAAAAAATGAGTCCTACGCAACTCATTACCAAACCAAAAGCGTGCGTATATACATTCCATTTTTCTTCTGTTGGAGGGTAATACCCGCTGCGTTTTGAAGCCATTTTTTTATTCTTTATGCAAAAATAAAACAAAATAAACTTTACGGAAAAAATAAAAGCTAATTCCAATTTAATCAAAAAGCAGAAAAAATTAACTTTTGTTAATGGCTAAAATTCAGTATATTGATAGTGCAAAAGTCTACCACTATGCTATCAAAACACTGTATAAATAACAGATATTATTATATTATTTTCAGTTTAATTTTTTTACTGTCTGTAAACTGCTTGTATGCCTTTCAGCAAGATGATACGTATACAGAATATAAGGGTATTGTTTTAGATGCCACTAAAGAAGAAGCCATTGGCGGAGCGGTTTTACAAGTTGAAAATCAGCAAATATCAAGTATTAGCAATAGCGAGGGTAGGTTTTCTTTAAAAATTCCAAACAGTATTAAAAATGCAACAGTAACTACTTCAAAAATTGGTTACGAAAGTAAATCGGTTGCTTTAAATTACTTTACGGAAGAAAATATGCAAGTTTTTTTAAGAAAACGTGGTTCTAAAGCAGAAAGTCTAGAAGCGGTAAAAATATACAAAGCAAGCAACGCACAAGCTTTAGTACAAAAAATGCTTAGTAAACGCGATGAAAATTACTTAAAAGAAGACGCGCTTTATACCGCATTTTATAGAGAAACTGTAAAACGCGGCAACCAGAATGTATCCTTATCCGAAGCTGTAGTGAGCCTAAAAAAACGTCCTTACCGCTCTTGGAACAAAGAAAATATTGCTGTAAAAAAAGCACGTAAATATACAGATTATTCGCGTTTAGACACTTTGGCAATCAAATTGCGCGGCGGTCCCTATTCTACATTATATCTAGATTTGATGAAATATCCAGATTACTTATTTTACGATAGAAGTATAAATAATTATAAATTCAGTTTAAAAAAACCAACTTCGCTTTACGGACGTTATGTACACGTTGTAAATTTTGAAGACACCAATAAAAACGATGTTTGGTATTATGGTAAACTTTATATAGATGCAGAAACTTATAGTATTGTGAAAGCAGATTATAAACTAAATGTAGATAACGAAGCTGCTGCTACAGATTTTTTGGTTTACCGAAAACCGGGTAATTCTCAAGTCACGCCATTAGAAACCCATTATGTTGTAAATTATATTTCTGAAAATGGCAAATGGCATTATAGTTACGGTAAAGCTGTGCTAAAGGTAAAAGTAAATTGGGACAAGAAACTATTCAATTCTCGCTATACAATTAGTAGTGAAATGATGGTTACCAAAGAAGAGAAAAACACCAAAAACCTAAAAAAAACCGAAGGTTATATAAAACCTTCGGTGGTAATGACAGATGATATTTCCGGTTTTCGAGATCCTGAATTCTGGGGCAAAAACAACATTATAGAACCCGATAAAACCATTCAAAATGCTATAGAAAAAATAAAAGATAGGTAAAAACTAGTAAACTTTTACCAGCATTTTTCCTTTATTTTCACCCGAAAACAAGCCCATAAAAGCTTTAGGAATAGCATCAAAACCATCTATTATAGTTTCTTCAAATTCTAATTTATCTGCTTGTAACCATTTTGCCATTTCTTGCATACCTTCACTAAAACGCTCTTGATAATCGCCTACGGTAAAACCTTTCATCAAAACGCTTTTTTTAATTAAAGTAGTTTCTACTCGCGGTCCGGTTGGGGTTTTGGTAGTATTATATAAAGAGATTGCCCCACAATTTATTATACGCCCATTACGTGCAATATTAGCCAAAGCGGCATCTAAAATATCGCCGCCAACATTATCGTAATAAATATCTACGCCGTCTGGCGCTTTTTCGGCAATGGCTTTTTGCATATTAGAAGTGGTCTTGTAATTTATGCCCGCATCAAAACCAAATTTCTCTTTTATCATTTCTATTTTTTCGTCGCTTCCGGCAATACCAATTACTTTACAACCTTTAATCTTGGCAATTTGGCCAACTGCGCTTCCTACGGCGCCAGCTGCTCCAGAAACTAAAACGGTTTCGCCTTCTTTTGGTTTTCCAATATCCAGCAAACCAAAATAAGCGGTTAACCCCGTCATTCCTAAAATGCTTAAGTAAGCGGTAAGCGGTGCTTGGTCTGCATCTACTTTTTGTAAATTTTTTCCGTTAGAAGTTTGGTATTGTTTCCAAGCCAACATTCCCGAAACAAAATCGCCTTCTTTAAAATTATCATTTTTAGAAGTTTCTACCTCAGCAATTATCAACGAGCTAATAGGTTTGCCAACTTCAAATGGTTCTATATACGATTTTTCATCGCGCATTCTTCCACGTAAATACGGATCTACCGAAACATATTTTGTTTTTAAAAGTACTTCGCCGTCTTGCGGTTTTGGTTTTTCTTCTTCGGTAAACCGAAAAGTTTCGTCGTTGGGTTCGCCTTTTGGTCGTTCATTCAGTAAAATAACTTGATTCATAATTTTTTATTTTCAAGCTACACAAAAGTCAATAAAAGTGCTGTTAAGAAGTTGTTATACTTGTTGGGCAAAAAATTGAACATAGAAGAGAGAAAATAGAAAAAGAGGATAGAAAAAAGATTTAAGAAATTATTTTAAGCAGATTGCACGTTTTCGCCTTAAAGTAATACGCATTACATTCTATAAGTTCTAAAGATTACCTAATAAACGTGCGTTCCTTTAGTATTACGATCATACATAACAATGCTGCCCGCAACCGAAACATTTAAACTTAAACTAGAATGAAATTTCACCAATTTATGCGATTTTTCTATGGCTTCTTTTGTTAGGCCGTGGTCTTCTGCGCCCAACAAATATACCGCCCGCCGCGGATGTTTAAAACTTTCTAAAGCTTCTGCATCTTCGGTTAGTTCTACGCCAATTAATAAGGCACTTTTTGGTAAGTGTTTGTAAAATTCCGTAAAGGTATCGTAATGAAAATAGGGTAAAGCACCAACGGCTTTATGCGTATCTGATGCTTGTTTGTGGTAACGATTGCCAATGGTAAAAATAAAACTTGCGCCCATATTTTGCGCAGAACGCCATAAAACACCTAAATTTTCGGGAGTTTTGCCATTTTGAATGCCAATACCAAAATAACCTTGTTGTAGATTATCTACCTTCATTTTATGAATAAGAGATTTCTAAAATTTCTATTTTTCTGTTTTCGTTACCCAGTTTAAAAGCAACTTCCTCCCCTACTTTTTTACCGTTTAGCGCTTTGGCAATTGGTGCGGTAAAAGCAATTTTTTGTTGTTTTACATCTGCTTCGTCTACGCCAACTATTTGAAATTTCTGCGTGTTTCCGTTCATTTTAAATTTTACAAGCGCTCCAAACCTAACTTCGTCTTTTGGTTGGTCTTTGGCCGCAATTACTTGCGCGGTACTTAAACGATCTACCAATAGGTTAAGTTTACCATCTATTAACATTGCCGCTCGGCGACGCTCGGTTTCGTTCTCTGAAGATAAGTTTGCGCGTTCATTTTCTAATTCTTTACGTTCTTCTTGCAAAGCTTTTAAACCTTGCGGCGTTACATAATTGGTCACGCCCTCTGGCAAAGCTGCTCTTGGCGGTATAATTGGCGCTTCTTCTTGGTCTTCTTCTTTTACAAATCCTCTACTCATAATCTTCGGTTTTAAACCGAAAAAAAGAGGCGAATTTTACATTGCCTCCTTCTTTTGGTAATTCTTAAATCTCAAGATAAGCGAAATTTATTCGTAAAACAAAAGCTTTAGATAAATTTAAGGTCGCTTTTAATTTATGCCACAGATATTGTTTATTAAATTTACTACAGCATAATCGTCGTCAATTTGAAGCTCTTCGTTTGTTTCTGTAAGAGTAACTGAAAACGGATAATCAAAGCCTAAAACTTCTATATTAGTAATATCGCCACCAAAATACGCTTCTACTTCGCTTTGGTTGTTAAAAGTTGGCATATCTTCATTAACATACATAGTTACGGGATAATTTACTTCAAAACAAAATTGGGTTGCAACTACCACATCTTGCACGCTTACAATATCATAATTGCAGTCTGCAACCAAGGTTTGAAATTCTGCTTCAGAATTAATTACGGTATTGCCTGAACCTTGTATTACGGTAAAAGGAAATTCTATGCCGGTAATATGCTCGGTTTGCGTTTCTTCCAAAAGTGCGGTTAACAATGCATCATAATCGGCAATACTTTCTGTATTACCATTATTGTATTCTAAATTGATAGGATACTCAAAATTGAAACATAAATCTGTTTGCGCTCTTAAGTTCGCAAAGTCTTTAATTTCTTCTAAAGTTGCGCGCAAGGCTAAACTACCCTCAGTAACCACTACTTCTTCTTGTGGCGGATTAGGATTGTTATCATTATTTTCTGGAGTTGTAATTTGGTTGTCATCATCAGATGAGCAGGCTACGACCGTTAGGGCCATAAAAAAGATCATTAAAAATTTCTTCATCGTTTATTTTTTAAGTTTATACTGCAAAGAACGTCAATTTATCTAAAAAATTGCGTTTTAATCGATGTAATTATTTGATGCAAAGACTATTCCGTTTGTTTTCTGCTATTGAAAAATTTCCGTAAATTTGAAAAAAAAGAACAGTTATGAAGTTATTCCTCAATTCTCTCTTCCTATTATGCTTTATATTTATAGGAACCGCGCAAGAAAAAGACAACATTACCATCTTAGAAAAAGATAGCTTTGCGGAAGCGATAAAAGAAAACAACGTACAATTATTAGATGTACGCACGCCAAAAGAATATGCAGAAGGTCATATTGCTGACGCCAAATTGCTAAACTATTTTGAAAAAGATGCTTTTAGAAAATACGCTTCAAAATTAGATAAAGACGAGCCGGTTTATTTATATTGCCGCTCCGGTAACAGAAGTCAGAAAGCTGCCAAGATATTAGTAGATATGGGCTTTACGGAAATATACGATTTAGAAGGTGGTTATATGAATTGGTCTAAATAATGCAAAAATTAGATCAAGATTTTTGGACAAACAAGTACCAAAACCAAGATATGGGTTGGGATATTGGTTATATTTCCACGCCTTTAAAAGAATATATTGACCAACTAGAAAACAAAGATTTAAAAATCTTGATTCCGGGTGGTGGAAATTCTTACGAAGCCGAATATCTCTATAAACTAGGTTTTAAAAATGTTTTTGTGGTAGATATTTCTGTCGTTCCGTTTGAAAATTTGTTGCAACGCGAACCTAACTTCCCAAAAGAGAATTTAATTCTAAAAGATTTTTTTCAACTTCAAGGTAAATACGACTTAATTTTAGAACAAACTTTTTTCTGTGCTTTAGATCCCTCTTTACGGAAGAAATATGTAGAAAAAATACATGAATTACTGACCAAAGATGGCAAGCTAGTCGGTCTTTTGTTTGATGCGCCCTTAAACGAAACCAAACCCCCATTTGGTGGAAACAAAGCCTTATACCAAGCGTATTTTAAAACCCTTTTTTCTTTTAAATATTTTGAAACTGCTTACAATTCTATTCCGCCAAGGCAAGGAAAAGAATTATTTATTAACTTTTTACCAAAGTAGGTTTTCACAAGCTTAAAATGTAAACTTTTTTACTGACCAAAATCATAGAACAATTATAGGTTTACCACTATCTTTGGAGCGTGAAAAAATTGCAACAAATAAGTGCTTGCCTCTTGGTTTCGCTGGTTATTATAAACAGTACCAAATTTTCTATGGCGTATGGCTATTATTTTGGCGCTAACTCCAGTTTTGTTGCGCAATTTTGCGAAAACACAGATAAACCCGAATTAAATTGTAACGGGAAATGCTACCTCACCAAATTAGCTGCAGAAAACGAACAGGATAAAAAAGATGTTCCCGCAACGGTAACCGACTGGAAAGAGGCTTTTTTCTATTATGAAGACACTAATTTATTTGTATTAAATATCCCACAAATTACTTCTAAAAAAGTAAATTGGACGCATCAAAATCATTACAAACACTTGCTGCAAACCCAAATATTTCATCCGCCCATCGGGTAATTTAACTTTCGTTTTTCTAGTTATTTAAAGCTGTAATTCTTTTACGGCCTAACCTCTTATTGTTAAAAATAAACCGATGAAAAATATTTTTTTCGGGTTGCTAAGCATAGCGTTTTGTTTAAGCGCGGCAGCCCAAATTACCCCAACAGATACCACAAAAGTAAATACCTTAGAACCGGTTATGCTAAAAGGCCGGATTATTACCCAACCGCTTATGATCAAGCAAAAAGTAGACTTGACCAAAAAAGTGGTACAACCCAAAAACGTAACCGATTTATTTAGGGATTTAAACGGATTTCATCTTATAAAGCGCGGCAGCTACTCGATAGATCCTTCTTTTAGAGCTGCGCAATACGAACAATTAAATATTCAATTTAATGGCGGAACAAAAACCATGAATTCTTGTCCCAGCCGAATGGACCCAATTACCAGCCACGTAAATCCGGACGATATTAAAGAAGTAGAAGTTATAAAAGGACCTTTTTCTGTCCGCTATGGCGCAACTTTTGGCGGCATTATTAATTTTGTAAGCGAACCGGCAAATTATAACAACGAAGGTTTCCACGGAAGTGTAAGTTCCGGCTACGAAACCAACGCCAATGCTTTTGTAGGAAGTTTAAGTTTAAGCCAAGTTACCGAAAAATTTAAGCTCTCCGGCGGAATTGCTTATCGGGATTTTGGTAATTATGAAGATGGCGACGGTAACGAAATTCCGTCTTCTTTTAAAACCATAGATTATGATTTGGGCATAGGCTATAAACTTTCTAACAACCAAGAAATAAGCGCAAAATGGCAACAATCTTTTGGACGCGATATTTTGCACGCCGGCTTGATGATGGACACACAAGAAGATAACAGTTCTACACTTTCACTAGATTATAACTACAAATATGTGAGTCCGTTTGTACGTAAAATTACCGCAAAAGTTTATTACTCTTATGTAGATCACGTGATGAGCAATTTAGACCGGCCAATGGCAATGCGTACCGAAGCGGTTTCGCCGGTAGAATCGCATACAGCCGGCGGAAAAGTAGAATTTACTTTAAAACCTGCCAGCCAACTTACTTTATATACAGGTGTAGATGCGCTTTTAATTAGCCGGGAAGGTAACCGCAACCGAAAAGTAAAACAAAATATGCAAGGCGAGGTTTTGCCGGAACCAATGTATTTTACAGATGCAATTTGGCAAGATTCTTATATTAATGATTTTGGCTATTTTATAGAAGGCAGGTATAAATTCAGTAATCAAACTTCTTTAACCGCCGGAGTGCGTTATGATTTGGTTCTTGCCGAAAGCCAAGCGCCAGCCGAAGATTTTAAAGAACTTTATCCAAATTTAGACCAAACAGATGAACATAACTTTTCCGGAAATATTTCTTTACAACAAGATTTGGGCGAAAAGCATAATTTGGAACTGGCAATAGGTCGCGGCGTGCGCTCTGCAAGTATGATAGAGCGTTACATCAATCATTTTTCTGTAGGAATGGACGGGCACGAGTATGTTGGCAATCCGTATTTAGAGGCGGAAGTGAACAACCAGATAGAATTGGGCTTAAAAGGAAAACAGAATTTTGAAGGTATTTTTAATAAACTTTCTTACGGCCTATCTGCTTATTATTCTAAATACGAAAATTACATTGCCGCGGTAATAGACTCGAGTTTAGACAAAAAATTTATGCCAATGATGCCCCCGCAAGAAGTAAAACGTTTTATAAATATAGACGATGCCTATAAAACCGGTTTAGAAGCAACTATTCGCGCAGATATCTACAAAGATTTTTTCGCTGGGGCGGAAATTGCCTATGTACACACCAAAAATAAAGATTTAGATGAAGCTATTGCTTTAACGCCACCACTTACCACCCAACTAAGTTTCGGGATGGAAAAAGAAAATTATTGGGCGCAAATAGATTACACTATTACTTCTGAGCAAGATAATATTGCACAATCTTTTGGCGAAGAAAAAACGCCTGGCTACAATTTGTTAGACATTCGTGGTGGCTTTAAACCGTGGAATAATTTAGATATTGGCTTAGCGGTTTTAAATGTTTTTGATAAAACCTACCATAATCATTTAAATTACTCCTATAACAACCAAGCCGGTTTTGAAAATGTGCCTATTAATGATCCGGGCAGAAATTTCTCCTTATTTGTGACTTACAATTTTTAGGGAAATAGTGTTTTTATAAAAACCCGTTTGCAAAATTATTCGCCAAGACGGGTTTTTTTATTTTTTCAGTGTAAATTTACTTGCAAAATAGTTGGCGTACCGCCATTGGCCTCATTAGAAATATAAAGCGTGCCGTTTGGACTAAAAATAATTCCTTCGGGTTGGGTTAAAATTTCTTTGTCTAGTTTATAGATATTTTTGATTGTTCCTTTTGCATCCATAATCAGAAGTTTTGGTTTTACGCCCTCCAGTATATAAAAATCACCGGTTTTTGGATGGATTATTATAGCAGAAGGCATAAAAGTTTTCCGTAGTTTTTTCTTTCGGTATTCTTTTAAAGCTTTGTCCTTCATATCAATTTTCAGAAAAGGCTCTTTCTCCATTTTTTTGGTTGCAATAGAAATTCGGTATAAACCTTTAAAGCGCTTTTTATGCAAGCTTTTATTTTTAGGAATGGTAATTAAATAGTTGCCCGTTGCATCTGTAGTCAAACTTTCCATATTGTTCTTTTCTTTAAACGGCGTTTTAAAACTACTGGTTTTTTGGTTTTCTTTACGGAAGTTGGAAACCTCAAAAACACGGCCATCGCTTCGCATTACAAAAGCTGTATTGCCAGAAATAGCAAGACCTTCATAATCTCCCGCCCGGCCAAATTCAACTTTTTCTATGATTTTTTCTTTTTCTAAATCGTAAATAAAAATGATACCGTCTTCATCTTGAACGCAAGCAATTTGATTTTCAGAAAGCCAAGCCATAGCACTAATTTCTTCTAAAATTCCCGGAAGCTCCCAAGTTTTTTCTATTTGCAAGACATTAGAAGAATAAGAATTATTTTGCGCCTCATGCGTGTACGAAAACAAAAAACATACAAAAACTAAAAGAGTCGATTTTAAAAAGACAGTCATAGTACTAAAATTTAAATTTTAACTAAAGCTGCAATAAAAACCTGGAAAGAAATGGGAAAAGTCCATTTTTACCAGAATTTTCCAAAAAGTTTAGGACTTATTTAACCTCCAATTGAAGCAAAAAACTTCAATTTAGAGAAGTTCCACTTTTTAACAATACTTTAGTTGGTATTAGTTCATAACAAACCGAACTAATCTTAATTTTGCCTAAATAAATTCCGCGTAGACGGTAAACCTCAAATAAAATGAAAAAGAATTTAACTTTATTAGTAATTGTAGCCTTAAGTGTAATGGCGTGCAACTCTGCCAAAAATACAAGTAATGATGCCAGCAATGCCCAAGCTTCTCAAATTACCAACACTACTTGGCAGTTGACTAAATTAGGAGAAATGCCGGTAAATCAATCTACCCGTCAAGGCAAGAAAATTCAATTTGAACTCAACCAGACAGACCAAAGAATCTTCGGAAACTCGGGTTGTAACACTTTTAACGGAAGCTATACCTTAGGAAAAGGAAACAATATAAATTTCTCGAAAATAGCCAGCACCAGAATGGCTTGCCCGGATAATAAAATTGGTGAGCAAAAAGTATTAAATGTTTTTAACAAGGCAGACAACTATACAATAAATGGCGACAAATTAATTCTAAACGATGGCAAACGAAGCGTTTTAGCCGAATTTCAAAAAGTTGAAAATACCGAAAAAATTGTTGAAAAGTACTGGAAACTCAAAATTTTGGACGGTAAAGAAGTACAAATGGCTAAAAATCAAGAAAAAGAAAGATATTTCATCTTAAAAGCAAACCAAAACAAACTGCAAGGTTTTGCCGGCTGTAATTCATTTTCCGGTAGCTATACTTTAGAAAGTAACGGACAAATAAACTTTAAAAATATTGCAACTACTATGATGGCGTGTCCGGATGTAGATGTAGACGAAAGTGCGTTTTTAGAAGTTTTTGAACTAGCCAATAATTACACCATTAATGGGGATACGTTAATGCTAAATATTGGTAAAAGAGCGCCCTTGGCTGTTTTTGAAGCTGTATATTTCTAATTGAATAATATGCTTAAAAAATCGGTTTTATTAACGGGAGCTTCCGGAACGGTTGGCTTTGAGAAACGATTATTTCCGTAAAGAAAAAGCAAAAGTTACAACTTTTAAAAAGTTTGGCGCTACTCCTTTAAGAAAGCCAATAAAATGGTATTTGTTGCAACAATCAGAACCTTTAGTAGCTTTACGGAAAAACAACCACAAACAAATAGTGCAATTTTTTAATTAGCATTACCTTATCGGCATTTATACTTTACCGAAGAAAAAATTCCTTATAAATTTATAGCAGGAAATCGTTTTAAAAAAAACTAAAATGGCAAAACACCTGATACTATTACTAATCGCAATGCTTAGCACACAATTGCAAGCACAAGACTGGAAAACCCCAACTATAGAAGGATACGGCAGAATTATAGAATATGAAGACGTTGCTGTAAAACCCAATCCCGAAAAAGAGTACAAAATGTTTTTTCATATTACCAGTAAAAAAGAACGGGAAGGCGTAAATGCTTCTCTTTGGAAAATAGCTAGGTTAATTAATCTTCTAGAAAATAGTGGCGTTCCTAGAAAAAATATTCATGTAGCAGCTGTAATTAGCGGCGCAGCTTCTTCTATTGTGCTCTCGGGAGACGCATATAAAGAAAAAATGGGCAAAAACAATCCTAATCTTGACTTGATAGAAAAATTGACAAATTACGGTGTTCCCATTCATCTTTGCGGACAAGCGGCAGCAGAGCGAGAAATAAATCCGAAGACAGAAATGAATCCCGCAATCAAATTAACCTTGTCGGCTTTAATAGATATTCCCACTTATGAAATGAAGGGTTATACAATAATTCGTTAAACGCATATATATTAAAAAATTCTCTAATTATGGATACATCAAAATTATTCGATTTAAAAGGAAAAACAGCCATCGTAACCGGTGGTGCTAACGGAATAGGAAAAGCAAGCTGTGAAATGCTTGCGGCTTACGGCGCCAATGTGGTGGTTTCAGATTACAATTTGGACGACGCCAAAAAAACCTCGAAAGCGATTAATGACGATGGTGGAAAAACCATTGCCGTAGATTGCGATGTGACCAAAGATGAAGCTTTGATAGACCTGGTTGATAAAACCATAAAAGAATTTGGAAGCATCGAAATTCTTGTCAACAATGTGGGTGGCGGTGGCGCCGGAAAAGAAAGTCCGTATGATATTGATGTGGAGCAATTTAAAAAAGTGTATGAAATGAACGTGTTTAGTATGTGGCGTTTATGCCAGTTGGTGGCTCCGCATATGAAAAAAGCCGGTTACGGAAGTATTATCAATATGTCTTCTATGGCTTCGGTAAATAAAAGTCCGGCGATTAGCGCCTATGCTTCTTCCAAAGCAGCCATTAACCATATGACAGCCAACCTAGCTTTTGATTACGGCCCAGATGAAATTAGAATTAACGCTATTGGCCCGGGAGCTGTAAAAACACACGCTCTAAGTACGGTTTTAACACCGGAAATTGAAAAAAGAATGTTGGCACATACGCCAATAAAACGTTTGGGAGAACCTGAAGATATTGCGGGAGCGGTATTGTACTTTGCAGCGCCAATTTCTAAATGGACAAGCGGACAGGTGATATTTGTAAACGGTGGTGGCGTGCAAACATTAGATTGATATTTTGAATTAAGTATCCTGATTTCTCGTAAATAGAAATTAAAAAAAGCCGTCTTAAAAGACGGCTTTTTTATTTCAATTAGAAGGAAGAATTTAATCCAATCCGCCTCTTCTAGTAGCATCTTTTGGTTTGGGCCATTGCATTTGCTTACCAGTTCTAGAATTAATAGGAAGAACTGCTTTTTCTCTAGAAGTTGTTTCTGGATCTTCACTGGCCATATACGCCATAATTGCTGTTAAAATTACATTATTACGCACATCATCAAATACAATTTTATCGTAAGTATCTAAATTAGTGTGCCAAGTATAATTCCAATAAGACCATCTCAAAGAACTTAAACTAAAAGCCGGTGCTCCTGCCGCAACAAACGAAGCATAATCCGAACCTCCGCGTGCCGGTGTTCCCGGAAAACTGGTTTCTATTTCTCCTTTAATATCTTCGGGAACCGGCTCTAACCAACGATTTATATAATCATAAGCGTGCAGAAAACCTTGTCCGCTAATATTTTTTACACGACCAGTACCATTATCTTGATTAAAGGCAGCTTGTAAATTTTCAACAATTTCCGGATGGTCTTTTACAAAAGCTCTAGATCCGTTAAGGCCTTGTTCTTCGCTTCCCCAATGCCCTGCAATAATTGTTCGTTTAGGATTTGGATATAGTTTTTTAAGAATTCGCATAGTTTCCATCATCACCATTGTTCCTGTACCGTTATCGGTAGCACCTGTACCGCCATCCCAAGAATCAAAATGTGCAGAAAGAATTATATACTCATCCGGCTTTTCGCTTCCTTCAATTCTAGCAATTGTATTAAAAGTTGGGGTTTCTCCTAAATCTTTAGATTGCGCTACCACTTTAAGTTTTGGTGTATTGCCACTTTCCGCTAGACGGTAAAGTAAACCATAATCTTCTAAAGAAACATCTACACTAGGAATCTCTTTGGTGTAGGCACCAAAAATTTTGTTGGCGCCAAAACCTTTAGACCAGTAAGATGAAACAATACCAACGGCACCTGCATCTTCTAATATTTTTGGTAATTCGCGGGATTTATGCCCGGTATTTTTAATTCGGTTTCTCCAAAGAGAATCAGTTTTTTTCTGATTTTGCTGCATCTTTTTCCAGGATTTATCGGTGGCCCATTTTTCCCAGTTATTAGCAGGTCTTCCTGTTGGTTGTAAAGCTGATGTTAATACAAATTTTCCTTTTACTTTTGAAAGCATTTTTTTAAACTCGTCCGGATTAGAAGCTTCCGGTAAAATAACCACTTCTGCCGTTACACCTTTTTTCTTGGTAGAAGGGCTCCAAGCCAATTGTTGACCTTGTAAAGAACTTACTCTAGGTTCAAGCATATCAATATGTGTAATACCTCGTTCCCAAGCACGCCAAGTTCCGTATTCTTGATTTTCGGCAGTAATGCCCCAGTCGGCATATTTTTTTACCGCCCAATCGTGAGCTTGTTTCATTTGCGGACTACCAACCAATCTTGGTCCTACCACATCCATCAATTCGTGGGCAATTTCTTCTAATTTAGAATTTTCGTTGGCTTCTTTAACAATACTCTGAACCATTTGCTCTTGCGCCTGGACCTGTATTGTAGCAGCAACAAGAAACAAACTAAAAAGTGTTCGTAAATTCTTTTTCATGTTAGCTTTTGTTTTATAATTTCCCATAAAGATATTGAACTTATTGAGAGAATAAATTTTATAAGCTATTTTATTTTACTTGAGTCTACTCATTTGTAAATTGAAGAAATTTATTTGTTATAAGACTATAAACCGACTATAATTCTGAGGGCTTAGTCTTTATAATTTGAATTATTTTTAACTAAAGTGGCAACGATTTAAAAATCTTTCTTTATAAATTTAATCAGCTGAATAATAACACTCGGCAATAAACTTGCTATTGCTATTAAAACCCAAACACGCATTTCTAAATCTTGAAAATTAAAAACTTCGGCTAGACCGGGAATAAAATAGGCTGCAATTACCGTTACAAAACATAAAGCCACAGCTATCCAAACATATTTATTACGCGTTACCTGGTTGTTAAAAAAAGATTCGGTGCCATCGCGCATATTAAATACGTGCAAGAACTGAGAAAATGCCAAACTAAAAAATGCAATGTTGTTGGTAATATCTTCGGGACTTTTCCATACAAAATGTGCATAGAGATAAGCGCCGCTCACACTTGTTGCAATTATAAGTCCGTAGACCGCAATCTGCGCCCAGTTCTTTTTGGTAATAATAGGTTCTTCGGGATCTTTGGGCGGCAGGTCCATCACGCCCGGATTGCCACGACCAATTCCTAAGGCCAGTGCCGGAAAAACATCGGAAAGTAAGTTGAGAAACAATAGTTGCAAAGGCAAAATTGGCAACACAAACAGCGTAAAACTCATTAATGCGATGATGATAATTTCGCTTAAGTGATACGAAAGTTGATACACCACAAATTTGCGAATGTTCCCAAAAATAATGCGGCCTTGTTCGATGGCGAGCTCAATAGATTGAAAGGCGTCATCTTTTAGCACTACATCGGCAACCTCTTGTGCTACCTGCGTACCGCGTTTTCCCATCGCAATGCCAATATCAGCTTTTTTTAAGGCAGGCGCATCGTTTACGCCATCGCCGGTCATTCCTACAATTTCGCCCTGGTCTTGGTAAAATTCGATTAATTTTAGTTTCTGTTCTGGCGTTACACGTGAGAAAACTTTGGTAGCTAGTACTTTTTCGGCGTCTTTATTCAATTCTTCGCCCATATCTTTTCCGTGTACAACGCTATTCTCGTCATTATCTTCATTGCTGGTAAGATGCACTTCTTTGGCTACGTTTTGCGCCGTTCCGGGATGGTCTCCGGTAACCATAACCACTTTTATTCCAGCGTTTTTGGTCATATCCATACTCTTGGCTACTTCTTTTCGCGGCGGATCTATAAAGCCTACCAAACCGGCGAATACAAGTTCATACAGAAAATCTTCTTCGGCTTCGCCTTCCGGAAGTTCTTTTGACTCTTTATAACCGAAGCCCAACACGCGCAAGCCATCTTTAGAAAGGTCATCGTTTTTTTCAAGCCAATGATTTTTATCTTCTTCGGTAAGCTCTTTTACTTCGCCGTTGATCAATATCTTTTTAGAACGTTCTAGAATTTTATCTGCAGAGCCTTTTCCGGCCATATAATAACCGTTTTCTACTTTATAAACCGCTCCCATCACCATTGAATCGGAATCAAAAGGATCGTGTAATTTTCGTTCTAATTGTTGATGTTGCTGAAATTTCTCTTTATGGAAAGCTTTGGTAAAATTCAGTAAAGCTATTTCTAACGGATCGCCTTTAGCATCTTTGTCATCTTCTTGCAAAGACGCATCGTTGGCGAGAACGCTTATTTTAAATAAAGCCTTAAAATTATCCTGATTTTCTGCATCTTCGGCATCAGGAAGTTTTGGCTTGTCATCTTCCCAATTTACTTTCCAATACTTATCACCGGGAACCGCAAAAGCTTTAACGGTAAGTTCGTTTTTGGTAAGCGTTCCAGTTTTATCGGTAAAAATAACGGTGGTTTCGCCCAGGGTTTCTACCGCGCTCAAGTGTTTAATAAGTACATTTTTTTTGGAAAGCCGAAGCATTCCGCGTGCCAGCGCAATACTGGCAACAATGGGCAAACCTTCGGGAATGGCAGCAATAGCCCAGGCAATAGCGGTTTGCACCAATAAATAAACCTCTTTACCCGCAAAATAACCAAAGGCAAAAAATGCAGCAGCCAGTCCAAGAATTACGTAAATAAGGACTTTGGTGAGTTTGTTTAGTTTTTTATCTAAAGGTGTTTGACTGGCTTCTTGTTCTTGCACCATTGCCGAAATACTTCCCATTTCGGTGCTCATTCCGGTGGCGACGGCAATTGCTTTTCCTTCTCCGCCGGTAACGGGCGTACCTTTATAGACCATATTTTTGCGGTCTGCTACCTGCTTTTCATCTTGTATAACTTCCGGTTTTTTATCTACCGGAACCGATTCGCCCGTTAGCGCGGCTTCATCTACTTTAAATTCGGTGGCTTCAATAACGCGGGCATCGGCGGCAATTAAATCGCCTGCACTTACAATTAAAATATCGCCGGGAACTACTTCTTCGGCATCAATTTTTTCTTCTTTCCCGTCCCGAAGTACATTGGCTTTAACTTTGTCTATTTCTTTAATGGCCTGCATAGATTGCTGGGCCTGATACTCCATCCAGAAACCAATAATGGTGTTGACTAAAAGCACGACGGTAATGGCAATCCCTTCGGCCAAATCTCCCATTACAAAAGCTAAAACCGTAGCTACCACCAACAGGTAAACCACCGGATTATTGATTTGCGCCAAAATGATTTCCCAAATGCTTTTGCCTTCGTGTTCTTCTAATTTGTTGCGGCCGTGTTCTTCTAG
The DNA here is from genome assembly GCA_947494545.1 of uncultured Mesonia sp. Taxonomy (GTDB): domain Bacteria; phylum Bacteroidota; class Bacteroidia; order Flavobacteriales; family Flavobacteriaceae; genus Mesonia. The sequence continues at coordinate 141,436 of CANLVH010000004.1, read as the reverse complement.
TGCTTTTTCTGCTTCTTCTTTGCTCCAACCATTTTCAGGATTTACTCCGAATTTTTCGGCTACTTCATCGGGGTCTTTTTGGTAGAAATTCTCCACAAATAATTGGTTTTTAATTGTTCTAGAAAATATAAAAAACGGATTAAACCGTCTTTTACGTTAACTTATTTTTAGCAAGCTTTCATCTGTTTTGGGATTGCTTCACTTTTACGGCATAACTTTATTAATAGATAAATTTAGCTATTTTGGAATTAGAATCATAACTAAAAAAACTAGGAGAAAGATGGGCTTTTTCTAGTGAAATTTAAGTTACGCCTGGTTATAGACGCGTTTTTAAAATTCCCCGAAAGGGAAAACATTGGTGTTTTTACTGAAAAACGAACAACTGGTAAATTACGTTTTCTATTATAAGACTCTAAATTATTTGAAAACCTAATTTTATTTTAAGTTTTCTTTATCTTCTTCTTTAAAAAAACTTCTTTACCTTTCCAGAACTAACCATTCTAAAATGCCTGAAGAGAAACAAGAAAAGAACCAATATAGCTTTGTCAAAAAAGTATGGATTGTTGGCTTAATATTTTCGTTTATTGCCACTGCGCTTTTAATAATTGAAGCAACTTTTGACTTGGTTATATTGGTTTTGGCCGGCGCGCTTATTGCTTGTTATTTTAGAGGAATTAGTATTTTCTTGCAACGAAAATTTAATTGGAAATCTCATATCTCTCTTGCGGTTTCTGTCTTAGCATCTTTTTTATTATTTGGCGGAATTTTTTATTTGGTAGGCTCTACCGTGGTATCTGACGCTACCGAAATACAACAGTCTTTTCCTGAAATGGTAGATGATGTAGAACAACTTTTAAGTAAAAGTCCGTTGGGAAGAGAAATAATTGTTCAGGTGGAAGCAATTAAATCTTCGGAAGAATTTTCTAGCTTTTTATCTACTTTTTTTGATGCAACTTTGGGCGGTATTATAAACATTTACATTTTAATTTTATTAGGAATTTTCTTCACCATTGCTCCCGAAATTTATGCCAACGGAATTCTTCAACTTGTGCCTCCTAAAAAACGAACTTCTGCCAAAGAACTTATGGTGCATTTGGGGTCTAGTTTAACAAAATGGCTAGCGGGAAAATTTATTGCCATGTTAGGTGTTTTTGTACTAACCGCTCTTGGTTTAATCTTGTTGGGCGTACCCAGGTGGCTTACTTTATCTATCTTGGCCGGTTTGCTTAATTTTATCCCTAATTTTGGTCCGCTACTTTCTGCTGTTCCCGCTATTATGGTGGGTTTGTCGCAAAGTCCTACAATGGCGCTAATAGTAGCGGTTTTATATTTTGTGGTTCAGTTTATAGAGAGCAGCCTAATTACGCCAAAAGCGCAACAAAAACTGGTTAAAATTCCACCGGCATTAATTATTCTAGCACAAGTTTTTGTAGGCGCACTTTCTGGCGTTTGGGGCGTTATTTTTGCCACTCCATTAGTGCTAATTATTTTAATTATGGTGCAAGAGCTCTATGTAAACCCTATGAATGGTAAAGAAAAAGATTTTGACAAACAGTTTTAGATAAAGGTTTAGTTCTTTTTTTACTAAAGCTTTAATTGCATTTTTACCGTTGCGCGTTCAAAAGCGGCGTTGTTTACCGGCACAAATTTAAAACCGTATTTGGTGTAGAGGTTTAAAGCACTAACCAAACGATGATTTGTATATAAAATAAGACTTTCTAAATTTAAAATCTTCGCTTTTTTTATAGCCGTCTCTAACAGCAATTTTCCTACTTTTTTTCCTTGATATGCGGGCTTGACAGCCATTTTTGCTAAGGTATATTCTTTATTGTTTATTTTTTCTAAAGCAACAGAACCTATTATTTTTTGGTCTAATACAGCCAAATAAATATAACCGCCACAAATAATAATCTCTTGTGTAGGATTATCAAAAAACTTTTTATCTAAAGCTGTTACCTCAAAAAAGTTTTCGAGCCATTCATAGTTAAGTGCTTTAAAATCTGCTTTGTATTTATCTTGATACGGAATAATTTTTACCGTTTCTTCCATAATTATTACTTCTTCTAATTTTTTTTGACGAATATACTTATAATTACTTCATTAAGGCTTTTGCTCTATGGCAACACTAATTCTCGCTTATTCCGAAAAAAAATTATCCTGTTTACTTTACGGAAAAAATAAAACGTAAAACCTAAAGCACTCCAAAAAAATGACTACCGGTAGCTATTTTAGAAAAGCTTAGTACTATCTAACTTGTGCATACCAATAGATGCGGCATTATTATGGAAAAAAATAAGTTATACGAGCTACTTGCCAACCTTAAAAGCAACTTGCAAAAAGATCCCGATAAAAAGGGAAAACGTACCGAAAATTTACAGCAATCTTTGGCCGAAATTTTACTTAGCCAAGAAAGCCTTTTAAAAGATATTCCTTCTGATTTACTGGAAGAGCCTTTGGCAAAAACGGAGCCTATAGACAAAAAAAACATTGCTAAAGTTCTAAAAAAGGTAAAACCATCAACAGGAAAAAAAGCAGCGCATATAGAAGTGCGCAGGTCTGCTTTTAAAACCAAAAATTATAAGGAAGCTAAACAAACCGTTTTACTAAAAAATATGATGCCGGTTTTTGCCGGGGCGCGCATAGAAAAAACCAAAGGACCTTTTACACTGCAAGACGGAACCGATTTAATTTTTGACTATTATCCTATTTTTACCAAACTCAATTCCCTTTACATAGAAGGACAAACTTTGCCCGCTCTTTTATTTAAAACCAAGCGTTTTAGACTTCCTGTTATTTTGCAAGATTTACCGCCGCTACAGCAAGAAAAAGTTGTTTTGGAAGTCAAAAAAAATAAGAAAATAGCCAGCAAGCTCGACTTAGAAAAGACAAACCAACCAATAAAAAAAGGACGTCAATTAAAAGAGAAACGCATAAAACGCATTCAGGAAAACCCGGTAATTGAAAAAGAGATTGTAGGTAAACTTTTTAAACAAACCCGGCTTTATGAACTTGCCGGCAACACCATATGGATACGTGCAAAACTCTTAAGTGCCGCTGCTCCCGAAGACCATTATTGTGCTTTACGGATAAAAAAAGGCAGTGTCTTTTTAGACCAATTACCAACCAATCAAGAAAACGATAAAATTACCGTAAGCAAAACCACAAGCATTACTGTAAATTTAAACTTAGAACAAAAAGAAGTTGCCACCACAAACGATACACTTTTTGGTATAGACGCCAGAAATGCCGAGGGTAAACTGCCTAAAAAATTCAGCTTTAGCTTAAAAAATAAGCAAAGTAAAATTCTAAGCCTCGGAGATGCTTATGCAAAGCTCTACGATGCAGAGTATGAACTGTTTTATAACAATGCGCAAGATTTTGATTATAATGAGCAAATAGCTAGTGTTACTATTCCAATAAAAACAAAAGCACAGCACTTTGACATAAAAAAATGTGAGGCCGGCTTGGTAAATATTGAGGGAAAAGCTGACTTAAAAAAAGCTTATTGGACTTTATTTAGCAATACATTAGACCTGCAAAACCCTTTGGAGGCAGACAGTAACGGCGGTTTGCTATTTGAAACTAAAGAAGGCTTAACAGCCAATATTAAGAACAGGGAAGAAAAACTTTTGTTAACCCGACCTTTTATTTTTTTTGCTCCCAAAGTTGGTTTGTTATTGTATGATGAAAAAAGTAATGGTCAAGGTTTGCAGCAAAATGTGAATTTATGGAAAGACAAAAACGATCCAAAAGCATTTGCTTCCAAACTTGGTATTAACTATAATAAAGAGACTAGCGTGTATATTAGCGCTAAAGCGGAAGGAGAAGAAAACCTTGCCACTTTTGCCAATTTAAATTTTACTATTGACCGGCCGGTTAAGGTTAATGCAGAGCCGGTTGCTATTAAGACCAAAAAAAGTATTTTGTTTTTTGTAGGAAAAGAAGCTAAACGCGGACTTTCTATAATTGATTTTGATATTCTAGACGACAATTTCCCTAACGCAAACCCTAAAGATCAAGTTATAAAACCCATAGCGTTTGCTTTACAAAATGCGCTATTAACCACCAGCCCGCCAATGGGATTGTTTTTTAGAGGTACTTACGATGAAAATTTTCAAACAATAAACACGGGAGAACTTATTAGTATTTTTGGGCTTTTTAGCTACTTACCTACTTTGCCAGATCCGTATGTTTCTAGTTTTTCTAACACAACTAAAAATAAGGAGAAAAAAAAGACAGCTGCTTATAGAAAAGCAGACATAAACTTTAGCATTAGTAACAAAAGCATTTGGAGTGAAGAAGAGGAAATAATAACCGAGTTTCAATTTGGATCCGCAGGTTTTACTACAGCAAAAAAAACAAAAGATTCCGTAGCTTCAAACGAAGAAAGCGATACGCAAACCAGCAGATCCAAAGAAGAAAAACTGCGCATAGAACATCGTAAAATTTTAAAGCCTTTATTAGCAAAAGAGAAATCTTTAACAAAAAAACAACTCCCATTTAAAGCAACAGAAAAAGATAAAACAAACAATATTGGGAGTCTCATAAACGAGATTGCACAAAATGTACATAGCGCAAATCGGTTTTCTTTGTTAGATGTTAGTAGTAACGCCAATCAAATAGGAATAAGTTATAAAAAATACGAGGCATCTATCCGCTTGGCGTATACCAATAATGCAGAAGATTGGGATTTTCCTTTTAAGATGGAAAAGATGGATATGTTAACCCAAGGTATAAATGTGCAGGCTTTTATGTTGCCACAAATTTCTTGGGAACCTATATTTAATTTTTCTGAACAAGTTATTACAGGCAAGGCGGCAAATAACTCAAATGAAGCTAACGATCCGTCGCAAGGTTTTAATTATTTCCCCAACGATGGTTTTCCTACCTATATTGGTAACCTCAGCAAAACTGCGGTTCCTTTATCGCCTATACCGTTGTCTAATTATTTAGAAAAAATACATAAGAATAAAGATGATGCTATTACCTATGCTTCTTTCAATTTGCCTTTTGGCATGTTGGGTTTAAGTATTTTAGACAAAAGATCCGGGCAAGATAAAGCACCCACTATAAAAAATATCGCGCCAAAGTTTAAAGAAAATATTAAGGGCGGCATACAGTTAGAACTTACTGCCGGCAGCTCTTTTGCTGCAGAAGGCGATTTATTTCAAGGCATAACCGTACAACTGGCAAATGTTCAGGATATGGGCGGCAGACAAGGTAATTACAGTACTTTGGGAGCCAGCGTGCATGAAATATTTAATAACGAATTTGGTGAAATTTTAATTAATTCAGACGATATAGCTCGACCGGGAGTTCCTCTAAATAAGATTGGGCTAAGCGGTTATGGCGCAAATACTTTTAGCGACTGGTATAATAAAAATGCCGCTTTCGCGGAAACCAGTCAGGCTACTTTTAACGTGGCTAGCGGCCGTACCGCACAAGAAGTGGTTCAGGTAAAAAGTATTATTTACCCTTGGGGCATTTTTGTGGTTCGCACCATTACTATTTTACGTTTAAGCAGCGGTTATATTGCCAGGTTAGATAGTGGTTGGCAAGCAGAAAGTGATGGTAAATTTTATTTCGGGGTAGACAATCAACCAAATCCATACGAATACCATGCAGGTTTAGTTCACGGTTTATACAACATTCGTACTATTCGCGAAGACAATAATCTAGCGTATAAAGATACTATGCAAACCGAAGGAATAAGTAAAGAAGTAAGCTTGCAAGGTTTAACTTTTGATGCAGATATTGCCATAGAAGGTGTTATTGAAGGCCAAAATTCTACCAAAGATAATACTACAACAAATTTGGTTGCCTCTAAAGGTGTGCAAGGTTTTGTACAATTATCTCCGCGAGGCACGGCTTTAACCCCAGAGGTTTTAGAGCGCTTGCTCAAATTTCAAAACAATTCTATTGGCGGACCAATAAACTGTACAATAAAAATTGCCGGTACAGACCAATACATGAAGATAAACCGTGTAGATGTAAATAACGCCAAAGACGAAAACGAAAAACCCATTTTTGTAGTCGCCGCCCGTGGCTCGGTGGTTCTCCCAAAAGAAGGAAGCTGGACAATGGTGAAACATACCGTAAAAGATGGCACGGTAACGCCTTTAGATGCCACGATGTCTGTCCCGCTAATCCGTAAAGGAAAATGGGATTTAGGTGAGCTAATAGATGAAACCGATTTAGAAAACTTACAACGAATTGCAAACCCATCCGAATTATTGCGGCAGGAAATAGATTTAGATACTATAAACTACGGCTTCTTACAAAATCTAGATACGCAAAAAGTACTTTTCTTAACCCCTTCTTTTCAAAAAGGTATCAATAAACTTTTAAGTAAAACCCCACCCTTGTTGGCAGATGGCTATCGTTTATTGAATTCAAAAGGGATTTTCCCCAATATTGGCGATGCGGTAAATAATTTTGGGGAGACCGTAGAATTACTAAAAGGAAAATTAGAAAACGGCACTGTAGATGTTCTTTTTGAACAATTGCAAGGCGTGACAGATGGAGCCAAAAAAGTATATGAGCTTTTGGAGATAATCCCGAAAATAGACGAAGAAAAATTAATAGATCAAGGCTACCAATTGCTCAAAAAAGGAGTTGACGACGAAATAAATAAAGCCTTGAATTTTGATATTCCCTTTACGGAATACAATTTAATAGATACAGAGCACTTTAAAATAAGAATTGATTATAAATCAGATGTAGCAGAAAGTAAATTAGATTACAACCTAGATTCTTTTGCAGAAGATTTAGAAGACCAATGGCGCGGAAGGTTAAACAACTTGGCTATGGTGGTAAGCTTAGGCCCGTTTGAAGATTTGATGACGGTACAAGGAAACTTTAATAATGAAAAAGGAAAAGAAGCCAACTTTGGTGGAGTGCTTTCTGCCGGTGTTGATGCCTTACCAACGCCAAAAATTAAATTTAGTGATGCCGTTGAACCGGTAATACACATTTTAGAAATATTAAAAGACTTGTCTTCAGATAATTATGCAGATGCGCTTAAAAAAGGCTTGCAAGTGGCAATGAGCAACAATGCCAATATTTGGGAATATAAGTACGAGGCAAAAAAAGAAATTGGTCTTATTCAGTTTCCAATGGGAGATTTATACAACTCTCCCCAAGTTCCGCTAAAATTAGAAGCAAGCATGCGTCTTGGCTTTAATTTTAATGCCGCCCTTAAAGTTACTAGCAATCCAAAAGATCTTCTTCCTACGGCAGGCGCATTTTTTATTTTTCACGGCGGCTTGCAAGTAATGTGTGTAAGTATTGGCGGAGCAACTATTTATGCAATAGGAAATGTAGACCTTAAACTTACCGCAGACACTACGCCGGCTTTGGCCGTGGCGATGAAATTTGGTTTTGGCGCGCAACTGGCGGTTGGTTTACCGGTAGTTGGCAATGCCAGTCTTCAATTTATGACCAGCATAGAAGTAAATGCCGATACCGGAAACACGGTAGCTATTACGGCTATAATGATGTTTCGCGGGCACGCCGAACTTTTAGGCGGAGCTATTGGCGTAACCATTGTTATTGAAGCCAAAGGTGCTATAGAAAAATCTAATAATAACTCCCCAACCAACTGCAGGGCAAGCGTTGCTTTTGGCTTAGATATTAGCGTGGCCTTTTTTATTGATATTAGTTTTCACGAAGAGTGGGAAGAAACAAGACAAATTGCATAGGTGTAAAAAAAGCAAAACAATTAAAGAACTACTAAAATTTAAAAGCATGGCAACCGCAAAAAATACTCGTTTTACGCTAATGGCATTTCCGCAGAAAGTAGATGCCAATGGCAATCTAAACCTCAATATATTATTTGTTCCAAGAAATTTTAGTCCGTTACAGACATTAAAAACCATTTTCGGTACCCATAATGGCATTCCAAGGTTTGTGGAGGTTCAGCCAAAGTTAAACGCAATGTTGGTAAATAATCCCAACGATTTTCCGGGAAAAGTCGGAAATCTTGGCAGAGCAGAATTTTTAAAATTGGATTACCCCAAAAACATGGAGGAAATCTACAAAACCCTTAAAGACGCCAAAGACACTAACGGTAATCCAAAATACTTTGACATTGATGAGCGTTATAGTAAAATGGCTAAACATCGAGCTCCTAAAGCTGTAGAAGTTTCCAAAGCGGTTAAAAAATACTTGCCACTTTCGTACCGAACGGCTTTTAATTTTAACGGTCCGCGTGTAGAAAATGCCGTAACAGACGATAGTTATGCTTGTGCGATGCGCAAAACCAAAGAACCCAAACCGGTAAAACCCGATAATAAAGTAAGTTGGGGAAAAGTATATGCGCATTTATTACGGCAGCCGCTATTGGCAGAAAAAGCCGGTTTATTGTACAGAAATATAAAAATCAAACTAAAGGAAGACGATTTTAAACAAGGAGGTTGGCTTTATATTTCAGTTAGCGAAGATAGTGTTTATACTCAAGAGCAACAGGATTCGTTACAAGCTAATAAAGACATTTTTATCAAATCGTATGCAGCCAGGATTCCTTCCCTGAAAAGGAAAAACAATAAATTTATTGAACAACAACTGTTTGCTGCTGTACTATTTCCGGTAATGAAACCCAATGAATCGCCCAACGGAATTTATGACGATTTGTATATTGAAAGTGCTGCCTACAACGATGGTTTTGCAAAAATAGTACACGCCAACCAGCCGCTAAGTAGCAATTTACTAGCAGAAGAGCCGGACGGAATGCCGCCACAACAAGAAATGGGAATACGTTTAGGTTGGGACGATGAGCAAATTTTAATTTGGTATTTAAGACAACTTGCCAAAGACCCCAGCGTAAATGGCGGAAACGATAGATTAGACGCTCCCTTAGGCGTTATGGGTTACCATATAGATGTAAAAGAAGTGGGAATAGGTACGCCCGATCACTGGCACTACGAAAGCCTGACTGCGGTAAAAAGTAAAGGACCAATATTTTTAGAAGATATTGAACTTGGTAAATACGAAGGCGAATTGCCTTTTCAAGTTTACCCTACAAAAGCCTTAGAAACAGAAGAAACAAACTATTGGCTGCCAATGTATTTTGCCAATTGGAACAACCATTCTATGGTTTTGCCGGACAAAACTGCGGCAGATTTATATAGAAATTACGAAGCCATTCAAAAAGCTGCCTTAAACGATACAAATGGCACTAAGAGAAACGTAAAAATTTCGGACACCTACCAAGCTCAAAGTCAAATAAACAAGCTTAGGTATGGTAAATCTTATAAATTTCGCGTGCGACTTACAGATACAACCGGCGGCGGACCAAGCCTTAGAGCAACCGCTGATGAAAACAATTTAAGCAACGAGGCAGAAATTCATTTTAAACGCTACGTTTCCCCGCACGCCATCAGAATTGTAAATAAAGAAGAAATAAAAACCTCTAGTGACGATTTAAGTTTTGAGGGCAATCTACTAAAAATAAAGCGCCCGTTAATAGGCTATCCCTCTGTGGTTTACACAGGAAAATATGAAGATCCGGTAGCTTTGCTACATAAATCCATAGAAAGACAATTAGAGGAAAAAGACATTAACGGCCAAGCAAAAATAGTTATAGGAATTGCCGATCCCGATGTGTTGCAAGTCGAGATAAAAGTAGAAGTGCAAAGCTTAAAAATGGATAACCTGCGTAGTGATAACGGTCAAGATAATTTTATAACGCTCTACACCACTTCGCGACAATTTAAAGAAGATTTTGAAAAAGAACTGGATTTGAAATTTAATTATAAAAATATTCCTGTTTTAGATTTTGATGAAAGTTTTGAGGAAGACCCAAACAATAACGGTTCTCTCCTACTGCCAACTTGCAGAAACCTGCGCATAAGTTTGCGCGCCAAAGGAAAAGAAAATGCTAATTATTGGGGTAACACAGACTCAGAGAAAGATAAAAGCCTTTACGGAAAAACCACCGTACTACATATGCGCAGAAACAGTGAAGATGAAAAGAATTTACTAAAAGAAACCAAAGCTGCGCGGGTTATACAAGGTATTTATCTTCAACCAGATCCTGTAAAACGCATTAATGGGAGAATGTCGGTAGATAAAATAACTCCCTCCCAAAACGGTCTACCAAGTATTTTGCAACGCTTGGCACAACAACTAGAAGTAAGCTGTAATAACGACCCTAAAAATATGACCCTAACAGCAGAAAAGGGAGAACGCATACAATTTTGGTGCAGTAATTTTATTGCCCACAGCTTAAGTCCGGATAAAAGCAGTATTACCTTTGCAGGGAAAAATGAACTCTCCAATAAATGGTTGGTGACTACCAGTTTTAAAATTGACAGGGACTGGACTTGGGACGGCCTGGAAACCCTTGCTTTTACAATTGAACGAAAAATGAGTAGAAAAAACAATCCTACAGATTTTTTGGAGTGGGAGCAAAAAATGGCCGAAATTCCGTACCGACAAATTGGGGATGCCGAGTTGCTAAGAACTGTTTCTTTTCAAGCCATACAAGAAGGAGAAGACAAAAAAGTTCATCGGGAATATACCAGAATAGTGTTTATTGATGCCATAGATCCGCTTCCTGCCCAAGGCGATTTGGCTGATACAATTTCCGTAAAGTATAAAATAAACCCACAAATAAAATCTGCTATTTCTTTTGATTTGGAAACTGAAGCTTTTGAAAGCGAAAATCTACTGCTTCCTGTTACGGTAACCCCAAGTCAAACCCCGGAAATTATTGGCTCGGGAATTGCTCTTTCTCCTTATGTAAAAGATGACAAGTATTCGCGTACAGAAGCTCGTAGAAAATATTTATGGCTAGAATTTAACGAAAAGCCCAACGACGGTAGAGATGCTTTGTTTGCAAGACAAGTAGCTTATGCCCCAGATCAATTAATTAGCAACAACCACCCGTCTCTTTTTGCCGTAGAAAAAGATGCACCTTTGCCAATAGATCCTGAGTTTACCCGGGTAATCACTCCCGCATCCGGCCAAGAAAACGCAGGTTTAAGAGCTATGCGAAAAATGCAAAAGGCTCAAAACTTCAATCAAAATGGTCAAGAAAGACATTTTTATTTACTGCCACTACCAGAAGGTTTACACCACGAAAGTCCGGAGCTTTTTGGTTTTCATACCTATGAGTTTAGGTTTGGACATACCGACCAACTTTGGAGTACTGCCCAAGGTCGTTTTGGTCGTCCATTCCGGTTGACCGGTTTACAACATCCTGCGCCAAGTTTAAATTGTTCTGTACAACGGGGTAAAAATAAAATACAGGTTAGCGCACCGTACGCTATGGCTGTAAATAATGGTAAAAACGTGACTGCTTTTCCGCCGCGAACTTCTATTTGGGCTATGCTTTATGCCCAAGTTGCACAAGCAGACGGAAAAGAATTCAGGAATATTTTGCTTACCGAAATAAAATTAGAACATAGGTACCAAAAGCCCTACAGAGATCCAAAAACTGGCGATATTGTAGATTCGCACGATAAAGATAGAACACAATATGTCGTGGGTGATTTTGAATTGGAAGAAATAACCCAAGTTTTAAAAGCTTACGGTTTACCAGAAGATGCTTCGTTAAGTGTGCTCTGTGTGGAAGTTTTTGGATACATCCGGAATGTTGTAGAACACGTTAGTGGCATTACCGACGATTATACGCTACGACAAGAAGTTGCGCAAAGCGTTAAAAACGAACTCGATTTAGAAATTGGACAGCATATGGAAGAAAATATTGCCAGAGACATAAAAGCTGCTGCAGAAACTCCCGCAGATGAGGGGAAACCACTAAGCACAGATTTGGGCAAATATAGAATACTTCGCAGCTCGCCACTTACAGCCGTACCAACAACTTGTTGCGTAGATTGCTAGTGAAAAACAAAAAACTTATCTAAAGGCAGGAAAAAGTTTGATAAAAGTAGCAAGCTTTTTCTTGCCCAATTTCTTAATGATGTTTTTGCGGTGATTGTTTACCGTATGTATGGAAATATAAAGTAAGTCTGCAATTTTCTGACTGCAATTACCTTCAGAAATAAACTGAAGAATTTCTTTTTCTCTCGAGGTAAGGCGTTTAAACTTTTTATAATTGTTTTGAATAAATAAATTTTCTTCGGTGAGTTGATCTAATTTTTTACCCATATAGCTGCAATTATTTACCGGTAAAGAAATATGCAAAAGAGGTGTTGTTACGTGTGAATAATTAGGAAAATACTGCGAGGTGGTAAAAAACCAAGAATATTGGGCTGTTTTGGAAGGTTTAATCCGTTGAAAAAAAGAAAGGCTTTTTTGAGTTTTATTGCTTTTGAATAATTCTTCTAATTGCGCGTGCATAAAAACTTCTTCTTCCGGAAAAAAGAAATTGGCCCGATAGTTTTCACCCATTTTCAGTAAAGCAGATTTTGAAAGCTTAAAAAAATTGCAGCCATATTGGTTTATATATACCGGTTTTCTTGTTTTATAATCTTGAACCGTAACCAGGCCAGGAATAAAATTAGCGGTTTTTACTATGCCGTGCATCACGGGTTTTACGGAAGGAAAAGGCGCAAAAAATTTGGGCTGTAAATTAGAAAATGTGGTAGAATAAGAGCTGCTATCCATAGTTTAAGGGGGTTAGATAGCTTTATTTATTGTAGTTAGATTTAAAAATATACAACAAATAAAGCTATTCTAGGGAGTATAAGTTTAGCAGTTGCAAAGACTAAATATAAAGAAATTTTTAAACAAACAGCTGATTTTCAAATAATTTCACCAAATGCAAAATATTAATTATAGTGGTATGTGCTTACAAGTTTTGAGGATTAATAAATTGTTTAGGATAAAATTACATAAAGGTCTGTCCCTCAATTTTAGATTTTCTTTAGCTGCATACGGAGCTATGATTATTTACCTTTATATTTTCCGTAAAGAATAGAAGAGTTTATGCAGATGAAAAACAAAGAAATTGTATTGGCAGAACATCCTTCGGGGAAACCCACCAAAAACACTTTTGACATTCATGAGATAGACATGCCAAAAGCCAAAACGAGCGAAGTGCTGTTAAAAAGCCTTTATGTTTCGGTAGATCCCGGAATGCGGGGATTTATGGACAAAGGCGATGACGATGCAGCCGGCAATAAATTTGAATTAAATAAACCTATAACCAGCCGCACTGTAGCCCAGATTATTGAAAGTAAAAACGATGATTTCCCAGAAGGAACAATCGTGCACGGCAGGTTTCCGTGGCAAAAATACTTTTGCGATACAGTTGAAAATTTAGAAAAGGTAGATCCGGAAATCGCACCAATTTCTACCGCGGTAAGTATTTTGGGCGTACCCGGATTGGCAGCATATTTTGGAATGTTAAAAATTGGCAAGTCCAAAAAAGGAGAAACCGTTTTGGTGTCTGGCGCGGCAGGAGCTGTGGGAAGTGTTGCAAGTCAGGTAGCTAAATTGCAAGGATGTAAAGTAGTTGGAATTGCCGGATCTGATAAAAAAATAGATTATCTAAAAAACGATTTAGGTCTGGATGCCGGCATCAATTACAAGAAAACCGAGAATATGCAAAAAGCCATCAAAGAAGCTTGTCCCAATGGCGTAGATGTATTTTTTGATAATGTTGGCGGCAAATTGTTTGATGCGGTGCTTGCCAACACCAACCGGCGTGCGCGAATGGTAATTTGCGGACAAACTGCCGAGTATAATCAAGAAAATCCGCCGAAAGGCCCAAGACCTTTACAGACATTAATTAAAAAGAGTGCCAAAATTGAGGGTTTTGTAGTCTATGATTTTAAGGAAGAATTTAATGCAGCTAAAAAACAATTAGGAAATTGGTTGAACAATAATCAATTATATTACAAAGAAAATTTAATTAAAGGCTTTGAAAATATTCCTTCTGCTTTTATTGGTTTATTTACAGGCGAAAATATTAATAAACAAATGGTAAAAGTGAGTGGAATTGATTAAAAATCATTATTTTATCATACCGGAAATTTCAGTAAAATTAAAATTTAAAATCAAAAACTATGGGAAAGAAGAGAATATCAAACAAAATGGAGAAATTGTTGAATACCCAAATGACGCGGGAAGCCTATCAGGCGCAAGTTTATCTTTCGTATGCTTCTTGGGCTGAGGTGAACAGCTTTACGGGAATTGCTAATTTTTTATACGGCCATATGCACGAAGAACGCGAACATATGTTTAAGTTTTTAAAGTATATAAATGACCGCGGAGGTGAAGCCAAGATTGAAGCTATAGATGCAGCGCCAAAAAACCCAAAAGATATTGGCGATTGTCTGCAAAAAACCTTGCAACACGAGATAGATAATTCCAAAGAAATTGATAAAATTGTAAACCTTGCGCACGAAGAAAAAGATTGGGCTACTTTTAATTTTGCACAATGGTTTGTACAAGAGCAAATTGAAGAAGAAACCTTAATAAACAGTATTATAGACAAGTATAATTTGGCTTCTACCAATGTAGACAGCAATACTAGTTTATACGAAATGGACCGCGATTTAAGCGATGCATCGCAAGAAGCAGAAACACCTAGAGATGAGGAGTTCTAATAAAATTCAGTACCAAAAAAACCTGTCTTAATTTTAATGTTTTAAGACAGGTTTTTTATTTTAAAGTTAAATTTTTCTTCAGGTGTTTCTTCTTAAGCACTTTTAGTTTTAGTTTGCTTTTTTAAATCTGGCATGCTTCCGTTTGCAGTTTTTCCTACCAACAAACCGCTTGCTTGGCCTTTGCTTAAATAAGCCGTCGTCCAGTTCCACATTGTGCTAATACGGTTACGATAATTTATAAGCAAGAATAAATGTACAAACAACCAAGAGAACCAGGCAATCCAACCGGTTAGTGATTTTTTGGGCGTGGTGAGATCTGCTACTGCTTTGCTTCTACCAATAATGGCCATTGTACCTTTATCGTTATAGGTAAAAGCTTCCGGTTTATCTCCTTTTATAATTTTTAATAAATTTTTTCCCAGCAGTTTACCTTGTTGGGTAGCAACACTTGCCAATTGCGGATGGCCTTCCGGAAATGCAGGATCTGTTTTAAGTACACAAGCATCGCCAACGGCATAAATATTATCTGAATTTTCGAGTTTAAAATATTCGTTTACTTTTATTCGGTTTCCTTTTTCGTAGTTTTCTTCAGCAATACCGTCTATTTTTATACCGGTTACTCCGGCTGTCCAGATTAGCGTTTTCGTTTCTATAGTATCGCCACCTTTAAAATGCACTTTATCTTCTTTATAATCAGACACCATTTTGTTTAGCTTTACGATGATGCCCATTTCTTTTAGTGTTTTTTCAGAATATTTTTGTGATTTCTTCCGCATTGGCGGCAATACATTTGGAGCGCCGTCTACCAAATAAATATTCATTTTTTCTTGTTTGAGTTCTGGGTAAACATCGTCTAAAATATGATTGCGCATTTCTGCCAACATTCCTGCAATTTCTACTCCGGAAGGACCCGCCCCAGAAATTACAATATTGCGCATTTTACGTTTTTCGGTTTCGTCTTTGGTGTAGATATATCGTTCTGCCTCACGCAAAAGATAGTTACGCAATTTTACGGCCTGACTTATAGATTTCATTGGGAGCGCATTTTTTTTAATATTTTCCATACCAAAAAAATTACTTCGCGTACCGTGAGACAAAATCAAATAATCATAGGTTAATTCTCCAGTTGTGAGCTCTACCTTGTTTTCCTCGGGTTTAACCCTAACCAATTTTCCTAAACGATAATTTAAATTGCTTTTATCTTTAAAAAGCGTTCTAAAAGGAATGCTAATGCTAGAAACGTCTAACATTCCGGTACTTACTTGGTATAATAGCGGCGTAAAATAGTTATAATTATTTTTGTCTACCAAAGTTACCTCCACGCCATTTTTGCCACCCAAAAACTTTGCTAAATTAATTCCGGCAAAACCACCACCAATAATTACTACTTTTTTATCTTTCATTTCTTTGCCTGCTTTTAATTATATTACCCAAGCATTTTATATAGCTTTACGGAAAATTTTGTTACAATTTACAAATATAAAAACAGGCTATCAAGTTTTGGTTGTAACCGAATATGCTAATGAAGAAAGCTTAAGTGAATTTTAACCTTTTTCAAAAAAGATTGCTTTTTTGTTAACATATAAAAAATGCTTTTTACAAAAAATAGCCACTAAAAATTTACAGCTTAAATTATTAATCGTAATATTGCAATATAACAATAAGTAATAAAATGGGACTTTCGAAAACCACAATTTTTACAAAGCAACAAAATGAGATTGCTTTATTTGCCAAAGCTTTTGGGCATCCGGCCAGAGTAGCAATTTTGCAGCATTTGTTCAAAATAAAAACCTGTGTATGCGGAGATTTGGTAAGCGAAATTAAATTGGCGCAACCTACTATATCGCAACACCTTAAAGAACTAAAAAATTTGGGTTTAATACAAGGAAGCGTAGAAGGCACAAGAGTTTGCTACTGCATAAATCCCGAAAAATGGACTGCAATGCAAAAAATTATGCATAGCTTTTTAGACAAAGAGATTCCGCAACCGGATTGCTGTTAGTTCTATTATTATTTAGAATTGAAAAACAACATTAAATTATAATTATGAAAGACGAAAAAGAATTAAAAGATATTGTAAAAGAACGCTACGCAAAAATAGCCGAACAAGAAAAGACTGAAAATGCATCTTCTTGTTGTGGCGCCACCACACCATCTAATAAAGTTTACAATATTATGATGGACGATTACTCTGAAACCGATGGTTATGTAGAAGAAGCAGATTTAGGTTTAGGTTGCGGTTTGCCTACCCAATATGCAAAAATAGAAAAAGGCGACACGGTTATAGATTTGGGTTCTGGAGCGGGAAACGATTGTTTTGTAGCAAGAAACGAAACCGGAGATACCGGCAAAGTAATTGGAATTGATTTTACCCCAATTATGATAGAAAAAGCGCGTAAAAACGCAGAAAAACTGAATTATAATAATGTAGAATTTCGGGAAGGCGATATTGATGCAATGCCGGTAAACGACAATGTTGCAGATGTAATTGTGAGCAACTGCGTGCTAAATTTGGTACCCAATAAACAGAAAGTGATTGCAGAAATACAACGCACTTTAAAACCCGGCGGTCATTTTAGCATTTCAGACATTGTTCTTGTTGGCGAGCTTCCTGTCGCGTTGCAAGAAGACGCAGAAATGTACGCAGGTTGCGTGGCAGGAGCAATTCAAAAAACCGAATATTTAGAGCTTATTAAAAATAATGGTTTTGAGAACATTACAATCCAAAAAGAAAAACCTATTAGTATTCCTAACGATATTCTTGAAAAATACCTTTCTAAAGAAGCGGTAGAAGCTTTTAATAAAGATGGAGCAGGAATTTTTAGTATTACCGTTTATGCAGAAAAACCCGGTACCAAAAATAAAAAGCAAAAAGTAAATCTTTTTGACATTGAGAGTTCAGATTGTTGTTCTCCGAGTACAAATTGTTGCTAAAACACGGTAAATACTGTTATTTAGATAACAATTCTATTAGCAATCAATCAAAACCTCTGTATAAAAAATGCAGGGGTTTATTTTTGTTCTGGATAGAAGTTCTGTGGTGTTTACTCTTTACAATTTGAAGTGTTTCTACCACTATTTTTGTCTTGGACTTATATTATCCGTAAAGCAATCTGGCAAAATCTAAGACGTTGTATTTATTCAAAAAGTTAGTTTCTCTTTTTTATGGCGATAATATTTCTTTTTATTATCTAATAGTAGATTTTTTTAATCACGTTTTTTATATCGTTTACCAAAAAGGCGCTCGATTGGGAGAATAAAAAACGTAAGCTATTATAATAACTCTCTTTCTAGAAATAGTACCTTTAACCTTTTTTAATTACTGTTTTTTTTTATTTTATAAAATACTTTTAATTATTTGCAGGCATCATGCAGAAAAGACACGGTAACTAATCATTTAATTTATAATATGAAAAATTTAGTTTTAGTATCTATTACTTTTTTGGGAATAATTTCCGGAGGTAATGTTTTAAATGCCCAAAGATTAGATAGAGAAGAAGTAGATGCTTATATCAAAAATATGCCCGGCTTCTCAATTCATAAAGACAACTATTTTATTACCGGCGTGCCAACCAACAAACGTATTGATAAAACCACGGCAGATGTAAAATATCAAATTAGTTTTAAGCAGCTAATTACCCGTAATACTTTACCTTGGGATACTTACTTGTTTGTAACTTACAGCCAAAAAGCTTTTTGGAATATCTACGAAAATTCTAGTCCGTTTGAAGAAATAAATTTTAATCCGTCTATAGGTTTAGGAAAACCAATTTTTAACCGTCACGACAAGATGGTAGGTATGGCCTCTTTAATGTTTGAACATGAATCTAACGGGCGAGACAGTATTTTCTCTAGAAGTTGGAATAATTTACATCTGCAATATGCCACTGCTTTAAACTCTAAAAGCATTTTAAAAGCCAAAGCTTGGTTTCCATTTATATATAAAGATGGCAACCCAGATCTGCTAGATTTCATAGGCTTGGCCGAAATTACTTATATACGCGAGCTCCTTCCGCGAAAGCTAAGTTTAGAAATAATGGCAAGAAAAGGCCTGGAGTGGAACTGGCAAGGAGCTTTGCGTTCTAGGTTATTTTACAATCCGTTTAACAGCGCTAACCAATATTTTATGTTAGAGTGGTTTGCCGGACACGCAGAAAGTTTAATAAATTACAAACAGTTTACCAGCAGGATACGGCTTGGCTACGTTATTAAAACCGATGAGTTTGATTTTTTGCGTCCTGCCAGAAAAATGAATAAATAACCACGAAAAAAGGTTTAAGAGCTTATTGCTTAATACTATTTTCACTCAAATACGATTTTATTTCCGCGAGTATTGGTATTGCTCACATCTATAAAAGATAGTCTTTACTCCTTTACCAATTTCCAAACTCACCAGACTTTTTTTTGAAAAACTGCATAACTAAACACTAAACCTTAAGGTTTCGTAAAATAACGAGACATTAACACTCTAAACACCACTTAATGTGTAATTTAGAACTACAACCTAAAAAAATATATTGTTATGAAACGAATTTCTTACAAAATGTACAGCGCTATCATCGTGGTAATGTTGCTCTTTGTCTCCGGGCAGGTTACAGCACAGGACCAAGATAGAGTAATGGATATGGAGAAACGAGAAGTGATTAAGTCTGATGCGGATGATGCTTTGACTGCCTTTAAAAATGCTAATTCAGAATTAGAAAATTTGCTGTCTGACGCAGCAGGATATGTTATTTTTCCTAATGTAGGAAAAGGAGCCTGGGTACTTGGCGGGGCAGCAGGAAACGGCGTAGTATACGAAAATAACCAAATAGTAGGATTTGCCGAGCTTAGACAAATTGATATTGGTTTTCAAATTGGCGGAAAAGCCTTTAGAGAGCTTATTGTTTTCAAAACCGAACAAGCTTTGGACAGCTTTAAAAAAGGAAACTTTGAATTTGGCGGCAGCGCTTCTGCAGTAATTTGGGACAAAGGCGCGGGAAAAGCCATACCTTTTGAAAATGGAGCCGGAGTAGCAATTATGCCTAAAGCCGGAGCTATGGTAGGTATTTCTGTTGGCGGTCAAGAATTTGATTATAGGTCAAAATAAATAATTGTCACCTATAACAGATGATAAAAAAAACCGGGTCAAAAAAGATCCGGTTTTTTAGTTTATGCTGCGGAAGAATCCTCCACTATTATCACATATAAAATATAAAACTTGGGCAATATCTACTGCTAATATGAATCTTAAAGGCATAGGAAATCTAAAATAAGCGTTATTACAGATAAGATTCAAAAAAATCAAAAGTGTGCAAGCCGTGCCGCCGGTTAGCGTTACATCTATCGTTCCATCTGTAGCGTCGTTACAAGAAACATCTGTTACCACAATAGAAGTTGAAAGCGCAGTAGGCCCGGTTACTGTAATCGAGGTCGTAGCGTGATTTTAGCAAAGCGATAGCAAGGGTGAAATTGTATCGAGAAGTGGTTTAGTTTACATTATCATTTCGACTAAAGGAGAAATCTTTTCAACTTTAATAAAGATCACCCCCTTCTTTTCCATTGCCGAAAAGAAGCAAAAGTCTAGGCTGACGAGAAAAGCATAAAAAAATACTACGCTGCCCTCCCCCACAGATAAAAAGAACTCCCTACGGTCAAACAGCTTTTTATCTTTTTCCCTTCGCTGCCACCTTGATTTTTAATCCTTTTTTCGATAGGCCGGCCCCCTCCTAATTATATTCTTACATAACTCAAAAATGATTGGAAAATATTTATGTGCTTTCCAAGCTAGGTAGCGATGATACAGCAGTCGGTTTTATGGTCTTAGGTAATTACGCTCTTAATTTTATATAACGTGTATTTTATATCATATTTAGCTATAACTTTTACATAGGGGATTTTACACGCTATGTGAATCCATGTTAAGGGTATTTAAAATTAAATGATTAAATTTATTCTATCTAATCAAGAAATTTAGCAGCTTTTTTTTCTAAAATCTGATCAGCAACTTTATTAGATTCTTCAGGATGAATAACGTTAATTAATTCATTGTAGCGTACAGATTCCCAAAGTCTATGTTCTTTACTCCCGATTTTTTCTGGTTCTTCAGAAATTAAGTAGAAATTGTTATCATTCAAAGACTTATTAAACTTACTTGATAATGAAGAAATTAAAGTAAAATAATGACTTATATCTTTATCTAAACTTTGCGCTGATTTATCAAAAGGTAATGATTTAGCACCAATCAAAGAACCGTTTAATCCTATACAATCCATTTCATAAGAGAAATAGATAGAAGGAAATCTCTCTGGTTTAAATTTATAATGCGTATGTATCCTTTTATCAACTCTATTAATTAGATTTCTTTCTATTAATTCCATTGAGCGTTGTAAATGAAAACTATCATCTACTTTAGGATACTTATGAAGTGACTCATTAAATAAGAAATTGATTAGCCTTTCAAACGCCATATCATTCATTTCTTCGTATAATGGCTTTGGGTTAGAAAACTGAATTAAACCATTAGAATAATTACTTAAATAATCAAAATAAGATATTTCAGAAAGTTTATCGAATTTGTAAAACAGCTTTAATTCTTCATTATCAAAATTTATGGTATTACATTTATCAATGATTTGATTGACAATGAAGTTTACGTTTACACTCTTATCATCCAGTAGCTTATTAGCTAATCTCTTTTTCTTATCGGAAAAAAAGTAACGAAACTTTTCACCATCGAACAAAAGCATACCTATTGCTACAGAATCTTCTGTTGCAATGTTGGGTGACAACTTTAATATGGAATAAAAACTTTTCATTTGTTGTTTGCTATTGAACTTAAAAGACGAATTGTAACATTAACAAAACCTTTTACATTTTTGATTAAAACTCTATCATTAATATTCATTGCTTTAATCTATAAACGTATTCATCAAAGACTTTAGTATTCCTTTCTTCGTTGAATAGAAACGATTTTAAGTTCGCAATCTTATCTTCATTAATGGTATAAAAACCAGCTACTTGATTCATAAAACTATCAAAACCTTTTTCGCATCGTTCAAGGCAAAGATAGAAATAATCTTTTTCATTGTTGATAAAATCATCATCTACGACTGTATTCTTCTTTATTAGGCTACCTAATTCTGAGACTAACAAATGGTCGTTTACACTAACACCAACCCCATTTTCTGGGTTTAAGTCTTGGTAAGACATTGTGCTAAAAATAAATGCATTATCTATTGGCAAGACTCTAAACTTATTAACATTTGGTTCTAAAATGAGATTATAATTAGTTGGCTTTCTGTCGTCATTTTCTACCCAAGTATCAAATAATGTTATATGAAAAACATCTAATGGATTGAGTATTTTATTATATGCTTTCTTTTTGTCTGTGACAAATAGGGCATTTACATCGATAGAATTTTTAACAAATTTTGAGCCAAAACAAAGCATATCATAATAATAAGGTTTGTGATTAATAGATAGATTATTTTGTATTGTTATTAACTCCTTGGCAACGTTAATTAATTTTACTGTTGGTGTTGCAACTTCCCAATGATTTAAACAATATGCAGCTAAACATTCACTTATTAGAGCAAATGGAGGCTCTTTACCTTTGTCGTTTTTTGCTACATACATTTCATAATCACTACCTAATATCAATAAAGGACTATGTCCTTCGGTACGTAACTCTCTTAGTATTGAATTTGTATGTATACTCTCTAAAATCAAGCGTTGTGCTATATCTTAATAATTCTCAATACCTTTTTAAACTAGCTGATTTAACATCATAATAATAATCTTCAATTGTTCCATCTTTTATTTTTTCTACAACTTCATCAATTATAAATATTGGAACTAAAAACCACTCTTTGGGGTTAACGGGTTTCCCAAAGCGGTCTTTTATACCAAAATCAAGCTTGGTATTCTTAAAGAATGACTGTATCAAGTTTTCCAATTTATGTCGCTTAATATTAGCCAGTTTATAGGTTGCCACTACTTCGACATCAGCCATTAAAAAAGTAGGATCATTCTTTGCATTTTGTATTCGCTTTTTAATATCATTCCCAGTTACACCGATCTTATGAAAAATTTCTCTGTTCTCAATGATTACAGGGTTTTTTGAGTTTGATCTGAGCACATAAATAGTCCCGCTTTCTAAATCATCATTATCTAACTCACCAGAAAATAATGGCCCCGAATCTGGGGAAGTTACAAAACGACTTGTTTCATCTTTATACATTGCTCTAATAAGTGAACGTTGTAACAAATTATTCTCTGTACCATTATCATAAATAACTCTTAAACGCGCATCTTCCTCTCCATTTGGTGCTTTAAATATTTCTCCTTTTTCTGCGATGTAAGCCATTTGCCCTCTGATAATTACAAAAAGCTTTTCTTGAATTAATGTTTTTGTAAACCCTGAATCTTTTCTAAATCGTACAGTTTCTCTAAAACCATTTTCTATTTCTTTTTTCGTCTTTTCAAATAACGGTTTAAATTTCTCGAAATCTTCACAAGTAGTTCTATTCGCAAATTCTTCTGCAGCTCTTTTTTCTGCTCTTGATTTAACGTGTTTAAGATTTGTTATTGAATTTTCTTCATCCTCGACACCTAATAGGTTTAATAATTCATCATCATTAATATTATCATCAATATCAACTGTATTGTTTATTACACCAGATAATATGTTATGATAATCAAACTCTTTGAGTAAATCTACAAACTCTTGCCTCTCTTTAATTTTTTCTAATCTAACTGCATATAATCTTTCAAAAATATCATTTGCCTCGCCGTGAAGTGGCAGTCGTTTTTGCTCCTCTACAAATTTTTGAATTTCTTCAAAACCTGCAATAACGCGCTCTTCTAAAGCTGTAAATGTAGTTTTCTTTTTTTCTTCTACTTCTACACCTAAAGCTGCTAATAGCTCATCGTCTTCTGCTGTAAATTTATCTTTTTTAGCCATTCTGTTCTTCTGATTTTTTTCTAGCCAAATATGCAATACCTTGTGCCATACGTTGCTCCCAAGGGTCTGCCGATTTTATATCTGGTAATCTACCTCTTTCATTTTTAAATTTCAATGCACGTTTAGCCAATTCTCTAGCTTCCTCTATGTTTATATTTGGTTTCTTACCTGAAATAACTTCTGCCATTGCTTTTAAACTATTTTCAGTCATTGCTTTCGAAAGGATTGAGTATGCTTCACTAAACGGATTTATACTATCTATCCAGTCAACATCCAAATCTCTAACATCCATCGTAAATTTTCTTATACCATCAATTAAAGCT
The DNA here is from genome assembly GCA_947494545.1 of uncultured Mesonia sp. Taxonomy (GTDB): domain Bacteria; phylum Bacteroidota; class Bacteroidia; order Flavobacteriales; family Flavobacteriaceae; genus Mesonia. The sequence goes on along the minus strand of CANLVH010000004.1, from coordinate 117,653 downwards.
GTATTGGCTTTCCCATTTTCATTATCTTCATTATTAGCAGTTTTTTTAGCCATTTGCGTAAGATTTAAAGCTGCTATCGCATGTTGTCTAATCGCCTCAATATCTTCATCATCAATTTCTGGGTACTTTTCTTTTATTATTTTCCCTAAACGAACTTGTGTTAATTCTTGAGGTATTAATTCTTCATCAAACAAACCTCTACCAATAGAATCTTTATCTTGTGCGAATGCTGCAATTACTTCATTTAAATCTTCTTTACAGATACGTTTAGCGTCTTCGCTTTCAGGCATTGTTAAACCTTTAATTTCAATTTGATATTCTCCTTTTTCTTCATTAAAACCTACATTTTCTTTATCTGGGTCATAACCGCCTTCGCCATAATCATATCCTTCTTGTTCCTTGCTTTGTGAATTCTTAGGCGTAAAATTGAATTTTGGTGCTAAAACTTGTTCCATTAATAAACTAGCAGAAATCGCTTTTAAGGTGTCATTTACAGCATCTGTTACGGAATCTTCAGAAGCATCTACTTCTGCTATTAAATTAGTAAATCTTGCTTGGGTTTTATTTGGAGCATCACGTGTTGCACGACCTATAATTTGTACAATTTCCGTTAAACTAGAACGATAACCAATAGTTAAAGCGTGTTCACACCAAATCCAATCAAATCCCTCTTTTGCCATACCTAACGCAATAATAATATCTACGTGGTCCCGATTCGTTTTAATTTCTGGCATTTTTAATGCTGCTTGGACTAGAGTACGTTTTGAAGAGTCATCATCAACAAGGTTTGCTACCTTTATAATTTTACCAGATTTAGTTTTAATGAGATTAAAACCTGTTGATTCCTCAATACCTTCCCATTCTCCCAACTCATATAAAATATTATCCACCTCTTGATGTTTAAATCTAGTTCCGCCAATACTTTCCCTAGAATTGACATTAGGAATATGAATAATTGTCTTTTCATCTGGATTTAAAACTTTTGTTAAGTCATCTGTATAAGCACCACTATAAAAATAATAGCCAATATTTAAGGTTTTTAAATGTTCATAACCGCTTAATTGCTCATAATATGTATAAGTAACCGGTTCAAACTTTAATTCATCTTCCGGCATTAAAACAGGATTTGCATCACCTCTAAAATAAGAACCTGTCATTGCAACAATATGTACTTTATCTCTTTCTATAAAATCCTTAAGATGAGAACCTAATACATTATTATCATTAGCACTAACGTGATGAAACTCGTCTATAGCAATTAATCTATCATCAAAAATTTCAACACCAAAACGTTCTACTGCAAAGCGAAATGTAGCGTGTGTACATACTAAAACTTTATCTTCACTTTCAAGAAAAGCTTTAACTGAATTTACTTTACCGCCATCTTCTCCTGGTGAATTACATAAATTCCATTTTGGTGTCACTTCCCAATCATAATAATAACCATATTTAGATAATGGCTCGTTATTAAAACTAGAACCAATGGATTTTTCTGGCACTGCAATAATGGCTTGTTTAATACCTTGATTGTTTAGTTTATCTAAAGCTATAAACATTAACGCTCTACTTTTACCAGATGCAGGTGGCGATTTAATTAATAAATATTGTTCACCACGTTTTTCATACGCTAACTCTTGCATAGCACGCATCCCTAACTCATTAGAGGTAACAGAACTACCGTTATTATTATAGTTTACTGTAATTGTAGGTATATTTTTTTCTTTACTCATTCTTATTATATTTTGGCAGTCATTTTGGTATAGAGTTCAAATAGTTTTTCTAAACGCTCGGTATCATTTTTAAATTTACGACCAATATAAATACGCTCGAGAACTTCATCATTACGTTCGTGCGCTAATCTTAAATCTTCAGGCATTTTATTGGATTCGTATAAATCGGCTATTGTTGCAGGGAAATGACGTTCTCTTGCTATTAATAATTCTTCTGCACAAGCTGTTAAATCTTCTTTGTTTTTTTGAGTTAAGGTTGGTAATGGAAATGTATTCCAACCTAAAGTATTTGAATAAGAAAAACGCATTTCTAAACGAACACAAACAGTACCTGCCCAAACCCAATGTAAACGTGTAGCTATGATTGCCATATTCCAAAGTGGCGCATCAAAAATACCAAAGTTTCTATCACTTAATACTGAATCCCCTCCAACTAAACCAACAGGTAAATAACCTCTACCTTCAGAAGACACTCTTGGAACTGTAATTGTGAATTTTTCTGCAAGACCAGCTCTTTGAACAAAATAATGAGGCTTTTCTGCAAATTTTTTTGTAGAAATGGCTTTACTTTTTAAACGCTCTTCACGTACTTTTTCAAGCCTATCTTTCACAAAAGGGTTTGAACTAGACTCTTCTAATTGATTATCTTCTATCCATAAGCAATACCTTTCTGTTCCAGATATAAACTCTCTAGAACCTACATATTTTTTTACTATCGATGTATCGTTAAGATTTTTATATAACTCTTTAGCTTCTTCTTTTGATAAAATTAAGTGACCACCATCTCTTGGCATATTACCAAAAACCATTTCAGGTAAATCAGATAATGGTTCATTTCTTGCAATCACAGATTTTACTTGATCTGGAATCAAAAAGCATCCTATACTAGCTGCTGTTTTAACTAACCCGTCTTGATAAAGCTTAGCCTCACTAATCTCCTTTTTTGTTACACCTACAATAACAACAGTTACACCTGCATTTTTTGAAGCTAGATTATGCCATTTAAATGAATTATGAGCAAATAATATTTTGAGACCAGAGTTAAACAAAGGTGTCCACAAATCACCTGCTTGTTTTCCCTGAACCACACTATTAGTCATAACAAAAGATGCTACACAATTTTTAGCAACAGAAATATAGTCGTTTGCTTTAGCTATCCAACCAGTGACATAATCTGTAGTTTTAGCAAGCTGAGGATATTTATTCCAAACAGCCTTTAAATCACTTTTTTGTTCTTTTGATTGTTTTTTACTACCCTTATAAGGTGGATTTCCACAGATATAAGTCTCGCCTCCTGCATTATCAAAGTCAATTTGGGCTTGTTCTAAAGGTGTTGAAAATAAATCATCACCTTGTAATTTAACCCCTGTTCCTTCGGGTGGACAAACAGTAAACCAATTTAGTGTTAAAGCATTACCTTTAACAATCCAGTTTTCAGCATCTAAAGGAAGAAACTCTGCAAGTGCAAGTCTTTGCCCCCTATACAACACATCGCATTGGTACTCTGCAATAATTAAAGCTAAACGTGCAACTTCTGCTGAAAAATCTTTTAGCTCAATACCTCTAAAGTTGGTTAATGGTATTTCGCTTGCTTTATTAATTTCACCGCGTTTAATGTTAATCTCATTCTCAATTTTACGCATATCCTTATATGCTATCACCAAAAAGTTACCAGAACCACAAGCAGGGTCAAATACACGTATACGTGCCATACGATTACGAAGGTTTAGTAATTTACGACTGTTATTCCCAGCCTTTTCTAGTTGCTCTCGTAAATCATCTAAAAACAAAGGATTTAACACCTTTCGTATATTTGGAACTGATGTATAGTGCATCCCCAATGAACCACGTTCTTTGTCGTCTGCCACTGCCTGTATCATTGAACCAAATATATCTGGATTAATTTGTTTCCAATCTAAACTACCGACGTGTAATAAGTAAGAGCGTGCAATTTTTGTAAACTTCGGTACTTCTGTAGAGCCAGAAAAAAGTTCCCCATTTACATAAGGGAAATCTTTACCCCAGACTTTGATATTTTCTTTTTCACGATCCTTCTTTTTAACATCCATCACTCTAAAGATCTCACTTATTACAATGTGAGTATCTGAAGCGTCAGATGCGCTATATTTCTGAACGGTACTTGTAAAAAGATTGTCTTCAAAAATATCGGTATCCTCAGCAAAAAAGCAAAAAATTAATCTTGCTAAAAAGTGATTCATATCGTGAAGACGCTCTACAGTAGCCCATTCTGGATTGTTTTGTAATAACTCTACATAAAGCTTATTTAGACGACTAGTCGCCTTAATATCAAATGCACTTTCGCGTATTTGTTTTACAGTCGTAATATTTGCAAGTGAAAGAAAAAAGCCGAAATAGTTATGAAAGTCTTTGTACTCACAAGCAACAGTTTCTCCAGTAATTATATTTTCGGCTTCGAAATCTATACCGTCTGTAGCTAGAATAAACTCCGCTTTGTTTTTTCTAGTGGAAGTACTTTCCCGTAATACTTCTAATGATTCGCCTACTTTTCCTTTTTCACTTGAAAGAATATGGATATTATTACGCTGTAGAATTGCTCCCTTAACATCTGTTTTATTTGAAGTACCATTACGCAACTTTTTAATAGTCGTGCTTTTATTACCAAAAGCCTCTAAAAAAGAAAAAGGAAATTCCTCTGCTTCAAAAGGCTTTAATGCCAATTCCGATACTGCTTCTTCTATTTCTACTGGGGTCATTAAACACTATATTATGAAATGAATAATTCCTTTGGGTTAACATCCAATATCTTAGCTATTTCATATAACACTTCTAAACTTGGTTGGTTTCTGTATTTAACGTTATCAGTAATTTTGTCTCGTTTATTTACTAATAGTATCTGTCGGATACTTTTTTCAATCATATTTAATAAATTCTGTTTGTAAGAAAAAAAAACTTAAACTCAAAATATTAAAAAACGCTAAGCTTTTAGCAGATTTATTAAAATTTATTTTATAATTCAAAGTTTGTTGACTTATTGTGCTTTTGTAAATTTATCTCGTAGAAACCAATAACTCACGAATATCAACGTCTAAAATTTCTGCAATTCTCTTTAAATCCGTTAAATGAGGTTGAGATTTATTATTGCAAAAAGCGGTCACAGAAGTTGTGCTTTTTCCTAAGGCTTCAGCAAGCCAAACTTGAGATTTCCCTTGAATGACTAAAACTTCTTTTATCCTATTGATTCGTTCCATTGCCCTAACTATTGAATATTTCTACCTAAATATATAATAGAAGCTTATTAAAATATAATTTCAACTTACATTTTAATAAACTAAACTTGTGTTTTTAATTTTTTAAACGTAAGTTTATATTATCTTTATATAAGATAAACTTTAATAAATATAAGCTTTACTTAGTTTTTAATTGTTAATAACTTATTCAACACCTTATGTCACCACTTTCTCCAACTTTAATTAAACAACTAACGCAGTTTACCGAATTAAGTGCTATCTATAGCGTTCCGTCTTTGGCTGCTAACGTAAAACCACTTTTACTGCTCCTCAGCCGGGAACCCCGCACCGGACAAGTATTAAGTGCACTAAAAGAATGCATTCAACAACAGCCAGACTACCGCTGGCGTATGTACGAAGAAACCTATGCTATTCACCAATTTAAAAAAGGGAATGTATGCTTTATTCAAGCCTTACAGGAAGCGTATGTAACCTACCGTGCTCCCAAAACCACTCCGCCAAAGTTAAATGTTGAAGAAGCATTTGAAAAGGCAGCCGATTTTTTTTATAAAGAACATCAAAAAGCATTGGATTTTCAAGAGGGAGCTCATTTTTATAGTACTAAAGAAAACTACCCCCAAGCGGCTTTTATGTTGCACCAAGCGATAGAACTTTCTTTTAGGACGGTGGAATTGATAAGCATGGGAAAAGAAAAAATTTGTCACAAGATTGTGCATCACCAACAATACATTCAAGATGTTGTCCCCGAACTAGGAGAACTTTTTAAGGAAGAAAACATGCATGAAAAACAGTTGTTAAATCGCTTAGATACCGCTTACCGAGATGTGCGTTATGCCGTAGATTATAGCATATCCTTGTCGGCTATAGAACGTTTACAACACAAACTGGACAGCCTATTGGAAACAGGAGAGGAAGAGTTTTTGAAAAGGTATGCGCACTGCAAAAACGCTATGGAAAAGCCTTCCCCTCCTGCTCCACCCAACAAAGAGGAGATCGAAAAAAACTTACGCCAGTTGATTCGCCGTCAGTATGAACCGCTTAATAAACATACCCGCAGGTTTTATCAACATAAAGCGATTCCTGTAGAAGATCCGTTAGAAAGTTTTCTAAGTGTCACGCATCTTTTAAAAGTTTGTGTACTCGCCCTTGAACACACCGGAACCTCTTTTTCAAAGACCATCCCCCAACCCTATGTCAATATTCAACAAAGCCTGGAATTTGCACTCCAACTACTCCCCTACGAAGAAATGGAGTTTTTAGAACAATTGATTGAAGACTACGGAGGGCTATCCGGTTTATTAACCGAGCAGGAGGATTCAGAAAGCTAACAACACAAGATTTAAAGTTATCAAACGTGTAGTAATCCTTATTAGGTAAGTCTACAATTTATGAATTAAAAAATCATATAATGAGTATAAAGAATCTCCCTGAAGTACGATTAAAACAGCTGTTGAAAGTTATAACATCAATGTTGTCCGTGCATTCCATTTACAGTATTGGAGTCCGATCGCACCAATTAGAAAATTTTTATTCATTCAATAGATTAGAAAAAAATGATGTAGAAGAACACTGGGAAGTGACACTACTAATTGTGAGCAACGCTTATGTAAAAGATCCCAAAGCATTTATGGAAAACATTTTCACTAAAATGAACAAAAAAGTTCGCTTGTATAGTATACATTATACCTATAATGAGATTAGCACACGATTAAATGTAGGAGACAATTTTTTAAGTCGGCTATTATTACCTGAAAATAGAATACTTCAAGAGCATCCGTTAGTTATAACAGGCTATATTAAACATCCGGTAATGTATAAAAGAATAAAAAGCGGCTGGGAATTTAGAATTTCTAAAGCAGCATATTTTATAAGTAAATTAAATGTGAGTGATGATATTTCTTGCGAACCGGCAAAATTCCTTTTAGTTCATCAAGCTATTTCCCAAGTCTGTGCAGCATTACTTTGGATTTATTGGGAATACAAACCATCGCATGTTGATCTTAATTATATGGTTCGCTTATGTCAGAATTTCAGTAGAAGTACAAAAATTGTACTTCCAAAAGAATCTTTTCGATCAAAGAGAATTTATAATGCTATATGTCACGCTCAATATAACCTGAATTATAAATCGGTAAATGATATTAGTATTGAAGATGGGTTTCATGCAAGAAAACTCGCATCTCTATTTTTAAAAGGAGCCCAACAAGAAGGAGAAAAGCGATTGGCTCAATTAGAAAAGTTACATCAATTAGAAAGACAGTAAGTAATTTAGTTACTTTTCGTTATCACTATAATTATACTGCTTAAGAACAGGCTTTACAAAAGCCGGAAAACTAGGTTATATACCTTGGCGACCTAGCCTTCGAGGCTGTAAAATAAACTAAAAACTTACCTAAGTTGATTCGCCGTCAGTATGCACCGCTCAATAAACATACCCGCAGGTTTTATGAGAATAAAGTCATTCCCGTTGAAGATCCGCTAGAAAGTTTTATAAGTGTCCCGCATCTTTTAAAAGTTTGCGTACTGGTCCTTGAACATCCCGGAACGTCCTTTTCAAACACCATCCCGCAACCCTATGTAAATATTCAACAAACCCTAGAATTTACTCTCCAACTCCTCCCCTACGAAGAAATAGAGTTTTTAGAACAATTGATTGAAGACTATGGAGGCTTGGCAGGTTTAATAACCGAGCAAAAAAAAGCTAATGATTTAGAAGTTAACAGCAAAAATATTCCCATTCCCCACTCATAATTAGGAATTTATTTTAAAAAAAGTTATATTCAACAATATAAACGAATGCTATTCAATAATTTGATAATCACTTTATCTGAACATTAAGGTGAATCCAAGTTGAGTCCAATACAATTCCAAAATGAATACAATAATTCGCCGGTATTTAATGGACGTAGCTTTGTAAGAGAATCGTAATAATAACCTGATTTAACCCGTATGGCGTATTTAGGAAAAAACAATCGTATAAGCGGAAGCCTTGGTGACTTAGTATTCCGTCAGGTGAACGGGAAAACTATTGTTCAACGAAAACCTGAAAAAAATACCGTAAAGCAAACCCAGCCTACCAAAAAAGCAGCTGCCGATTTTGGAAGAGCTTCTACAACAGCTAAAAAAATAAGAATTGGATTACAGACCTATAGTCGTGGTTTTGCAGATGCGAAATCCTTTTGCCGGTTACGTACCCGCATACAGCTTGCAGCTCGAACCAATAACCCCGCCCCGGTGGGAGAACGAAAACTTTGGGAAGGAACACCTGCCTTACTCGAAGGTTTTGAATATAACCTTCACAGTCCGTATGATCGCTATTGTCAAGTTCAATTAAGTACTATCGCGATTATAGATCAAAAACTAGAGTTTACAGTGGAATCTTTTTTTCCGAAACAAGCGCTCACTTGGCCGGTGAATGCCGAAAAAGCAAAGCTTTGTTTTTGGATGGCGGTACATCGCGAAGAAGACGATCTCTCGGTACAAGAAGAATTATTTCAAATAGAACTTACACCCAGTAACGAACCGATTACTGAAACCTCCTTTACCAGTGAAAGCTTCACTTCATCGGACTGGGTTTTTGTATGGGGCGGCATCTTATATTTCGAAAACAATCAAGTTTTAGGTTGGGGATGCATCAATGATAAAAAATTACAACCTTTACGGTTATTAAAAGTTTTCCCACCTACCTAGCTTAATAAGCAGGACTTGTCATAAAAAGAGGGGCATTCTTTAGACCAATGTTAAATTTTTAAATTGGTAAAATTCTATATGAGTATAAATGAATTAAAATCAAAGTGTTTATAAAAACCGTTTGGTTTTGTCATAGAAATCCTTTTCAGGAATATATCAAATCCGGTAACGGGGATGCCACAAAATTTAGGCTTGTGGTAAAACGAAAACCAAGAAAAGACATGCAGTTGGACCTACTTACACAGGATGCCTATGAATATAGGGTCATATTGATAAACGACTTGGATAAAGCCCCTAGGGAAGTTGCAGCATTTTACAATCAAAGGGGGAATATGGAACGTCAGTTCGATATCCTAAAAAATGATTTTGGGTGGAACAATATGTCTTTTTCCTCCATGAATAAAAAGCCTGCATTCCTATATTTCACTGCAATTTACAGGAATTTATACAATAAGGTAATCCGGTATTTTTCTGGTAAACATGATTTTTTAGCACCCACAGACCGGATGAAAAAATTCCTTTTCAGGTTTATAGCCTTACCAGCCAAATGGGTTGAACAAGGTAGGGGGGTAAAGTTGAGGGTTTACTCGGTGAAAGATTACCAAACTTAGCCATAGTCAAAAATTTAAAATAGAAATGAGGTGAACTTTTAAAGCCTAGGAGGTTTATTTTTCCTGGTCGAGAAAAACCCAGTATTCTCATCCAAAAATTGAAGGAACTTACTTTTAGGAATCAGATCTAGATAAAAAACATTTAAAAAAGAGGAATAAAAACGGGACTATCTTACAAAGTGTGTAAGATAGTCCCTCAGAGGTGTCAAAAATGTAGAATTCTTCCTGTACAGATTAACTACAATTTTTGCCTAAACACAACAATTGTTCTTGATCCAGAACAAGCTTTGGACAGCTTTAAAAAAGGAAACTTTGAATTTGGCGGCAGCGCTTCTGCAGTAATTTGGGACAAAGGCGCAGGAAAAGCCATACCTTTTGAAAATGGAGCCGGAGTAGCAATTATGCCTAAAGCCGGAGCTATGGTAGGTATTTCTGTTGGCGGTCAAGAATTTGATTATAGATCAAAATAAAAATTGTTGCCTATAACATATAATAATAGAGAAACCGGATTTTTAGTTTATGCTTATTTCCGCTTGACGGAAAAACTAGAAATAAATAAAATTGAGCAGTTTCTTTAAATTTTAAAAATCCAGGAAGTTCTTCCTGTTTGAATTATTTCTTCAAAATAAAAAAGCTCCAAATTATTGGAGCTTTTTCTAGTAGCGGGAACAGGACTCGAACCTGTGACCTTCGGGTTATGAGCCCGACGAGCTACCTACTGCTCTATCCCGCGATTTGGACTGCAAATATAAGACAAAAAAACATTCCGAACCAAATATTCCGTTGCTTTTTTCTAAAAAACTTTCAAGCCTAATATTTCATTCAAAATTCAGTAACAAAATTTTAAGGAGTGTGCATTTTTAGTGTTAAAATGTACCAAAATAGATTGAATACTAAACAATATACTAGTAAATTTAAAAATCTTTAGGAGACGATTGTCTTCCAAAAAGATAAACACTAATTTAATTAAGCTAAATACTAACCCTTAAAATTTATTATTATGATAAGATGGATTGTTATTTTTTTAATCATTGCTTTGGTAGCCGCAGTTTTTGGCTTTGGCGGAATAGCTGAAGGTGCTGCAGATATTGCTAAAATTATCTTTTATATTTTTATAATCTTATTGGTAATTTCTTTACTGGCACGATTGTTTAGAAGATAAACAAAACTTGATACCAGACCTATAAAGACGCGACAATGTTTGCGTCTTTTTTTATTGCTCTAAAGTGGTGGCCGAAAATGCCAAAAGCGCTCCCCGCTCAAACTTAACTTCTATACGAATAGGATTGCAACAAACTTCGCAATCTTCTATATAGGTTTGACTTACCGAAGGATCTAATAACATAGAAATTTCTTCCCAGCAATGTGGACATTGAAAAAAATGCTCTAGCATTATTTATTGATTTTCTAAGTTTTCTAATTTTTCCTGTACCAGCTCCCAATCTTTCATTAGCTTTTCCAGTTCTTTTTTGTTGCTTTGGTACTTGTCAAAAAATTCAGGATTAGCAGCAGTTTCACCATAATTAACTGCCAAATCTACGTCTGCTTGTTTTATTTTTTTCTCCAACTTAGTTATAGCGGCTTCTATATTACTCAGTTTATTTTTTAAACTTTTAATTTCCTTTTGTTGGGCATAGCTCTTTTTTCCTCCAGATTTTTCTGCTGTAGATTTTTTACCGGCTGTTTTTTTAGGTTCTGAAATTTTTTCTACCTCGCGCATATTTTCCATAGCGCGCTCTTCTAAATAGTAGTTTATATCGCCTAAGTATTCTTTTAATTTATAATCTCTAAATTCATATACTTTGTTAGTAAGGCCGTCTAAGAAATCTCTATCGTGTGAAACTACAATCAGTGTACCTTCAAAATTGGCAAGTGCTTCTTTTAAAACGTTTTTAGATTGAATGTCTAAGTGATTGGTGGGCTCATCCATAACCAAAACATTAAATGGCTCTAGCAACATTTTGGCCAAAGCCAACCTATTGCGCTCTCCTCCAGAAAGTACTTTTACGTATTTTTCTACCTCGTCTCCTCTAAATAAAAAGGCACCCAAAATATCGCGTACTTTTGTACGGTTAGATGCGTTAGCCGCATCATACATCGTGTCTAAAACCGTTTTGTTACCATCTAAATATTCGGCTTGGTTTTGGGCAAAATAACTAATTTGCACATTATGGCCTAGCTTTAAATGGCCTTCATATTCTATTTCGCCTACAATAATTTTGGCTAAAGTAGATTTTCCTTGTCCGTTTTGACCAACAAAAGCCGTTTTTGTATTGCGCTCTATCATTAAATCTATGTCTTGCAATACCTTCTTTTTTCCGTAGCTTTTAGAAATACCTTCGGCTTCTATAACAACTTTTCCCGGATTTACCGAAACAGGAAATTGCAAACTCATTACCGCATTATCTTCTTCATCTACTTCTATACGGTCTATTTTATCTAATTTTTTAATAAGCGATTGTGCCATCGAGGCTTTTGTGGCTTTTGCTCTAAATTTATCTATCAGCTTTTCTGTATGCTCAATTTCTTTTTGCTGATTTTTTTGGGCTGCCAATTGTTGCTCGCGCCGCTCATCTCTTAATTCTAAATAACGGGAATAAGGTTGGTTGTAATCGTATATTTTCCCTAAAGAAATTTCTATAGTACGATTGGTTACTTTATCTAAAAACATTTTATCATGCGATACAATTACAATACTGCCGGGATGTGTTTTTAAAAAATCTTCTAACCAGATAATACTTTCAATATCCAGATGGTTTGTTGGCTCATCTAACAGCAAAACGTCGTTGTTTTGCAATAATAACTTAGCCAATTCTATACGCATACGCCAACCACCAGAAAAAGTATGGGTTTGTTTATCAAAATCTGAACGTTTAAAACCCAAACCCTGTAAAATTCTCTCGGTGTTACCTTGGTAATTGTATCCACCAATTATTTCGTATTGGTTCTGCACATCGTTTAGCTCTACCATTAATTGGTGGTAAGCTTCGCTCTCATAATCGGTACGCTCTGCCAATTGCGTATTTATTTCTTCTAAGCGTTTTTCGCAAGCTTTTATTTTTTCAAAAGCTTGATAAGCTTCCTCAAGTACTGTTCTGCCTTCCTCAAAATCTATGTCTTGTTTTAAAAAACCAATTTCTACATCTTTTTCTTTCGCCAATTGCCCACTATCGGCTTCCATTTCGCCAGCTAAGATTTTTAGCATTGTAGATTTTCCCGCGCCGTTTTTGCCTACCAAGCCTATGCGGTCTCCGGGATTTAATTTATAGGTAATTTCTTGAAATAAATATTCTCCCTGAAAAGAAATAGATAAATTATGAATGTTGAGCATTTCTGTACTAAAAGTTACCGAGATTAAGTGCAAAGATGCTTAAATTTGCATAGTTTAAAAAAGATGTCATGAAGTTTTTAAAAGGAACTAAACTATATAGCGTTTTGACGGGCACTTGCCCGGTATGCCATCACGGCGAAATGTACAAAGAAGCCAATCCGTATAAACTTAAAAAAGTTTATGATATGTATGAATATTGCTCGCATTGCGGCATAAAATACAAAATGGAACCTTCTTTTTTTTACGGCGCAATGTATGTTAGTTACGCTTTAGGGGTTGCTTTTTCTGTAGCCACCTTTATAATTGCCCATCTTTTTATAGGCTTAGGTTTAGTTGGCTCTTTTATTGCCATTGTGGCCGTTTTAATTTTACTTATGCCTATAATTATGCGCTTATCGCGGAATATATGGATTAATCTTTTCTATAATTACAAAGAATCTGCCGCCGAAGGAAATAAGGAAGCATAGCGCTTACAATCTATTTCTTTTGGTAAAGCTATTTCTTTTTCCATAAAGTCGAAGAGATGTTGTGCCATTGGCGCGCACATCAAAATGCCCCTGCTGCCAAAACCATTGCATACAAACATATTTTTTTCTGTAGGATGTTGCCCAATTAATGGTTTGCGGTCTTTTACAGTAGGTCGTACCGCTGCTTCCTGCCCGGTAATTTCATAATCTACCGATAAGATTTTTTTTACTTTACGGAAAAGTTCTTCGCGTGCCTCATTAGAAGTCTCTTGCGTTTTAAAATTGCGGTTGTAGGTAGCGCCAACTTTGAATTTGTTTTCGCCTAAAGGAATAACAAAAACCGAGGCTTTTAAAATATCTTTCAATTGTAAATCTGGCGCTTTTATAGTTATGTATTCTCCTTTATTCCCCACTAAGGGCAAATAATTAAAATAAGGATTTTTAGCCATTCCAAAACCTTCGCAAAAGACAATTCGCTTAAAAGCTATGTCTTTATAACTATTATGCTTTGCGGAATTTAGCGCCGTATAATCAAAGCTTTCTTCTAACAACAAATTATTATTCCGTAAAAAATTACGATAATGGTCTACAAGCTTTGTGGTATTTAATAAACCCGTTTTCTCTACTTTCCCGAATTTAAAATCGCTTTTAATACCTATAATTTCATTTGTTAAATTGGTGTTTAGAAAATCTGCTAATTGCGGCTTGTCTGCTGCCTCAAACCAATTATTTTGTTCTTCAACAGAACTAAATTTTCTGTAAATAGGTCTTTCTTCTACCAGTTTTACGTTTAATAAGTTCTCTAAATTGGCATAATATTTTTTAGCAATTGCGTAATGTTCTTGTGCATTCCAAGCCATTTTAAAGCGTTTAAGCACCACAGGATTCATCAAACCTCCGGCTACTTTAGATGCTTGTTGCGAACAATCTGCCACCACAATAAAAGAGCGTTTGTTCTTTCTAAGTTGTTCGGCCATGGCAATACCGCTTAGCCCTAAACCCACAATAATATAATCTACTTGCATACTTTACGAAATAAAAAAACGCCCTTTTTGAATGTAAAAAGGGCGTTGGTAATAGTAGTATAATGAATAACTTAATAGTTCCACATATCCGACTCAAAATTACGGATAGATTCTTTTATTCTTTGTGATTCTAACAGTTGCATTAAAGCGTTGTCTGCAATATAATCTTCGATTTGACGGTCGCCTTGAACGTTGTCTTCTCTATAGATTACGGCATCAAAACGTCTAGAGTTTAACAAATGATCAAAACTTAATGGTCTTGCCGTATTGTTTCTGTTAAACACTTTTGCTTTGTGCAATGCCGGACGTAATTCTGGGTAAAAAACCCAAAATAATTCTACCGGAGCCAACATAGCTTTTTTCTGCTCGTCAGAAAGGTTATCGCCATTAATTTGCGCCATTGCAATTTGGGCTTTCCCTTGTGCAGAAGTAACCATAGGAGCTAAGCCCAGTAAACGATAACGCAATTCCCCTTGGCGTTTATCAAAATACCAGTAGCCTCTTATATTATAGCCTACTACATCTTCTGGGTTTAATTCAGATTCTACCACTTCTCCTAAACCAACACTCAAAGAGTCTTCTGGTTTACCTTGGTTCATGGCTTCTATACCTACGTTTGTAATTTGTCGTGCTTTCAAGTTATCTTTTAACTGCTCGCGCGAAAATTTCTGCATAAAATAAGAATCGTTATAAATATCCAAGCTATCTTTTTGAATAGCATCTGTAATTACCGTAAACAAAGAACGTCTTGTAGGCGTCTCGTCTAATGGATAATACAGCGGAAAATTTACTCTTTGGTTAAGGTCGATAAACTCCCATACTGTTTTTGCCCAAAGCACATCTCTATCATCTACATAACCATAATCTAACGGTTTATCGTGTTCGTTTATAGTTTCTACTTCTTCTTTGTTCAAACTATCTACGCTTTTGGCGTTAAGAATATCTGCTTGTGCATTTGCTACTCCTACAAACAGTAGTCCCATTACCAACAAAGAATAAATTTGTTTATTCATCATATTATTGTTTTTAATCTGTAAGCTCAATTAGTACCGGAGAAATTCTTGGTAGTGTGTACGAAGAGTTTCCTTGTATTTTAGCTTTAATATCGAAAATTGTGATTACCGCTCCTCTTGGCGCACCTTGTAATTGTGCTTTTGCAGTACTATTTAATCTATTTCCGGCTACGTTAACAATTGGTTTTCCTACTACTTGAAACTTAAAACTGGTTACATTTAAATTTAAATCGAAAACAAAATCCGGTAATGATGCATTTACTTGCGCAACTGCAACTGTTCCTCGTGGCATTCTTAAAGCTCCACCAGAACCATCACGTCCTGCAACAATACCTACCGGTCTTGGAATTTCTTTAATTCTGAATTTCTTACTGTCAGATACCGGCTCTCCATTTGGCAATTCTCCGTTTACTCTAATAGTTACGTCTTTTGCTTTTACGTTGGTAACATCCATAACGTAGCTAGAAGAACCTGTTTTAGATAAACCTGGTGCGCTTGCACTAACAGTTGGCACACCCGGGATAGAAATAGTCATCGGGTTTTTTACTCCACGATAAACTACATTCATCTTATCTGCAGAAATAACTGCAGCATTAGGCTTAGGAATTACGGCATAGCTATCGCTAAATGCTAATTTCACTATAGAGTCACCTTCCTTAAACTGCAATTCTCCTTCTATTTTCTGCTCTCCCACATTTCCTGCAGGGAAATCTAAGGCTACATTTCCTGTACCCGCATCTACTTCTTCGCCATTAATAGTTACCTTATCAAAAGTTAGGGAGTTGTCATAACGACCCAATACAATTTTACCGGTAAAATTCTCACCACTAAAGAAAGCAGATTTATCTGGAATAACCATAGCTTCATAGTTACTCATAGATAATTGACTAGCTTGCTCTCCCTGCAGCATTGCAGACAACAACTGGTTTTCTACCGTTTTGATGTCGTTTTGCATTTGCGTTAATTTGGTTAAAGAAGCAATTATTGGGAAACCAACAAAGTTATAGTTAATCCAAGGTTTTGTAACGCCTTCACTAGTGGTTACATCACTAGTATCAAACTTTTCTTTGATGCTTTCTTCTATACTTCTATAACTTGCACCATCTAGTCCTTGTACTAATTGAAGCATTTGATTTTTATACGAATCTATTTCGTCTAAAAATTCTTGTCCGTCTTTTGTTACTTTACTTTGATAAAACTTTTCGTCAAAATACTGGGTTTTATCCATGGTTTCGTATTGCAACTCGCCTTCGTCATTTCTGTAACTTCCGGCTTCTAAAGCTCCTTGCTTAAGATTTGCTATATAATTGTTCAAATCTTTAGACACGCTTTCTACTTTCTGTGCTTTATCTTGCAAAGGCTTATACTGCTCCGGCTGTTCTGAGGCTTTTTGAGCCAAACCGGCCATAAAAGCTTCGTTTCTCTCGGCTGCATTTTCGTTAGCTTCTGCCAAGCTTTGATTTATCATTCCAAAAGCAGTAAGAACTTCCTTAGACATATTTAGTGCCATCATCGCGATGAATACCAAATACATCAAGTTAATCATCTTCTGTCTTGGAGTTTCCTTTCCTGATGCCATATTCTGGTTTAGTTTTTTATTTGTTTATAAAATTACTTCTTGTAAATATGGATTAGGCGTTAGGACGCATTGCAGTTAACATACCACCATATACATTGTTAAGCGAAGAAAGGTTAGAAGTTAACGATTCCATCTCTTTATGTAATTTACCGGCGTTTTCTGCAACTGCTTTATTTACTTTAGCTTGCTCGCTAGCAGATTCTACTTGCACTTTATACAAGTTATTTAAAGATTCCATTTGAGAAGCAGCAAGACTAAGTTCTTCGCTATATTTCTTTTGCGATGCCATAGCTTCTGCAGTTGGCTGAATATTTTTTGCAGCTCCTTCAAAGTTTTTGATGCTATCTCCTAAGCTGGCCATTAATGCACCATCTATCTTAGCTTCTTTTAACATCTTATCTAATTTCTTAGACAACATACCTTCTTCATCTTTAGGTTGCTCAGATTTAGCAGGTTTTGTTCTGGTTTGTCCTCCAGCTAATTCTGGGTAAACTAAAGACCAATCTAATTCGTCGTCTGCGGGTTCAAAGGCAGAAACGGTAAATACCAACGCTTCTGTTATCAAACCGATAATAAGCATTTCGTTACCAAATGGCCAGTGCATAATTTTAAAAAGTGCACCCAGAATTACAATTGCCGCACCAAGGCCATATACCATTTTCATTATTTTCTTTGAACTTTTTGCTTTTGCCATAATTTAAGTTTTAATTGTTTAAGTTAAGTTTGATTTATTTGAGTTAAGTTAAATACACTATTAATTAGCGTCTTGGTTCATTTAGGGTTAGATCGTTTCCTAAGTAATCTTGCACAGTTCTAAAGCCAATGTAGCTTCTTGCAGAATCTGCATATTCGTAATCTCTGGTACTTACTTCTAAAAAGTATGCAACATCTTTCCAAGAACCACCACGAACAACTTTACGTTTATCATTTGGGTTGTTAACATTTGGATTCATAGAAGAATAGAATTCATACGAAGAAGGATCATAAGAAGAGTCTACCCATTCTGCAACGTTTCCGGCCATATTGTATAAACCATATCCGTTAGCTTCAAAAGATTCTGCTTCTACTGTGTATAAAGCTTGATCTGCTGCATAATCTCCACGCAAAGGTTTAAAGTTTGCCAAGAAGCAGCCTCTATCATCTTTAGAATAAGGACCTCCCCAAGGATAAGTAGCAGATTGCAATCCGCCTCGAGCGGCATATTCCCACTCTGCTTCAGAAGGTAATCTATACGTATTTACGTTATGTAAACCTCTTTCACTTCTGTCTGCATTATGATAAAGTGTTCTCCAATCGCAAAATGCCTTTGCTTGTTTCCAAGAAACACCCACAACTGGATAATTATCATACG
This sequence comes from uncultured Mesonia sp., assembly GCA_947494545.1. Lineage (GTDB taxonomy): Bacteria > Bacteroidota > Bacteroidia > Flavobacteriales > Flavobacteriaceae > Mesonia. The sequence goes on along the minus strand of CANLVH010000004.1, from coordinate 99,626 downwards.
CTGTATGCCAGAAATAATCATTATGCATTGGCTCGTTATACGAATAGTTAAAGTCTTTAATCCAAACTGTAGTATCTGGATACACCTCTACTTCTTCCTCTTCAATAAAGTCAGAACGTTTTCCTTCGCCACGTGCCGCAGCCTGAATATTCATGGTTTTGTAACTGTACTTAAATTTAGTCACATCCATAAGACGTTGTCCGTTATAAGACTCGTCTGGCGGAAGATAAATTTCATCCATAACGCGTACATAAGGCTCATCTGGATATTCTGCTGTTTTCCACAGAATTTCTGGATCCCAGTTTAAACGCTGATTTGTCGGATCAAAGTGAATAGAATATTGTTCGTAAGCAGATTGATTTGCGTTAGGGTCGTTAGCATTAGCATTATTGTTACCCGGATCTGAACCCTTAAAAGCGAACGTCTGAATAGATGTACCACTTGTTCCTCGCTGGCCTGCAGGAGCTTGCGCCCCACCGCCACCGGCAAATTCTGCTTCTTCTGCTAACATTTGTCTAACGGTAGAATCTCTTACCCAATGAACGAATTGTCTGTATTCGCTATTGGTAATTTCGGTCTCGTCCATATAAAAAGAACGAACGGTAACCGTTTTAGTAGGAGCGTCTTTTAAACCGGCTACATCGTCATCTGACTTACCCATAATGAACGAACCGCCGGGTACAATTGTCATCCCATAGGGTTTTTCGGGATGCCATTTTTTTCCTTCAACTCCAACAAGTTGCCCGCGATCTCCCCCACCACAACTGGCTAGGAAAGAGGCTACAGCAACAATAACAAAAATTTTTCTCATAACTATAATAAGGTTAAGATAATCTTATTTAAAGGGCGTAAACCTATTTATTAATTTGTAAAAAAACAATTTTTTTATCAAAAATACCTGAAATCAACTCTTTTTTAACTAATTTAAATTTCGTTTTTCATTTTAGCTTTAAACCATCTTTCAGGAATATTTTGATTGCAAGCTTCTAAATAATCTTCATAACTACAAGGTAATAACGTATTTTTTCTTAACTTATTGTTAACAGTATCAGAAAAAGGTATTTCTACCCACCATCTACCGGAAAGTTCACTTTTATAAAAGCTCAGAATGTCGTCATTAATGGGGACCTTGTAAGTTATAAGCGATTTTTTTGAAGAATAAACTTGCTGCTCATTTTTTCGATAATTTACTCCTTCAATAAAATACCATAAAATTTGGGAGAGCAACATAAAATTATTTTTAGAAAAATCCAAATTTTCTATATGATAAATACCAAAAGAAGTCACCTTGTCGCTAATGCCGGCATAACGAGAAATTGCGCATATCTCTCTATTATTAAAGCCGTTGGGAGAAGCAAAGCGACCAAGTATACTTTCTGAAGCAATACTATTTACATCTATTGCCACAAAATCTGCATCTCGTAAAACGGGTTCTGCCAATTTTAAATTTCCGGCTATATCTCCCAATCGGTAAGCTTCAAAAAATAACTTATCTATTAAATCTATTTCACTTTGGGCGTTAAAATAAGTTTGATAACCTATGTTGGCATAATTAAATAAATTGTACGGCTTATCTACCACCATTTTACCCACATAAGATTTACTGTTTATTGCTTGTTCGGTATCACCAAAATCAAAACAGGCATCTATGTTTACAAAATTTACCATTCTGCCAAAATCGTCATAAGCTCTGTACTGCGCATACACCAAATCTTGGCTCCCGCCCAACATAATTGGTAAAATCTTGCGGTTTATTAGGTAATTATTTAATTTTTGTACTGCATAATAGGTGTCTTCTACACTTTCTCCTGCAGTAATATCGCCTAAATCTGCTACCTGAATATTCCAGTTACCGGCAAATAATTTATAGAATTCTTCGCGAAGACTATCAAAATCAAACGCTGAATCGGTGTTTTTTACCGATCGTCTATTTTCTATCACCCCAAAGATTGCAATTTTTACACCTTCTAAATTGGGCAAGCCTTCTTCTTGAAAATGAAAACGGGTCTGCTTACCAAGTGTATCCGGATGTTGCTTCTGCACCCGATTAATAATTTCCGAATTTATAGGTTTTAAAAAATCTAGATCCATTAAGATTTCTTTTTAGAAGATTTTTTCTTTGCGGTGGTTTTTTTCTTAGTGCTCGATTTTTTCTTGGTAGTTTTCTTTTTACCAGACTTTTTCTCCAACAACTCTTTTACCTCTTCTAAGGTCAATTTTTTGGCATCTACAGTTTTGGGCAACTCTACTTTTGTACGGCCTTTGGTTATTTTGCTTCTTCCCCAACGGGTTTTCTCTACTTTTATTCCTTCTTCTTCCCAATGGTGAATTAACTTTTCGCGCTCTTTTTTCTTCTTGTCTTCTATAAGTTCTACAATATCGTTTTCTGACAAGTTATCGAAATCATATTTCTTATTTACGTTAATAAAAATACCGTTCCATTTTAGATAGGGGCCAAATCTGCCCACACCTTTTTGCACATCTTTCCCTTCGTAATTATAAATGGGCGCATCTGCTTTTTCTTTGGCTTTTATTAATTCTAAAGCTCTATCTAAAGAAACATCTAAAGGATCTTCTCCTTTATCTAAAGAAACATATTTTTTACCATATTTTACATACGGGCCGTAACGCCCATTATTTACCTCAACTTTTTCTCCTTTATACTCGCCTACTTCTTTAGGAAGTTTAAACAAATCCATCGCTTGTTCAAAAGTAATATTTGATAGAGTCTGGTCTGGCCCTAAGCTGGCAAATTGTGGTTTTTCTTCGTCTTCTACAGAACCTATTTGCACCATTGGCCCAAATTTACCCAAGCGAGCGCTTACCGGTTTTCCGGTTTTGGGATCTTTTCCTAAAACACGTTCACCAACTTCGCGTTCTGCATTCTTTTCCACATCTTTTACCGTGGGATGAAACTCGTTATAAAACTCGTTCATCATTTTTGTCCATTTCTCATTCCCTTCTGCAATATCATCAAAATCTTGCTCTACTTTTGCCGTAAAGTTATAATCTAAAATATTGCTGAAATGCTGAACCAAGAAGTCGTTTACCACCATTCCTACATCTGTAGGAATAAGTTTCCCTTTATCTGCACCTACCATTTCTGTAAGTGTTTTTTCTGAAACTTTATCGGCTTTTAAAGTAAACTTAGCGTATTTACGTTCTTTACCTTCTACAGAACCTTTTTCTATATATTTTCTGTTTTGAATGGTAGAAATTGTTGGCGCATACGTAGACGGACGGCCAATACCCAATTCTTCTAATTTTTTCACCAAAGAAGCTTCTGTATATCTTGAAGGCGGTCTGGTAAAACGCTCGGTTGCGGTAATATATTTATTTTTAAGCGCATCGTTTACCTTCATTTTTGGCAGTAAACCTGCTTGCTCCTCTTCCTCTTCATCTGTACTTTCTAGGTAAACTTTTAAAAAGCCATCAAATTTTAAAATTTCGCCGTTGGCAGTAAATTGCTTGTCGTGTTTATCTGCCTCTATTTTTACATTGGTGCGTTCTAATTGTGCATCGCTCATTTGCGAGGCAATGGCACGTTTCCAAATCAACTCATACAAACGTTGCTGATCACGATCTGCCGGAACGCTATGATTTTCAAAATGCGTAGGACGAATGGCCTCGTGGGCTTCTTGCGCGCCTTTTGACTTACCTTTATAATTTCTGGCTTTTAAATATTTTTCGCCGTAAGCAGAATTAATTTCGTGTGCTGCTCCCTGTTTTGCTTGATCGGAAAGGTTTACACTATCTGTTCTCATATAAGTAATATGACCGGCTTCGTACAAACGTTGCGCCATTGTCATGGTTTTACTTACCGAAAAATATAATTTTCTGGCTGCCTCTTGTTGTAAAGTAGAAGTTGTAAATGGAGGCGCAGGCGTTTTCTTGGCAGGTTTTTTAGTTAAATCTGCTACTTTATAATTGGCACCAATATTTTCTTGCAGAAACTGCTCTGCTTCTTTCTTAGTTTTAAAATTCTTTGGAATTTTAGCTTTAAAACTCTTCCCGTCTTGGGTAGAAAACTCGGCATCTATTCTATAACTGGCAGTGGTTTCAAAATTTTGAATTTGGCGTTCGCGCTCTACAATAAGCCTTACCGAAACAGATTGCACCCTTCCGGCAGAAAGACCACCTTTTACCTTACGCCATAAAACCGGCGAAAGCTCGTACCCAACCAAACGGTCTAACACCCTTCTGGCTTGTTGGGCATTAACCAAATTATAGTCTATCTCACGCGGATTTTCTATGGCTTTTAAAATAGCTTTTTTGGTAATTTCATGAAATACGATGCGCTTGGTTTTTTCTTTGGCCAAATTCAATTCTTCTGCCAAGTGCCAAGCAATTGCCTCTCCTTCTCTGTCTTCATCACTGGCTAGCCAAACGGTTTCCATCTTAGAAGCCATTTTTCGCAATTTGCTTACAACATCTTTTTTGTCTTTGCTTACTACATATTTTGGTTTAAAATCTTTTTCTACATCTACGCCCAATTCTTTGGTGGGCAAATCTGCAATATGCCCAAAGCTAGAGGCTACTTTGTAGTCTTTTCCCAAAAACTTTTCGATGGTTTTTGCCTTTGCCGGTGACTCTACTATCACTAAATTCTTCGCCATATTTCAAAAATATTTGTGAGTGCAAAAGTATATGAATTTTTTGATTTCTATTTTTTTAATATAAAAATCGTATCGGTTTGCACCAATTCTATCTTGTCTATAAAGCTATTGTTGTAGGCTGCGCGCAGTTTTTTATATTTTTTATTTTCTTTTACCGGAGCGTAAGAAGCTATAAAACTTCGCAAACTATCTGCCAACTCATTATGTTTTTTATTAGAAGAATTATTGGCGTGTATAATTATTAAAGCCGGATTGTTATCGGCGTTTTTAGCCAAGGTTTCTACCATAAATAACTTTTCATACCATTCACATTTTATCGGTTGGGTAAATTTGGTGGTATATTGAGGAGACAAAATAAATTCTCCGTTTACCTTTATAAAGTATTTATGCTGTATACTTTCCGTAAAGTCATAAACAGAAATAGCATTTATATCTTTTGGCTTTACGGAAGTTAAACGCGTATAATTATTTACATAAAGTTGTAAAAACCTATTATTGCTATAAACCTCTTCTGGCAAAGAAAATATTTTCTGCACTTCTGCCGGACTTACCCCTTGCCATAAAACACTAGTAAACCTTAACGGATTTTTGTTCTTATCCCATTGCATTAATTTACTTTCTATATAATATTCTCCTGTGTTGTTTTGCCTTTGCGGAAAACAAGTTACACCAATAAAAAAGAATATATAAAGAAGCACTTTCATACCCGAAAAGATAAGAAAAAAACAAATAACATGAGGAAAAATAACAGCTATATAAATTTTTAAAAAAGCTTATTCGTAAATTACCGGCCGCGGCTCATCAAATTTAAAGCCTTGAAAACCGAAGTCTTCGCTCCTAAAATTATTTACCTCCAGAATATTTTGACCTTGCCCGGGCATAGACGGGTAAAAAGAAAAGGAGAGCTGAAAAGAATCAAAAACCAAATAATCATTCCGAATAATAAAACCCGCGCCATACGAAGAATACAATTTATTACTGGCATAACTATGCTCACCGCCGGTTAAAACACCAAAACTTGCGTGTACAAATGGGTTAAACCGAAAGCCTAAGAAATTCCACGGCGAATAAAATTGGGTTTGAAAATCTACCACATATTTTTTGGTTCCCGTAGCTTCACTTCTAAAGCCGTTAATAGTGCCATTTCTATAATCTACATATTTATGTTTGTTATAATAATCTACGTACTCATAACTATTTACGCCAGTAAAAAAAGCACTTTCGTTAAGCCCTAAACGATCTCCTATAGAGTTTAGCCTGTTAAAACCAAGCACAATTTGCGGTTTTACAAACTGGCGCATCTTCCAGCCACGACCTAAATCTAAAAGATTGCTAAAGTAATTTGCTTTAACGCTAAGCGTGGTTTGCTGGGGTTGTGTAGCTTCAAAAAAACTACCCAATTCTATATTTCCGCTTAAAAAACCCCAATCAAAATAATTACCATACGAAGCTCGCACCCCCATATACAACCGGTTGTTTTGGTTTTTGCGTTGCACCCCGGTAGTAAATGTATAAAGACTACCAATTGGTACATCTTCTGTTTCGCCATCTCTAAAAATAAATCGGTCTTTTACAAATTGCCGAGACGCCAAACCAAGGCTGGCCAAATAAAAACGCTCGTCTGAAAAGTAATTAATCTCGTCATACTCCGGAGCCGGCGACTCATCATAATTCAGAAAAAAAGAGCGTAAACCTACTATTAAATTGGTGCTGCGTTCTTGTTTAGATTTTCCTTCAAAAATTTTAAAAGAATAAGCTGCCCAATAATCGTGGTACAAAAATTTAAAATCTTGCTTAACAAACTCAGCATCCCCATTTGGAAAAGGCCGGTGCAAAAAGCGGTTTTGCACAAATGCTCCACCCGCCCAACGCGCCAAGGGCGAGTAAAATGCGCGGTTTATAGCAAAAAAATGATCGTAATAACTGTCTACATCGTAGGCATATTTTCCGGTAGCGTTAACAAACGAATTCTGAATATTGGGTATGGTATAAATCATTTCGTAACCGGTATTGCCATCTGCATAACGTTTGGCATAACGTAAATTTAGACGGTGGCCGGTGCCAAAGAAATTACGTTCGCGCAAACCTACTTTTGTACGCGAGTTAGAGAAACTTCCTTTTGGTACAAGACTCCACGAATCTAAAATTTCTACAACAATATCTAAAGAATCGCTATTTGGCGCTATTGGTTTAGGAAAAACCCCCACTCTACGAATATAATCTTGCTTTCTTAATAGCCTGGCGGTTTCTTGTATTAATAAGGTATCTAAAACTTGGCCTTCTTCTACCAACAAGTATTTACGAATAGCCATATCTTTAGATTTGATATGAATATGGTTTCCGGTTTTTTCTAACCACTTGTCCGGTTTTTGTGTAGTATCGTTAATAGCATACCCAAACGGATCTTTGGTTTTTATAATAATATTTCTAATTACTTTACCCGCATAAGGCGTATAATCCGGACTTGGGGCAGCTTTTTCGTGTTTGTTTTTTTTAGGTTCGTTTCCTCTAAAAATCCATTGGTGCAAAACTTTGGTGAGCTTTCTTTTCTGGGAGTAGGTTTCTATTTTATCGTACAAGGTAATGCTGTCTTGTTTGGCGTTATTAGTTTTGGTTTTATTTTCTTGCCCAAAACTCATTATGCAAACACCGCACACCAATAAAATAAATAAATATTGTTTCAAAAAATATGTTTTAAAAGCCCAATACAATTCCGTAAAACACCTAAAAGCACTAAAAGTATATTTAAAAAAGAGTAAGCAATTATCAAGATGCCAAAACTATAAAAAATAAAGACTGCAAAACCTTAAGGTATTTTTAAAATTTTTCTTTACGGAAACTACTCGGCAAGTTTAATTTAAAAACTTAATGCTGTCAGTTTGTCAGCAATTCATTTTACTTGTATATTTGCGCTTCAAATTGAAAGATTACAATAATAGGATTATGGAGAAGGTTATTGACGAAAGCAAACAAGGCGAATCACTTGTTTTAGAAGGAAACAAAGCCAATACAAAAAAATTATTTATAGAAAGTTACGGATGCCAAATGAATTTTAGCGACAGCGAGATTGTTGCTTCCATTTTGGCCAAAGAAGGTTTTAACACTACCCAAAAACTAGACGAAGCAGATTTGGTTTTGGTAAACACCTGTTCTATTCGCGAAAAGGCAGAGCAAACCGTTCGTAAACGTTTAGAAAAATATAATGCCGTAAAAAAACACAACCCAAAAATGAAGGTTGGCGTTTTGGGCTGTATGGCAGAGCGTTTAAAAAGTAAATTTTTAGAAGAAGAAAAAATAGTAGATTTAGTTGTTGGTCCCGATGCCTACAAAGATTTACCAAATTTAATTAGCGAAGTAGAAGACGGCCGCAATGCGGTAAACGTTATACTTTCTAAAGAAGAAACCTATGGCGATATTTCGCCGGTGCGTTTACAGAGCAATGGCGTCACTGCTTTTGTTTCTATTACCCGCGGTTGCGATAATATGTGCACGTTTTGTGTCGTGCCATTTACGCGAGGCCGAGAACGCAGTAGAGATCCGCAAAGTATTGTAGAAGAAGTAAACGATTTGGCAGCAAAAGGTTTTAAAGAAATTACTTTATTAGGCCAAAATGTAGATTCTTATTTATGGTATGGCGGCGGACTTAAAAAAGATTTTGCCAAAGCAACAGAGATGCAAAAAGCAACCGCTGTAAATTTTGCCGCTTTGTTAGATTTGGTAGCCAAAGCCCAACCAAAAATGCGCATACGTTTTTCTACATCCAATCCGCAGGATATGACTTTAGACGTTATAGAAACTATGGCCAAGCATAGAAACATCTGTAAATACGTTCACTTGCCGGTACAAAGCGGTAGCGACCGTATTTTAAAGAAAATGAACCGTTTGCATACGCGAGCAGAATATTTTGAGTTGATAGATAACATTCGTAAAATACTACCGGAGTGTGCTATCTCGCAAGATATGATGACCGGTTTCCCTACAGAGACAGAAGAAGACCATCAAGACACGCTTTCCTTGATGGAATATGTAAAATATGATTTCGGATTTATGTTTGCATATTCAGAAAGACCGGGAACTTCGGCAGCTAGAAAAATGGAAGACGATGTACCAGAAGAAGTTAAAAAACGCAGATTGCAAGAGGTTATTCAGTTACAACGAGAACATTCGGCATACCGCACCCAACAACATCTTGGTAAAATAGAAGAAATTTTAATTGAGAAAGAATCTAAAAAATCTGACCAAGAATGGAGCGGTAGAAATACGCAAAATACAATGGTAGTTTTCCCTAAAGGGAAATATAAAGTTGGTGATTTTGTAAATGTAAAAATAACAGATTGTACCAGCGCGACTTTAATTGGAGAAGCCGTAGGATATTCTGACAATAACTAAGCATTTTAGAAACTTATGGAGTCTTTACAAGCTATAAAGCAACGATTTGAAATTATTGGCAACGATCCCGGTCTAAATCGTGCCATAGAAAAAGCTATACAAGTTGCGCCTACAGATATTTCTGTTTTGGTAACCGGCGAGAGCGGCGTAGGAAAAGAAAGTCTTCCTAAAATAATACATTCTCTCTCCCACCGCAAACATGGCAAATATATTGCCGTAAACTGTGGCGCCATACCAGAAGGCACGATAGACAGCGAACTTTTTGGGCACGAAAAAGGCGCTTTTACCGGCGCTACCCAAACCCGTAGCGGCTATTTTGAAGTTGCAGATGGCGGGACCATTTTTTTAGACGAAGTTGGTGAGTTACCGCTTACCACGCAAGTGCGTTTGTTACGCGTGCTAGAGAACGGCGAGTTTATAAAAGTTGGTTCTTCTAAGGTGCAAAAAACCAACGTACGTATTGTAGCGGCTACCAACGTAAATATGTTTGAAGCCATAAAAAAAGAGAAATTTCGGGAAGATTTATATTATCGCCTCAGCACGGTAGAAATTCATTTGCCGCCACTTAGAGAGCGTAAAGAAGACATACATTTATTGTTTAGGAAATTTTCATCAGATTTTGCTCTAAAATATAAAATGCCATCGATTCGTTTGGACGATGAGGCTAAAGATTTACTTTTAAAATACCGGTGGACCGGAAATGTTCGGCAATTGCGCAATATTGCAGAGCAAATTTCAGTACTAGAAAAAGAGCGCAGTATTTCTAAAGAAACCTTGGCGGGCTATTTACCAGAAATGGGCAGCAATCTTCCGGCAGTAGTAAAAGAGCAGAAAAAGGAAAGTGATTTTGCCAACGAGCGTGAAATTTTGTACAAGGTTCTTTTTGATATGAAAAACGATTTGAACGATTTAAAAAACCTGACGTTAAAATTGATTCAAAGCGAAAATTTGGAAGAAGCCCAAGAAGATCATCAATCTTTAATAAACAAAATTTACGGTGACGCCAAAGAACAAGAAAGTTACGAAGAAGAGCTGGACGAGAAAATGGAAGTCTTGCAAATTCCTGAAAAAAATCTAAACGAAAACAAAGAAACTACAGATAAATATAGCTTTGCGGAAGATATTGAGGAAGAAGAGACTTTATCACTTCAAGACAAAGAATTAGAACTGATAAAAAAATCTTTAGAACGCCACGACGGAAAACGAAAAGCTGCCGCAGACGAATTAGGAATAAGCGAACGCACCCTTTACCGAAAAATAAAACAATACAATCTGTAATGACAAAGTTTAGATTAAAAATTGTATTACTTATAACTCCCTTGTTTCTGCTTTTAAACAGTTGTGGGGTTTATTCTTTATCGGGAGCAGATATAGGAAATGCAAAAACCTTTCAAGTTAATTATTTCCGTAACAACGCAGATATTGTAGAGCCGGGAATAGACAGAACTTTTACATTAGAATTGCAAGATTTAATACAAAGTCAGACCAGTTTAGGTCTTACCAATCAGAATGGCGATTTGGTGTATGAAGGCGAAATTACACGCTATTATATTTCGCCAATGACGGCCACAGCAGATAATCAAGCCGCGCAAAATCGTTTAACCATAGCTGTAAATGTGCGCTTTTACAACAATTTAGATCCGGAAAAAGATTTTGAACAACGTTTTTCTCATTATTACGATTATCCTGCCACCCAACAGCTGGTGGGCGGTACTTTAGATACGGCCTTAGAAGAAATTTACTCTAAGATAACCCAAGAGATTTTTAATGAATCTTTAACCGGCTGGTAATGAATAAAGAAGCTTTTCTATCTATATTATCTGAAAACAGCAGTTTAAATGCAGAGCAAACAGACGAGCTAGATACTTTGGTGGAAGCTTACCCTTACTTTCAAACGGCGCGGGCAATGCAGTTAAAAGGTATAAAGGCGCATCGTTCTTTCTCGTATAACCAAGCTTTAAAAGTAACGGCCGCCCATACCACAGACCGCGCAGTTTTATTTGATTTTATTACGTCTAAAGAGTTTACCCAACAAACCACTGCAAAGCAAATTACCAATAATCATTTTTCTGAAAAAGTGCAGGAAGACGAGATTGCTATGAACGCTCAGGAAGCAGATAAAATTTTAGATCCTGATTTATTTTCGCCTGCAACAGAAAAAATCCGTAAAGAAAAAGAAGATGAGAGCCAACAAGATAAAAGTTTAGCCATTGGTACTCCGTTAGAATTCGATAAAAAAGAAGAACATTCTTTTGCCCAATGGTTGCAATTAACAAAAGTAAAACCCTTGGCGGAAGAAAACGAAGCAGCCACAAAACCTTCCGATAAGAAAAAAGATAAAAAATTCGATTTAATCGATAATTTTATTGCCAATAATCCAAAAATAAAGCCTACAAAAGAAAAAACCTTTCCCCCGGTTTCTCTAGAAAAAAACCAACCCAGCCAAGAGTTAATGACCGAAACATTGGCCCGGGTTTATCTAGAACAAAAAAATTATGAGAAAGCAATTCAAGCTTATAACATATTAATTTTGAAAAATCCCGAAAAAAGTAGTTTATTTGCAGACCAAATCCGCGCAATTAAAAAATTGCAAGAAAAATAAAAGTTAATGAGTACGTTTACAATATTTTTAGTCCTTATCGTTATCGTAGCATTTTTGCTGGTAGTTGTTATTATGGTACAAAACCCTAAAGGTGGTGGCTTGTCTTCTTCTTTTGGCGGTGGCGGCACACAGCAAATGGGTGGTGTAAAGAAAACAACAGATTTCTTAGATAAAAGTACATGGACCTTAGCTACCGTTTTGTTGGTTTTAATCTTACTATCTAATGTAACAATTATGGATGGTGGCGCAACCCGCGAGTCTAGAATTATAGACGAAAACACACCAACCACTTTACCAGAAAACAATACACAAAACTTACCACCGGCCAATACGACTACAGAAGGTCAGGAAAGCGAGTAAAACTAGCTTTTACTTAAAAAATAACATGCCAACTTGCAGTGACAAGTTGGCATTTTTTATTTGTAATCTGGCAGAAAAACGGTAATGGCATACTTTTCGAAATACCCAAGAAGACTATTAAAAAATAATATTAACTAAAATACACACACAAAATGGGATTAAATTTTAAACCTTTAGCCGACAGAGTTGTGGTAGAGCCGGAAGCAGCAGAAACACAAACCGCTTCTGGAATCTACATTCCGGATTCTGCCAAAGAAAAGCCTCAACACGGTAAAGTAGTTGCCGTTGGTAAAGGCACCAAGAAGCATGATATGACCGTACAAGAAGGTGATAAAGTGCTTTACGGAAAATTCTCTGGGACAGAATTAAAATTAGACGGAAAAGATTATCTAATCATGCGAGAAGACGAAATTTTAGGAATACTATAAATCGTCTGCTCCAGAACAATTCATTAAACTAAAAAAAATAAAATTATGGCAAAAGATATAAAATTTGATTTAGAAGCACGCGATGGCATTAAGCGCGGGGTAGACGCCTTGGCCAACGCAGTAAAAGTAACTTTAGGCCCACGCGGTAGAAACGTTATTATTAGCAAATCTTTTGGAGCTCCTGTAGTTACCAAAGATGGTGTTTCTGTAGCTAAAGAAATAGAGTTAGAAGACAAGTTAGAAAATATGGGGGCGCAAATGGTAAAAGAAGTAGCTTCCAAAACCAACGATTTGGCCGGTGATGGTACTACAACTGCAACCGTTTTGGCACAAGCAATCGTAAAAGAAGGTTTAAAAAACGTTGCAGCGGGAGCCAACCCAATGGAACTTAAAAAAGGTATAGACAAAGCAGTTGACGCTATTACCAAAGAGTTAGAAAAGCAAACCAAAGAAGTAGGAAGCTCTTCTGAGCAAATTAAGCAAGTAGCTTCTATTTCTGCCAATAACGACGAAGTAATTGGCGACTTAATTGCACAAGCTTTTGGTAAAGTTGGTAAAGAAGGTGTAATTACCGTAGAAGAAGCTAAAGGAACAGAAACCTACGTAGATGTTGTAGAAGGTATGCAGTTTGACAGAGGTTACCTTTCTCCTTACTTTGTTACGGATAGCGAAAAAATGACAACCGATTTAGAGAATCCTTACATTTTAATTTTCGATAAGAAGATCTCTACTATGAAGGATTTAATGCCAATCTTAGAGCCGGTTGCACAAAGCGGAAAGCCTTTATTAATTGTTGCAGAAGACGTAGACGGCGAAGCTTTAGCTACCTTGGTGGTAAATAAACTAAGAGGTTCTTTAAAAATTGCTGCTGTAAAAGCACCAGGTTTTGGAGACCGTAGAAAAGCAATGCTAGAAGATATTGCAATCTTAACCGGTGGTACCGTAATCTCTGAAGAAAGAGGCTTTACTTTAGAAAATGCTACCATAGACCAGTTAGGAACTGCAGAAAAAGTAAGCATAGATAAAGACAATACAACTGTTGTAAACGGTGCTGGAAATGATAATGATATAAAAGCGCGCGTTAATCAAATTAAAGCGCAAATAGAAAGTACAACTTCAGATTATGATAAAGAGAAGTTGCAAGAGCGTTTAGCCAAATTGGCTGGCGGCGTTGCTGTACTTTACGTTGGTGCTGCTTCTGAAGTAGAAATGAAAGAGAAAAAAGACCGTGTAGACGATGCACTTCACGCTACAAGAGCTGCCGTAGAAGAAGGTATTGTTGCAGGTGGTGGTGTAGCTTTAGTACGTGCAATCTCTGTATTAGAAAAATTAAAAGCAGACAATAACGATGAAGCTACCGGAATACAAATTGTAAGCCGCGCTATAGAAGCACCGCTTAGAATTATTGTAGAAAACGCAGGTGGCGAAGGTTCTGTGGTTATTAACAAAGTACTAGAAGGTAAAAAAGGTTTTGGCTACGATGCTAAAAGCGAAACTTACGTAGACTTGTTAAAAGCAGGTATTATAGATCCTAAAAAAGTTACCAGAATTGCTTTGGAGAACGCAGCTTCCGTTTCCGGAATGATTTTAACCACAGAATGTGCGTTAATAGACCTACCGGAAGAAGATAATGCCGGCGGCGGCGGAATGCCACAAGGTATGGGTGGCGGAATGCCCGGAATGATGTAAACCAAATTAATTTAGTTTACTAATTAGTATAAGCCTCGCTCTTTGCAGCGGGGCTTTTTTTGTACTATTTTAAGAAGAAAATAGCAATTTTGAGCCTAAAAATTATATACCTTTAAATTTCGTAAACTAAATCTATGGAAATTTCTAATTTATCACGCTACCAAAAATTCTTTCAATTCATGCTAAAATATTGGAATAGCGATCTTATGAAACAGACCGCCAACCAAGCAATGGATAATTCTAACGAAGAAGAGTTGGAAGAATTTAATCACAGTCCAAAAGAGCTGGTAGACGATTTAAAAAGTATGGGACCTACCTATGTCAAATTAGGTCAACTTCTATCTACACGACCGGATTTATTACCCAACGCCTATCTAGAAGCCTTAGCAGATTTACAAGACGATGTAGAAGCAATTCCGTACGAAGAAATACACCAAATTGTAGAAAAAGAAATAGGTACACGCATTTCTAAAGCTTTTGAGAGTTTCGAAAAAGAACCAATGGCTTCTGCTTCTATAGGGCAAGTGCACGAAGCTGTTCTAATTTCCGGTAAAAAAGTAGCAGTAAAAATTAGGCGTCCTGGCGTAAAAGAGCAGTTTTTAAATGACTTAGATACGCTACAGGAAATCATAGAAATGGCCGTAAAACATTCTAAAGTAATAAAACAATATGCTTTTGATGATATTTTAGAAGAATTGCGTCACGTCTTAATACAAGAGCTAGATTACGAAAATGAAGCAAAAAACCTTTCGCGCTTACGCAGTAATTTAGCAGACTTTGAAAAACTGAAAGTTCCTAAGCCAGTACCAGATTATTCTTCGCAACAAGTGCTTACTATGGAGTTTATAGAAGGCATAAAAGTGACAGATATTTCTCCTTTACGGAAAATAGAAGAAGATTACGCCATCTTGGTAGACAATCTGGTAGAAGCTTACCTAAAGCAAATTATAGAAGACGGTTTTGTGCACGCAGATCCGCATCCCGGTAATATTAGACTTACCAAAGACGGCAAACTTGCTTTGATAGATTTAGGAATGGCGGCTAAACTCACTCCTAAAATGAGAAATTTCTTGTTAGAACTTCTTCTAGGTATTAGCCAGCTTAACGGCGAAAAAACAGCAAATACGCTCTTAAAAATGAGCGAGAAAAAAGAAGATGCAGATATTGCAGTTTTCGAAAAGAAAATTAGCAGAGTGTTGATGGAAAGCGATAATTATGAAGCGCAAGATTTAAAAACCGGCAGACTAATAATACAGATGAATCATTTTGCGGTAACCAATAATATTCACCTTCCGGTGGAAATAAATATTTTGGGAAAAGTTTTAATGAATATAGATCAGATTATTGCTGCTTTAGACCCACATTACGATTTGCACGAAGCCATAAAACGCCATACCAAAAAAATTATGCAGCGCAGAATGTGGCAGGAGTTAAAATCTGAAGATCTTTTTGGCGTGCTTTTAGAATTAAAACATCTGGGCGAAAATTTACCACAGCGTGTTAACCAAATAACAAAAAATCTGGCAGAGAATTCCTTTAAAATGGAAATAGATGCCTTAGACGAACGCCAACTTACGCAAGGTTTTCAAAAAGTGGCTAACCGCATTACGCTAGGATTAATTATAGCATCTATGATAATCGGCGCCGCAATGCTTATGCAAGTTCCTACAGATTTTAGCATTTTTGGTTACCCCGGGTTAGCAATATTATTATTTTTATTGGCTGCCGTGGGCGGAATTTATTTGAGTATTGTAATTATTTTTAAAGATAAGTAAAGTTTAATTTTTAAAGAAGCTTTTATTTTAGAAATGGACGAAACGTAAAAAGGGAGCAAAAACAATAAACAAGCGATTTGCATACGTTTAGTTTTGCTCCCTAAGGTATAAAATAAAAGTGATTTGTTAAGAAACCGCTTTCAATTTTTTGATGGTAGATTTGCTAAGGGCTTTTTCTGTGTATTCTTTGGTTACCTTAAGCTCTGTAGCATCTGTATCTGGTAACTCGAACATAGCGTCTGTTAAAACTGCCTCGCACAACGAGCGTAAACCACGAGCACCTAATTTATATTCTACCGCTTTGTCTACAATAAAGTCTAAAGCTCCATCTGTTATATGCAGCTCAATATCATCCATAGCAAAAAGCTTTTTATATTGCTTTACCAAAGCATTTTTAGGCTCGGTTAAAATACGTCTTAAAGTTGCTTTGTCTAACGGATTCATAAAAGTTAATACCGGTAACCTACCGATAATTTCGGGTATCAAACCAAAATCTTTTAAGTCTTTAGGGATAATATATTTGAGCATATTATCTTTTTCTATGGTGTCTTCTGAACGCGAAGCGCTGTAACCAACCGCTTGCATATTAAGACGCTTAGAGATATTGCGTTCGATTCCGTCAAAAGCTCCTCCGGCAATAAATAAAATATTACTGGTATCTACTTCTATAAATTTTTGGTCCGGATGCTTTCTTCCTCCTTTTGGCGGAACATTTACCGTTGTACCTTCAAGAAGTTTTAGCAAAGCTTGTTGCACACCTTCTCCACTTACATCTCTTGTGATAGAAGGATTATCGCTTTTACGCGCAATTTTATCTATTTCGTCTATAAAGACAATACCTTGCTGCGCTTTTTCTAAATTATAATCTGCGGCTTGTAATAATCTGGTTAAAATGCTTTCTACATCTTCTCCTACATAACCTGCTTCTGTTAATACGGTTGCATCTACTATTGCCAATGGCACGTTAAGCATTTTTGCAATGGTTTTGGCAACCAAGGTCTTACCGGTCCCGGTTTGACCTACCATTACAATATTACTTTTCTGAATTTCTATTTCTTCGTCGTCTTGCGGTTGTAACAAACGTTTATAGTGGTTATAAACCGCAACAGACATTACTTTTTTGGTATATTCTTGCCCAATAACATAGCTATCTAAAAAGTCTTTAATAGCTTTAGGTTTGCGCAATTTCAACTCACTACTCAGTGCTTTATTGCCTTCTTGCTTAGATTCTTCCAAAACTATGCCGTGCGCTTGTTCTATACATCTATCGCAGATGTGCGCATCTAAACCGGCAATTAATAAATTAGTCTCCGGTTTTTTCCTTCCGCAAAAAGAGCACTCTAATTCTTCCTTCGCCATAATACCTATTCTTCTTTCTTGTCTTCTCTTGTTAAAATTTCGTCTATCATACCATATTCTTTAGCTTTTGGAGCGCGCATCCAGTAATCACGATCACTATCTTCGTGTACTTTTTCGTACGATTGCCCACTGTGTTTAGCTATAATATTGTATAATTCTTCTTTTAAAATTAATATTTGGTTAGCCGTAATTTCTATATCACTAGCTTGGCCTTGCACACCACCTAAAGGTTGATGAATCATTACTCTAGAATGTGGCAAACCACTTCTTTTACCGGCTTCTCCCGCGCAAAGTAAAACGGCTCCCATAGAGGCTGCCATCCCTGTGCAAATAGTAGCTATATCCGGCTTAATAAATTGCATGGTATCATAAATTCCTAATCCGGCATAAACACTACCGCCGGGAGAGTTTATATAAATTTGTATGTCTTTATTGGCATCTGTACTTTCTAAAAACAACATTTGTGCTTGTACAATATTGGCAACTTGATCGTTAATGGCTGTACCCAGAAAGATAATTCTATCCATCATTAATCTTGAGAAGACATCCATAGCCACGGCATTCATTTGTCTTTCTTCTATAATGTTGGGCGTCATTCCTACGGGCGTCATACTACTAATAATTTTATTGTAGTAATTTGGGTTTATGCCCTGATCTTTTGTTGCAAACTTTTCAAATTCTTTTCCAAAATCCATAATATGCTTTTTTCTTAGCGTTAAAGGCCGTTTATTTTTAGCCAAAAAGGCGTTAACCCAATGGGTTTAACGCCTTAAAGATAATTATTAAATCTATAAAAGACTATTTATATACTTCCTTAACAAAATTTTCGTATGTTATTTCTTTTATTTCCAAGTTGGCTTTTTCTTTATAGAAATCCAATAGTTTTTGGTTCATAACCTGCTCAGAAAGTTTTTTCACTTCTTCTTGGTTAGACAATACTCGTGCGGCAATATCGTCTAATTCTTTTTCGTCCGGATTTAATTGTCCAAACTGTGCCATTTGCATTTTAATGCGGTCTTTGGTCATTTCTTTAATTTCCTCCAATTGCACTTGCAAATCGTTTTCTTGAATAAGCTTACTTTCGATTAACTGAAAACGCAAACCTTTTTCGCTATTTTCATATTCGTCTTTAGCTTCTTCTGCGCTCATTTCTTTTTCGCTGCTAACTTGAATCCATTTTTGTAGGAATTCTTTTGGCAACTCAAAACTGGTTTCTTCTATTAAAGTTTCGGTTACATCGTTAAGCAATTGTTGGTCGCTTTGTTGCTGAAACTGATTTTCTGCATCTTCTTTAATGCGTTTTCTAAGCTCTTCTTCTGACGTTACTTTACCTTCCCCAAACAATTTATCAAACAATTCTTGGTTTAATTCTGCAGGCTCTTGTTTATTTACTTCAGAAATTGTAAAACTTACCTCAACGTCTAATTCCTCTGCTTTATCTTGGTCAACTCCTAGATATTCTGCCAATTTCTCGTTAGTCTCAAATAAGTTTTTGGTTTTAAGCTGTAGCTCCTCTCCTTTTTTGGCACCAAGAAATTTATTAAGGTTTCGTTTTCCTTTAATATCGTTTACCTCTAAAGTAGTAGTGTTTTCTATACCCTCTTCTTCATTAACAAAAGTACCGGCAATAAGGTCGCCTTCTTCTACTTCTTCTTTAGAAACCAATTTACCATATTGTTTTTGAATGGTTTTTAATTGGTTGTCTATCATCTCCTCATCGGCTACAATATTGTAATGCGTAATTGTTTTTTTAGTATCTACGCTTACATCAAATTTTGGCGCAAGTCCCAACTCAAACTCAAAGTTGTAATCTTCTTTGTCCCAGTCAAAGTCCTTTTGCTCTTTAGGAAGCGGATTTCCTAAAACTTCCAATTTTTCTTCGTTAAGGTAATTGTTTAATGATTCTTGCAAGAGTTTATTAACCTCATCTACCAATACGGCTTTACCATATTGTTTTTTTACCAAGCCAATTGGCACGTGACCTTTTCTAAAACCGGGAATATTGGCTGTTCTACGATAATCTTTTAAAATTTTATCAACTTTTGGTTGATAGTCTTCTTTCTCTATCTGAACTTTTACCACTGCATTAAGTTCATCTGTATTTTCTCTTGTGATATTCATTCTTTACTTTTCTAAAAAATTGGTGTGCAAAATTACAATTTATTTACCTGCCAACCAAGTTTTTAATTTAAAGGATTAACGATCTGAAAATACAGAGAAAAGTATAGCTTGAAAAATAGAAAGCAGAAGACTAAAAAATAAAGCCCACCAAAAACCGGCAACATAAAACCCGCCTATAAGTCCGCTTACCATAAGTACAATAAAAGCATTTATTACCAGCAGAAACAATCCAAAAGTAACTATGGTTACCGGCAAAGTAAACAATACTAGAATTGGACGCACAATTAGGTTTAACAGTCCTAGTACCGCAGCTACCAAGATGCCTGTAAAATAATTTCTAATTTCTACACCTCCCAGCAGATTTGCTAAGATAACTACCAACAGAGCAGTCACTAAAATTTTTATAAGGGTACGCATGTTTTTTTTCTAAAAATAAAAAAAGCACCATTATTTAATGATGCTTTTTAGAAATATTTAATGATTTACTATTGCTGTTCGCCGCTTCCTATTGCAGGACCACCATTGTAATAACCAACATTTACTTTTGGCACAGTAGCATTATAAGTAGTGTTAACCGCATCTATTATACGGTTGGCTACTATTGCATAACCTCTAGGGGTTAGATGTATGCCGTCTAAAGAAAAAGCACCACCGGTAGCAAATTCGGCTGTTACCGTACCGCTATCAAAAGATAAACCACCGTTGGCAACTTGTGTCAACAAAGCGTTAGCGTCTACAAAAGCTAAACCATTGCTTTGTGCAAGATTCTCTATAACTGCATTATAGTTTGCAGTGGCCGTTGCCACTTTTTGCTGTTCTATAGCTGTTAACACATGCTGATCTCCTAAAGGAACACTTACTCCATTAATTAACTGCGGATTATTATTTACGGTTGTACCGATAAAAGAAGAAGAAGACAAAGGAATTAAGTCTTGCTCATTAGCTTGTCTTATTTGCCCCAATAACTGCGCCTGCTCGGCAGGTAAATTAAAAGGAGGTCCTTGTAAAGCTCCAGATAAATCGGTTAAGTCCTCATCTACCATAGTTACATAATTTTGCCCTGCTTGAAAATTAATTTGACGCAAAGCGGCTTCCTCTTGCGAGATTATACCAAATTGCACCAAACCAGGAAGCACTTGCGTATTGTATGCCGCAAAATTAGCATTCAACATATCTGCAGTAGCTTGGTCTAGAGGTACAGGGTTAACCGGCACTGTATTAAAAAAAGCCGTAGTAGTTACATCAGGAATGTTAAGTAAAACTCCGCCGCTAGCTGTTTCGGCTAAAGCCGAAACTTCTTGGGAGTAAATACTAGCAAATACATTAGGGTCTGTAATATCGTTAGAACCATAAGTACTTGGGTCCAAATTTCCTGTTTGGTCTACGCCCGCTCCACCGGAAGTAGCATAACCTAAAACATCGTTATTTCCTATCCATAAAGAGAAAAAGGTTGGGTTTTGCGCTAAAGCATCTTCCAATACCGTTGCATTGGCAGAAGAACTAAAACGAGCAAAATACGGATTAGCTTGCCCGCTTGCTACACCTGCAACATTACCATAACCCGGAGCTACTAAATGGTAACTTTTTGCACCCGGAACTCCCATATTATTAAAAGAACCGGTTAATTTGTTGGTTACTTCTGTTGTGGGTGTACCCGAAATATTTGTGGGCGCGGGATTGCCTTGCGCATCTACCGAAAGAATTAAGCGAGTATCTTGAATAGTTGTACCATTTAATAACAACCCGCCCAAATTATCGTTGGTTAAAGGTTGTGTAAATTCTCCACCTCCGGCTTTAGCAAATTGATTTGCTAAAATATTGGGAAAAGAATTTTCTTGTCCTTGACGATACAGAGCATTATCTGCAAAACCGGCGGTAAGTGAATTTCCCACGGCTACATAATTGGTAAAGTCTGCTTCGCCACTTGTATAAACCCCAGAATCTTCTACCGGGTTATCAAACTCCGGTTCACAAGCTGCGAACCCAAGTGCTAAAACTGCTAAAAATTTTATATAATTTTTCATAATTTAATATCTTATAATTTTAATGTAACTCCCAAGCCTCCTAAAAACGCGTTGTTTTTGTAAGTGCCTCCAAAAGGAACTTGCTGTCCGTTTTCTGTATAATAAGCATAGCTCTCATTTACCTCTTCAAATCTTAAATAAGCAAAAGAAGCATCTATAGCAATTTTGGGTGTAATTGCAAATGAAAGACCGGTTGTAAAACCATGTGAATCGTTTCTTGGGGTTTCCGGAGCAAAATAGCCGGATTGTACAGGAGACTCGTCAAAATAATAACCCAATCTTAAAGTTAAATTATCTAAGGCTTCGTACTGCAAACCAAATCTGTAGGTTGAAGAGTTTTTATAATTTCGTGGGTTATCAGAATCCGGAACACTTTCTGGTAAGAAATCAATATCTAAAGACTCATACGCTCCCCAGTATACGCGATTGTAATCGAAAGCAAAAAGCCATTTATCCATAAATTCATAGGATAGCCCTAAAGTAAGTTCTGCCGGCATTGGCAATTCTGCATCAAATGCCACGGTCCCGTTAGAAACAGGAGCTAAAGGTGAATTAGGCACATTACTAAAAGTAGCATCGCCATCCTCTGCTTCCAAAATAATTTCTGATTGGTATTTAAATCCTATACGGAAATTATCGGTAGGCGAAAACATTGCACTTGCAGACCAACCCCAGTTAGTAACCCCACTAGCATCTACTTCTACATTTGAGCGATTGCCTTGCTCGTCTGTAAGCGTTCTATTAATATTTCTGTTTAAGTTTACAGAGCCGGTTACAAATATTGGCCCACCACCAACACTAAAGATATCAGACACTTTAAATGCAACCAACGGCTGAATATAAATAGCTTGTAAATCTATATTGTTTACTAAGTGAGAACCTTCCCAATCTGTTGGCCACTCTACACTACTACCATAGGGAGTATAAGCACTCAAACCTACGCTAAACCATTCGTTTACTTTATAGGATGCATAAATATAAAAGGGTGTGCCTAGACCAGTATCTGTCTCAGCAAAAGCGCCGGTTTGGGAGTTTTGCCATTTTACGTTAGATTTTACGCCGGTAACTCCTGCAGAGATGTTTATTCTGTCTTCTAAATATACCAATCCTGCCGGATTAAAAAATGCAAGCTCTGCACTATTTACCACGGCAACACCGGTATGTCCCATTGCCAAAGCGCGTTGGCCTTGTGTACTTATTCTATATCCGCCGGCATACATACTGCCTACAAAACAAACGAACATAGAAAAAAAGAGTAGTTTTCTCATAATTAAATTTAAGTTAAAAGTTGTAAGTTTTTAAAGGTAAACTTAACATAATTTACCTAAAATGCGTATTAAAATTAAAAAATATTATGTTAGCATAATAAAATTTATTTCTTTAATCAAGAAATTTCATTACTGCGGTATAGAATTCTTCGGCTTTTTCTGCGTGTACCCAGTGCCCGGCTCCTTTAATTTTAACTAAATTACTTTTCGGAAAATGGGTTTTTAATAAATCTCTGTCCTCTTCTTTTATATAATTTGATTTTTCTCCGGCTACAAACAAGGTTTTCCCTTCATATATTTCTCCTTCGTTCAAAGCTTCGCCAACAGCTTCTACTTTTTCTTTTAGTACGTCTAAATTCATTCTAAAAGCCAATTTATCTTTGGTTTTCCAGTACAAGTTTTTCAGTAAAAATTGACGCACTCCCCATTCTTTGATATATTCTTTAAGCAAATCGTCTGCTTTACCACGACTATCAAGATTGGCGTCTTGCAAAGCGCTTAAACCTTCTAAAATAGTTTGATGGTGTGGCGCATAATATTTTGGCGCAATATCTACGATAATTAAATCTTTTAAAAATTCCGGGTTTTCTACTGCAAACTTCATAGCTACTTTACCCCCCATAGAGTGTCCTAAAAGAACAATATTTTCTAAGTTGTTTTGTTTGCAATATTCTGCAATATCTTGCGCCATTATTTGATAAGAAAACTCTTCTGTATGCGGACTGCGACCGTGGTTACGCAAATCTACCAAATGCACTTGATAACCTTGGTCTGCAAAATCTTTGCCCAGGGTTTTCCAATTATCTCCCATTCCTAGAAAGCCGTGCAAAATTAAAAATGGCTCTCCTTTTTCTCCTATTACGTTAGCAAATAACTCCATATCTATTTTAATAAAACTCTGTATTGTTTAATTGTATTTTCCATACCCATATAAATTGCTTCCGCGATAAGCGCGTGACCTATAGAAACTTCTAACAAACCTGGAATATTTTCTTTAAAATATTTTACATTCTTTAACGATAAATCGTGACCGGCATTTATACCTAAGCCTAATTTATTAGCCACTTCTGCACAATCTTTATAGGGTTTAATTTTAGATTTATCGCCATTTTCGTATGCTTCCGCGTAAGCTTCCGTATACAATTCTATACGATCTGTTTGCGTATATTGCGCCGCTTCTACCATTTTTACATCCGGGTCTACAAAGATAGAGGTGCGAATACCATTTTTCTTAAATTCTGAAATTACTTCTGCAAGATAATCTTTATGTTTTACGGTGTCCCAGCCGGCGTTTGAGGTAATAGCATCTACCGCATCTGGCACCAGCGTAACTTGCGTAGGTTTGTGTTTTAAAACCAGATCTACAAACTTAGGCACCGGGTTTCCTTCTATATTAAATTCTGTTGTTACCACTTGGCTTAAATCTGCCACATCTGCGTAGCGTATATGCCGCTCATCCGGTCTAGGATGCACGGTTATGCCCTGCGCGCCAAATTTTTCTGCTTGTTTTGCCGCGTGCACTACATTGGGCACATCTCCTCCCCTAGCATTTCGCAGGGTGGCAATTTTATTGATATTTACACTAAGTCTTGTCATTGTAAAAGTTTTAATTCCTACAAAAATACAAAGTTGATATGCTTTGTTGTAGTATATTTTGATTAATTTGCGAGAAAGAACGATGATGAAAATAGAGCCGTATATTATTAACGACGTAGCTGCACAAAGTTTAGAACAACGAATAAGTGATTTAAAACATTTATTTGGAGAATTAACCCATAGCCACCTGCCGCTAACCAAGAACCAAGAATTTGTTGGTTGCATCTCAGAAAACGATGTGCGCTGCTTTGATGATGATAAAACTTTAAAAGACTACCAATATGCAATAGAGCGTTTTTTTGCGCACGAAAATGATAATTGGTTAGATATTTTGGCCAATTTTGCTAAACACCAAACTAGTATAATGCCCATCTTGCAAGACGACGATAATGCTTATTTGGGTTATGTAGAATTAGCAGATTTACTTTCTATTTTTAACGAGACACCTTTTTTAAGCGAAAACGGCGTAACCCTAGTAGTAGAAAGAGGCTTTAAAGACTATTCTTTTAGTGAAGTAAGCAGAATTGTAGAGTCTAACGATGGCAGTATATTGGGCATCTTAATAAGTAACATGAATAAAGACACCGTACAGATAACTATTAAACTAGGCCTTAGCGGAATTAACGAAATTATTCAAACCTTTAGAAGATACGGCTATAAAATTGCAAGCAAACACCAAGAAGACACTTTTTTGAAAAACCTTAAAGAACGCTCAGACTACCTCAACAAATACCTGAATATATGAAAGTAGCAATTTACGGACAGTTTTACCATGAAAATTCCGGCAAATACATAGAAGAACTTTTAGAGTTGCTAGATAAAGAAGGTTTTGAAGTAGTAATAGAAGAAAAATTTCTTTCTATTATCAACCAACACGAAACCATTACAAAAGACTATACCAATTGGGCTACGTTTACCGCTTTAGACAACAGTTTTAATCTTCTGTTTAGCCTTGGCGGCGATGGCACTATTCTAAAAAGCATAGATTATATAAAAAAATTAGACATTCCTATTGTAGGCATTAATACCGGCAGATTAGGTTTCTTGGCCACTATACAAAAAGAAGAAATACAAGAATGCGTGCAAGCTATATTAGAAGGTAAATATAAAATTTCTGAGCGCGAATTGTTAGATGTTGCAACATCACCACAAAACGAGAGTCTTTCTCAAACCAGCTACGCTTTAAACGAAGTAGCTATAAACAGGAAAAACTCTACTTCTATGATAACCATTCATACTTGGCTTAACCAGAAATACCTTACCGCCTATTGGGCAGATGGATTAATAGTCTCTACCCCAACCGGTTCTACCGGCTATTCTTTAAGTTGCGGCGGCCCAATAATTTCTCCCGAAACAAAATCATCGTTAATCACTCCAATTGCGCCACATAATTTAAACGCAAGACCACTAATAATTCCAGATGATACAGAAGTAAAATTGCAAGTTACCGGGCGTTTAGAAGACTTTTTAGTCTCGTTAGATTCTCGTGTTACCAGTTTACACAAAGACACGATTATTACTATAAAAAAAGCAGCCTTTAAAATTGGATTAGTAATTTTAGACGATGACAGCTTTATAAAAACTTTACGGAAAAAATTGCTCTGGGGCGAAGATAGAAGAAACAAAAAACAATAATTTTGCGTAAAATTTGTTTATCATACCACACACAAAATTCTTATAAATTAAGTTAGAGAAAACTTAATTCATATATTTGCAAACTTTTGAGAATCTATGAGGTATTTAACGGGCGCTATGATAATGCTGTTTTTTGCTACTACAACACAATCACAGACTTACGAAATTGGAGCTTTTTTAGGCGGCGCCAATTACATAGGTGATGTAGGTTCTACCAATTATATAGCTCCAAAATCTTTAGCTTTTGGCGGTATTTTAAAATGGAATAGAAGCACCCGTCACAGTTTTAGAGCCACTTTAACGCATACAGAGCTAGAAGCAGACGATGCCAACGCCAGCGAAAACAGAAGACAAAATCGTGGTTACGAATTTAAAAACAGCCTAACTGAAGGTTCTTTAGGAATAGAGTATACCTTTTGGGAATGGAACCTTCATAATCACAAAACACAAGCAACACCATATTTATATTCCGGTATTACCGGATTTCTAACGCGCGATATGTACCTTAGCGGCGAAAGATTAATAAAACGAAACCGTAAGATAGATTTTGCCATCCCAATGGTATTGGGAATAAAAGGAAGTTTGGGCGGTAATTGGGTATTGGCTGCAGAAATTGGCGCACGTTACACCTTTACAGATAATTTAGACGGAAGCAACCCGGAAGAATTTGAAGGCGGGAAAAGTTTCCCCTCCTTTGGCAATCCAAATACAAACGACTGGTATATGTTTAGCGGCATTACCATTACCTATACTTTTGGCCGTAAACCATGTTATTGTAAATTTTAATGGATTTAAAGACACAGATAAATACTAAAAAACTGCCCAAGCATATCGCCATAATTATGGATGGTAACGGGCGTTGGGCCAAAAAACAAGGTTTTTTACGGGTAGCCGGCCACGAGAAAGGCACAAAATCTGTGCGCGAAACAGTAGAAGCTTGCGCAGAATTAGGTATAGACAACCTAACGTTATTCGCCTTTTCTACAGAAAACTGGAACCGGCCAAAATTTGAAATAAAAACCCTGATGAATCTGTTGGTTTCTTCGTTAAAAAAAGAAATTAGCACCTTGATGGATAATGATATTAAGCTAACCGCAATTGGCTGTGTTAATAACCTTCCGCAAAAAGCGCAAAAAGAATTACAAGAAGTAATAGAAAAAACCAAAGACAATAAGCTAATGACGCTTTGTTTGGCACTTAGCTATGGCGCAAGAGAAGAAATTGTAAGCGCAGTAAAAAAAATAAGTGTTCAAGTAAAAGACGGAGACTTAGACCTAGAGCAGATTGACGAAGCCTTACTCAGCAAAAATTTATATACGCAAAATTTACCCGATGTAGATTTATTAATACGTACCAGCGGCGAACAAAGAATTAGTAACTTTTTACTTTGGCAAATCGCCTATGCCGAATTATATTTCACCAAAATTTTATGGCCCGATTTCAGAAAAGAACACCTTTATGAAGCCATTTTAAATTATCAAAACAGAGAACGAAGATTTGGAAAAACAAGCGAGCAACTTACTTAAAGCAATTATGACAAAAAATTTATTTTTTCTTTTAATTTGCTTTCTTAGCTTTAATTTACACCTATCGGCACAAGATATCCCGATAGCAAATGGCAAAGAATACACCATAGGAGAAATTGAAGTAACCGGCAACAGTAGCTATAACGAGCAAACGGTAATTGCTTTTACCGGGCTTAAAAAAGGTGATAAAATATATATTCCCGGAGACCGCATGAGTGCCGTGATTAAAAAATTATGGGATTTAGGCCTCTTTAGCGATATTAATTTTTATGTAAACAGCATAGAAGATGATACCGTAAACTTAGAACTGGAAATAAAAGAAGTACCAGAACTAAACGAAGTAACTATAAACGGCCTGGACAAAAAGAAAAAGCGTAAAGAAATACTTAAAAACAACGACCTAGATCCGGGTAAAAAAGTAACCGAAAACCTTATTGCCACCACAAGGCAAACTATAGAAAATAATTATGCTAAAGAAGGTTTTATTAACGCGGAGGTAAAAATACACACCCAACCGGTTACAGATACTACAGATACAAAAACCAATAAGGTTAATATGTTTGTAAATGTATCGCCGGGTAATAAAGTTAAGGTAAAAGCTATTAATATTACCGGAAACGAAGTTTTTAGCGATGGCAAGATTAGAAGACAAATGTCTACTAAGCGTAAGAATTTTATTCGGTTTTGGAAACGCTCTAAATTTATAGAAGAAGAATACAAAAATGACAAGCAAGAAATTATAAAAAAATACAAATCTGAAGGTTATCGCGATGCGCGAATCATTTCAGATAGTATCCGTAAAGTAGATAGTGACGATATTGCTATAGACCTAAAAGTAGAAGAAGGCGATAAATATTACTTTGGTGATATTAGCTTTTTAGGAAACAGTAAATATTCAGATCAGCAATTGCGTCGGGTGTTAAGCATAAAAAAAGGAGACGTTTATAACGGGGTTTTATTGGAAAAAAGAATTGCAGATACTGAGCGTCCGGATGCAGACGATCTTACTAACTTATACCAGAACAACGGCTATTTATTCTCACAAATAAATCCTGTAGAAACAAGGGTTTACAACGACACAATAGACTTTGAAATAAGAATACAAGAAGGTAAAATTGCTTATTTTGATGAGGTAGACGTTGTTGGAAATACAAAAACCAACGACCACGTAATCTACAGAAATTTACGTACCCGCCCGGGCCAACAATACAGCAAAGAAAATGTAGTACGTACGGTTAGAGAACTTGGACAATTAGGCTTTTTTGATCCGGAGAATTTAGCCCCGGAATTTAAAAACGTAAACCCAAACGATGGTACGATAGATTTAGAATACAACGTTACGGAAAGCGGCGCCAGCCAAATAGAACTACAAGGTGGTTACGGCGGTGGCGGTTTTGTAGGAACATTAGGTTTGTCTTTTAACAACTTTTCCTTAAAGGGAATTTTTGACAAAGAAGCTTACAAACCTTTACCTATGGGAGATGGCCAAACCTTATCTTTACGAGCACAAGCTGCAAGTTTTTACCAGACTTATAGTTTGTCTTTTTCAGAACCTTGGTTAGGCGGTAAAAAACCTATACGTTTAACCACTTCTTTCTCGCATACCATACAGTATTATTACGATGCATATAATAGAGATGCAAACAGAGACAGAAGATTTTTAATTACCGGGGGTTCTGTAGGTCTGGCAAAACGTCTTACTATTCCGGATGATTATTTTACGTTATCTTCCGCGTTAAGCTACCAACATTACAGCTTTAAGAATTATAATATTGGTTTGTTTAATTTCCCTGATGGGAATGCCAACAACTTTGCTATTACTTTAGGTTTAAGTAGAGATAACACATATACCAACCCAATTTACCCAATGGGTGGTTCTAAATTTAGTATTACAGCTAAGTTTACGCCTCCTTATTCTTTATGGAATGGTGTAGATTATGCTAATTTAGGTAACGACCCTGAATACCAAACCAACGGCGAAGCCGATCCGGCTAAAATAGACCAGAAAAGATTTAACTGGCTAGAGTATTATAAAATTAAATTTAACGGAGATTGGTATAATAATTTATTTGATAAAGTTGTATTGCGTACCAATGTAGAATACGGTTTCTTGGGAGCTTATAATAACGATAGAGGTATCCCGCCTTTTGAGCGTTTTTATTTAGGTGGTGATGGTTTAGGCGGTTACAGTTTAGATGGACGCGAAACTATAAGTATGCGTGGTTATCCTAACCAATCGCTTACGCCAATAGATAGAGATCCTGGTTCTGGTGCTACGCGAAACGATGGTGCAACAATATATAACAAATACTCGTTAGAGTTGCGTTACCCAATTACGTTAAAGCCTACTGCTTCTATATTTGCACTTACTTTTGTAGAAGGTGGTGCCACTTACGAAGATTTTAGAGATTTTAATCCTTTTCAATTAAACCGTTCTGCCGGGTTTGGTGTTAGAATATTTATGCCGGCTTTTGGTTTATTAGGAATAGATTTCGGGTACGGGTTTGACCCTATTCCGGGAACAAACACCGGTGCAAATGGCTGGGAAACGCACTTTATTATTGGGCAGCAATTTTAAAAAAATAATTTGGCACGATATTTTCTATAAACACTTTACGATATGAAAAAAAGGCTTTTATTTCTTATTATAGCAATTGTTATTGCAAACGTGCAATTACACGCGCAACGCGGTTTGAAAATTGGTTATATTGACATGGAATATATCTTGGAGAGCGTTCCGGAATACCAACAGGCAACACAACAGCTAAACAGTAAAGTGCAAAAATGGAAAACTGAAATAGAATCTAAACGCCAACATGTAGAAAGCATGAAGCAAAATTTAGAGAACGAACGTGCTTTATTAACTAAAGAGCTAATAGAAGAAAAAGAAGCAGATATACAGTTTGAAGAAGAAGCTATTTTAGAATATCAACAAGAAAAATTTGGTCCGCAAGGCGATTTAATCATTCAGAAAAGACAATTAATTCAGCCGGTGCAAGATCAAGTTTTTAATGCGGTGCAAGAAATTGGCCAAACCAGACAATACGATTTTATTTTTGAAAACTCTGCAGATGCTTTAATGTTATTTTCTGCCAGAAGACATGACATAAGTGACCAAATCTTGGCTTTAATACAGCGTTCTGCGCAAAAAGAAAAGGTAGAAAATCGTAAAAAAGAAAAAGAAGCGGTAACAGACGGTCAATATAAATCTGTAGAGCAAGCAGAAGAAGACAAAATAGAAGAAGCAGAAAGAGATGCAGAGCGTGAACGTATAGAAAACGAACGCGAAGCACTTAAAAATGAACGCCAACGCAAGAGAGATTCTATACGCGCGGCCAAGCAAAAAGAATTTGAAGAAAGAAGAGCAAGAATGCTAGAAGAACGCCAAAGACGTCGTGATTCTATTATGAATGCCAGAAATAATAACAGACCGCCAAGCAACGATATGCCGCCAAGAAACGGTGAAGGAAACAGAAACGAAGAAGAATAATAAATTAAATAATCATCTAAACAAAACAAGTAACACTTAATTTTTAATCCAATGAAACAGTTTAAAACACTTTTAATAGCAGTATCCATTATTTTAGGAGGTATGTTGAGCTCAAACGCGCAGGACTCTAAAGTAGCTCACATTGCAACGCAAGAGTTAATAGAATCTATGCCAGAATACCAAGCCGCTATGTCGCAACTAGAAAAATTACAAAACACTTACACATCAGACATAGACGATTTGATGAAAGAAGCACAAAATAAAAACAAGCAATACCAAGCAGAAGCTTCTACCAAAACAGACGAAGAAAATGCAGCAAGAGCACAAGAATTGCAAGCTACCCAGCAAAAAATTATGCAATACCGTCAAAATGCACAGCAAGAACTTCAGAAAAAAGAAAACGAATTGATTAGACCAATTTTAGAGAAAGCAAGAACTGCTATCCAAAAAGTAGCGCGTCAAAAAAACTATGATTACGTATTAGATTCTACTACAGGAACCGGCGTAATTTTAGCAGACGGTTATAACCTAATGAACGATGTACAGAAAGAGTTAGGAATTTAATTCTTAATTTCTACAAAATTTCAAAAGCACTTCTTATTTTTACAGAAGTGCTTTTTTTATGCGCTCTTTTTTAATTTATGAACAAAACCAATCCCATAGGCATATTTGATTCTGGCGTAGGCGGAACTTCCATTTTTAAGGAAGTACACCGGCTATTACCGTTAGAGCATATTATTTACTTGGCAGATAGCAAAAATGCCCCCTATGGCGAACGTTCTGCGGCAGAGATTATGGAACTTAGCCATAAAAACACCACCAAACTTGTTAAAGCCGGCTGCAAACTTATTATTGTAGCTTGCAATACCGCGACCACCAATGCCATTACTTATCTTAGAAAAACCTTTGATGTGCCAATTATCGGGATAGAACCGGCCATAAAACCTGCAGCCTTAAATTCTAAAAATAAAGTGATTGGAATTTTAGCAACAAAA
Source organism: uncultured Mesonia sp. (assembly GCA_947494545.1). Lineage (GTDB taxonomy): Bacteria > Bacteroidota > Bacteroidia > Flavobacteriales > Flavobacteriaceae > Mesonia. Next base: position 67,753 of record CANLVH010000004.1, on the reverse strand, counting down.
GGAACTTTATCTAGCGAGCTATTTACCAAAACATCAGATTTGTTTACCAAAAATATAGAAGTTATAGAAGTTGTTGGCAAAGGCTTGGTAGAGGCAATAGAAGCCGGACAAGAAAACAATTTTGCTACCTTACAATTGTTAGAAGAACTTTTAGAACCAATGCTGGAGAAAGAAATAGATTATTTGGTTTTGGGCTGTAGCCATTATCCGTATCTAATTCCGCAATTAAAAAAGCTTTTACCGGAGAGCGTAAATATTATAGACTCTGGTCGCGGAGTTGCCAGACAAACCAAAATAGTACTAAAAAGTTTAGATTTACTAAACGAAGAACCGCAGTTTAAAAAACCACAATTCTACACCAATAAAGATATAAAAGTACTTGCCCACCTCATAGAGGCAGGCAAGAATAACTTTAAAGTATCGTATTTAGATTTTTAAATCTTTATTGATTAATTGCCGGACAATTACAATGGAAACGTTCATCGCTTTCGCCAAAGTTATAACCTAGTGTAATTTGGTGAAAACCGGAGTTTGCCAGCACAATAGAGTTTGCTTGGTAAGTATAGGTATACGCAAACATAAAATTGTTATAGTTTATACCTAAAAACGGTGACACATATTGCAATTTTTGATTATCTACACTGGTTCCGTTTTCTGTATATTCTGCTCCGTCAAAGCTTCTTCGGTACGAAAGTCCGCCCCAAAGCGTTCCAAAATCAAATTCTCTATAAGCTTTTGCATTTACATCTACACTAGCCTCAGAAGTTTCGTCTTTATACATAAACATCACAGACGGGTCAAACGACCAAGGAGAATCATACAATGGAATAACATAGCCTAAAGACGCTAAATATTGTCTTTGGTTATCTGTTTCAAAATTTTCTGAAAATATATCACGCTGCTGCGGAATTACATTTTTAACCGTTAAATGCGAGTAAAACTCTAAAAAGTAATACGAAACACCAAAATCTACATTAAAATAAGAGTCGGTTTGTTCTACACCTGCTATAATAGGATCGTCGCCCATTAAATCTGTTTCGTCTAATTTTTCTTGTTGCACGCCAACGCTAAGACCAAAAGATAATTGGTTTAAATCTGCCCGGCTTCTAGAAAACATCAAATGGTAAGCAAACGTACCATAAAAGCCTTGTTGCGAAAAGCGGCCATTACTATCGTTATACAAAATTGCACCAACACCAATTTTATCGCTAACCTTACCGTGTGCGCTTAAGGTTTGTAAATTTGGCGCATCGTCTACATCAAACCATTGTTGCCTGGCAGTTAGACGTATTTTGCTTCGGGTAGAAGCTCCTGCCATAGATGGGTGAACCAAATATAAATTATCTGTTAAATAATCTGAGTAAACAGGAATTCCACGTTCTTGTGAAAAACTAAAAAAAGGAATTAAGGTTAATAGAAATAAGTAAGGGGTTATGGTTTTCATAAATCTAGGGTTATCTTATAGGACTAAAATAATCTTAAAATTATAGTTAACAAAATTTAAAGATCATCCCGTAGTCGTAGTTGTTTTAGTTTTGGAAGCGAAAAATATAATTAATCCCGAAGAAAAACAATTTTTTGCCCCAACTTTCGAAATATAAGCTGTAAATATATTCAATCTCTTGTATATCTTTTAGTAATTTTGTCTAAAATTTGCAATTATGAGAAGTTATAAAATTGAGATACGCCCAACCAACCATAAATCTATCGTAAAATTTGAAACCAATAAATTTCTGGTAGAACATGAAAATTTCGAATTTAAAAATATTGAAGAAGCAGAAAAATCACCTATCGCGCAAAAACTGTTTCATTTACCATTTGTAAAAACGGTATACATTGCGCAAAATTTTATTGCCATTCAAAAATACGATATTGTAGAGTGGGAAGATGTTCAAGAAGAAGTTGCGCAACAAATATCCCAATATCTAAACGAGGGTATAGCTGTGATAAACCAACCGGATAGCAACAAAAAAATACCCATTACCGTCTACGCGGAAGTAACTCCAAATCCCGGAGTTATGAAGTTTATTGCCAATAAAAAACTGGTAGTAAAAACCGCCGAATTTAAAAATATAGACGAGGCTAAAAATGCGCCAATTGCACAGGCATTGTTTCACTTTCCGTTTGTAAAAGAAGTTTTTATAGACCAAAACTACATCTCTGTTGCTAAATATAACATAGCAGAATGGGAAGAAATTACGATGGAGTTGCGCGAGTTTATTAGAAATTATTTACAAGAAGGAAAAGAAATTCTTAGTGAAGAAGCTGTAGCCCGCGCAAAAAAAGACGACGAAAAAATAAAAGAGGAACAAACAAAAAACTTAGACGACACTTCTAAACAAATTGTTGCCATCTTAGAAGAATATGTAAAACCGGCAGTAGCCAGTGATGGTGGTAATATTGTTTTTGAGTCGTATAACGCAGAGAATAAAAGTGTAAAAGTAATTTTGCAGGGCGCTTGCAGCGGTTGCCCCTCTTCTACTATAACGCTAAAAAACGGTATAGAAAATATGCTTAAAGAGATGCTAGAAGACAAGGTAGAAACTGTAGAAGCTATAAACGGTTAAAACTTCCGTAAAGATTATATAAAAAAGCCTGCAATTTTCCGTAAAGAAATTGCAGGCTTTTTTTATAGCAATTTATTATTAAAACTGTCTTCTTGCGTTTTCGTAATAATCTTGAAACAGTTGCAACAAACTCATTGTAGAAACTATAAAATCTTTTGTTTCTAACAGTAAGCTAAAGTATAGTTTAGAATTTTTAGGACTGGTCTCTGAGGTTCTAATGCGGTCTATTTGCTTTTGAATTAAATTAGAAACCTTATCTAGCAACAATTGCTTATCGTCTAGTATTTTATCAATATTCTCAAAAGATTGGTTGTCAAAGGTTTCTATTATTTGATCAAAAAGTAGTTGCATTTCACGGTCTACACTCTTTAAATCCCGTATCTGATTAAATTTGAGATTCTTATGGTTATTATTTACGTGCCTATAACTAGCGTTTGAAATCTGCGAAATAGATTGTACCATATCTTGTAAATGATCTAAAAACAAGATGTAAAATTTACTGGCCTTTACGGAATTTTCTTCCAAAGATTTAATAAAGTAAAACACATTGTCTTTCAGCTCGTCTACGTCGTCTTCTAACTTGCTTAATTTTTTACGATCTTTCTTGAGTTTCCCTAAATCGTGATAACCCAAATGGTTTATTATTTTACTATAGCGCTTGTTTACGTTTTTAATAACTCCCGAGATATTTTGTGAAGTCTCGCTGGTTATCTCGTTAATGCTAATAATATCTTTTCTGTTAAAGCGTTTTTTGGCTTTTTCTTCTTTCATTTTTCTGTTGTGTATCATTGCACTTCGCACGATTAACACAACAGCCAAAATTACTAGAATAACAATAGCTATCATCCCGCCAAACCAAATAATTGCCGCAAAAATAGCTGCCGCGGTAAAGGCAACCAAAGCGGTAACAAACCAACCACCAATAACATTTATGACGCCAGACACACGATAAACAGCACTTTCGCGATCCCAAGCTCTATCTGATAAAGAAGAACCCATTGCCACCATAAAGGTTACATAAGTAGTAGAAAGCGGTAACTTCATATTGGTACCAATAGAAATTAAAATACTTGCTACCACCAAGTTTACAGAAGCTCGAACCATATCAAAAGCCGGAGCGTCTATACGGCGGTCTTGCAACAACTCGTTTGGTTTATTAAACTTGGTTTCTATTTTCTTTTTAAAGCGTTGCGGTAAAATGCTGGTAATAACATTACTAGAAATAACAAAATAACGCACCAAAACCCGCGAAAGATTATTTGGTTTAAATTTTTCTGCGCCATCCCCTTGTCGTGCCAAATTCACACCGGTATCTACTACGGTTTTAGCTTTGCTGGAAAACCAAAGTGTTACCACCATTACCAAACCGGCACCAATTAATAAAAGTTCGGGAGTTGGCACAGCACCCGAAAGTCCGGTCATTTTTAATTCACCCGGTGCTACTCCAGAGGCCATCCATAAATCAAAAGATTGCCAGGCAGCAATTGGCACTCCTATAAAGTTTACCAAGTCATTTCCGGCGAAAGCCAAAGCCAAGGCAAAGGTTCCTACAACAATAATAGCACGTAAAATATGCACTTTAAACAAAGACATTATTAACTGCGACACAATTGTCCAAAACACAAAGCTTATCGCTAAAATTACCCAAGTATTGTTGCGCATGTAGTCTATATCTTCTACAGAGATAAACGAAACGCTTTTTAAACCTTTAATAAAAATAAAGTAAGTAATAGCGGCCAAAGAAACCCCGCCAAAAACAGCTCCAACGTATTTTATTTTCTTTTCAAATTGAAACGAAAAAACAAAACGCGACACATATTGTACAATTGCTCCTATAGAGAAAGCTATAACCACAGAGAGTAAGATACCTATAACAATTTCGGTAGCTTTTGAGGTGTTTATATATTGCGATAATAAACTTAAATCTTGCGAAGTAGTATAGAGTTTTATTGCTGCTACACTAACGGCTGCTCCCAATAATTCAAACACTATAGAAACCGTGGTAGAAGTTGGTAAGCCTAACGAGTTAAAAAAATCGAGCAACAAGACGTCACTTACCATTACGGCCATAAAAATGATCATGATTTCATCAAAATAGAACTCGCTGGGCATAAATATCCCTTTTCGGGCAACTTCCATCAAGCCACTAGAAAAAATTGCCCCTATAGCTACCCCAAGACTGGCAATAACTAAAATGGTTTTAAACGAAACGGCTTTGGAGCCAATTGCAGAGTTTAAAAAATTAACGGCATCGTTGCTAACCCCTACAACCAAATCTGTGATTGCAAGCGCAAACAAAATAACCAACATTACCAGATAAAAATTTTCCATAAAGCGTGTGATCTATTATCATGCAAAAATCACTTTTTTCTATTTATTTATTTAAATTCTATTGTTACCAAATCATTAAATGTAGCCTTAATTATTTTCTTCTATTTTTCGAATTCAGGTTTTTAAATGCTACATTTAGAAAAAACGCAAGTATGGTAAATTTCACAAATCATCTAATTCACGAAAGCAGCCCTTATTTATTGCAACACGCCCACAACCCTGTACATTGGCTGCCATACACTACCAAAGTTTTAAAAAAAGCAAAAGCCTCTAACAAATTAATGCTTATTAGTATTGGCTATGCAGCTTGCCATTGGTGCCACGTTATGGAAGAAAAATGTTTTGAAAATATAGAAATCGCTTCTGTAATGAACGATTTTTACACCAATATAAAAGTAGACCGAGAAGAAAAACCAGACGTTGACCATAGTTATATGCAAGCTTTGCAACTTATGACGCGACAAGGAGGCTGGCCTTTAAATATTATTGCACTACCAGATGGCAGACCGGTTTGGGGCGCTACCTACGTGCCACCAGAGCAATGGAAATCTGTTTTATTGCAATTAAAAGATTTGTATAAAAAAGATCCGGAGAAAATGGTGGATTATGCCAACAAACTAGAAAGCGGTTTGCAACAAATGCAACTTATACAACCGGAAGATTTTAAAGAAACCAATTTTTCTAAAGATTTTTTACGGAAAAATGTAACCGAATTAAAAGAACATTTTGACCACAAAAATGGTGGAAATCACGGTGCCCCGAAATTTATGATGCCAACCAATTTTGATTTTTTATTGCATTATGCCAATCTTCAAGACGATGAACCCATAGAAGATTTTGTTTACTTTACTTTAAAAAAGATGGCCTATGGCGGAATTTTTGATCAATTGGCGGGCGGGTTTTCACGCTATTCTGTAGATGAACGCTGGCATATTCCGCATTTTGAAAAAATGTTGTATGATAATGCGCAATTGGTAAGCCTGTATGCAAATGCTTATAAGAACAAAGAAAATCATCTTTTTAAAGAGGTTGTAGAGAAAACCTTAGCTTTTATGCAAACAGATTGGCTGCACGAAGACGGCGCTTTTTATGCTTCTTTAGATGCAGATAGTATAGACGAAAAAGGGCAATTGACAGAAGGTGCTTTTTATGTTTGGAAAAAAGAAAACCTGCAAACTATTTTAGGAGATGATTTTGACTATTTTCAAAGCTATTTTAATATAAATGAATATGGTTTGTGGGAAAACAATAAGTACGTCCTAATCCGTAAAGATTCTACGGAAGAAATTGCTAAAAACTTTGCTATATCTTCTGAAGAATTAGCGCAACGCATAAATGCAGCTTCTGAAAATTTATTACAACAAAGAAACCAACGCCCAAACCCCAGGTTAGACAATAAAATTTTAACTTCTTGGAATGCGCTTACGGCAAAAGCATTTTGCGATGCTTATGCCGCGTTTGGTACATCTTCGTATTTGCAAAGTGCCCAAAAAATATTAGACTTTATTTTACGGAATAATCTCCAAAAAGAGAATAAACTTTTGCGCAGTTACGGCACTAATGTAAACGCTTGTTTAGACGATTATGCTTTTTTAATAGAAGCCTTACTTCTCTACTACCAAGAAAGTTTTGCGCTTTCTTATTTAGAAAAAGCCAAAGACTTGATGCAAACTGCCATAAAATTATTTTTAGATACCGAACAAAATTTATTTTTCTACACCCAAAAAACCAATAACGATTTATTTCTTAAAACAAAAGAAATAGAAGATAATGTGATACCAAGCTCTAACGCAGTAATGGCAGATAATCTTTTTAACTTAAGCAAGTATTTTGCAGAAACGAGTTACTTAGAACTTTCGCAAAAAATGCTTGCCGGCATACAAAGCAAAATTAGTCGTTACCCCGGAGCTTACACCAATTGGCTAAAGCTTGCTTGCAAGTATAGTTTTGATTTTTACGAAATTGTAATAATTGGTCCAGATGCTTTTGAAGTAAAAAATAAGTTTAATAAGTATTATTTACCGCATTGTATTTTTGCCGGCAGTAAATTTCCCCCGAAAGGGAAAAGCGTCCCGACACTATTAAGAAATCGTGGCGAAGCGGATAAAACCTTAATTTACATTTGCAGAAATCAAACCTGTGCTGCTCCCTACCAAGATTTTGAAAGTGCTATTAAAGGCTTATAATCAAATTCTGTTAACAAAATTTAAACAACGAAAATTTAGTAATTAGACCAAAAAGTATATACTTTGTAAAAAAATTAATAAAATGGATAAACTAAATGACTTTTCTGCTCTTGCCAAAGAGTATGTAGAAAAATTTATTGACTTCTTACCAGATCTAGTTGCCGCAATTCTAATTTTGGCTATTGGTTGGTGGATAACTAATGTAATTGTACGTTATATTAAAAATTTACTTAAGAAAAGAGATTACGACTTAGCTCTACAATCTTTTCTTGCGAACATTGTTAGTTGGGCACTTAAGATTTTGGTTTTTATCACTGCAATTACACAAGTAGGTGTAGAAACCACTTCTTTTATTGCAATTATTGGTGCGGCAGGTTTGGCAATTGGATTGGCTTTACAAGGTTCGTTAGCCAATTTTGCAGGCGGAGTACTTATCATTTTATTAAAACCTTTTAAAATTGGAGATTGGATAGAAACGCAAGGTGTTTCGGGAAGTGTAAAAGAAATTTCTTTGTTTTATACGAAATTGAACACTTTTGGTAACCAATTGGCTGTTATACCTAATGGCGAAGTTTCTAACAATAAGGTAATAAATTATACGGTAGAAGGTAAACGAAAAGATGCTATAACCATCGGTATCTCGTATGACGCAGATATTAAGCAAGCCAAAGATATTTTGTTGGATATTATGAACAGCCAAGAAGGTATTATGAAAGATCCTGAACCACAAGTTGTAGTTACAGAATTGGCAGACAACTCTGTTAACCTTTCGGCTAGGTTTTGGGCTACCAACGAAGATTTCTGGGGTTGCCACTGGTACACTATAGAAACTGCTAAAGTACGCTTAGACGAAGCAGAAATTGGAATACCTTACCCACAACGCGATGTGCATTTTTATGACCACAGCAAAGAATTGAATAAAGAAAACGACTAAGCTTTCTTTTTCGTTAAAACGAAATCTTTTAAATAAAAGGGTTCAAAATAAGCGACATCTACGGTGTCGCTTTTTTTGTATTGTGCATTGGCCAACGCCAGCATATCTTTGGCAGAAGGCAGAGTTTCTAAGAATATTGCATTGGGATGCGTGCAAATATTTTCCCATTTTTTTACCGCATTTCCTAAAAACAAGGTTTTGCCTTTTTCTAAATATTCTTGGTAAGAGTTTTCTGTTAAAACTTTTGCTTCTGTAGCGCGAAGACAGTCGTCAGAATTATTATATACTGCCGTAAAAACTTCCATTCTTCTGGCATCTAACATCGGTACAACGTAGTCTACTTTTTCTTTTTTGTACTGAAGGCTTAAAGCTTGTAAAGTATCTATCGCTAAAAGCGGAATGTTTAAAGAGAAACAAAGTCCTTTTGCTGCCGAAACCCCAATACGCAAGCCGGTATAAGAACCGGGGCCTTTGCTTACTGCTACGGCAGACAAATCTTTAAAACTGAGGTTTGCCTCTTCTAAAACCTTTTTAATGAAAATATGCAACTGCTCTGCATGCGAGTAATTTTTGCTTTTATCTTCGCGTAAAGCTAAAAGTTTACCAGCTTTTGCCAGCGCAACAGAGCAATTGGTCGTGGTGGTTTCTAAACAAAGTATATTAGCCAAAACCTTCTTTTTATTTATCTGAATTTTGTTTTACCTCTACCTTATCGCCGGTTTCTAAAAGTTTAGTAACCGTATTATACGGCCCGGTTATTACCTCATCATCGGTTTCTAAACCAGAAGTAATCTCTATATTGGTATCGTCTTGAATACCTGTTTCTACTACTTGATATTTGGCTTCATCGCCTTTTTTAAGAAAAACACCTTCAAAAGTTTTATCATCTTTAATTTTAGAGGTTTTCTTGTTTTTGGTAGAAGTGGTATCATTTTTAATTACAATAGCACTAATTGGTATACCAACAATATTTTGTTTTTTGTTGGTAATAATATCTACTGTAGCCGTCATTCCCGGTCTAAATGGCGAATAACTTTTGGGTTTACCTTCCGTCAAGTCTTTATAAGAATCTTTTAAAATTCTAACTTTTACTTTAAAATTAGTGACCTGATCTGCTGTTAAATCTGCTGTGGCAGAATTAGAAATACTGGTAACTACACCTTTGAATTCTTTCCCTAAATAAGCATCTACTTCTACAATAGCAGAATCTTGCACGGCAACTTTAACAATATCGTTTTCGTTTACATCTACCTCGACCTCCATTTCTTCTAAATTGGCAACACGAAGAATTTCTGTTCCTGCCATTTGTTGGGTTCCTACCACGCGCTCTCCCAATTCTGCATCTAAACGGGAAATTGTGCCCGACATAGGAGCGTAAATAGTGGTTCTACCTAAATTATCCATAGCTTCTCTAACGGATGCCGACGCCGATTGCACGTTATAATAAGCGGCATTTTTTGCTGCTTTTGCCATCTCGTATTCCGATACAATCGCATCCCATTCTGATTTGGAAATAACGCCTTTATCAAAAAGTTTTTTATTTCGGTTAAAAGTGGCTTCTGCTTGTTTTAAACTAGCCTTGCTTTGCGCTAAAGAAGATTTGACATTTTGTAAACCTGCGCGAGAACGTTCTAAGCTAGATTGATAAAGATCTGGATTTATTTTTACCAATAAATCACCTTTTTGCACTTCTTGGTTTTCTTTTACCGGAAGTTTTATTATCTCTCCGGAAACTTCCGAAGAAATTTTTACTTCTACCTCGGGTTGTATTTTTCCGGTTGCCGAAACGGTTTCTATAATATCTATTTTCTCTACTAAGGTGGTTTCTACTTTTTTAAAGTTACCGGTTTTGCCAAACCAGCCTTGTTTTTTACCTACAACCAAAAGTAGTAATACCACCACTACAATGGTTATGATAACAAATAGAGTCTTTTTTTTCATAGTTTTAGAGTTTTATATTTTCGGGATTAACCCCAAAATATAATTCGAGTACTTTCAGTTTGAAAATATAATCATATTTAGCCTGATTCACATTTATTTTTGCATTATCATAGCGTTGTTTAGATTGGCTATAATCAAAAGAATTGGTTAACCCAACCTCAAAACGTTCTGTAGCATATTCAAAAGCTTTTTCTTGTGAAGTTAAAGCTTGCAAAGCCGCTTCGTAAGCTTCTGCAGAACCTTTAGCATCTACATAAGCTTGATAGACGTTGCTTTCTAAATCTAATTTGGCCTGTTCTAGTTGATATTCTGTTCTTTGCAAGTTAATTTTATTTCGCTTTACGTTGGTTCTACTTGAAAGCCCGTTAAGTATAGGAATATTTAAACGCAAGCCATAACTGGTACCATCATTTTGATAGATTTGTTTCATAAAATCACGGTCAAAAACATCGTTATCTGAATATCGTGTATTATAATTAAAAAATGCCGATAAAGTAGGATAATAAGAACCTCTTGCTATTTGCAAATCTTTTTCTGCCAGTTCTACGCTTTTTTCTGCAATTTTAACTTCTGGTCTAGTTTCTTGGGCTTTATTGATAATCTCACCAACGGGCTTTTCTGCCAAACTGGTGGAGATAATTTCGTAGCCTTCGTCTACAATATTAAAATTCTCATAATCCTTTATAAGTAGTAATTGTGCCAAATTAATAAGTGCTATTTGTATATTGTTTTTGGCTTGCACAATTTGTTGTTGATCTTGCGCATTATTGGCTCTGATTTCTAGAATATCTCCTTGCGGAAGTGTGCCGGCATCTACCAATTCTTGTGTGCGTTCTAACTGTTCTAAAGTTAATTGATTTTGCGTTTGCAAAGATTGAAGGTTGGCTTTGTTGAGCAACACATCTAAATATGCATTGGCAACCATTAGAGCAATATCATTTTCCATTTGCTCCATCTGGTATTGACTTGCCAAAATAGTAAGTTTAGAGCGTTGCAATTGCCTAATATTACGCAAGCCGTCAAAAAGTGTTAGACTAGAATTAATACCACCGGTATAGGAAGAAAAGACTTCATTTTCAAACTGGTTGGTAACCGGGTTAATACTCGCCCCTGTGTTTCGGCTGTATTGAACAGAACCGTTTAAAGAAGGTATTAAGTTGCCAATTGCATCTGTTTTATTGAGCTCTGCATTATCTATATCTAACTCAGATTGTTTTATAGAGATATTATTCTCTAACGCATATTCTACACACTCTTGTAGTGTCCATTTTTTTTGTTGTGCAAACAAGTTAAGCTGCAAAAAAAACACGAATAAGGCTATTGCTAATTTTTTCATACGTCAAAAATCTAAAATTTTATTCGTTAAACATTAAAATTACGATTTAAAATTGGTTGCCGGCTTTACCGGGTTCCAAATTTTTACTTCATCGTCTTTATCTAAACCGTTAAGAACCTCTACGTAAAGGCCGTCGCTAATGCCTAGTTCTATATCGCGGCGTTCAAATTCTTGTTCGCCGGTTTTTACTTCTACAAAAGGTTTTTTGGTTTCTTTATCAAATTGCACTAAGGCTTCTTTTATAGCCAAGACATCTTCGGCTTTAGCCAAAATAATAGAAGCGTTTGCACTTAAACCGGTTCGTATAAAAGTGGTATCCCGATTTTTTAAAGTACCTTCAATTTCAAACTGAATCGCCCCATTCTCATCTACACCTTTTGGAGCAATATAGTCTAAAATGGCTTCAAATTTTTTGTTTTCTATAGCGCCAACGGTAATTTCTAAAGGTAGACCTTCTTTAATTTTTCCTACTTCAGATTCGTCTACTTTTCCTTCAAAAATCATATTATCTACATTAGCTAGGGTTGCTATAGTAGTACCTTCATTAAAGTTATTGGCTTCTATAACCTGGTTGCCTTCCTTAACGGGAACTTCTAACACCATACCCGAAATGGTAGATCTAATTTGGGTATTGGCGGCATTATCTAAGCCGGCAGACGTACCGGTTTTTATAATCTCGTAAGTTTGTTTTGCAGCCTGATATGTTTGTTGTGCTTGTTTATAGGCTACTTCTGCTTTATCAAACTCGTTGGCAGAAATAACTCCTTTTTTATACAATTCTTGTTGGCGGTTAAAGCTTTTAGTTTCGTTATCTAAGGCAATTTTGGCAGAGGTAATTTGGTTTTTACTGCTGGCCAAATTAGAAACATTAGGCACTACGCGCAGTTGCGCAATTAAGTCGTTACTTTGAATACTGTCTCCGGCTTCTATATATATCTTATCTATTATTCCCGAAATATTGGGTTTGATAAGAATCTCTTCTTTAGGAACAATACTTCCTGTAGCTACCGTTTCTTTTATAATAGTTTTATTGGTTGGTTTTTCTGTAGTATAAACCACCGGACTTTCTTGATTTTTTTGATATAAATAGTACATAGAAGCTCCGAAAGCCAAAACTATAACTACTAAAATGACTATGGTTAAAATTCTTTTCATTGAAATAATAAAATTGGTTTTATACTAATTTAAATTTTTATTCTGTTCTTAATGCGTCTACCGGCTTGATGCGAATAGCATTTTGCGCGGGAATTAATCCTGCTAATAATCCCGAAACTACAAGTATAAATAAAGCGGTTGCAATAACGCCTAAGTTGACACTTGGGTTGGCAAACATTGTATCTGGACTTGTATTTTGGTCTAAAATTTTATTTACTAAAGCCAAAACCCCGGTGGCTAAAATTATTCCCGCCATTCCCGAAATAATTGTAAGAAATACAGATTCTAACAAAATTTGCCCGCGAATGTTCCATGGCGTGGCGCCTAAAGCTCTGCGCACGCCAATCTCGTTGGTACGTTCTTTTACCACAATTAGCATAATGTTACTAATGCCTATAATGCCCGAAAGCAGTACTAATATGCCAACAAAATAGGCAACTGCTTTTAGTGCGATAAATAAATCATTAATCTTGCTAAATTCTTTATACAAATCAAAATTACCAATAGCACGGTCATCTTCGGGGTGGATGCTGTGGCGTTTTTTGAGCAAGTCAAAGATTTGGCTTTTTAGCGCTGTTATAGAATTATCGTCGTTTGCGGTAATTGCCATCCAACCCACCACATCTCCTTTATTAAATGCTTGCGAAAAAGAAGTAAACGGCACATAAATTTCTTTCTGGTCTTCTTCGGCATTGCCGCCGCCTCGTCCTTTTTTTCTATACGTGCCAATTATTCTAAAGTTTACGCCGTTTATTTTTATGTAGGTGCCAATAACCTCTTCTTCTTTGTCGTATAAGGTGTTTTTTACGCCACTACCAATAATGGCTACTTTACGTTTTTCTTGTATATCGTTATAGTTAATAAACCTACCGGAAGTAATATCCATAGGTTGTTGCTTAATTATTTCGGGGTAATCGCCGTAAACATTAAATGCTCCGGATTTTAGGCCGCGCACCACATTATTGTTACCACCAAAACCACCCAACTGATTTCTAGGAGAGATATATTTTAGCCCAGCCACGTTGTTTTCTATAGCCGGTACATCGCCGGTTTTAAAATTGAATCTTCTACCTTTTGGCAAACCTTGATATGGCTTAGAAGCTGTTTGCGTCCACATAAACATTGTGTTTGTTGCTAAGCCGCCAAAGCCTTTTTTAACACCGTTTTCTAAACCTTTTCCTGCTGCAAGCAGAATAACGAGAATAAAGATACCCCAAAGCACGCCAAACGCTGTTAAGATGGTGCGAAACCAATTAGCGCTTAACGATTCTATTATTTCATTCCATTTATCCCTACTAAACATATCTATTCATCTCTTAGTGCTACAATAGGTTTTATCAAGGCGGCTTTTCTGGCAGGAAAAAAACCTGCTACGGCGCCGGCAATTATTAAAATAACCACCGTAGTAAGGGCAACATTAAAGTTTACGGTAGGATTGGTAATAAAATCTGTTTGTATCATTGGCCCGACAAACTCTAACAATAATAAACCAAAAAATAAGCCAATAAAACCAGCTATTGCCGTTACAAAAATAGCTTCGTGTAAAACCATTCCAATAATAGAAAGCGGTTCTGCTCCTAAAGCTTTTCTTATACCTATTTCTTTGGTGCGTTCTTTAACTATAATGAGCATAATATTGCTTACGCCAACAATTCCGGCAAAAATAGTGGCAATACCCACTCCCCAGAAAAATAACTTTATCATACCTATTAAATCGTAAAAACGCTTAGCTTCTTCTAATGAGTTGTTTATGTTTATAGCGCTATCATCAATAGGCGCAACGGTATGCTCTTTTTTAAGTTGGTCTTTTAATTGCTTTATAAAGTTTTGCGATGCTACCAAAGCTTGATCAAAAGATGCTTCTTGAGGCAAAGTAAAAGCTAAACCACCTAAATCATTGCCTCCGCTAAAAACTCTTTGTGCAGTAGACAGCGGAATAAAAACACGCGCTTCTTCTCTTTCGCCTCCCGGGTCCTGAAAAACCCCAACTATTTTAAAGTTTATTCCCGAGACTTGCACTAGCTTGCCTAAAGCAGCTTCGTCATTCTTAAATAAGTCTTTTTTTACTTTTTGACCAATAACCATTACTTTCTCGTAATTTTCATGGTCTGCGTAATTAAGAAATCTGCCCGCAAGCATTGTTTGACTTTCTAAAAATTGATAATCAGGAAAAACACCTTCTATACGGTAGCTTCCTGATTCTTTTTTATAACTGATAAGTTGCCCCCAAACCCTAAACAATGGGGAACGGTATTCTAAATTGTCTGAAAACTTTTTTTCCGTAAAGAAAAAATCTTTGTTTTTTAATTGAATACGACGTCCGGGATTTAGACCTTTATATTCTACAGAGGTTAAGCCCGTCCATACTGAAATACGATTGGCAGCGTCACTTTGAAATTGCGATTGAATGCCGTTTTGCATTCCTTGCCCGACGCCAAGCAGAATAACCAAAATAAAAATACCGGAAGCTACCGATATACCCGTGAGAAACGTACGGAGTTTATTTTTCCCGATGGTTTCAAATATTTCTTGCCAACGCTCTATATTAAACATGCTTTGCGGCCCTAACTTGTTCTACTCTAGAATCGTCTATAATTACCCCATCTTTTAGGTTGACAATACGTTTTGTCATGTGGGCAATGTCTTCTTCGTGGGTTACCACCAAAATGGTTTTACCTTCGTCGTTTATGCCTTGAATCAAATCCATTACCTCATAAGAGGTTTTTGTATCTAAAGCTCCGGTAGGTTCATCTGCTAATAGTACTTTAGGATCGCTAGCCAAAGCTCGAGCAATAGCTACTCGTTGCTTTTGACCTCCCGACAGCTCGTTGGGCAAATGTTTTGCCCACTGCGCTAAACCAACCTTCTCTAAATAGGCCATAGATTTGTCTATACGTTCTTGCCGGTTTATACCTTGATAATATAAAGGCAAGGCTACATTATCTAAAGCAGATTTATAGCCAATTAGATTAAAAGATTGAAAAATAAACCCAAGAAATTTGTTGCGGTAGCGCGCCGCCACCTTTTCGTTTAAATTTTTTATAGGAAAGCCGTCTAAGGTATAAGAACCTTTATCTGCTTCATCTAACATTCCTAAAATATTAAGCAGAGTAGATTTTCCGGAACCCGAAGAGCCCATTATAGAAACCAGTTCGCCTTCTTTTACACTAAAGTTAATACCTTTAAGCACGTGTAATGCAGTGGCTCCGGTTTTGTAAGATTTATGTAGGTTTTTTATTTCAATCATATAAATATATTGCGCAAAAAGTAGAACAATTTATTTATATGACTTTTAAAAGGCAGAAATGTTACATTGCAATAGCAAAAAAAGTTAATTTTCTTTTTCTGCAACTCCTTTACGATTCATACGGTAAATTACAACACCTACAATTCCTATTAATAAATAAGGAAATACCATAAGGTACATAATACCATCGTTAATGCCTGCTGCCGCACTGCCGTCGTCTTGACTTTCTAAAACGGCGCGACACATAGAACATTGTGCATTGGCAGCAAAGCCAATAAATAGCGTTAAAAAAGAAAGAAGTATTTTTTTTGAATGCATTAGAATTGGTTTTATCAAATCATCAATAATACGGTAGCATAAATAAATATACTAAAACTCCGGTAATTGCTACGTATAACCATATAGGGAACGTCCATCGCGCAATTTTCTTATGTTTTTCGTACTCTTTAGTTAATCCGCGGTACATAGTAAACAACACCAAAGGTACAATAATGGCCGACAATAAAATATGAGTTATTAGTATAAAAAAATAAATTGGTTTTAAAAAACCTTCTCCGCCGTAAGGCACAGGATCGTTACTTATTTTAGAAATCACATAACTTATTAAAAAAATTGTAGATAAGACAAAAGCAGTTACCATAACATTACGGTGGCTTTTGCGTTTTCCGGACCTAATAAAAAAATAACCCAATAAAAGCAAAATAGCTGTTGTCCCGTTTAAAAGTGCGTGAAAGAAAGGAAAGGTTCCTAAATCTAAACCAAGCAAGTCGTAACGCGTGGGTAAATTCATTAAAACCAACACGATTAACGGTACCAGTACAGACAATAGAATAATAACCGGAATGGCTATTTTGTCTTTTTTACTACTTGGCTGCATTATAATAGTTTTTTAATATCAGCAATTAATTTGTCAATTTGTTCTTGTTCTAAACCATTGTAAAACAAAATAGGGTTACCAAATTGATCTTCGCGCGAACGGATGTATCCATTCTGATCTACCAAGGCAAAATAACCAGAATGCTCAAAATTACCTTCTACTTCCGGGTTATAAGCTGCGTAAAGGTTAAAGCTTTTATTGGCCAAATCAAAAACGCCTTCTTGCGTACCGCTGAGCATATGCCAATTAGGATGCTCTACACCATTCTTATCTGCATATTCTTTTAGTTGCTGTGGAGTATCGTTTTTAGAATCTATACTAATAGACGCAATGCCAAAATTATCTTCGTTCTGAAAAGCTTTTTGCACTTGTAACATATTATCATGCATTTTAGGACAGATAGTAGGACAAGAAGTAAAAAAGAACTCTACCACATACACTTTTCCTTTATAATCTTGGTTGGTAATTGTGTCGTTATTTTGATCTACAAATTTAAAATCCGGTACTTTTTTATTTTTGCCCTCAATATTAATATACGCTAAATCGTCGCTACTTTTTGTTTTAGAAGAACCGCTTAATCTATCGTTTTCTACAATATTTCCCTTAGCAGTTCTTTCGGCTATTTTAGGAATTACGATAATGCCAAATACCAAAATTATAATTGCTAGACCTATGTAAGAATATTTACGTTTCATTTTATTTACTTCTCCTTATATTTTTTCAATTCTAACCTATATTCCGCCAAGATAACTTTTACATCATCTACCATTTTATTGCTTAACTGCCCAACTGAACTGGTGTTATAACCATATAACGTGCCATCTTCAATATTTTCGTCATCGTTTCTGCCTCTTAAATTGCGTTCTTTATCTATTATAAAAGTATAGGGCGTGGCAAAATCTTCATCTAGTTGCAAATCTGTTTGCAAGCTTGCAAAAACCTCTTGAATTTGCTTTGTAGAACCAAAAACAAAATTCCATTTTTTTGGGTTT
Source organism: uncultured Mesonia sp. (assembly GCA_947494545.1). Classification (GTDB taxonomy): domain Bacteria; phylum Bacteroidota; class Bacteroidia; order Flavobacteriales; family Flavobacteriaceae; genus Mesonia. The sequence continues at coordinate 50,187 of CANLVH010000004.1, read as the reverse complement.
ACGGTAGTTCCTATTTGTTGCAAAAGATGCTTTGCTTGTTCTTGCGTCCCGTCTTCTGCTAAAACAACAAATTGAAAGTCGTTAAACTCATAGTTTTTATCGTAAATCTTTTCATTGAGATTAAAGGCATTTCCGCCCATTTTCTCTATATCTGAGCCGTATACGGAGAGTATAGTAATTTTATCTTCTAGCTTTACGGAACTTTTCTCGAGAGGAGAAAAATTATTAATTTCTTTTACGTTAGAAGTTAAGGTGGGCAATTTTACAAAATTATTAACCCCGGAAGAGAAGAATAAGTAGGCTACAATTGGTAGCGCAAACAGCACAATGAGGACTGCAGTTTTTTTCATAGCTATGTTTTAAACAACCTCGTGCAAAAGTAAAAAAGACGGCTTCAATAAACCGTCTTTTTTGTGTTTTTAACTTTTAAAAGTCCCAGGCTACAAACCCGTTTTTCATAACTTCGTAAATATAATTCCCTTCGGTAAGGAAAATAAATACCAGATAAATTATCAAGAACCCGGATGTCCAAATTATAGCTCTTCTAAGACCTTTGGTTTCGTGCTCCATATGCATAAATGCCCAAACTATATAATATGCCTTATAGATGGTTAGAAGAATAAATATCCAATTAAGAAGACTTAAGTAAACGAAATCTGTATGCACTAAGAAATCTGGTCTAAAAATACCTAGCACTACTTCTACAATAGTTACTATAGATAGTATTACAAATACTGTCCAGATTCTTTTTACAGCGGAATTATCGTTTTTTGTATGTGTGTTCGTTTCTGCCATTTTTAATGTCTAAAAAGATTATACAAGATAAAAGAATGTAAATACAAAAACCCAAACAAGGTCTACAAAGTGCCAGTAAAGTCCAACTTTTTCTACCATTTCGTAGCTACCTCTTTTTTCGTAAGTTCCTATAAGAACATTAAAGAATATAATAATATTAAGCATTACCCCAATAGAAACGTGAAAGCCGTGAAAGCCGGTAATAAAGAAAAAGAAATCTGCGAACAACGGCGGACCGTATTCGTTTTCTGTAAGATTTGCTCCTTCTACAACACCTGCTGCTTGGTTTTCTATAAGGCTTATAGACTTGTCACGAGACAAAATAACTTTTTGCCCTCTATCGTCTAAGGTTTGAATACGAACCAAGATATCTTCATTGGCCATAAACCCTTTCTTTACTTCTTCTAAACTATACGTAGGTATATCTCTTTCATCAAAACTATACCAAATAGCTTCACTTGGTTTTTGATGAACGCGTTGACCCGGCAATGCTTGCGCTACATCTGCAATAGCCAAGCGCTCTCCTTGTGTATCTACAAATTGAACAATATTACCACCCTTGGTTTTTACCGCTCCATAAGTACCATTAATAAAGTTTTTCCACTCCCAAGCTTGTGATCCTAAGAATATTAAACCACCAATAATAGTTAGAAATAAGTAGGTAGTAACTTTTCCTTTTTGCATTTTATGTCCTGCGTCTACGGCCAATACCATAGTTACAGAAGAAAATATCAAGATAAAAGTCATTAACGCCACATAATACATTGGTGCGTCTACCCCGTGTAAAAAGGGAAAGTGATTAAAGACCTCGTCGGCGATAGGCCATTCATCTGAAAATTTAAACCGTATTAAACCGTAGGATGCCAAAAAGCCGGAAAAAGTTAACGAGTCTGATGCTAAGAACACCCACATCATCAACTTACCGTAACTCACTTTTAAAGGAGATTTTGGTCCTCCACCCCAGGTTTTACTTTCTGTACCTGTTTTCGCAACAGCAGTTTCCATAAAGAGAGATTATTGTTAAGTATTTAGCAAAAATAGTTAATTTTATTATCTAAAGAAATATAAAAAGAAAAACAGGTAAAGCCACAGAATATCTAAAAAATGCCAAAACGTCGCACCCAGTTCTATACCAAGCATTTGACCAGGTTTGTAGCGTTGTTTAAAATGATTATAAATTACCACCAAAAGGGTAATTAAGCCTCCTAAAATGTGCACCATATGCGCAAGTACAAACAAATAAAGAAAGGAAGTAGTTACCGTACTTTCTCCTCCGGTAAAATAATAACCTTGTTCTACAATTGCTCTAAAACCCTTAAATTGTAAAAAAACGAATAGAAGTCCCAATACTAAAGTAAGAACTAATAAACCGGTTGCTTTTTGTCGCTCATTATTTAAAATCATTTTTTTAGAAAAATGAAAACTAAAGCTACTAATCACTATAGCCAGCGTACTCCATAAAAAATAATCTGGCAATTGAAACTCTGTTAACCAATCTGGTCTGTTTTTGCTTACTACATAAGCACTGGTAAGTCCGGCAAACATCATAGCCATGCTTACAATTGCAAACCAAAGCATCATTTTTCTAGAACGAACATTCTTTTCTTGGGTGGTACCTTCGGTTAAATCCATACTCTTAAAAATTTATCTAATACATATATTATTTGCAGCAAGGTAATATAACTCACACTTGCAAACATTAGTTGCTTGGCGGTTTTCTCGTCTCTTTTTTTGTATAATTTTATAGCATAATACAACATTCCTAAACCTAACAAGAAAATTAAAACGCCGGCTACCGGAGTTAAATACAATCTACCGGTTACTTGAAAAACAGGAATTATAGAAACAAGAATTGTCCAGATTGTATATAAAATTATCTGAATTGCAGTTCCGCGATCTCTTTTTCCGGTTGGTAACATAAAAAACCCGCCGCGCTTATAGTCATCGTAAAGCCACCAGCCCAAGGCCCAAAAATGCGGAAATTGCCAAAAAAACTGAATCATAAATAACGTTCCGGGCTCTATACTAAACTCGTTAGTTGCAGCAACCCAACCCATCATAAAAGGAATGGCCCCGGGGAAAGCACCAACAAATACAGACAGAGGCGTTTTGGTTTTTAAAGGCGTATATACACAAGTATATAAAAATATAGAAACCGCTCCAAAAACCGCAGTTATCGGGTTGATGTAATACAAGACATACAAACCTAAAATTGTAAACGAGATAGCAATGGCCGCCGCACTGGTAACACTCATTCGTCCTGCGGGAATGGGTCTGTTTTTTGTGCGGTTCATCTTGGCGTCTAGATTTTTTTCGGCTATTTGGTTAAAAGCGTTAGACGCGCCAACCATTAAATAACCGCCTATGGCCAACAATAACAGCGTAACAAAATCTACTACCGGAGCTCCTAAAAAATAACCTGCTGCAGACGAAAACACAACGCTTACCGTTAACCGCATTTTGGTTATTTCTTTAAAATCTGCCCCAAAGCTTACAGAAGCGTTATTTGATATTGCCTTGCTCAAAAAAATTCACTTGTTTTTCGGCTGCAAAGATACTCTTAAAAACAGTCTTAGCAAGAGCCATAACACGTTAAATTTTTCTTCCAAAAACAACCCATTCAGTAAACTATAAATTTATCTGCTTCCAACTTATTTTAAGTTTAGCTTTACGGAAAAAACTCGGCTTAGGTCAAAGAAATTGCGATAATTTTACAATTTAATTTACACAATTTACCCTTTAAAAATCATAGTACCAATTGAACAAGTCTGTTCTAAAACCAAAATTTAACCAAGTTGTACTTTCTTGTAATTTTCTTGGTGTATCGGGTATTGTAGGATTTAAGTTTCTATGAATAATATTTGTGTATACTTTTAAATTGGTCGCCGGATTTACAATATAACCAAGTTCCAATTCGCCATAAAAGAAATCTGTTTTGTTCCCTTGAAGAATTTCGTTCCCCTCTTTGGTTTCTATATCGTATTCAGAACCATAAATATCGCCGCCATAATACGGATTTAAATCTTTTTCTAACTCCAAACCACGTTTACCAACAATTAGTTTTGCAGAGCCATACCATCTATCTTTCTTGTACCGCGCAATAGCAATTACCTCTCTAAAATTAGCGCCCCATAAATGCGCCACAGATTGATTATTATGACCGTAATTTAAGGTTATGGTGTTATGCGAATAGGTATAAGGTCTGGCCTGGTTATACTCTAATTGTAATTGCAAATTGTTTACATCAAAGGCATTAAAATACTTTAATCCAATTTGGTAAGCTAGTTTGTTTTTAAAACTCTGTTTTCCGCCAAAAATATCGCCCGAAGAAAACTCATCTATCATTAACTGCGCATACATATTAAAATGGTTACTCCATTTATATTTACCGCTTAAACCAATAAGCGCATTTCCTCCGCGAGATCCTGTAGAAAATTCGATGGCACGATAAAAAATTATTGGGTTTAAGTAGTTTAAATCAAAACCGCGGTCGTTATCGTTTTCCCAGACCACAGACTCAAATAAACCAATGTTTAAGCGTTTGGTAACATTATAACTTAAATAATGTGTGGCCATATATTTTGTTCTAAAAGAGCCACTATCTGTAACTGCCGGCCGCACATCACGCATAGACATCCAGGTGTTGGTATATTGTAATTTCCAGAAATTAGTAGTTATTTTGAAATAAGGATAAGGGCTGGCTACATCACTCATTAGCATAGAACGATAGCCATCTCCTATAAAGTTTTTTCCGTGCCCGAATTGTAAATTAAAAAATTTGCTTGGGCTATAAGAAATATAACCTTCTGCAATTGGATAGTCGTAATCTCCATCTCTAAAATCTTTTGCAATTCCGCGACCGGGAATTATTGCAGGATTTCCGCCATCTGGCCTAATTGACTCTGCATACTGGTTAAAATATTGCGCAAAACGCCCTTGACTTTCGTAAACTGCAGCATAGAAATTAAAAGAGTCTCCCAAACCACCTTGTATAACCGCCGCCCTGGTATTGTTATAGGTATAATTAAAATCTGCATCAAAATCTTTTCCTATTTGCAAATCTGCTGCTACATCTGCAGTAAACCAGAAATCCTCTCCTTGCAAACGCACCAAGTGCTCGTTAAAAAATTTTCTACCAAACCAAGTATCGGTATCGTAGGCTAGGTTTTTCTTTTCTTCTTCAAAATTGTAGTAATTATTTACTTTTTTATACAAATAAGGTTTTACGGCGGTATGCGCATTTGTGCCTATTTGGTTCAAATCATCGTCAAACCTACTATAGACTTCGTGTGAAAACGGAATATTAATGTTACTGGAATACGAAGGATTTTGCCAGTTTTTACCGGTGGTATTTTTGCTTATACTATCGTATTCTGTATTTATTCTGTTAGTACTTTTTTTAGTTTGGGTTGTTTCTTTGGTATTTTCTGCACCAAAAGTAGAATACTTTTTAGTGTCTATAGGTAAAGTTTTGGCAGTGTTTTCTTCTATAGGAATTCTTACCGGCATTTTAAATTGCATAAAAATAGGTCGGCCATTGTAGGTTGCAGGTTTTACTTGCGGCAATTCTTTTATTACGCGTTCTATTTCTGTTTTTAACTCCTCGTAATAAGCATCTACATAAATACTACGAAAGTTGCCTTCCGGAGTCACTTCAAAAAGAACCGTTATTTGCCCGGTATAATTTTCTTCTGCAACTAAAGTGGGAAGTTTAAAATTTTCTTTTAATTTCTTGATTAATGTTTTATTAAAGCAATTTTCTTGCATTTTGGCACTCACACTATCACAAGCAGGAAAAATTGGATACCGCTCTGAATTACCAACATTTTCTTGTCCAAAAATTAATAAGGGAAATATAAACAATAAACTACCTAAAAATTGACGCATATATTATCTGGCTTTAAAACTTCGGCAAGATACATAAAAAACTAGTTTTTTAATTATCAACTTGGCGTAGAGGTTTACTTTTCGGAATAAAAAAATGCGATTTTCACTTTTTAAAACGGCAATGTTTGTAAATAAAAACCAGAAAAGTTTTAAAAATGCGCAAAGCTTATTCTTCCGCTTGACGGAAAAATTTAAGTATAAAAAGATAAAGAAATGGTTATAAATCTAATAAAAAAAGCCTTCCCGATTAGAAATCGAGAAGGCTTCTAGTTATTTATAAAAAATAATTACTGTACTTGAAATACGATGGGTAAAGAGTAAAGAACACCTACTGCTTTTCCTCGCTGTTTACCAGGGGTCATATCTGGCAACATTTTTACAACGCGCTCTGCTTCTCTTTGCAGTCTTGGGTGTGGTGCACGCGCTTGTACGCCTACAACTTTTCCTTTTGCATCAATTTTAAACTTTACGTAAACTCGGTTTACTCCAGAAAGTCCTAATTCTGCACCAAGATCTGTATTAAATTTCTTGTTTACAAAGTCTTTAATTTTAGAACTCATGCAAGCTCTTCTTTTATCGTTAGAAGAAAATTGCTCGCAACCAGGAAAAATTGGTACATCTTCAATAGCTGTAAAAGGAACGTCTGCAATTGGCTCTTCTTCTACTTCTTGTACTTCTTCTACCTCAACTGGTTGTGGTTCTTCTGTAACCTCTGTAGACTCAATTACTTGTTCTTCTACTTCTTCGTCATCTTCTACCACTTCAATAACTTCGGGAGCCGGTGGTGGTGGCGGAGGTGGTGGCGGCGGAGGTGTATTGGGTTGCATTACAACCGTTTCTTCTTCGTCTAGCTGATCAAATTGCACTACTTGCTGACCTAAATCCTCCTTATCGTAAGTTTTCCACTCGATGGCGCGCCAAGTAATGAACAACATAATAATCAACCCTATTTGAAAAAAAAGAACACTTTTTCTTCCTAAATCTTTTTTCGGGTTTTTCTTTGGTTCCATAATCTTGTAGTTATTGGATTGCTAATGTAATTATTTTTTATAAATATCTAAATTATAATTTCTTTTTAACTTTTTCTAACTTCGGTTCTAAGGCCAAAATAACCATTAATGCTAGAAGCGTTCCTAAAAAGTTGGCTGTTATGTCCCACACGTCAAAAGTGCGGTAAGCGGTAATGCTTTCTTGTAACACTTCAATAAAAATGCCAAAAAGCACAATTGCCAAACAAATTAACAATAATGGCTTTTTTTTGAGACGTTTTTTATTTCGTGTGCTACGCGAAAAATATTGCAAATACCACAAAAAAGTTAGTCCGGCATAGGCTAAAGTATGAAAAATCTTATCTGCATTTTCTACTTCTGCTTGTGGTAAACCTTGCAAGCTTATTAACGAAAGTAATAAAAGTGCGAGCGTATAGATTACCGCTAGGAGCAAACCTAGTTTAGGATCCAATAATTTCTTTATAAGCTTGGGCATCTAAAAGATCATCAACTTGCGATTCGTCTGTCATTTTTAATTTTATCATCCACCCTTCTCCATACGGATCAGAATTTACGTTTTCTGGTTCGTCTTCTAAGGTTTCATTAAACTCGATAATTTCGCCACTTAGCGGTAGAAATAAATCGGAAACTGTTTTTACGGCTTCTACGGTTCCAAAAACCTCATCGCGGTCTAAGGTTTCGTCTAAGGTTTCTACTTCTACAAATACGATATCGCCCAACTCGCCTTGGGCAAAATCTGTAATACCAATTGTGGCTACGTCGCCATCAATCTTGATCCACTCGTGATCTTTGGTGTACTTTAATTCTGCTGGGATGTTCATATTTTTTGTTTTTAATTTTTAGTTTCCAAAGTTATAACGCAATGTTATACCAGACCTAATAGTTGTTTGCGGAAATGCGGTAGAAATTGCGTATTCTGAAAATGTATGATCGTAATAAAAGATAGCTGTTAGATTTTTGGTAAGCGCATAATCTGCATTAAACGTTATAGACCAAATATCTTGTCCCGCCGTGGTCTGACTATCATTAATATCCAAATATCGGATTATTGTTTGATTTCTCCTAAAAGAAACGTCTGCTTTAAAATTTAAATCGCTACTTAAGATTCTTTTTTGCCCTCCTATATTGGTGCCAATCTTTAAATCTTTAATGCGGTAGCCCAAACCAAGAATGTATTCATTACCTTGAATTTCGGTAAGTAAATTATTATCAAAACTTAGTGATAGCGCTCTATCTTTCTTTACTTCTGCCAAAACTTTAATAGAGTTTTTCAACTCCATATCTACTTTTATAAGTGGTGAAAATTGTTCTACCAAGTTTACGTTTGATATAAAATATTGACTTCTAAAATTACCACCTTGATCTAAATTTGCACTGCTGTAAGGGTCGTTACGATCGTATTCTAAATTGGTTTGAAACTGGTTAATATTATATAACGAGGTATAACCATGCTGCAAACTAAAACGTTTAAATTTATCTTTAAACCAGGTTAATCGCATTAAACCGGTATATTTTAAACTCCAGTTTGGCAATGGCGTATCTCTAAAAGAGCCTAAATCTACACTGCCGGCATCGCCACCGGTATAAGCCGAAAGAAATGCGGGCAGCAAAACTTGTTGACTAGTTCTACCAAAACCTTTTGGGTAACCATCTGCATCAATATTATCCGGATTGCCAATATCTATCCCGGCATTTTGCGCCAAACGGTTAGCAACTGTAAGTCTATTATCTCTAAATTCTTGAAAGGTTTCTGAAAAATCTTGATCGCTTTTGCTAAATGCTGTAGCAATCATAATAGTAGAAATATTAAAGTTACCGTAAGTATTGGGCGTTAAAGAACGGTATTGCAAATCTAACGGACTAACTCTATAGTTTTCTGTATAGGTTTCAGAATACATTCTGTTTGCATTCAAGTCTAAGGTTAAATCCGGTAACAGGTTTAAATTGGCTTGTATGCTCAAATTCTTTACTTCTGTTTCTGTATATTGTTCGTTAAATTGTTGGTACATCGTAAGCCAACCATTTCTAGCTGCAATTTCTCTAACATCTGCTTGGCTACCAAAAGTAAAACCTGCAGTTGGTTTTAAAGTTCCTACAAAACCCACATCGTTTGTATAGCCGGGTAAGAAAGTACCATTGGTTTCATCATAATTTACCGTAATACGTCTAATTGCGGTTGCTAAGCCAATAGCAGTATTTAGCGCTTTATCTCCTGCAGAAAGTTCGGTTGCCGGCTCATCAGATTGCAAGTCTTTGCTACCGCGGCTAAATCCTAATCTATTAGCACCATCTTCACCTCTTCTGCTGCGCGAACGCGTATCTTTTTGTCCGCGCTTTTTCTTTAAACCAATATAACTGTAAAGACTATTCATCTCTAAAGTCCCATTTATTTGATGCTTATTAGAGTTTTGAATATTATTACCCAAATCGGGGATACCCGGTAAGCTGTTTCTTACTTCAGAGCCCTTTTGCCACTGGAAACTTCCGGTGTAGGAATATTGTGCCCGTAAAAAACGAAGCGCGGGAATTTTATCAAAGGGTATATCGTAATTTACTTGTAAGTTTTGATAATGCTGGTTAGGATCGCCTACATTAAAAAACCCGTCCCAAATTCCTATAGAATTATCCGGATTGCTTTGCGGATCTATATAATTTCTAACAATACGATTGTTCATGGTATTGAAAGCAAAGCTTAAGGATTCGGTTAAGTTGTGGTTGATATTGTATTGCCAATCGAAAGTGAAGTTACGTTGGTACAATTTAGGCAAACCTATAGAGCCAGGCGGCAAGTTTATTTCTCTAAATACCTGCTCATTATATTGTCTTATAATATTACCACTTGCCGAAATGTTGGTAGGTAATAAATTAAGGTTAAAATCTTTAATTGGCTGGTAATAAGCGCTGCTATCTAAAGCGGCAATATTTTTGAAAGGCTCCAGTTTAAAAGGCTCAAAACCATAATCATAAGTTGCACCAACATTTACACTTTGATCTAAAGATTCTTCTATTTCAAAATCACGATGATCTACTTGGTTATACGTTCCAGAAAATGTAAAGTTTTCTATATCGTATGGCATTGGTTTAGCATCTTCTTGGGTTCTATCTTTCCGTAAACCTATTACGCTAACACTTTGTCGTCTTGTATAATCTTCTGCTCTTTCTTTAAGTTCTTCTCTTCTATCTGCGTCGTTTGTATTATCTATTAAGGTTTCTAATTCTAAATCTGAATATTCAGGGTCGTATTGCGGCGTGATTAATTCTTCGCCACGACTGTAACTCACCGGAATATTAACGCCCCAGTCTTTTGGCAACAATTGTCCAACATTTACATTGGTAACTACATCGTATTGCTTTACATCTTCTCGGCTACGTTGGTTTGGACCTTGCTCTACAGAACCGAAACCAATTGTGCTTCTTCTTCCGGTTGCAGATATTGAAGCAAAATCTGCCAAGTTGGTATCCATATTTAAAACAGCAGCCCAACCGCCTTGATTTTTCATATCGGAAAGGCGCATTTCGTTAAACCAAACTTCTCCGGTAGCATCCATATTACCGGTATTTTTTAATCCTAACATAATCATTCTAACATCGCCAAAACTAGGATTACCTTTTATACCAACGCGCATTTCATCTGGCGTGTCTAAACCGGAAACCGGGTTTAGGTTTTTATCGAAAAAATTAAGTTCTCCGGCATTATAAGTTTCGTTACCTATAATTAGAGATTTTATTTGTTGTAATAATTCTAACGGTAAATCAAGATCGTTTGCTTCCGGCCACACATCGCGCGGCTGGGTAGAACTAATATCGCTAACTTTAAGCGGCACTTCTACTTGGTAAAAATTATCCGTAAAATCACTTCCCATACGTATAAAGGCAGATAGTTGCCCATCTTGTAAAGTTGGCGCCGGCGCAGGCAAACTTCTAGCGTGTAAAAACATTTTTAAGTTTTTATACTGCCGCATGTCTACTTGAAAATTCTTATAAACCGCACGAGAATCGTTTGGAGAAAGGTTTTTTACTGTAAGCGATAAAGATTGTTCGTCTTCGCGAATGGTTTGGTTGTTATTTACCAGCTCTTCTCTAACAACACCCGGTGGCGTGACATAATCTGAGGTTTGCTCTTGACTAACTGCTGTTACTTCTAAACTCGTATTTGGCGTATTATCAGGATTTGTACCATTTGGTTCAACGGCTTGGGTATAACGTCTATAATCTCCGCGCACCAAATCTAAAGTTCCAAATCGTAAAACAATATCGTCTTGGAAACCGGATAAAAACATACGCATAAAACGTATAGAACGTAAATCTGCAATACCACCTACAGAATATTCGCTACTGGTTCTTAACGGAACTTTAAACTGCACCCATTTTACCTCCATTTGCTGTCCGTTTTGCAAAGTGGTGGTTACATTTTTTACATCGGTAATATAATCTTGGTTTACTCCGGCTACACTACTAGTGTTGTTGTCTACACTCATACCGGGATAAACAGGAATTTCATACTCAAAATAACTATCTATGGTATTCATCGTGTTATCACGGTTTATGTCTTCTGCAGAAGGTACTGTTGTATTTCCTCTGCTATTTTGACCAACATCTGTAGGCGAGTTGCCATCGTAACCGTTATAATTTCTATAGCGTTCTACAATACCGCCTTCAGCAGCTAAATAATATTGGTAATTATCGTTAGACGGATCTTCTAGCCCTGCAAATTCAGGAAAAGCAATTGCTTCGTCTGTATCCGGAATACCGTCTAAACCAACATCTTGGTTAACGCGCTCGGCGCCTTCGGTATCAAAAGCATAAACCAACGATTGGTTGGAAGGCACGCGACCAAATGCAGTACTTAAAGTGTTACCGGCAGAGCCATCTTTAGGTAAACCGTTTTCGTATTGCTTTCTGCCGTCTTTTAGAATATCTTCTGAGATACTACCTAAGTTAAAGGTAATTTTACCATTGCTGGTAGTAGCATTTTCGGGATAAATGTAAGGGTCCATCACCCAAAATTCTATAAACTCTACGTTAGATTGCTCAAAATTTGTTGTAGTAATCTCGCGCATTATACCGCCAAAATTCTGTTCGGGATTTGGTAAAGTATTATTACCGGCCGCTGCAGGATTGTAGTTATATTGCCCGCGTTCTTGCGGATAGTAAGCCACATCTAAGGTATATATTGCCTGCGATTGCCCTTGCACGACATCCATATCCGGGAAAATTTCGTCTATAAAAACTCTTCTAGTGGAATATTGTGACAAATCGTCGTCGTTTATTCCCGCCGGACGTTGATTACTGTAAAAAATAGGATCTATGGTGTACCAATTTAATTTTGCACGACGGTAACTGCTACTTAAATCGTTATTTGCTTTTTCACCACCAAAGCCAATTGGGGCACTAGAAAGATGCCAAGATAGTGGAGACAAAATAGAAATAGAAGTTTGCGAAGCTTCAAAATCGTCTATATAGGAGGTCGCTTCCCCATTAAAATTATCTCCTTTAGGCGAACCAGGTTGCAGATAAGCAAACTCGCCACGCAAAGAAAGATTAGACTCTACATCTGTATCTATATTTGGCAGTTTGTTTACCAATCTGGTAAAAAACGGAACTTCTGTAGTGTAATTAAAATTGAAACCGTAAATAGAATTATTTACCGGTTCGTAACTGTAATTTGCTTTTTGAGTAAGCGGTCGCTCATTAAAGTTTATAAAGGTTCCGTTTACGATTAAATCTTCGCTAAATTTATGTTCTACATTTAAACCGGTAAAACGCTTGGTTTGCTGCCCAAATGTAGCGTTGTTTTCTGTAGAAACTTGTATTGGTGTATCTGAAGCCAGTAATGCTTCGTCTAAAATTTTAACTCTTCCTAATTGGTAATCTACTGTATAATCTACTCCTTCTTGCAACACTCTACCGCCCGCAGTTACCGTAACAGAACCTTGCGGAACATTAAATGCCCCAATAGGAATACCGTCTTGCCCTGATGATTTATAGCTACCTTTTAACTGAAACTTATTTTTGTCTGCTTCTTCTTGCTCTGCTTGTGTTTTGGTGGTAGCGTATAAGCTTTTGAAAACGTATTTTTCTTGATTTTCATTATAAGTGGCAGGATCTTCATAACTTTCTGATCCGCCATTGGGCGTATTATCTAACTTGTTAAATAAATATTCGCCGAAAGGCTCAACGGAAGTAAAAATTATTTTACCATTTTCCGGATCTATCGTAATTCCCGGCACGTAATCAAAAAAGCCATCTCCGCCAATTACCGGATCGTTGTTGGCATCTAAACGATCTAAACTAAAAACGCGCAACAAATTGGTGTCTTCTACATCGTCCGGCAAAGGGGTTGTTGCATTGGGCGCTTGCGTTATGTAATTAAGTGGTTGCGGGTCTGAATACAAAATATTAAACCTAAAGTCTTCGCGCTCTAGTTGGTAAGCATCTAAGCTATAGATGTTTTTCATCATCAAATCCCAAATAGGCTCGTTTACGTTGGTAACCGGACTTTTTAATAATTTTACAACCAAATTTTGATTAATAGCAACGTCGTTTCCGGGACTGGTTGGGTTGGGTTGCGTTTCTGTAGCGTCTACGCCGCCATTTGCAAACTCCCCCACTTGGTATACTTGTCCGTTAACGGTATATTGAAAAGCTACAGCTAAAATTTCGTCATTGCTTAAGCGTTGGTTTAAAGAAATATAACCTAATTGACTATTTAACGTATATTCTGAATTTTGAAGTTGTTTAGCATTTTCTAATTTGGCATAATCTACTCCTTCATCTACGTCTGCACTATTTACTCCAAAACCTTGATCTACGCTAGCAACGTCTCTAATAGCCGGGGTTAAGACAGACTGCTGCGGACCGGTAATACCCATAGGGTTAAAGTTGTTGTTGGAGTTATTAGGGTACGAATCTGGTGTAGCATTTAAAAAGCCGGAAAAACTTGGCGGGTTTATCGGGTTGCCGTTGGCATCTATTAAAACCCCAATATTTTCAGGATTAGCTTCCCCAATATCTTGAATAGCTACAATATTTCTAGTGTTGTTTAAGCTTTCTGTAGAATTTGTTCGGTTGGTAACCCAAACCTCTATTCTGGTAATTTGCACATTGCTATTTATGTACGGATAGTTTTGTAAAGCCGCATCATAATTATCTCTAAAATAATGCGCTAAGAAAAAGTGACGGTTCTCATCATAATCTAAGATAAACTTGTCAAATTCTTGCACTGCGCCACCTCCTTGAATATTAACGGTTTGTCGTTCTGAATTTTGTTCAGAAAAAACACCCGTAATGGTTGTTTTACCAAATTGCAACTGCGCTTTTACTCCAAACAAGCTTTGCGCTCCTTGAATTAGAGAACTGTTTAATGGCATACTAACATTACCAACCTCTATTTTTCTAACAATATCGTCTTCGGTTGGGGTGTATTCCAGCTTTATCTGGTTTTGAAAATCAAAGGTAGATTCTGTGTCGTAGTTTGCAGTAACTTTTAGACGTTTTCCTACTTTTCCTAATAAGCTTAAACTAATACGCTGGTTAAAATCGAAAGTAAAATTACTTCTGTTTCTTGGCGATAAAGACGGATTGTCTTGCTTGGTATACAAAACCCCCAAATCCAGCTCTACGGAACCTTGGGGAATAACTTCTATCTCGCTTCCGCCAAAAACACTTTCAAAAAAGGTATTGTTAACATAAAATATTGGCAAGAGATTTTTTTGGTTGTCTTTCGCATCGTCGTCACGACCCGTCATGGCATCTGACTTTTCTTTAAAATAAGCTTTCATCTGCTCTTCTAAAACCCGCTCTTCATATTCTTCGGGCGTAAGCACCAACGGATAGCTCACATTAACACTTCCTACTTGCTCCACAAAAATGTACCTATCTAAAAGCGGATCGTACGTATATTTATGCACGATGCTTTGCGGATTTGCCATTTGTATTTGTCCTAAACTATAACCGGTTTTTGTAGAGTCTTGTTCGGTTTGGTTTTCTTCTTGCGCGAAGAGTCCGGAAGCGCCTAAAAATGCAACCAGAAAGACAGAAAGGTTTTTATACATCGAATTAAGAAAAATAGTTTCTCTCAAGGTATCTAAAGGTTTTTAAGTGCCAACTTTATTATAGTTTCAACGCTTGCATCCGGATTTTCAGAAACCACCTTTTTAACTATTTTATCCGATTGTTTTTTGGTGTATCCGAGCGTCTCTAATGCAGATAACGCTTCTTCTTTATGGGTATTGCCTTGAGATGTTAAAATTTTGTTTACATCTTCTACCCCGCCTAATTTATCTTTTAGATCTATAATTACACGTTGTGCTGTTTTTGCACCAATACCTTTTATACTTTTTATTGTAGCTACATCTTCTGTGGTAATAGCTTTAATAATTTGTGCAGGAGAGAGTGAAGACAGCATTGTACGAGCAGTGCTTGCGCCAATTCCCGAAACCGAGATTAGCTTTATAAACAAGCTTCTCTCTGCCTTTTCCATAAAACCAAAAAGGGTTTGCGCATCTTCCCTAACTTGCAGATAGGTTAAAATAAAGATGTTTTCTTGCTCCGGAATTAAAGCGTGGGTATGCAAAGAAATATTTAAAAAATACCCAACTCCGCCACATTCTACAATAATATCTGTAGGGTTTTTCTCTACTAATTTCCCCCTTAGGTGTGTAATCATAAGTTAACCAAAAGTTAAAGCTTCAAATGTAGGAAAATAATTAAGATGTAAAAATTTTAACAATAGCGAATTATGGCTTACAAACGTTAAATATGCACATCAGGTTTTTTCTTCTTTTCTTTTTCTTGCGCATCTACTACTGCAACTGCCGTCATATTTACCATTTCTTCTACACTGGCGCCAAGTTGTAAGATATGAGCAGGTTTCTTTAAGCCCATCATAATTGGCCCTATAGAATCTGTATTATTTAATTCTTTAAGCAACTTATACGTACTGTTAGCCGCTGTTAGGTTAGGATAAATTAAGGTATTTATTTTACGCCCTACCAATTTTGAAAAAGGAAACTTATTCTGAAGCATTTCTTTGTTTAAAGCAAAGTCTACTTGTAACTCACCATCTACACAAATATCCGGACACACCTTATGCAAATACTCTACCGCTTCTTTTACTTTACTGGCACTAGGCTTTTCGGAAGAGCCAAAATTGGCATACGAAATCATTCCCATTACCGGCTCTAAACCAAACATTTTAACGGTATACGATGTCATTTGTGCAATACGGGCTAAATCTTTAGCATCTGGATCTATATTTATGGAAGTATCGCTTATAAATAATGGTCCACGAGAAGTATTCATTAAATTGGTAGCGGCAATTCTAGAAACACCTTTTGCCATCCCAATTAAATCTAACATTGGCTTTACCACAGAAGGATAAGACCTTGAATACCCCGAAAGCAAAGCATCTGCTTGGCCTTCATTAACCATCATAGCCGCAAAATAATTGCGTTCGCGCATTAATTTTTGGGCATCGT
This sequence comes from uncultured Mesonia sp., assembly GCA_947494545.1. Taxonomy (GTDB): domain Bacteria; phylum Bacteroidota; class Bacteroidia; order Flavobacteriales; family Flavobacteriaceae; genus Mesonia. The sequence continues at coordinate 34,016 of CANLVH010000004.1, read as the reverse complement.
ACAAAGTAACTCCGTCGCGTTTGCGAGCGTTCCAAAATATCTCGGCAAACTTTTCACGTTGTTCTTTTTCTTCGTCAGATTTTGGGTCTATTATACTTATACCTTTGCCCTCAAATTCAATTTCTCGCATTAACTCTTCAATAACTTCTCTACGACCAAGTAGAACAGGAATAGCAATACCTTCGTCGTGTACAATTTGAGCAGTTTTCATAACATCTAAATGATCTGCTTCTGCAAAAACAACTTTTTTAGGATTGGTTTTGGCACGGTTTAACAACAGACGTGTAATTTTATTATCGCCACCTTGGCGTTCGTATAATTCGTCTTCGTAACGACTCCAATCTTCTATTGGTTCTTTTGCCACTCCGCTATCTATAGCGGCTTTTGCAACTGCCGGCGGTACAACAGTAAGTAAACGAGAATCAAATGGTTTTGGAATAATATATTCTCTACCAAAGTTCATTTTGGTTTCGCCGTAGGCTATATTCACTTGTTCCGGCACGGGTTCTTTGGCTAAATTGGCTAAAGCCTTAACGGCGGCCAACTTCATCTCTTCGTTAATTTTGGTTGCGCGCACGTCTAACGCTCCTCTAAAAATAAAAGGAAAACCCAACACATTGTTTACTTGGTTAGGATTATCGCTTCGGCCGGTTGCCATAATAACGTCGTCTCTGGTTTTTACTGCCAGATTGTATTCTATTTCGGGATTAGGATTGGCCATTGCAAAAACAATTGGATTTTTGGCCATAGTTTTGAGCATATCTGCAGAAAGTATTCCGCCAACGGAAAGTCCTACAAAAACATCTGCATTTTTAACCGCGTCTGCCAAGTCTTTATACTTTTTATCTGATGCAAATTCTTTTTGCATTTCTGATAATTTAGGATCGTCTTTTTGCAACGAACCTTTACTGTTAAACATTATAATGTTAGAAGGTTTTAGGCCTAGAGAAACATATAATTTTGCGCAGGCAATTGCTGCAGAACCGGCACCGGAGATAACCATTTTGGCTTCTTCTATGTTTTTACCTGCAATTTCTAAAGCGTTTAATAAGGCTGCTGCCGAAATAATAGCGGTCCCGTGCTGGTCGTCGTGCATTACAGGAATATCCAACTCTTCTTTTAATCTTCTTTCTATCTCAAAAGCTTCGGGAGCTTTGATGTCTTCTAAATTAATTCCGCCAAAAGTTGGAGCAATATTTTTTACTGTTTCTATAAAAGAATCTACGTCTTTTGTGTCTACCTCAATATCAAAAACATCTATATCTGCAAAAATTTTAAACAACAAACCTTTACCTTCCATTACGGGTTTAGAAGCTTCGGGACCAATGTCTCCCAAGCCCAACACTGCGGTTCCGTTAGAAATTACTGCAACCAAATTACCTTTACCGGTATATTTATAGGCATTATTTAGATCTTTTTCAATTTCTAAACAAGGTGCTGCCACGCCAGGCGAATATGCCAAAGCCAAGTCCCGTTGGGTAGAATATTTTTTGGTAGGCACCACTTTTATTTTGCCGGGTATAGGTTTGGCATGGTAGATTAAAGCTTCTCTTCTCTTGCGTTCTTCGTGGTTGCTCATAGTTTTTTATTTTGCGGACTAACAAAGGTAACATAGAAGTTGTAATACTAAAAACTTAGCTTTTTAAAAATTCTATATTTCTTTGCAAACCGCTAAATTTTGTACGTTTTACGGCAGATTTCTTGAAAATTTGTCCAAAGGTTTCTTTGGTAATGTCCTCCCAATCTGCTTTGCTGTATTCTAATAAATCAGGATGCGGATTAAAAAGTGGTTCGTTGTGGGGTTGCGAAAAACGGTTCCACGGGCAAACGTCTTGACAAATATCACAGCCAAACATCCAATCTTCAAATTTTCCTTTTTCGCTTTGCGGAATTGCCTCTTTCAACTCTATGGTATAATACGAAATGCATTTGCTGCCATCTACCCGGTAAGGTTCGTAAATGGCATCTGTAGGGCAAGCGTCTATGCAGGCAGTACAACTACCGCAATGGTCTGTAACCGGCGTGTCGTATTCTAAATCTAGGTCTATGATAAGTTCTGCTATAAAAAAGAAAGAACCCGTCTTTTTTGACAGAAGGTTGGAGTTTTTGCCAATCCACCCCAAGCCGCTTTTTGCTGCCCATGCTTTATCTAAAACCGGCGCAGAATCTGTAAAAGCGCGCCCACTAACTTCGCCTATTTCTTCTTGAATGTACGCTAATAAGGTTTTCAGTTTATCTTTTATCACAAAGTGATAATCGCGACCATACGCATATTTAGAAATTTTATACGTGTCGTCACGTTGTTTTTCTTCCGGAAAGTAATTCAGTAAAAGAGAAACCACACTTTTAGAATTTGGCACCAAAATGGTTGGGTCTAAACGTTTATCGAAATAATTTTCCATATACTGCATCTGGCCGTTTCGGTTTTCTTCCAGCCATTGCTCTAATCGCGGTGCTTCTTTTTCTAAAAATCCTGCTTCACTTATCCCACAAGATAAAAAGCCGAGTTCTTTGGCTTTGCCTTTAATAAGTTTGGTATTTTTTTCGGAATTAGTCAAAAAAAGTATTTTTTGGTTCTACAATTTTAGTAGTTATTAGCTCGCTAAAAGTTCCGCTTTAGCTAAAAAACAAAATTATTAAAACAAACCACCTTGCGAATTGGGTCTGGTTTTTCCTAAATGCTTATAAGCGGCTTCAGTAACTTCGCGCCCTCTTGGCGTTCTTATAATAAAACCTTCTTGAATAAGAAAAGGCTCGTAGACTTCTTCTATGGTTTCGGCACTTTCGCTTACTGCCGTAGATAAAGTGGTAATACCAACCGGACCGCCTTTAAATTTATCTATTATTGTGGTGAGAATTTTATTATCCATTTCGTCTAAACCATTCGCGTCTACGTTTAGAGCTTCTAAACTAAATTTAGAAATCTCCATATCTATTTTTCCGTTGCCTTTTATTTGTGCAAAATCCCGTACACGTCTTAAAAGCGCATTGGCAATACGCGGGGTTCCTCTACTTCTTCCGGCAATTTCTATGGCGGCATCTAAATTGATGGGTACATTTAAAATACCGGCGCTTCGCTGTAATATATCTGAAAGCAACTCGGTAGAGTAATACTGCAACCTACTGGAAATACCAAAACGCGCACGCATTGGAGCGGTTAGCAAACCAGAACGGGTTGTAGCCCCAACCAAAGTAAATGGATTTAAATCTATTTGAACAGAACGTGCATTGGGACCGCTTTCTATCATTATGTCTATCTTGAAATCTTCCATAGCAGAATATAAATATTCTTCTATAACAGGACTTAACCTATGAATTTCGTCAATAAATAACACATCGCGATCGCCAAGATTGGTAAGTAATCCTGCTAGGTCTCCAGGCTTGTCTAACACGGGGCCAGAGGTTACTTTGATTCCTGCGTTAAGCTCATTAGCTAAAATATGCGCCAAAGTAGTTTTTCCTAAACCCGGCGGACCGTGAAAAAGTGTGTGATCTAAAGCTTCGCCTCTTTGATTAGCGGCTTGCACAAAAACCTTTAAGTTTTCTAATACCCGCTCTTGGCCGGCAAAGTCATCAAAACTTAAGGGTCGTAAAGCTCTTTCGATATCAAACTCTTCTGCAGAGAAATTTTCGCCAGTTGGGTCTAGGTTTTCGTTCATAATTACAAAGATAAAGAAAAAGCCTTTTCTAAAAATAAGAAAAGGCTTTTTGCTAAAATATCTATTTATTGCCTAGTGATTAAGCTCTTCTTCGTGTTCTTGAAGCGGTACGTTTTGCGGCACAAAATCTTGTCCCGGTAAAACGTAATCTGTTTCTTCTTGGTTTAATTTACTATAGTCATAGGCCCAACGGTAAACGGTTGGTAATTCTCCCGGCCAGTTGCCGTGAACGTGCTCTACCGGTGTTGTCCATTCTAATGTAGTACCATTCCAAGGGTTCTGGGTTGCTTTTTTTCCGTAAAACATACTTGCAATAAAATTGTACAAAAAGATTACTTGTGCTGCTGCAGCAATTATTGCAAATACGGTAATTAACACGTTAGTATCTGCTAAGTCATCAAAATATGGAAATGCTGTGTTAGTATAATAACGTCTAGGGAGTCCGGCCAAGCCAATAAAATGCATTGGGAAGAACACGCCGTAGGCAGCTACTGCGGTTATCCAGAAATGTATATAACCTAGATTTTTATTCATCATTCTACCAAACATTTTAGGGAACCAATGGTATACACCGGCCAATAAACCATAAATGGCAGAAATACCCATTACTAAGTGGAAATGCGCAATAACAAAATAAGTATCGTGCACGTTAATATCTAGAGTACTATCTCCTAAGATAATTCCGGTTAAACCACCGGTAATAAATGTAGAAACAAACCCGATGGAAAATAACATAGCAGGGTTCATTTGCAGGTTACCTTTCCAGATAGTTGTAATCCAGTTAAATGCTTTTACTGCGGATGGAATTGCAATTAATAATGTTGTAAAGGTAAATACCGAACCTAAGAACGGGTTCATCCCGGAAACGAACATGTGGTGCCCCCAAACAATGGTAGATAAGAAAGCAATTGCTAAAATAGAAGCTACCATAGCCCGATAACCAAATATTGGTTTTCTAGCGTTTGTAGACATAATTTCTGATACAATACCCATTGCCGGCAGAATTACTATATAAACCTCGGGGTGACCTAAGAACCAGAATAAGTGCTCAAATAATACTGGCGAACCACCTTGGTGCGCCAATACTTCTCCTTGAATATAAATATCGCTGAGGAAAAAGGAAGTACCAAAACTTCTATCCATTATAAGCATTAGAGCTGCAGATAATAAAACCGGGAAAGATACGATACCAATAATTGCTGTAATAAACAAAGCCCAAACCGTAAGTGGTAATCTTGTCATAGACATACCTTTGGTTCTATGATTTATTACTGTAACCACATAATTTAAAGAACCTAATAAAGATTGTGCAATAAAAAACGCCATAGATATTAACCATAAGGTCATACCCGTTCCTGAACCGGGAATTGCTTCTGGCAAGGCACTTAAAGGCGGATAGATTGTCCAACCGGCTGAGGCAGGCCCAGACTCGACAAATAGGGAGCTTAACATAATAACACAAGATATAAAGAATATCCAATAAGAAAGCATGTTTAAGAAGCCAGATGCCATATCTCGTGCTCCAATTTGTAAAGGAATTAAAAGGTTACTGAATGTACCACTTAGACCGGCCGTTAACACGAAAAATACCATTATCGTACCGTGAATTGTAACTAAAGCCAGGTAAGCTTCTGGAGTCATAACACCATCCGGTGCATATTTCTCTCCTAATAACCATTTAAAAATTACAAAAGATTCTTCTGGCCAGGCAATTTGCATTCTAAAGAGCACAGACATAAGGATGCCCAGTATCCCCATTATTATACCTGTAATAAGATATTGTTTAGCGATCATTTTATGATCTTGGCTAAAAATATACTTGGTTATAAAGGTTTCTTTATGATGATGTCCGTGATCATCATGTGCGTGATGATCGTGTGCTAAAGTTGCGTTTGCTGTTGCTGACATATCTATTTATATAAATTTCTTTTAAAAACTACTTATTGTTATTATTAATCTTTCATGTATTCTTCAAAAGTTGCCTGTTCTGCCAACCATTGTTTAAAATCTTCTTCTCCTTCTACTACTATTGGCATTTGCATGTTATAGTGCGAAATACCACAAATCTTGTTACATAGTAGGTAATAATCAAACTCATAAGGGTCTAAAGCTACGTCACCTTGGGCCATCAAATCTTCACTTCTTTCTTCTCTAATTTCATTGATGGTTTCTACCTTTTCTGTCATATACTCCGTAGTTCTCATTTCTTCTGTAGTGATTGTTGGAGTAAAACTAAATTGTGTAATCATACCGGGCACAACATTCATCTGCGCTCTAAAGAAGGGAAAATAAGCAGAGTGCAATACATCTTGTGATCTAAATTTAAACAAAACTTTCTTATTTACAGGCAAATGCAGCTTTGAAGTTATTTTATCATCTTCTGCATAGGTATCACTTTCGTCTACACCCAAGGTATTTTTACCTTCAATAAAACGTACGTTGGCTTTTCCTAAAACATTATCTTGACCGGCGTATCGTGCTTTCCAACCAAATTGATAGGCATAAATTTCTACCACCATAACATCTTCATCTTCGTCAAAATTCATGATATCTGACCACGTAAACAAACCATAGATAATTAAGCCAGCCAATACAATTACCGGAATAATAGTCCAAATAAATTCTAATTTATCGTTATCAGCATAAAATAGTGCTCTTTTACCTTCTTCTCCTCTGTATTTAATTGCGAAAAAGTGAAGCAAAAATTGTGTGATAACCTGTACAATCATGATAATCACGATTGAAAGCATCATTAAATTATCAAAGCTTTGGCCATGTTCTGATGCCGCCTCCGGCAAGTAATAACTAGAATGATTCCAAAAGCTGTAAAGCATTAATCCGTAAAGAAAAACTGTAAAGGCTATAAGGATATATGCTTGCTTTCTGTTGTCTTCGTTGTTAGCGATCTGTGAATCATCGGTATGTTTAGGTTTAGACAGTTGTAATACTTTCGACATCTGCCAAAAGGTAACTCCCAGAAGCGCTATTACTATTATGATTAAAAATACAGTCATTGTTATAAATCTTCTTTAAAACTAATTTATTTCTTAATAATGGTAATTCTCACTCTCTTTAATAAATGGGTTGCCACGTGGCCTTAGAGATACTTTTCCTAAAGCAGATCCTACAACCAGGACAAACAATCCTAAAAAGAACAATATACCAGCTATTTCTGTAATTCCGAAAGACCAATACGGACCTACGGCAGATGGTGTGATTAATAAGAAAACATCTATAAAGTGCCCTATTAAAACAACTACACCAGACATTACTACAAACCAAGGTATTCGTTTATAATCACTATTCATCAACATTAATATTGGGAATACAAAGTTAAGCACCAACATAAACCAGAACAAGAAGCCATATTCTTGAATTCTAACTATAAAATAAGTTACTTCTTCCGGAATATTTGCATACCATATCAACATAAATTGTGAGAACCAAAGATAAGTCCAAAATATACTGAACGCAAATATATATTTTGCCAAGTCATGTAAGTGGCTGTCGTTAACAAAGTCTAAGAAACCTAATTTCTTTAATGAAATAGTTACCAAAGCTATCACTGTAATAGCTGTTACAAACATTGTTGCAAATACATACCACCCAAATAAAGTACTGTACCAGTGTGGCTGCATAGACATAAACCAGTCCCAAGCCATCATACTTTCGGTAACCATAAAGAAAATTAAAAAGAAAACAGCTGCTTTAAAGTTTTTCTTGTAAAACTCGTTATTAGAACCGCTTGCTTCCTTTAAGGAATATTTTCTAGAGAAGTGACGATAGAGATTCCAACCCACTAAATATATAATTGCTCGAATTACAAAGAATGGGAAATTGAGATATCCTGATTTAGCTTGTAATATTTTATCTTCTGCAACCAAATCTGCATCTTGCCAAGGAAAGAAATGGGTACCGGCAAAAACAACAATCAAGAAAACAAATATAGAACCTGGTAACAAGTAGGCGGTAATACCTTCAATAACTCTATACAATACTGGAGACCAGCCTGCAGATGATGCATATTGAACCGCGTAAAAAACTAAGGCTCCTAGAGCAATCATAAAGAAAAAGAAAGCCGATACAAATACAGCAGACCAAGGCTTAGCTTGCATTTGATGCAATACATGTTTTAAATGGCTTTCGTGATGATGTTCTTCTTCTTGTGTCATTGCATTTTCGGCAAAGCCTTGTTCATCTCTTGCTTTGTCTACAAAATTTGCTTCCCCATCATGAGATTGTGCCTCGTGTGTAGAATGACCTTCGTCGTGAGCTTCATGCGATGCCAATATTTCTTCAACATCTTCTGTGGTTGAAGGAGCGGTTAAAAAGCCATAACCTAATCCTAAAGCACCTACTACCATAAAGATGATAGAGAATAATTTTAATTTACCAGATAGCTTGTACATACTAAAATATATAATACGGTTTATTCTTGATTTACTTCGTTGTTGTGTCGTTTTTGGTAGTTGCTTCTTCCTTATCGAAATTTTGCTCTATGTTATTACCAAATGTATTACCGAAAACTCTTTTGTAGCGCGCGTTGTTATTTCTAAATTGGTCCGCCTCTTCTTCTGTTAAAAACTCTTTTTTAGAGTTTCCTTCCAATTCAGCTTTTAAGTCCATTACATGATGGTCTATTTGCCAACGTTCCTTTTCGCTTGTTTGTACAGCATAGGATCCCATTGTATTAAGACCGTAATACATTACGTGATAAACGCTACCTTCTGTAATAGCTCTACCTGCATCTGCAAAAGAAGGAACACCTAATATCTTCTCACGCTCTACCAGCGTACCTTTTCCATCTCCTTTATCGCCGTGACAAATTGCACAGTATAATGTAAATAAAGCCTTACCTTCGTTTACGTTCTCTTCTGTGTAAGGTAAAGGGTTTTTCAATTCAGCTTTAGCTTTATCGTAACCATCTAAGTTATCTTCATAAGCATAAGGCATCCAACCTCTAGGGATAGAACCTTCTACCGGCAACTTAGCTTCCTGTTCGTTTAAGAAAATATCGTAAGCTCCGTAAGTTTCATAACCTATAGGCTCATACATATCAGGAAAATACTCATAATTTCTGTGGTCTTCATCAAAGCAGGAGCTTAGACTAAGCGCCATTACTAAAACAAGTGTTATTTTAAATAAACTTTTCATAGGGTTTATTTGTTAATTAGTTTAATTTCTACGGCTCCCGTTCTTGATAGGAAATCCGATAAATCGTCAACATTATGATTTGCCACCGCAATTTCCATCAAAAAATGATCGTCTGTAGTTCTTACATCCGGATTTTCTGCTTTTTTAAATGGCCATAACCTACTTCTCAAATAAAAAGTAATTACCATTAAGTGGGCGGCAAAAAATACGGTTAACTCAAACATAATTGGTATAAAAGCCGGCATATTTTGATAGAATGTAAAGCTTGGTTTACCACCTATATTTTGCGGCCAATCTTGAATCATCATAAAATTCATCATCCAAACTGCTACAAACAGCCCCACTAATCCGTAAAGAAAAGAGGTAATTGCCAGTCTTGTAGGTGCAATTCCCATTGCTTTGTCTAACCCGTGTACAGGAAATGGCGTAAACACTTCTAAAATACTATATTTCTTTTCGCGCGTTTTCTTGACAGCTTGCATTAACAAATCGTCATCTGTATAAAGCGCATGTATAAACTTTGCTGCCATACTAGTTGTTTTTAAGTTTTATTGCCTGACTTACCCAATCTTTACTTACCGCTACATTATCAAAATCGTCTATGATTTCGTTTAGCAGCGCGAAGTCTTTTGAAGTCATATTTGCTATTTGATTAAATGTATAGACTCCCAACTGGTGTAGTTTTTGTTGCATAACCGGCCCTATACCATCAATTTTGGTTAGGTCGTCTTCTTTTTGCGTATCGGGGTTAAAAGTACCAATACGCTCTAGCATTTTATCAATACGTTCTTTTTGCTCTTCGTTTGCTATTGCATCTGCATGAACCGTGTCTTTATGCGTACTATTTTGCTCGTCATCTTTTGATTCTTTATCTGAAAGCGCATCAAAATCTGCTTCGTCTTTACGGTTTTTAGCAGTGTTGGCAGCAGGACCACCAGAAGCAGGATATTGCTCTACTTGCTTTATATGATAATCATCGCCGTATTGCGCTCTAAGCTGCTTAAATCTTTCTCCCGATGACTTGAGAATAGTTTTAACTTCTGCCTGTGCAATTACCGGGAAGGTTCTTGCGTAGAGAAGGAAAAGGACAAAGAAAAATCCTATTGTTCCTATAAATGTTCCAATATCTACAAATGTAGGCGAGAATAAAGCCCAGCCAGATGGCGTTCTACCTTTACTTAAGTCTACCACAATAATATTAAAACGCTCAAACCACATTCCTATATTAATAATTAAAGCAACTATAAACGTCCATAATACATTTCTTCTTAGACTTTTCACCCAAAGGGTTAATGGCACTATAAAGTTACAAGCAATAAGCGCCCAAAAAGCCCACCAATAAGGACCGGTAGCCGCTCCAAATGATAAATAAACATAGTTTTCATAAGAAGTAGCAGAGTACCAAGCTATAAAAAATTCTGAAATATAAGCTACTGCTACAATACCGCCGGTAACCAAGATTACTTTATTCATATACTCAATATGAACAATTGTAATATATTCTTCTAAATGCGATACTTTACGCATCACAATAAGAAGGGTTTGCACCATTGCAAAACCGGAAAAAATAGCACCTGCCACGAAATATGGTGGAAATATAGTACTATGCCAGCCCGGCACTACAGAGGTAGCAAAGTCAAAAGATACAATGGTGTGTACAGACAGTACCAACGGCGTGGCTAAACCTGCTAAAACCAAAGAAACTTCTTCGAAACGTTGCCAATCTTTTACACGCCCGCTCCAGCCAAAACTAAGCAAGCTATATATTTTTTTCTGAAAATCATTTGTAGTACGATCTCGCAACATCGCAAAATCGGGAAGTAAACCTGTCCACCAGAAAACTAACGACACCGAAAGGTAGGTAGAGATAGCAAATACATCCCACAGCAAGGGCGAGTTAAAGTTTACCCAAAGCGAACCAAATTGGTTTGGAATTGGTAACACCCAATATGCCAACCAAGGTCGCCCCATGTGTATAATAGGAAACAGACCAGCTTGCACAACTGCAAAAATAGTCATTGCTTCTGCAGAACGGTTTACTGCCATTCTCCATTTTTGTCTAAAAAGAAGCAATACGGCAGAAATCAAGGTTCCGGCGTGACCAATACCTACCCACCAAACAAAGTTGGTAATATCCCAAGCCCATCCAATAGTTTTATTAAGACCCCAGACACCAATACCGGTAGATACGGTATAAATGATACAGCCTAACCCCCATAGAAATGCAACTAAGGAAATAGAAAAAACAATCCACCAAGATTTATTGGCCCTTCCTAGAACCGGAGCTCCTACATCTACACTTATGTCATGGTAGGACTTCTCTCCAATAACCAAAGGCTCTCTTATCGGTGCTTCGTAATGTGACGACATATTCTTACTTAATTAATTTTACTAATCTTTTTTAAACTTCTGTTGTATTTTTAACCTTTACTTGATACATCACATTCGGTTTAGTACCCAAATTACCTAGCATGTGATACATACGATTGTTTTCTTTTAATTTTAATACTTCAGAATCTTTATCATTTACGTCTCCAAAAACAATTGCGCCGGTATCACAAGCTTGTGAACACGCAGTTTGGAATTCGCCATCTTTAATAACTCTACCTTCACGTTTAGCATCCAGAATAGTTTTTTGCGTTTTCTGAATACACATAGAGCATTTTTCCATAACTCCTCTAGAACGCACTACAACATCAGGGTTTAATACCATTCTACCCAAGTCGTTGTTCATATTGTAATCGAACTCATCATTCTTATTGTAAAGGAACCAGTTGAATCGACGAACTTTGTAAGGACAGTTATTTGCACAATATCTTGTACCCACACATCTGTTATAAGCCATCTGGTTTTGGCCTTGACGCCCGTGAGAGGTTGCCGCTACCGGACATACTGTTTCACAAGGAGCGTGGTTACAGTGTTGACACATAACCGGCTGAAAAGCCACTTCAGGATTATCGTAAGAAGCTGTTTCCACATCCGTGAACGTTTCAAATGCTCCTAAATTCTCAAGATCTTCTTTTTCCTGCTCAAAGGTATCTGCAGAAGAATAGTATCTATCTATACGCAACCAGTGCATATCACGGAATTTACGAACTTCATCTTTTCCTACCACAGGAACATTGTTCTCGCTATGACAAGCAATAACACAAGCTCCACAACCGGTACAAGCATTTAAGTCTATAGAAAGGTTAAAATGATGCCCAACTGTATCGTCAAAAGACTCCCAAATATCTGTTTTTCCAGGAACACCAACTGGCGTTTCTACGTGATTATAACCAACTTTAGGAATATGATTCCAATGTTCTCTGTCTTTTGTATTAAATATTTCTAAGGTAGTTTCGCGCACAATATCGTCACGACCTACCATTGTGCTTTGTAATTGTGTACAAGCAAATTCATGTTCTCCGGCAGCTTTCTCTAAGCTAACATTCTGAAATGCTTTAAAGTCTTTGTATATAGGATATGCATTAACACCCACTTGCATTTCTTCTTGTATAGCTTCCTTTTGGCCATAGCCTAATGCTAAACCAATAGAACCTTCGGCTTGACCGGGCTGTATAATTACCGGAATATTGCTTATTGTTTTATCGTCTAATTTTAGATTTACATAATTCCCGTTCATTGCGCCGTTTGACACAATAGGGTTTTCTAAACCTAATCTATCCGCATCGGGCTTGGAAATAGTTATATAATTATCCCAAGTGGTTCTAGTAATAGGATCCGGAAGTTCTTGCAACCAAGGATTATTGGCTTGTTTACCATCTCCTAAGGCTGTTTTTGTATATAAAACCAACTCAAACTTACCATTTGCAGGTTCTGCTTGTGCTAACCTGCCAGCTGCTCCAGCTGCGCTTCCACCGGCAATTCCGGTAGTATCAACATTTACAGGAGATTTTCCTTCAAAAACACCATCATGAACAGCACTGTTCCAATCAAACCCTATAGAAGCATTTGACCAGGTGTCTTTTAAATATTCATAATAAGTTGCTTTATTTTCCGTCCAAGTTAAGATTGTGTCTTGAAACTGACGCGTGTCAAATAAAGGTCGGATTGTAGGCTGCATTAAGCCAAATGTATTTTTTGTGAACTGCACATCTCCCCAACTTTCTAAATAGTGTGGTGTTGCAGCAACATAGTCGCAAAGCTTAGCAGTTTCATCTTCTTTCATACTAAATGCTACAGAAAGATCTACATTTTTCATACCTTCTACAAACTCGTTTGCATTGGGTAAGCTATACGCAGGATTAACGCCGGCAACCAATAAAGCACCAATACTACCTGCATTCATATCTTTTACTAATTGCTGCACAGCCTTAGCATTACCTTGACGGGTCATTTTACCATTTTCGGTATCCATCAAGCTACTACCCAAGGTTTCGTTTATTTCTAAAACAAGTGCTTGCGCGTCATCTTCAGGAATACCGGAAACAACAGCAGATTTACTTCCGCCTTTACGCAATTGACGTACAGCTTTTACAACTGCATCGTCTAATTTCGCAGGAAGATTACTCGTAGAAGAACCACCAACAATATAACCATAAATAGCTGCCAAAACAGCTTTTTGCTGTGAAGGTGTAGCTTTTATTCGTTGATCTGCACTAGCTCCAGAAAGCGTCATATTAGACTCAAACTGAATATGCTTAGACATCTTTCCGTTTTTAGGAATACGACTTTTTGCATAGCCAGGACTATAACCTCCGCCTTGCCAATCTCCCAAGAAATCTGCACCAACAGAGACAATCGTCTTAGCTTCTGTAAAATCATAATTTGCAAGCGCGCGATAACCATACTTAGCTTCAAATGCATTTAAACCTGCATCTTCTGAAACCGCATCATAAGTTATATGACGTACGTTACCATATTTATCAGAAAATTCTTTTATCAACTTAGTAGTACTAGGACTTGCGAAAGTTTGCGTTAACAAGACGATATCACCGGAAACATTTCTTAAACCTTGTAAAACCTCTGCATCTAAATCTGCCCAAGAAGCAGGTTCACCCTTAATCATTGGACGCATTACACGATTATTATCGTATAAAGACAATACAGAAGCATGAACTCTAGCCCCAGCACCGGTACTAATTCCGTTTAACGCATTATTTTCTATTTTAATAGGCCTACCTTCTCGTGTTTTTACCAACACACTTGAGAAGTCAAACCCATCTGCCATGGTTGTAGCATAATAATTTGCCACCCCGGGAACTATTCGTTCGGGCTGCACCACGTACGGTATAGACTTAACCACTGGGCCTTCACAGGCAGCCAAAGAAGCTGCAGCGGTACTAAAACCTACAAATTTTAAGAAATCTCGACGAGAAGTTTTCGAACTCTCCAAAGACTCTTTGTCTCCCAAAAATTCATCTGTAGGAATTTCTTCTACAAATTCATTTTGCTGAAGTGCCTCAACAACAGGGCTATTCTCTTTAAGCTCCTCAACACTTTTCCAGTATTTCTTGTTTGATGACATATATACTATAAATTACTTCTTAATTATTAATAATGGCATTTTCCACATTCTAACGCTCCCATTTGGGCGGCCGTCAACTGCTCTACACCATATTTTTTAGACAACTGCTCATGAATCTTTTCATAATACTTATTGCCTTCCATTTTTACATTTGTTTCTCTATGACACTCTATACACCAACCCATAGTTAACGGCGCATATTGCCTCATAACCTCCATTTCTTCTACCGGACCGTGACAATTTTGACATGCAATTCCTGCTACACTAACGTGCTGCGAGTGATTAAAATATGCAAAGTCTGGCAAGTTGTGTATTCTCACCCATTTAACAGGCTTTTCCTCTCCGGTATAAGATTGCGTTTCAACATCCCACCCTACGGCATCATATAGTTTTGCTATTTCTGCATCGTAAAATTCTTTAGAATATTCTTCTGTGGCTGTTTCAGGCGCTACTTCAGAAATAGATTTATGACAATTCATACAAACATTTAAAGAAGGTATACCGGAATGCTTACTTACTCTTGCAGAAGAGTGACAGTACTTACAATCTATACCATTATCACCAGCGTGAATTTTGTGCGAATAGTGTATTGGCTGCACAGGCTCATAACCCTGATCTACACCAACCTGCATCAAATAACCATAAGCAAAGTAGGCAGCACCAAGTAAAAACACAATAGAAACCACGATTACCAAAAACTGGTTTTGAGCAAATGCTTTCCAAATAGGTGTTCTTTTCTCTTTTTTCTTCTCCGGCAATTCTACCCCACTCGCTTTAGCAAAGCGTGTTAACGTCTTATTTACCAAGAATAAAATAACCACTAATAATAGCAACACAAACGAGAGAACACCTAAGATAACCTCTGTGGAAACACCGCCCCCGCCTCCGGAAGCTTTATCTGCACCACCAGCTTCTGCAGACGCAGGAGCTTTAGGCTCAGGTTTGGGTTGCTCTACATAAGCCAAAATATTATCAATATCCTCTTCCGAAAACTGCGGATAAGGAGGCATTGGAACTTTATTAAATTCTTCAAAAATTGCTACTGCATCCGGATCTCCAGCTTGCACCATAGCCTGGCTATCATGAATCCAGTCATACAACCACTGCTTGTCGTATTTATCTGTAATCCCATGAAGGGCTGGACCAGTTGAGCGCTTGTATAATTTGTGACAAGCAGCACAATTGGAATTAAACAAATCTTTACCCGCAGCTACATCGCCTTGCACGTCAGAACCTCCCTCAGAGTCTTCTTCTGCGTCAGCCGGAATCTCAGTTTGAGAAGAATCTCCTTCCCCTTCCTGAGCATATGCGGAGTTAAAAATTGAAAATAAAAGCACTACAGCCAAAAGTAGTGTTCTTGAAATGGAATGGCGGTTGGTCACCTTTTTCATATCACAACTAAATTAACGTCTAATTTGTTACCATTTTGATAGTGAAGTTGTTGCAAAAACAAGCCTTCACTGGGCAAAATTTCAAGAGCAAAAGTAACACTTAAAGATGATTTTCGGAATGTTAGTGAAGTGTTAATGGTTAATTTATACTGTTTCTAAATAATGATATTTGTCATATTATAGCGGATTAATTTTATTTTTGTAGTTAAATCTTATTGTATGAAAAAGAATATGCGTTTTTTAGTTTTAGGTGGAATAGCTTTGCTTTTCTTACCTCTTGGAGTTTTTGCTCAATCTTCAATTCAGCAAGACCCATTAATACCAGAATTACTAGTACTAAAAGCTAAGATGACCGAAAACAATGAATTAGGCGAACGTTATAAAATTCAATTATTTTATGGCGAAACCTTAGAAGCCGCCAATAAAATAAAAGCAGAATTTGAAAGAGAACACGCCAAATGGCCATCAAGTATAGAGTACGAAGCTCCTAATTATAAAGTATGGGTTGGAGATTTTAGAAATAAATTAGAAGCCGAAAGAGCTTATGTTATTTTAAAAAAAGATTTTAAAAGTGCCTTTATTTTTAGACCATAGATTTCACTTCTAAATACCAACAAAAAAAGAGGTTGTTCTTAAGAACAACCTCTTTTTTTATGCAGTGAAATATTTAAATTATTTCAACTTTTTCTTAACTGCCACTTCTTGGAATGCTTCTACTACATCTCCTTCTTTAATGTCGTTGTAGTTCTTTACTTGCAACCCACATTCGTAACCTTTTGCAACTTCTTTTACATCGTCTTTAAAACGTTTTAAAGAAGCAAGTGTACCAGTATATATTACCACACCATCTCGTATAAGACGAATATTACTATTTCGGTAAATTTTACCATCTGTTACCATACAACCGGCAATAGTACCAATTTTAGATATCTTAAAGGTTTCTCTTATTTCGGCATTACCGGTAATTTCTTCTTTTAATTCCGGCGAAAGCATACCTTCCATCGCATCTTTTAAATCGTTGATGGCATCGTATATAATAGAGTAAGTACGAATATCTATTTCTTCCTTATCTGCCAGTTGTTTAGCATTACCAGCCGGACGTACGTTAAAGCCGATAATTACCGCGTTTGAAGCAGATGCTAATAGCACATCACTTTCGGTAACCGGACCTACACCTTTATGAATAATATTTACTTCTATTTCTTCTGTAGAAAGCTTCTGGAAACTATCTGTCAAGGCTTCTACAGAACCATCTACATCTCCTTTTAGAATAATGTTTAGCTCTTTAAATTCGCCTAAAGCTATACGCCTACCTATTTCGTCTAAGGTAATATGACGTTGTGTTCTAACGGTTTGTTCACGTTGCAATTGCGTTCGTTTAGCTGCAATTTCTTTTGCTTCGCGCTCATCTTCCATAACCACAAACTTATCTCCGGCTTGTGGAGCGCCATCTAATCCTAAAATAGATACTGGCGTTGACGGCCCGGCTTCTTTTACTTCGTTACCGCGCTCATCTTGCATTGCTTTAATCTTACCGCTAGTTGTACCGGCTAATACGTAATCTCCAATTTTTAAAGTTCCGGCTTGTACTAAAATGGTAGAAACATAACCTCGACCTTTATCAAGATAAGCTTCTACTACCGTACCGGTAGCCATTTTATCTGGATTAGCTTTTAACTCTAAAATTTCTGCCTCTAACAGTACTTTTTCCAGCAATTCTTTTACGCCGGTTCCTTGTTTAGCCGAAATATCTTGCGATTGCACTTTACCGCCCCAATCTTCTACCAACAAATTCATACCAGCCAATTTCTCTTTAATCTTCTCAGGATTGGCAGTTGGCAAATCTACTTTATTTATGGCAAAAACAATTGGCACTCCCGCCGCTTGGGCGTGTGAGATAGCCTCTTTGGTTTGCGGCATCACATCGTCATCTGCGGCAATTACAATAATTGCGATATCTGTAACTTGTGTTCCCCTTGCACGCATAGCTGTAAAAGCCTCGTGACCCGGAGTATCTAAAAACGCTAATTTTTCTTCGTTTTCTAATTGTACGCCATAGGCTCCAATATGCTGCGTAATACCACCACTCTCTCCGGCAATAACGTTTTCTTTACGGATATAATCCAGCAAAGAGGTCTTACCGTGATCTACGTGACCCATTACCGTAACAATTGGGGCTCTTGACACCAAATCTTCTGGCTTGTCTTGTTCTTCTTCTATAGATTCTTCTAAGTCTGCTGTTACAAACTCTACTTCATAGCCAAATTCTTCAGCAACAATACTTAAGGTTTCCGCGTCTAAACGTTGGTTCATTGTAACCATCATTCCTAAAGACATACAAGCAGAAATTACTTTTGTTACCGGCACATCCATCATAGTAGCAACCTCACTTACGGTAACAAACTCTGTAACCTTTAATGTTTTACTTTCTTGTTCTTGTTGTGCTTGCTCTTGCTCTGTTTTTTCACGATGCTGGTCACGCTTATCTTTACGGTATTTAGCACCTTTCTTTTTAGAAGACTTGCCTTGAAGTTTTTCTAGAGTCTCTCTAATTTGCTTTTGTACTTCTTCTTCTGTAGGATCTTCTTTAGTAACGGCTGGACGTCGTTTCTTGCCTCCTTTTTTGAAGTTAGAGCGCTTTTGCACGCCACCTTTGGCAGGAGCATCTTTACTTATACGTTTACGCTTCTTCTTTTTAGATTTTGCGCCAGATTTAGCATCTTTATCGTCTTTTTTCTTAGGCTTTTTAGAGAACTGACTTAAATCTATTTTTTCTCCGGTAAAGTTAGGACCATCTAATTTCTTGTACTTGGTTTCTAGACGCTCTTCTTGCGTTTTTTCTTCCTTATCTTTAGGAGTTTCTTCTTTTACTGGCTCTTTCTTGGCAGCTTCTTTCTTAGCCGGTTCTTCTTTAGCAGCTTTTTCTTTAGGTTTCTCAACCTCTTTTACCGGTTTCTCCTTAGTTTTTTCAACTTTCGGAGTTGGCTTTTCTGCCTCAGATGTTTTTGGTTTTTCTTCGGCTGGCTTAGGCTCTTCTTTCTTTGTTTTAGAAGATGGCTTATCGAGGTCTATTTTGCCTACCTGCTTAGGCCCGTTAAGTTGCTTACGCCCAGAAACTACTTCATTTTCTTTTTCTTTCTCCAATTCTAATTGGCGCTTCTCCTCTTCTTTTTTCCGTTTTTCTTCTAGTTCTTTTTCCCTAGCAATACGGATTTCTTCCTTCTCTTTTTTGCGCTCTTCCCCAACTTCTTTAGAAGCTACCTTTTTACTTTTGTCTGTTTGAAATTCGTCAAAAAGCACTTGGTAAACTTCTTCTGAAATTTTTGTAGTAGGACGTGCCTCAATATCGTAACCATTAGAATTTAAAAATTCTACAGCGCGGTCTAGTGAAATATTGAATTCACGCAAAACTTTATTTAATCGCATTGTTTTTCCAGCCATAAATCGCCTCTAAATTACCTCTTTTATTCCTTTAATTATCGTGTTAATTATATTAAAATAATTACTCTTCAAATTCTTCTTTTAAAATTCTAACCACATCTAAAATGGTTTCTTCTTCAAGATCTGTTATCTTAACCAAATCTTGTACGTCTTTTTCTAAAATACTTTTTGCGGTATCTAAACCTATTCTAGAAAACTCCTGAATGATCCAGGCTTCTATTTCATCTGAAAATTCAGACAATTCTACATCTTCTTCATCTTCGCCGCCTTCTCTAATTACATCTATCTCATAACCTGTAAGCTGCCCGGCCAGTCTAATATTATGACCACCACGCCCTATTGCCTTAGAAACTTCTGAAGGCAACAGCTTTACCTCTGCCCGCATAGTTTCTTCGTTTATAGAAATGTTGGTTATTTTTGCCGGACTTAACGCACGGGTTATATACAACTGTGTGTTGTTGGTAAAATTAATTACATCTATATTTTCATTTCCTAATTCTCGTACAATACCGTGAATTCTAGAACCTTTCATACCTACACAAGCACCAACGGGATCTATACGGTCATCATAAGAATCTACAGATACTTTTGCTTTCTCTCCCGGGATTCTTACTACATCTTTAACGGTTATCAAACCATCAAAAACTTCCGGTATCTCTTGCTCAAACAGTTTCTCTAAAAATAAGGGAGCCGTTCTTGACAAGATTATTACCGGCTTGGTACCTTTTAGCTCTACGCTATCTATAATACCGCGTACATTATCTCCTTTACGGAAAAAATCTGAAGGGATTTGCCTGTCTTTTGGCATAATCAATTCATTACCTTCATCATCTAATAATATAACGGCACGATGACGAATGTGGTGCACTTCTGCAGAATACAACTCGCCTTCTAAATCTTTAAATTGCTTATAGATATTGGTACTATCGTGTTCATGAATTTTAGAAATAAGATTTTGACGTAAAGCCAAAATTGCTCTTCTCCCTAAATCTATCAACTTCACTTCTTCCGAAACATCTTCACCTACCTCAAAATCGGGTTCAATTTTTCTTGCTGCGCTTAACGAAATTTCACGGTTATCGTCTTCTACTTCGCCATCTGCAACAACAATTCTATTTCGCCAAATTTCTAAATCGCCTTTATCCGGATTTATAATGATATCAAAATTATCATCTTCTCCAAATTTCTTTTTCAGTGCATTTCTAAAAACATCTTCTAGGATCGCCATTAACGTAACGCGATCTATCAACTTATCATCCTTAAATTCTGAAAAAGAGTTAATCAACTCGATATTTTCCATACCAAAACTATGCTTAAAATTTTATCTTCACTTTTGCTTCTGTAATTTCCTCATAAGGTAAAATTACTTCTTTCTTAACAGTTACCTTACCTTTACCCACCGGTTTTGGCTCTCTAGTTTTCCACCGCAAGGTAATATTTTCATCATTAGCAGCTTCAAGATTTGCTTCAAATTTTTCGTTTTCTGTTTGCACCTCTAATTTTCTGCCAATATTTTTCTTAAACTGTCGCGGCATTAACAAAGACGAGGTTGCCCCGGCAGAAGTTACTTCTAAAGAAAAATCTTCTTCTTCTCTATCTAAATTGTGTTCTATAGCGCGACTTACTTGCATACAATCTTCTACAGAAACACTTTTATCACCATCTATAACTACTACAATCTGGTTGCCGGGCTTGATTTGCAAATCTATTAAAAACAAGTTAGGATTTTGCTCCAAAGCTTTATCCAACAACTGTTTAACGTTTTCTTTCTGCATTAAATATCCTTATAAAAAGAGGGGACCGCTGTCCCCTCCAATAATTTTTCAATCTTTCGGGTGCAAATATAATAATTATTTCTCACATAAGAAATGATTAGCAAAACGAATTTTATTTGTAACTTTAAAAAACTAATTAACATAAATTAAAACAGAAATGAAACGAATTCTTGTCCCCACAGATTTTTCCAAACACGCCGAAAACGCCCTTAAAGTGGCCGCACAAATAGCTAAAAAAAACAAAGCTGAAATTTATTTGCTACACATGCTAGAGTTGCCCTTGGAGTTAATGGATCCTACTACGCAGCAACAAGCAGCGCATAACAACCCGCCCGAAGCTTTATTTTTTATGAAACTAGCGCGTAAGCGGTTTAATGAGATTATGGCAGCAGATTTCTTAGAGGAAGTTACCGTGCACGAAACGGTACAATTTCACCAAGCTTTTGAAGGAATAATGGAGGTTGCCGAAGATAAAGACATAGATTTAATTGTGATGGGATCACAAGGTGCAACCGGACTAAAAGAAGTTTTTATTGGCTCTAATACAGAAAAAGTAGTACGAAATTCTAACATACCTGTACTGGTAATTAAAGAAGAGTTGCCAATTTTTGATGTAGATGATTTTGTATACGCCTCTGAGTTTGAAGAAAAAAATAAAAAATCTTTTAAGGAAGCGGTAGCTTTTAGCAAAAGTATAAACGCTAAGATACATTTGGTTTATGTAAATACCGCTAACAAGTTTCAAACTTCTGAAAGTATTGAAAAGCGTATAAAAGATTTCTTAAAAGAAGTGAACTTAGAAAATTATAGCTTTACTGTTTATAACGACAATACAATAGAAGAAGGCATTTTAAATTTTGCCAGAAAAACCAATGCCGGTTTAGTTGGTATAAGCACCCACGGACGCAAAGGTTTGGCGCATCTGTTAAATGGTAGCATTAGCGAAGATTTGGTAAACCACGCAGACATACCGGTAATTACTTTTAAGCTTTAAAGCAAAGATTTTTTTATACCGGCTTCAAGACAGGACCAAAAATAATTCCAAAAAGATTTGGTCTTGTCTCTTTTTACCGTTTCTACTTGAGAGGTAATCGAGCCATTTTTTGGCGATTTATTTACAATAATATTTGCCAAAAAACTAATTATCTTGTTTTCTGATTTACCATCTTCTTTTAAAACTGCCAAATCAAAATCATCATAAACCAATTTTGTGTTTCCGTGGGCGGTATTTCTATTTCCTTCAAAATCATAATAGACAGCTTGCATGCTTCCTTTTGCTTTTACGTTCATAGCCGGAATAAAAAACTCGTTCATAGAACTTGGCGGGACGTTTTGTACATTTCCGCGAAAGCGAAACCTATCTGTTGTATCGTTAACTTTAAATTGCCAATTCATCTCTAAAGGAGATTTACCAAAAAACGAAGTATTTATTTGTACTTTGGTAGTAGGAAAATCTTTCCTGTCTAAATTTAAATTGGTAACATTATAAATTTTAGCATTTAAGTTTTTGAAGTTCACCTTACCGGGGTTACGGTCTTTTTTTATTTTCTCTTCGTAGGTTATTTCAGCTTTATTTAAGGCTACAGAATCTATCTTTAGCTGTATTGGCAACTTACGAATCATTGTGCTGTACATATCTTTTTTACGCGGATCGTCTTTAACGGTTTTATCTCTATAAATAGAGAAATCTATCTGACTAAGCGATAATAACCCGGCAGAAAAATGTGGCACTTCTTCTTTGTATGAAAATTTATAAGACGGGATATGAATGCTGTCTAATTTTAAATTCATTAAATCTTTTTCGTACGGAATGTAGTTTACATAATCTTTACGGGTTTTGGTTGGTTTAAACCGAAGTTTTTGCAAAAGCACTTCTTCTTCACTAATTTCTATCTTGGCTACCGATAGGTCTTGATAATCATTGGCTACAAAATTTAGACTGTCTGCTTCTAGAAAATAATCGCCATATAAAAAAGGAATTTTTTGCTTGATTTGATCCGGGCCGGTTTTTATGTTTTCAATTTTTAAATTAATTTTAGGCACCTTAAATTTCTTTACACTATCTGTTTTATAACTTAAGCGTCCGTTGGTTAATTCTAGCCCATTGACACGTATTTTTTCTGAAAATTTGGTTTTTGTGCTTTTTCCGGAGCTCGTATCGCGACTTTTAGCTAACTGAAGCCTTGGTTTTTCTATTTGTATTTTATCTACTATAATCGAATCACTCAGTATTAAATAAGATAGGTAATTAAAATTATTTACTTGTATTTGATTAGCCTTTACACTTTGCTGATTACTTTGGTAAGAAATATCTTTTATAGAAAGATCTCCTTGAAATAAATTTATAGAATATTCTTTATAACTGAAATTTTCTTTGTCTATAACATCTAATAATTTGCCTACTTTATAACGGGCAAAAAAATGAAGGCCCACAAATATTACGGCTAAAACCAAGAGCCCAACTAGAATTTTTTTTAGTATATTTTTCAAATCTTAAAATTTGTTTACTACCAAGATATTATTCTTTTTAAAAAGCTAATTAGCTTTAAGATATTTTAACTTAAAAAATTAAGCTAGCCACAATTGCTGCGTTAAATTTCAGCTAAAGCCGCTACTAACTTTTTTTTGAAAGCAAGCTAACCCTATATTTACCTACCAATCAATTACGTACAACATGCTTTTAAAATTTGGTTTAATTTTACTGTTCTTATTTGCCGAAATTGCTCTCGGCATTTACAGCATGCTATACAGTGATAATTTATTGGCTAAATTTCTGTTCTTTATACTTTCTGCAATTTTAATTTGCATAGCCGTAATTAAGGGCGTACACAAAATTTTACCTTCCGAAGAGAAATAAATACGCATTCTTTTTTTGTACCTTGTTCGCATCTGATAAAAGTTTTCTTGCTTAATGAACATTATTTGTATTTCTGACACGCATAACCAGCATCGTTTGCTACATGTCCCTTACGGGGAAGTGTTGGTACATACAGGAGATTTTACAGAAGGCGGCACCAAACGCGAAGTAATAGATTTTTTTGAATGGTTTGCACAACAGCCACATCCGCATAAAGTTTGTATTGCCGGAAATCATGAATTTTATTTAGAAAAACTTACCCCTACACAACTAGAAGAAATTGTACCACCCACCGTGCATTATTTGTACGAAAATTCAGCTTGTATAGAAAATATAAAATTTTGGGGTTCTCCTTATAGTCCTATTAATTCTCGCTGGGCATTTAGTAAAAACAGCAATGCTATTGCAAAACACTGGGAGAAAATCCCGCAAGATACAGATGTCTTGTTAACGCATACCCCACCGTACAATATTTTAGATGAATCTGAAGCAGAAGTTGCTTTAGGTTGCGAACATTTACGCAAGCGCGTAGAAAAGATACAACCACAATTTCATATTTTTGGCCATTTACATAACAATTACGGCAAAATTAAACGAAATAAAATCACTTATGTAAATGCCACTTCTTTTAATAAGAATTCTAAATTAATAAATCCTCCTATTAAATTGCATTATCTTCTTTAAAAGGTATAACGCGCTTCTTAAAATTAGTTAATTGACTAATAAGCAACATTTTATTAATAACCTCTTAACATAACACAGACTATATTCGTAGTTAAAACAATTAGCCATGAGAACTTCTTATCAATCTGATGTTATTTTAAAAGAGATGAACAATTTGATTACTTACAGTTGTAACAATCAAAACGTATCTACAGAACGATTTTCTACCTTTCATAAAGCACTTCTCAAAAAGCATTTTGAGGCCAGTGAGGTAACAATAGACATAGACGAAAATATTTTGCATCTAAAGATTCCGGTAGAAGCCGGTAAATATGTTACAGTAAATTTTGAATTTCAATCTTTAGAGGCTTTATTAAAATCTTGCTTAGAAAAAGATAACGGCAGTTTAGGTTTTTACCAAAATATGCTCACCTTTTATAATGTAGCAAGCTTATAAAAATTAACCAATTTTCTTAAAACTTCTGCATGCAAGACTGTTTTATTTTTTTACTGAAATAAGCTGTTTTGGTTTTGCTTAACACTAAAAAACTTGTCTTATATATAAGGACAAGTTTTTTTAATTATTATAAAGACGTAAACTTATTATTTCCAAATTTTTTTAACCCTACCGCTTACAACGTATAGCAAAAAAATCTTGTTTCGATATTCTTGTATCTTGGTTCTATTCTCTATTTTCTATTCTCTGTTTCTTCTCTTCAAACTTTCCATAGCTTCCAAAAACAACTCCTGATCTTCTATATAACTCATATGTCCGTTAGGAAAAACAACTAACTTACTACCGGTTTCCGTAGCCACCTTTTTAATGTCTTCTAACGGAATAATAGGATCTTTTTTTCCGGTAAAAATTATTTTTTCCCCTGTAAAATTCTTTAAAACCCGAGTGGTGTCTTTTCGGGTTTTCAAACCATCTATAGTTGCTACAATACTTTCTACGCTCATTTTTTGCGCAATGGCAACATTTCGGTTTACTTGTTTTTGGTAGTTGTTTTTGGTTCCTTCCGCAAATAAATTTCTTATAGCCATTCGCACAAAAGCATCTTTATTTTGCTTTACCAAGCCTTGCGCACGGGTTCGGTTATCTTTTCGTTCTGCGGAGTCTGGCTTGGTAGTAGAATTTAACAGCCATAAATTTTTGGTTTTTTCCGGAAACAATTCCGTAAAGTGCAACGCCACATAACCTCCCATAGAATGTGCTAAAAAACTAACTTTTTCTATTTTTAAATAATCTAAAACCGCTTTTACACTACGCGCCATTTCTTGCATACTATGAATGTAACCTAAAGAATCTGTAAAGCCGTGCCCCAGCAAATCTATAGTTACCACCTGGTGCGTTTTTTCAAAAAGCGGAATACTGTGCCGCCACATATCAGAACTTTCCAAAAAACCGTGCAAAAGCACAATTACCTCGCCTTTGCCTTGAGTGGCATAGGCAATTTGTATATTTTTGTAGTTTACGAAATTTTGCATAGCGCAAAAATAATCGGTTTTTACCGCTAAACAGTCAGCTTATATGAAAATTTTAAAATTACTCTCGGTTGGATTTTTCTTGGTTTCCTTTGGAATTTCCGCACAGATCAAAGAAAAAAAATTAGATGAATTAGTAGAAAACACCTTAGAAGCATTTGAAGTGCCGGGCATTTCTGTAGGAATAATAAAAGACGGAAAAACCGTTTATGCCAAAGGTTTTGGCAAACGCTCGTTGGCAACCGGCAAACCTATGAATAAAAACACCTTGGTAGGAATTGCTTCTAACTCCAAAGGTTTTACCGCTTTTGCATTGGCAATGTTGGTAGACGATGGTAAGTTAAACTGGAACGATAAAGTGCGCAAACATTTACCGGAATTCCGTTTAAAAGATGCTTGGGTTACCGAAAATTTTACCGTTAAAGATTTGCTCATCCACCGCAGCGGTTTAGGTCTTGGCGGCGGCGATTTGATGTTTTTCCCGGAAGGCAACAACTATTCCGCAGAAGATATTTTAGAGCATTTGCAGTATATAGAACCCACTAGTTCTTTCCGTAATAAATTTGAATACAACAACATTATGTTTATTGTTGCCGGCGAAGTTTTAGAACGCTTAAGCGGAATGACTTGGGAAGAATTTATAGAAGAACGCATTGTAAAACCGGTGGGAATGACGGCTACTAAAGCTTCGTACAATCGCGTAACCGATAAATCGAATATCATAGACGCGCACGCCCGCACCGAAGGAGAAGTAATTCAGATTCCGCACGATTGGAGTGAAACTGCCAATCCGGCCGGTGGTTTGGTAAGCAATATTCCTGATATGCTAACCTGGGCAGAATTTTTAATGAACGATGCCGTAACCAAAGACGGAGAACGTTTGCTAAGCGAAAAACAATTGCATAATCTTTGGCAATTGCAAATGCCATTACCGGTAAGTAAAGACAATTCTTACGGTACACATTTTTACGGCTACGGTTTAGGCTGGTTTGTAAAAGATGTAAAAGGCGGCTTTAAAGAAGTTACGCATACCGGCGGGTTATTAGGAACTGTAACGCAATTTACTTTGCTACCCGAAAAAGATTTAGGAATTGTGGTACTTACCAACCAAATGAGCGGAAGTGCCTTTAGTACGATTACCAATACTATAAAAGATAGTTATTTAGACTATGAAAACCGGGAGTGGCTAAAAAAACTAAAAACCAAAAACGATAAATGGTTAGCTAAAAACGATAGTATAAAAACCGCAGTTTACCAGCAGGTAAAAGAAATGCAGAAAAAAGGTATTGCACTGCAACCGGAACAAATAATTGGTACGTATAAAGACAACTGGTTTGGAAAAGTAAAAATTAGTCAAGAAAACGGAAAATTAAAAATTGCTTCGGAAGAATCTAAACAGCTGGAAGGCGAATTGTTGCCGTACAACACCACCACTTATGTAGCAAAATGGAACAACAGAAGTTTTGATGCCGATGTGTTTGTGCTTTTTAACCTAGATAAAAACGGAAAAGCCCAAAGTGCCACCTTACAGTACATTGCCCCAATAACCGACTTTAGTTTTAATTTTGGCGATTTGCGTTTAAAAAGAGTGAAAGAATAATCTTTTAACAAAATCTCAAAATTATCAGTAACAAAAAAACCTGCTTAAAATAAATCTAAGCAGGTTTTTTTATAGTTGTAAGATACAAAAATTACTGATTCATTAAATCTTCAATTTCGTCTGCTTCAATAGGAATATCGCGCATCAAGTTAAAAGGCTCGCCTTTTTCTTGAATTACCAAATCGTCTTCCAATCTAATCCCGAAGCCTTCGTCCGGCAAATAAATTCCGGGTTCTACCGTGTAAACTTGGTTAGCTTTCATTGGTTCGTACAACAAACCATAATCGTGCGTATCTAAACCTATATTATGCGAAGTACCGTGCATAAAATATTTTTTATACGCCGGCCAGTCCGGATCTTCGTTTTGCACATCGGCTTTATCCAATACGCCTAATTCTAAGAAAGCTGCGGTTGCCATTTTACCAACTTCTTTGTGGTACTCTTCCCACATTGTGCCAGGTACAAGCATTTTTGATGCTTCTTTTTTAATTTGGTTTATTTTATTGTATACCTCTTTTTGGCGTTTGGTAAACCTTCCGGAAACGGGAATGGTACGCGACATATCGCTAGCATAATTGGCATATTCAGCGCCAACATCCAACAAGATAAGCTCATTCTCTTTACACTGGTCTTTATTTTCTATATAATGCAACACATTGGCATTTTGCCCCGAAGCCACAATTGGCGTATAAGCAAATCCGCGGGAGCGGTTACGCAAGAATTCGTGCATAAACTCCGCTTCAATCTCGTATTCCCAAACCCCGGGTTTTACAAAATTGAGAATTCTTTTAAAGCCTTTTTTGGTAATATTACAAGCTTCTTGCATAGCTTCCAGCTCTAAAGGATGCTTTACGGAACGTAAACGCTGCAAAATAGGATTACTTTTTGCTACAGAATGAGCCGGATAGGTCTTTTTTAACCACTTATTAAAACGTGCTTCCCGAGTTTCGGTTTCTATATTGGCGCGATAATGCTCGTTGGTATTAATATATACTGTCTCGCTTTGCGCCATCAATTCGTGAAAAACCTTTTGAAAATCTTTTAACCAATATACCGTTTTTACGCCAGAGGTTTCGTAGGCTTTTTCTTTGGTAAGCTTCTCGCCTTCCCAAACCGCAATATGCTCGTTGGTTTCGGTAAGGAAAAGAATTTCGCGGTGCTTTTCTTTGGGAGCATCTGGAAATAAAACCAAAATGCTCTCCTCTTGGTCTACTCCGCTCAAATAATAAATATTTCTATCCTGTTGAAAAGGAATGGTACTGTCTGCCCCAATTGGGTATACATCGTTAGAGTTAAAAACAGCCAAACTTTTTGGCCGCATTTGCGCCATAAAATTTTTACGGTTTTCTTTAAATAAACTAGAATCTATGGGCGTATATCTCATAATAACTATATAATTTTAGATTTCTTCAAAATTACTAATTCTATAGTATACTACGCTTTAATACTTCTTAAAACTTAGCAAATCTATTCAGCAATCTTATGCTTGATTAAACTAATTCTAAATAAAACTTAAACGCAGAGCAAAGTTTGTTAATAACTTTAAGTAAGCGTATTTTTGTTAGAAATTTCTCTAAACAAACAAAAACCAATGAGTGGATTATTAAAATCAACCATAGCACGTAAAGTTGCTATGGCCTTGTCGGGACTTTTCCTAGTCTTATTTTTAGCTCAACATTTAACTGTAAACTTTACCTCTGTAATAAGTGCAGAACTATTTAATAACTTTTCTCATTTTATGGGAAATAATTTTGTAGTACAAGCCCTGTTGCAACCGGTACTTATTTTTGGGGTGGTTTTTCACTTTATAATGGGTATTTACTTAGAAATTAAAAACAACAGAGCCCGGGCTGTCAATTATGTAAAATTTAATGGTAGTGCAAATTCTACTTGGGTTTCTAGAAACATGATTTTTTCTGGCGCTGTTGTATTGGCATTTTTAGGTTTACATTTTTATGATTTTTGGGTTCCAGAAATGATTCATAAATATGTAGAAACTAATCCAATTGGCGAAAACTCTACACGTTATTACGAAGATTTAGTAACAAAATTTGAAAGCCCTGTACGTGTTGGCATATATGTTATTGCATTTATATTTTTAATGCTGCATTTGTTGCACGGTTTTGCTTCATCTTTCCAATCTTTAGGCGTTAAAAACAAGTACCAAGAAGGTCTTAAAGGTTACCAAAGTAGCGCCTCAAAATGGGTTCGTGGTCTTACTACCGCATACGCCATTATTGTTCCTTTAGGGTTTATTTTTATTGCCCTATATCACTATATTAATACATTATAATTTACGGAAGATTTATGTCAGTTTTAGAATCAAAAATACCAGAAGGACCACTTGCAGAAAAGTGGAACAATCACAAGAACAATATTAACCTGGTTAATCCGGCAAATAAACGTAATATAGATATTATTGTTGTAGGTACTGGCTTAGCAGGTGGTAGCGCTGCAGCAACTCTTGCAGAATTAGGTTATAATGTAAAAACATTTTGTTATCAAGATTCTCCTCGTCGCGCGCACTCTATTGCGGCACAAGGAGGAATAAACGCATCTAAAAACTACCAAGGAGACGGTGACTCAGATTACCGTTTGTTTTACGATACTGTAAAAGGAGGCGATTATCGCTCGCGCGAAGCCAATGTTTATAGGTTGGCAGAAGTTTCCGGTAATATTATAGATCAATGTGTGGCACAAGGAGTTCCGTTTGCTCGCGAATATGGCGGCTATTTAGATAATCGCTCTTTTGGTGGGGTTTTGGTTTCCAGAACATTTTATGCCAAAGGACAAACAGGACAGCAACTTTTATTAGGGGCTTACTCTGCAATGAACCGCCAAATAAACCGTGGTAAAATACAAGCCTTTAACCGCCATGAAATGATGGATTTGGTTGTGGTAGACGGTAAAGCCCGCGGAATTATTGCTCGCGATATGATTACCGGCGAGATAGAAAGACACGCAGCACACGCAGTAGTAATTGCCTCTGGCGGTTATGGTAACGTGTTCTTTCTTTCTACCAACGCAATGGGAAGTAACGTAATGGCAGCTTGGCGCGCGCACAGACGCGGAGCTTATTTTGCTAATCCGTGTTATACGCAAATTCACCCAACTTGTATTCCCGTTTCCGGAGAACATCAATCTAAGTTAACATTGATGTCAGAATCTTTACGGAATGATGGTAGAATCTGGGTTCCTAAAAAGAAAGAAGATGCCGAAGCTATACGCGCAGGTAAATTAAAACCAACCGAACTGTCTGAAGACGAACGCGATTATTATTTAGAAAGAAGATACCCTGCTTTTGGTAACTTAGTACCACGAGACGTGGCCTCTAGAGCAGCAAAAGAGCGTTGCGATGCAGGTTTTGGCGTTAATAAAACCGGAGAAGCTGTATTTTTAGATTTCTCTAGCGCTTTTGAGCGTTACGGAAAAGAAAAAGCTTTTGCTTCCGGACATAAAAATCCTTCCAAAGAAGAAATTATTCGTTTAGGAAAAGAAGCTGTAGAAAATAAATACGGCAACTTGTTTGAAATGTATCAAAAAATTGTAGCACAAAATCCGTACGAAACCCCAATGATGATTTATCCCGCTGTGCATTACACAATGGGCGGACTTTGGGTAGACTACAATTTACAAACTACCATACCTGGTTGTTATGCCGCAGGAGAAGCCAACTTCTCTGACCACGGCGCTAACAGACTTGGAGCTTCTGCCTTAATGCAAGGCTTGGCAGACGGTTATTTCGTTTTACCATATACAATAGGAGATTATTTATCAAACGATATTAAAACCGGTCCTATCTCAGACGATACTAAAGAATTTGACGAAGCAGAAAAGGCTGTTCGCGATAAAATTGATCGTTTAATGAATGCCGGCGGGAAAAATTCTGTAGATCACTACCACAAAAAATTAGGAAAAATTATGTGGAACAAATGTGGTATGGCTAGAAATGCCAAAGGTTTAAAAGAAGCCTTAGACGAAATTAGAGCTTTACGCGAAGATTTCTGGAAAAACGTAAAAGTTACCGGTAAAACCGAAACTAAAAACGCCGAATTAGAAAAAGCCGGCCGTGTAGCAGATTTCTTAGAACTTGCAGAATTGTTTGCAAAAGATGCTTTACACCGTAACGAATCTTGTGGAGGACACTTTAGGGAAGAATACCAAACCGAAGAAGGAGAAGCTTTGCGAGACGATGAAAATTATAAATATGTAGCAGCTTGGGAATACACCGGCGATCCGCGGGAAGCTGAGTTGCATAAAGAAAACTTGGAATTCGATTATATTGAATTAAAAACAAGAAGTTATAAATAGATGTAAGTATTGAAAAAGAGGTGTTAGGATTTAGCCACTCGGTACTCAATACTCAATACTAAAATCTAATAAAGAATATGAAACTTACATTAAAAATATGGCGTCAAGAAAACGCCAACGCAAAAGGAAAAATAGTTGACTACCCAATAGATGGTATAGAAGGCGATATGTCTTTTCTAGAAATGTTAGATGTACTTAACGAAGAATTGGTAGCAAAAGGTGATGATCCGGTAGAGTTTGATCATGATTGTAGAGAAGGTATTTGTGGTTCTTGTAACTTGCAAATTAACGGCGAGCCACACGGGCCCGAAAAACTTACTACAACTTGCCAATTGCATATGCGCAGCTTTAAAGATGGTGATACCATTGTTATAGAACCTTTTAGAGCAACTGCTTTTCCAGTTATAAAAGATTTAATTGTAGACCGTACCTCTTTTGATCGTATTCAGCAAGCAGGTGGTTATGTATCGGTAAACACATCGGGAAACACGATAGATGCTAATACCATTCCGGTAAACAAACACGATGCAGACGATTCCTTTAACGCTGCAACTTGTATTGGTTGCGGAGCTTGTGTAGCAGCTTGTAAAAATGCCAGCGCTATGTTATTTACGTCTGCCAAAGTTTCGCAATATGCGTTGTTACCACAAGGAGAAGTAGAAGCAGCAGATCGTGTACAAGCAATGGTAAGACAGATGGATGAGGAAGGTTTTGGTAATTGTAGTAACACAGGAGCATGTGAATTAGAATGCCCAAAAGGAATTTCTTTAGAAAACATTGCCAGAATGAACCGCGAATACCTTTCGGCAACGACCAAAAAATGAGGTATTAAATTATATTTTATAAAAAATTCCCAAATTCTAATAGAGTTTGGGAATTTTTTTATCTTATAAGTAAATAAACTTTAAACCATGAACCTAACGTCTAAACTTCCCAATGTAGGAACTACTATTTTTACTGAAATGAGTCATTTGGCGCATAAACACCGAGCCATAAATCTCTCGCAAGGCTTTCCGGATTATATGCCAGATTCAAATCTATTAGATTTGGTAGAAAAATCTTTCCGTAAAGCAGGTAAAAATCAGTATGCACCCTTAGCGGGGATTTTTAGTTTACGCGAAACACTATGTAATAAGCTCAACCATCTTTATGGAAGCAATTATCATCCCGAAACAGATATTACAATTACTGCCGGCGCAACCCAAGCTATATTTACGGCTATTTCTGCCTTTGTGCGCAAAGATGATGAAGTAATTGTATTTAAACCTGCATACGATTGTTATGAACCGGCTATAGAATTGTACGGAGGCAAACCGGTTTTAATTCAAATGCAAGCTCCTGATTATATTATAGATTGGGAAGAAGTGCAACGAAAAGTATCTAAGAAAACTAAAATGATAATCATTAATACCCCGCACAATCCCACGGGTAAAGTTCTAAAAAAACAAGACCTTGTAAAATTGCAGGAAATTCTTGAAGGAACAGATACTTTAGTTCTTAGCGACGAAGTTTATGAACATATAATTTTTGATGATAACAAACACCAAAGCGTGGCAAAATTTAAGGATTTATGGGAACGCTCGTTTATTACCTATTCTTTTGGGAAGACCTTTCACGTAACCGGTTGGAAACTGGGTTACTGTGTGGCTCCTAAAGCTTTGATGAAAGAATTTCAAAAAGTACACCAGTAC
The DNA here is from genome assembly GCA_947494545.1 of uncultured Mesonia sp. Classification (GTDB taxonomy): domain Bacteria; phylum Bacteroidota; class Bacteroidia; order Flavobacteriales; family Flavobacteriaceae; genus Mesonia. The sequence continues at coordinate 519 of CANLVH010000004.1, read as the reverse complement.
AATGTTTTTTGTGTAAACCATCCATTACAAATTGCGTTAAACGACTATTTGCAAAAAGAAGAACTCTATTTGGAGTTATCGCAATTTTACCAAGAAAAAAGAGACTATTTTTTAGATTTAATCAAAGATTCTAGATTAGAGTTTGCCCCTTCTGAAGGAACTTATTTTCAACCGGTTTCCTATAAAAATATAACAACAGAGAAAGACACTGCTTATGCGATACGTTTAATTAAGGAAAAAAAGCTGGCGAGTATACCTGTTTCGGTTTTTAATAAAAATAAGCAGGACGATAAAATATTGCGTTTTTGTTTTGCCAAACGAAATGAAACCTTAGAAGCGGCAGCAGAAATAATAAATAGCTTGTAATAGAAAAAGCGGCCTTTTAGAGACCGCTTTTTTAAATTTAAATCTTAATTAATTACTGCTTTACAATTATAAATTTAGACCTTCTATTTTCTTGGTATTGTTCTTCTGTACAGTTGTCGCATTCTACTTTTGGTTTAGACTCCCCAAAGGCTT